>NZ_JBWKZI010000007.1:0-7797 GCF_059424385.1 Sphingobium sp. GW456-12-10-14-TSB1 | reverse complement strand
GGCCGCCGCAAAGTCTAATCAGGACAGCCGCGATCAAGCCGTGACCAATCTCGGCCGAGACCTATAGGCGTTTCTTGAGGATAAGATTTACCTAGTCATGAAAAAATCGGTAGCGAGAATATTTGAAGCAAAAAGTTTGACCAAGCCAGGAGGTCAAATATATCGCACAATAAACTCGCTACCGAAATATATGAATGTAGACGAGCTAGTAGCTTACGCAGTTAAGCATGGCTTTGGCTATCGGATAGAAAACGGCGTCATACGGTTCTTTGCACCGAGCTGATGCAAAACTCATAGGTTCTGCATCACTACGGGAACGGCAGAAATCCGGGCACTTCCGTGATGCATATATCCGATGCACAATGGTTGCATGATCTACGGCTATGCGCGCGTCTCCTCCAACGGGCAGGACCTCACCCAGCAGGTCGCCCAGCTCCTCGCTGCCGGTTGCGTGAAGGTCTACCAGGAGAAGGCCAGCGCGGGGTCGGCCGAGCGGCCGAAACTCAAGCGCGCGATCGGCGCGCTCGATGCCGGCGACGTGCTGATGGTGACAGCCACGGATCGCCTGGCGCGCAACACCCGTGACCTGTTGAACATCCTCCATGCGGTGAAGGAGGCAGGGGCTGGCTTCCGGTCGATCGCGGAGCCGATGGTGGATACCACCTCGCAGTTCGCCGAGGTCGTTATCGCCGTGTTGGGGATTGCGGCGAGCTGGGAGCGCCAGCGGATCGTGGAGCGCACCGCAGTCGGCCGTGACCAGGCTAAAGCCCGTGGGGTCAAGTTCGGCCGGCGAGCGGCCCTCACCCCTCACCAGCAGGCCGAGGCGCTACAGCGGCTTGCCAAGGGCGACACGCAGCGCACCGTTGCGGCTCTGCTCGGGGTCGATCAGGCGACGATATCGCGCCTGTCGCGACGGCAGGAATAATAGCCTTCCTGCGCTCATACCAATTTATACCAATTGGCGGTTCCACAGCACTTATGCCGGAATAATTCGCAATAAATGCGATTTAGCTTGCGTAAGCGTGGCAATAATTCCAAATGATCCTTGTCGAGAGGCGAATCAGTGCTCGGGACAATCGACAACGAAAGGAATTGTTATGACACGCCTGAAGGAAATGGGGGAAAGTGCCGCTTGGCACCTAATGGTTGGCGCTGCTCTCGAAGGCGCACGTCAGCAAGGGTATGCTCTCAAGAAGCAGCCTGGTCGCGGTCTCTCCAACACCTATGAGCTGACCAAGGATGGTAAGACGCAGACTGCCAGCATCCGCACCACTCGCGATCGCTGGGTAGCCTTTCCGCCGCTTGATGATGGCAAGCGTTGGAAGACCCTTGATGACGTGGACCTCGTTCTGGTCGCTGCCGTTGATGATCGGCTAAACCCCCAGAACGTAGATGTGTATCTCTTCCCCGCTGACGAGGTGAAGAAGCGGTTCGATGCGTCCTATGCTGCGCGGATCGAGAACGGCCACACCGTCCGCAATAACTACGGCATGTGGGTAATGCTCGATAAGGGAGACGATGCGGTAATCAGCCAGGTCGGCCACGGGATCGCGGAGGAATACCCGCGCATCGCGAACTTCAGCATCGATGAACTGGAGGGCACGGTTTCCAAGGACGTGCGGAAGATGGCTGACGAAGCCGCGCCGGAGCCTGAAGAGGCCATCCCGGCTGACGCAGGTCCGCCGCTCAATACCGTTGCGGATGTGCTGGCTTTCGCCCGCGAGAAGATCGCCGTTCTGACCGGCATGCCGGGCGACACGATCAAGCTCGACCTCAAGATGGGTGTGTAAATCTCATTTGATGGATGTGATCGCGGTCATTCGTCGGGGCGACCAAATAGGCGACCGAAAAACCCCCTCTTGGATTCCGTGGGGCCGGGTCCGGCCAGCAGTCCGATCACTCGGGCTTGAGCCTCACGCCGTTCCTCATCCGATTGATCGAGGCGACGGCGAAGATCATCGATCGTGCCGTCCCGATCGCGCAACTGTTCCAGGGCAGCATCAAGACGGGCCTGCAACACGTTGGAATCTGACCCGTTACGGGTGTCAGTATTGCCGTTGCGTATCGTTTCAGAAGGCGTTTTGGTTACTGGTGCGGCTGACTTGGGGGGGTACACCCGGTGCAGTTCGACCGGTTCAATCGAGAAAGAGCCATCATCCTTCTTTGTCGCAGAAATCCGACCGCTGTTGATGGCTCGCGATATGGAAGCCTTGCTAATACCCGTCGCCTTCGCGGCCTCTCCGAGGGTGTAAGCCATCTTATCGGTCCCTGTTGCGTATCGTTTCAAAACATGATCCGCTAACCGTTAGCAGAAACGGTCGGATGGCGAAACGGTCAGACCCGGCCCCACTTGGTGGCACACCCCGTAACCCATTTCGTCCAGTCTGCCTTGAGAGCATCTCCTACCAGTTTACGGCGCTGCTCGGGGCGCACGCGGGCATATTGATCCGCCAGTCGCTGCACGGAGTGACCACCGCCTAGGGCCATTCCAATCGCATGAAGCTCCGGGGCCTTGAACTCGTCCACCTGATCGTCGGCCGGCCAGCGTAGGGTGTCCGAAACCGACAGCCGAGAAGCCGCCGAGGCGATGAGGCTGGCGGTGTCGACGATGGTTTCTGTCGTCCCTTCCCGGCGGGCTTTTCGACCGCTGCTATGGCGTCCTGCCTCATCGGCCGCGGCGTCAGTGGCGTCGTCGTCTTTAGGGGTGAAGGTCAGGGTGACGTGGGTGATCTTGCCCCGCGCTCCGCGCTTTTCCGACCAGTCCATCGTGAAGGCGGCGAGCTGATCGATTTCGGATTTGCCAGGTGTCAGCACCAGACGCCGGAAATCGGAGAAGTTGGGCATCGAATTAGAGGGTGCGCCAAGCCGCTCCCGCAGCTCATCGACCGTTCCGGACCATGTGGGGCTACGCCGTCCAGCCAGCAGGCAACCCATCTCATAGAGGGTGATCGCATACTTCGACCGGAAGGCGAGCAGAGCCGCCCGGTTAAGGCGAGCGTAGTAATCGCTCCCCTGCAGGATTGCCCTAGCCGGTGCCGTGAACTCCCACTCGACGGTGGCCCGGCCGTCTTCCGCATGTTCGTTGAGCGTCCAGGCGAGCAGGGCAGCGGTGAGCGTCGCCGCACGCCCCTGCGCCGAGGTCGAAGGCATTTGGAACTTCACATCCATCAGCTCATCGAGGGTGTCCTGGATCCGATCATTGGCGTTGTGGGTGCCTCGCAGATCGCGCTTGGCGATGACGTGCGATCCCGGCCGCCATGCTTCGCCGGCAGCTTTGGCGATTAGAAGGGCTAGGGTTTTGCGGGCCGCCAAAGAGGGTGACGTACCCGCACCGAACCGTGCTTCGATGAACTCGCCAGCTTTGACGATGGCATGACCGTCACGAACCGAGATCGTGGAAGCCGCCTTCATCGTGCGGCCGATGGGAAGGTCGTCGGGCACGGCATGAGCTTAATCAGTTACGACATAAGATCAACGCCAATGTCATAGATCGCATAATCGCCCCATTCCTCGGGGGCACCCGATCCGTCGTAACTGAGCACCCCATTTGTCGTAGGTGCTCACCCCATTTGTCGTAACTGAGCACCCCATTTGTCGTAGGTCGAGCCATTTTCCCTATATGAATCAACAGACAAGCAACCCCTGAATCATAGAATCAATAGAATCTAGAATCATCGCGGGCGCGCGAGGCTGGCGTTGCATGATGACAAGCGGAATCGGCCTTCGGCCGATGCGCCGATGTTGCGTGCCGGCTACGCCGTCACAAGAGCGGCCTACCGGCCGCAGGCTTGGCGAGGGAGGAGTCGGGGCGAGGGCATCGTGCCATCATTCGCCGGTCGTCACGCGGCGAGGGGGCTTGCCGTTGCGATCGTGGACGACGATCGCGGACACGCCCGAGGCGGCGATGCGATCGATCAGGCGACCGGCTTCCTCGTATTGGTCGCTAGGCCAGTCGCGGGCGACGTGGACGCGATCCCCGCCGATTTCGAGCGTCAGGTGCGAAATGGAGGGATCGAGGTCGAGCAGCCGCGCCATGTCGGCCTGGGTGTTGAGCGTGACGTGCCGGAGATCATGGCCGGTCATGACGAGCTGCCAGGTGCGGGTGCGATCATCGAGGCTCATGGCAGCAACCACCCGGTGTAGGTCTTGGCGTCGGGGTTCGCGCCGAAGCACCAGTATGCCCCGTCGCGCTTCTCGCGTTTCCAGCCGTGATCCTTGGGGCAAGCGGCGATGGCAGGGATGGTCTGTTCGCTGGCCTGATCGATGCGGCGGGCGAGCTTGCCGTTGGTGGTGTTAGCCCAGCTCGCCGCAGCCGTTTCATCACGGGCGCGGGCGTAGCCTTGCGCATCGCCGGCCCCGTTACCCAGGTAGTAGCCGTAACCCCCGGCGATCGGGACCAGCAGGGCGAAGCCGGCGAGCGCGCCGTTCCACCACCTGTCCCATCGGCGCCGGCGCTGCTCATGGGCGCGACGATCGGCGGCATCGGCGGCAAAACGATCGGCCAGAGCAGCGTGCGCGGCCGTGTCAGCGTCAATCCGACGCAGCAGGGCTTCTCCCGCTCCGGCAAGGCCATCTGCGGCCCCATGACGCGCTCCGGCTTCCGCACGGGCCTCCAGGGCGGCAGGATCGACCAGGCGGGCCGCTATGGCCTTGTCACGGGCTTCCTCGTCCTCGGCGCGCTGTGCGTCCCTGGCGGCGGCATCGGCCAAGCTGGCGCGGACGTCGGACACCAGGTCGCGCAGGGTGCCGAAGCCGGCGAGGACGCGCTGGATGTTGGTGTCGAGGTGGGAGAAGAAGCTGTGCGCCTGGGCGGCGTCGGCGGCATCGCGCGCGCGACCGGCGGCAGAGGGCGGCGGATCGGGGGGCGTGTCGAACTCGGCGGGATCGAACCTGCCGGCCGGGGGATCGGTGCGGCTCCCACCACGCGCCATTCCCCTTCCGCGTCCCTGATCGTGGAGCTGGCGCGCCTGTTCGAGCAGGCGGCGCGGGTCGTCCTCCCGGTCGCGGTCCATCAGCTATCCTCCCCGGGCAGCGTCCATCCCTCGAACGGTTTGCGATCCTGATCCCGGTTGATGCGGTGGGTCAGCTCGGAGACGATGCCGGCGAACCGTTTGTCCTTGCTGGCGGCGTCGATGAGCAGTCCGCCCAGGATGATCTTGCGCCGAGTGTCGAGACGACGACCTTCAGCAGCGACACGGGCATTGAGCGCGTCGAGGCGGGCCTTGGCCTGCTCAACTCGTTTGCGGGCCTGATCGATTGCTTCTGGTGTCGGTGCCGCCATGTTCCCTACCCGAAAGCACGAATATGAAGTGACTATAGCGCAACCCAACGAATGAAGCCACCCGAGACGACAGCAGGAAGACAAGGGCGCACTTTAGCATTACTGCGTAATGCGTGCGGCAGGGATACCCTGCACCCATGTCGCAATGCGACAGCGGGGCCTCTGCCCCACACCCCGACCAGCGCAACGCCGCTGGACCACGTTGGAGAAGGCAGGCGCAGCGATGGCGATCTACCATCTGGCGGTGAAATCGGTGTCACGCTCGACCGGGCGTAGCGCGGTCGCGGCGGTCGCGTATCGTGCCGGCGTCTGCCTCGAAAACGAGCGCGACGGCTTGGTCCACGACTACACGCGGCGAGGCGGCGTCGAGGATGCGTTCATCGTCGTGCCGGAGGGCGCGGAGTGGGCGCAGGACCGCTCCGCGCTGTGGAACGCGGCCGAGGCGGTGGAGAAGCGCAAGGACGCCAAGGTGGCGCGGGAATACGAGCTGGCGTTGCCGGCCGAGCTGGACGCCGGCCAGCGCCGCGACCTGGTTCGTGCTTTTGCGGAGGATATCCGCGACCGCTACGGGGTGGCGGTCGATGCGGCGATCCATACCCCGCATGATTACGGCGACGATCGCAACCACCATGCCCACGTCATGACGACGACGCGGGAGGTCGGGCCGGAGGGGTTGGGGGCGAAGACGCGCCAGCTCGACGTGCGCACGACGGCCTCGGTGGAGGTGGAGGCGATCCGGGAGCGGTGGGCCGGGATGGTCAACGACGCGCTGGAACACGCCCAGGTGGCCGAGCGGGTCGATCATCGCAGCTATGAGCGTCAGGGGCTTGATATCGAGCCGACCGTGAAGATGGGTCATGCATCGGCTGCGATCGAGCGTCGCGCCGAACGCGAGCAGATCGCAGCCGGCGAGGAGCCGCACGCCGTCACCCCGCGCGGGCAGATGAACGAGGCGATCATGGAGAAGCGGGGATTGGGCTTCTACATCGAGCGTGGTCAGGAGCGGATACGGGAGTGGTCCCACCAGCTTCGCGAGCGCGCCGAGCTGGCGATGCAGGGCATGTCGAGCCTGGTCCAGGGCGCAGCGCGGGCGATGCGATCAGGGTTGCAGACCAGTACCGGCGACGGGTTCGACGGGTTGCCGGCGATCGACCAGTCACCCCGCCGCGAGCAGACCGGTCCCGAGTTGGATCAACCACAGATAGAGCGCGATCGGCAGCGGGATCGGCAACACGATCACGACATAGGGTTCGGGCGATAGCGGAAGGCTTCGCTTTACCAGCAGCATGTGCTAAATAGCACCAATAGTATGAGAAACATGGAGGCCGCTATGGCGACGGTGCGCAAGACGATCACCCTTACCGAGCAGCAGAATGCGTGGATTGCCGCGCAGATCGACGCCGGCAGCTACACCAACGACAGCGAGGCAATCCGCGACCTCATCCGGCGCGAGCAGGAGCGTGGCCTTGAGATGGAGAGCATCCGTCAGGCGCTGATCGAAGGCGAGCAGAGCGGTGAGCCGGAGCTGTTCGACTTCGCCGCGTTCAAGCGGCGCAAAGCCGAGCAGCATGGCTGAATACCGGCTTAGCCCAAGGGCGCAGCGCGACCTCGATGCGATCTTCGACTATACCGTGACGCATTGGGATTTGCCCCAGGCGATGCGCTACACCGACCTCATCGAAGCCGCTTGCGCCGATCTGGCCGAAGCACCGCAGCAGGCGCAGGGCTGCGCCAACATCCGGCCAGGCTATCGACGGCGCGGTGTCGAGCAGCACGTCATCTACTTCCGGCCGACTAGCTACGGCATCGCCGTCATCCGCATCCTGCATCAGCGCATGGATGCGAGCCGTCACCTGTAAGATAATAGAATTATAAAGGGGGAATCACATGAGATTTAGCTTCATCGTTGGCTTGGCCGCAATTGCCTGCGCAACGCCAGCATTTGCCGGAACTAAGCTATGGGGTGATTTTGAGTCGGGAATGACGCCGCAACAGGTTGTTGACGTGGCTGTTAAAATTCCAGGGGTGAGTGGAGCGAAGATAAAGCAAAAAAAGGATCGAGTTGAGGTTGATGTAAGTCACGGTATGTATTCAAAGTTTGAGGTAGCCGGGAAGAAGAGCCGGTTAAATTTCTCTTTTAGAAACGGCGTATTGTTTGCTGTAGATATTTCACCGGAGCCATACGAGTTTGGAACTCCCGGTTGTATACAAGGTGGTGTCCAAGCCTTCCGCTACTACGACGAGCTACTGAAGACGAAGTACGAGCGAAACTATGATCCAACGCCCGACGTGGATGACGCCCAAGTCAATTTGATGATCGCGCGTGCCAACCTCGCGACCTTGAGCAAGGAACGCTACACTGTGCCGGTAAACAGCATGGCAGCAGGCTATACCGACGGAAAGGTGCAGATCATCAACCGTGTTCGATTCAGTTACCTCACCGTTGGTCTATGTGGTCGTCAAGGCAATCTGCGCGGTTCCACGTCTCTCAGCTATATGGATAAATCAGAGTTTGA
>NZ_JBWKZI010000006.1:0-40340 GCF_059424385.1 Sphingobium sp. GW456-12-10-14-TSB1 | reverse complement strand
AAGCCCGATTAGCGCCCGATCGCGCAAACCTGCCGGCGTCGTCGCATCGATCACATCCAGCAGTCGCCGCGCTTCGTCGGCGGCCAGCACCGGCGTCTTGCCGCGCCGGACGCTGTGCGCCGGCCCGCGCACCGACGCGGCCGGGTTCGTCGGCATGACCTGGCCTGTCACCAGCCAGTCGAACAGGTGGCGCACGGCCGCGAGCTGCTGCTTGACGGTGGGCGCGCTCACCTCGCGTCCCAGCGCCTCGATCCAGGCCGCGACATGAAGCGGCTGCAAGCCGGCGAGCGATGTGATGCCGCGCGCCGCTACCCAAGCCAAAAACTCGCCCGCTGCGCGCGCATAGGCACGGCGCGTATGGGGATTGCGGATGGTGACGGCGAAGAACTCGAGGAAGCGCAGCCGCGCCCGCTCATCGGCCGACGCGATGAGCGCGGGCAGCGCTAAGCTGGGTGACGGGAGAGGGGCGAGCTGGTTCATCGCCGACCGCGAACATGGGCGGCGGTGTCGATGACCGTTACGGCGTCCGGGGAAAGGTCTTCGACGCCATCGACAAAGCCGAATATCTCGGCTCGGCCGCCCTCGTTGCAGATACGCCCGGCGACCGTGCCGTGGATGATGGCGCGCGCGCCTGGTTCAAGGGTGAGGTCGCCGGCGATCGTGCCGTGCAGGATCAGCTTCACGCCGCGACGCAAGGTCGCGCCGCCGGTCACCATGCCGTAGAGGGCTAGATCCTCCTCAATTGCAAAAGGGCCTTCGATCTTGTCGTGAACCGCCTTCATGTCCGCTCCGGCATTATGTATGATAAAGGACATTATCACACATAGATCGGCATGTGAATCCTTAGCCGAAACGAGAGGCCGATTTGAGATATGCCACAGCTCGATCGACACCGCTCCAGTCGCGATCGGCGTACTCTCCGGCAATCGAGGGTTCGCGGGAGAGGCCGAGCATACTTAAAAACGGCATGTCGCAGGAAGGATACGCGGCGCCCGACCTAACCCTTGCCGGGCTGTCTCAGGCGAGCTTGCTGGACACCGCCTTGATCGCTTTCAGCCCCGATCCGAACCGGGCGATGGCCTCACGGTTCTTCTCCAGCTCGCTGTAGGGCAGGTAGGATATGTCGAGGTCGGCGACGCGACTGAACGCAGGTCGTTGCAACTGCGCGCGAACGTCCGCCTCGCGGGCGTCGGGTGCGACTAGGAACAGCCCCGCTGTCGCGTGAAGGTCGCTACCGCTGAGTGCCAGGTCGAGCATCCGAACGATCCCTGAATAGATCGAGGTCGAGTGCTCCACCTCGAACGCCGCGGCAACATGATCGCCGCCTCGCTCAAGCCACAGCACGTCGATCAGGCGGATGGAGTCCGCCCCTTTGGAGGTTGCAATCGAGGTGGGCAGGCGCTCAAGACACCCATATCCCAACGGCGAACCGTTGAAGCCGCGGCTGCGATCGTTGGATGCGATCCACACGTCATAGCCGAGCGCCAATCCTAAATCGCGAAGCCAAGCCTGGATTTCGGTATGGGTGCGCTCGTTCTCGCCCTCGCGTAGCGCCGCCTTGCTGAGCGTGCGCGCTTCCTCGCGCGCCGCCTCAAGCCGATCGCCCCAGCTCGCGAGCGCGGCGCAGCTTCCGTCAAGGGGTGGTGCCGGGTAGCGGCCAGAACCTATGTCGAACAGCAAGCCGCCAATCGCACCCAAGTCGTTGGATAGCAGATCGCGGTGGCGATCGTTCAGGTCGAGAACGCCGGACCTCATCGCCAGAAAATGCTCCCAGCTCCCGAGCTTCACGTTCGCACCGGTCAGCGCGTTGTAGCCCTTCACGATCGCGGTGTTGAAGGGCGGCACCAGCGTCGGATGAAGGAAGTAGAGCAGGTTGGCGACAGCCGGCCCGAGTCCCTTGATCTTCAAGCGGTCGATCGCGTGGATGTGGCCGATGATCTCCTCGGCCGTGTCGCAGCACGAACAGGCGTCGAGCAAGCGGCCGAACGCGCGCTGGTTCTCCGGGCTCTCGTAGATGTCGGGGATGCGGAGCTTCGGCTTCCATAGGAAAGCGTGGTCGGCGCCCTTGAAGATTTGCCGCTGCTCGGCAACGGAATGAACGACGGTTTCGAGCGATGATCCACGGTAGGCGACACCGAACGTACCGCGCTCGATCTCCGCCACCACCTGGCCGATGCCGCGCCGGATCGATCGAAAGTTCTTCAAGCGCTCGTCCCAAAGAAACCAACTCCGATAGGTCGCTCCAGGATCATCACGCCAACGGGCGATCACCCGACGAACGAGGCCGTCGTGGTCGGTGCCGGTAGGAAGACTGTCGATCTGCGCTGCCATAAGTTCCCGTTTGCTCCCGGCCCGCGTTGGCGAGCTGGGACGTAGACCTAAGCGGCGCTCCCTATGGCGTCGAGAGTATCAAGTGATCGTGGTACATTCATGTTATCGGCCTGTTCGCGCAGCACCGCATGGTTGCTGGCTCTGATGAAGTTCACGGATCGAGTCCTCATCACGTCATCGCGTTCGAAGCGCTCTGCTCCCCTGAGCTTGTTGGATCCCGGTATGACCGGTTTGTCATCAGTGCCGGGGCCGTCTACCCGTCACATCACGCAGGACGTGGCCGCACGCGGAAATCATGGCAGCCGCGCAGTAAGAAGCCAGGCTTACCCGGCTCATCTACCAAACCTTGCTTCTCAGGGAACATCGGTGCGAGCCGCTAATTGACCATTCACCTTTCATCCCATTCGTGAAGGAGCGAAAAATGCCGCACAAGCCATCACATCGACCCGGTTCGAAGGCAGCCGATCGGGCTGAGGTCCAAAACTTCGATGACTACACCCTGTTTATGGGTAGTCCGAAGTCTGATAGCTACGCGGGCACAGGCAAGAAGGATGTCGCTCTTGGCCGCCCTGGTGCCGATACGCTGCTGGGCGGCGGCAATCAGGACGAACTGATCGGGAACCCCGGAGATGACACGCTCGACGGTGGCGGCGCTGAAGATCATCTGATTGGTGGTCCGGGCGACGATGTGCTGATCGGGGGCGCAGAAGCGGACATGCTAATGGGCGGCGACGGGAACGATCGTTTGGATGAGGGCCTCGGGCACAGTGGAATCGAGGGAGGGGCGGGCGATGATGTCATGACTGGCGGCCTCGGCGCTGATGCATTCACGGTCGCACCAGATAGCGGTAATGACGTGATCACCGACTTCCAAGGCGGCCCCAGCATGTTCGACCATTTGGCGATCAATGGCCTGCAACCAGAGGACTTGCGCGTTACTGACACAAAGGAGGGCGCGCTTATAAGCTGGGACACCGCTGAAGGCGCGGGATCGGTGCTGTTGGCGGGTTTCGCCGCGACGAGCCTCGCGTCAGATGACTTCATGTTCACAGAAGATCGTCACGTTATTACCGGCGTCAGCGAAGATGGCCGTTTCGAGGCGCTCCATTTCGAAAAGAACGAAGAAACGGATCTGCCTCATACCGGGCCGCTGCCGGAGTCGGCCCCGAGCAGCCGCGGCGATACACCCGGACAGTACGAGACAACGGTGAACGGCTATCACGTTAAGTTCGGCGGCGAACGTGCAGACACATTCCAGGCCAGGGACGCCAACGATCTTTACTTCGGACTTGGCGGCAACGACAGGCTCTATGGCGGTGAAGGCAACGATCACCTCGCAGGTGACGCGGGGAACGACATCCTGGACGGCGCCGCTGGCCAGGACGATCTACGCGGCGGCACTGGTAACGACAGACTCTATGGCGGTGACGAAGCGGACGCTTTGATGGGTGAGGACGGCGCCGATTATCTTAACGCCGGCGCCGGACACGATATGCTTACCGGCGGCATGGGGAATGATACCCTTGACGGCGGCGACGGCGCGGATGCTTTCGTTGTGTCCAGCATGAGTGGCTACGATGTTGTAGTCGGCGGATTCGATGCTGGCCCGGGCGCATTTGATCACGTCGCGTTCGTAGACCTGGGACCGGAACAGGTCACTGTCGAGGATGCCACCAACCCTGTCTTCCACCAAGACGGGCACAGCGGTGTGCTTGTCGAATGGGAAACCGGAGCAATATTCATTGAAGGGATGCGCGAAAGCCAAATGGCCCAAGACGACTTTATGTTCAACGCGAACATGGGTACTCAGGGTGCGTTCGAGAATGATCCGGAAATCACTTACGCAGGCTCGCAGCCGATATTCCCCATTTGGGAGCCGGTGATCGCCAGTGCAGATTATTTCATGGTTTAGTTTGAAACATCTACGGTTTTCGTCAAGGGCAGGAATGAACCATCTGTGGTTCTAAATTGCATTTTTGAAGGGCGGAGCGGGTTGCTCTAGAACGAGCGATGACGCCGGAGAGCCCGCCCCGCCCCGCAGACGGTACGGCCGCAGGCGTTTTCTACAAATGCCAAGGGCGAAGCTCGGCCTCTAAGGTGCGCACGCTCGCCCGTGGAGAACTGCGGGAGCTTTAGAGCAGCGGCCGCGCTAACCTGATTGGAACTGCAGGCCGGACGTCCAAAAACGTCTGGCTTGCGACCATGAAGGCCTAGCAATCGGCTGCGATGCGCTTGATACATGACGTAGCCCGGCGTCATAGCCAGCAGCGGCGTCCAGACACTTTCGCTTACAGGAGGTATAGAATGGAACATGAAAACCAGATGAAAGGAACGGGCTGGGGCCGCTTCGCGGCTATGATCGCAACCTCCACTGTCGTCATGTTCTTCTTTATGTACCAGCTCGTCTACTCGTCCGAACATGCGATGTTCAGTCTCAACCGGCTGATCTCGTCATTTGTCATGGGCTGTGTGATGACGGTGATCATGCTTGGATTCATGTGGTCAATGTACAAAGGCCAAGCGACTAAAGTGGCCGTTCTGGCAGGAGCGCTGCTGCTCGGAATTGCACTATTAGCGATCAACCGAAGCCAAGCTCTGATCGGCGACACGGGGTTCATGAAATCGATGATCCCGCATCATTCAATCGCTATCAACAATGCTCGCCGGTCGAGTCTCAGCGACCCGCGCGTGCGCAAGCTAGCGGACGAGATCATAGCCGCCCAGGTGCGCGAAATCGCCGAGATGAAGGCCTTGATCCAGGACATCGAGCGCAGCGGTGAGCGCGGTTCGGCGACGCTGCCGGCCCGTCCGGCCGAACTTACACCCGATATGCTGCCGAAGATCCGGGAAGCTGTGGAGTAGTTGAGCTGACAGAGTTCAGGCCAGGGCTCCTGGACGCGTCGGTATCGGGATCACCGTGCTCGACTTCATGCTAAGACGGTTGGAGGCACAGGAATTGTGAACTGGGCACAGCTCACCGGCGCTGGCATCGTTACGATTGCGTTGGCAGATGTATTCCTGACCGTGCTTTTTGCCCGGAGCGGGACCGGGCTGATCACGCCTCGCCTGAACCGTTTGATCTGGGCCTTGTTCAAAGCCGCCTCACCCCGGAGAGGTGGACTGAGGGATACGATACTCGCCTTCGCGGGACCAACGATGATGGTCGCGACCGTATCCGTCTGGTTTCTGCTGCTGACCTGTGGGTTCGCACTGATCGTGTGGCCGGCCCTGGGCACTTCGATCCAGGCAAGCCAGGGTCCAACCCCAACCGACTTCGCCGCGGCGCTCTACTTTAGCGGATACTCCTTAACGACGCTTGGAACGGGCGACATAGTCCCCCAAACCTCCGGATTTCGCATTCTGATGGTGCTACAGGCCTTTTTGGGGTTCTCGATCCTCACCTTGGCGCTGACTTACTTGATGTCGGTTTATTCGGCTCTCGTCCGCCGCAACACGCTCGCCCAGGCGCTGCACCACCTCTCGAGTGGCACCGGTAATGCAGCAGAACTCGTGGCAGGGCTGGGAGCCGGTGGGTCGTTCGAAGACGCCCGGAACCGGCTCTCGACCTTGGCGGTTCGTGTCCTTGGCCTCCTGGAGTCGCATCACTCTTACCCCGTGCTCCACTATTTCCGGTTGCGCGAGCCTCGCTATGCGATGGCGAGAATCGCCCTTCTGACGATGGACACCGCAACGCTCCTGCGCACGGCTTTTGGCCTGCAGCACGAAGCGCTCGCACGTTCGGGGGCAGTGCAGATGCTGTGGGGAAGCGGCCTGGCGCTCCTACGTGAAACCGGCGCTACCTTCCTCCCGAAACGCACTGAAGTGCCGGCGCAGGACGAGCGGAGCAAAAGCGACAAAGCAGCGCGGTTTGATGCTGCGCTCCACAGGGTCCAAGCAGCAGGCATTGCCACGACCTCCGATACCGCAGGTGCTTTCGCAACCTACACGTCACTCCGTGAAGAATGGGTCGGGCTCACCCGAGCCTTTGCGATGTCCATGGGGCATCAATGGGATGAGATTGAACCAAGACCTCAGGCTCGAACATCGGGCTGAGAACGTACCCTCGGCGGAGTGGTGCTGGTCGCCATGCTCAACCATGCTCAGGTGAGGAAGGAGGTCTGATAACTAGCAGCCCGACAGCCGCCCAGCAGCCGCACCACCTTTTCATCGGCATCCCCAGTTCAAGCTCCATGGCCCCGTAACGGCATCGCCAGTCCCTGGGCGCGTCGCTATTGCGATGCATTCGCAAACTTCTTAAGGGGTCTCAGCGCTTTGAGAATGATTCGCGATAAGGGGCCTGTGGTGAGAAAGTCTGAGATTGGCGTTGCTTTGGGCTTTGGGTTGATCGCTGTACCCGCAATGGCCGAGGACCAACTAACCATGGGGCCAACCAGCCCCTCCCAGACAATCATCGTCACGGGCGTCCGGGACAGCTACCAAGTCGATGCGACCAGCACCGCCACTCGCACACCGACCAGTCTCAAGGACGTTCCGCAGGCGGCGTCGATCATCACCGAGGCGCAGATTGACGACCAGGCGATGCGCTCGATTGCCGACGTGCTTCGCTATGTCCCCGGCGCGGTGATCTCTCAGGGCGAGGGCCACCGCGATCAGATCATCCTGCGCGGCAATAACAGCACGGCGGACTTCTTCGTCGACGGCCTGCGTGACGACGTGCAATATTACCGTGGCCTCTACAACGCAGAGCGGATCGAGGTCCTGAAAGGTCCCAACGCGATGATCTTCGGGCGCGGCGGTGGGGGTGGGATCGTCAACCGCGTCACGAAGCGCCCCGTTGCCAACGCCTTCATCAGCGGCAGCGGCTCGGCGGACACATATGGTGCATGGTATGTCGACACCGACATCAATCAGCCGCTCAGCGGATCCGCCTCCGCTCGGCTGAACGCCGTTTACGAGGAGTTCAACAGCAACCGCGACTTCTACGATGGACGCCGGATTGCGATCAATCCGACCTTTGCAGTATCGCTCGGCGGCACCACCCGGATCGACCTGGGCTTCGAATATAACAATGACAAGCGCACGATCGATCGGGGCGTCCCCTCGGCTGTCCAGGGCTCTCTGACGAGCCCGTCACGCCCACTCCCCGGCTTTCGCGACACCTTCTTCGGTGTTCCAGGCTTCAACGTCAGCGACTTCGAGGCCAAGGTCCTGAGCGGGCGCATCGAGCATCGCTTCAACGACAACCTGACCCTGACAAGCCGGGTCCTGTACGGCGATTATGACAAGCTCTATCGGAACGCCTTTGCGGTGACCCCGGTCACCCCGCGCGGCGGCGTCCAGAGCGTCGGCCTCGAAGCCTATAGCGATCCCACGACGCGCAAGAACTTGCTCAATCAGAACGACCTCGTCTGGACCGTGACCACCGGACCCGTCCGCCACGTACTGCTCGCCGGCTTCGAATATGGCGATCAGCGCACGCGCAACCAGCGGATCAATGGCTTCTTCGGAAGCGGTGATATCGTCAATGGGGGCCGGCGCGTCTTTGTTGGGTTAGCGGAGCGGATCACGGTGCCGCCGGTCACGCTGCGCACCACCGCCAATACCGGCTACCGGTCGATCCGGACAAACGCCGACGCCACTGCCTTCTACGTGCAGGACCAGATCTCGATCGGCGAACATGTCGATGTTATCGGTGGCGTTCGCCGCGACCGCTTCAAGCTCAGCGTCGACGACCTGGTCGCCGGGCAGAGCTATAGCCGGACGGACACTCTCTGGTCTCCCCGCCTGGGGGTGGTGCTAAAGCCGGTGCAACCCGTCTCGATCTACGCCAGCTATAGCCGGTCCTTCCTGCCCCAGTCGGGCGATCAGTTTTCATCGCTCGACCTCACAAGCGCCGCGCTGGAGCCGGAGAAGTTCGACAATTACGAACTCGGCCTCAAATGGGATATCTACCCAACGCTGAACCTGACCGCTGCCGTCTACCGGCTTGACCGCACCAACACCCGCGCGATCGACCCCAACGACGCCACGCGGACGGTGCTTACGGGCGCGCAGCGCAGCAAAGGGTTTGAACTTGGCCTCACTGGCGCGATCACACCCCAATGGCAGGTCAGTGCGGGCTATGCGCTGCAGGACGCAACGATCCGCAAGTCGACGAGTGCGGCCCCTGCCGGACGCGATGTCCCGCTTGTGCCCAAGCAGCAGGCCTCGCTCTGGACCCGCTACGACTTCACCCCTCGCTTCGGGGCCGGGCTCGGTGTCTACCGTCAGTCGAAGAGCTTCACTTCCATCAGCAACACCGTCGTCCTGCCCGCCTTTACCCGAGTCGATGCCGCCGCATTCTTCAAGCTCACCCCCAAAGTGGAGGCGCAAATCAACGTCGAGAACCTGCTCAACAGCAGCTATTTCTCGTCCGCCTACAACGACAACAATATCATGCCCGGTGCGCCGACGACGGCGCGAGCGACGGTTAGAATGAGCTTTTAGACAAGGGAGTTTTCCCGTTGGGGCTGGGTGCTTTCACCGCTGTCGTTCAGCATGGGCTAAACCGCCTCGCCGGTGGTGGGGCATTCACTGACGTGGCCCCCTCCATATCCTCCAGAAGCCGATCGTGTCCGTCCATCTACGCCTGCCACGCCGAGTACTATCAAATGTAGGGGGCGGAGGAGCGAGGCCGACTGGCGTCGCCCGGCTCCTCTGTGTTCAACGCCGCCCAGTCGCGCTTAGTGGCCGCGATAAACGTCGGCATATCCACGCCATACCCCGCACCGCCACCAGTCGGCTTAATCGAGGCGCGTCCGGCTCGTTCTGGCGCTGTGTGGCCGTCGAGGGCTACGGTTCATCCGTGACATTTCGCACCGGGATATGGGCCCCCGGCACCTCATTACAGATCGATCTCCCCCAGCGTCGCAGAGGTGGCTCAGGGAATTTGAACAGCGGGACGCGTGGATCGCCGGCCCGTGACGAGGTCGCTTCGTGGCATTCGATCGCTTCGATTCGAGGGGTGTTCGTCGGCCGTGCGTAATGGATGTAAGGATGACGGAGGAATGAACATGGACATGGATTTAGACAGCGCGTTGCGCCGCCTTGCCGAGCAACCGCTTCATCCCCGGCTCGCTGAACTGACCGGCCCCCATCGAGTGGTCCGGGTTGATTGTTAGTGCATCGTCGCCTCCTGCGCCATTGCCGGCTGGAGGTGGAGCGAAGCGGAACCGGAAGCCGGCAATGGCAGCATCGCCGCTTCGGGGGCAGGCGGTCGGTACCCAAGGCTGCTGTGTGGACGCACGGTGTTGTAGTGGCGACGCCAGGCTTCGATCAGCACCTTGGCCTCAGCAAGGCTGTAGAAGATCTCACCATTAAGCAGCTCGTCACGGAGTGAGCCGTTGAAGCTCTCGTTGTAGCCGTTCTCCCAAGGGGATCCCGGCGCAATGTAGAGCGTCTTTACACCGACGCGGCCAAGCCACTGCTGCACGGCAGTCGCGATGAACTCGCTGCCGTAGCACATTGGGAAGCGGCCCCTCGAAGGGGCGCATTGCCTTGATGAAGGCAAGGGCGCGTAGCGCCCGCAGGCTTCATCAAGGCAGTCATGATCGGCCCGCAGGTCTCTAAAGTGAAGTTGTCGACTCAACCCTTTGGAGACAGACCGACCATGACCAAGCGTAGCTCTAATCCCACCGACGCCGTGCTGGTAGCCATCGATATGTCCAAACACCGCCAGGAGGTCCTGATCGAACGTCCAGAAGGCGGACGCCGACGTCGCATGACGGTGATGGCGACAAAGGCAGATTATGATCGCCTGGCCACGGATCTTAGCGACATCGGGCGTCCGATCATCGTCGGCTTCGAGGCTACTGGTAACTACCATCGCACGCTGGCGCATCGCCTGCTGTCCGCCGGCTTCGAGTTGCGCTTGATCTCGTCCGTTGCCTTGGCTCGAACGCGCGAGGCTCTGCACAATGGCTGGGACAAGAACGATTCCAAGGATGCGCAAGTGATCCTGCACATGCTGCGGATCGGCGCCACCCAGCGATACGTCGATCCGCTCGCCGCCGGGATCAACGACCTGCAGGAGATGTCGAAAACGCACGAGGCGATCTCCAAGGCTAAGACGCAGACATGGCATCGCATCCTGACCCACTACCTGCCGCTCTATTTCCCGGAGATTGAACGCTTCGCTGGCAACAGCCGATCCGACTGGTTCCTTGCTCTGCTCGAACGATTCCCGACTCCAACCAGCATGACTGTGCTCGGCCAGGAGACTTTCTCCCGCGAAGCATGGGACTTGGTCGGCCGCAAGGTGTCCAAAGCCCGGCTGATCAACGATATCTACGAGACCGCCTGCGCGTCCGTGGCGCTACCTGTCGACGAGGATTCCGTCTCGATCGCTATGTTCCGCATGGTGATCGCCCAAGCACGCAACCTGATCCGGCAGCGCGACGAGATCGAGCGAACGGCGCATGCCATGCTGGCCGAAAACCGCGATTATCAGCTCCTGCGCATGATCCCCGGCATTGGGCCCATCAATGCGTTGACCATTCTCGCCGAGGCAGGCGATCTACGCCGCTTCAGCCATCACCGTCAGTTCCTGAAGTTCTGCGGTCTTGATCTTGCGACCCGGCAGTCCGGTACATTCCGAGGCCGCACGATGCTGTCCAAGTACGGTAATGCGCGATTGCGGCGGACCTTTTGGATGGCTGCCCAGGTCGCCGCACGTCAGCGCAACAACAGTTTCCGCGACAAGCTCGGACGATACACTGCCGGGCACGCGGATGATGCCGATCGTCGCCGCAAGGCGATGACGGCGCTCACCGCCAAGATGGCGCGCGTTGCCCATGCCGTCATCAAGACGGGGACAGAGTACCGACCGTTCCTTGAACGGTCGGACGCCAGGTGGAAGGACCCCTCTCTGCAAGTGCCGTGAGGGCGCGAAAGCGACCCTGTAGATAATGTTCGGGCCTTCCACCTGGGTGCGTATCTCGTTCTAAGGACGGTGAGGACCACGGCCGCTTCGGCGCCGCTGGATCCTGTGTTTGCTATGGCAGGGAGCGATCCCGTTGACGGTGGAAGCCATCTGGCTCAGAATGCATGCCTCGCCGCTCAATGTCGGCGCATAGAGATCTGTTGACCAAATCTCGCTTTCCTTCGTGACCCAGGACGTTGTCCGATCTTATGTGAGCTGGCGGACCGCGAGAGACGAACAGCTCTGCCAGTGCTGCCAACACGTCCTGATGCTTGAGCTGACGCGCCACTACCAGCGCCAGGCACTCCCGGCTGGCCTCGTCGATAATGGTCAGGATGCGGAACTTGCGACCTTCGTGGGTGCGTCCCTCTACGAAGTCGTAGGCCCACACGTGCCCCGGATACTCCGGCCGCAAGCGGATGCACGAGCCGTCGTTCAGCCATAGCCGTCCTCGCTTCGGCTGCTTCTGAGGCACCTTCAGCCCTTCCTTGCGCCAGATCCGCTCCACGCGCTTACGGTTCACGTGCCACCCCGCGTCACGCAGCAACGCCGTCACTCGGCGATAGCCATAGCGACCATATTGCTTCGCCAGAGCAACGATGTCCTCAGTGAGCGCCTGCTCATCATCAGCCCCGCACGGCACTTTGCGCTGCGTCGATCGGTGTTGACCAAGCACGCAGCAGACACGCCGCTCGGAGACCGGCATCATGCCTCTGATGTGTTCGATGCAGCGACGGCGCCGCGCAGGGCTCAGAAGTTTCCCCTCGCAGCTTCCTGCAAAATCAGCTTGTCCAGCGTAAGATCAGACACTGCGCGGCGTAGCCGGGCGTTCTCCTTTTCGAGATCCTTCATCCGACGAGCCTGGTCGACTTTCAAGCCGCCATACTCCTTTCGCCAGCGATAGTAGGTCTGCTCCGTAACCCCGATCCGCCGACACGCCTCCGGCGTGGTTCCGCCCTGCGCTAGTACAATCTCTGCCTCACGCAGCTTGCCGATGATCTCCTCGGGCCTGTGCTTCTTCGATGGCATTGTGCATCTCCTTCATGGTCCAGACTAAAATAGTCGATGGACCACTCAAAAGGGGGCAGCTCACTGTAGGAGCTGGCCCTGGCGGGGTCACCTACGCGGCTACGAAGTGATGGATACCTCTTCATGAGCACTCCGCCTCCGGAGGGACCGCTGCCCTATAAATGCACCCCTGTATTCGACGAGAACACGCTTCCAGCCGGGCTTCGAAAGGAGCATCGCACCAAGCCTGGGGTGTGGGGCGTTATTCGGGTGCTCGAGGGTCGGTTGCGCTATCATGTGCTCGACCCAGTTTCCGAAACGATACTCGATCCTGATTGTCCTGGCCTGGTGCTCCCGGACCAACCACATTTTGTCGAGCCGCTCGGACCGATGCGAATACAGGTCGAGTTCTATGACCGGATGCCCGCACACGCCCACCCATTAAGGACGGGAAAGCTGGGTCTGTCGGCGTTTTCAGGATGAACGAACGAGGGTAGCAAGTCATGACCGAAGCCAAACGCAGTGAAACCAGCAGCGGCCAGGGTGGCGGCGACGTTGTTCTGATCACGGGCGCGAGTGGCTTCATCGCCGCCGCGGTGATCGCCAAACTCAGCGACCGCTACACGGTCGTCGGCCTCGATCGCGCTGGCCCTCCCGATCCACCACCACCCGCCGCAGCAATCGACTTCGATCTTGGCTCTGACGAGGCGGTGCGCGCCGCGCTGAATGAGGTCCGTGCCCGCTATGGCAACCGTATCGCCTCGGTGATCCACCTCGCCGCCTATTATGACATCACGGGCGAGCCCAACCCGCTTTACGACAAAATCACCGTGCAGGGGACCCGACGGCTGATCGACGGCTTGCAATCGTTCGAGGTCGAGCAGTTCGTCTTCGCAAGCACAATGCTGGTCCATAAGCCGACCGCCACTCCCGAGGAGCGCATCAACGAGGAGTCGCCGATCGGTGCGTCCTGGGCGTATCCGCAGTCCAAAGTCGATACCGAAGCACTGCTGCACGAGCACCACGGGAAGATCCCCGTCGTCTACCTGCGCGCCGCCGGAGTTTACGACGACGACGGTCGCTCGGCGTTTCTCGCGCAGCAGATATCACAGATCTACGAGCACCGTCTGGTCTCGCATTTCTATCCGGGGATGCTGTGCGCGGCGCAGTCATCGGTGCACCGCGACGACTTGGCCGATGCCGTGCTCCGTCTCGTCGACCGGCGGCGCGATCTTCCGGCTGAGCTGCCGCTGCTCATCGGCGAGCCCGACGCGCCCGGCTATGCCGAAATCCAGGACATCGTCGGCGAGACGCTCCACGGCGAGGGCTGGAGGACGATCCGCATCCCGCAGCCGCTCGCAAAGGCCGGGATCATCCTGCAAAACGAGGCGCTTGGCAGCGAAGACTTCATCCAGCCGTGGATGATCGACAGCAGCAACGATCACTACATTCTGGACATCTCGCGTGCACGATCGCTGCTCGGGTGGGAGCCGAAGCACAATCTTCGCGACACGCTGCCGACGATCGTTGCCGCATTGAAGCGCCATCCGCGGGCCTGGTATCGGAACAACAAGCTCAACGAGAACCTGGTCGCCTGGAACGACAATCCAGTTTCCAAACCTGCGGAGTCGGGCCACCACCAAGCTGGAGCAGTCGCCGGAATGGCCGGTATGGGTCACGGCGGCATGGACCATAGCAAGATGGACCATAGCAAGATGGGGCATGAACCCGGCGCCGCGGCGAAGGCCGGCCACGCCGGGCATGGCGACCATATGGCCATGATGGACCGGGACGAGCGCCGCGCGCGCTGGGCGCTTTACGCCAACATCGGTCTAGGTCTGTGGCTCGCCTCGAGTCCGCTCATCTACGACTCGGTGACCACGGAGAGCGTCGGCGCGGCGGCACGCTTCGTCACGGTCGATCGCGGCCTGCCTTCAGTCGAATGGCGGGCCAACGCTCTATCGATCAGCGACTTCGTCAGCGGTCTGGCGATCGCGCTGTTTGGCGCGCTGTCGCTGTCGCCCAGGACGAAAACCTGGGCGCAATGGGCGGTGGCGTTCGTCGGCATCTGGCTGTTCTTCGCCCCCCTGATTTTTTGGAGCCCGAGCGCCGCTCAGTACAACAACAACCTGCTCATCGGCTCGGCGGTGATCGCCCTGTCGGTGCTGGTACCAATGATGCCGGGCATGAGCATGGCCGGCATGATGGACCCCAAGAACATCCCGCCTGGCTGGACCTATTCGCCGTCCACGGACGCGCAGCGGCTCCCGATCGTCGCCATGGGCCTGATCGGCCTTCTCACGTCCCGCATCCTAACGGCCTACCAGCTCGGGCACATCGATACAGCCTGGGAGCCGTTCTTCGCTGGATCGCTGACCGATCCACGCAACGGCACGGAGGAGATCATCACCTCGGACATGTCGAAAGCATGGCCGATCCCGGATGGAGGTCTCGGCACGATCAGCTACGTGCTCGAAATTCTGATGGCGGTCATGGGCACCCGCGACCGCTGGCGGACGATGCCGTGGATGGTCACCTTCTTCGGCATCCTGGTTATCCCGCTCGGCGTGGTCAGCATCTACTTCATCATCAGTCAGCCGATCGTTATCGGCACATGGAGCACGCTGGCACTGATCGCGGCGCTCGCCATGCTCATCATGATCCCGTTCGCCCTCGATGAAGTCATCGCCATGGGCCAGTTCCTCGGCTGGGCGAAGCGCCGCGGCAAGCCGCTGATCCGCACCTTCTTCCAGGGCGATGCGATCGAAGCGGGGGCGGAGGACACGTCGGACGCGATGGCCTCGCCAAGCACCTTCTGGGCGGACGCGAAGAAGGGTCTGACCCTGCCATGGACGCTGACTGCGAGCATCGTCATCGGCGCCCTGCTGATGCTGACCCGGGTGCTGTTCGGCACGGAAGGCGGGATGGCCAACAGCGATCACGTCGTAGGTGCACTGGTCATCACGGTCGCGATCATCGCCACCGCAGAGGTTGCCCGCGCGCTACGGCTGATCAACATCGCGTTCGGGGCCTGGCTCGTGGCAGCGCCTTTCCTCCTGGACGGCGTTGGTCACCTTGGTGCCGTAGCCTCGGTCGTAGCGGGCATTGCGCTCATCGGCCTCAGCTTTCCGAGGGGGAAGCGCAGCGCCGAGCATTATGCAAGCTGGGACAAGTACGTGATCTGAATAGGGAGCGGTGATGGCCATGAACGATCAACGATTGCACCTCTGGGCACCGAAAATGCTAAGTGTCCTACGGATCGTTGCTGGGCTCATTTTCCTTGAGCACGGAACGCAGAAGTTCCTGTCGTTCCCGCCCGGTCAAGCCGCAGGCACTGGCCTCGCTTTCGACAACCCTGGAGCATACTCGGGCTTGATCGAGCTGGCGGCCGGGCTCCTGATCGCGTTAGGCCTGTTTACCCGTCCGGCGGCGTTCCTGGCTTCGGGCACGATGGCCGTCGCCTACTGGATAGCGCACGCGCCGCAGAACGCGTTTCCAGTCAACAACGGCGGCGATGCGGCGATCCTCTACTGCTTCGTATTCCTCTATCTCGTCTTCGCCGGCCCGGGACCTTGGAGCCTGGACGCTTCCCGCCAGCGTCGCGGGGAAGGGGTATGATGGCCGCGGCGCGGATGCCTGCACTGTTCATCGGCCACGGCAGCCCGATGAACACGCTGGAGCGGAACGGCTTCACCGATGCTTGGAAGTCCCTCGGGCGCACGCTGCCCCGCCCCCGCGCGCTGCTGGTCGTCTCTGCCCACTGGTACTTCGGCGCGACGGCCGTGACCGCCATGTCGAGGCCGCGGACAATCCACGACTTTTACGGCTTCCCGCAGGCGCTTTTCGACTTCGACTATCCCGCACCCGGCGCGCCGGACGTGGCGCAAGAGATTGCGGAAGTAGTCAAGCCGGAGTGGGTCGGCCTCGATCGCGACCAGTGGGGGCTGGATCACGGTACCTGGTCCGTGCTCGCGCACCTCTACCCACAAGCCGACGTGCCCGTGGTGCAACTCTCGATCAACGCGCTGCGCCCGCTCGAATACCATGTGGACCTCGCCGCGCGGCTCGCCGCGTTGCGCGACAGCGGCGTGGCGATCCTCGCCAGCGGCAATGTCGTCCATAACCTGCGACAAGTCCAATGGGACCAGCCTAACGCCGCATTCGATTGGGCAGAGCGGTTCGACGACGCCGTGGTAGCGCAGCTCGCCGACGCGCCAGGCGACATACTGAAGGTGCGCGAGCATCCCGACTACGCGCGCGCCGTGCCTACGCCCGACCACTTCGTACCGCTCCTCTACCTGGCAGGCCTGGCGGCCGCGGAGGACGCCCGGCCGGAGGCAATCGTGCGCGGCTATTCGATGGGGGCGATTTCCATGACATGCCACGCGCTCGGCGCGAAGCTGCCGGTCGATACGGACGCAGAGGACGCCGCGACGCTGCCGCGCGACGTTCCCGCCGATCAGACGAATATCTGACCGCTCAACTTATAGACGTGCCGGTTTCTCGCGAGGCAGCGGCGAACGTGCGGCGAGAGGTTGCCTGCGGCCTGGTGACAATTGAGCGCTCGTCTGTGCTCATGCGTGGCGCTCGACCAAAGCGACGAACCTGTCCATCCACCCTTGCAGAAAGTCGCGGCTTCCCGGACCGATGTTGCCAGCCTCGTCGACCAGACCCTCCTTCCACTGAATGAACGCTTCCGACTGCCCCAGCGTCGGCATGTCGAGATAGGCCAGGATGTTGCGAAGGTGACTTCCAGCGCAACTGACGATGGTTCAACCGAGCGCAGTCGATAGCGGTGGCGGGCGCAACCCGCACCGCCTCGCGTGCTTTCGTCGCCGCTTTCCTACACCCTTCAATCTTGTCCCGGTTCGCGGTCACGATCTTGTCGCCGGCGACGACGGGCCGCCAGCTCTCCGACGCGATGTTCATCATCCGCTGCCTTGGTGATCGCGCACGCCGCCCAACGCTGCTAATGAGAGTCGTTCGCATAGTCCGCGACGAGTGAAGCTTGGAATCGGTCACCCATATGCCGTCACCTCTGGTCTCGCTGATTAAGCCAGCACTCGCGCTGGTCGCGTCGCTTATGCTGCTGTTGATTCCCGCTGCGGCGATGGCCGATACCCGCGATGTTCAAACTGCTTGGCGTCTGCTCGACTATATGGCGGTCGATTATGGCGGTGCGGTCGCCAACGGCGCGGTCACAAGCGCGTCCGAATACGCAGAGATGAACGAGTTCGCCGCAGGCGTGTCCACCCGCCTGCGCGCGCTCCCTGCGACACCTGAGCGGCAATCCCTGATCCAGCAGGCTTCGCAGCTTCAAAGCGTGATTGCCCGCAAGGGCTCACCCAAAGAGGTTGCGGCGCTCGCGCACGGACTCGCCGCCGATCTGCTCCGAACCTATCCGGTGCCACTTGCCCTTGGCAAAGCACCGGACCTCGCTACGGGGTCGCGGTTGTTTGCGCAAAGCTGCGCGTCTTGCCACGGGATCACCGGCGACGGGCATGGGCCGGATGCCGCCAAGCTGGGGTCGGTTCCGGCTGAGGGCGAAATGACACCCTAAGCGAAACGGCAAGAAGGGGTGGGGAGCGGACATCGCGCCCCCGCCTTGCGTCATCCTGAACTTGTTTCAGGATCCATCGGGCGATTGGTGCCGGAGCGTGGTGGCTCGTGCCGCCATCTCGGTTGGCCGATCATAAACTGGGCTTTCGGATTGATGGACCCTGAAACAAGTTCAGGGTGACGGCTGATTTGGGGTGGGGCGCGGTCATCCGTCATCCCGGCGCATGCCGGGACCGTGGGCAAGTCTTGAGGCGATAGCTATCGCCAGGGCGCCCGGACGTGAGGCTGCTTCTAAAGACAGCCCACGGTCCCGGCATGCGCCGGGATGACGACCATTGGGAACGTCTGCAACGGGGCGGATGCTGCCCTTCACCATTCCGCCGGATGGATGTCGATCAAATGGATCAAATGTCAGTGAGATCCTCAGGGTACATCCCACCGCGCTGGCAGAAGAGAGCCCATGTTTCCTTCCCCTGTGCGGTTACGATCATGCGAACCGGTAAATCGACTGCGAGCGCGATAAGGCCGAGGCGGACAAGCGGGCCAATGCTCCTATCGCTGATCACCCTGTCAGGGGTGTACCCTCCTGCCACGAGTGTCCATCCGGGCGTTCCGCGTTCGGTAATAGCCGGAGCGAGATGGCCGTCACGTGGGAGATCGGTATCGCGGCCCAGGGTGTATAGGCAGATACTCCAGAAGGCATCTCGCGGTCGTGGTGGGATCAACGCCCATTCCAGCGGGCCGGCATCATCCTGTTCGGGCGCTTGAACGGCTGCGGCCGGGTCGTCCCGGACTCCATCGCGGTACGCGCGCTCTAGCGCCTGCGCGATGGCGCCAGCAGTGTCGACGGCGATCCCGTACTTCCGATTGTAGCGATCCTTGGCGACAATGCCTCGGGCGATTTCGCGAAACCGCGCCTTGCGCCGGGGATCGGGACGCAGCCGTCCAGACGCCCCGGTCATGTCGTCACCGTGACATCAGGGCTCACGTTACCCCGTGCGCGAGCCACGATCCCGGCGACCGTGTTCTTGCTGAGTCCCAGGTCGCGAGCGATCCAGCGATAGCTCCGCCCCTCGGCGATATGCGCCAACACTTTGGGCGCGAGGCGGTCCGACTTGGGTCGCTCCCCCAGTTGCCGGCCGAGTTTGCGGCCACGTGCCCGCGCTGCAGCAAGGCCAGAGCGGACCCGCTCGCTCAGCATGTCGCGCTCAAACTGGGCTATACCTGCGAGCATCGTCGCCATCATCCGCCCATGCGGCGTATCGACCTCGAACGTCATGCCGCTCATCGCGACCACCGACACGCGCCAGCCCGACAGCCGGTTGAGTGTATCGAGCAGGTCCTGGGTCGAACGCCCCCAGCGACTGAGTTCGGTAACGAGGATCGCATCGATATGGCGTGCCTGCGCCAGCTTCATCACCTCAGCCCGCGCCGAACGGTTTGCCTTCATGCCCGACGCGGTTTCGCGGAAGACCTCGACCACTTCATAGCCGCCACGCTCGGCAAAGCCGGCCAGGTCGCGGAGCTGCCGTTCGCACGACTGGTCGGCTGTCGAAACCCTGGCGTAGATGGCGGCGCGCTGTCCCAATTGAACCCTTCTGGAATTAGGCCTCGAAAAGCCTTGATTTGCGTGGGGTCAGTGTTGTCCAAAACAGACTTCTGTTCAACAGGGACACTGCCACATGCCGAGACGCCACATCCTGAGCGCCCGGCAGCGGTCGGCGCTGCTTGACCTGCCGACCGACGAGGCGTCGCTGCTGCGGCATTACATTCTGGCGGATGACGACTTGGCTCACATCGACCGGCGGCGTCGGCCGGAAAACCGGATCGGCTTCGCCCTGCAACTCTGCGCACTGCGCCATCCGGGCCGGATGCTGGTGCCCGGCGAAGTGATCCCGCTCGCGGTATCCACCTTCCTGGGGGCTCAACTTGGCATCGCCGGCGATACGCTCGTCCGCTACGCCGTCAGGCGCCAAACCCGCCAGCAGCACATGGAGGTGCTGCGCTCTGTATATGGGTACAGGACGTTTCCCGGACAGGGTCCGCGAGCGCAGGCTTTTCGTGAATGGCTGTTCGCCGAAGCCGAACAGGCACGCTCCAACGACGATCTCGCCCGGCGTTTCATCGCTCGCTGCCGTGACACTATGACCATCCTGCCCGCGATCACGACTATCGAGCGGTTGTGCGCGGATGCGCTCGTCGCGGCCGAACGCCGGATTGAACGGCGGATCGCCGAGCGGCTCAGTTCCGCGACCTGCGCTCGGCTCGACGAGCTGACCACTGAAATGCTGCCGGGCGCGATCAGCCGTTTCATCTGGCTGCGCCGGATCGAGCCGGGCAACAATTCCGCCGCGGCGAACCGGCTACTCGATCGATTGGAGTTCCTGCGTGCGATGGACCTCGATGCCGGCCTGCTTGCCGGAGTCCCACCGCATCGCGTCGCCAGGTTGCGGCGACAGGGCGAACGGTACTTTGCCGATGGTCTGCGTGATCTGAGTGCCGACCGGCGTCGCGCCATCCTCGCGGTCTGTATCATTGAGTGGGCAACCGCGACTGCGGATGCGGTGATCGAGACGCATGACCGGATCGTTGGCCGCACCTGGCGCGAGGCGAAGCAACTGCATGACACACGGGTCGCAGACAGCAGGGGTGGGGTCACTGCGACGCTGGCGGGCTTCGCGGCGCTCGGCGGATCGCTGCTCGAAGCGCATGGCGACGGTGCGTCGCTTGACGATGCGATCGCGCGTGCGGCGGGATGGGAGCATCTGACCCGCCTCACCGCTACGGCCCGGACGTTGACAGACACGTTGGGCGACGATCCGCTGGCCCATGTCGATCAGGGCTATCACCGCTTCCGTCGCTATGCCCCGCGAATGCTACGCTGCCTCGACCTCGAAGGCGCGCCGGTCGCCCGGCCCTTGCTGAACGCGGTGACCGCCATCGCCACCAAAGGCACGCCCCCGGCGACTGACGATTTCCTGCGGCCGCATTCCAAATGGCGGAGACAGTTGCGAGCGAAGGGCGACGATGATGCCCGTCTCCGAGAGGTCGCGGTCATGTTCCACCTGCGTGACGCGCTACGCTCGGGCGACATCTGGCTCGACCGCTCGCATCGGTATGGTGACCTGCGCAACGTCCTGGTGTCGATGGAAGTCGCGCATGCTGCGAAGCTGGCCGTACCGTCTGATCCGCATGTCTGGCTCGCCGATCGCAAAGCCCGTCTTGCCGATGGCCTTGCCCGGCTCGGTCGCGCCGCGCGTAACGGCACGATCCCGAAAGGCAGTATCGAGGACGGCACACTGCGCATCGATCGCCTCACCGCTGACGCGCCGGATGGGATCGATGACTTGGTGCTCGATCTCTACCGCCGTCTGCCGTCCGTCCGTATTACCGACCTGCTGCTCGAAGTAGATGCCGCGCTCGGCTTCACCGAGGCCTTCACGCACCTGCGCACCGGCGTTCCGTGCGACGACCGGACCGGCCTGCTCAATGTCCTGCTCGCAGAGGGTTTGAACCTGGGCCTGCGCAAGATGGCCGAGGCTTCCAACACCCATGATTACTGGCAACTCTCTCGGCTCGCGCGCTGGCACGTCGAACGCGAGGCGATCGATCAGGCGCTGACCCATGTGGTCGCCGCACAAGGCGATCTGCCGATGGCGCAGGTCTGGGGTATGGGCACTACCGCATCCGCCGATGGTCAATTCTACCCCGCCGCGCGACAGGGCGAGGCGATGAACACGGTCAACGCTCGCTATGGCAACGATCCCGGCATCAAGGCCTATACCCACGTCAACGACCGCTTCGCGCCGTTTGCATCGCGGACCATCCCTGCGACCGTCAGCGAAGCCCCATACTTGCTCGACGGGCTGACGATGAATGAGGCCGGGCGACGGATCGAGGAGCAATACGCCGACACTGGCGGGTTCACCGACCATCTGTTCGGGATCAGCGCCACGCTCGGCTACCGCCTGGTGCTGCGCATCCGCGACCTTCCGTCCAAACGGCTCTACGTGTTCGATCCCGCCGCTACGCCGAGCGAGTTACGTCCGCTGGTGGGCGGGAAGGCGCGCGAAGCGCTGATCGTCTCCAATTGGCCCGATCTATTTCGCTGCGCAGCCACCATGAGCGCAGGGCAGGTCCCGCCAAGCCGCATCCTGCGCAAGCTCGCCGCCTATCCGCGCCAGAACGATCTGGCGGCCGCACTGCGCGAGGTCGGCCGGATCGAACGGACGCTATTCATCATCGAATGGATCCTTGATGCCGGCATGCAACGCCGCGCGCAGGTCGGCCTCAACAAGGGCGAAGCGCACCACGCGCTGAAGAACGCCTTACGGATCGGTCGCCAGGGCGAGATCCGCGACCGTACGACAGAGGGGCAGCATTACCGCATCGCCGGCCTCAACCTGCTCACCGCCGTCATCGTCTACTGGAACACCCTGCATCTCGGCCATGCCGTCGAAGCCCGGCGACGCGAAGGGCTCGATACGCCCGACCACCTGCTGGCCCATATCTCACCGCTCGGGTGGGCGCACATCCTCCTCACCGGCGAATACCTCTGGCCGAAGGGTGCCGAGGCTTAGGGTGTCATTTCGCCCTCAGCCGGATTCGACCCCAAGCTCGCCACCCCGCCGATCGCGTTCACCGATGCCGAGCGAGCGCGTCAGCGCAGCGTGTTCGCGCTCTATCAGGTGATAAGCCAAGGTATCGACGGAACCGCGATGCAGAGCTTTGCCGATTTGCCGAACGATCAACGCTGGGCGCTGGCGTTCCGCGCCGGTAGCTTTGCCTCGACCGATGCGCAAGCGGTCGAAGGCGAACGCCTGTGGAAGTCGGACGCGAGCTTGCGGGCACAAATTCCCGATCTGAAAACCCTGGTCGCGCTCACCCCCGCCGCGCTTGCGGGCAGCATCGGGCAGGCGGAAGCCGACGCAGTGCTCGCCTATCTGCGCCGCCACCCCGATCAGGTGATGCAACAAGCCCCAAGCCCGCTCGCCGTGGCGCGCGCCAAGCTTGCGCAAAGCCTCGCCGCGTTCCAGCGCGGCGACCGGCGCGGCGCAAAGGAACTGGCGCTGTCCGCCTATCTCGACGGGTTTGAGCCGATCGAACCGATGCTCTCGGCGCGCGACCCGGCAATCATGTCCCGGATCGAAGGCGCGATGGGAGAATATCGCGCCGCTGTGGAGAGCAGCACGTCGGCCGATGATGTGGCCGAACGAGTGGCAGTGCTGGGCGGCTTGTTCGATGATGCCGAGGCGGCGCTCGCGCCCGACGCCGCGACGCAGGCGTCCACCTTCTTGGGGGCCTTCACGATCCTGCTGCGCGAGGGGCTAGAAGCTCTTTTGATCGTGGTCGCCATGATCGCGTTCCTCCGCAAGGCGGAACGGCCAGAAGCCTTGCGCTATGTCCATAGCGGTTGGATCGGGGCGCTAGTAGCCGGCGGGATTACCTGGGCGGTCGCCACCTATGCGATCGGTATAAGCGGCGCGAGCCGGGAGTTGACGGAAGGGTTCGGCTCGCTGTTCGCGGCCGTGGTTCTGCTCTCGGTCGGAATCTGGATGCACGGCAAGGCGCAAGCCGATCAATGGCAACGCTATATCCGTGAGAAAATGTCACGGGCGCTATCGGGCGGGTCGGGATGGTTCCTGTTCGGGCTCGCATTCCTGGTGGTTTATCGGGAGGTATTCGAGACGATCCTTTTCTACGCCGCGCTTTCGACACAGGGTAACACCGCGATGCTGCTGGCCGGGGCCGGCGCAGCGATCAGCCTTCTCGCCGTCATCGCCTGGGCAATGCTCCGCTACAGCCGGACGCTGCCGATTACGCAGTTCTTCCGCTACAGCTCGTGGCTGATGGCCGCTCTGACGGTCGTGCTGGCCGGTAAGGGAGTCGCTGCCCTCCAAGAGGCGGGGATCATCGACATAATGCCGCTCGCCAGCGTGCCACGTATCTCGATGTTGGGCCTGTTCCCGACATTGCAGTCGGTGCTGGCACAACTCCTGATGCTTGCCGCGATCGTGATCGGGTTTGCCTGGAACCGCCGCGCCAAGCCGCGGGCAGGCGGGCCGCTAGCCTACTAGCGGCAGGGCAGACAACGCGCCTCTGTAAAGCGTTGCCGCAACCCTGACCGGGCATCGCACCACCTCACGCGCCTTGATTCGCAATGTAACGGGAGGGCGGCGGGAAAAGCGCCGCCCTTGGGCCATTACGCGGCCATCTTGTCGCAAGCGTCGGCGCACTTGCGACACGCGGCGACGCAATCCTCCATGCCGTCCAGCCCTTCGCAGCTCGACGCGCACGCCCGGCAAATCTCGGCGCACTCGCGGCAGATATGCCGGTGGTGCTCGGACTTGCGCGCCATGAAGTCGATCGCGACGCTGCAAATCTGAGCACAGTCCAGCATCAGCTTCATGTGCTGGGGCTCTGCGTGCCGGCCGCCTGCCTCCAGGCAGTGATTCATCGCCATGTGAAGGCAGGTGATGTGGCATTCGTGGCAGGCGTCCATGCACGCCTTCATATCGGGTTCGATCTGATGCATTGTCTTTCCTTCCATATGCGCCCCCCTCCCCTTGTATATACGCGGTTCTTGGCGCTTTCCCTCGCCGGGGTCGGGACTTCATCGTCCTTGCGGCTCGGACCATCGTCCAAGGTCAACCCTTTTCTTTCGCACAACGGAGACTCACATGTTCCACTCCGATCCCAAGATCGTCCAGGATCGGGCAATCCGGCCGATCTCCGCCCGCGCAGCGACGCGCCAGATCTTCTAGCGACTTGCGCATCGCGCGGAGCTCTTGCTCCTTGCGCTCCATCTCCGCGGCTCGTGCAAGCGCGAGGGCCTTGACCTCACCACTCGCCCGGTCGCCGTCCTGCCACAGCGCGACGAGCTGGCCGATCTCGGAAATTGGGAAGCCGAGATCGCGGGCGCGCCCGATGAAGCGTAGCATGTGCACCTCGCGTTCGTCATAATCGCGGTAGCCGGAATCACGCCGCGCGGCCTTGGGGATGAGGCCGATCGCCTCATAATGGCGGATCATCCGCTGGCTGACCCCCGAAGAGCTCGCGGCCTGTCCTATGTTCACTTGTCGCCTCCTCAAGCCGCCGTTGGACGCCAACGGCGAAGCGTCAGAGCATTGGCGACGACACTGACGCTCGACAGCGCCATCGCCGCGCCCGCGATCACCGGGCTCAGATATCCGAGCGCTGCCAACGGAATGCCGACCAGATTGTAGATGAACGCCCAGAACAGCCCCTGACGGATCTTGGCATAGGTCCGCTTCGAGATGTCGATCGCGTCCGCCACAAGGCGTGGATCGCCCCGCATCAGCGTGATGCCCGCTGCGTGCATGGCGACATCAGTGCCGGTCGACATGGCGATGCCGACGTCCGCTGCAGCCAGGGCAGGAGCGTCGTTGACGCCGTCGCCGACCATGGCGACCGTGCGGTCCTCGGCCCGCAACGCCGCCACTGCATCCGACTTTCCTTCCGGCAGGACATTGGCGACGAAGTCGTCGATGCCGAGCTTGCCGGCCGCTGCGCGGGCGCTTCCCGCATTGTCTCCGGTAAGCATCACGCTGCGTATGCCGCGGCCATGCAGCGCCGCCACGGCAGCCGCGGCGGAAGCCTTCACCTCGTCGCCGAACGCCAGAAGGCCGAGGAGGCGGCGTTCGGGCGCGCGCTCCGCGACCCAGGAAACCGTCCGTCCCTCGGCTTCCAGCCTGGCGGCCTCAGTAGCCAGCGGCGTCATCGCGATCCCTTCGTCTTCCATCAAGCGCGTGCTGCCGAGGATCAGGTCGCGGCCGTTGACGGCTGCAGCGACGCCGCGACCTGGCAGGCCGCGCATGCCGTCGGCGCGGGCGGGTTTGACATCTTCCGAGCTGGCCCACGCCAAGACGGCCCGCGCGAGCGGATGCTCGCTTCCGGCCTGAAGCGCCGCGGCGAGCTCGATCAGTTCGGTCCGTTCGACCCCGTCAGCGGGCAGTCCAGCCAGCAGCGACGGCTTGCCTTCGGTCAGCGTGCCGGTCTTGTCGAACGCGACGACGTTGATGCGGTGCGCGGTCTCCAGCGCCTCGGCATCCTTGATGAGGACACCGGCCCGCGCGGCAACGCCGGTGCCGGCCATAATCGCGGTCGGCGTGGCCAACCCGAGCGCGCACGGGCAGGCGATGACGAGCACCGCGACCGCATTCAGGATCGCGACTTCCACTCCCGCACCGGCGATCAGCCATCCGGCGAGGGTAAGCGCGGCTATGACGAGGACGATTGGGACGAACACGGCGCTGACTTTGTCGACCAAACGCTGGATCGGTGCCTTGGCACCTTGCGCGCTTTCGACCAGGCGCACGATGCGGGCGAGGGTGGTCTCAGCCCCCACCGCCGTCGTCTCTACCAGAATGAGGCCGTCGGCGTTGATCGATCCGCCGGTCACTGGGTCCCCAGCGACCTTGGCGACCGGAAGGCTTTCTCCGGTGAGCATGGACTCATCGACATGGGTCGCTCCCTCGATCAGTCGTCCATCGACAGGGATGCGCTCCCCGGGCCGGACGCGGACGCGGTCACCCGAGCGCACCTCCGCCAGGGCAACCTCTCGTTCGCTGCCGTCGGCGCCGACGACGCGCGCCTGGTCGGGTCGCAGCGCCATCAGCGCGCGGATCGCCTCTCCGGTCTGGCGCTTGGCGCGGCCTTCGAGCCACTTGCCGAGCAGGATAAGGGTGATGACGACGGCCGAAGCCTCGAAGTAATAGTGCGCGTCCATGCCGTGCATCGGTGCGAACAGCAGCTGGTAGAGGCTGAGCCCATAGGCGGCCGATGTGCCGATCGCGACCAGCAGGTCCATGTTGCCGGTTCGGGCGCGCGCGGCCTTCCAACCCGCGCGATAGAAGCGCGCGCCCAGCCAGAACTGCACGGGCGTCGCGAGCAGCAGCTGGATCCAGCCCGGCACTGCCACCTCGATACCGGACGGGGCCAGCAGCATCGGAACGACCAGCGGCAGCGACAGCGCCGCGGCGATCAGCACATGGCGGAGCTCTCTTGTTGCGGCTGCGTCGCGGCGGGCGTCCTCGGCGCCTCGTTCCGCCTCCGCCGATCCGGTGCGCGCCGATGCGGTGTAGCCAGCGCTTTCGACAGCCTCGACCAGGACATAAGCGGGGACGTCACCCACCATTTCGATCCGCGCCGTCTCGGCCGCCAGGTTGACACTCGCGGAGCGGACGCCGGGCACTTTCAGCAGCGCCTTCTCGACCCGGCCGACGCACGAGGCGCAGGTCATGCCGATGATCGTCAGCTCGGTCATTTGCGTCACCGGGGTGTAGCCCGCCGCAAGAACCGCATCGGCTACGGCAGCGACATCGGATCGTCCATCGACGAACTCGACATTCGCGCGCTCCGTCGCGAGATTGACCGAGACGCTGGCAACGCCCGGCACCCCGGCGATGGCGCGCTCCACTCGCCCGACACACGTCGCGCAGGTCATGCCATCGATGGCCAGCGACAGCCTTGCGTCGCTTCTCGCCTGTGTCTGCATTGGCAGCTGCGCCGAGGCATCCATGGTCGTCTCCACTCCTGAGTCGACGGCCTTATGGTCCCTCACATCGTGTCAAGGTCAACAGCTAAATTCACCCTTGACCCTGACATAGTGTCAAGCCCTACATCTGCTTCATCCACCTCATGGGAGAACGAAGATGATCGATTTCAAAGTCCAGGGAATGACCTGCGGGGGCTGCGCGCGCGGTGTGACAAACGCACTTCAACGCGTCGATGCCAATGCCGTCGTCAACGTCGATTTGGCGAGCAAGACCGTTTCGGTAAGCTCGACGGCCGATGTACAGCATCTCAAGCAGGCCATCGAGAAAGCCGGCTTCGCGGTGACGCAATAAAGCCCCATTTTGCCTGAGGGATTTGCGGGGCGGGCGCGTAAAAGGATTGTGCGGTGATCCGCACGCGCCCGCCTCGCGATCATAAGTGCACCGGCCTGTAACGGTCATGACACCGGCTGAAGCCTTAAAAATCCGCGTTATTACTTTATGGGGCGGGCGCGACCTTGACGGTGCATCGCACCGTCTCACGGGCTTTCGCAGCAGCTTCTACGCACCTTTCAATCGCTTCGCGATTAGCCGTCACGATCCTGTCGGCCGCGACGATCGCGCGGAACGCAGCCGGGCTGGCACTCTGCATCATGCGCTGCCCTGCTTCCCAGAGGGGCAGGTCGAGCGTTCGCGCCGCGATGCGCTCGGGCCATTGCCAGCTCGCCGGCGCAACTTCGCGCGCGACCAGACCGGGCAGGATCGCCCATGCAAAGATGCCGATCGCGATGCCACCCAGCCCGAACCATAGCTGCCGGTTCTTCTGGTCGGCCCGTGTCCATGCGGACCCGGCGATATCGCGAAGCTCGGCCATGACACGGGCCTTGTCCTCGCCCGCCTTGGCAAGCGCTGCCTGATCCTCGCGCCTAGCGGCGCTGCCCGCTGCGGCGATCCGCTGAGACATCTGCTCGGGCGTCATCGCCAGCGCCGGCGATTTGGCGAGTATCTGGCCGATCGTATTGATCCGCCCGGCGGCGGTATCCACGCCCTGCTGGAGCGCGCCAAGCGTCTCGCTGTAATCTGGCATGTCGATCGCGCCGCGCTCGGCCGCCAAGCCCTCCACGGCACGGCGTAGCAACGCCAGCTCGCCGCGCATCGCCTCGAACGCCTCGGCCGCGTTTGCTCCCTGCCTGTCCTCCTCGTCTGCCACCTGTCCTCCTACCGGCTCATGCCACGATCGCGATCGCGGCTAGGCTGAATCGACTGCGCCAGTTCCTGCCCGATCGACCGGCCCCGCTCCATGCTCAACGCCAGCTCGGGGGCGCGGGCGCGCAAAACGGATTCGAGCTGCGGATCGCGGTGCAGCCCACCCGCGATGCCCTCCATGCGCTTGCCAAGCCGTTCCGCGCCCGCACGGTCGCCGGCAAGCTCCATGCTGGCGCGCGCCTCCTTCATGCCCTGCCATTGCTCCACGAACCGGCCCGCGCGCTTCTCCGGGTCGATGCGGACCTGGCGCTCCGTCTCCATCGCCCGTGCCGCGCCGCTGGTGTTGCCCCCGGCGGCCTGCTCGATCAGCTTCGGATCGCGCGCCATCGCCGATGCAAGGTCGCGTGCGGCATGGGGCCGGGTCTGGTCGAGCGCGTCACTGGCCTTCGCCAGCGCCTGCTCCTGGTGCGCCAGCACGGGCAACCCCTTGTCCTTCATCCGGCCTATATCGGCTGCGGCGCGCCCATAGCGTTCGATCGCGCGGGCCTGCGAGGGTGCCAGCGGCCGATCGGCCGCGATACGCTCCGGCGACGTCGCCTTCTCGGTTGCCGGCCTCGGTCGGAACCCGTCGAACATGCCCCGCGCCTTGTCGCGAACCTTTGCCACCATTTCACGTGCGAGTTCCGGGAACCGGATCTCGCGCCGATCGGCGAACGCGCGGGCCTGATCCTGCTCGGCCATTGCACCCTCACGCGCATAGTCGCCGGCCATGTCCTTGCTGCGGTCGCGCGACAGGGCGCGGACGAGCTGGCGCTGATCGGCGAAGTCGTCGCGGCCGTAATGGAGCTGCATGGCCTCGCGGTGCCGCGACATACCGACATAAGCGCTGTGCCGGTCCATGCCGGGGGTGGCGAGGACGTGGGCGCGATCGACCGTCACGCCCTGCGATTTGTGGAACGTCGCCGCATAGCCATGATCGACATGGGCGTAATCCTTCGCGTCGAACGCGACCTGACGGCCCCCGTCCAGCCGGACGCTCATGCCCTCCGGCGTCACCCGCTCGATCGTGCCAAGCGTGCCGTTCTTCACCCCTAGCGACCGCTCGTTCCGCAGAAACATCAAGCGGTCGCCGGTCGCGAACTGGCGCGCGCCTCGATCGGCGCTGAACGCCACGTCGTTCCCAAGGTCGCCGGTCGCGCGAAGTCGGCCGCGGGCCTCCTCGTTCAGCTCGCGGACCTCGGCGTTGGTATGAGTGAGGATGACGCGGGATTTGCCCGGCTCGGCCTGGCGCGCTCGATCCCAACCGTCCACCAGCTCGCCCCGCGCCTGCTCGCGCGTGTCGGCCGCGTGGACCATACCCTTGCCGTCATAGGCGTGGATCGCCTCGCCGGTGCGCCCCGTCGCCAGCGCGCGCGTCGCGTCGCGCTGCCAGTCCTCGCGCTGCCGCCTGATCTCGGTGATCTCGGCCGCGCCATGCCGCTCGGTGACGCTGCGGAACGCCGCGCCCGCCTCGATCGCCTGTAGCTGCTCGGGGTCGCCCACGATGACGACCTTGGCCCCGGCGTCGCGGGCATGGGCGAACACCCGCTCCATCTGGCGCGAGCCGATCATGCCCGCCTCGTCTACGACCAGCACGTCACGCGGGCCTAGCTGCTCGCGCCCCTGCCCCCATGCGTGTTCAAGGCTCGCGATCGTGCGGGACTGGATGCCTGACCCGCCCTCAAGGTTCTCCGCCGCGATGCCGGACAGGGCCGCGCCGCGCACCGTGTAGCCCTGCCCCTCCCAAGCCTCGCGCGCGACGCCAAGCATGGCGGATTTACCGCTGCCGGCGTAGCCGACGACCGACGCCAGCCCGGCGCTGCCGGTCACATGATCAAAGGCGTCGCGCTGTTCGCCGGACAGGACAAGCCCCCTGCCCTCGGCCGCGCCGATCGCCGCGGCCCGCTGGCGATCGGCGACGCCATGCCCGGCGCGGCCCGCCAGCTCGTCGCCGGCACGCTCAAGCCGGGCCTCCACCGCGATCATGTCGCGGCTCGTGAACCGCTCCTGGTCGCGGCCGTCTTTTCCCAATGCGACCAGCTCGGGGCTGGCGCGCACTGCCCCCATCACCTGGTCGAACTGCTCCTTGCCGTCGCTATGCCGGAACGCGAACGTCGCAAGATCGCGGGCGGTGAACGTGGCCTGCTGTCGCGTGATCGCGTCCAGCGCGACATTGGGGTTGCCGATGATCCTGTCGCCGTTCTCGCGGGCGATGCGGACGTGATCCTCGATCCGCTCGGCCTCAAGCCCCTGCTCCGGTCGCCGCGATGCTGCCGGGCCGATCTTGTGCTGCGGCTCCAGCTCGATGCCCTGCGCCTCATAGGAGCGATGGTCGATCTGCCCCTCCAAGCCCAGCTCAGCCATGCGCTCGTTGACGTGTGCGCTCCACGCCTCGCGCCAGCCCTTCAACAGCTCCGTACTGTTCCAGTCCCGGTTCTTCTTCCCGAACCCGTCCGGCCCCATGTCGCGCATCGCCAGCATGACATGCGCGTGCGGCTTGGGGGTGCCGTCCTTCGCCTTGTCCCAATGCACATTCAGGTCCGCGACCATCCCGCGATCGACAAACTGCTTCTTCACGAAGTCCCGTGCCAGCGCGACGCCCTGCTTTTCGGCCATCTCGCGCGGAATCGAGAACTCCACCTCGCGGGCAAGCTGCGCGTCCTTCCGCTTCTCGCCTGCCTCCACCTCGTTCCATAAGGTCGCGCGGTCGTTTAAACGCTCCGGCGCGCCCTCCGGCAACATCACTTCGGAGTGGATCACGCCCGCCTTGTTGCTGAAATTGTGTGTCCGCCCGAGCCGGTCGTCGTGCAGCTCGGATGCGGAACGATAGGCGGCGCTCGCAACCGCGCTCGATCCGTTCGCGCGGCTGATGACCTTGGCAGAGAAATGGTAGATCGCCATGACGCCTTGCTTATTGCACTTCTAAGCGCACGTCGGCAACGACGTATAAGCGCGCAATTACACTCTCTATCGTTCGCATAATTGACTCCGCCGCATTTTCTGACTGACGCGCTACCTCCCCACGCTGATCGTGCTAAACTGCGGCACAAGTTTATGGTCACGAGGGAGAGAATGATGCGCAAGGTGCGGGACTTTGACGCGGAGCTGAAAGCGCTCGGCGATAAGGCCAGGGCGCTCAAAACCAAGAAGGTCCAGCAGCTCGGCGAATTGGTTGTATCCACCGGGGCTGATGCGCTTGATGCCGATGTGCTTGCCGGCGCGCTGCTCCACATTGTTGCCGAAGCCCATGTTGAAGGAAACCGGGAGGCGTGGCGCTCTGATGGCGCTGCCTTTTTTCAGCGGCGCGGGCGTAAGGCTGGGCGTGGCGCTGCGAGCGACAACAGCGGCACAGGCGAAGCTGGCGCAGGCGGCGCGCAGAATTGAAGCCGGACAGCGCCGGGCCGATACGAGAGGATGGGTCGTGCAACGCCGTGAACGCACCCGTCACCTGATCGAGCTAGGCGGCCTCGTCCACAAAGCCGGCCTCGTCGATCTCACCGACGACGATCGCGCTACCCTCTATGGGGCGCTGCTCGAACTGGCGGCGCGGGCGCAAGACGAAAATGCCGGCGACGTCCTGGCGCTCTGGAAACGGCGGGGCAAGCGGGCGTTCGACGCGGAAGCGGAAGGAAGTGAAGCACCATGACCAGGCTTGATGTCGAAGCGATCCGCACACAGGTCCGCGCGCTCGATTTCACACGCGGCACGCCGGCCGAAATGGCAATCTGGCGTGACGATGATACGGACTCGCGCGCGAACCTCGCGATCGAAGGCATGGCGCTGGAACGCGACGAGGCTGCACTGTTCGATATGCTGCGCGACGAAGGCGTGCCCCCTACCCTCGCCACCCGAATAGTTCTCAAGCTGCTCGACCATCCCGACGCCGATCCCGCGCTGGCGATTACGCCAGTGCCGATCACGGCGGGAAGGTGACGGTGATGGAATGGTTCCGCCAACTCAGCCGCGCTTGTCGCAACCTAGCGCGCTTATCGCGTCAAAATCCGGTCTGGGCCATCACCGCCCTGGCGCTCAGCCCGTTCCAGCTGATCCGTCATCTGTTCGGCGTCATCATCCTGTGCATCATCACCGGCCTGGTCCTGGCCGGCGGCGCGCAGCTCGCCCTCTGGTATTTCGACATGCCAAGGGACTCCAACACCTATCAAATCACGATGATGCTGGTGGCGGTCGCGATCATCCTTGTGACGCTGCGCGCGCTCATCCAACCTATGATCCTGCGCTATGGCGGCCCTGAGGGTGACGACACCCACGGCTCGGCCCGCTTCGCCACTGATCGCGAGACAAGGCCTCTCGCCCGCGATGACGGTCTGCTCATCGGTCGTGATCGCAAATCGGGCAAGCTGCTGCGCTATGCCGGTCCCGCCCATCTGCTGACCATTGCGCCAACGCGCACCGGCAAGGGTGTGGGGACCATCATCCCCAACCTGCTCGACTATCCTGGCCCGGTCGTCTGCATCGACCCCAAGGGCGAGAATGCACGCATCACCGCCCGCCACCGCGCGAAGTTCGGCCCGGTCCACGTCCTCGATCCGTTCGGGGTAACGGGCATCGCCTCGGCCGCGTTCAACCCACTCGATCGCATCGACCCTGCCGGCCTCGATCTTGCTGACGACTGCATGACGCTGGCCGACGCGCTGGTCTATGACGCTCCGGGCGAAGCCGGTGAGGCGCATTGGAACGAGGAAGCCAAGGCGCTGATCTCGGGCCTCATCCTCTCGATCGTCACCAGCGAGCAACCGGCAACACGGACCCTAGCGACGCTGCGCGACCGCCTGACTCTCGCGCCCGCGGCCTTCACTGCCCAGCTCGAAGCGATGCAGGCGCAAGGCGGCCTCGCCGCGCGCGCTGCCAACCGCCATCTCGGCAAGTCGGACCGCGAAGCCGCCGGCGTGCTGTCGGCCGCGCAGCGGCATACCCATTTTCTCGATAGCCCGCGCATGACAGCGGTGCTGGGACATTCTGATTTTACCTTCGCCGATGTGAAGGCGCGCGCCACCACCGTCTATCTGGTGCTGCCGCCCGATCGGCTCGCCACCTATGCCCGCTGGCTGCGCCTCATGCTGGCGCAGTCGCTCACGGAGCTGGCCCGCGCGCCTGCCTCGGCCGAACGGCCAGTCCTGTTCCTGCTCGATGAGTTCGCCGCGCTCGGTCGCCTCGAACCCATCGAGCGCGCCATGGGCCTGATGGCGGGCTACGGCATCCAGCTCTGGCCGATCCTGCAGGACGTGCATCAGCTCCGCGCGCTCTACGAGCGCCGCGCCGGCACCTTCCTGTCCAATGCCGGCGCCCTGCAGGTGTTCGGGGTCAACGATCACGACAGTGCGAAACTCGTCTCCGATCTGCTCGGCCAGGAAACGGTCGTGTTCGAGACGATGAGCCGCGCGATCGAGGCGGAAGAGACCGGCATATCGTTCGGGTCGCAGCATGTCGGTCGCCCCTTGCTCACCACCGATGAGGTCCGCACGCTGCGCGAGGATTACCAGCTCCTGTTCCTCGCCGGACAGCGCCCGATCGTCGCCGCCAAGCTGCGCTACTATGCCGATCGCGAGTTCACCGGCAGGTTCGATCCCGCCTAAGAGCGTTTAAACGACTGCGCTCGGCAATCATCATGATACCTTATGTATAGCGGTATGATCGCGTATCGCTATATAAGCAGAGGAATATTCGTCACTGACGCCATTGCGGCCAAGCGCAGAAAATCGGCTTCTAGCGTGCTAACGGTGAGTTTTGGGGTATGGGCTCACCGTTGGCGATCGATGTCAGCTCGCCGCGCAGATAGGTAATATCTGGTGAATATTACCCGGAAGCCGACCGCTTAGGAGGTCGCAAGAGCGCTTTAGCGCTTCTCGGCCCTCCGTGGTCTATCGGACGTTGAAAATAAGGCTCAGCGGGCCGGAAACGCGCTTATAGCGGCATTTCCGCCTATCATCCCCCCTCGAATGGATTGCTGTGCTATCCGCCTGGCTTTGCTGGAAAGCCAATTGGAGGGTTCCGCTGGGTGGGGAGCTGGATGGTAAGTGTGGCGGTTCGGCAAGATGCCAACCTAGCAAAAGCGTGCCGGCGTAGCCGGCTCATCATGGGGATGCCGGGTGGGAGGATCGCTTTAGCGATCCGGGGCGGCCGAAGGCCGCGAGCCGGCGGGGCGAAGCCCCAAGAGGCGGTGCTTCTTCTTACGGTACTGCCGGGGCGTCGATCGCAAAGTTATGCACAGGCAGGGCTACCCCAAAACTCACCGGTGGTCTTCTAATTCAATGATTCTTCTTAGATTCAAGATTCAGGGGCCTTCAAACCCGCAGAAAACCTAAGAAAATGACCGCGAAAAGTGAGTGTTGGGGTCGAGTCGCGTGAGCTTTCGGGTAGCCTTCGGTGAGTGTTGGGGTCGGTAAAAGTGAGTGTTGGGGTCGAGTCCGGTGAGCTTTCGGGTAGCCGTCCGATCGACGGTGAGTTTTAGGGTATCCCCTCACCTTTCAAATGAACGGCGAGTTTTAAGAATTGCCTGGCTCACCATTGATGGTAAGGTGAGCGCATGTCTCACCCAAACTCACCTTTGGACGGCGCAAAGGCACAGCTTGCCCTGGTTGATACTCCGGCCCGCACCCTCGCGCAAAAAGGGCGCGGAAACCCTTTCGATCCAGCCAATTACGGGGAAATCGTCAAGCCCGGCGAGCTGGTCGATATTGTCGAGCTGACCCCCCTCACCCTCGCCGATCGCCGAATCTACAATCTTCTGATCGCCAACGCCTGGGAGCGCATCGGCGAGCCGATCATCCATCGCATCGCCAAGACCGCGCTCAAAGGAACGCACCAGGGCAATGAGCGCATCGAAAGCTCGCTGCTGCGCCTAATGGGCACGATCGCGATCGTAACCATCCGCAAGGCCGGCAAGAGCTACAAGCGGCGCGTCCAGCTTCTCGGCCCCAGCGATGAAAGCCTCGAAAAGGATGGCTTCCTGCACTACCGCATTCCCGAGGAGCTGATCGAGATACTGCGCAACAGCGAGGTCTATGCGCGCCTCAAGACACAGGTGATGTATTGTTTCGAGTCGAAATACGCGCTGTGTCTCTATGAGATGATCGAGCGCCGGATCGGCCTCGAATACAAGCAAAGCGAAGAATTCACGATCGCAGAGCTGCGCGGGCTGCTCAACGTGCCCGAAGGCAAACTCGAACGCTTCGCCGATCTCAACAAATATTGCCTCAAGGTCGCTCAGGAGGAAATCAACAAGCTCTGTCCCTTCTATGTCGATTTCACGCCAATCAAGAAAGGCCGCAAGGTCGAGAAAGTCGCGATGCTGTGGATGCCCAAAACATCGAGCGGCCGCCGCGACGCGCAAAACCTGATCGACCAGCACAGCATCGTTCGCCGCGCGAAGATGCGCGGCGGCATCCCCGAAATGCCGGTGCTGGTGGATTTCAACCTGCCGGCCGCCTCACGGTGAGGCCATACCCCAAAACTCACTTTTCGCGCGGTGTAGCGATGGCAGCGGCGTTGCCGCTCGTCTTCCCCGCTCCACTTATCGCCCAGGCCGTGCCGAAAGCCTTGATAAGCGGGCGCTGCCAATACTCCGATCGTGTAGCCCAATATCGCCACGAGACGACCTTGATCCTGTGCGACACTGCCTCGATAGATCGGGAATCGACGACCGCAACTCTCGATTTCAGTCAACGGAGCTGGGGATCGACGGCGCGGTTCTCAGGCGTAATGGCGGATGATCAGATGACAGTTTCCCACCTAACATTACGAAACGGCAGCGCGCTCGCGGAAAGCGGAACTTGCCAACTCTTCTACCATGACAACGGGCATATCTCCGCGATCAGTTGCCTCGCCAAGGCTGGGTCGCGCTCGGTCGCCGCCAATTTCGTGCCGTCGCACCTATAATGACGCGATCCGAACGGCGGCTCTTCCTCGTCGATCGGCTACCCTTCGCCGGCGTCGAGCGCGCGGCTGACGGTGAACTGAATCCAAGCGCTGCGACTGATCCCGCGCCGCTTCGCAGCGCTATCGACCTTCGCCAGCAACGCGCGATCAAAGCGCAGCATGACCGGCGCCTTGCGCGGACCATCCTCGGCCGCCGCCTCGATCACCGGCGTCGCCGGCTTGGCGGCACCAGCAATGAAGGCGTCCGCCGCATCGTCATCGCCAGGGGACTTGGGCTTGCTGTTCGGTTTACGAGCGATAGCCATTACGATTCACTCCGCTATCATCATGCTATACAAATACCGCGCCGATCAGCGCGGTAAGCTCGTCGATCGCCTTGGCGTCGCGCGGGGATTGCTCCAGCACCCCCCTGCCCTCAGCCGCCGCGTTCGGAAAAGCCTTACGGCGCACGATCGACGTCGACAGCACCTCGATCCCTTCGATATCGCTGATCATCTGCAAGGCCGCCTCATTGTCGCCGCCCTGCGGGTCCGCGCCGTTGAGGATCACGACGGCGCGCAGGCCCTCGTTGATCTCGCGCGCCTCGGCCACCAGCGCCGCCACCTGGTCGAGCGCCCACACGTCGAAGCTACGCGGCTGCACCGGCACCAGCAGCGTATCGGCGACGGTGAGCGCGGCGCGCAAGGAGCCAGTGTCGCGCCCGCCTACGTCGATGATGATATCGTCATATTTGGGCGCGAGCTGGCGAACCTGGCTGCGGAGCGACGCGCCGGTAAGGGCGACGGCGGTATAGCCGGCTTCGCCGAGACCTTCGGTGCGAAGCTGGGTGAAGGTGAGGGCGGTTCCCTGCTCGTCGCCGTCCACCAGCAACAGGTCGCGGCCGGCAAGCGCGCGGGCCACCGCGAGGTTGACGGCGAGCGTGGTCTTGCCAACGCCGCCCTTTGTGTTCCCGACTACCAGTATCATAGCGCCCTCACTCTGCTTGCTTTCGTTAATCGAAATGGCATGATCTGTCCATCATAGTGATATACATTTTTTAAGCCGCTCAATCCTCCGGCTCTGGATCGTCATCCTCATCCAGCGGCTCATGCTTCATCCGGCCATGATCCTTGATCGGGCAAAGCGACGCTCCGGCCAGTTCCAGCCATTTGCGCGCGGTCCTGACGGTATAGCCGCACGCCTGGCACTCGCATTTGAGCATCCGGGTTTTCTGCTTCTTCGGCGCGGTGGACTCGCCATCCGTGTCGAGACGAGCATGGGGGAGGGGGCCAACATCGGTGAGGATCGGCGCGATGGCGGCAAGGAAGGCGTAGCCGGGGGTAGTGGCGCGCATCGGCCCGACCAGGCCAAGCCCAAGCGCAACCCGTTTAAACGCCTTCCCATGCCCTGCCGGGATGCCGACAGCGGCATGGACCAGCTCATGCGCGAGGATCGCCGCGATCTGCGTCGGCATGGCGTCGGGCGCGTGCGCAAGGTCTGGCCGGATGAAGATTTCAAAATGGCTGTCCGCGCTCAGCCGGTTATCCCAGCACTCGCCGATCGCCTTGCCTTTGGCTCCGGCGCTGGTGAAGCCGATCGCCACGCGGATTCGATCGGGCAGGGGGGCGTCCACCGCCTCGAACAGCGGAGCCATGCCCAGCGCCACCGCATTGAGCCAGCTTTCACGATTGTCCTGTTCCATCGTCTCATCTCCAAAATCGCCTGTCGGGCGATGGCCTGCTGCCATCGCTCCCGAGTTCGCGCGGAGCAGCGGGGGGAGAGGGGGCAACGGGAATCTGCCGGGGTGGTGCGGGCGCAGGGAGCGAAGCGACTGAGCCACGGCCCGGCTGATTGCGGTTGCCGGGGAGAGGGGGGCAGCGCCTCCCTCTCCCGCCAGGCGAATGAACCTGCCGGCGCGCCGGCACCCTTGTCCCCGAGATCCGCGCACGCGATCTCGCCCGCCATGTGGATCGTCACCGAATGGCCAAGACCGTGTGCGGGCTTGGGGAGCGCAGCGACTAGAGCCACGGTGCCGCGCAAGCGGCAGGCGCAGGATGGTTGTAACTGTTGCTCAGTTGAGCTACAATGAAGACGGATCACAGGAGGTTCTTATGGCCGCTACCGCTTTCGTGCGCGCGCGCATCGACGAAACATTGAAGGATGAAGCCGCCGCCGTCCTGGCCGAACTGGGACTGACCGTATCCGATGTGGTCCGCATGACGCTCACCCGGATCGCGAAGGATCACGCCTTGCCTTTCGAGCTAAAGGTGCCGAACGCCGAAACGCGGGCAGCCATCGAAGCCTCTCGCGCAACGATGAAGTCCCGCCGCGCCCGCTTCACCGATCCTCAGGAATTGTTTGATGCCCTCGACCAAGAAGCCCGCCAGCAGTAAGCGTGCTTCGCTCCCTCGAGAGGCCTCCTACGAAAAGAAGTTCGTGAAGGATTGGGAGCGGTTGTCGCGCAGCGGGCGCTACAACATGAAGCAGCTCAAGGAAGCGATGATGCTCCTTATCGCCAATGACGCGCCGCTTGGCCCGGAATGGCTGGACCACGCCCTCAAAGGCGACTGGAGCGACCATCGCGAGTGCCATATCGGCGGCGACTTCCTGCTCATCTACACGATCGAGGGAAACCTGGTGAACTTCGTGCGCGCCGGCACGCATTCGGAGTTGTTCGAATAGCCTGCCGCTTCCTTGCGGATACAAGCATAAAATGCGCAACGCTATAACATAGCTATCTTTTGTATATCGCCTAGATAGCAATCTGCCCGCAATGAAGGGGAAGCCATGAGGGCCATATTCATCCGCCACGGTGAAAGCACTGGCAATGCCGGCATCCCTTGCCATGATTTGGCGACGATCGAGCTGACGGAGCGGGGCCAGGAACAGGCGCGTCATGTCGCGGCGAGTTGGACCGAAGCGCCGGCGCTCATCGTCACGTCGCCCTATACCCGCACCCGGCAAACGGCCGCGCCTACCATCGCGCGTTTCCCCCATACGCCGGTGGAAGTGTGGCCGATCGAAGAGTTCACCTATCTGCAACCGGCGCGCTGGAACGGCACGCCGAGCGCCGAGCGGATGCCTCATCTCGAACGCTATTGGAGCGAGGCCGATCCTGATTATTGCGACGGGGAGGGGGCGGAGAGCTTCGCCACCCTGCTCCGGCGCGGCGGCGCGGCCCTAGCCCGCCTCGCCGCCATGCCTGCGGGATCGCTGGTCTATGTGTTCGGGCATGGGCAGTTCATCCAGGCCGCGCACGCGATCGTCGCCGACGCCCATCTGGACGATCGAGGCAAGATGCTTGGGTTCTGGCGCAAAGGCGAGCCGCCCGCGATCGGCAACGCGCAACGGGTCGGGTTTCAATGGCTGGGGGGCCGCTGGGAATGTGCGCCGCCGGTCGCCGCCTAGATCAACACCCGCTCTACCTCGTCGAGTGTCACGTCATCGGGCCGGCGATCGTAGAGCTGGGTAGTGCGGGTCGAACTGTGGTTCGCCATCGTCGCGGCCGTCTCCAGCGTGCCGCCGTTCTTCAAATAGGTGGTGATCCCCGTAGCGCGGAACGAATGGTTGCCGATAGCCGTCCCGATCTCGGCCGCCGCTGCGCGACGGCGCACCATCGCGAAGGCATTGGCCTGGGGCAGGGGGGTGTCGCTTAAGCGCTTGGTCCCGCGCGCGATCGTACGGAACAGCGGCCCTTTGCGGTCCTCGCGCAAGCCGCAGCCATCGAGATATTCGGCCAAATAATGCTCAAGGTTGTGATGACAGGGCATTTCGTGGCGCTTGCCGCCCTTTTCGTGCAGCCGCACCCATAGTCGCCGATTCTGCACGAACACATCCTCCACGCGCATCGCCAGCGCCGCGCCGATCCGCGCGAACGAATAGACCAT
>NZ_JBWKZI010000005.1:0-57794 GCF_059424385.1 Sphingobium sp. GW456-12-10-14-TSB1 | reverse complement strand
CCAAGCCGGCGCAGCAGATCCGCCAGATGGATGTTGGCGTCGGGATCGTCCACATCCAGATCGACCGCCATCTGATAGGCTTGAGTCGCTTCTTCTAAGAGCCCTTGTTCCTTCCAAGCATGACCCAGCTGGACCCAGATGGCCTGATCCCCGCTATTCTCTTCGAGATGCTTGGTGTAGGCGCTGACCGCATTGGGCCAGTCCCCTGCGTCGCGATACTGGTTGCCCTTGCGGCGATAGTTCACTTTTTGTTTGTCGTTCAGAAACTTGGAAAGCATTCTGTGCTCCATACAAGACCTGGAAAGATCATGTCTTTGATCACCCCACCCAAGGCTGGCCCAAGTCACCCGCAAAGCTGGGGTGGCTGGTCATGCATGGGACTGTGGCAGCGATTATCGCAGTGGGATGGTTTTTGCCAGTCATAGTCGGGATAATACAGATCGCACCTGATGCGCAGGCGGTGCCGTCTTCTTGTGCGCGGATTGGTGAATTGCCGCAACGGACCGCGATTTGGGGCCGGTGCTTCAGGCCTGTTTCAACGCCACGCCCGACGGCGGGACGGTGGCAATTGTGCCTGGGTGGTATCGGATCGCAACGCCCCTTCGCATAAACCGTCCCATGACCGTGCGGACGCAGGGGGTTTGGCGCAGCCGCGCCCTCCTGCGCCACGGACGAACGCCGCTGCGCATCGCTGCATCTTGCCATCCCCCCTGATCGCAGGCGGGGGCCGTCATGCCGTTCGACATCGACAGCAATGCCGTTCATCTCGACGGGCTGGTCTTTGTAGGGACTAGGCACAGCAATCCGGCGCCGCCTGCCTCGCGCGTGGGCCGGCCGCGCAAGTGGCCGATGCGGAGGATTGTCGAGGCGATCCTGTATCTGCTGCGTGGCGGCCTGCCCTGGCGTATGCTCCCGCCATGCTTTCCCGCCTATTTCGACGGTGCGACGCTGGTTCTACCTGTGGCGGGACGATCGCCTGTGGCTGGCGATCAACCATACCCTGCTGATGGGGGCTCGTGCAGCGCAGGGTCGCGAGGCCTCGCCCAGTGCCGGTGTGATCGACAGCCAGAGCGTGAAAACCACGGAAAGCGGCGGCCCTCGGGGCTATGATGCGGGCAAGAAGATCAAGGGGCGCAAGCGCCACATCCTCACCGACACCCAGGGCAATCTCGTCCACGCCATGATCCATACCGCCGACATCCAGGATCGCGACGGAGCGCCGCTGGTCTTGGCCGAGATCGTACATCGCTTCCCGTGGTTGCGGCATGTGTTCGCCGATGGCGGCTATGCCGGCAACAAGCTCAAGGATGCCCTGCGCCGCATAAGCACGTGGACCATCGGCATCATCAAGCGATCCGACGCAGCTCAAGGCTTCGAGGTTCTCCCCCGGCGCTGGGTCGTCGAGCGCACGCTGGCTTGGCTGAACCGAAACCGGCGCCTTGCCAAAGACTTCGAGCAGACCATCGCCTCAGCCACCGCTTGGCTCTTCATCGCATCAATCCAACTCTTCATCCGCCGCGTCGCAAGATCATGAAATCTCGCCGGATAATTTCGAATCAGGCTCTATGACACGTGAAGCTGTATTGCGCCGTCAGCTCGCAATCGGCACCCTGTCTAAATAGTCAGCGAAATTTGCTGCCTCATGAGAGGCAACGAAGGGCCGAAGATTGCTGCTGGCTATGGCTGACCGTCCGAAGTGATCGAGCACCCGCTGTGCTTCGCGAGCGTTGGACTCTTCATACTCTGCAAATTCTGAAACCTGCCATTTTCTGTCATCCCCCAAGTGATAGGTCGCATGAGCTCCGGTGACCATGAGAAATCGTTGACATGTACTCACCAAATTAAAAAGAAGACTGCGCATGACGAGACCTGCGCCGCAGCAGCTATTGGTCTTGACAAATCTGGAGTAAAGACTTACAGGGAAGATGAAGCAGTCAAAACCTGGATGCGGTTTACCAGCATCGACAGAATAAAGTGCTCGGTTTCTGCGATCATGTTGATCTACTTCTATTGTGCGGCGGTTGACGGTAGCAACGTCATATCCCATCCCAATGATCTCCGCGGCAAACCGATAAAAGTTCGGTTGAACATGAATGTCGGAATTGGTCAGGATAACAAATTCCTCAGCAGCATTCTTTTCGAGAGGTGCGGACAAGCCCAAATCGATGATGTCGTAGAGTAAGGGCAAGGGGCGCCGTTTGGAGACATCTATGATATCGCAAGCGTACCGGGTCAGCGGTGGGCCGAGCGTGATATGCTCTGGTACGAGATGGGCGTCGTCCGGGTAGGTTATGGCTACACAGGCTACGTCTAGCGCTGATTTGCAAAGGATTACCGCGTCATTGACGGTATCGAACGTGACAAACTGTAGCGCTGTGTTCTCAGGCAGTTCTTTGTCATCATAGACATGAATGATGTGACGAAACCTTAAATTTTTCGCAATTGGATCAAACCTGGGAATCGAGCTCAGAGGCTGATCTGGACCTTGCCTAAAAACATTGGGAGATATCCAAGTCATTAATTCCCTCTCCGTAACGGCCTACCGTTGACAAGCGAAGATGTACGCCATCATTGAAGAAGCAATTATCGCGGGGAACGGCAAGTCCCTCACTTGCGTATAGCCTTAATCAGGCGAGGCGGATATAGGATGAAAGCATTGGTCATAGCGGGTGTTGCAGCACTAGGTGCGGCAGCGGCGGTGACGATGGCTCCATCAAGCGAAAATCCCCTAGCGCCACAACGGGCCGCGTCAACTTCGCAAGCGGGTAAGCCTGGCATGCCAAGAAAATTGTCAATAGATGCGGCCGAGCCGCTTGCCGAACCAGCCTGCAACGCGACATCCTTTGCACAATTGCCCGGCAACCCCAGCATGTTCATCGGCCGGAGGCTGGTGACGATCGAAGGCAAGCTGGCAGGCGTGTCCGGCGCAAACGACTGTAGCGGCGGCGATCCGGCGAACGAGGCGAAGGGGCGTCCATTCAACCGCTGGGGTCTGGTGCTTGACCGCTTCGACTGGAAGACACATCGCTTCATCAGCGCCACGGCGCTTCTCGACACCTCGATCGATCCCCGCACCGGCCAGACTCATGCGCTAGTAACAGGCGGTCCCATGCGCGGCCTTCGCATTCGTTCAGCCTATGATCCGACCGTCGCGTTGCATGATAACACCACCTATGTCGCCTTTGAATGCACCGTAGAGAACGGTAGCAAATTCAATGTCGATCAAACATCGTCCTGTATCAGCGTCTACGACCCCAACACCGGCAAACTAGACATGGATCGTACGCTGGTCATTCTCGGAGGTATTCAAAAGGGGGCCATCGGCGAAGTGGCAGCGGTGCCCCGACTACTGGCCTTCAAAGGACGCCTATATCTTTATTGGTCGGCGCTGAAGGTGGGAAAAGCCGTCATAAACAGCTCAGCGGTCCGCGGCGCTGAACTGACTGTGGTGAACGGGATTCCTCAAATTAAGGGAGCCGTAGGGATGGTCCGCCCGTTCGATCCATTGTCTACCGAGGTGTGGACACTTGGCCGGGACAAGATGAGCAACCAGATCGCCAATCTCATGGGCTTCTGGGTCGATGGCGACTCCATAATTGCGTTCGCCGCCCTTGGCGGGAGAGGCTGTAACGATCCTCTTGGCAAGGTTCGTGGCTGCTATCGCCTCGCTGCAAAGCGTAGTTCCGCTCCACTAGGCCAAAACACATTCGGCGGAGGTGATGATGTCGATCTTGGCCTGCCCACCAATCCTCAGGAATATGCCGCGCTGGTTGTCGATCCCCAAGGTCGTCGCTGGTTGATGGGGCATTTCATCCGCCCACCCAGCAATGGCTTTGCCGATCGCATCCCGGCGCCGCCGGCTGCTTATTGGCGGACGAATAAACGTCAATCGGCATTGGTGTTGGTGCCCATAAAGGGGTCTTAACACGAGTTACAATGAAGCATCACGGCGCGCCAATATTCGCCGCCCGTGCATTTTCTGCGCCTCCCCGCTAATGTGGCTGTTCACGTCGCTAAGCAAGCTAGGTAGGTCTGCATCGGCTGCAGGTCGTCGCAAGCCGGTTTCTGGAAAAGATAGCCGAAAAAGCCGTCGTCTCCGGTCGGCGGCGGTTCATTAAATAGGTGGTCTGCCTCGACGATCGGGCGGAATATGCAGGGTTCGATCGGTTTGAACAGATCGGGATGGCAGTAGGTGACGAACGCCCCATACCAAGCAAATTCATAAGGGCACAGATTGATCAGGCCAACGAAATTGCCATAGCCAAAATCGGCGGCCTTCGCTTCCAGAGCATGGCAGATATCGACATCGAATATGCCGTTGCAACCGATATAATGATATTTGAGCGGCTCGCGCCGAGATGTGAAATGCGCATCAATGGCGTCGAATGCCACGCTGGCGGAAACAAGTTCGCCCTGTAGCCAGCATTGTTCTCCGGTATTGCTGAAATGGCGCTCTATCTCATCTCGGTCCTGCGGGCGGGCGGTCGTGCACAGGATGCCGTCACGGAACATCGCCGTAGTGAAATCGAAAGGCCGCGTGAAGAACTGAGCCGAATCGCAGGTCAGATACTGACGGCAGAGGCCGAGCCTGGAAAAGGCCAGCTTGACGACCTGCTGGACCTGCCAGCCCGTGAACCCAGCGGGCGTTATATTGTCGCTTTTTGCCAACACCCAGTCCTCGTATAGGGTAATCGGCAATCTATCGATGAAACCAATGGCATGGGCGCTGGCAAAAAGCCTGTCGAACAGCCCTTGATCGTCCTTGGGGATAACAAGGTAGAAGGGAATGTCGGGCTTCACATGGGACAGGCATGAACCAAAAAGGACAACCGACCAGTGCGCATCGCTGGCATAGCTCTTGTTCAGCAGAGCATAGTCTTTGTCTGCGTCGCGTTCCTGGATATGAACACCCTGGAAGGCGAGCCGCGTGTCCGCCGCGACGGCCAGTCGGATTTCGAGATCATTAACATCCTCCGGCAGATGGAGCGAAAAAATGCTGATGATGCCGGGTCCGGCCTGGGTTGTGATGTCGCTCTTCGCCAATTGGCGTGCGCCGCTATCGCAGGCCACATCGACAAAGGCGAGCATGCCGCCATCGTCCACCTCGCCTAATATGGCGATGGTGTAGGTGCCGGCCTTTAACGGACGATAGGGGCCGCAAACCAGGAAACCGGGCCGGTCGATCGTTCGAATCCGCTGATCCTGGCGCTCTCCGTTCAATATGTAGCCGACATAGTCATCGATCGTCAGCACCATGCTGTGAAGAGGGCGCCTCGGAGACTTCGGATTTGGCATGATCATATTTTGAGGGGGCTGTCCTCGAGAATGACGCATTGTTGTCGCCCAGGCTTTCGTTATTGCGGATAGTCTCGCGAAAACCTGTGCCATCCGTCTTTCAACCAGCCAGGGACGCAATCATGCTTGCAATGCCGAAGAAAGGCGAATGTGACAACCATTATTGAGGCGGGAAGCCATGGGGGCGAGATAGTCGGCTGAGCTGTTCCACCGCGAAAATCCTGACCCTGTGGCGCAAAAGCGGGATATCATGGGATCGTCATCGTTGGCAGACCCGGCAGAGAGCCACAACGCTTGGCTGCGTACGGTCTTTCCGGTAATTTGAACGGTGGGCGTCCAAGCTGGGGATGCTTGCGATAATGCACTATGATATGTCACCACTCAGACTAATAAAGCCCATGCGGCATATGGATGCGCGTGGGTGGTTCACAGAAGTTTATTCCGAACCGGCTTTTGCCGCTTTGGGCATCGAATGTCGGTTTATTCAGGATAACCACTCCTTGTCCGCCCCGCGTTTCACTTTACGGGGCTTGCATTTCCAGACGCCACCTCGCGGTCAGGACAAGCTGGTGCGCTGCATCCGCGGTCGTATTTTCGATGTGGCCGTGGATATCCGCAAAGGGTCGCCGACCTATGGGCAATGGGCCGGCACCGAGCTGTCCGCTGAAAACGGCTTTCAGCTTTTCATCCCGATCGGCTTTGCCCATGGATTTCTGACGCTCGAGCCGGATTGTGAAGTGAGCTATAAATGTTCCGATACTTATGCACCGGATTATGATGGGGGCGTTCGCTGGGATGATCCGGCGATCAGTATCGCGTGGCCAATACCTGACGGCATAGTGCCGGAATTGTCCTCCAGAGATGTGATGCATCCTCTACTGGCCGATCTTGACAGCCCCTTCGCTTATGACGGCCATCCACTCCTGTCGCTTGATTGAGGAATGTAGACCCATGCGCGTGATCGTCACCGGCGGCGCCGGCTTCATCGGCTCGGCCCTCGTCCGCTATCTGGTGCTGCGAAAGGACTATGATGTCCTCACCATCGACGCGCTCACCTATGCCGGCTGCGAGGCGTCTCTCCAGGAAGTCGAAGGGCGCAACAACCATCGCTTCCTGCACGGCAATATCTACGACCGCGCCGCGATGGACCAAGCCATCGCCGAGTTCCGGCCCGACCGCATCATGCATCTCGCCGCCGAAAGCCATGTCGATCGCTCGATCACCGGCGCGGCCGACTTCATCCAGACCAATGTGGTGGGCAGCTTCACCCTGCTGGAGGCCGCCCGCGGCTACTGGAATGGCCTGGACCCACAAGCTAAGGCCGCCTTCCGCTTCCTCCATGTCTCGACCGACGAAGTCTATGGCTCGCTGGGTGACGAAGGCCTGTTCGACGAAACCAGGCCCTACGATCCTTCCTCGCCCTATTCGGCGTCCAAGGCCGCGTCCGACCATCTGGCGAAAGCTTGGCAGCGCACCTATGGCCTGCCGGTGGTAGTGTCGAACTGCTCGAACAATTACGGTCCCTATCACTTCCCCGAAAAGCTCATTCCGCTGACCATTCTTAACGCGCTCGAAGGGCGCAAGCTGCCGGTCTATGGCAAGGGTGAGAATATTCGCGACTGGCTCTATGTTGACGATCATGCCCGTGCGCTCGACCTCATCATCGAAAAGGGCGAACCGGGCAAAACCTACAATGTGGGCGGCCGCAACGAGCGCAAAAATATCGACGTGGTCAAGCGCATCTGCGCCGTGCTCGACGAACTGCGCCCTGCGGACAAGCCGCGTGCCGATCTGATTACATATGTCACCGACCGCCCTGGTCACGATGTGCGCTATGCGATCGACGCCACCAAGCTGGAAAATGAGCTGGGCTGGCGGGCGCAGGAGAATTTCGACACGGGCATCGAAAAGACGGTGCGCTGGTATCTCGACAATGAATGGTGGTGGCGTCCGCTGCGCGACCAGTATGACGGCCAGCGCTTGGGCCTCGAGAAAGCCAAGGCATGAGAATCGCTGTCACCGGGACGGCGGGGCAGGTCGTCACCAGCCTCCTTGAACGGGGTAAGGCCGCCGGGCATGAGGTGATCGCGATCGGCCGCCCTGACCTCGATCTGGCCGATCCCGCCTCAGTCATCCGCGCGCTGGAGGCGACGAAGCCCGACGTGATCGTCTCGGCCGCCGCCTATACTGCGGTAGACAAGGCGGAGACGGAACGCGATTTCGCTTTTGCCGTCAACGGTGCCGGCGCCGGCGCGGTCGCACAGACGGCCAAGAAGCTCGGCGTCCCCGTCATCCACATCTCGACCGACTACGTGTTCGACGGGACGCTGGACCGTCCCTATGTCGAAACGGATCCCACCGGCCCCACCGGCGTCTATGGCGCCTCGAAACTGGCGGGTGAGCGGGCGGTGCTGGCCGCGAGCGACAACAGCGCGGTGCTGCGCGTCGCTTGGGTCTACAGCCCGTTCGGCGGCAATTTTGTCAAGACGATGTTACGCTTGGCGGCCGACCGCGACGAGCTGGACGTGGTCGGCGATCAGGTCGGCAATCCCACCAGCGCGCTGGCGATCGCGGATGCTATCCTACAGGTCGCTACCAACATGGTATCCGACAGTAGCCTAGAGCGGCGCGGCGTCTTCCACATGACCGCGTCGGGCGAGGCGAGCTGGGCCGATTTTGCGCAAGCGATCTTCGCCGCATCGGCGGCGCGCGGCGGTCCGTCGGCATCGGTGCGGCATATCGGCACCGCCGATTATTCCACACCCGCCACTCGGCCCGCCAATTCTCGCCTCGACTGCACGCGGATCGCCCAGGCCCATGGCGTGACGCTGCCCGACTGGCGCACGTCGCTCGATGAAGTGATGGACCGGCTGCAGCCGGCGGCCAACGGTTATTGGGAACTTTGAAGCTATGAAGGGTATCATTCTTGCCGGGGGCAGCGGCACGCGTCTCTATCCCATGACGCTGTCGACCTCCAAGCAGCTCATGCCGGTCTATGACAAGCCGATGATCTATTATCCGCTGACCACGCTGATGCTGGCGGGCATCCGCGAGGTGCTCATCATTTCGACCCCGCGCGACCTGCCGGCCTTCCAGTCGCTGCTGGGCGATGGCTCGGCCTGGGGCATGACCTTGGACTATGCGGTGCAGCCCAGCCCCGACGGCTTGGCGCAGGCCTATATCATTGGTGCCGATTTCGTCGCGGGCCAGCAGTCGGCCCTCATCCTTGGCGACAATATCTATCACGGCCACGGCCTGCCCGAGATCCTCGCCAGCGCGTCGTCGCGCAAGGAAGGGGCGAGCGTCTTCGCCTATCATGTCAACGATCCCGAACGCTATGGCGTGGTCAGCTTCGACGAAGCGATGAAGGCTGAAACCATCGAGGAAAAGCCCGAGCAGCCAAAGTCCAACTGGGCGGTCACAGGCCTCTATTTCTACGATGAAAAGGTCGTCGATATCGCTGCCAACATGAAGCCCTCGGCCCGTGGGGAGCTGGAGATCACCGACGTCAACCGCGTCTATCTGGAACGCGGCGACTTGCATGTTGAAATCATGGGTCGAGGCTATGCCTGGCTCGACACCGGTACGCCCGACAGCCTGCTTGACGCCGCCGAATTCGTCCGCGTTCTCGAAAAGCGCCAAGGCCTCAAGGTCGCCGCACCCGAAGAAATCGCCTTCCGCCAGGGCTTCATCGACGCCAACGGCCTCGAACAGGCGATCGGCAAGCTCGGCAAGTCCGACTATGGCCGCTATCTTCATGGGATTATGTTGACAGCGGTAAAGTGACTCGAAAGAGAATCCGTGCCTGAAATATCGGGATACTCTGTCGATGCAAAAGCTTGTTCCCCATTATGTCGAAAAGCCATGGGGCCGAACCGACCTTCCGCCGATCTTCGCGGCCGCTGGCGCAGGCCGCCAGATCGGCGAAGTCTGGTTTGAAAGCGGCGACGGTCGCGACCTGCCCTTGCTGGTCAAATATATCTTCACCAGCGAACGGCTTTCGATCCAGGTGCATCCCGACGATGCGCAAGCCTGTAACAAGGGGCTGGCGCGCGGCAAGGAGGAAATTTGGTATATCCTCGATTGCAAACCTGGCGCGACGCTGGGCATCGGCCTCACTGCGACCATGACCCCGGATCAGTTCCGCGCCGCCGCGCAGGATGGATCGCTCGAACAGTGGATTGACTGGAAGCCGGTCAAGCCGGGCGACTGCTACTTCATCCCGGCGGGCACTGTCCATGCGATCGGAGCTGGCATCACGCTCGCTGAGATTCAGCAGAATGCCGACGTCACCTACCGCCTTTATGATTATGGCCGCCCACGCGAACTGCATCTCGACGATGGCGTCGCGGTCAGCCGCCTCACGCCCTATGAGCGCGCCCTGATCCAGGCGCGGCCTGGCGCTGAAACCCGCCTCATTGGCGAGGACGAAGCCCCCTTCTCGCTCGACCTCGTCCACTGGAGCGAAGACCAGAGCCTCAGGGTGCCAGAAGGCAAGCAGATGTGGTTTACACCCCTCAGTGGTGTGGGCCAGGCGAATGGGCTGGTTTGGGGAAGGGGGGATTGCCTGCTGCTGGAGGGGAATTGCGATTTCACGATCGCGCAGGGACCGGTTTCTGCCCTGCTCGCCATTCCGCGCTAGCGACGTGCACGGCAAGTCCCTAAAGGGGAATAGAATAGTGTGCGATCATCCCAAATCGCATGCGTGCGAACTTGATATTTGTAATGGCTTGCAAAGCGCAATGTTGCGAATAACTGCCTCACTCGCTGTTGCTTTCGCCGTCCGCGCCGCACCGGTCAGCCCGGAATAGGATAATCTCGCACCAGCACTAGCGCCTGCCCGTTGAGCACCGCCGCCCGTTCCGCGCTGTCGCTTTCGGTGTAGCAGCGCAGTTCCGGCGCATTGCCGCTAGGCCGTAAGTGTATGATGTCGCCGCCGTCAAAATGGATGCGCAGCCCGTCGGTTCGGTCGATCCTGTCCGCCTCGCCCGCGATGTCCCCGAACATCGCTGTCAGCCGCGCGAGGACATCGGCCTCGTTGCCCTGTTCCAGATGGGCAATCAGTGCCTGGCTCTGCGCCGTGGGATAGGCCTGCAACCGCTCGCTGAACGTATAGCGTTCGGGCAACTGCGCCAAGAGGGCGGAGAGCGCCACCCCTTGCCGTCTCGCGTCGATCAGCGTCGCGAGGATCGGCAACACCGCATCCCGGGTTGGCAGCGCGCCCAGCGTCCCACCCGCCGCCACCACCGGCGTCGCCAGCAGGAAGCCGCCATTGGCCTCATAGCCGCACACGCTCTTCTGCCCCTCGGCTGCGAGCGCATTCATCGCTTCGATGACGAAGGGCGATCCGATCCGGGTGCGGCGCACCGCGTTGAACAGACCCGATAACTCGACCGCGCTGTTGCAGCTCACCGGCGTCGCCACCGCGCCGATACCCAGCGCCCGCGCGCACAATATGCCCAGCACGTCGCCGCGCATCCAGGCGCCGCTTTCATCGGCCAGCAGCGGGCGGTCGGAATCTCCATCGGTCGATAGGATCGCGTCGAGCTTCAGGTCCACCGCCCATCGCCGCGCGAGTTGCTGGTCCTCGGGCCGGACGGCTTCGGTGTCGACGGGGATGAATTTGTTCGAACGGCCCAGCGACACCGCTTCCCCGCCCAGCGCTTCGACCAGAGCGATCAATATGTCGCGCCCCACTGCCGAATGTTCGTAGACGCCTAGCCTCATGCCTGAAAGTGCCTGGCTTCCGAACGCATCGACATAGCGCGCAATATAGGGCGTCGCGGCATCAACTAGCGGCGCGTTAGGCGCGGTGGGCGCCAGCATCCCCTCGCCATCGAACAGGTCGGGCAGATCGACGATTTGCGCACGGATGCCCTGTTCGTCGGCCTTCAGTACCTCGCCATCGGTGCGGTTGAACTTGATGCCGTTTCGGTCGTCGGGGATATGGCTGCCCGTCACCATCAGCGACGGAATGCCCCGACCGAAGCCATAGGCGGCTGCCGCAGGCGACGGCACGAAGCCGCAATTATCCACCGCGCCGCCCATATGTTCGATCGCCGTGGCGCAAGCCGCCATGATCCGGGGACTCGACGGCCGCAGGTCGCCGGCGATGGCGACATGGGTTCCCGGGCCGAACTGGCCGATGACGGCAAGATGCTGTAGAAAGGCCTGCGTGTAGGCAAAGCATACCCGATCCGTCATCGCCGTAACAAGGCCGCGCGCGCCACTGGTGCCGAACGCGACGCCGGACTGCGCCATGAGGTCGGCGATGGAAACTGTCTGGGTCATGGCAATCCGCTGCAATGGGAGAAAGACGGTTGGGTCAGCTGGCGGCTTTGGCGGCGTCGAGGGCCTTGAGAGCCTCCGTCACCTTGCGGACCTTCTGAGATTCGCCTCTTTTCAGGATCATGATGTCGCCCTGTGCTACGACGACGATCAGATCATCGACATCGACCAGCGTGACGCGTGGCCCATCGCTATGGACCAAGCAGTTGCGCGCGCCGAGCAGCAGCGCGTCGCCGCGCACGGCATTTTCATCGGTGCAGCGGGTACTGACGGCGTGCAGGGAATCCCAGCTCCCGACATCCGACCAGCCCATACTGACCGGCACGCAGGCCACCTGTGTTTCCCTTTCCATGATCGCATAGTCGACCGAATCCGACGGGCAGGCGTGGAAGGCCATAGCGTCTGGAAAGATATGCGCCCCGTCCCGCTTCGCCTGCGCCATTGCGGTCTTGACGGCCTTCAGCATGTCGGGCTGGTGCGTCTCCATCGCGGCCAGATAGGCATCGGCGCGGAACAGGAAGATGCCTGCATTCCAGGCATGATTGCCCTCGTTCAGCATTCGTTCCGCATTGGCGACGTCAGGCTTTTCGACGAAGCGCGCGACGGCATGCACACCATCGCCGCACAGATTGCCCATCTGGATATAGCCATAGCCGGTTTCCGGCCCGTCGGGTGTGATCCCGAATGTCACCAGCCAGCCCTGCGCGACCAGCGGCAGAGCGCGGGCGATTGCTTCATGAAAAGCGGGCAGGTCGGCGATGACATGATCGCTCGGCATCACCAGCAGTGCATCATCGTTCTGCGCTTCTAGGGCGGCGAGCGCGATGGCGGGCGCGGTATTGCGACCGATCGGTTCCAGGATGACCCGATAATCGGCGATGCCGCTCTTTTGCAGTTGCCCGTCGATGATGCCGGCGTGAAGCGCGTTGGACACCAGGATCGGACGACCGACCAATGCGTCCTCAAACCCTCGCGTCCGCACCGCTGTTAGCTGTAACATGGTTTCATCCGCCGTCAGAGGCAGCAGCTGTTTGGGACACTCAGGCCTGGAAACCGGCCAAAGGCGTGTGCCCGATCCACCGGACAGGATGACGGGGACGATATTCACGGAATCGCTGGACATATCTCGCCTGAAATTTGAGAGCCAATTTTCTGTATGCGGTGCGCCCCCGCAATAGTCTCGAACGTCATGGGCAAAAACAGAAAGCTTGCCAAGTCTTTAAAAAAGACATGTCGCAGAACGGTTACAAGGTGAGATGGACCTGCTTTTCGGGCGTTAAAGCTTCATCGCACAGCCCTTCGCTCTCATCCATAAAGCCGCTCGTCCCACCAGACCGGTTCGGGCAACTCATGGATGATGCCGGCAGCGTCGGGATGCAACGGGTTGATCAGAATGTTACGCTCCACCCGCGCCACCATCGACGGCACGATCAGAATGGCGCTGCGCTGTTCCGCATACCAGGCCTGCCCGAACGCCTTGCACAGCCCTTCATCCTTTCCGTCCCAGCCCGGATGGGCGGCGGTCTGAAAGATTTCATAGCGTATACCATTGGGGATGGTGATGCGGATATGATGCTGGTTGGGCGGCAGCACGCTGCCCGCATGGACCAGCTTTTCCAGCATCGCCGTCGAATAATGTTCGGACGTGTAGATGATGGGGCTGAGCGACGTGTTCCACCGGCCCGGATACAGCCGCGCTCCTTCACTGTCGTAGATGGGGTGGACGCCATCGGGATCGCCGATGCGGTAGGCGGTTAGGATCCTATCCGTCCGACTGCCGGTCACACGCCCCCGCCATAAGCGGCGCGGCCAAGCAGATTGATGACGAGGTCTGCGCCCGGACTGGTCGCCAGCGCCACGTCGAGCGGGGCTTTCCCGTCCAGCATCGGATGCGGGCGGCCGAGAAACTCGCGTGCGCGCTCCGGCTCGCGATAGATGTCGAGCGCGAAGCTGAACACCTTAGCTAGGCGGGCGAGCCGGTCCCCCTCCTCGCTCGTCAGCCGCTGGGTGGCGGACTTGCGCCGACGTTCCAGCGTCGCCTTGGGAATGAGGCGAAATTTGAAGCGCGCGTCGCCCGGTGCTACGCTGTCGGCCAAGCGATCAAGCGCCGCGACGGGCAGCCCCTTCTCGATCGAGGATGGCAGCATCAGGCGTGAAGAATGGACCCCGGGCTTGACGCCGAGCAGCGTTTCGATGCTGTTAGGCTGCATCGCCATTTGCACTCCTGTTTCAAATGAGGAAAATATAAGCATCATATGATGCTAAAGCAAGTGGAGCAAGCAAGATTGGATCACGGCGCTGCTCAGCGTCAGCCGGCAGAGCAGCCCTTTCGGCTTTTTAGTCCGGCTTGCGCCTCGGTCCCTTCCGCTTCCGCGTCGAACGCGTGTTTGCCGCGCCGCTTCCAAAGCGCGAGTATATTGCCGTCCTCGCGCGCCTTAGAGGCCGTTTCGAAAGGGGTTGAGCAGCTGAGGCACATGTGATTCCGGGAGTTTGCAGACATCTCGGAGGCAGGTATGTGGACCCCAGCCACCCGCGCGCAGCATACGCGGGTCTCGAAGCGATACCAGACGGATTTGATCGACGCGGAGTGGCAGTTGATCGCAGTTTTTCTGCCGATGCCCGGTTCGACCGGACGACGGCGCGGATGGCCGATGCGTGAGATCGTGAACGCCATTTTCTATGTTCTGCGCGGCGGGATCGCATGGCGCTTGCTGCCGAAAGACTTTCCGCCATGGCAGACGGTCTATCGCTGGTTTGCCCGTTTGCGGGACGAGGCCGTGTTCGAGCGGATAAACCACGCGCTGGTGATGGCGGATCGTCAACGCGTGGGGCGCGAAGCCAGCCCGAGCGCGGCCATCATCGACAGCCAGAGCGTCAAAACTACGGAAAGCGGCGGCCCACGGGGCTACGACGCCGGCAAGAAGATCAAGGGCCGCAAGCGCCATGCCTTGGTCGATACCGATGGCAGGGCGCTGCTGGTCGAACCCCACACCGCCGATGTGCAGGATCGTGATGGCGGCGGCGCAGTGCTGCAAATCTCCCGCAGCCTGTTCCCGTTCATCGAGAAGGTCTGGGCCGATGGTGGCTACAACCATGAGCGCGTCACCCAGGCCACCAATATCAAGGTCGAGATCGTCAACAAGATCACCGGTCAGACCGGCTTTGTCGTCCTGCCACGACGCTGGGTCGTCGAACGCTTCTTCGCATGGATCAACCGAAATCGCCGCCTGGCCAAGGATGTCGAGGCTACGCTGAAATCCGCAGCGGCCTTCCTCTACGCCGCCGCCGCACTGCTCATGATCCGCAGACTGGCACGGTCAGCATGAGTTTCGAAACCGACTCTTAGCCGCCAAATCGAGCATTGCGCCGTACAGGGTAGCGCGATCATCGTCGGTGAGATCGACGAGGCCGGTTTTCTGGATGAGACCGCCCAGCTCGATCAGGTGGCGGGTGCGTTCGCGGCGAGCCAAGACCCATCCTCTCGTATCTCTGCGGCGCTGTCCGGCCTCAGCCCTGTGAACCGCCTGTGTCAGCTTCGCCTGCGCCACCATCGTTGCTCGCAGCGCTACGGCCGCCCTTGCGCCCACGCCGTTGAAAGAAGGCACCGCCCTTCGCGCGCCATGCCTCCTTTCCTTCCGCGTTCGCTTCGACGGCGGCGACGAGCGCGCCTGCCAGTGTCTCAATGTCGAGGGCATCGGCGCCGGTCGCCGTGACCAGCTCACCGAGTTGCTGGACCTTCTTCGCCTTGATCGACTTGGCCTTGTCGTTCAGCGCTCGCAGCTCGGCGTCATAGTCGCGCGTCTTTCGCATCATCCTCTCCCTCGCGCCCGCCCAAACAGATGCCCCAGCGTAACACGATCGCGCTTGCAAGACAGCGGTTCCATTCAGAAATGCGGCGAAGTCAATCACGCGAACGACAGAAAGTGTGAGTGCGCGCTTATACGTCGTTGCCGACATGCACTCAGAAAGGCATTATAGCGGCCGTCATGGCGATCTACCATTTCTCGGCCAAGGTCATCAGCCGCGTTAACGGATCGAGCGCGGTTGCGTCGGCCGCCTATCGTTCGGCATCCGAGCTGTACGATGACCGGCTCGGACGTACCCAAGATTTCTCGAATAAGGCCGGAGTCGTTCATTCCGAAATCATGCTGCCTGCGGGCGCACCGGAGCGTTTAAACGATCGCACGACCCTGTGGAACGAGGTCGAGGCCGACGAAAAGCGTAAGGACGCCCAGTTGGCGCGCGAAGTCGAGTTCTCGATTCCGCGCGAGATGAACCAGCAACAGGGAGTTAGTCTCGCCCGCGATTTCGTCGAAAAGCAGTTTGTCGAACGCGGGATGGTCGCGGACCTCAATGTGCATTGGGACATGGGCAAGGACGGGCAACCGAAACCCCATGCCCATGTCATGCTGTCGATGCGCGAGATCGGCCTGGAGGGCTTCGGCCAGAAGGTGCGCGAGTGGAACAGCACGGCGCTGTTGCAGGAGTGGCGCGAGGCATGGGCCGATCATGTCAACGAGCGCCTGGCCGAGCTGGATATAGACGCCCGCATAGATCATCGCACGTTGGAGGCGCAGGGCATCGACCTTGAGCCGCAGCACAAGATCGGGCCGATGGGGGTGCGGCGCGAGCTAGAAGGCGAGGATCATCGCCGCGCCGACGATCATCTTCGCATCGCGCGCGAGAATGGCGAGAAGATCATCGCCAATCCGCAAATCGCGCTCGACGCGATCACCCGGCAGCAGGCCACGTTCACGCGGCGCGACCTGGCGCAGTTCGCGTTCCGGCACAGCGACGGCAAGGACCAGTTTACCCGAGTGATGAGCGCGGTGCGGACCTCGCCCGAGCTGGTGGCGCTGGGGAAGGACGGGAAGGGCGAGGACCGCTTTACCTCGCGCGACATGATCGACACGGAGCAGCGGTTGGAGCGCGCCGGCGATCGGCTTGCCGATCGGGCCGGGCGTGGTCTCTCGGCGGCGTCTCAAATGGGGGGGCGAGACACCGCCGAGAGTGGAAGCCTTGCGCTGGGAAGCCAGCAGAAGGACGCGCTGGCGCATATCACCGGCCAGAACGACCTGGCAATCGTGGTCGGCTATGCCGGCACCGGCAAATCGACCATGTTGGGCGTTGCGCGCGACGATTGGGAGCGGGCGGGCTATCAGGTGCGCGGCGCGGCCCTGTCGGGGATCGCGGCTGAGGGGCTTGAGGGCGGTTCCGGCATCGCCTCGCGCACGATCGCCAGCATGGAATATCAGTGGGGGCAGGGCCGTGAGCTGCTGACCAATCGCGACGTGCTGGTGATCGACGAGGCCGGCATGATCGGCACGCGCCAGATGGAGCGCGTGCTGTCGGAGGCCGAGAGGGCAGGGGCCAAGGTGGTCCTCGTCGGCGATGCCGAGCAGTTGCAGGCGATCGAGGCCGGCGCTGCGTTCCGCGCGCTTGCCGAGCGCCACGGCGCGGCCGAGATCAACGAGGTTCGCCGGCAGCATGAGGACTGGCAGAAGGACGCCACGCGCGCGCTGGCGACGGGCCGGACCGGCGAGGCGATCCATGCCTATGCCGAGCATGGCATGGTCCACGCGGCCGAGACGCGCGAACAGGCGCGGGCAGAGCTGGTGGAGGGCTGGGATCGCGCTCGCGTCGCTGACCCCAACAAGACGCGGATCATCCTCACCCATACCAATGCCGAGGTGCGCGACCTGAACCTGGCCGCGCGCGATCGGCTGCGCGGCACGGCCGAGCTGGGGCCGGACGTGCGCGTGTCGGCCGAGCGGGGCGCGCGCGAGTTCGCGACCGGCGACCGCATCATGTTCCTGAAAAACGAGCGCGGGTTAGGGGTGAAGAACGGCACGCTGGGGAAGGTCGAGCGCGTGTCGCCCGACAGCATGACCGTCCGCCTCGACGATGGCCGCAGCGTCGCGTTCGACCTGAAAGATTATGCCCATGTCGATCATGGCTATGCCGCAACCATCCATAAATCGCAGGGCGTGACGGTCGATCAGGGGCATGTGCTGGCGACGCCGGGGATGGACCGCCATTCGGCCTATGTGGCGCTGTCGCGGCACCGCGACGGGGTGCAGCTCCATTACGGCCGCGACGACTTCGCCGATCAGCGCCAGCTCTCCCGCACGATGTCGCGCGAGCGGGCGAAGGATATGGCGTCCGACTATCCGATGTATCGGGATCGTGACGACCATGATTTTGAGAGGCGCGCGCAGTCGTTCGCCGATCGGCGCGGGCTATCGGGCGAGATTTGCTTGGCGGATGCGCCCGAGCGCAAGGGCGTGGAGATCCTCGCGCCCCGCGCGGGAACCATGCGTCCTGCAGGCGACCATGATCGCGCGCCTGGTGATGCTGGCGACCGCATCGGCGCCGCGGCGAAGGCCGGGGCCGAGCGTCAGCCGCGGCGTGGTATGTTCGAGGGCTTGAAGCTGTCGGCCGAGCCGGCGAAGGCGACCGAATCCGCGCAGGGCGCGAAGGAAAAGGCGGCTCCCAAGCGGGGCATGTTCGATGGGCTTAAACTGTCGTCGCGTACGCCGACACCGGAGAAGGAAGCCCCCGCTCGCGCCGATCAGGGCCATACCCATGATTTCCGGCGCGCAGTCGAGCGCGCCTCGCGTTCGGCCGAGACGGTGTTGCAGGCGCGCGCGTCGGGCGGGCCTGTTCTCGAGCATCAGAAGGTCGCGCTCGAGCGCGCGACCGAGGCGCTGGACCAGATCAGGCCGGGAGCCTCGCGCGATATGGCGTCGGCGATGGAGCGCGATCCCGGCTTGTTGCGCGAGGCGGCGGCGGGGCGCAGCGGCCCGATGGTCGCGGCGATCGGCGAGGAGGCGCGCGTGCGGGCCGATCCTAACCTGCGCGCCGATCGGTTCGTGGAGCGCTGGCAGGGGCTGAAACAGGAGCGCGACCGCCTTTATCGCGCCGGCGACATGGCGGGCCGCGAGAAGGCGGGCAAGGACATGGTGGGCATGGCGAAAAGCCTTGAGCGCGATCCTCAGGTGGAATCGATCCTGCGCGGTCGCACCCGCGAGCTGGGGCTAGAGATCGGCATGAACCGGAGCCGCGACGTGAGCGGCGGCGAGCTGGGCCGCCAGTTGACGCAGGAACTTGGCATCAGCCGCGACCGGGGCATGAGCCGTTAGGAAAGGGACACGCATGGATGAGGACGACGGGCAAGGTGAGGATGGCGCGGCGCGGGCGTTCGCCCAGCTCGGCCGCGAAGTGTCGTTGTTGCGCGCCGCCGTCGAAGGTCTGACCGCCGCCCGCGAGAATATCGACATTCCCGATTACGAGCCGACGCTTAAGCGCACCGAAAATGTGCTGGGAGTGCTGGCCCAGCAGATCGCGGCAATGCGGAAAAGTCCTGCCTTGGCGATGGACCCGGCGCATATGGCGGGCGAAATCGCATCGGCCGCAACGGGCGCGCGCCGCGAGGATCAGCGCCTTATCGCCGAGGCGCGCACGGCGTTGGACCAGACCGCGCGCGAGATCGGGAACCGGCTCGCGTCAGCGCGGCGGGGCGACGAGCAAAATCGCCGGCTCTATCTGTTCGGCGGCAGTGGCGTGGTGCTGGGGCTGGTGCTTTACGCCGCCTTTGCGGGTTGGCTCGCACGAGCAACGCCGGATAGCTGGCGCTGGCCCGAATACATGGCGACACGAACGCTGGGTGCGGCGACGCAATGGGATGCGGGGCAGCGTTTGATGCAGAGCGGCGCGCCTGAGAGCTGGGGATTGATCCTCGCGTCCAACCCGCTCGCCGAAGGCAACCGCGAAGCCATCCAGCGGTGCCGCGAGGCGGCCGAGAAAGCGAAAAAGCCGGTGCGCTGCACGATCGAGGTGAAGGGTGGTGATCCCGTTGCGCCATAGCCCATCAATAATCGATCGGAGTGTGTCGGTTTTTCCAGCTTGTTAGGCAGCAGTCATTTGCTCGCAACGAGGTTAGGATGACCGGGGCACCTATATGATATCTCGCCAATGGGGCTTGAGATGATCCACTGCCACCGTTCAGCGGAAGTGAGGTATGCGGCAAGCGAAAGAAAGCAGGAAGGGTAAGGCAATTTGTCGTGCCGAGTAACAATGCATCGAGACTGTTTGAGGCGGGCCTGCTCTGTTAACAAAATAGGATGAACGATCAGGCCTCTCAGCTGTCCTTCCTCGCCAGCGGTACGAGTGCAGATTTGTTCGACATTGGCGGGGATCAGGTGGTCAAGCTGTTCCGCGACAGCGTCTCGGACGAGATGATCGCACGCGAAGCTTTGACATCCGCCCAAGCGGCAGCCAGCGGCGTGCCGACCGCAGCGGCGATCGGACGAACGACATGGGACGGGCGTCGGGCCATCATTTATCCACGGCTGCACGGTCCGACATTGATGGACTGGATCCGTTGTAATCCGATAAGGGCTGGATGGGCGCTCGACCGCATGGGTGCGTTGCACGGCGCGATGCACCGGGTGCGAGGCGGGACATTGCGATCACTTAAACAGGTGCTGGCGACGGATATTACCTATGGCCCTGCATCACATGCGCTGCAACGGTCAGCTATCGCCTATCTTGACCGCCTGCCGTATGGCGATGCGCTGACTCATGGCGACTTTCATCTCGGCAATGTTATGATGACCTCAGGGGGCCTAGTAGTGATCGACTGGTCGAAGGCCGCAGTGGGCCATCCGGCGGCGGACGCGGTGCGATCCGAGATGCTGATGCGCTTTGGCATCGGGCCTAATGATTGGGTGACGAGACTGTGGCGAGACTGGGCGGCGGCTCGATTGCGGAGGAGCTATGCGGCGGCGTCCGGCGTGACCGCTAGCGACATTTCTCAATGGCGGCCCATAGTCGCGCTAGCTTGGCTGCGCGCCCGAGACGCTGGACGGACGCCGGCATTCATGCGCTATCTAGCCAAGGCTCTGGCACAGGCAGGGTTGCCATCGCTTCGTTAACGAAGGCAGGCTGGGGTGCGGCGGCGGGCCGAGCACTTTTTTCCGTCTCGCCTGAGCGATCCGGTGGCTTTGCAGGAAGGCATAGGTGTCACCCGGCTTACCTCAAGGTATTGCTGGGATTGAGGAACTTCTAGATCGGGCGCTCAAATCCGTACCCGCTCTACTTCGGCAAGGCTGATCTCGTCGCGCCGCCGGTCATAGAGCTGGGTCGTACGGGTCGAGCTGTGATTGGCCATAGCGGCGGCGTTTTCGAGGCTCCCGCCATTCTTTAGATAGGTAGTGATGCCGGTCGCACGGAAACTATGGTTGCCGATCTGCGTCCCGATCCCGACGTTGCGGGCGCGGCGGCGGACCATGGCATGGACTTCGGCCTGCCGCAGCGGGGTGGCGCTGAGCGCTTTCGTGCCACGCGCGATCGTGCGGAACAGCGGTCCCCTGCCCTCGTTGATTCCGCACGTCTCTATATAAGAGAGCAGATAGTCTTCGAGGATGTGGTGGCAGGGCATCTCATGCCGCTTGCCGCCCTTTTCATGCAGGCGCAGCCAGAGCCGTCGCCCCTGCACGAATACATCGTCCCGTTTCATCGCGAGCGCCGCGCCCACCCGTGCGAAGCTGTAGATCATGATCCCGATCAGCGCCCGGTCGCGCAGCCCGGCCGGCGTCGAAATGTCGATGGCGTCGAGCAGCGCGCGTGCCTCCTGCGCCTCCAACACCGGTGTTCGGCCTCTCCGCGCGCTATGCGCCGGGCCGCGGACACTGGCGGCGGGGTTGGTCGCGATCACCTGCCCCGTCACCAGCCAGTCGAACAAATGGCGGATCGCGGCCAGGCGCTGCTTGACACTGGGCGGTGCCAGCGATTGCCCCAGCTTCTCCACCCAGGCGGCGACATGTATGGGCACGATTTCTTCCAGGTGGCGTACGCCATGGCTGTGGCACCAGCCTAGAAAGTCCCGCGCCGCCTTCGCATAGGCGCGCCTGGTATTGGCATTGCGGATATTGGCGGCGAAAAATTCAAGGAAGCGAATATGCACATGCGGCTGCGCCTCCGCGACGATCGGCGGTAGGGCGAGCGCAGGCGGTGACAATAACGGCAGCATAAGGATCGGACCTAGACAGAATATGTGATAATGTCCTTTATCACACATTACAAGGAGTAACGACATCTTGAAGTCTGCCCGGGCAGACTTTTTTGAAAAAGAGCCTGCCGATTGGAAAAAAGAATGAGGGAGACGTGAGAGAGGGATAGGCGTGACGCTAGGGATATACATGGAACGCCCGGCGGTATCATTTCATTGCCGCGCGACAGTCGTGATGGATGAGTAGCTCGAAATCAGCGATCGCTGTCTGTTGCAACGTCCCCGTCATTATGAAGCTGGCAATTTGAGGCTGTCTCCGTCCTGAGCAGGTCGCGGACCTGCCTGGAATGCAGAGAGGGTCGGATCTTCCCGGCGGCTTTTTTTGGAGGCTCATGGATCGCCCCTGCTCAAGGCAGATTGACAGGTTTAAGCTCATTAGGTCATGTGGCGGGCTACAGGTGTCAAGGCATAGCACCGAATATATTTCGTAATCATTGCAAATAATCATCAAATATAAATTCGGATGAATTACATGCATACAGATTCATGGTCCGTATATTTACATGGAAATAGCTACGTCTCGACTGAAAAAGGATCGAAGCCGATTCGTGCCTTGTCTAGGAACGATATCATAATTTGCAATGGAAATAGAATTATTGTTTCAGGAAACAATCAAGTTGCAAAAAATCCTGGAATAAAATCTATGGCAGTTGTAGAATTAACCAAAAACTCGGTTGATGAAAATTGCCCAGACGAAACTATATCTATTCCCAGCGAATCTATTTTAGAATTAAAGGGTGTAAAACTTAAAGCAGGCCAGATTGTTAATTCAGCAACGATTTCTCAGAAATTCGTTGATTGTATAAACGTTTATAAGGTCGATCTTGTAGGAGTCAGAGACCTATCTATTGGGGGAATAAAAATTTATTTACATGGATTTAATAAAGAATTATTCGAAAAAAATAATATTGATATTCTTAAGATAAGACAAAATAATGTGCGGCGAGCATTGCATGACGGGTGGAGTTATATAGAGGACAAATCTATCCAAGTTGCAATAGAAGATGCAATTATTTCTCCTTCTGCAGGGGACAATATTTATGAGCTTAATCATCCGCAGAAAATATTCAGGATATTTTCCAGATCTGGGATTGTCACGGAGCAGCATCCTGAAAGTGAGGATGTTCGACGGCTTGGAGTGGCCATATCCGGAGTTCGCGCTGATGAAAAATATATAGCAATCGATTCCAAATGTTTTCGCTCGGGTTTTTACGATATCGAACATTCCGAGGATGGGCCATTCAGGTGGTCAGATGGAAACTCTGTATTGGAAATGCCATTTTACATAAGGAAACTACAGTTAATTGTTAAGTCTGGACTTCCTATACTAGAAAAGAATTAAATATTAATATGTAAAATTTAGGGTATATATCGAGACACATTTTTGATATCATTCCACTTCAGTGGGGCGCTTTAATTTGAGCCGGGGCTCATGGAAGCTGGGCGCCTCCATTTACCGCTCGCCAAATTCGCTAAGGGATGATTCACTGGCTCCGGGCAGTGGGAGCGAACGATGCGGCAATCGGGGCTTTTCGGGTTATCGGACCACATGAAGCGGCTCTCGGCGGACGGCGATCCGCTGGAGGTGTTGGCGCGGGTGGTGGATTTCGACGCGTTCCGTCCGACGCTGGTTGCCGCGCTTGCCTATTCGGACGGTGCCAAGGGCGGTCGCCCACCCTATGATCCAGTTGTGATGCTGAAGGTGCTGGTGCTGGCGGCACAGCACAACGTCTCCGATGCTCGCATGGAATGGCTGATCCGCGACCGGCTGAGTTGGCTGCGTTTCCTGGGTTTTGACCTTGACGCGGCGACGCGGATGCGAACACGATCCGCATGTTCCGTGAGAGGCTGACCTCCGCCGGCGCGCTCGACACGCTGTTCACCGATTTTGACCGCCAGTTGAAGGCGCGCGGCTACCTGCCGATGGCGGGCAGATCGTTGATGCCACGCTGGTGGCAGCCCCAAAGCAGCGGAACACCGAGGCCGAGAAGGCGGCGGTGAAGGAGGGCAAGAGCGCCGCCGAGATCTGGGCGGACGAGCCTGCCAAGGCGCGGCAGAAGGACACGGACGCACGCTGGACGCTCAAGTTCGCTAAGGCTCGTCCGACCGCCAATGGCAGGCCGCAGCCGGACATCGCGATCCCGAGCTTCGGCTACAAGAGCAGCATCTCGATCTGCAAGGCCTTTGGTTTTATCCGCAAGGGCAAGACGACGGACGGCTCGCGCTACGACGGGCGCATGCTGCGCGAGGTGGTCACCAACGACAATACAGCCTCGGATGTCTGGGCTGATACGGCCTATCGGAGCCAGAGCAACGAACGCTGGTTGAAGTCCCAGGGCCGGGTCAGCCGTATCCATCGCCGCAAGCCCAAGGGCCGCCCGATGCCCGAGAATGTTCGGCGCGGCAACGCTACCAGATCCAAGGTCCGCGCCCGGGTCGAGCATGTGTTCGCGCATCAAAAGGCGGTCATGGGCCTGTTCGTCCGCACCATCGGCCTGGCCCGCGCCGAAACAAAGATCACGCTCGCCAACCTGGCGTTCAACATGCACCGCCTGATCTTCCACGAGACACGGGCAGCAACAGGATAACTGTGTCCCCGATTACCAGAAAACCCCGGAAATTCGCCAAATCGAGAGGAAAAAAGCCCAAATCGCGCCGTGCATGGCCCTCGAACCCATCAATCCGTTCAAACCAGCGGGTAAATGGAGGTGCCCAGATTTCATTGACCCCTCTGGTAATGATGATAATGACAGGCTGCGTTTTGGGGCACAATCGGAACATTGCATGGGACATAAGATCTGGGTTGCCGGACATCGCGGAATGGTTGGGAGTGCCGTTGTCCGTGCGCTGGAGTTCCAGGGCCGGGAAGTTCTGACGGTTGATCGGCGGGACGTCGACTTAGGTGATCAGGCGGCGGTCCATGAATGGGTTGGTCGCTATAAGCCTTCTTCGATCATCTTCTGCGCGGCAAAGGTCGGCGGCATCATGGCCAACGACACGCAGCCTGTGGATTTTCTGTATGAAAATCTTCTGATTCAGAACAATACGATTCACGCCGCCCACCAAGCTGGCGTCGACCGCCTTGTCTTTTTGGGCTCGTCCTGCATTTACCCAAAGTTTGCCGAGCAGCCTATTCAGGAAACCAGCCTCCTGACAGGGGCGCTGGAACCGACCAACGAATGGTACGCGATTGCGAAAATAGCAGGCATAAAATTGTGCCAAGCCTATATGCGGCAGTATAATCGCAGTTATGTTTCTATTATGCCATGCAATCTTTATGGTCCTGGTGATAATTTTGATCTCAGGAGCAGCCATGTTCTGCCGGCGCTCGTCAGGAAAATATTAGCGGCCAAGGCAAGCGGGCTGAAGAATGTCGAAATCTGGGGTTCGGGCACGCCTCTTCGTGAGTTCATGCATGTTGATGACCTCGCATCAGGGATTATTTTTTGCCACGATAATTATTTTGGCTACGAGCATATCAACTGTGGAAGTGAAGCGGAGGTTTCGATCAAGGAACTGGCCGAAACCATTGCCGATGTTGTAGGCTATGATGGTCAGTTTATCTTCGACGCAAGCAAGCCGGATGGCACGCCCCGGAAAGTAATGGATTCTAGTAAAATCCGCGAATTGGGCTGGGCTAATAAAATCGACTTGCGGGACGGTATCCGCTCGACCGTCACCTGGTTTCTTGAAAATCATCCTGACGCTCCGGTCGTGTGATAGTGGCCAGACCGGGTTGTACGACTTGACCGGTTAAGTGGGCTCAGGCGAGCCGGATATTAATGGGTGCGATGCATCTTCCTGTGCTCTGACGTCTTTGGACAAGCCATGATGGAAAATCCGTCAGCCGCAATAATTGTCACGGCGCAATCCGTTTTGACGGGCTGGGTAAATGTCAGCCGTGTTGAAGTCCGTATGCCGGACGGCGCAACGGTCGAACGCCATGTGGAAGATCATGGTGATGGGGCGGTCGTTCTCCCCTATGATCCCGAGCGCCGGATGGCATTGCTGGTCACGCAACCCAGAGCGGCTGTCCTTCTGGCTGGAGGCACTGCGCCTGTTGAGGCGATTGCAGGACGACTAGACGGGGAAACTCCCGAAGCCTGTGCCTTGAAGGAGGCGTGGGAAGAAGGCGGCGTCACACTCAAATCGCTCGAATTTGTCGTGCATTTATGGTCGATGCCCTCGATTTCGACCGAGCGACTTCATCTGTTTCTCGCCCCCTACGGCCTCAGCACGCGCGTCGGTAGTGGAGGTGGATGCCTTCATGAGCATGAAAATATCAGTGTCCACGAGATTCCGTTGATCGATCTTGCTAGAGACGCATCCAATGGTCGCATATTGGATGCCAAAACGTTGATCCTTATCCTTTCGTTAAAAGATAGGTATCCGCATTTATTCACGACCAGCTAAAATTTGAAAACTGGTAATAATATTAGAGCGAGGCAATACTACAGTGTCATATAATCAAACTCGTGATGATGCGACATATGTTAGGCCTCGTGTTCTGCTGAATATTGTTCGCTTACTGCCAGAGGGCAAGGGAGCGGGTGGAGCTGGCAGGCTGGTGATGGCGCTGCTTACGCATCTGGCCGAGTATGTCGACCTGCGCGTCGCCATTGCACCGCATTCGGAATATTTGCTGCCCCGGTTTCCCGATCTTGCATTCGTCATCGTGTCGAACGACTCCAATGCCCAGCTTGAGGAGCATCTGGAATGGTGCGAATGTTATATCGATCCGCTTAATGGTCTAAGGCCAATGCATATTGATCCGAAAATCGCCGTGATCAGTATGGTGCTTGATCTTCAACATATGGAAATGCCGTGGTTTTTCTCTGAATCAGAGATAAAATCACGTATCGCAGAATATAGTTATGCGATTAATCGATCCGATCAATTGGTCGCCATTTCGGAATATGAACGAAATAATTTTCACAAATTTTATGGTGTCGACCGTGTAACCGTAATGCATCTTGCCGGCTTCATGGCTGAGGACAGCGGTGTATCGCGAGACGAGGTAACTGCCTGGGAAATCGAGAAGGATAACCCCTATCTGATTTATCCAGCCGTACCTTGGCAACATAAAAACCATGAAATCCTGATTCAGGCGGTGGGTGTGCTGAACCGTCGCGGGGTGAAGGTTCCAGTCGTCTTGACAAACACCGGCGGCCGTACGGACATGAAGAAGAAGCTGGCGGATGTCGCGGCGGCGCATGGGGTTAGAGACCTTGTCACGTTACAGGCCTATCTGCCTGAATCCGAGCTTTTTGCGCTCTTCACGCGCAGCACGGCTATGGTGTTCCCCACACTTTATGAGGGGTTCGGCATTCCTCTGGTAGACGCGATGGCGCTGGGCGTGCCGGTGCTCACCACCAGAACCTCGGCCGTTCCCGAAATATGCGGAGAGGCGGCGTCCTATTTTTCGAACGCCAACAATGTACTTGCGATTGCCGACGAACTGGAAGCTTTCTGGACAGACCCCAAGCGGTGGTCTGAGCAACGCCAACGGGGATTTGACCAAGCTGACCGCTTTTCTTCCAAAAAGATGGCGATCAGCCTGTTGGAGGCGATTCACGCCGCGCTTGCGCGGAAGAAAACAGATGATCAGATGCTGGCGCGCCAAGGCAAATTTTTATCACCGCGCTACAATCCTCTCTCCGTGCTGATCCTGTATGGTGATCTTTCACAGGAGGATCGTGTATGGCTATATTCATTGCCTGATCTTCATGCCTGGCATGTCAGCAAATTCGGGCATGATGCAGACATCACCGTCGCCCTCGATTTATCATTATTGACTGATGATGCGTTAAAGCCGCTGTTCAAAAAGCTTCCCAAAGTCATACTTTATAACGCAAGCGATATGAAATCAATAAGCCATGCGGTTCTGGATTTCAGTACGCGATATGATCAATCGGAAATGCAGATTGTCGTTAAATTTGATAAAGAAAGACTGAACAAATATAGCGCCCCTCGCGTAAATTTGGCGGTTCTGTGCATCGGCCTTCATGCCGATGCTGGATATGCGGTTTTCGACGACAGGATCGAAGATTGCATTCTCGATGATGTTCCGTCCGAAAGCCGGGGCGTCTATCTGTACGATTCCATGTATCGGTATGGCACGGTGATATTTGATACATTTATTAGAAGATCGCACAGCGCTGAATTGAAGAACGGATCGTCCCAATATCTTTCCAGACTGTGCACAGAGCTACGGCGCCTGCGCGTCCCGGCCTGATGCTTTTGCTCCTGGGAACTGATTTAGATCGGCGGATATTTTCATGGACAATTTGATGCAGTTACCCATTTCCTCATCCTCCGATCAACAATCTTTTCCGGTAGTCGGGATTGTAACGCCCGTGCGCAATCGACGGGAATGGACGCTGGGCTTTGCGAATATGGTAGCGCGGCAGGATTATCCGATCTTCAATCTGTACATCGTAGATTCGCATTCCACCGACGGTACACCAGAAGCGCTAGCTGATCTTAATCTACCTTTTTTACGTGTCATTTCCGCGCCCGATTCTAGCTATTGGAGCGGAGCCACCAATTTCGGTGTCAAACAGGCCCTGCTGGATGGCTGTGAATATATTCTCACGATAAATGACGACGCGATAATCATGGATGATTATCTTTCGCGCCTGATTGCGTCTGTCGTGAAAACCGACGCGAAGATTATCGGTAGTGTCGTGGCCTATGTCGACAATCCGGGGCGGCTATGGGGCGTGGGTGCTCATAATGGCTGGAATGATGGCGCATTCCTGCAACTGTCTATGGCCGGTCTATGGGATGACGCCGTGCCGTTTACAAGCGACAGCGCCCTGTTGCCGGTTAACTACCTATGTGGCAATGGCAGCCTCTTCCATCGCACCGTTTTCGAACAGATCGGTCTGTATGACGATAGATGGACCCCCCATTATCACGGCGATAGCGAACTGACCATGCGCGCGGAGCGGGCTGGTATTGCGCGCTGGGTGTCGCCGGCGGCCCGTGTCTATAACCGCTTTTCCGAGGTTGCCGATGGCGGTTTTGCGAAGAGGAATCTTCGGTTCTTTTCGCTCAAATCCGCAAATTACGCCAAGGCTACACTTTATGTACTCGATAAATACTGTCCGCCCGACCTTAAGATAAAGGCATTGGTGCGATATTATGCAAAGTACATACATCAGCAAGATTGGCGGCAATGGTCAAAAATGCTGCGTGTCGCCGCATTCATGTCGACCGATCAAGAACGTAGGTCGGCGTCTTTAAGCCATTTTCTACCCTCCACCGACCAGCATCTCAGCATCATTGCCGACCTAGAGATATTACTCAGCCTTCCAGACAGGGAATTTGTGGTGATGGCATATGCCTATCTTCTGCGGCGTGCTGCGTCTGATGAAGAATATGCCGGCTATATCCATGCCTTGGCTGCAGGGCATCCCCGCGAGAACATAATTGAGGGCTTTCTCAAAAGCGGCGAGTTTGACAATATTCATGGCTCGCTACGTACATTCATGCTCACGCTGCTACGACTGCGTGCTAGCGAAGAACTTGTGGCTGACGGTCTGCTGATGTCGTCAAAGGAAGACTGGATAGTAAAGCATATTCTAGAAAATCGGTTGCCGCCGTCATTGTCCGATCTTTTAGTGTGGATGGCGGCGGACAAACCTGTTCTGGAAAAGCAGATGGTGTTGGACAAACGCCTGAAAATATATATGAATATTGATGTGCTGTGCATGGCCATGGTCGACCCGAAGGCCGCGACCGGGGTGCATCGCTATGTATCCAATCTGTTGTGGACCATCGCCGACGACGATGGTGTTGATGTCATACTCTTCCACTCGCCCAGGCTCGCGGAAAGCTGCGCGCAACTGATACGACGCAAGGGCATCCCTGCGCACCTAAAATTTGCAGCGCCCTGGGAGAAGCCGGAGATGGGGCTTGTCTTTTATCCCTACTTCCCGCTCGAAGGCTGCGACCAACGGTTCAGCGCCCTCCGCACGGTCATGACAGTCTGCGACATCTTCCCGCTCACGAACCCTGAGTGGTTCTCAAGTGAGGCTGTAGCCGCCTTCAGGCGCCAAATGCATGGTTTGAGCGCGGCCGATCATATAATCTGCATATCGAAAGCGACCCAAGACCATATCCGCCATATTCTTCCAGGCCTGTCTGCAACGATGTCCTTCGCGCATCTGGGGGTTACGTCACCTCCCAGCCGTGAGGCGTCGACATGGGCTACCGGGCAATCGAAGCCTTATTTCCTGTGCGTTGGCACCATCGAGCCCCGGAAGAACCTGTCCTCGGTCATCTCGGCTATGAAATTGCTTTCCGAAGAGGGTGTGAATGATCTAGAAATGCTGGTCGTCGGGCAGGAAGGGTGGTCTATCACCTCGTCTGAGCTAGGCAAGTTGGCGGGACATGCCGCGCCAAAGATAAAGTTTCTGGGGCGGGTCGATGACGATACGCTGTGGCACCTTTATGCGGGGGCCGTTTGTACCGTTTTCCCCTCTCTTGCCGAAGGTTTTGGGTTTCCGATCGTGGAATCTTTCGCGGCAGGAACGCCTGTAATCACCGGTAACGGCTCAAGTATGGCTGAGATTGCTGCGCAAGGTGCAATTCTGGTAGATCCCTTAAATGTCGAGGAAATTGCGGCGGCCATCCGTTTGCTGTCTACGCGTGACGATGTGCGCACCTCTCTTGGCCGAGAGGCGGCGCAGGTCGTCGGAAATTTTACCTGGGAGAAATGTGCGGCCGAACATCTCACCGTTTTCAAGACCTTGCCGCCTTTGGACGTTGACTGTGGGAGCGAAGATGGGATCGCTGCTGGGGCGGTCGGCGGTTAACGATGCGAGCCCCCCGGGTTAACGCTGCAGCTATAGCTAGAATGATTTCCATTCAATCTGGTTCATAGACGCATGATCTGAAGTAGTTGGTGCATTCGGTGTGACGTGACCCCCAGATTTCCTCCAGCTGGGATTAGAGCCGGGCAGCTTTGCTGCGCATGAGCGCGGATGAAGCAATGGTCTGTGGAGCGGAGCCCGTAGGGCGCAGCGGAGCAGGCCATTGCTTTTGCAGTTCGGAGGCGAAGGCCGCCGGGGTCTCGTATCCAAGGGATGCGGTCTCTGCTGGTTGTAATCCTCTGCCCAGGCGGAGATCACCACACGGGCAGCCGATCACCGCAAGGCCGTCCTCACAGGAGCGATACGGATTAGCGTCCCCAGAAACGTGACCAGCCATGTGAGCTTTTGGCATTGTCGGCCGCCGCGACAAGCTCGGCATGGAGCTGGTCGCGCTCTGCTGTAAGCACCTGGGCCGTCTGCTCAGCGGCTGCGCGCGCTTGCGCCAGATCGGTGGTGAGCTGGTCGCGCTCTGCTGTAAGCGCCTGGGCCGTCTGCTCAGCGGCTGCGCGCGCTTGCGCCAGATCGGTGGTGAGCTGGTCGCGCTCTGCTGTAAGCGCCTGGGCCGTCTGCTCAGCGGCTGCGCGCGCTTGCGCCAGATCGGTGGTGAGCTGGTCGCGCTCTGCTGTAAGCGCCTGGACCGTCTGCTCAGCGGCTGCGCGCGCTTGCGCCAGATCGGTGGTGAGCTGGTCGCGCTCTGCTGTAAGCGCCTGGGCCGTCTGCTCAGCGGCTGCGCGCGCTTGCGCCAGATCGGTGGTGAGCTGGTCGCGCTCTGCTGTAAGCGCCTGGGCCGTCTGCTCAGCGGCTGCGCGTGTTTGCGCCAGATCGGTGGTGAGCTGGTCGCGCTCTGCTGTAAGCGCCTGGGCCGTCTGCTCAGCGGCTGCGCGTGTTTGCGCCAGATCGGTGGTGAGCTGGTCGCGCTCTGCTGTAAGCGCCTGGACCGTCTGCTCAGCGGCTGCGCGCGCTTGCGCCAGATCGGTGGTGAGCTGGTCGCGCTCTGCTGTAAGCGCCTGGGCCGTCTGCTCAGCGGCTGCGCGCGCTTGCGCCAGATCGGTGGTGAGCTGGTCGCGCTCTGCTGTAAGCGCCTGGGCCGTCTGCTCAGCGGCTGCGCGTGTTTGCGCCAGATCGGTGGTGAGCTGGTCGCGCTCTGCTGTAAGCGCCTGGGCCGTCTGCTCAGCGGCTGCGCGTGTTTGCGCCAGATCGGTGGTGAGCTGGTCGCGCTCTGCTGTAAGCGCCTGGACCGTCTGCTCAGCGGCTGCGCGTGTTTGCGCCAGATCGGTGGTGAGCTGGTCGCGCTCTGCTGTAAGCGCCTGGGCCGTCTGCTCAGCGGCTGCGCGCGCTTGCGCCAGATCGGTGGTGAGCTGGTCGCGCTCTGCTGTAAGCGCCTGGGCCGTCTGCTCAGCGGCTGCGCGTGTTTGCGCCAGATCGGTGGTGAGTTGGTCGCGCTCACTTACAACATGCGCGAATTCAAATGATTTCTGCTCAGCATGAACTTCTAAACCAGACAACTCTTTTTCATAGAAAGAAATAGTATTGCATGTCACTCTACTATGATAAGACCATGCAGAGATAAAATCGTCTCTTGACTTGATTGAAAAATCAACACTGGTTTGGCTATCGCAACTCGATATTATAATTTTAGTGAACTGATCAACAGTATCGATAAACTTCTTTTTGTCCTTTATCAAAATAACAGATGAGCCGAAATTAACTTCAATATCAGAAAGGTCTATTGAAGACAACAGCATTTTTGATAGCTCTGATTCTGCATCATTTCTAAGTTTATCGTCACTTGCAATTGCGGAAGTGTCTATAACAAGATCAGAATAATCTATGCATTTTGAATATAAATATATATGCATTATCACAAATAATAAAAATAAACTCTCATTTTTTGGTGACAATTGAGCATCTGAAAAAAAATCTCTTAAGGAACTAATGAACTTATCATTTTTACTGGATGTATTAACAGTCTCTAATATAGTGGATATAAAGTATTCGTTTCCTTTCAGGCTTTGTCCGCAATACGATGCCCACTGATCGAATATGTTTCTATAGACTAGCACATTATTGACGGGAATAGACTTTTTTATAGAGCGAATTCTTCCCAAGGTTCTGGTCTCGCTCAGTACTGGGATCTTCCTACTTTTATATCCTTGCTCTATCAGAAGTCTTAAATATGATATCTCTTGCAAAGACAATTCGCCATTTATTCCTCCTTCGGGAATAAATCTTTCAAAAGACATATTTGAGTCAAATAATTCTATGCCGCCACCTTTTTTTAAAAAAGGCAAGAACTCCAAGAAATAGGGTGCTTGCGCAGGATGTCCGGATGACCAGCTAGAATGGCTATTAAAATTTAAGGATTTTGCATCAACATTAGCCAAGGACTCGTGAAATACCTCATAATATGCTAAAACATTAGGAAGTTTTCTAATCTTACTCCATAGCCAAGTGCTTGAAGTGCGAAAACTAGAATGAATAAATACTGGAGTCGGTAAAATATTAGCATTTTCTGCACTAAATTCATTCTGTGAATTAATTATAGATGTATTCTGGTTTGCCATTGCTATGTTTCTTTCTGTTCGGATTCACCAGAAGCAGCAAATTTCAATTCGTGTATGCAGGATTCATGGCCTTCCGCGCAAGGCTTGCGTTTATGGCCGTGCAATCAATGCAGGGTTTGGCAAGGATGAATTTTCAAACGCCGTGCCGGCGCATCAGGGTATCGCAATGGAGAGGCTCGGACCCATTCGCCTCCGCGTCAATGCAGAAGCGAACGGTTGTCCCTGTTGCCCGCGACAAGGTCAGGAATCGTGGGCGTTTTATTGCTGTCTCCTGCCCGCGCTGGGCCGATAGGGAGTGCGCGTCATGGGGGCCAGTAGTCTCCCGCCTGCCAGGAGAGCGAGAGATCTTTTCTTGTCACGGTATCCGGCTTAGAAGCCCTATTATGACGATGATTTCAGATGTTTCAGGCTCGACCGGCGACCGGGGATTTTGGTACGGCTTGAGAGTTCAGGGCAATGTCATCGGCGCCTTGCTGATGCGTGAACTGCACACCCGCTATGGTCGTGAAAATATCGGTTATCTGTGGGTGTTTCTGGAACCCCTCAGCCTAGCGAGCGCCGTTGCATTGCTGCACGCTGGGCACGGGTTGCCGCATGGCGGCATTCATCCTGTCCCATTCGCCATCCTGGGTTACACGATGTTCCTTATGTTCCGTGGCATGGTCACCCGCGCTGATGGGGCATTGGAATCCAACATGCCCCTTCTGTATCATCGTCGTGTGACGATATTCGATATGATGCTGGCGCGTGGGCTGCTTGAAACTGTCGGCTCGATTATGTCATTTGCGGTTCTCATGAGTTTGATGGGGATATTGGGCCTAGCTGACAGTCCAAGTCGTCCTTATGAACTTCTGCTTGGAATTTGGCTTCTGTTCTGGCTGTCATTCTCGCTGTCGCTTTTGATATGCGCCTGGACCCATGATAACAGGCTGGTTGCCCGCTTTGTTCATCCCATTACCTATATTCTGATGCCGTTGTCGGGGGCCTTCTATCAGGTTTCATGGGTTCCCGAACCCTATAGAAGCTGGCTGGGTTGGTTCCCCCTGACAGGCATTTTCGAACTGTTGCGCTACGGCCAGTTCCATATGGCGAAGGATACCTATGTGTATGTTCCCTATATCGCCGGCTGCTGTCTGCTGTTGAGCTATGCGGGGCTGGTATCCATCAAGGTGACCAGGCGCCATATCCACCTCCAATAGGGCGACACCGTGTCGTCCTCTGCGGGCGCCACGGTGACGGGGTGGGGTGTTGCCTCTCCTTCGATCTGCCGACTGCCAAGCCGGGTAAGGCTTTCCTGATCCCGCCCCGTCCCCACCAACGCCAATATAGCGACGGAAGGCGGGCGTGCGGCGTCCTGCCCTTTCCCCGCCCCTCCTACCACTGTCGGGCCGCTTTCTATGTCGGGCTGGCGTCCCCCTGTCTTTGGCACAAGGATATCCATAAGATATCCATGAGATACTCATAAAGTTGTGGGCCTGGAGTGGCGATTCCGCGGCGCGGGCGTCTGTTTTTTGCCGTATGGAGAGTCTATGATGGGGTCGGTTCCGGCTGAGGGCGAAATGACACCCTAAGCGAAACGGCAAGAAGGGGTGGGGAGCGGACATCGCGCCCCCGCCTTGCGTCATCCTGAACTTGTTTCAGGATCCATCGGGCGATTGGTGCCGGAGCGTGGTGGCTCGTGCCGCCATCTCGGTTGGCCGATCATAAACTGGGCTTTCGGATTGATGGACCCTGAAACAAGTTCAGGGTGACGGCTGATTTGGGGTGGGGCGCGGTCATCCGTCATCCCGGCGCATGCCGGGACCGTGGGCAAGTCTTGAGGCGATAGCTATCGCCAGGGCGCCCGGACGTGAGGCTGCTTCTAAAGACAGCCCACGGTCCCGGCATGCGCCGGGATGACGACCATTGGGAACGTCTGCAACGGGGCGGATGCTGCCCTTCACCATTCCGCCGGATGGATGTCGATCAAATGGATCAAATGTCAGTGAGATCCTCAGGGTACATCCCACCGCGCTGGCAGAAGAGAGCCCATGTTTCCTTCCCCTGTGCGGTTACGATCATGCGAACCGGTAAATCGACTGCGAGCGCGATAAGGCCGAGGCGGACAAGCGGGCCAATGCTCCTATCGCTGATCACCCTGTCAGGGGTGTACCCTCCTGCCACGAGTGTCCATCCGGGCGTTCCGCGTTCGGTAATAGCCGGAGCGAGATGGCCGTCACGTGGGAGATCGGTATCGCGGCCCAGGGTGTATAGGCAGATACTCCAGAAGGCATCTCGCGGTCGTGGTGGGATCAACGCCCATTCCAGCGGGCCGGCATCATCCTGTTCGGGCGCTTGAACGGCTGCGGCCGGGTCGTCCCGGACTCCATCGCGGTACGCGCGCTCTAGCGCCTGCGCGATGGCGCCAGCAGTGTCGACGGCGATCCCGTACTTCCGATTGTAGCGATCCTTGGCGACAATGCCTCGGGCGATTTCGCGAAACCGCGCCTTGCGCCGGGGATCGGGACGCAGCCGTCCAGACGCCCCGGTCATGTCGTCACCGTGACATCAGGGCTCACGTTACCCCGTGCGCGAGCCACGATCCCGGCGACCGTGTTCTTGCTGAGTCCCAGGTCGCGAGCGATCCAGCGATAGCTCCGCCCCTCGGCGATATGCGCCAACACTTTGGGCGCGAGGCGGTCCGACTTGGGTCGCTCCCCCAGTTGCCGGCCGAGTTTGCGGCCACGTGCCCGCGCTGCAGCAAGGCCAGAGCGGACCCGCTCGCTCAGCATGTCGCGCTCAAACTGGGCTATACCTGCGAGCATCGTCGCCATCATCCGCCCATGCGGCGTATCGACCTCGAACGTCATGCCGCTCATCGCGACCACCGACACGCGCCAGCCCGACAGCCGGTTGAGTGTATCGAGCAGGTCCTGGGTCGAACGCCCCCAGCGACTGAGTTCGGTAACGAGGATCGCATCGATATGGCGTGCCTGCGCCAGCTTCATCACCTCAGCCCGCGCCGAACGGTTTGCCTTCATGCCCGACGCGGTTTCGCGGAAGACCTCGACCACTTCATAGCCGCCACGCTCGGCAAAGCCGGCCAGGTCGCGGAGCTGCCGTTCGCACGACTGGTCGGCTGTCGAAACCCTGGCGTAGATGGCGGCGCGCTGTCCCAATTGAACCCTTCTGGAATTAGGCCTCGAAAAGCCTTGATTTGCGTGGGGTCAGTGTTGTCCAAAACAGACTTCTGTTCAACAGGGACACTGCCACATGCCGAGACGCCACATCCTGAGCGCCCGGCAGCGGTCGGCGCTGCTTGACCTGCCGACCGACGAGGCGTCGCTGCTGCGGCATTACATTCTGGCGGATGACGACTTGGCTCACATCGACCGGCGGCGTCGGCCGGAAAACCGGATCGGCTTCGCCCTGCAACTCTGCGCACTGCGCCATCCGGGCCGGATGCTGGTGCCCGGCGAAGTGATCCCGCTCGCGGTATCCACCTTCCTGGGGGCTCAACTTGGCATCGCCGGCGATACGCTCGTCCGCTACGCCGTCAGGCGCCAAACCCGCCAGCAGCACATGGAGGTGCTGCGCTCTGTATATGGGTACAGGACGTTTCCCGGACAGGGTCCGCGAGCGCAGGCTTTTCGTGAATGGCTGTTCGCCGAAGCCGAACAGGCACGCTCCAACGACGATCTCGCCCGGCGTTTCATCGCTCGCTGCCGTGACACTATGACCATCCTGCCCGCGATCACGACTATCGAGCGGTTGTGCGCGGATGCGCTCGTCGCGGCCGAACGCCGGATTGAACGGCGGATCGCCGAGCGGCTCAGTTCCGCGACCTGCGCTCGGCTCGACGAGCTGACCACTGAAATGCTGCCGGGCGCGATCAGCCGTTTCATCTGGCTGCGCCGGATCGAGCCGGGCAACAATTCCGCCGCGGCGAACCGGCTACTCGATCGATTGGAGTTCCTGCGTGCGATGGACCTCGATGCCGGCCTGCTTGCCGGAGTCCCACCGCATCGCGTCGCCAGGTTGCGGCGACAGGGCGAACGGTACTTTGCCGATGGTCTGCGTGATCTGAGTGCCGACCGGCGTCGCGCCATCCTCGCGGTCTGTATCATTGAGTGGGCAACCGCGACTGCGGATGCGGTGATCGAGACGCATGACCGGATCGTTGGCCGCACCTGGCGCGAGGCGAAGCAACTGCATGACACACGGGTCGCAGACAGCAGGGGTGGGGTCACTGCGACGCTGGCGGGCTTCGCGGCGCTCGGCGGATCGCTGCTCGAAGCGCATGGCGACGGTGCGTCGCTTGACGATGCGATCGCGCGTGCGGCGGGATGGGAGCATCTGACCCGCCTCACCGCTACGGCCCGGACGTTGACAGACACGTTGGGCGACGATCCGCTGGCCCATGTCGATCAGGGCTATCACCGCTTCCGTCGCTATGCCCCGCGAATGCTACGCTGCCTCGACCTCGAAGGCGCGCCGGTCGCCCGGCCCTTGCTGAACGCGGTGACCGCCATCGCCACCAAAGGCACGCCCCCGGCGACTGACGATTTCCTGCGGCCGCATTCCAAATGGCGGAGACAGTTGCGAGCGAAGGGCGACGATGATGCCCGTCTCCGAGAGGTCGCGGTCATGTTCCACCTGCGTGACGCGCTACGCTCGGGCGACATCTGGCTCGACCGCTCGCATCGGTATGGTGACCTGCGCAACGTCCTGGTGTCGATGGAAGTCGCGCATGCTGCGAAGCTGGCCGTACCGTCTGATCCGCATGTCTGGCTCGCCGATCGCAAAGCCCGTCTTGCCGATGGCCTTGCCCGGCTCGGTCGCGCCGCGCGTAACGGCACGATCCCGAAAGGCAGTATCGAGGACGGCACACTGCGCATCGATCGCCTCACCGCTGACGCGCCGGATGGGATCGATGACTTGGTGCTCGATCTCTACCGCCGTCTGCCGTCCGTCCGTATTACCGACCTGCTGCTCGAAGTAGATGCCGCGCTCGGCTTCACCGAGGCCTTCACGCACCTGCGCACCGGCGTTCCGTGCGACGACCGGACCGGCCTGCTCAATGTCCTGCTCGCAGAGGGTTTGAACCTGGGCCTGCGCAAGATGGCCGAGGCTTCCAACACCCATGATTACTGGCAACTCTCTCGGCTCGCGCGCTGGCACGTCGAACGCGAGGCGATCGATCAGGCGCTGACCCATGTGGTCGCCGCACAAGGCGATCTGCCGATGGCGCAGGTCTGGGGTATGGGCACTACCGCATCCGCCGATGGTCAATTCTACCCCGCCGCGCGACAGGGCGAGGCGATGAACACGGTCAACGCTCGCTATGGCAACGATCCCGGCATCAAGGCCTATACCCACGTCAACGACCGCTTCGCGCCGTTTGCATCGCGGACCATCCCTGCGACCGTCAGCGAAGCCCCATACTTGCTCGACGGGCTGACGATGAATGAGGCCGGGCGACGGATCGAGGAGCAATACGCCGACACTGGCGGGTTCACCGACCATCTGTTCGGGATCAGCGCCACGCTCGGCTACCGCCTGGTGCTGCGCATCCGCGACCTTCCGTCCAAACGGCTCTACGTGTTCGATCCCGCCGCTACGCCGAGCGAGTTACGTCCGCTGGTGGGCGGGAAGGCGCGCGAAGCGCTGATCGTCTCCAATTGGCCCGATCTATTTCGCTGCGCAGCCACCATGAGCGCAGGGCAGGTCCCGCCAAGCCGCATCCTGCGCAAGCTCGCCGCCTATCCGCGCCAGAACGATCTGGCGGCCGCACTGCGCGAGGTCGGCCGGATCGAACGGACGCTATTCATCATCGAATGGATCCTTGATGCCGGCATGCAACGCCGCGCGCAGGTCGGCCTCAACAAGGGCGAAGCGCACCACGCGCTGAAGAACGCCTTACGGATCGGTCGCCAGGGCGAGATCCGCGACCGTACGACAGAGGGGCAGCATTACCGCATCGCCGGCCTCAACCTGCTCACCGCCGTCATCGTCTACTGGAACACCCTGCATCTCGGCCATGCCGTCGAAGCCCGGCGACGCGAAGGGCTCGATACGCCCGACCACCTGCTGGCCCATATCTCACCGCTCGGGTGGGCGCACATCCTCCTCACCGGCGAATACCTCTGGCCGAAGGGTGCCGAGGCTTAGGGTGTCATTTCGCCCTCAGCCGGATTCGACCCCTATGATGCGCAATATTGCCGGCGACTGCGTACATTCGTGCTTTCGAGTAGAAATAGCCAACATGACCTGATCGCGGTAAAGTCGGCGCTATGGCCAACCCCCAGCGCGAACTCTTCCAGCTCGATAGCCCGCTTATGGGCGAGATCCGGGGCGAGCGGTCGCTCATGGCCTTCCCCTTCTTTGCGCTTGCCAAAAATGCGTGGATGAAGCCGCTCGCCTATTCCACCCCCACCGTCCAGATCGAGGTGCGCCCCTCGGCGCGCGGCGTCGCGACTATCTATGACAAGGAAATCGTCCTCTACATCGCCAGCCTCATGGCCGCGAAGATCGAGGCGGGCATGAGCGTGAGTCAGGACTTCACCTTCACCGCGCACGACCTCTTCACCGTCACCGGCGCCAACCACAGCGCCCGTTCCTATTCGCGTCTGGCCGATGCGCTAGAGCGACTGCAGGGCACGCAGATTCGCACTAATATTGAGGCCGGGGGCGAGGGCGAGGAGGGTTTCTTCTCTTGGTTGTCCGAAGCGCGGCTGCAATATGCGCGCTCGGGAAAGGGCGAAAAACGGTTGAAAGCCGTACGTGTGCGGCTGTGCGACTGGTTGTTCCGCGCGATCCTGCGCGATGGCCAGGTGCTCGACTATGCCAACACCTATTTCCAGCTTGGCCCGATCGAGCGGCGCATCTACGAGGTCGCGCGATCGACCTGCGTGGAGGGCGCGCCGCTCGACCTCGACCTAGACCTTTTGCGCCATCAGATCGGCTTCCAGAACCCGTTGTCGAACTTCCGCATCGCCATGCGCCAGGTCGCGGCGACCAACGCCATTCCCGATTATGACATCCGCCTGATAGAGGACGCCCCTGCCCCGCCGCCGGCGCAAGGAGAAGAACGTAAGGCCGGACGCCGCCCCGCCAAGGGAAGGGTGATCATCACCCGCCGCCCCCCTGCCCTGCCCGAGGGGAACGAAGCGGGGGATGAAGACACGCAGGCCTGAAAACCTGTCTGCGGTGATTCGCGTGAACCCGGCAAATTTTACTCGAAAGCACGAATGGACGACCGAGTTTCTACTCGATAGCACGAATGGAGAACATCCATTCCTACTCGAAAGCACGAATTTTTCCCTTATTCCTACTCGAAAGCACGAATGATTTTCTGCATTCCTACTCGAAAGCACGAACCGGAAGGCCTTTTAGAACAGGAAATTAGCTGCGATCATATGCCCGCCCGTAGCGCTGTCGCTCTGCGGGCATGAAGAGGCCGGCGATACCGGTCGAAGGGATCATGGAAAGGGCGGCTGTGACCACATAAAAGAATACCCGGCACGAAGGCCGGGCATCCACTGGAGGTTGGAGCGACGTCGCCAAACGTCGAACCGGGTGCCTCAAAAGAGGTCAATCACCCCCCTCTCCTACTTCAGTTCTCCAATGGTTTCAAGGATGCGCGCTTCGCGCCACGCACTCTTTTTGTCTGGTGACGGCCTTCCTCGATGGAGGGACGAATGGGAACACTTGCCTTTGGCGAGGCGCTGGTCGGCGCGCTGGGTGGTCATGTCGCACGGGTGAAGGGGCATGGCCCCCGCAAAACCCGATCCGGCGCGCCCCACCCCACTGGCGCGCCGGTGCTGCGCGACAGCGTGGAGGAAGGGACGTTTGAGCATCTCTTCTTCACCCCTCCCGCCAAGGGTGAAACCGACCGGCTGCTGCGCGCCGCGCGCCGGATCCTCGATGCCGGGCGGCAGCTGCGGCGCGAGGCGCGCTGCGACGGTCGCGTCCTGACGCCCGGCGAACAGCGGCTCATCACGCTCACGGCTGCGAGCGTGCGCGTGTTCGAAGAGATTTTGACGCTCGCCCGCCTCAACAAAGGCCGCGTGTTCCCTAGCTACGACTATCTTGCCGACGCGACGAGCCTGGGCCGCGCCACCGTGGCGCGCGCGCTGCGCATCCTCGAAGGCATCGGCTTTCTCGTGCGACAGCGCCGCTTCAAGAAGGTGGAGGGCGATGGCCCCGGGCCGCGCTATGCGCAGACCTCCAACGTCTATCGCGCCTTCTTGCCTGACCTCGTCGCGCGCTATTTGCCACGCTGGATGCGCCCTGCCCCCCTCCCCGACGACGAAGTCCAGCGCGAGGCTGACCGGCAGGACGAGATGGCCGCAATGCGCGCCACACTCGACCCCCGCGAGCGGCGACAGGCAATGGAAAAGGGCGCGCTCGCCAAAGTGCTGGCGCGGATCGAGGCGATGATCGACCGGCAGGAGGTAGTCCCCAAGCGTGAGTCTCAAAATCATCCACAACCGCTCTCAGATTCCTTTATAAAAGAAGCAAACGGAGTTGGCCTCAACCGGCCAACACGTTAACTATGATCGGAAAAGCCAAATGCCGAGCCCACCACCGCACTAACCTCCCAAACCGTCAGCCTCAGACGCACCGCTTCGCGGCGCGAATGCTCCCCAACGGGAGCAAGCGGCTTGGGCAGCGCTTCAACGCGACTATCGGAACAATCGGGAGCTCATCCAGAGAACGATATTGGATAGCTACCGGATACCATCTGACATTACGCCTTTCTGACAGGTCGCGATAAACCACCATCGTCAGCGCCCTTGTCGAGGGCAAGCCTGCCTAGCGCGCTTTGTGCCCCAGGCATGACTGTGCTCGCCGCTATCCACCAACCGAGAGATGTGAAAGGAAGCCGGCACCGAAATCGTCCGACATGTGGGGAGGGCGAACCATTCCCATCAGAGCGAAGCCGCCAATAACGGACGCCTCATGATGGAAGCGATAAGCCGCGATAACTGAAAGCTATCCTATAGCTACACAGTAGCTATAGGATAGCTACTCGATATCCTTCGCCAACGCCGTCAGCGCTCGCTCCAGCACAGCGCCCAAAGGCACACCCATCTTGTCCGCGATCCGGTAAAGCGCCTCGATCGTCTCTTCGGTCGCCTTGATGTTGATCTGCCGATTGCGTCCTGTGGTGTGCCGGCGCGGGGCACGATGCGGACCGGAGGCCGGGACAGGGGAAGGGACGCGCGCTTCAGCTGTCCACGTCGCTGTCTCGCTTGCGGCTGCTTTCCCGGCTTTGCGGCTCGGAAAACCGACATTTTCCGCAATCTTGTTGATTGCGTCGGCAGGGACAGGCTTGGCCGTGCCATCGGACGCGAAATCGTCAAGGTCGCTGAAAGGATTGGCCCGGCTCATGCTGTTGCATCCTCCTTGTTCGCGGCCTTGCCGCGGCTCTTGCGCAGCCGCTCGATTACCTCGACCGCGAATTGTTCGGCATTGGCAATCGCCTTGTCGAGATTGGCGACCTCCCTAGGGTCAAGGGCTTCCAGCGTCTGGCGAAAGGAAAAAATCGCCCGGAACGCCTCGCGCTCATGCAACTGCGCCGTAAACATCGGCACGCCCGCGTCGGTCAGGCCGTCTTGGATATGCCCCATGGTCCGCGTGCGGATGATTGGGCTCGTCCGCGACAGCAGCACGCCATAGGGCACGGCGCGGCCCGTCATCTTCTCATGCTGTTTAAGTACCCGGATCGCCCGGCTCGCTTGTTCCGCATCGAGCTGCGATCCCTGCATCGGGATCACGACCAGGTCGGCCTGACTAACTGCCAGCAGCACGATCTTGGCCGCAGTGCCTTCTAGGTCGACGATGACGAAGGGGGTCTGCGCCGCTGCATCCTCGATCTTGTCGAGGATAGTATCCTCGTCGACATCGGCGATGATCGACAGATTGCCGGGCAGAGCTGCGTCCTTGCCCCACGCGGCAATGGGATGATTGGGATCGGCGTCGATGACCGACACTTTGGCCCCACGCGCCAGTTGCGAGGCAAGGAGCAGGGCGGCCGTGGTCTTCCCCACGCCCCCCTTGGGGCTGATGAACGCGATGGTTGGCATGGGACAGCGGTGTAGCGTTTGGATAACCGGGAAGCAATCCGATAGCTATCGGATACTACATCGATATCATTCAAACTATGACCGGATTGCTTTACATCGATGCATTCACCGCTTCTGTCGCGCCGCTAGCGGTGTGGCTCATTCCCGTTCCAGCGCAGCAGCCGATTTAACCAGGCACCCTGACAGCGAAATGTCTCAGGCTGCGGCTTGATTATGCATGTGAACGTCGATGGCTTCGTCGATGCTGTCGTAGAATGTCAGTACACCTTTGTTGAGGACGGCCCCGCGCGTGCAATAGGATCGCAAAGTATTGGGGTCGTGGCTGATCATGATCAGCGTTCCAGTCTCGCGCCGATAATGAAGTGCTTCCTCGCAACGCTGGCGAAATCTGTCGTCACCTGCGGCGGTGACCTCATCGACGAGATAGCAGTCAAACTCAATCGCCAGCGATATGCCGAATGCCAGCCTAGCCAGCATGCCCGCTGAATAGGTGTGTATTGGCTGATAAAAATAAGGGCCGAGCTGAGCGAAGTCTTCGACATAGGCGCACAGCTCTTTGATGTCTTTATCATAGATGCGGGCAATGAACCGGGCATTATCGGCCCCGGTGAGGCTCGACTGGAAGCAACTGGCATATCCTATGGGCCAGGAACAGGATACCGTTCGCTCGATGCGTCCGGAGGTCGGTGATTCAACACCGGATATTAATCGCATCAAAGTCGACTTGCCGGCGCCGTTTGCCCCGCAGATGCCCAGGCTCGTGCCTGTCGCAATCTGGAAACTCAGGTCGCTGAAGACGGTCTTGTGGAACCGCCGGATATGATATGTCTTTGATACATTTTGGAATGAAATCATTGTCTTTTCGCAATATTGCGTTCAGCAGAGCGATGTTTCAGGAGACGTGCTGACAGTGCCCGACATCGTCATCAATTCATGGCCTCATACAGCCATTGGATCGTATCGTCGATCGCATGTGGACTCCAGTTGGGAAGCGTCTTGCGAAGAAGCGTAGAGTCGCCGCCCAATACTTCCACATCGCCCTTGCGGACGAAGGCAGGATTAATCTTGATGTCGATCTGATGTCCGCTGAGCGCCGACAGCGTTTCGATGATGTCGCCGATCGATGACACGCTGCCGGTCGCGATGTTGACGACACGCGGGACGTCCGGGGCCATGACCAGGCCGACATAGGCGTCGGCGACCGAACGGACATCTCCGAAGTCGCGCTGCACCCATGTGTTGCCAAGCTCGATCACAGGGGCGCGACGGCGGAAATGATCGACGATCTTGGGCACCAGATATTTGGTGTCCTGTCCTATGCCAGTGTAGTTGAACGGCCGCGTAATGACGATGTCCAGCTTGTCGGCCCAGAGCTTGGACCCCAGCTCCATGCCGTATTTGCCGATAGCATAATGGTTGGCGGGATTAGGCGTCGCTTCTTCGGTAATTAGGCCCTGGGCATTGGGACCATAAATCTGGGCGCTTGATGCTAAGATGCATCGTGTCCCTTCCGTCTTGCGCGCCACCGCATCGAGCAGGTTGAGCGTGCCGATCTGGTTGACCGTGTAGAAGGGATGCCAGTCGGCGGCATGGACGAAGGCATGCCCGGCGAGATGGATCACATGGTCGAAATCCGCTGCCTGGATGGCCAGATCGGTAGCGTCAGGATTGGTAAGATCGACCTTGAGCGGGAGCGGCGTCGCTCCCGCCCGTTCAAGGGCGTCGGCAACGAAGCGACCGGTAAATCCAGTTGCCCCAGTCAACGCCACCCGCATTAGAAGGACCAGCCCGCAGAATTGCGACGCATGTCCGCCTCGACCATCAGCTTGGTCAATTCCTCTAGCTCCACGACCGGCTTCCAGCCCAGCTCACGCTCGGCCTTGCCGGGGTCGCCGATCAGCAGGTCGACCTCGGCAGGACGGTAGAAGGCCGGATTGATGCGAACCCGGGTCTTGCCGCTCTTGGCATCAACACCGATCTCGTTCTCGTCCTTGCCCGACCATTCGAGCGTGACGCCGATCTGCGCGAAGGCGAGCTCAACGAAATGGCGCACGGTCTCTGTACGGTTGGTCGCGAGAACATAAGTGTCGGGCGTGTCATGCTGCAGCATCAGGCGCATGCCTTCGACATAATCCTTGGCATAGCCCCAGTCACGCTTCGCATCGAGATTCCCCAACTCGAGCATCTCGGCCTTGCCATGGGCGATCTTGGCAACGGTGTCGGTGATCTTGCGGGTTACGAACTCACGGCCGCGCAGCGGCGATTCATGATTGAACAGGATACCGCTTGTGCCGAAGATATCGAAGCTTTCGCGATAGTTGACAGTCAGCCAGTGGGCATAGAGCTTGGCCACGCCGTAGGGGCTGCGAGGATAAAAGGGCGTATCCTCCTTTTGGGGGATCGCCTGCACCTTGCCAAACATTTCTGACGTTGATGCCTGGTAGAATCGAATTTTCTTGTTCACCGTACGGATCGCTTCTAGCAGATATGCCGCGCCGAGGCCAGTGATCTGGCCGGTGGTGATCGGCTGATCGAACGATACGCCTACGAAGCTCTGGGCAGCGAGGTTGTAGACTTCGGTCGCTTCCGACGTTTCGATCAGGCGGATCGCGGAGCCCATATCGGTCAGGTCGTATTCGACCAGCTTCAGATTGGGATTATCGGTGATGCCTAGTTCGTCGATACGCCAGAAGTTGACCGAACTGGTGCGACGATAGGTGCCATATACGGTATAGCCCCGGTTTAGAAGATTTTCCGCCAGATAGGCACCGTCCTGGCCGCTGATTCCGGTAACTATAGCACTTTTCGTCATGTGATGGATCCCCTACTGAATCGCCCGTCTAGTAGAGAGAATATGGATCAATGCCTAGGCAGTAACTTATGCGGGCCGCGCCGAAATGCTTATCGGTACAAGACAGACGTTCCATCCTGCCGAAAGGGACAGCTATAGTCGCATGTCAGCGCAGTTAGGGTCAAAACCCAATCAGCCTCTTGAAAATGCGCGTGTAGGTTGATTCAAGGTGGCTTCAAGCTGGATGGAGGCTCCGCTCGATGTCGCGCTCGTTGTTCTGGTTATCGGATGCTGCCTGGCAGGCGATCGAACCACACCTGCCAAAGAACCAGCCTGGAGCCCGGCGCGTCGATGATCGCCGGGTAATTTCGGGCATTCTGCATGTCCTGAAGTCCGGCTGCCGATGGTGCGACTGTCCTGCGGACTACGGGCCGTCCACGACGATCTATAACCGTTTCAATCGCTGGTCACGGCGGGGCTTCTGGACGAAATTGCTCGACGCCTTGGCCGAGGCGGGTGCGGTCACGAAGAGCACCGCGATCGACAGCACCTACATCAAGGCCCAGCGCTCGGCGTTTGGCGGAAAAGGGGGCGCCCGACGCAGGCCATCGGCCGTTCTCGTGGTGGCTGGACAACCAAGGTCCACGCCCTGACTGACGTGCTGGGCCGACCCTTTGCCCTGATGCTGACCGCCGGCAATGTCAGCGACGTGAAGGCTGCGCCGGCGCTGCTCGAACACGCGGGCCGTATGCGCTACCTGCTTGGCGACAAAGGCTACGATGCCAATAGCTTGCGCAAGACCCTGCGCGAGAACGGCACCAGTCCTGTCATCCCCGGTAGGCGCAATCGCAAGCGCACCATTCGCTATGATCAGCAGCGTTACCGAGGGCGTCACCTCATCGAGAACGCCTTCTGTCGCATGAAGGACTTCCGCCGGATCGCCACTCGCTACGACAAGCTCGCCGCCAACTTCCTGTCCGCCGTGGCGCTGGCCACTGCCGTCGCGTTCTGGTTATGACGGAATTAGAGGACAGCGCAGTTCATGAACGACGACCAAAACACGTCTGGCCCATACCTGCCACCCGGCACGGCGGTCCGCTACGACGGCCTTGAGGAGGGTGTCCCCGAGTATGGGACCGTCGTCCACTGCTGGTTCGACGACGAGATCGGCGCTCACGACTGCTATGTCGCCTTCTTCGGCGACAAACAGCCGATGGGGAAGCCAATCAAGAAACGGTATATCCTGCGTTATACGTCCACATCGCTGACGGTCATCGATACAGCCGCTGATTGAGTCCGAACCCTAGATGCACCCCATGGTGGTGAGCGTGCGGCGTAGCGCGACAGCATCGACGAATAGTCAGATCGCATTATCTGGGGCGATGTCGCCATCGGTCCGGCCCAGATAAAGATAGGTTCAGTCCGGAATGAAGATGGGGTCGATTTGTGCCACATATCGGCTGCTTTCGTGGGGGAAGCAATCAGTCCGGCTGCAGGGTCGCGCGCCGGCCAAAAACTAGTGTCATCTTTGCCCCATGCGCTCTAGGTCGGTTGCATGCAGACATGGAAGACATGGCGGGGGAACCTGATCCGCTGGATCAGGCCAAAGTCTAATGGCATGCCGGTACGTCGCCGCACTGCCGCACAGATACGTGCTGGCGATACCGCGCGGGCAGGCCAGAATTGGAGCAGGGCGGCGCATCATTATCGCCAGGCGCTGTCCAGTGAGCCGCGTCTTTATCATCTGTGGGTGCAGCTTGGGCACATGGAAAAGGAGGCCGGCGCCATAGACCGCGCCGCCGCCGCCTATGAAGAGGCGGCGCGTCTTGGGGCAGGCCAGGCCGAACCGCTTCTGCACCTTGGGCACATGGCGAAGGCCTGGCAGCAGCCCGATGAGGCCGCCCGCTATTTCGTGCGCGCCTTGCAACGCAAACCCCAAGATTTGGAGGCAATTTCCGAACTCGCGCGCGTCATGCCCGATCGTGAGGCCGTCGACTCAACTTTCTGGGCCGCCGCGCTCGCCGCGCTCGGCATTGCTCCAAACATGGTGCTGGATCAGGAGGTTGTAACGTTGTCGAACGCGCCGGTTCTGTTCGATGTCACCGACCTGCTGGCCTTTTTCGGCCGATCGCGCCTCCCCACCGGCATCCAGCGCGTCCAGATCGAAATATCGCTCGCATTGCTGGACGATGCCGCCGCACACAGGGCGGTCTTCTGTGTCTATTCAAGCAGCCGGCGCAGCTGGATCATGCTGCCAAGAGACATGTTCTTCGTGCTGTGCCGCCTCGCCAAGCAAAGTGATGACGCAGGCGATCCTGCTTGGGTGGCCCAGCTTGTCGGTATCTACCGGGCGATGGCCACGGCGCGCACCTTGCGCTTGCTCGCCGGCACCACGCTCGTCAATCTGGGCACATCCTGGTCGGATCGCAATTATCTGCTCGACGTGCGCACGTTGCGCGCCCGCGCAGGCATGATCTATGTCCCGCTGGTATTCGATCTCATTCCGCTGATCGATCCGACCTGGTTCATCGGTTCGCTGGTGCGCGACTATCGGGCTTGGTTTACCTCGCTGCTCCATTCGGCCGACGGGTGTTTGGCGATATCGCGAGCGACCCGGCAGGATCTGCTGGACAAGTCGGTCGAACGCCAAGCCGCCATCCCGCCCGAGACGGTGTCTGTGGTCGCGCTTGACGGTGATTTCCGGCAGAATGCCGCCGATCGATCGATCCTGCGAGACTATGCGCTTGGCACGCGTCCCTTCGTCCTGCTCGTGTCCACACTCGAACCGCGGAAAAATCACATTGGCGCCTTCCAAGCATGGGTGATGCTGCGCGACAGGCTCGATGAAGCCGACATGCCCGATCTAGTGTGTGTGGGCGGGCGAGGTTGGCTCAACGACGCGATCCACCGGACATTGCGCCATGACCCTGCCTTGCGCCAACGGGTGCATATCCTGCACGGCGTTCCCGACGACAGGCTGGCCACCCTATACGAAAACTGTCTCTTTGCGCTCTATCCCAGCTTTTACGAAGGCTGGGGCCTGCCGGTGTCCGAAGCATTGTCCTATGGCAAGGTGCCGGCCATCTCTGCCGTCTCCTCGCTGCCGGAGGCCGGTGGGCGCTTCGCGCGCTATTTCGATCCGCACGATCCGGCCACGATCGCCGATGCGGTATGCGCCCTGCTGGACAAGCCCGTGCGCGACGCGGCCGAAGCGGCGATCGCGGCGGGTTACAAGCCCCGAACATGGCACCACATCGCCCATGACCTGCTGGGGAAGGCAGTCACCGTTCAGCCACGGGGGGAGGCGGGCCTGCCGCTGGTCGGCGGGCCGGGTATCTGGTCCCTCCTGTCGGACAGCGGGATGCAGCATGACGATGCCCCGGGCGAAGTCCTGCGCCACGGGCATGGATGGGGCCTTCCGACCGCCACGGGGTGCCGGATTGCCGGCGACGATGTGTCGCTGTGGTTCCGCTGGGCCGGATGCGCTGGTGGGATCCTGCATATCCATGTTGCCGCCGACCATGGCGGCGCGCCGATCGGGATCGACATCCATGGCCATTCGTCGTGCTTCGAGGGACGGGCGGGCGAACCCCTTGTCCTGTCCCTGCCGCTTCCGGCCCGACCCGGCCCGGTCCGTATCGGCCTAGCGCCTCCCGGCGGGGGATGCGCCATCGCGAAGCTGTGCTTTACCTGCGACTGAGGATCAGGGCGGCGAGGGTATCACCGTACCAGCAGCAGCATGACATCGTCCTGCGGAGGCGCGGCGAGGATACCCTCCCGGTCGATGGGCTGGACGCCGCCGTCAAGCATGATGACCGACAGACTGAAGCCATCGGCCAGGATCCGGTCGATGAAGGCACCCGGATCGGCATAGCGGATCCGCGCAAATTCTAGCACGATCGTCAGCGGCCGCCCCTGATCTAAGATGGCCGACATGCCGTACCAGATCGTCATTTCGGACGTGTCGGCATCGATCTTGATGATGTCGGCGTCATAGAGTTCGGGATAGCTGTCGAGCCGCCTTGTCCGCATCAGCCGGGTTTCGACTGCGTCATCGCTCGATGTGGGATGATCAGCGGGCAGGAGGTGGCCATTTTTCGGTTCGTTTTTGGGGACAAGCAGAACCACGTCGGTTTCGGCATCGGCCAAAGCCTGTTCATGAACGGTCGCGATCCTAGAAAAACCGTTGAGCGCCAGGCTCTGCGCCATGCGATGGGCAAGATCGACATTGGGTTCAAAGGCATGGACCTGACCTGTTGGGCCCACAAGGTCGGCCATCAGCAGCGAGAAATAGCCCAGATTGGCGCCGACATCGACGATCTTCATGCCCGGCTTCACCAGCGTGGCGAACAATTCGGTCAGCCACATTTCCCAATAGCCATCAAGCAGCAGGTGGCTTGACAGGCCGACATCACGAGTGTCGATAATCATCTTGTATCGGCCCAGCACCCGGCACAATGATCTTTCCCCACCCAGATAGGCGTTCGCACAGAGCTCGCGAATGACCGCTTCGTTGCGTTGGCGGGGATAAGAGAGAAGATGTTCGAGATGGAACAAGCGGATACCAGCATCTTGCGCATGACTACGGCGGATGCGCTGCAAGACGCCGGCGATGAGGGAAGGCAATTTCATAGGGGTGGACCTATAGGGCAAAGCTGCCGGCAATGCGACCATGGCTTTGCGATCGCACGTACCCCGCGATATGATAGGCGGCCTGATGACAGAACATCGACGGGAGTGACGATTTTATATTCTAAGGTGCAGCGTCCCGCTGTAGAAGCGCCGCGATGACGATCGTTTCAGACATTGGGGAGTGTCGGCGTGGCCAAAGCTTTGGCCGACATACACGAGGAGGCTTGGTTGCTTATACTGCCCGGAGGCACACGGCCTGAAAACGTCGTACTTCGTTGACAGATAGAATCGATTTCACGCCCCTATTGCACGCAGCCAGCTTTGTTGCCGAATCAAAAAATCTCTAACATTTTCCCTTCATCGTAAGGTCTTGTATTTTGGATAAATTATACTCAAAAGCTGGATCGCGGCTGATTGAATGGACTAAAGAACATCGCAGCTGGTGTATCATCGTTCTTTTTCCAACACTTCTGGCGGCCTTGTATTTTTACTTAATCGCATCCAACCAATATCAATCGGAAGCGCATTTCGTCGTGCGTACGTCACAGACGCCGACATCCGCACCGAGCGGATTGAGTCAGGCGCTGACCATGGTAGGCGGCGCGTCGTCGGAGCGCGACGCGCTAGTAGTCGCCGACTATCTAGAGTCACATGATGCCGTGAATGCGCTGGAAAAGCGCATCGGCCTGATCGACCGATTCCGTCGGCCCGAAGCGGACCCGCTGTCACGGCTGTGGTACGCCAATCCCAAGCCCGAGCAGCTGGAGAAATATTTCAAAGCCAAGGTTGATGTGGACGTCAGCACAGAAACGGGCATTACGACGCTCAAGGTGCGTTCATTTCGGCCAGAGGATTCCTACCGGATTGTCCAGGAACTGTTGCGATTGAGCGAGGCGCGGGTCAACACCCTCAACCAGCGCAACTATGCCAACGCGATCCAGATGGCGGAACGCCGCGTGCGCGAGGCGGAGAACAATCTGGCGCAGACACAGCGCCAGATCACTCAGTTCCGCCGCAGCGGGCAGGACTTCAACCCCCAGGTGACAGGTACGTCGCGGACCAGCATGGTGTCTGAACTACAGGCTCAGTTGGCCGCTGCCCGCGCGCAGGAAGCTTCCATGGCCGCCGTTGTCGGGCGCAACAGCCCGCAGCTAATTGCTTTGCGGAACCGTGTCGCGGCGCTGTCGCGGCAGGTAGCCGCAGAGCAAGCCAAGCTGTCGCAGGGGCCGGGCAATGTCGCGGCGGGTCTGGGGGAGTATGAAGGCTTTAAAATCCGCCAGGAGATGGACGGCAAGCAGCTGGAAATGGCATCGGCCGCGCTCCAGCGCGCACAGGACGAAGCCCGACGCCAGCAGTTGTTCGTTGTGCCGGTGGTCGATCCCAACATGCCGGTAAAGGCGCTGTATCCTGAACGGACCAAGACGGTGGCGACGATCTTCTTCGCCTTGCTGCTGATCTATGGCATTGGTTGGCTGTTGCGAGCCGGCGTTAAGGAACATGCGGCCTGATCGATAGAGGGGGGTGCCCACCGCTGGTTCCAGCAGGCACCCTCACTTATCGCGTGGCGTTCTGGACACTCAGCACAGGCGCAAAAAGCTGACCGAGTGCTTGGACTAGCTTCAGAGGCTGATTGGCCGAAGCATTGCCGATATAGATCAAATCCTTGTCCCGCATCGTGAAGCGCTGCGACAGGAAGTAGTTTTCCGCCTCCATCATGTTGATCCGGTAGGCCACCGGATAGGCGATGTCCGTCGTCGAAGCGGGAATGCCCTGAGCCATCAGATCGGTGGCGGGGACCATGCGGAATATAAACACCGCCTTGGGATCGGCCCGATTGTCATTGGGGCCGCCCGCTCGGGCCAGTGCTTCCGCCAAAGTCAGCGTCCGGCTCTCAAAGGGAACCTGCGCAACGCGGTCGAGCGCGCCGAATACGGTGAAGGTGCGCGGCTGACGGATCAGTTCAATCCGGTCGCCGCTCAGCAGGACCAGATCGTCCACTGATCCCGCAACGATGCTGTCCAGCGCTTGCTCAGCCACGCGGCCGCGCCGAGTGAAGCGCACGATGACGTCCTGCGCGCCGGTGCCTGTGGCTGTCGAGGAGCCGGTCTGCACCATCCGATTCATTCCACCCCGTTCGGCGATTGCGTCCAACAGCCGTTCGCGAGCCAGTGTCAGCGGCATCCGGCCAGGGTTGGTCACGTCCCCCATCACGACGACGGCATTGGAGATGTTGCGGCGCAATGAGACAATGACCTGTGGGCTTTGCGACTTACCCCGCAGCGCCGCGACAATTCGGTCCTGTACCTGCGAGGTGGTCAGGCCGGCAACGGAGAGGGTTCCTGCATAAGGCAGGCTGATATTGCCATTGCGGTCCACCACGACACCGCTGCCACCGACGGTTTCGCTGCTGGCCGACATGCTGAGGTCGTTTTCCAGCATGGTGCCGGCGACACCTATATTCGCGCGTCCGCCAAACAGCGTAACGCCCACTTCGTAAATCTCGATCGCCAGCACGTCCCCAGGGCCGATCAGGTCAATGTTGCCATCTGCGGCCAGCGCGGCCAAGGCCCCGGCCTGATTTTGCGTGGTAGACAGGGCGTCAATATTGTCGGGCGCAATATCGATGATTTTGAAGCCCATTGCGTTGTGCTTCGCACTCCGTTCGACCTGGGCTCCAGTCGGGCCATTGCGCGGCAGGGTCGCGCACCCGCTCAGGCACGTCGCCGTAAGTAGGATGACCCCTGGACGGATCCATTGCGTCCCGCGCTTAAGATACATGCTATTACTCCAATGCCGTTATCAGGCTATGCTTCGCCCAAGGTTAAAAGCGCTTGAGGCGTCTAGCGTCTGCAGATGCCTTGGTAAAGTTGGCCTATGCGCTCTGAAAATCTGATCAGGGAAAACTTGTCAGCCTGTATGGGCCCATGTTGCGTTAGCCTGTTGCGCAACATGGAATCGCCGTCCAATCTGCGTATTCCGTCAACCATGGCATCAATGTCATAGGGGTCGATGGTCAGGGCCGCACCACCGGTGATTTCGGGCAAGGCTCCGGTCGTGCTGGCCAGCAGCGGCACCCCAGCAGCCAGCGCTTCGAGCGCGGGTAGGCCGAAGCCTTCATAAAGACCCGGAAATAGACATGCCTTAGCACCGTGTAACAGATCAGTTAGCAGGGTGCGCGGGATGTAGTCGATGCGCCGGATACGATCGACACCGGGCAGCTTTCTGCCATGGGCGGCGCCTAGCAGCTTGAGTTCCCGGTCGGCATGCCAAGCCTCGGCCCCGACGATCACCAGGGGGGTGGCGATATTCGCTTCGAGATAGGCCTGAATGAGGCGGCCGAGATTCTTCTTGGGCTCAATCGCGCCAAAATATAGGAGATAATCCTTCATCTTGAGGTCGAACAACTGATGCAGGCGATTGGGCAAGGCAGCTGGATCGCGCAGCGCAGGCATGTCGCTGCTCTGGTAGCAGTTGGTGATCCGCGCCGGATCGGCCTGAAGCAGTTCGATAATGTCGGCACGGGACTTTTCCGACACGGTGACGATATGGTCCGCCTGCCCCACGCAAGCACGGACCAATTTGTCATAATAGCGCTTGTCCTCCAGACTGGACTGCGGCAGCCGCAACGGCACCAGATCATGCAGGGTGTAGATATTGCGCGCGCCAGCCAAGCGGATGGGCAGTGGATAGGTCCAGTGCATGATAGCGGGCGGATCGGGCACTCTGACGGTCATGAACTTGTCGTAGCGGCGAAAATGGCGGGCGCAGATGTCGAACAGTTCCGCCCGGTTGAATAGCCGGTCAAACGACGGCAGGCGATCGCTGCCTTGCTGCGACACGGTGCGTCCGGCGACGGATATTCGGGTCATATCGTGGGTGAAGGGATGTACGCGCCAGCGTCGTATCCGCCGCCGCATGGTCAGGCGATGAGGCGGATCAGCACCCAATTGCCCAAAGAATAGCGACTCCCGCAGCTCATCGCCCGCCTTGCGTGGGATGTTCAGACCGAACAACAGGTCTACTCGATATCCAAGCACAGCGATTGCCGCCGCCAGGTTCCGTCCATAGGTCGCAACGCCCGTACCTTGGGGCAGTGCCATATTATAGCCATCAATGCCAATGCGCAGCTTGGCTGGTACAATCTCAGTCATGCCATTCCATACAGGTTCGCGAGCCGCTGTGCATAGGATTCCAGTCCAAAATATCGCGATCTTTCCAGCCCGGCGCGGACTAGCTTCTCCCTTAGCGCGGCGTCGCCATCGATCGTGGCTAAGCCATGGCGCAGCGCCGCCGGATCACGCGGATCAATCAGCAGCGTCGCGCCGCCGCCTACTTCGGTGAGCGCCGGGATGTTGGCGGACAAAACGGCCGTTCCCAGACCCATGGCTTCGGCAACCGGAACCCCGAAGCCTTCGGCCAGCGATACTAGGATGAGGGCGCGCGCCGAAGCGATGAGCCGGAGCACGGCATCCCGCGGTTGCAGCCCTAGGCGGATCGCCCCGGGGGTGTCCTGTATCCGGGCGGTGATATGTTCGGCATCTAGGCCATCAGGACCGGATATGACTAGTGGTGTCGTGATGCCGCTCGCCCGGTAGGCATCGAGCAGGGCGACCAGATTCTTTCGGGCTTCTACCGCGCCGACATAGAGCAGATAGCCGCCCGCCTGCAGTCCGGCGGGCAGGGTGTCGCGCCCTTTCACCGCCATATCGTCAATGTCGACGCCCTGGTGACAGATTGCCACCTTGCCGGGTGGCCAGCCGGTGGCTTCCACTATGGCCTGGCGCGCGGCGTTCGACACGGTGACGAAGGAGCCTCCTGACGCCGCCAAGCCGTCCAGTACCGCCCGCAGCCGACGTCCGTCGACAGGCGTCGGGATGTCGGAATCAAGCGGCATAGCATCATGCACGGTGTAGATGTTGCGCCACCCGCATATGCGCATGGGCAAGGGATAGCTCCAGTGCATGATGCCCGTTGGTCCAGGCAGGCGCAGCGGCATGATCCGCCCATAGATACTGAAAAACACATAGGCTTCACGGAAAATGTCGTAGGCCCGGTAGCCGCCCGGCGTGATGGTGGCTCCGCGGGGCCAAGGACGCAGCGCTGCCGCCCATTTTGCGGGGCGTGACCTGCGCGCAGTGCGTTCGCCGTCGCTCAGGATCAGCGGCGCTCTGCCTGCCAACCGCAACGCCTGCACCAAGGTCCGGGCATATTGCCCGACCCCGGTGCCCGCGCCGCCATCTTCCAGCAGCCTGCCGTCGATGCAGACAGGGACGTCCGTTGATCCAGCCATCATGATCGTCGCAGCGCCGTGTTGCGGGAATGCGACGTCAGGATGTCAGGTCCACCAGGCTCATGGCTTCGTACAGTTCCTGTCGCGCGACCAAATTCTCCGGGGTCGCATAACCGATGGAGCGCAGCCCGATGACGAAATCACGATTGTCGCCCTCATATCGAGGGTAGGGGCCGGTCACGTCGAAGCGCAACTGGATCGCGCCGTCGTCACCCGCCTTGGTCACCAACCTGATGACCTGGCCCGTGGCCACTTCCTGTAGCCGGATCGCTCTCATCGCGTCATTTTCTGCGTTGAAGATCGTCAGCATGCAATCTTGGCTACTTGGTGCCACCGACACCTGTAAATAGACCAGCAGCGAGGCGCCTGCCGTCATGCCGGTAAGGATACTGAAGCTGGGATTGGAACCTTTCATCCAAACCCCATGGTCTTCCGATCCGTAGAGATGGGCGGATTCGATCAGGATGCGCCTCGGGATGTCGAAATATGATTTGATATCGATTGTACTGCCGGCCTTGGTCCGTAGCGAAAGCACTTTGCCTTCCTCCAGACTGGTCTGAAACGGTATGATATCAGCGGCTTGATAGAATTTGACCTTACTAAGAAAATTACTACCTACATCCTGCCATGTTGTTGGAACGAACTGGTCGCGGATCATCTTGGCACGGGCATCGCGATAGCCTTTGTCTGTTATCATCCGCCGGAATATCTCGATGCCTTGGGTCAGGTTGAAGGGATCGACATATTCAACCAAGTCGCCGCCGACTTCCGGAATGGACGATGTGTCAGAAGCGATGCAGGGTCGGCCATGCAACAGGCTTTCGCCCACCGGCAGGCCCCAGCCTTCGACAAAGCTGGTGAACACCGAAAACTCGCAATTAGCATATACTGCGTTCAGTTCGCCGTCAGACAGGTTGTGGGCAATATGCAGGCGGCCATTCAGGTTGTTCGTGGCCTTGAGCACATCCATGAGACCGCTGATCTTCCAACCATGCCGCCCCACGAAGACGAGATCGGGAACATCCACCCCCTCGGCCATCAGGCGCCGCCAGACATTGACCACATAGAGATGGTTCTTGCGCGCTTCGATCGTCGAGACATAGAGAACATAGCGCTTGCCCTTCACCTGGCGCAGCTGCTCGGGCCACTCAACCGCGTCGTCTGCGGATTGGGTCAGGTGATGGGCCAGCGGCACGGTCTGCATCGGTATGGGACGGCCGCCATTTTTAGCGATAAACTCCGCTAGAGCAAAGCGTGACGCATCGGAAATGGTCAGAATGAAGTCGGCAACCGCGCATAGCTCGCAGATCGCCATCGAAAAATCGGTGACTAATGCCTCGTCGCAGAATTCGGGGTGGGTGACAGGGATGATGTCATAGACATAGGCCCCGATCCGCACGCCATCGCGTTTGGACCGGATGAATTCCCGGATGCTGTTGCCCAGTCCCCAGAAGGCGCCCAGCAGGATGATCGTGCTGCCATGCGACGGGCGCACCCGGACGGCGTCATTCTCGCAGGATAGTATCATGGCGCGCAGGATGTCATGGTCAACCTGCTTGCCCGACGCATAGTCTATGATGCGCAGCACTTCGGCATTGTCGGCCATCCAGAACTCGCCGGCGGGCAGCACATGTTCAAGCGCATTGCCGACGATGAAGCGGGCATCGACGCCCTCATCCTTGATGGCGTGCAGCGCGATGCCGGCCTGAACCCGCTGAATCCCCGACATGGTGACATGTGCCTTCAGATAGCCGAATAAATCCTGGATCGCGAAAAAGACGGTCCCTTCACCTATTTCCTCGGCTGCGCTGACTTTGTTGTCCTTGCGCAGCAAGCGGATGTTGCGGATGGCTTCGGCGTTGGGCGTAACGTTGTTAACGCGTTGATAGGCGGCCAGTGCCTCCTCCAGGCGG
>NZ_JBWKZI010000004.1:0-66202 GCF_059424385.1 Sphingobium sp. GW456-12-10-14-TSB1 | reverse complement strand
CGTGATGCGGGCGACATGGAGACGCCAGAGGATGAAGTTGCGGCCTTCGTCCAGAGAAGGGGGGACAGCTAATCATGGCCGCTGATCTGCCTCCGGTTGTCATAGAAGAACGGGTGCAATGCTCGATCGCGGCGGCGCTGCGCTATAACATTCCGGCGAACGTCATGCTGGCGGTCGCGGAACAAGAGAACGGTCGGCCCGGCGCGCGCGTCCAGAACACCAATAACACCGCCGATCTTGGCTCGATGCAGCTCAATTCCAGCTATATTCAATCGCTGGCACGCTACGGCATCCGGCCCGAATATGTGCTTGCGGCGGGGTGCTATCCCTACAACCTCGCTGCATGGCGTATCAGAAACCATATCCGGGATGACAAGGGCGACCTGTGGACGCGGGTTGCCAATTATCATTCCCGAACGCCGGTCCATAATGCCCGCTATCGGGCGCTGATTATGGCGAAAGGCGCACGCTGGGAGGCGTGGCTTTCCTCGCGCTATAATACCTACAGCGTGAACGGCGTGCCGGTAAGCGGCGGCGCTCCTGCTGCGCGATCGACCTCGATCCCACTCACGATCACGGCGGCCGACGCGACGGGCGGGGGCCAGCTCGCGGCGCAACCCGCGATCGTCCAGCCCGAAGGCAGCGCCGACGCCTCGGCGGGCTATGTCGCCTCGATCTTGGCCGCTGCGTTCAATGCTCGCATAACCGATACGTGGCGGGCGCTGGAAGCCAATTACGGGGCCGCCAACAGCTTTCACAAATATGGGCAGGCGGTGGATTTCGTGCCGCGTGCCGGGCTGCACACGATCACGCGCGAGCAAATCCGCGCCGTGATGGCGCAACATGGTATTCGCGTGGCGGAGCTGCTGGGGCCGGGGGACCGGGGCCATGCCGATCATTGGCATCTGGCTTTCTATACCGGCGATCAGACTCGGCCGCTCGATCGCGCTCAAATTGTCGTCGCCAGAGCGGAACGCGGGGTAGGGGGCCTAACCTCGGCGGCCGTGCAGCCGATGGCCAGCTATGAGGCTGCGCCAGCTCCACAAGCCCGCGTCATGGCGGCTCGGCCGAACGCCGCGCCTATTTCCGTTGCGGTGAATTTCCGGCGCGACATGCTGCATCCTTCGCCTACCGATCCCACGGCGGACCCGCGATTTATTCCGCGCACAATCACCGCCAGCAATTGAAGCGACGGCGCGCTAGGCGCTCAATTCGGCAAGCCGGTGTGGGCGCTGATCCCCATCCCGGCCAGCTCCTCAATGAGCCAGTCTCGAAAGTCCGAAATGGATTTCGCGCCTTCGGCCCTCAAGGCGGCAACGTCTTCCTCTTTGAAACTCCAATCGTCCTTGCCGATGTGGCGCAAGGCGCGCCAAACGCAATGCTTCTGATAGCTGTAGATCGCGCAACGGAGATACCCGCGAACGATCTTTTCCATAGCCGCATCGTCATTGCGGTGGCGATCTAGCAATGCGTCAAGGTCGGCTACGGACGGATTGGGATCAAGCATGGTCGGCCTCGATCTGTAGGGCGAGCTGGGCGAGGCGATCGGGAGCAAGCAAGTCGTCGGCCGCAAGGTCGATAGCGAAGGGTTCGCCGGGTTCGGGCGGCCGTCGATCGGCGGCGAAAGCGGCAAGATAGGGTTGCGCCGCGTCGGTTTCGATCCAGCGCCAGAAGGCAGGCCCTTGGCCGAATAGCCCGGCCTCGAACATATCGAGCCGGGCTTGCGCGAAATCATCGCACATTAGGCGAAGTGGATCACGGCCGATTCAGTGGTCCGCCCCTGCGGGCGCACGACAATATCGACCTTGCAGCCAAGCCGGGTGAGCATGGCTAGAAGCCGCTCAACCGAGACGCTGCGGAACTGGCCTCGCAGGATGCGCGACAATTCCGGTTGGGTAGATCCCGTAACCTTGGCGGCGGCGATCTGCGTCAACTTCCGCTCCTGCATGGCCTCGGCCACACGGGTAACGAGCTGGGCTTTCAAAAGGTGGGTGTCGGGGTCGGCAAAGCCTAGATCGGCAAAGACATTGCCGCTGCCTTCCTCAATGATTTCGTCCTGTGCGCTCATGCTGTGCCTCGCGGGGTCTGGTGTTGCCGGTGATGCTCCTCGGCGGATTTCAGCCGCGTTCGGATCAAATCCATATCGGCCTGCGGCGTGGCCTTGCCCTGCTTGGATTTCTTCTGGAAGGCGTGCAGGACATAGACCGCCTCCGCGAATTTGACCGTATAGACCGTGCGGAACGTATCGCCTTGGTGGTCGTCTATGATCTCGACCACGCCAGCGCCGCCAAAGCCCTTCAACGGCTTAGTGCTGGCGTGCTGCCCGCCTTGCTGCGCAAGGTGCAGGGCATAGCCCATTACGTCCTGCACATCGTCCGGGAACTCCCGAAAATCGCGCTTTGACGATGCCACCCATCGAACCGGCCGTTCCGTATCCATCGCGGCTATTATGCACAAATATACATAGCCCGCAAGCGGAAATTATGCGCGTATGTGCATATTGCCAGCTCGCTATGCCGATTGAGGCGACCGCGATCGGGGCGGCTCAATCGAGCGCCCTGCGCGACGAATGTATCAACGCCGGGGATGCAGGGCCGTAATTTTATGCTAGAGGCCCGGCGCGGCCCACGCCCCCCAATTTGTGCGGCCGTCCACTTCCGACGATGGCCCGCAAGGACTAGCCATCGTCGGAAGACCAACAAACAATCTAGCCGATGCCACGCGCCGCCCCTGTCCGGGCAGGCGAGGGCTGCTTGCCGTTGTAATAAAATTACTGCTCAATCTGGCCCTAGTTGCGCGTGCAATTTCCCTATTGTTGAGTCATCGTCCTCCCTACAGCGACCGAAAGGAGGACTAGGCTATGGTTGATTCTTCCAATATCTATCGAGAGCAACAGAAAGCGGTTGCCCTAGAGTTCATGGAAAAAGCTCTTGCGATACTCGTTGAGATCGATGATTCAGCCGCAGATTGTTATCTGCAACAATCAATAGATACGTGCATGGCGTCACCGCGCATGACATTTCCCGAAGATGAATTTTGGGATTGTGTTGATGAATTGCCACATTTGACCGATCGCGTCTTGTTCCTGCATCGGCAGAACGGGCTTTCGATCGAGCAAATCGCCAAACGACTAGGCATCGAGCAGAAAGAGGCGGCCGAACGGCTTTCCGTGGGGCTTGCCCTTGTTCGCGGCTCATTCAGCCTGATGGAGCATTAATCGCCGGAATCGGGGTGAGGAAGCATCTTGCCGAGCGTGGCGACCAATTCACCGGGCATGTAGGGCTTGGCGATATAGGCAGCGCCGTTCGGCAATTCGCCTGCACCTGGTCGCACGCGGCCAGAGGTAACGAGGACCGGCATGGACGGCCATCGGTCGCGGACGGCAGCGGCCAAGGCAAGGCCGGTCATCCCTCCGGGCATTTCAATATCGGTGAACACCGCGCCAATGTCATCGCGGCCGTCAAGGATCGCCAGAGCGTCCGCCGCCTCGCACGCCTCAAAGACGCGATAGCCCGCGTCCATAAGAATGTCGGCCGCCATCGTCCTCACTAGGGGTTCATCCTCCACAACCAGCACGGCCGCGCTGCCCGATCCTAATCCCATTTTCCCGGCTCCCCGTCCTTTTCGGCCTTCTCCTGTGCCGCATCACGCAACATTCCCGCCCAGCAAGGCGTCACCTCAAGGTTTGTGCGCCAGACAACGATTTGGCAGACATAATGCGAACATCGGCTAATTAGCGAGCTTGAGGCGCGACATGGGATCGTTGAGCTGGCGGAATTCACCGCCAGGCGGACGCTCCGCCTGCCCTCAAAGGCAGCCGCCGGGCAGGCTACGCCGCGGGGTACGATGCTACTGACATGGCCAAGCCTTCGCTAACGAGCGTTCAGCTCCGGCCACCATATGAACACTCATAAAATAGCTATTCTGCTCCGCCCAGCGTAAATATGCCGCGCGCAGCGCCGATCGGTCATAGCGTGGAGCGCGGCATTCCGCTTTTCGCGCGACGATCATCATGTCGAGCACGCCTTGGAGGTAAGCGCCGCATCGCGGCTCATTCGCTTGACAGCTTACGAACAACGCCGAGCCCGTCGCCGACGCGGGTTCGGTTTGGCCGATCGCACTATCAGGCAGGGCGGCCAAAGCGGCGCATAACAATATCCATCGTCTTGGCCGCATTTTCGTCTCCTATTCCGCAGTATCATTTCGGAAGGGGCGCACGGCCCTCGACGGCCGGCGCCCCGTGCTGATCCATCATTCGCGGCCGAGCACCTGGCCTTCGGGCGTGACGAACAGTTCGATCGTCTTTCCGTCGCTGTTCTTGCCCTTGATTTCATAGAGCGTGCTTCCGTCCGCCTTTCGGGTGACTTGCTCCGCTTTGCTTATTGACGCGAGTTGCGCGCGTGCCGCGTTCATCGCGGCCTCGGGCACCTGAGCAAGCGGGATGTCTCGTTCGCTGTGCTTGCCGATTATCCGGTTTTCGTTCGCCTCGTGGTTTTGCGCGATCGCCACGCCCGCGATCGCCAGCGCGGCCGCGCCCACGCCTGCGACAACAGTGAGAGTTCGTTTGCTAGCCATGTTCCATTCCACTTCCTGCATAAGGGCCGTGGGGTCGGGCGGGCGGCGGTTACGGCCCAATGAGCCGTCGTCCGAGTTCAACTCCTCTGATTGTTCATCCTGTCGAGCGCCGCGCGCAGCCCACGGGCGAGCTTGGCTGCGTCGTCGTTGGCCCAGAAGTGCATGAAGAACAGCCGCGGCTCGTCGTTTAGCATATGATTATGCAGCGCCGTGACCTCGATCCCGTTCGTCCGCAGCACGCGCAGGACCGGATCGACCTCGTTTGCGACAAGTACGAAATCGCCGGTGATGGCGGCTCGGCCGTCCCCGGTTGGCTGAAAGTTGATCGCGGTCGCCGTGCCCATCGTCGGCGGAGTCTCCATATCGCCGTCCATCAGCCGCTCGGCGCGCGGAAAGCTGTATTGGAGGATGCCACCGGCCGTCTTGCCCTCACCGCCCATCAACCGGTTGAGCGCGGCCACATCGAGGTCGAGCCGCGATGCGGCTGCGCTGGCCGAAGGCGATTGCGGCGCGGCGAGCGGGGTCCGACTGGCTGATAGCGCTTGCCGGAGCGCGGCCGCGAGCTTCACCGGGTCGCCGTGGCCGGCAATGTGCATGTACATGGTCGCAGGCGAAGAGCGGAGCAGGTGATTGTGGAGCGCGGTGATCGTAAAACCGCTTGCGAGCAGGCGGCTCAAAACGGGGTTCACCTCGTCGTGGGTCAGCACGAGATCGCCCATCACCATCGCCTCGTCGCCCATCGGCTGAAACGCCGCCCAAGAGCCGAGCGCGAGGGAGGGCTTGATCGTCACCCCATCCAGCGTGACGCTCAGGTCCGAACGCGGGAAGCTGTAGCGGTGAACGCCCCCCGGCTGTTCGGCCCCCGCTCGTCCTATCGCCCGGTCGACAGCCGACCAGTCCGGCGCTGCCCAAGCCGGGCTTGCCAGCAGGAGGCTGGCGAATCCCAAGGCGATGGTCTTTTTCAGCATAATTGATCCTTCATCAGCGCACTCGACACGGAAAGCCTCACGTCATGCGAGCGCGCCGCCGGCGAGCCGCGACATTGCGCTCCGGTTTCTTTCTTCGGGATAAGCAGTCCTATGCTCATGAGGCTTGTGATGCAACCCTTACACTTGTAGGCTAGTGACGATACAACTATGACAAACACACAAGCTTCCCCTTGGTTGCTCCTGATCCCGCAGCTTCCGGCTAAGCCTGCCTATTTGCGGGTGAAGGTCTGGCGGCGTTTGCAGGCGATCGGGGCCGCGCCGCTCAAGAACGCCGTCCATGCGCTCCCCAATCGCGAGGACACGCGCGCGCTGTTCGAAGAACTGCATCGCGAGATCACCGAAAATGGCGGCGAGGCGCTGATCCTCGAAGCGCGCCTTGTCGGCGGCATGGGCGATGCGGAGCTGCGCGGAGTGTTCGACGCTGCGCGTGACGCCGACTATGAGGAGTTGGCACGCGAGGCGCGCGCGCTGTGTGAGGGCGAGTATGTCGCGGCGGCGGATGTGGGCCGCCTGCGCAAACGCCTGAACGAGGTCGCCGCGATCGACTTTTTCGGTGCGCATGGTCGGCAGGCGGCACAGGCCGCCATCACCGAGGCGGACCGCCGCTCTCACCAACATCCCGATGTGAGCGGCCCCGGTGCGCCCGAGCTGACCCCGGCGGAGCTAAAGCGCCGCGTTTGGGTGACGCGCCGCCATGTCCATGTCGATCGCATCGCGTCCGCCTGGCTCATTCGCCGCTTCATCGACCCCGAGGCGAGCTTCAAGTTCGTCGAGGGCAAAGGATATGTGCCGGAGCCTGACGAACTGAGGTTCGACATGGCGGACGCTGAGTTCACCCACGAAGGCGACCGCTGCTCCTTCGAGACCTTGGTGTTCCTCACCGGTCTCGAGACCGACCCCGCGCTGCGGGCGCTCGGCGAAATTGTTCACGACCTTGATATTGCCGATGCTCGGTTCGAGCGCCCGGAAACTCCGGGAGTGAGCGCGCTTATCGCCGGCATCTGTGCCGGCACCGACGACGACGAGGAGCGGATCGCGCGCGGATCGACCGCGCTCGACGGATTCTATGCTCACTTCACCCGGCGAAAAGAGGACTAAAGATGGAGGCCAGCGCACGCGCTGAAATCGCAGTCGAGACGCTGCACGAGCACGGCATCAGCTTTGGCGAGGCGGTGCGCGTCTGGATCAGGGTCGCGCTGCTCAGCTTCGGCGGACCGGCGGGCCAGATAGCGGTGATGCATCGCATCCTGGTCGAGGAGAAGCGCTGGATCGGCGAGGAGCGGTTCCTCCACGCGCTCAACTATTGCATGCTGCTGCCCGGCCCTGAAGCGCAACAGCTAGCTGTCTATATTGGCTGGTTGCTCCATAAGACCAAGGGCGGCCTGGTCGCGGGCGCGCTATTCGTGCTGCCCGGCTTCCTCGCGATTTTAGGGCTCAGCTATGTCTATGTGCTGCTCGGCGAAGTGCCGCTGGTCGAGGGATTGTTCTTCGGATTGAAGGCCGCCGTGCTGGCGGTGGTGCTACAGGCGGTGGTCCGGGTGGGTTCGCGTGCCTTGAAGAACAACGTCATGCGCGGTTTTGCCGCGCTGGCGTTCGTCGCGATCTTCGTGCTCGACGTGCCCTTCCCGCTGATCGTGCTTGCCGCCGCGCTGATCGGCTTCTTCAGTGGCCGCGCTGGTTACGCCGCATTCAAGGGCGGCGGCGGACATGGTCCCGCCGGCGCTGAGATAATCCACGACCGCGACACCGCTCTTGGCGAGGGCCTTCCCGACCATGCCCGGCCGAACCTCTCTTGGTCGCTGCGCATCTCCGGCGTCCTGCTGCTGCTCTGGCTCGGGCCGGTCGCAGCGCTGCTGTTCGCGTTCGGCCCCGACGACGTGTTCAGCCGCATCGCCACCTTCTTCAGCCAGATGGCGGTGGTGACCTTCGGCGGCGCCTATGCGGTGCTCGCCTATGTCGCGCAGGAGGCAGTCGAGACCTATGGCTGGCTCCAGCCCGGCGAGATGCTCGACGGGCTCGGCATGGCCGAGACCACGCCCGGGCCGCTGATCATGGTGACGCAGTTCGTCGGCTTCCTCGCGGCCTTCCGCGAAGCGACCGGGCTGCCGCCGCTCGTCGCCGCGACCTTCGGCGCAATCCTCACCACCTGGGTTACCTTCCTGCCATGCTTCCTGTGGATCTTCGCCGGCGCGCCATTCATCGAGCGGCTGCGCGGCAACCGCGCATTGTCGGCCGCGCTTTCGGCGATCACCGCCGCAGTGGTCGGCGTGATCCTCAATCTGGCGGTCTGGTTTGGTATCCACACTCTGTTCGAGCAAGTCCGCGAAGTGCCGTTCGCAGCCGGCACCATCGATCTCCCAGTCCTAACGTCCGTCAACTGGCCGGCGCTGGCGCTCGCGGTGGGTGCGATACTCGCCATGTTCCGGTTCAAGGCCGGCATGCTGCCGGTGCTCGGCGTCTGCTCGGTCCTCGGGGCCGCATATGTAATGATCATCTGAAGGAGTGACGCGTGACGATCGACCATCTTTCCCGACGCAGTGCAATCGCAACTCTTGGCATCGGAGCCGCCGCCATGACTATCAACGAAGCCTCTGCGCAGACGCCGGCCGCAGCGCCGGCGGCTGTCCCCGCCTTTGCCGGAAATCATCAGGTCAAGCCGCTCAGGTTCAATCCCGCCAGGCTTCACGGCCTCTCCGAAAGGCTGATCACATCGCACCACGAGAACAATTATGCGGGCTCGGTCAAGGCCCTGAATATGATCGAGACACGACTTGCCGCCGCGCTCGCTGACACGGACCTGCCGCCGGTGGTCTATGGCGGATTGAAGCGCGAGGAGCTGCACCGCACCGGCTCGGTCGTGCTCCATGAGGTCTATTTCGACGGGCTCGGCGGCAACGGCCAGGCAGCCGGTTCCATCCGCGACGCGCTGGGCGCGGCGTTCGGCTCGTTCGACCGCTGGGAAGCCGACTTCCGCCGTACCGGGATGAGCCTTGCCGGCGGATCGGGCTGGTGCGTGCTCGTCTACAATCTCCACACGCGCTCGCTGCACAACCATTGGGCGTGGGATCATATGCACGGTGCGATTGCCGGCGTGCCGCTGCTCGCGCTCGATATGTACGAGCACAGTTTCCACATGGATTACGGCACCGCCGCCGCCAAATATGTCGACGCCTTCTTCCGCAACATCGACTGGGAAGTGGTCGACCGGCGCTATGCCGCGGCTTTGCGCGGCGGCGGCTGAACCCGACCGCCGTGGCTTAACACCCACTGCTGCGCGACACCTGAGTTCGCGACCACAAAGGGGACAGGTCCGATGGGGAGATGCAACAATGACATCCGGCCCGAACATCGCTCTTCTTTGGCGTGGGCAAGCAGCCGAGTGGACGCATCGCTTTCATGAAGCCCGGCAGTGGCCGATAATGCAGGCCTTGCGGGCGCTCGGGGCGACCGCAAGGCCTGTACTGTACAGGGACGAGGCGGTTCGCGAGATTCGGGACGAGCTGCTGTCGTGCGACGCAGTGCTGGTCTGGGTGAATCCGTTGGACATTTCAGGCGACCGCTCGCAGCTCGATCCAATGCTGCGCGAAGTCGCGGGGTGCGGCGTTGTCGTCAGCGCGCATCCTGGCCCAGTCGGCCCGAAGCTGCGATTTTGGCCAGGTTGAAGAACGAACACTGAACGCTTGATTGATTCTACCAGGACCGTTGCTGACCACCGACCTCGTAGATATCGGCTTCCATGGAGCAATTGTAGCTCTCTGCGATGTTGAACATCTCGGAGAGGAGGCTTTGGATTTCCTCATCAAGGGAAATGCCATCCGGATCGGGGTCATAGGCGACGGTCAGTTTGTAATCACAATTGCCGTTTTTTACCATGGCGTAGTCGCGTTCCAGCATCGCCTCAATCCGCTCCCGAGCGGGTTTTCTACCTCTTCCACGCTTGTTGAAGTTCTCGATAATCAGATGCAGGGCGATGCTGGCAGTGGGCGGCTTTTCCGGCAGTTTGGTCTGTGACGGAATAATGTCGAGCGCCCGATAGACGGTCATTCGTGAGACCTTCAGGTCGCGGGCAACGCGGGCCTTGCTGGCGCCGGCGGCAAGGCGACGGCGGATTTCATCGTCATCGACGTTCTTCTTCCGGCCTTTGTAAACGCCTTCGGCGCGCGCCGCTTCGATCCCGGCGCGCTGACGATCCTTGATGAACTTCAGCTCCATATCGGCGACCATGCCGAGTATGGTGATGACCATTCGCCCCGTGTCGCCCGCCGTCGTCACCTCTGGCTCAAGGATGCGCAGCGAAGCTCCCTTTTCATCAAGCTCATGCACCAGGTTCAGGACATCGCGCGTGGAGCGGCCGAGCCGGTCGAGCCGCAGCACGACCAGCTCGTCGCCGGTGTGCATAAACTGCATGATCGTTTCCAGTTCCGTGCGCCCGCTCCGCGAGGCCCCCGATCCGGTCTCGGAACGGATAATTTCGCAACCTGCATTCTTGAGGCGGCCAATCTGGATATCCAGATCCTGGTCCGTGGTGCTGACGCGGGCATATCCGATACGAGCCAAGTGCAAAATCCGTCACATTAGGGTGGCTCTTGCAGTGTATCGTCACATTGAGCGCAAACCCACCCTTTTGTGACAGACGAATGGTGTCACTCGGCCCTATCACTCTGGGGTGTACCCAAATGTTATAGGCCGATCAGCCGCCTCACGCTGCAAGCCGTCCAAAATCAATCCGGTCGTTCAGGTCGAGGTCGAAGCGGCCATAAGGGTTCACATGACTGTAGATCAACGGCGTGAGACCACGATAATCTTCCGGCGTCATCCGCCCCGCCCACTTCGGCTCAACCAGTACGATCTGAAGCATGCGGGTGTTCACATACACCAGCGACGCTTGCAGGAGGTGTAGCGCCAGAACGGAGATTTCCTGCTCATGGATGCGGTTGGTGGCGATCTCGCCGCCCTTGCCGAAGAACACGAAACCATTAGCGCCGTTCCAGTTCTCAACCACATTCAGCCCTTCGTGGATCTCGCGGCGGAATGCCTCCTGACGCAAATACCGGCATAGGAAGATTGTTTTGACCGCGCGGCCGAGTTCACTCAGCGCCTTGTAGGTCGGGTGCATCACTTCGGCTCTGGCAAACCGGAGCAGGATCGCTTCCGGATCGGCGGTGCGCGATTGCATGGCAGCGGCATATTTGACCATTTCGTCATATTGTTGCTCGATCTCGTCCCAGTCGATCGGGCTGGAGAGGATCGGCAGTAAATTGGAAAGCCGCGTGCGCATGCCGGCTTGGGGAAGGGCCAGTTTCTGGCGTGCCACTGCTTTCAGCCGCGGGGCAAGCTCAAATCCAAGGAGTCGGCAGAACGCAAAGCCGACTGCGCTCTGGCCGTGGCTATCGACGTACTGGCGCTGGATTTCCATGTCGGTGCAATGGCGTAGCACGCCTTCGATCATGGAGGCGACCTCCGAGGAAGAGCACCGCTTGAGCTGGGAATAAACGCAGGTCGCGCGCTTCTCCACATGCCAGTAGATCATGACGCCACGGCCGCCATAGCGGGCGTGCCATTCCGTCATCAGGTTGCGGTCCCACGCGCCGAACTTCGTTGAATCGGACGCGCATGCCGTGCCCGCATCTCCCCATACTGCGGCATTGCGGATTGCCAGTGTCGCGTTTGCTACCCGCGCGCACGCCTCCCTCAGCGCTGGCGCGTGGATGAAACGGCGATGGACATGCAGCAATTCCTCGTAACTGACATCGGGTGTTGCGCCAGCGACCCGCTTGAGCCCGGCGTTCGTGCCCAAGCCATAGAGACACAGCAAAAGACGCTGAGCCAAGGCTGCTTTCGACAGGGTAACCCGCGAGGCCGACGTTTCGAAAGCATCCATCAATCCCGTGTCCAGAGCAGCCTCTTTCAACACGTCCAGCAGTCCGGTCATCGGCCAGCGCTGACCGATCTCGCTTTTGATCGAAGCGAGACCCTTCGGTTCGGGCAAGGGCTTGAACGGTGTAATCGATATCCGGTTGTCGCCGCGCCACAGGAGCCGGACCTTGTCGTTTTGTGGAATATTGGCATTGAGGAGCAACAGTTCCCGTTCAAGCTCCTCCCGGATCGAGGCGCAAAACGCCTGCGCATCTGGCGTCAGGCTGAGGCCGGAATAGTACGCATCTCGCCTGATCTCGAAGTCCTTGGGAAGATCGTCATCGGGATTGCGATAGCGATCCGCCCCGACCACCCAGATTTCTTTGGAGCGGATGCGGTCGCGCAGTTGCGTCAGGACGCAAAGCTCATAGCTGATCCGGTTTACCCGCCCATCGTCATCAATGACGGAACTGCGCCATCGCGCTGGAATCACCTCATCGATCGGAACATCCTGCAATGGCACGAAGCGGCATCCGCCATCCACCTTGCTCCTGATCCAGTCGAGGGCCGCCAGGACCGGCCGCCACACCGCGTTGTTCGACCGGAACTCAAGTACGGAAAGCAGGCTTGGCAGCATGCGCCGGTAATGATTGGCCCAGGAACCACGCATCACCTTGTAGATGCGCCGGTCCAGAGCGCCCTTCGCATGGCTCTCCTTGACGATCGCCGCCAGCTTGGCCTTACCGGCGATCGGGAAAATGACATCGCAGATGCGCCCCGATGGTTCATTGATCGAGGCGCTGGCGATCTCGACCAGCAGGCGCTCCTTTCCATAGACCCGCTCGATGTCTTTCGCGATATCGCCCACCACCTTGCGTTTCGAGCGCGTTCCGATCTTGTGAACGGTTTCGATCAGCAGGTCGATCATCGCGTCAGTGAGTTGCGCCTCCCGCGACATTAGATAAATCGCATAAAGGCCGAGCTGTCGCGCCGGCGCATGCCGGCGCATCTCCGAGGCCTTTTCACCGGCAACGCGGCGAACAATCTGATCGACCCATGGCTTGCCCGTAGCCGTCAGGAGATCATGGGGAAGATCAAGTCTCTGGATAAAGGCGAGTTTCTCGGTCACGTCGAGAATGTTGTCGAGCGTTGCCTGTCCGGCGTCACCCTTCATCCTGTTGAATCCGGTCGAGCTGTCCGGATCGGCAAGCGAGGCTTCCAATAACGCCACCGCATCTGACGAAAGCCGATCACTGGTTCCGATCAGCCAGGTGTCCAGATAATCTTGCCGTTGTGAGCGAACGACACGTTCAAGCTCCTTGCGCGACGGCCCATAAATACGCCGGTCCCGGCACCACAGGAAAACATGCTCAAGCATGGCATTGATCGACTGGCCGCCCGGGCACAGCTCGCCAGCAATCCATTCCGTCAATTGCGCGCGATCCACCCGCTTCATGCGGTGATATCCAAGATGGATCAGGATCTCCGCACAATGCCGTCGTGCTGTCCGACTGGAAAAGTCATAACCGGCTATCTCGCCAGCCTCGACACCGAGTTGCTCGGCCAGATACGAGAGGCCATCGGTAGGGATTGAGCCGGGATCGATCGCGAAAAACCCCAGGGAAGCGAAGAATTTCAGCTGCGCGGCGAGGCCAAGGCGCGTCAGGGCCGGCTTCGAATTTACAAAATCAATATCGGCAAAGCTCAGGCTCCATCGTCCGATCAAATCCCCGCCCGGAATACTCCGATCCATCAACCCACTCCCTATGATGGAGCGAACTGTCCTCTTCTATGATTTCCATCGTCAATACCGAATGCCACGTTCCCAAAACGTTCTCCGACTTGGCCAAAATCGCAGCTTGGGGCCGACTGGGCCTGAAAGGAACGACGATGCTTCAACATCCCACTCTCGACCGGCTGAACACGATGGGACTGGCCGGTATGGCCAAGGCATATGGTGAGCTCGCCGCCAACGCCGAGGCCGACAGGCTTACGCATCCCGAATGGCTGGCGCTGCTGCTCGATCGTGAATGGAGCTTCCGCCATGACCGCAAGCTCGCCGCGCGGTTGCGGTTCGCTAAGCTGCGCCACCAGGCATCTCCCGAGGACGTCGACTATCGCAGCCCACGCGGGCTCGATCGCGCCTTGTTCATGAAGCTCGTCGCCGGCGAATGGATCGCCGCTCGCGACAATCTGGTCATCACCGGACCGACCGGCGTCGGCAAGAGCTGGCTCGCCTGCGCGCTCGGTCACAAGGCCTGTCGCGACGACCGTTCGGTCCTCTACCAGCGCGTCCCCAAGCTGTTCTCCAATCTCGCGCTGGCGCGCGGTGACGGCCGACACGAGCGCTTCCTCAGGAAGCTCGGCAGCGTCCAGCTGCTGATTCTCGACGACTGGGGCCTGGAACCGCTCGATGCGCTCGCGCGCCACGATCTGCTCGAGATCCTCGAGGAACGCTACGGCCGTCGTTCGACCATCGTCACCAGCCAGCTTCCCATAGCCAGTTGGCATCATGTGATAGCGGACCCGACTTACGCCGACGCGATCCTGGATCGCCTGGTGCACAACGCTCATCGCCTCGATCTCGACGGCGACAGTATGCGGCGATCGAAAAATACGCCGGACGCTTGACGGCAGCCGCGAACGACACAACAACGAGCATTGCCGAAAGGCCCCGCTTCCGAGGGGGCGACTTCATCTCGGAATCAGGGGGCGTAATCATCCCGGAAACGGGGGGCGACTTCATCGGAATCGGCAAGCAACCCCATTGCGGATACGGAACAATAAACAGATTTCGTGAGATAATGCACCTTCAGTCTCCCCCTCCGATGCGGGCGCGTATCGATGTCGCGCTTCCGCATTTTGCGTGCACCCGTGGCCGGGCACACCAATACTAAGTGCGTCAGTGTGACATCGCGCCTTCCCCGATATCCCCGACACCTCAGTGCGCGGCTACGTCCCAAACGCACACGATTCCAGTTTATGAACTGTATAATCAATATTGATCAGGGAAATAGGAAGGCTGCCGCTTCATCCGAGATATTCATCCGTGTCTCCATCAGCGAAGAGACGCAGATGAACCCCGGTAGGCATTGATGATGTAGCCGCCCCCCGACGGCCTTGATGTGCCAACGTGGGTCTTCAATCGATGGAGGAGAGCGGTGATGTCGGAGATTGTTACGATCGGGCTGGATCTGGCGAAGAGGGTATTCCAAGTCCACGGGGCTGACGGAACTGGTCATGCTTGTCAACGGCACAGTAATTTTCCCCGGAACGGGGCATTTTACTCTGCCATCAACACATGCTATCGTGCGCAAGAAGCTGAGCCGGGATCAGGTGCTTTCCTTCTTCAGCGCGCTTCCACCCTGCACGGTCGCCATGGAGGCCTGCGGAGGGTCACATTATTGGGGCCGGGAGATAGCCCTGCTGGGCCATGAGGTTCGCCTGATCCCGCCGGGGTATGTGAAGCCTTTCGTAAAGTTATGCTGAGGTGAGCATAACTTCACTAGCAGGCTGTTGAAGAAGTAGCCGAGAGGGCGCGGGGGCTGCGGGCTACGGCTTTCGGCGGTCCTATTCGGGCCAGCGATCTTCCTTCCACGGCCTGTCTGGGCGGTGACCCCGGGCGGGGCGAGGGAGACGGCCAGCATCGGGTGCGGGCGAGCCGCTCATGCGGTCGCTCCGAGCAGCTTGGGCAACCGGATCAGATTATAGGCGGCCGCCGCGAAGGTGAACGACCAGTCGACCTTCTGGAGGCCGCGGAGCTTGGTTCGTCGCAGGCCTGCGACGGTCTTGATCCAGCCGAACGCCTCCTCGATCCGCTTGCGGACGCGCAGGCTGGCTGCGTAGCCGGCGTGGCGAGTGGTGCGGCGATCGATCGCCGAACGTCTGCGGCTGACGTTCTGGGCGACGTGCGGTCGGACGTTCAGTGGTAACCGCTGCTTCGACCCCACGTGGGATGTGGAGAGGCTTCAGTGTACGGTCAGGGTTCTTGCAAAGGCACACTGATCATGGATGAAGGAGATGATCTGGGGGATCATCCGCCAGGTATCTGCAAGAGCCTGATTTGCGAGGGGATCCTGGAGTTGGTCGATCCATGATGTGCCGTCGATGATCGTGCTTTGGCCAAGGATCGCTACAAGCGGGAGGCCGAACTCTCGATCAGACACGAAGGGCTTCCATGCGTCCATGTCCAGATGCATTGCAGTGAAGAAGCCATTGGCGAAGTCTTCCAGCAGGACCTCGCCGTCCTCGGTCCGCATATAGATCGGCGCATAGACCTCAGGGCACTCGGCAAGCTCGATGCAGATCTGGTTGTAGCGCTTGAGGATCGTTCGGCGTGCGAGCGCCGATCGGGCGCTTTGGACGTGTTCGCGCAGGATGCTCTTGAGCCATATGTCCGGATTGATGATGGACGGGCCGGCAGCCAACGCCGCGAGGAAGCCATCGATCGAGGAGACACCGGCGACCGGCGGATCAAGCGTATCAAGCCAAATTTCGAGCTGCTCTAATGAGAAGGTTCTGCCGGATGCGGTTTGACGTTTGAAGCTCATGCTGCCAGCGCTTCTAGCCGATCAGTCGCAGGGCGCCAGTTCCATGCCAACAGGCTGTGCAGATCGTTGATCATTACCTCTTCATTCAGGGGTCGGTTCCGGCTGAGGGCGAAATGACACCCTAAGCGAAACGGCAAGAAGGGGTGGGGAGCGGACATCGCGCCCCCGCCTTGCGTCATCCTGAACTTGTTTCAGGATCCATCGGGCGATTGGTGCCGGAGCGTGGTGGCTCGTGCCGCCATCTCGGTTGGCCGATCATAAACTGGGCTTTCGGATTGATGGACCCTGAAACAAGTTCAGGGTGACGGCTGATTTGGGGTGGGGCGCGGTCATCCGTCATCCCGGCGCATGCCGGGACCGTGGGCAAGTCTTGAGGCGATAGCTATCGCCAGGGCGCCCGGACGTGAGGCTGCTTCTAAAGACAGCCCACGGTCCCGGCATGCGCCGGGATGACGACCATTGGGAACGTCTGCAACGGGGCGGATGCTGCCCTTCACCATTCCGCCGGATGGATGTCGATCAAATGGATCAAATGTCAGTGAGATCCTCAGGGTACATCCCACCGCGCTGGCAGAAGAGAGCCCATGTTTCCTTCCCCTGTGCGGTTACGATCATGCGAACCGGTAAATCGACTGCGAGCGCGATAAGGCCGAGGCGGACAAGCGGGCCAATGCTCCTATCGCTGATCACCCTGTCAGGGGTGTACCCTCCTGCCACGAGTGTCCATCCGGGCGTTCCGCGTTCGGTAATAGCCGGAGCGAGATGGCCGTCACGTGGGAGATCGGTATCGCGGCCCAGGGTGTATAGGCAGATACTCCAGAAGGCATCTCGCGGTCGTGGTGGGATCAACGCCCATTCCAGCGGGCCGGCATCATCCTGTTCGGGCGCTTGAACGGCTGCGGCCGGGTCGTCCCGGACTCCATCGCGGTACGCGCGCTCTAGCGCCTGCGCGATGGCGCCAGCAGTGTCGACGGCGATCCCGTACTTCCGATTGTAGCGATCCTTGGCGACAATGCCTCGGGCGATTTCGCGAAACCGCGCCTTGCGCCGGGGATCGGGACGCAGCCGTCCAGACGCCCCGGTCATGTCGTCACCGTGACATCAGGGCTCACGTTACCCCGTGCGCGAGCCACGATCCCGGCGACCGTGTTCTTGCTGAGTCCCAGGTCGCGAGCGATCCAGCGATAGCTCCGCCCCTCGGCGATATGCGCCAACACTTTGGGCGCGAGGCGGTCCGACTTGGGTCGCTCCCCCAGTTGCCGGCCGAGTTTGCGGCCACGTGCCCGCGCTGCAGCAAGGCCAGAGCGGACCCGCTCGCTCAGCATGTCGCGCTCGAACTGGGCTATACCTGCGAGCATCGTCGCCATCATCCGCCCATGCGGCGTATCGACCTCGAACGTCATGCCGCTCATCGCGACCACCGACACGCGCCAGCCCGACAGCCGGTTGAGTGTATCGAGCAGGTCCTGGGTCGAACGCCCCCAGCGACTGAGTTCGGTAACGAGGATCGCATCGATATGGCGTGCCTGCGCCAGCTTCATCACCTCAGCCCGCGCCGAACGGTTTGCCTTCATGCCCGACGCGGTTTCGCGGAAGACCTCGACCACTTCATAGCCGCCACGCTCGGCAAAGCCGGCCAGGTCGCGGAGCTGCCGTTCGCACGACTGGTCGGCTGTCGAAACGGGCATGTCGGATTTCTTTGACGCCCGCGATCTGAAGGTCACCATCTCCGGCAATCCGAGCCCGCACCTGATCTATCACTTCGCGCTGGTCTATTCCGGGTGGGAGCATGCCGAGGTCGTGCTGGGAGGAGAAAGCTTCACGGCGCTGGCCTGCGGCCTTCAGAATGCGCTGTGGCAGCTTGGCGGCGTGCCGCACGAGCATCGCACCGATAGCCTCTCCGCGGCGTTCGCCAACCTGGAGCAAGATGCCCAGGAAGATCTGCGGACCCGCTATGCCGCCCTGTGCGCCGATTACCAGATGGAGCCCACCCGCAACAATCGCGGGGTCGCCCATGAGAATGGGTCCATAGAAAGCCGTCATGGTCACCTTAAGGATCGGCTCGATCAGGCACTCCAGTTGCGCGGGACACGTGACTTCGCCTCCATCGAGGACTGGCGCACGTTCCTCGCCCAGATCGTGGGCCGCCACAATGCCCGGCGGCGCGATGCCTTGCGCATCGAAGCTGAGCACCTGCGCCCGTTACCTTCACGCCGCAGCTGCGATTATGATGAAGCTACGGTGCTCGTCACCTCATCGGGCGGCTTCGTGCTGCGCAAGGTCTTCTACACCGTGCCTTCCCGGCTCATCGGCCATAGCCTGCGAGCCAGGATCTTCGATGACCGGATCGACCTTTATCTGGCCGGGCAGCCCATCGAGACCCTGCCACGCGGGAGGGCGCCCGATCGCGGACGGGGCGGTCATGACCACGTAGTCAATTATCGGCACGTGATCCACAGCCTGCGTACCAAGCCCCACGCGCTGGCAAACCTTGTCTATCGCGACAAGCTCTTCCCTCGCAGCGAATATCGCCGCTGCTGGGATGCTCTGGAGGGTGCGCTTCCCAAAGCCGCCGCATGCCGCAGCATGGTGGGGCTGCTGTGGCTTGCGCATGACCAGGCCTGCGAGGCTGAGCTCGCCGCGACCCTGACCGGCATACTCGATGGCCAGGGTTTACCCGATCTGAGGGATCTGCAGGAGCGCTTCCAACGCCCCGGCAAAGAGCCGGCCGATGTGGTCGTCGATATTCCCCAGCCTGACACATACGACGATCTGCTCACCGCCAGGGAGATGGCCGCATGAGCATCACTGTCGACACCGCCCAGCTGCCCATGTTGCTTGGCACGCTGCGTCTGCCCACCATTGCCCGTCTCTGGCCGGACTTCTGTTCACGAGCGGACAAGGAGGGGTGGCCGGCTTCGCGCCTGCTGGCAGCCTTGGCCGAACTGGAACTCGCCGAACGCGAACAACGCCGGATCCAGCGCCATCTTACAGAAGCACGGCTGCCTCCCGGCAAGACCCTGGATGCCTTCGACTTCAGCCTCGTTCCCACCTTGAGCAAGGCCCAGGTCATGGCTCTGACCCAAGGAGATGCCTGGCTCAAGGCGGGCCACAATCTTCTGGCATTTGGTCCGCCCGGTGCCGGCAAGAGCCACGCCGCAGCCGCCATCGGCAACGAGCTCGTCGCGCGCGGATACCGGGTCTTCTTCACCCGAACCACCGATCTCGTCCAGCGTTTGCAGGCCGCACGTCAGTCCCTGACCTTGACCCAGGAGATCGCCAGGCTCGACCGCTTCGACCTGCTCATCCTCGATGACCTGTCCTACGTCCGCAAGGACCAGGCAGAGACCAGCGTCCTGTTCGAACTCATCTCTGCCAGATACGAAAGGCGCTCCATCATGATCACCGCCAACCAACCATTCAGCGGTTGGGATTCCATTTTTTTGGATAAGGCAATGACTGTCGCTGCCATCGACAGGCTCGTTCACCACGCCACTATCCTGGAAATGAACGTCGAGAGCTATCGCAGGCGATCCGCCCTGGCCTCAGCGACATCGCTCCGCGACAGTGCTCCTGATCCAGCGACATCGCCCAGCGACATCGAAACCATGCCAGCGACATCGCTGCGCGACAACGCCTCTTGATCCAGGCCAACCTCGTGTGACACTATCCCCAACGTCACCGCTGACACATCACCATCAATGTCGCTGACCAGTCACCGACGATGTCGCGCTACACGCATCCACGCTTTCGCCATGGCGGATTGCCAGATCGCGCCAGAACGCCGTTTCAGCGAACATTTCCTCGCGCAGCGCCTCTTCGATAGCGGTCTGACCGCTGGCGACGGCCTCGTTCTCCAGTTCCTGCAAAAGTGCCATCACCATACGGCCGGTGCTCAACCGATCCTGCAACAGCGACGTGAACACGTGATCAAGCTCGGCCCACCTCGGGGCACCCTCTTCCTGTAAAGCGGCCTGCGACTGCCGCCAGCGGCTAGATACCGCGATAGCCTTGAACGCGATCTGCGCGATGAGCCGCTCGCGATTGCCGATGTGGTAATTGATTGCCGACGGGCTCATTCCTGTCTTTCGCGCCAGACTTCGTGCGCTGAGCGCTGCCAGACCGCTCTCTTCGGCAAGGTCATACGCGGCCTCACTCATCCGCTCTGCCTGGGGCGAGGCTTCATCGGACATATATCGCAAGCGACTCAAACCTGACACCCTTCTGTACAGCCGTTCGAATTAAGCTCCGCCCGAATTCGGCTGGCTTTCCCAATCTAGATAGAGCCTCACCACACCGTTGCCAAGTTTGCTCCCTGAGCAGGACGGCATCGCGCATATCGCTTCGCCGACGGCGCATCCGCACAGGATACCCACGAGCGTTTCTCCGGCTGTCATAGAAGATTCACACGATACACCTACCTGTACAGCCGTTCGATTCGGGCAGGGGGTCCTATGAAGTATTCACACATCCATCGATGGGCGGGGTCCCGGCGTATGCCGCAACGGCCTGTCGTCTCCGACTAGGCCCCTCATTGTCCTGAGCGACGCGAGATCCACCCCCGATCCGGGCGGTGGCCGATGTCGCTCGCCCTCTTCTGACATACATGTTCCAAGGACTGATTTCATGGCCAGCTCATCGCAGCACAAGTTCCGCCGCGTTCATCTGCTATCCTCCGCCTTCGCTTCCCTGACGATCGCGGCTCCCCCGGCTTACGCCGCCGACGATCCTGTCGAGGCAGGTGGCGACATCATCGTCACGGCCCAGAAACGCGACCAGCGGCTGATCGATGTTCCATCGGCAGTCAGCGTCCTGTCTCCAGAGGCACTGCGCGAAGCGGGCGTCAAGGACTTGGTGGACGCGTCCCGCCTGACGCCGGGCGTGGTCGTTTCACCGCAAATCGCCGGAGGTCGCACCATCCAGACATTCACCATCCGCGGGATCGGATATGACGATTTTCGCCCTAACGGGAATCCCTCCGCAGCGGTGAGCGTCGACGGGGTCTATCAAGGTTCGGCCGCCCTCGTCGGAGGGCAAATGTTCGATGTCAGTCGCATCGAGATACTCAAGGGACCGCAAGGCACGCTCTATGGCCAGAACACCACTGCCGGTGCGGTCAACATCATCTCCAATCAGCCCGGCAATACACTTCAGGGGAACGCTCGTGTCGAGTATGGTCGCTTCAATTCCTGGCGCGCGGAAGCCGCGATAGGCGGCCCGCTGCTCGACGGAGTGAAACTGCGTCTTGCCGGCGTGTACGACAAGACCGACGGCTTCATCACCAATACTGGCACCGCCGGTCGCAGCGGTTCCGCAGTGCCCGCCCTGCCACCTCTCACCGACCCCGGCATCGACCACAAGGCCGGTCGCTCGAAATACTATGGCGGTCGCGCGATCCTGGTTCTGGAACCGAATTCTGGAACGCGCATCACCCTGAACGCGCATGCGTTCCGCGAAGTCGGAGCAGTACAGTATCTCGAGCGGACCGCCACGCTTGGCGGCATCGAGCCGAATGCGCCATATACCGTTGATTCAGCACTTCCCCCGGAACTGAGGAAATCCAGCTACGGCGGATCCTTCACGCTGAACCAGACGATCGCCGACGATGTGCTGCTAGTGGCAATTTTGGGCTACGAACATCTCAAGCAGCATTACACAAGCAATGCCGACATGTCGCCATTGCGCCGCAACGACGCGACCTGGGACGATCGTGTCGCGCAAGGTACCGCCGAGTTGCGCCTTCAAAATGCATCGCCCGGACCGATCGACTGGGTGCTCGGCGCTAACATCTATCGTGATAACGTTCGGATGGAAAGCGAGCTGGATCTCGCCGACGCACTGCGAACGATCATAGGGACCGACTACACGCAGCGCCGTCGTAGCCTCGCGGGATTCGCCGATGGTAGCATTAAGCTGGGACATGGATGGAAAATCGGTGCCGGCGCTCGGTACACCCGGGACAGGACCCAGTTCCGCGGATCGACAATTGATCTCGATCCCTACGGGGTGAGTCTCGCGCCTGTCGCCTGGCCGCCCTTGCCGCTGATCTTCGACCGCAAGTTCTCCGACAGCAGCGTGTCAGGTCGCCTGAACCTAAGTTACGAGGTGTCCCCGTCCACGACTGCCTACGCCTCGATCAGCAAGGGTTTCAAGTCGGGTGGTTTTGACGGATCGACTTCATTAACCCTGGCAGAGACCGACCCATTCCAGTCGGAGCGTGTGTGGACTTATGAAGCCGGCGTGAAGTTCCTCCCGCGCGGCGGTCCGGTGCAGATCGAGACTTCCGTATTTTATAACGACTTCAGCAATCTGCAGGGCAGTCTCAACAAGCTGGTGGGCGGCCTCCCCTCGAACATCAGGACCAACGTTGGAAGTGCCCGTACCTTCGGTGCCGAGGCCAACATCACGGTTCGTCCGTTCGACGGCCTGGAAATACAAAGTGGCGTGTCGCTGCTTGAAAGCAGGATTCTCGAAATGGATTCCGATGATCCTGCCGAGCGCGAGCGCAGAATTGGCAATGCGCTCCCGTTCGCGCCCAAGCTGACACTGACGGGTGCGGTCCGTTACACGTTCCAGGCCGGAGAAAACTTTACGATTACGCCATCCATCAATGGTCGATTTATTGATAACTACTTTACCGAACTCGACAACTACCAGGATGTCAAAGGGTATTTTCTGGGCAATGCGCAGCTGGAAGGAAAGTTTTCCGACCACCTCACCGTGACCGGCTGGGTGCGCAACTTCACCAATAAAAGATACGCGACGACCCTTTACGTGGCTCTGCCCGTCTACGCGGCATTCCGCGGCGCGCCGCGCACTTATGGCGTTTCGCTCGGCTACACTTTCTGATCAGCCAACCAACATACAAGCAACTATTGGAGTTTAACATGACCCTCCTTGGCCATTGGACGCGGCAAATTGCGTTCTCATCGGTGGCGGCTATGGCGCTCGCTGCCGGGACAGCCGCCCAGGCGAACAGCCATGACGATAGTTTCACGATCGCGGTGTTGCCCGACACGCAAAACTATATCGACTACACACACCAGAAGGTCGAAGGATTTCCGTACAACGTGCTCGAGGCCGACCACGGCAAGCTGAAGATGCTGATCAAGCCGGTACGTGGCTTCAAGTCGATGCCAACGGCCTACGCCACGATCAAGGGCTTCGAGGTCATGCGCGCCCTACGCAAAGGACAGGCCCAGGCATGGTGCCTGCAGCCAGGTATCATGGGGGAGGTGCGCCTGGTTGAAAGAGCATTCGGAATTGGACCCTCGGCCCTGACCGAAACCATGATTATGCTCAATAAGCATTTCGCCAATGCTGCCTAATCCCCCAACTGGGTGACGCCGCGCGGCCGTGCCCCATGTTTGCAACAGAGCCAATCAATTCATCCCAGGAACAGAAACATGCTTCGAAACGCCACGAGATCATCAGCCGCTCTGGTCCTCGTTTGCTTGCCGGTATTTGCCGTTACCGCGCACGAACGTCATATGCACAGCATCGATGTGCCGGCGCCGCAGCCGGGCGCCGATGCCGGAGAAGCGCGCTGGCTGGCGGGCGATCATCACACTCACAGTCGCTTTTCGACCGGCTATGACGAAAAGGCCGACCCGCCGACGCCGACCGTGGGCGGTGATGCGATATACCCGATTCCCATGAACGCCCTGATGGCGCGCAAATTCGGTTTGGACTGGATGGTGGCGACCGATCATGGCGGCCCCAATCATAGCAAGGTCAACCACGACCACGCCTATCCCGAACTGCTGCGATCACGACAGCTGGTGCCGGAATTGGTGCAATTCTTCGGCATGGAATTCGATACGCCCGGAGCGGATCACAGCAGCATCATCGTTCCGGCAGGTGACGACGAGGCCGACCGGTTGCGCGAGCTGGAGAAGGGCTACGGCGCCCGTGAGGCGTGGCCCCGCGATCCGTCGCGCAACAGTGAAGGGCGAATGCTGGACGCATTGCGGACAATGGATGCACAACAGCCAAAGCCTGTTCTTTTCGCACACCATCCCTCGAGGTCCGCAACCGGCATGGGCAAATACGGCCTGACCACCCCTTCCAAATTGCGTGGCTGGAACGATACCGCGCCGGAAGTCGCCATCGGGATGGAAGGTGCGCCGGGCCATCAGGCCGCCGGTCAGGTCGGCGAAAGTGTCGGCCCTTCGCGCTATGCGGCCTATTTCGGCGATGCGATCCCGCGCGGGGCCTATGGCGATTTCCCGACCATGGGTGGTTTCGACCAGATGACCGCGCGGCTTGGCGGCTTCTGGGATTCCATGCTGGGTGAAGGACGACGCTGGTGGATTACCGCCAACTCAGACTCACACATCAACTGGACCGAAGGCGGTTTCGACTTCTGGCCTGGCGAATATTCGAAGACTTATGTCCACGCGCCAAAGAACCCCGCATCGATCATCGCCGCCATGCGCGCCGGACGCATTTTCGTGACTACAGGCGATCTCGTGTCGGAACTTGAGATTCTGTTGGGAACAGGCGCCGATGCGCGTCCGATCGAATTCGGTTCCACCATAAATGCAGGCAATGGTGAGCCGCTTCACCTTACGATCCGCTTTCGGGATCCCGACGGATTGAATGCCAATGGCGACAATCCTGCCGTTCACCATATTGACCTGATCCGCGGATCGGTGGGCACGAAATCCGCCGATCCGAATCTTGATCGGAATCCGAGCACGCGCGTCGTGGCGCGCTTTACCGAGGCGGAATGGAAGCGAGAGGGCGAATGGCGCGTGATCGAAACGGCTCTCGAACCGGTCGCAGGCGATGAATATCTCCGTCTGCGCGGGACGAATACTGAGGATGCCGAGCCGGCGCCCGATGCCGAGGGCGAAGACGCATGGACTGATCTCTGGTTTTATTCCAACCCGGTTTTCCTTGGCTCGTCGATGCGCCGCAACCCCTAGGAGCATTTCCACTGCCATTGGCAAAGATCCTAATACGGCAATTGGCCCCGACAGCCGATGCTCATTCTGAACTTATTGCGGTGGATGCCCCCGGGTTTGTATGGCCAGGATAGAATTGATATCCCGATGGCTGACATAGGTCGTGAGGAACGGCACGCAATTCTGCGGATTGATGCCCGTTCGGTACCATTCGAGGTTTCTGTTCACGACCATCGAGTGGCGCAGGTCATGCACACGCGGGCTCTGTTGCAAACTCTGACACGGTTTCCAAGATTGGGCTCATGTACTGTCAAGGTCAGTTGCGATGAACGATTTCAAAGGACGGCATTTTACCGGCGAGGTCATCCTATGGGCGGTGCGCTGGTATTGTCGATACGGCATCAGCTACCGTGATCTCGAGGAAATGCTGTCCGAGCGTGGGATCGATGTCGATCATACGACGATCTATCGCTGGGTGCAGCGCTACGCGCCGGAGATGGAGAAGCGTCTCCGCTGGTTCTGGCGGCGCGGCTTTGATCCGAGCTGGCGTCTGGATGAGACCTACGTAAAGGTGCGGGGCAAATGGACCTACCTGTACCGGGCGGTCGACAAACGGGGCGACACGATTGATTTCTATCTGTCATCGACACGCAGCGCCAAAGCGGCGAAGCGCTTTCTGGGCAAAGCTCTTCGTGGCCTGAAGGACTGGGAAAAGCCGGCCAAACTCAATACCGACAAGGCACCCAGCTACGGCGCAGCAATCGCTGAGCTGAAACGCGAAGGCAAACTGGCGGCGGAAACCGAGCACCGGCAGGTGAAATATCTGAACAACGTGCTCGAGGCCGACCACGGCAAGCTGAAGATGCTGATCAAGCCGGTACGTGGCTTCAAGTCGATGCCAACGGCCTACGCCACGATCAAGGGCTTCGAGGTCATGCGCGCCCTACGCAAAGGACAGGCCCAGGCATGGTGCCTGCAGCCAGGTATCATGGGGGAGGTGCGCCTGGTTGAAAGAGCATTCGGAATTGGACCCTCGGCCCTGACCGAAACCATGATTATGCTCAATAAGCATTTCGCCAATGCTGCCTAATCCCCCAACTGGGTGACGCCGCGCGGCCGTGCCCCATGTTTGCAACAGAGCCGGTGCGGTGAATCTGATTTCACGACCGATATCAAAGCCCATTCATCAAACACCACCTTCATCAGGAGATCTTATGGTTAAGCATAGAAACTTCCGCGCAATGGTTTCCGCTCTCGCTATGCTCGCAGGGCTGTTCACCGCCGGAGAAGCTTCCGCCGAGTTCGTGACGCAATCCGATCAGCGGCCGCCGTCGCCCGCGCGTCTGATCTTCCCCGATACGAAGGACGGACATCATATTTTCGCCGGCGACCTGCACCTGCACACCGTATTCTCGGACGGCTCGGCCTGGCCGACGCTTCGCCTCGCAGAAGCGGCGCATGACGGGCTTAAGTTCGTGTCCTTCACGGAACATGACATCATCACGCCAAAGATCCGCGACACCGGCACCAACAAGAACCGCAGCTATGAAATCGGCCGCGCGTTCATCTCTTCGGGCATGCTTGGCCTCGGCGGCATGAAACTCTCGCTCGGGTCGGAGATCACGCGCGCGATCGGGCATTTCAATTGTCACTTCCTCAAGGATGCAAATGCGCTGAACCCGGGGAAAGTCCATTACAGCACCTTCAAGCAGACGGGCGGGCAGCTCCGGGTCGACTGGAACCGGACCAGCGCGGACGAGAAAGATCTGGAAGCACGGTTCCGCGAAGCGAAGCGGCAGGGCGCCATCTGCCAGTGGAATCATCCGACCATCCCCTCCTCCTCCCCTGGTGAGGCAGTGGTGACGCCGTTCCTCGAACGGATGTTTTCAGAGGGTCTGCTGTCGGGGATTGAGGTTGCGCAAAGCGATTTCATCCACCCCAGCGCGATGGACGTGGCCCTGAAATATAACCTCTATATCGCGGCGACTACGGACGCTCATCTCGGGACCGCGTTGGAGCAGGAGGCGGCGGGGATGGATCACCGCGTCGCCACCCTGTTCCTGACGCAGGGAGAGGATGAAGCGGCCTTCAAGGATGCGCTGGAAAAGCGTCGTACGGTCGGCCTCTTCCGCGACACTTTCTTCGGCACGCGCGAGAATGTTCAAACGGTGATGAACGCGGTCCTGAAGATGTCGTTCACCAAATATTCGCCGTCAGAGTTTCTGATCGGAAACTCAGGCGAGATGGAGATCGCGAATGCTGGCCCGATCGACGTCGAGCTTGAGATCGTTCAGCCGGACTTTCGCCTGCTGAACTATCCGCGCTTCGTGAAGATACCGCATGGATCGAAAGTCACGCTGAAGGCGCTGCGCATCGACGGCCCGAACTTCAAAGGCCTGAAAGTCCGCGTGATCAATTCGCTTGTGACATCGCGTGACCAGCTGGAATTTTTCCTGGAGGCGCAGCCGTTCGATCTGAACGCCATCACCGGCAAGGGTACGCTGAGCAACATCCCCGACGATCTCGACGGCTGGATGTAAGACGGCTGAATGTTCGGCGGCCATGGGTCTTCGGATCCATGGCCGTTTGCATGTCATGCAAGCTCGCGCACCGCTTGCTGCCTCTTCTCATGCCGCGCAAACTCGCCGAGGGCATCCGCAAGAGACGGCAGGTGCGCCCCGCGCCCCGTCGCGAGCGGTACGCGGGAGGGGCGTGGCGCCATTTGGTTCAGGCGGGCGCCCGGCACGGCGCGGATCAGATGCCGGGGCAGGTTCAGGCTGTCCGCGACGGCTTCCGCGAACTCTGCCCATGATAGCTCCGTCTCATTGGTGAGGTGCCAGAGGCCCTGCTCACCGTCGATCAGGAGGTCGAGCGCGACCCTGACGAGATGCGGCACATAGGTCGGCGTGATCCGCTGGTCCGCCGCGGCCTCGAACGGCTGCCCCGCCGTCAGGGCGCGAGCGACCGCGACGGCAAAGTTGAACTCGTCATGGGGAGAGAAGAAGGCTGCGGTGCGAACGATGAGATGCGTCCCCGCCAGGGCGAGAAGTCCCTCCTCCATGCGCGCCTTGCTCTCGCCATAGACGTTGCGCGGGTCGGGCGCGTCGGTTTCGACATAGGCCCCTTCCGCCTTGCCCCCGAAGACGAGGTCGCTTGAGACATTGAGGGTGGCAAGCCCCCGCTCCTCCGCCATCCGCGCAAGGCGGACCGGGCCGTCGCTGTTCGCCGCAAAACAACGGGCGGCATGGCTTTCCGCCTCGTCGACCCGTACCCAGCCGGCGGCGTTCACCACTGCCCAGGGATCGTGCCGGTCCAGCGCAGCCCCGATGCTGGCCTCGCTGGTGATGTCGAGCGCGTGCCGCGCCGTCAGCACATGCGGTATGTTGCGGAGCGTACAGGCCCGCGCGAACGCTTGCCCCAGGGTTCCTGTCGCGCCCATGATCAGGAGGGGCCGACCCATGGGCGCACGCTCCCTGCAACTGTCCGCCCGGTGCTGCACGGCCGGGGCAGGACGGCGGACGGCGGGATATTCAAGCCGGATCGGCCGACGCCACCAGCCCGGCTGCGCTGCAAGCGGATGCCGTGCAGCGCCAGTGGCCAGAGCCGTGCCGAGCGCTGCGAGAGCGGTCGCGCGCGGCGTTCCGCTACTGACGTCGAATATGCCCGGCTCATAGATGCCGGGGGCGGTCAGCAGCGTGTTCCATCCGCTACTGCCGAGCAGCGACCAGAGCGTGATCGCTCGCACGTCCACGCCCTCATTGCGCAGATCCTCGGCGCAATCCCACGCCTCCGCCAGCCAGCGCAGCTGCTCCTCGCGCGTGCAGCCATTATGGACTTCGGTGACCGCGATCGGGGTCGCATAGCGGTCCCACGCCTCCTCTATCACGCCCCTCAGACCGGGCGGGGGCGGCTCCAGCACCCGGATCGCCTCGACATCGGCATAGCGCTGCCCGTCATTGCCGCCATGCGCATGGGCGGGATAGCGCTGCATGCGATGGTCGAGGAACCGCTCGCTGGTCAGATAATGGTTGATGCCGATGATGTCTGGCGGACAGGGATCGGCCGCAATGGCCTCCAGCCTGTGCTCCAGCCCGTGCGCGGCCATGCGCCGCCACAGCGGATGACCGCGCCGTACGCGCCCGAACAGCAGGTCCCATGTCGCCCAGCGCCGGATATTCTCGAACGCAGCCTGCTCGCGCAACTCGGCAGTGGCGAAGGTGCGGCCGAGATCCTCCGTCTGAACGAGCCGCGCGGCGGGATTGACCCTGCGAATGGCCTGCATCGCGAGCCGGGTTCCGTCGATCTGGTTGAGGAGCGCGCGCCAGAACGCGCCCTCGTCGCGGACATGCGGATACCAATGGCCATAAAGCGCCGAAAAGCGCGCCGTGGTGAGCGGCTCATTGACCGGCGTCCACTGGTTGATCCAGGAATAGCGCTCCGCAACGCGGGCCGCGAAATCAGCGAGACCCCGCGCGAAACCGTCATCGTCGAGGAGATGCGTGTAGGAGGGACCGCTGCCGTGATGGACAAGCCCGGCAATGACGTCGATGCCATGTGCGCGCAGCCGGTCGATCCGCGCATCCACGCCCTGCCAGAGATGCTGTCCGGGCCGATCAGGCGCAATGCATTCCCATAATATAGGATAACGGATCGTCGTTATGCCGATGTCGGCAAATAGATTCAGATCGTCGATCCGATCATAGTGGCCGCATCGCTCGAACTGATCCTGATATGTATCCCGAACCCTGTTGATGGTGCACTCCGGCCCACCCCATAATTCCAGATGCCTCTTCATCGTACATATCTCCCAGACCTTCGCCAGAACGACTGACATGGATCAGGTTTCCGCTCTCGACTTGATATCTTGTGTGTCAAACGGCGTTCAAAAGGGACCCCCGATCGGCGTCGAAGAGGGACCCCCTTTTCAGATAATATGATGCTGGTTTGTTGAAGATGGCCTTGCGCTGCGTGCGGCGGAGGGCGGGCGTAGCCCGACCGGAGGCGCGCGCAGCGCAAGATAGATTTTTGAAGGCGCCGAAGGTGGCTGTCAGCTGCGGTTTTTGAAGCGCCAGCTGTCGTTGCCCGTCTCGACGATATCGCAGTGGTGGGTGACGCGGTCGAGCAGCGCCGTGGTCATCTTGGGATCGCCGAACACGGTCGGCCATTCGCCGAAGGCGAGGTTCGTGGTGATGATGACGCTGGTCCGCTCATAAAGCTTGCTGATGAGGTGGAACAGCAACTGCCCTCCCGAGCGGGCGAACGGCAGATAACCGAGCTCGTCGAGAACGATCAGGTCGAGCCGCGACAGCTGCGCCGCCAGGGTCCCGCCTTTGCCGATCCGGGTCTCCTCTTCGAGGCGTGTCACCAGATCGACGGTGTTGAAGTAGCGGGCGCGAGCGCCCCTTCGCACGACATTGGCGGTGATCGCGATGGCGAGGTGGGTCTTGCCTGTCCCCGTGCCGCCGACCAGCACGATATTGCGGCGAGGCGGGAGGAAGGAGCCATCGTGAAGGGAGCGGATCATCTCCTCATTGATCGGTGTGCCCTCGAAGCTGAACCGCTCCAGGTCCTTCACCACGGGCAGCCTCGCAGCCGTCATCCGATAGCGGATGGAGGCTGCATCCCGGTGGGTCGCCTCAGCACGGAGCAGGTCGGTCAGTATCTCCATGGTGGTGCGCTTGCGCTGGAGGCCGGTGGTGACCGCCTCGTCGAACGCCGCCGCCATGCCCTTGAGTCCGAGGCCGCGCATCGTGTCGATCATATCATGCCGCTGCATCATAGCCTCGCAGCAGATCATAGCGGGCACAGTCGGCGAGCGGAGGATGCTGCAGCATCCGGTCTTCCGAAGTGACGATGCTGTGGGGTGTCGCCGGCTCGCGGCGCCGGGAGAGGATGTTGAGGATCAGCTCGTCGCTGGCCGTTCCGTTCGCCAACGCTTCGCGCACGGCAGCCTCTACCGGCTCCAGGCCATCGGTGAGCACCGCCGAGAGGACCCGCACGAACCTGCGATCGGCCTCGTCCCCGGTGCCGAGCCTTCGCCGTAATCGGTGCAGGGCGGGCGGCAGATCCCAGTCCTGGAACGGTGCGCCGTTACGCAGCGCGCCGGGCTTGTGCGCGAGGACCGGCAGATAATGCCAGGGATCGTATATCGTGCGGTTCCGACCGAAGTGGCGCTCATGCTCCCCGACGATCGCATCGCCGCAGCGTATGACGATGCGATCGGCATAGGAGCGCACCTGAACGGTCCGGCGTGCGGCCGTCGACATGACCGAGTAGCGGTTGCGATCGAAGCTGATGAGGCAGGTGCCGGTGACGGCATGCTCGCTCTCATGGAAGCCGTCGAACGGTGCCAGGATCGGCTGCAGGGCCGGTCGCTCCATATCCAGCGCCTCGGCGACGGTAATATCCCCGCGTTCGGGATGGGCATGATGCTCGGCCCAGCGCCGGCACTCGGCCTCCAGCCACCCGTTGAGCTCGGCCAGGCTGGCGAACCGGAGCCGCGGCTGGAAGAAGCGGCCTCGGATTGTCTGGACCTGCTGCTCGACCTGGCCCTTCTCCCATCCCGCCGCCGGCGAGCAGGCGGTCGGCTCGACCATGTAATGATCGGTCATGATCAGGAAGCGGCGGTTGAACACACGCTCCTTGCCGGTGAACACGGCCGTCACCGCCGTCTTCATATTATCGTAGATACCGCGTCGCGGCACACCGCCGAAGAACGCGAACGCCCGGGCATGGGCATCGAACAGCATCTCCTGGCCCTCGCGCGGATAGGCCCGGACATAGGGTGCGCGCGAGTCGCAGAGACGCATATGCGCCACCTTCACCCGCATCGGCTTGCCGGCGATCTCCACATCCTCGTGGCTCCAGTCGAACTGGTAGGCCTCACCCGGCTGGAAGGTCATCGGGATGAACGCCGGTGCGCCTTCGCCAGCATCCTTCCGCCGCGCAGCACGCCAGCGCGCCGCATAGCGGCGCACCGCATCATAGGATCCATCGAACCCCTCGCGCACCAGCAGGTCATGGATACGCGTCATCCGTAGCCGATCGCGGCGGCCGCGACCTTCGTTCTCCTCAAGCAGCGCATCGAGACGATCCTGATAAGGACCGATCCGCGGCAGCGGCTGGACTTTGCGCTGATAGTTGAACGCCGCCTCCGGCGACCGGATCGCTTTGCGGACGACCTTCCGCGACAAACGAAGGTCACGAGCGATCGCCTTGATCGCCTTACCCGCTGCATGCTCACGCCGAATCCGAACCACTGTCTCCACGATCAACATCCCGTTCTCGCCAACTGATCAAAACCAGTCGGCCGACTAAATCCCCGGGATGAAGGGGTCCTTTTTGCACGCCGATCACCCCACGAAGGGGGTGCCTATTGCACGCTGATCCTCACCGAAAGTGCGAAAGCCCGGCCCTGTGTCGGGCTTTCTTATATTCGTGCTAGACCACGCTCCAACAAATAGTTCTGGTTCTCATAGACGCCTACGTCTATGCCGGATCTGACAGAGGAAGCGGGATGGCATTGGAACCTATCAGGGTATTGGAGTTCGCGGACGCCGATCGCGCGGACGTGCAACGGCGCGTGGTCGATGCCGTGCAAGCTGCGCCCGAACGGTTCCTGACGGACTATGCGGCCCGACCCGGCACTTTCGGGGGGCGCTACGTCTGTGCGGACGCCATGAAAGAGCTGCTTCCCGAATATACCGCCTCAAGAGAGGCCCGCGGCCGATACAACGCGCCCGTCCACAATGCCGCGGCCGTTCTGGCGGCCGAACAATACCGGCGCGTAGTGGCCGATAGCTCCGATCCGGCCCGCAACCTGGTGCTGTTCGTAACCGGGATGCCGGGGGCCGGGAAAACCTCTGAAATCCAGTATGCGGCGCTGCATGAAGGAAACCGGCTCGGCCGTGACGTGCGCGCGATCTTTGAGGGCCAGCTTGTCGATCCGCAAGCGAGCATCGCCAAGGTCGAACAGGCATTGAGCGCCGGATGCAGGGTCGGGGTAATAGCGGTGCTGCCTCGGCCAGAGGAGGCGCTTGCGCACACGTTCCAACGCTTTGAGGAGCTGGGCCGGGGTGCGAGCGCGGCCGTGATGGTGCGTATTCAGGAGGGCACGCCTGACGGCCTAGAGGCCCTTCTAGGTCGCTTTGGCGATCAGATTTCGGTTGCGGTCCATGACGTGCGCGATCGTGCGAATGTTCATCGCCTAGAAGGCATGGACGGTGTAAATATCTGGCGGAAGGAATTGGAAAATGGACCTGTCCAAGAAAGGCTTGAAAGAGAGTTCGACCGGCTCAACCAACTCGGCCGCGTCAGCGCAGATTGCGCCCTCCAATTCAAAGGACAGTCTCCCCACGGGCAACTTTACGCGATTGGAGGCCCTGATGTTGGTGGGAGCCTCGCACATGGCGACGGACGAAAAGCTACGCCGGAAAGTGGCCGAACGTCTCTCCTGAACGCGGCACGGGGAAGCTCGCTCGCCGGACTCTCCGACGCCCTCAAGACAGGCCAGAGCGAAAGCGACGGCAAAACCAAATCCAACGAAATCGGCCACGGCCTGCCTAAGCCGCCGTCGCCTCGGCGTTCCAGATGAACGCCCCCAGCCCTAACCTTCCGCTTGGTGTTAGCCGGGGAGCGTTGCGAGGGGCTGGCCCCTTGCTGTGGGGGTCGATCGGGACGCTGGGCGGCCCGATCGCAGGGGGACGCTTCCCCCGCCTGCCCCTTCTTTTCCAGTAGGTGCCATGACCGGCTATCTCGGCTCGAAACAGGTTTCGGGCGCATATCAGGCTGTGATTGCCAATATGCCGCCGCACGATACCTACATTGAGACGCATCTAGGCTCCGGCATCGTCCTCCGGCGCAAGCCTCCCGCTGCCCGCTCGATCGGCCTCGAAATTGATCCGGCTACCTTTGAGTGCTTCGGCTCGATCGCGGCAGAGGAATCGAGCGCGTTCGATGGCGCGGCCGTCGAAACCTACAACGTCGATTGCCTCGCCTTCCTGCGCGATTTCGACTTTTCGGCCGCTGGGCGCGTGCTGATCTATGCTGATCCGCCCTATGTCCTCGCCACGCGCTCCCATCCGGGCACGCGCTACCGCTATGACTATACGGAAGCGGACCATAGGGAACTGCTGGCCGTCCTCGATGCGCTGCCCGCCTCGGTGATGATTTCAGGCTATCCCTCGTCCCTGTATAGCGAACTGCTGCCCGCGCCGCGCTGGCGCGTCCTGTCCTATCAGGCCATGACGCGAGGCGGGCCGCGCACCGAATGTCTATGGATGAACTATGCGCCCGACGCGGCGCATTGGGCCACCCATGCCGGGGTGGATTTCACCGATCGCCAGAGGATCAAGCGCAAGGCGGCACGTTGGAAACGCATGTTTAGCGAGCTGCCTGCGGGCGAGCGAATTGCGATCCTCGCCGCGCTGCTGGAAGTGGACTCATAGCAGGCCAGCGCCGCACTCGTTGCCGTTGTGAAATGATTAACCAAAGCATCCTAGATCAGCCCTGCGACCCGAAGAACCTTTCTCGATCATTTAGGTTCTTTCACTGGACCCGGCTGCATTAGCTGTCGGGTCCATCTTTCTGCGCCGCCAGCTCGTCCACCAACATTTAACCAAGGCGGGCAAGGGTCCGATTACCGCTCCTGTGTCAAAAGAGGCGATGAACGGCGATAACAACAGGCCCTTTTCGCGCGGCGATTTGTCGGCGCTTCTGCTGCTGCTGTTCACGCTCGCCATGATGGCCTATAACTATCGGCATCCAGAGTGGGCGAGCCAAGGCGGCATATGGGCCTACATTGTTCCCCGCCACGGGACAGCATCATAGGCGTGCGCGCCTATCCGATGACTGAACGGACAAAGCGGACGATCGGCGGCCCAACGCCCGCGAGGAAGGCAAGCCCGGTAAGCGCCAGCAATCCCCAAAACTCGATGTGGATAAGCAAGTCGCTGCCGGAATCGTCGTTCGGATCGGGCCAGTCCTTCATGGCACCGGATGATTACGGCTCCGGCTCGATGCTGCAACCTCCTAAGCCAGCAAGGGGCTTCACCGGCCAGCATCATAGACGGGAACGTCTATGCCACCGGCGACATAGACGCGGGCGGCTATGCTGCAGCGCATAGACAGCGGCGACTATGCTTCAGCGGCCAACATTTCCGAGACAGGGCAACCGATCGCGTCCGCGAGCTGCGCCATAACATCCAAGGTCGGATTGGCCTTCCCGTTCTCGATAAACGAAATGTAGGAGGCCGTGACGCCGGTTTGCTCATGCAGCATCGCTTGCGACATTTTGAGGGCCTGCCTCCGCGCCCTCAACCGCTTCCCGAATAATTTGCTCAACGGGTGCGCCATATCGTCCAAACGTAGGTATATTGCCATTCTGGAACCTGCTTCGGAGTCGGGTGATGATGGACTTGAACGACGAACAATATCACCGCCTCCAACATGCTATAGCCCTCACGCGCGAAAGCCTCGCTATCGCGGCGGAGCTGGGCGACGATCTATCAGCCTTTCAACTGAAACACGCGCTCCATTCGCTGCATTACATTAGCGAGCTAGAGGCCGAAGGCCATGACGATCGGGAGCCTGTCACCCTGACCGTGGATGAAGCGGAGGCCCCGCGAACTGCGAGAACAATGCGAGACACGGACCTGAGCGATGAACAATATCGCGGCCTCCTCCACGCTATAGACCTCGCGCGGGAAAGCCTCGTTATCGCGGTGGAGATGGACGACGACATAACCGCCTTCCATCTCAAAACCGCGCTCCGTTCCCTCGACTATTCTAGGAAGCTGGTTTCCGCTTGATCTAGCGTCGAACGCTGCGGCGCTGGGCCGGTCGATCGTCTCCGATAACCGGCCCGGAACGCTTCCTTTCGCGTTCGTCGTCCAGCTCGATCCGGGGAGCCTCCCGCTCCTGCTGACGCGGGTTCTCGATCGCCGCCCTGATCTGGCGCACCACGCCTTCACGGCCCAAGCGGCTGTTCTGCTGCAAGTCGTTGAAGTCGGTGAAGCGTGCCGGGTCGGCCTGCTGCTCGCCGGGAGCGAAGGTCGGGAAGACCGGAACGCCGTTCACGGCCTGCGCCGCTTGGGTCGCCTTCTCCTTGCCGGGATTGTAGCCGAATTTCTCCAAGACGCGCTGATCGTCCTCGCCCATGATGAAAATCGGCTTGTCGGGGTAACGCTCGCGCAACGCGGCTGCGACGGCGGGAAGGTTGCCGGAATCGAACGCCGCGACGGTCGCATGGTCCACCACGCTAGAGACGGTCGCCATCGTCGCGTAGCCTTCGCCAATCATAATGCGCGGGGCCTTGTCGAGCGCGGCTAGTGCGGCCTGCGGCGTCACGCCCCCGTTGACCACATGGAAACAGCTTTCCTTGTGGCTCTCCTTCGCAAAACGCTTCGTGCCGTCTTCCTGAATATATTGCGTCGTCCAGTGCTTGCCGCTGGTGTCGATCGCCGGAAGGTGGATTGTATTATCGCTGGCGCTGGCGAGCGCGCCGATCGTCGGCGCAATGCCCTTCCTCTCCATGTAGGGCGTTGCCTGCTCGATCTGACGGCATTGCGCGGCGCGCTGCTGCACGCGCTCGGCCGTCGCGTCATATGTCGCCGTCCGTTCCCGATCGCGCTCCTCGCGCTTGGTGGCCGCCTCGGCGTTCAAGCGGGCCTTCTCCTCCTCGCTCAAGGTGTAGCCGGTGCTTTTCCAGCGCATATCCAGCCCTGAACGGTTGTTCTTGATATAGCCTGCGGGGTGGCCATCGGTGAACGCGACGTAGAAGCCCGCCGCCTCGCCTTTGCCGTCCCCCGCTGCGGGAACGCGGTGGGTCTTCCCGTCCATCATCGGGTGCCCTGCGGGAACCTCAAGGCCAAGGGATTTCATGGCGTCGGCAAACTCGACCTCCGGGCTTTTCGCCTCCTGCTGGCGCGGCTGATTGTCTATTTTCCAGCGCGCCAGCTTCTCCGGGTCTGCGCCCTCCGGCGCATACCAGCTCTTGCGCGCGGCATCCCATTTCGCGCCGTTGGCTTTGGCAAGGGTTCGTTCGCCATAAGGCACCGCCAGATATTCGCGCGTCTGTCGCGGGGTTTCCTTCATCGTATGCCCTTCCTGCGGCTGCTCCGGGGCCGTGGGGCGCTGCGCGCGCTCGCCGGGGAGCGATTGGCCTATATCTTCTGCGGGTGCCTCTACGGCGCTTGAAAGCCATTTCTGGAACGGCTCGACATTAGCGCCTGCCGGGACATACCATGATTTTTCGGCCTTATCCCACTTTGCGCCCAAGGCTTTCGCCTCGTCCTTCTCCCGATAGGGGACCGCAAGATATGTGCGGGTGGAAGGCGCTGGCGCGGCGTCCCGGTGGTCAGTCGCGTCAATGTCCAAGGATGGCGAATTGACCGCATAAAGCGGGGCCAAGCCCTGCCGCTCGCGGCGCTCATCGGCATATTGCTCCGCCTTCAAATTGATAAGGCGGGCAATCTCCTCCGGGTTCTGGTCGCGGCCATCAAAATCGCTGATCTGGTTCGGCCCAAGGGACAAGGCGATATAGCGGCGGCGCTCGCTATCGGCGGAATAGCCCGCCATAAGGTTTCGCTCGCCGTTCGGGGTTATCATCGTGCCGATCGGCCCGACGCCCTCAAATTGCCGTCGAACGGTGTGCATCGGCCCGCCACTATCAACCGGCTCCCAACCGTGCTTGTCGATCAGCGCGTGCAAAGTGCGGTCGGAATAGTGCTGCTGCGGGTCCGGTATAGAATCGCCTATGGCGGCAACGGCCCCGGCTGCGGCGGCCCATCTGTCGCCGCTATGGTCTGTCAGCCGCTCGACCGTAAACCCGGAATCATTAAGCGCCGCTGCAAGCGCCGGTCTGGCGAAGGCGGCCTTGATACGATCGTCCAGCTCCATGTTGAGGTCATCGGATATTACTAGGTCCGCTTCCTCGTTCCCATCGAAATGGGGGCCGTTCTGCCACTCCTCATAGGCTTGAACCGTCTCGGCCACGGCCGCGACCGCAAGCCGATCGCCCTCATCAAGATCATTCTGGCGCTGCTCCGGTGCCTGCTGGAAGTCTGGCGGCAAAGTCACGCGGAACCTATCAAAATCCTCGCGCGTAGCAGGCCGGATTTGATCTAGCGGACTGGCATAGAATGGCCCGTTAATCGGGTTGCGCCCGTCTATATTGCTGGCGAGGACGCCAAGCATCGTCATGCCCGGCTGCTGATAGCAAAGCGTATTCTCATTGCTGACGAAATATCGCGTATGGTCCTGCGCCTGCTCGACCTGCTGAATCAGCTTTTGTTCCAGCGCCAGAACATAGGTGTGAATCTTCTCGGCGTCCGATGCGGCGCGGACAATCTCAAGCGGGTCTTCCTCAAGGACTTTGATCCATGATCCGACATAGGCCGCGTGCTGCTCCGGGTCGTGGCCGATCTGCAATTCCTGCCCGGTTATGAGGCTCGCAATCTCGGCTCGCAATTCTTCGCGGGCATAGCCTTCCGAACCGAACGGGTGCGCCAAATCCCGGTCAAGGCGGTTGGGGTGGCCGGTCCAGTGCCCCAGCTCGTGCAGCGCCGTGGCGTAGAAGCGATCCGCGCTCGGAAACTGGCTGCGCAACGGCAAGGTGATGCTGTCGGTCGAAGGCCGGTAAAAGGCGCGGTCGCCCGCTTCTTCGGTGATTTTCGCGCCCGACGCCTGCAAGATGGCCTCGGCCCGGTCCACCGGATTCCACTCATGCGTAGTGGTGGCGATAGGTGGAAGCCCGTCGATCTGCTCGGCGTTGAACACCACGGCATAAAATGCGCGGGGCCGCTCAAGCTCGACCTTCTCTTTCCTCTGGCGGCCCTCGGCGTCCAGCACGGGCTTACCGCTCTCGTCCCGAACTACCCGTTCCTCCTCGAACTGCCAGTATTGGACAAGGGAGCCTTTCTCGCCCTTCCGCACCTGTGCGCCTTGGGCGGCGGCCTGCTTGTAGGTCAGCCAGCGATTATCAACCCGGCCCTCGGACATGAGATTGAGGACATTGACGCCGCGATAGCGTTTCCCGGTCGTTGGATTGAACGGCAATCCGCTGCTGCCGGTTGTCTCCCAAGGCTTCTGCCAAGGGGCGGTGCCCTGCTTCAACTGCTCTATCAGCTTGTCGGCAACCCGCTGGTGAAAGGGCTTCTTCTCCTCGGCCATGTCCTCGCCCTCCCCTAGATCAATTCGCGTTGCGCGCTGCCGCGATCAATTCGCCGCGTTCCGTGGCGATCGGTGCCGCGTCACCATCAAGCCCTTCCTCGGCCTCGCGCGCGTCGGCCTCGCTCATGGCGTCCTCGACAAAGGCCCCTGCCCGCTCTGCTTCCTCCGGGTCGAACTCGACAACCGCGCCGGGAATCTCGGCGTCGGCAAGTTTGCGCGCCACCAGCTCGTCAAGGGTGGGCGCGTCCTGCGCCTTGGGCTGATCCGTCATGCTCGTTCTCCTTTGCTGAAATCGGGCTGTCCCTTGTTGTCGAAATAGGTCTGCTTGCAGCCGGGATAGGCGCTGCAACTCCACCAGAAGGCCCCCTTCTTTTTCGCGGAAGGACGCCGCACTAGGCCAGCGCCGCACGCTTGGCATTTGTGCTGCTGCGACGGCACGGGCGCGGGAGCCTTCGCCAGCTCCGGCTTGCCCGCCTTGTCGTTGGCGGTGAATTTGCAGCCGTCGGCATAGCCGGTGCAGGACCAAAAATAGCCCTTGCTCCCTTTGATCCGGCGCAGCGGCTTGGAACATGACGGGCAAGGCGGCGCGTCGATCGCTATGGCAAGGCCCTGCTCTTTCACCCGTGCGACCTCGCGGCCGACATAATCGGCCAGTCCGCGAACGAATGTCATGGTATCGCTCTTGCCCTCGGCAATCGCGCGCTGCTGTTCGTGCCAAATGGCGGTCATGTCAGGGAACTTCGCCTGATCGGGCAAGGCGTCATAGAAGGCACGCGCCTGCGGGGAACTGACGATATTCTTGCCCTTCTCGACCAAAAACCCGCGATCGAAAAGCGTGGCTATGATGCTGTCGCGGGTCGCCGGGGTTCCAATTCCGCCATGCTCACCCGCCTTCCCCTTGTCCTTCTCGATCAGGAGTTTCCTAAGCCGCTCGTCCCGAACATATTTCGCCACCCGCGTTAGGTCGGTCAAAAGCGTGGCCATCGTATAGAGCGGCTTGGGCTTGGTTTCCTGCTGGTCGGCGCTGGCCGAAAGGCATTGCCCGGCCATGCCCGACGCGATCGAACGCAAGTCGGCCGAAAGGGTGTCCTCGTCCTCGGCAATATCCTCATTGCCTACATCGTTCTTATAGAGGACCGTCCAACCCGGCTTGGTCACAACCTTGCCCCGCGCGGAAAAGGCGTGGCCCGCAACCTCTATCTCGATTTCGGTCTGGTCATATTGGTTCGCGGGCCAGAACTGCGCGACATAGGCGCGCGCGATCAGCATATAGATACGCTGCTCCGGCTCTGTCAGCGCGGCAAAGTCGGCCGTGGCTTCGGTCGGAATGATGGCGTGATGCGCGGAAACCTTCTGCGAGTTGAAGGCCCGGCTTTTTATCGACGGGTCCGCGCGCTGCGCGATCGCTGCCAGCATCGGGACCGTCGCGGCGACGGCCGCCAGCACGCCGGGGGCGTCGGCGTGCTGCTCATCGCTCAAATATTCGCTGTCGCTGCGGTTGTAGGTGATAAGGCGATGCTTCTCCCGCAACGCCTGCGTAATGTCCTTCACCTGATTGGGCTTGTAGCCGAATTTCCGCGCGGCATCGGTTTGCAGCTTCAAGAGATTGTAGGGCAGCGGCGGCGCTGCCTCTTTCGCGGTGGTTTTGGCGCTGGCGATGCGAGCCGGTTGCCCCTGCACCGCCCCGGCTACGGCCGTCGCGAAATTGCGGTCGATCAAGCGGCGCTGCTCATCAACAGGGTCGCCCTCCCCGATCTGGTAACGCGCGGGGAAGGTCTGCCCGGCGAAACTGAACTGCCCCGATACCGTGTAGTAATGGCTCTTGGTGTGGGCCTCAAAATCGCGGTCGCGGCGGACGACAAGGCCCAAGATTGGGGTCTGCACGCGACCGACACTAAGAACGCCCTGAAACCCCCGCGCCTGCGCCGCGAGGGTATAGGCGCGGGTCATGTTCACGCCATAGAGCAAATCGCCCACGCTGCGCGCCTCGGCCGACGCGGATAACCCGGCATATTCGCGGTTATCCCGCATGGAGGCCAAGGCCCGCTGCACAACCTTTAGATTGTTGTCATTGATTAGCAGGCGTTGGACCGGCAACCGGCTTCCGGCCCATTGCAGAATCTCGTCAACGATAAGCTGGCCCTCATCGTCGGGGTCGCCCGCGTGAATGACGCTCCGCGCCGATTTGAGGAGTTTGCCGATCGTGCAGAGCTGGGCGCTCGTCTTGGCAACGGGCCGCTTTTCCCACGGGATGAAGCTGATCGGCAGCGCCGCCATGTTCCACGGGTCTTGCGGGTCCACTAGCTCAAGCATGTGGCCAATCGCCCACGTCACATAATGACGGCCGCAATCTATGAAGCCGTCTTGTCGCGCCCCTCCTCCAAGGCCCTCGGCAATGGCCCGCGCGAGTTCGGGCTTTTCGGCAATGACGATGATCTCTCCGCTCATGCCATCACCACGTCACTACGGGTTTGATGGAGGCGGTCACTTGCCGCGCGCTGATCGGCCCGAAATAGCGGCCGTCGAAAGAGGCCGCGCTGTCGCCAAGGACAAGGATTTCCCCATCGCCTAGCGTCCAAGCGGCATTGAGCCGGGGCAAGGCCCGCCCTGCCCCATCGGCAAGCTGCGGGGCGCTGTCGGGGACAAGGCGGCCGTTGATCCGCACGCCCTGCCCGCCAATCTCAACGCGGTCGCCTTTAGCGGCTAAAATCCGCTTCATCATTTCATAGCTTCCGCTGGGGCAGTCGCCGGGTTCGATGTAGCGCCTACGCAACGCCTCCAAAAAGGGCGGCGCTGCGGGCGGACAGAACGCCACAAGATCGCCCTTTTGCGCGGTCCCGCCCGTCGCCCGATAGACGCCTACCGGGATGCTCGGCGTAGCGTTGAAGCGAAGGCCCGCCGCCTTCGCGCCAAGCATGGCGATCATGGCCCCCGCCACGCCACAAACCGCATAGCGGCTGACCTTGGCGAAGCTCGGCCGCTTCATAGTTTGATCCTCCGGCCCCCTTCGGGCGGCTTCGGCGCGTGATTGCCCCTGATCGTGTCGCTCCGATCCGGCGCGGGAATCTTGGCGCGGGCACTAAAGGTCGGGTCTTGGAAATAGAGGGGCTGACGGCCATAGATCATGGGATAGCCTGCGACATAAATCAGCATGTCGCCCGCTTCGGAAATATCTCCGTCCGGGGTCTTCTTCGGCCCCGGCATCCTCATACACTCATCAGGCGTCAAAAGCGGGCGCTGGGTTTCCTGCACGGTCTTGGACACGGTGCCACCAAAGAAACCCCCGCCCCCGCGTCCGGTGCTTTTGGTGATTTGCTCTTTAAGAACGGTGGTCTGCCCGGTGAGTTTGGAAAGATGCTCGGCCGTCTCAACACGGTTGGGCGGATAGGCGTTCTGGATATGAGCGTTGGAGGTTATCAGCTCATCCGGCCCATAGCCGGTTTCCCGGCTCCTAAGCTGGTTGGTGTCCTGACAAATGAGATAGAATTTCAGGCCGTAGCCTGCGGCGAACGCCAAGGACTCCTGAATGATTCCAAGTTTCCCAAGGCTGGGAAACTCATCAATCATAAACAGGGCGCGGTGCTTGTAGCTCTGAACTACCCGGCCCTCCTCGAACTCCTGCTTGGGCGCAAGGATACGCACCATCATGTTGAGCATGACGCGGACAAGCGGGCGGAGCCGGTCCTTATCGGTGGGCTGGGTGATGATGTAGAGGCTAACCGGCCTCTCGCTGTTCATCAGGTCACGAATGAGGAAATCGGAAGTCGCGGTATTGGAGGCCACAACCGGGTCTTGATATAATTCTAGATAGCTCTGCGCGGTCGATAGAACCGATCCGCCCTCATCATCGGGGCGATTGAGCTGGGCGCGCGCGGCTTTGCCGACAACGGGATGATTTTTGCCGCCCGGCAAATGGCCGAACGTAAGCATTTCCTCCCAAACCTCCTGCGCGGGCCGAACCGGATCGGCCAATACGGCATCCACTTCGGCCAAGGTCGCCGCGTTGCCGCCATGCTTGGCTTTGTAGATGACATGCAGGATCACGCCTACCAGAAGCGCCCGCGAGGTCTTTTGCCAATGGCTTTCGACCCCCTTCCCGTCCGGGTCCACTATCAGCGTAGCGAGATTCTGAACGTCTGCGACTTCGTTGTCAGTCCCTACCCTGATTTCGTCCAGCGGGTTCCAGTGGGCGGAGCCGCGGGAGCTGGCCGGTTCAAATCGCATGACGATCTGGTTGGCGTGCTGCTTCCTCCAACCGGCGGTCAACGCCCATAGCTCGCCCTTCAAATCGGTGATGACGGCGCTATGCGGCCACGAAAGCAGCGTCGGGATGACAAGGCCCACGCCCTTCCCCGATCGGGTCGGGGCATAGGTTAGGCAATGCTCCGGGCCGGAATGGCGTAGATAGACCGTCTTCCCGTTCTTCTCCTGATATGCGCCAATATAGACCCCATCATTTTCAACGAGGCTGGCCGCGCGAATGTCCTCCATGTCGGCCCAGCGGGCCGATCCATGCAGATAGGCATTGCCCTTCCCGGCGTTCGATTTCGCCAGTTTGACAGCAGCGGTTATCAGGACGCCCACGCCGAAAACCACGGTGCCCACGCCCACGGCTTGCCCGAAGGCGGGTTTCAGCGCCGGAACCTCGCTCCATTTGCTGAACCATTGCAGGAAACGCCACGGGGCATAGATATGGCCCGCGTTCGGCCCCAAGGTAGCCTGATAGGCCATCTGGTGCGCGAACATCTGCGTTGCGCTCCATAAGCCTCCAAGGGCGGAACCGGCCACAAGGGCCGCCAGCAACGGGCGATTATCGCCCTTGCTTCCGCGCTCCCGCACTTGCGGCCCGATGGCTGTATTGCGCTTCTTTGCCATGCTTTGCCCTTCTCGCGGCCGTTACCGGCCGCGCCCCTTGCTTTTGACGGTGCCGTTGCTGGCAATCTCGATCGGCTCGCCAATCGCCAGCTTGCCCGCGCGGGCGGCGCTGCGCGCGTCCACGGGCAGCACAAGCATGTCAGCGCCATCTCTTAGGAGTATCAATTTCTGCCCTTCGATTTGTCGCGTCCCGGCGTAAATCAGCGGCCCATGATCGCCAGTGAACAGCCGATGCGCCGGTATATCCATTCCAATGTGACGCTTCGCATTGCGTTCCGCAATGTATTTATCCGCTGCGCTGGCCTGATCGTCGCTCACTCGCGGCCGATCGTCGTCCCGTCGCACAAGACGATCTGGCCGGGCTTTTTGGTCGTCCACGTCTGAATGAACATCACGCGGCAATAGCAAGCGACCTCGCTCGGCGTGCTGAACCACACCGAGTTGGGACAGGTCGCGCAAACTACCTCGGCTTTCGGGCGGCGGCTCTCGTCCAACGCGGCCAATGTTGGGCTTAACGGCGCGCTCGCTGGGGGCCTCGGCTCCTCCGGCGCTAGAATGTCCATTTCTGGCGGGCTGTGCGGGGCCAGCTCGAATGGCGGCGCTGCTGGCTCCTCCGCTTGCAAGGCCGGTTCCGGCGTCGGTTCCTCCGGCGCTGACGGCTCCGGGTCGGAATGTCCCGTTTCGACCTGGTGCTGTGGTGCTGGCGTCTCGTCCAGCGTCATTGACGGCGTTTCGCCCAGCAACGCCAGCGCCGCCTCTATCTCCTCGTCCAACGATTTGTCTGTCACGCGCGCGCTCCTCTTGCCTGATATTTTGACGCCGGGCCTCTAGATCGGGGTCCGCAAATGTGATGGGCATGGCCGATCGGGCGGCGGCTTCCACCACAAGGGCCTTGAATTGATCGCTGCCGCTGATCGCCAGCCTGTCGCCATAGCGTTCGTGCGCAAGCCGCAAGGCGGCAACAACGCCCTCGATCTGCGCCCCGCGCGATACATGCAGGCGCTGGCCATCATCGCGCACCGCTGCATTGGCGGTGCGATAGATGATCGTCCCGCGTTTCGTGATGTGGTCTTGCCGGATCGCTGCGGGGTGTGCTGCGCTCGGCATCGCCGCAATGTGCAGCGCATCCTTGGGAGCGGTGCGCCGTCCCTCCCGCGCGCGCAGGGCCTCAAGGGCGGTGCGGTCGCCCGCCTTGGCCTGCTCCTGTAGCCAGTCATTCCACCCGCGCCGGGAATTACGAGACGCGATGCGCTCCCGTTCCCGCCCGTGGGCGGCAACAATCTTCGCAATCGCGGCCTTGGTGGACCGGGCCGCCAGTGCGTAATTGAGGCGCTTAACAGCCGGGCCGCCACCTAGCAGCTTTATCGCCGCCCGCTTCGTCCTCCCGATGCGCTTCACCTGTTCAATGGCCGCGCGGCGCTTGGCTGCGGCCTCGGCCAGCTCGACCTTTCGGCGCGTGGCGCGCGTGCCCTGCTGGGCGCGGTAGGCAGCAAATAGGCCGCTGGTGTCGATACGGGAGGGCACGGGGCGCTTTTCATAGGTCTGTCGGGCTTTCGGTGCCCCCTCCCCTCCCCGCGCGCTCTGGAAGGCTCCCAAGCGTTTCTCTAACGCCCCTTTTGACAGCTCGCGCGCGATGGAACTGGCCTTTACGGTCGTTCCGTCCATCGCAGCGAATATCAGGCCGTTGCCGCGCGCCTGCACGGACAGGCCGAAGTCGGCCGCGATCTGGTGCAACTCGGTCCAGCTCGCGGCGGCCTTCAAGGGTTCGGCGCAATTCCGCTGCGCCCAGCCTATCAGGCTCTCCGTGCCCGCGATCTGCTCCATGTCCTTCGCGCGGTTTTCCCCGCCGCGCTGGTGGGCGTTGTGGTTGACGCGCTCCAAACCGTGACGGACCTCTAGCAGCTCGCATAGCTCGGCAAGCGTCCGATAATCCCGCAAGGGCGTATGGATCGTGTGGCGGGTCGGATGAATCTTGTTGATCGCCAGATGAATATGCGTGTGGTCGGTGTCGTGATGAACGGCGCTGATCCGCTGATGCTCGGCAAAGCCCAGCCCCGCGCAAATCGTCTCCTCAATATCGCGCAAGGCTTCCGCGCTCGGACTCTCGCCGGGAGGAAACGAAATTATGAGGTGATATGTCTTGTCCGAAGCCGCCCGCTGATTGGCCGATTGGACAAGCATAACGTCCTGTGCGGCATCTTCTGGCGTCTCGCCTCGGCAGTTGGTGACAGTCACCACGCCCACGCGCTCATCACGCCCCTGCGCGCTGGTGATGTATCGCACCAACCCGCCGAAATCGCTCTTTGCGGTCGCCTTCATGGGGACGTGTTTTGCAATCATCCGCGCGGCCCTTTTTTAGCCGCTAAAATCTTGCCGGGACCGCAAGACCTTTCGGATGATCCCGGCCAGCTCCTCCTGATTGGCCTCAATCTTGGACAGCACGCCCCGAATGACGACCGGCATCCGTTCGGGGGCCATTTCCTCCAACTTGGCGTCGTCGGTAAGCCATAGCTTCAACAGGCCGCCAAGACGGCCAAGGTCGCCATTGACGCGCACCAACTCACGCCCCTGTTCTATGTCGATTATGGGGCGCGGCTGATGCCCCAACCCAAGCACACGCAAATAGGCCGACGCGCTCAACCCGCTGGCCTGTGCGGCGGCTTCAATCGTCGCCTTGTCCTCGGCGCTGCACCATATCTTGATGTGGTGCCGCTCGCGCTTCGCCTTGGGTCTGTCGTTCAAATCACCTTCCCTTCGCTGCGGTAGCGGCGGCCTCGCAGAGCAAGAATCCCGTTGAGCGCCCCCGGCGCGAATAAGGGGAGTGATGGGGGTGTCCGCGCTTGCGTGGATGCCTCCATCACCTATCTTGCCCCGTCTTCGACGTTTAGACGCCAAATAGAAACTGTTGCTGGAACGATCATATATCGTTCACCCCCGAAAATATCTAGCGCCACACGGCCTAATCTGGCAGAAAAATACGATATAGCGGGAGTTCATCGGTTCGTGGCCGGTTTATGAACGCATTATAGCCGATTATGCGCCGAAAAATATCGTAGGTGGAAATGACAGACAGCGGGAAATCCTTCACGGAGCGATTGCGCGAACGGGCGGCCTCACGGGAGCCGGGGGGCAAAAACCGGAACCTCGCGCAATTCCTCGCCGCTCGATCGGACATAGATGCAGCCCTTGCGGAAGGATGGCCGGTGCGCGGCATATGGGAGCTGCTGACGGAGGAAGGCCGCATTAGCTTCGGCTATGCGTGGTTCGCCAAATACGTTCGCCGGTATCGCGCGCCAGCTACCGGGGAACCGCCCAAGGCATCGCCAGCGCCCCCCTCCCCTTCCCGATCAGCAACGGCCTCGGCCGAAGCTGATCCGCCGCCCCGGCCCAAACCGGCGCGCTTCAATCACCCGGCCACTCCGAACAAAGAGGATTTGGTATGAGCAACGTCCACATAGTTTTGCAGGGCAAGGGAGGTGTGGGCAAGTCGCTCGCCGCCTCGATGCTGGCCCAATATCTGACCAAGCGAGGCGAAAGCCCGCTCTGCATTGATACCGATCCGATCAACGCCACCCTTGCCGGGTTTCAGTCCCTCAACGTGTCCAAGGTCGAGCTGCTGGAAAACGGCGACATAAACCCGCGCAAATTCGACGCCATGATGGAAATGATCGCCGGTTCCAAGGAATCGGTGGTCATTGACAGCGGCGCGAGCAGCTACAGCGCCCTATCCTCCTATATGTTCGACAACGGTGCGCCTGACGTGATTGCCGATCTGGGCCATAAGCTCGTCCTGCATACCATTATCGTAGGCGGGCAATCGCTGATCGACACGCTTCAAGGCTTCGCCTCGGTAGCCGAAGCCTTCCCCGATCCGGCTGCAATCGTCGTGTGGCTCAACCCCTATCATGGGCCTGTCGAGGCAGAGGGTAAGAGTTTTGAACAGCTCAAAGCCTACCGGGAGCTAAAGGATCGGGTCGCCGCGATCGTCACCCTCCCCGATCTGAGAAAGGAAACCTTCGGGGCGGACGTTCGGGACATGCTGGCCGCGCGCAAGACTTTTGAGGAAACGCTTGCCGATGGCGACATAGCCCTGATGCAGCGTCACCGCCTCGGCCGCGTTCGTGATGCGGTCTTTGCTGAACTCGACAAGGCTAAGGTCGTGTAATGGCCGATCACGAAAAAATCGCGGCGCTGATCGCGGAAATCTCGCGCCAGCACGGGGTCACGCTGTCCGCCGATGATCCCTTGATGATCCTGCAAACCATCAACGCGATGTTGCTGGGCGAAAGCGCCGATGCGCAGGAGGAGCAACTAAAGGCGTTCAAAAGCGAGCTGGAAGACATGAGCAATCGTTGGTCGATTGCTATCACCGACAAGGCGGAATCGGTGCTGAACGCCGCGCTGGATGCCTCGGAAGCCGCCATGAATGAACGTATGGAGGCCGCAGCGAAGGCTATCATCAAGGAAGTCGGAGAACATATCGGGACGGGGCTACAAAAGCCCCTGAACGATGGCCGGGCCGTCGCTAACCGCAATCTCCTAGCGTCGGGCCTGACGCTGATCGCGGCGCTGGTAGTGTTGGCCGCTGCCCTGTTCCATCATTGACGCCAGCGAAGGCCCCTCCCCCCCGTGGGTCGCGCTATCCCCCGTCTCTCGCCAATCCGCGCGCGAGCGTGCGGCCTGACGGTTTCCGATCGTCCGCCCCGCGCTCGACCGTCTTTTCCCTGATCTGCTCTTTCTCCCGCTCCGCGCGCATGTGCAGCTCATGCAACCGGCGCGCCTGCATCAGCTCCTCGAAATCATCGACAAGTTTCGGCTCTCGATATTCGAGTTTGGCCGCCGCGATCGTCTCCACGCGCGGGCCGTGAACGGCCATACCGTCGCGGATTTCGCGCACGGCTTCTAGCCTTACCGCGATCCGCTGCACGGCCGCTTGCGCATTGGCAATCCGGGCCTGCCATGCTTGGCGCTTGCCGGGCAGGGACAGGAAGCCGGGGGGCTGCTGCTGGATTTGCTGCAAGCGGGCGGTTTGCTGCTCCATCATGCTTTCTAGGCGGTCCTCGATCTGGTTCGCCTGCTCAACCTTCTCCTCAATGACCGTCTGTAGCTGGGCGTTATAGGTTTCCTCGGTTGGCGCGGTGGCGATAGCTGCCGTTTCCTGACTATCCAGCGTGCGCGCCTCGTCTAGCAGCCGGTCGGCATCGGCCTGTGGGTCGCCCGTTCCCTCGTCCAGTGAGAACTTGTCCGGGTCTGCAATCGGCGTGTCCTGCATGGCCGTTCCTTTAGCGGCTAAAATTTCGAGCTTGCACTATATCCGATTTTCCAGCCTCCCGCGCCACAAAAAAGGCCCCGCTTGCGCGGGGCCATCAACTCGATGCTATGCGTCACTCAACGCATGTCGGGGGGAGGGTGCGGATTTGCCATCCACCAGTTCGGTTGCCCCCACGGCCCGTCTAACCATTCCCCATTTGTCAATTCGCCGCGAGTCCATATCCAATCGCAGCCCTCGCTATATGGCCGCCATGTGTCGCCGGTCGTCCATGCGAGAAGGATTTCAACACCAGATGGGGCTGTCTCGATAGGTTGCCAATCGTCGGTAGCCATAGATACCTCCAAATATTACCCCTCAAGAAGCGCGAGAAGCTGCACTTTCCCAAGATCGACCTCGGTTTCCTCGCCGCTGTCTTCATACTTGATCCACGCCACGCCATCGCGCGAGGGCCGCTTATTCAGGATCAGACGGGCAGGGCGCTTGCTATGGGAAACCTGCACAATGGCCTTTTTCAGCTTTAGCGGGTCTTCCTCTTTCGGTTCCTTCTCCTCCTCGGCCCCGGCGTCGTCACCAGCTCCGCCGTTGCCCTCATCGTCGCCCGCCTCCTCCTCGGCCTCGCCGCTCAAGCCGGACTCAAGGAACTCCTTCAAGAGCCGCACCGATCCGCGCGTAATCTCCTGATCGGCATCGGCCAGCCAGCGCGCCACGCCCTCGCTATGCTTCTTGTGGAGGCCCACAAGGTCATAGATCAACGTCACGTCCTTGCAACGCCCGCTCTGGAACGCCTTGGCGATCGGCTCCGGCAAATCGAGCAATGCCGCGTGCTGGGTGACAAAGGCCGGGGATTTCCCGATGGCCTTGGCAATCTCGCCCTTCTTTTTCCCGTTGGCCAGCTCGCGGCCGATGTAGTCGGCAATCTCGCGGGCCGTGAGAGCGTCACGCTGCAAATTCTCAATGACCTGATCGGCCTCGGTATAATCAGGGTCGATGAAGCCCGGAATTGTCACTTTCTCGGCCAACAGGGACGCGCGATAGCGGCGCGCGCCGTGGTTGATGAGATAGCGCCCCTCCACCTTGGGGTTGGGCCGAACGGAAATAGGCGTCTTCACGCCGCGCGCCCTGATCGTCTCGGCCATTTCCGCCAGCGAATTTTCGTCAAACTGCTTGCGGGGCTGGTGCGGGTCTTCGTCAATCAGCGCCAGCTCCAATTCGAGCGGAGCGCCAGAACCGCCCTCCGGGGCCGCAGGAGAGGCTAGGAGGCTCGAAAGGTCGCCCAACCCCTCCAACCCTAGCCCGGCGTTCTGCGCGGGCTTCTGCGTGGCCTTGGTGGACGATTTGCCCGCCTTCTTGTCCTCGGTGTTGTCGGCCATCGTCAAATCTCCATCTTTTCTTGAATGTGGCGGGCCATCGCTCGCATTTCCTGCGCCGCTTTCCGCGCCGAAGTCCGTTTGATCGACCAAACCGGCAAGCCCGACGCCAGCGCGTCCGCAACGCTGCTCCGGTTTCCGATCGGCGTCGGAATGACCAACTGGGGATAAGCACGGGTCAACTCGTCAAGGTGCTGCCCGTGCCGGGGATTCCGGCCATCAACCTTGCTCGGTATCATGCCAAGGAATTGCAGCGCCGGGTTCGCGCGCCGGATATTGGCGATCGTCGTCACCATCTTCTCAATGCCCTGCAAACTGTAGGCTTCAAGCTCGATGGGCGAGGCCGCAAAGTCGGCCGATAGCAACGCCGCTGCCATTCGGACCCCAAGGGAAGGGGGGGTATCTATCAGGCACACGTCAAAGCCTTCCGCCTCGATCACGGCCAGACTGCGCTTGAACGCGCCAGCAGCCGCACCGAGATCTAGTTTCTCAAGATCGGCCAACCGCGCGTCGGCGGAAAAGACAGCAATCCCCTCGGCGTTAGCCAGGTCGAATTGTGACACGGCATCGAAAAGGCCGCTCGCCAAGGCTCCGCTATCATATTCGCCAAGGGTGAAGCTGGCATTTCCTTGGGTGTCCAAGTCAATAACTGCGACCTTCAACCCCTGTTCTTTGAAGTAATAGGCAAGATGAACGGTCGTTGAAGTTTTACCAACGCCGCCTTTCTGGTTCGCTATGACAAGTGTTTTCATCGTTTGGCGTCCAATCTTTCCACCGCCTCGCGCTGCCATTGCCGCACAAGGAAGGCTTTATGTTTCGGTAAAATCGCCGTCACACGCTCGAAACCTTCGGGAACCTCGCTATGCGCGTTCCAAATCCGGTTGACCGCCAGACAAACGGCATTGCGGGACACGCCTTCGCGCTTCGCCACGGCCGATTGGGCCTCGCCGTCCACCAGAACGGCGCGCGCCATGTCGAGCGGACGCGCCGCGATATTGAGCCGTCCAGCAGCTTGCTCAAAGGCCGACGCGCTCAAGCGTTTATCCATTGCGCCTGCCGCGATTCTTCTCGCGGTATAGCTTCGGCTCATAGACGCCAAGGAAGATGTAGAGGGCGATATAGACCGCATAATAGGCGAGGAACTGCCAACCGGCATGAACATCCGGCGTGTTCCAATACCAGAGCATCCGGCAGAACTGCCAGAATACGACAAGCGGGATGATGAAGCGCGCGACGGTCCAGATCAGGACTCCGAACGTCCAGACGGCCGCAATGACGTAATCCACGCGGTTGCCCTTCCATGCGGGTGGAGGATTGGGAAGCCGCATGACCGCAAAACGTGCGGGCAGCGGGGGAATTTTCGCCTTCATCGGAATACTCCGGTTTCGACCTTGGCGGGTTGCCCGGTCACAACCGATATAATGACAGCATCCCGAACCGTGTCAAGCCCCCGTAAAGTCTGAACGGCAATAATTTTAGCCGCTAAAATCGTCGTTCTGGTGTTCCCAAATATTTCCCAAGCCCGCAGCCGCGCACAACAGCGCCCATGCCGAATAGGGAATCTGATCGTCGCCGCCCGTCCAGCGCCGAATAACGCGGGTATTGCTCAAGCCTAGAAACTTGGACGCGCTGCCCCCTGTCATGTCCGCTGCTTTGAGGACCGCCCTTACCTCATCCGGCGTCGGCTGCTGCCACCCCTGATCGGCGGGCAATAGGCAATCTGGCCGAACATCAATCATGCGCGCGTCTGTTCCTTCGCTGGCGTTGCTCCTCATGGCGGCCGAATGAGGAATATGCCCGATAGGCAGGGAAGGGAAGGGGGGCACGCTGCCCCCCTGTGGCGCTAGTCGAGCGCGGCACCGATCGGCCCCGCTTCCGAATGTTGGGCGGCATAGGCAGATGCCCACGCATAGAGCTGGGCAAATTGATCCTCGCCGTATTTTTCGTGCATATGCCCCAGCATGAACAGGGTGGCTATAAGGCCCGCCGCGTCGGCCGAAACGTCGCCAGAGAAGCCGTTGCCGTCCCATTCCAGACGATATTGGGGCTGATCGCCGGGGGCCATGTAGAACCCGCCGTTCGATAGGGTGTAGAAATGCCAATATGCGCCCGTGTAGTCGGCGGATAGCTTGGACATATAGCCATAGGTGACGGCCTCGACCTCGATCATGCGCGCCAGCCCGAACAGCCGGGGCAGGCACATAATCCGGTCTTCTTCGCCAACCAGCACGGCGGCAATTCTCTCTCTGTTGCTCATCGGACTTCTCCGGTTTCGACCTTGGCACCATAGCCCGGCCATATCCGATATATTGGAAGTTTCCCGGTTGCTGTCAAGTTACGCTCGCCCGCCATGAAAATCTTTTAGCCGCTAAAATGGCCTCCATCGCAAGGCATATTTGGTCGCTGCCCCGCAGTTTTACAGAGTGCCGCTATCCGCGCCCCGAATGGACACGCATGTCAGCTCCCCAAATCGGAGCCTTACCCCCTTTTTGGTGTTCAAACAGTCTCAATTAAGTGTTGCGCGACTAGCGCAACTCCGCATCACCTTAGATAAATAAACTCAAGGGGAGGTTCAGAACCATTATGAGACTCACGGCTAGGCAACAACGCCATCACGGGCGCAAATGCCGTTCCATAGGCTGATTAGGGCCTCCGCTGTGGCCTTGCATGTCGTCGTCTCCCGTATGTAATCGGCCTTGCTCAACCGGGAGAGCATCCAAGCCTCATCTTCAAGCCGGTCCTGTAGGCGCTGGGCCTCGTCGTCGGGCACCGGGGCAGGGCGCTTGCGCCGGTCGAGCAATTCGAGAAGCATCCTCGGCAATTCCACCCGATAGGCATTGGAGGTCTGCTCTGATCGCGCCCCGTCCTCTGTGACGGTGTGGACGTAGCGCCGCAGGCGCGCCAGCAAGCCGATGCTGGTAAGGGCGTTCAAGGCCCTTGCGACGGTGGCCCTAGAGACGGTCGCCCATTCGGCTATCATTTCATAGCTGGGCACCACGTTGCCCCTGAAACGCTCCTCCATCCGCAACAGGGCTTGATACACCCGGATCGTGGAATTGGTGATGCTCATGCAATAGTGCTCGAACTGCGTTATCTCGCGCGGCTCGCGCCGCAGCTCCGCGCGCAGGGCGCGGCCCTTTTCAAACGCCAGATTGATCGCACGCCAGCATCCCTTGCGCGTCTTGGTGTCTCGCGCCGCGAGGAAGCCCTTTTCTACGTCGCTCCCGGCTTCCTTGCTGCCGCCGCGCACGCGGGCCTTGGTGATGTGCTTCCCGCCCCGGCTACGGTCGCCATAGGCTCGGCCGAAAAGCTGCTGGGTCAGCTCCCCGATCGCCAGCGGCCCTTTTCTTCTGGTGTCACTCATCGTCGTCCCTCCTTTGCGAAGGGCCGGGAGACAGGCAAAAAAATCCCGTTGCGCGAATCAAGCGCCCTTGAACCGAAGTCCGAAAACCGCTAAGTGGGAAATTGTCTGTAGGTTCAGTGTTGGCGCACTGTCCCACTAAGCGGTTTTGAGGGTGCCCGGCTTCGAGCCGGGCATTTTCTTATCCACTCACGGCCAGAAACTCCTGTTGCAGAAACATATCGTCCCCGATCCGCTCTAGGATCGCGTTGATTGCAGCCTCGCGGGACGTGAATCCCTTGCTGGCTTTCACCCTCTCCACGATCTCGACGGCTTTAGGGGACAAGGCCAAACTCATGCGCTTAAAGCCCTGCTCGCTCTGTGCCTTGGCGCGTTTGCGCTGGGACAGCGTGGAGGGTTTGAGTTGCGTATGATTCGCCATAATGCCCCGGCTTAAAGGACATTAAAGGTTCTGGCAATTCAGTGCTGAAAAAATATGCTGGCGACTGAAAGACATATATAGAAAAGCGGTCTGCGTTTACGTCGAAGTCCGCAGTTCAAGAGCATCAACGAGTGGCTTCTTGGGCCTACCAACTGAAAGAATCGAAGCTATAGCCTTACATTATCGAGCTACGCGCTACAGCCGTAATTTTCAAAATTGGTCGCCGCGATCTGATCGGCAATTAGCATCTTGGGGCCTGCGCTCGATCCTGCGAGCATTTACGGAATGGACGCCAAAGAGAATTACGCGGAAGCCTGATCTTGTCTCTCGCGCGTCACTTTCTTCTTTCAATCCGTTCGCTGCCACCCGTTATGCGCGCTCGCGCGCTCGGCCCGGCTCGTCCAAAAATGATGCTATAAACAATCATATTCGGCGTCATACCGCTTCCTTTCTCGCGCGCTCCGGCATATCCTCCGCAGCTACCCGGAATTTTAGCGGCTAAAACCAACCCCCTTGCGGAAGAAAGAAACCGAACCTGTGTATCGGAAGGTTCTCGCGATTAACATTAACCGCTTCTTGGCCTTAAGACGGCTCAAGAAAAAAGACCTCGCGGAGAACGCGGGGCTGTCTGTGTCCTTCGTATCTGACGTTACAGCCGGTAAGGGAAACCCGTCGCTCGAAACAATCGCCGCCATCGCAAATGCTCTGGAAGTCCCGCTCGTCGCGCTACTGGAACCGCCGCCTATCGGCACCGATGGCTGGGACGCCAGCCTAGCCGATACCTTATCAAAAGAAGATAAAAAGCTGGGGCTTCCTCCCGGTTATAAGCGCGTTTCCGCTATCGTCACGGATCATCAAGCGTTTCAGATAGCACAATGGCACAAGGCTGCCCACGCTAAGTTGCGTCGGTCCTGACAATCCCCCCAATCTGAACCTAATTCTTTGCAATCGTTCTGGTTGCCTCCATGAAAATTCCGGTATATCCCTTGCGTCCATTTTGTTTTGGCAGGGACGGTGCTTCATGGAGGCCAAGGGGGAACCCGCTCAAGATACGGTAAAAGAGCGTGCGAAGGAGATGCTTCGCCGCTCCATGCAACCGCTTATGTTGGATGCGCTTGCCGACCCCAAGACCGTTGAGCTGATCCTGAACGCCGATGGCAAGCTATGGCTGGAACGCCTTGGCGAACGCATGATCTGCATCGGTAAGGTCGCCCCAAGCCGGGCCGAGGCGATCATCAAGGCGGTCGCTGGCTATCATAACAAGGAAGTGACGCGGGCCTCCCCGGTTCTGGAAGGCGAGTTTCCTATAGATGGCTCGCGCTTCGCCGGACAGATGCCCCCGGTCGTGCCCGCGCCGACCTTCGCCATCCGAAAACGCGCCGTGGCGATCTTTACCCTCGAACAATATGTGGAGGGCGGGATTATGACGGCGGAGCAATGCAGCCTCATCCATGAGGCTATCCGCGCGCACCGCAACATTCTGGTGATTGGCGGCACCGGCAGCGGCAAAACAACGCTAGTGAATGCCATTATCAACGGGATGGTGGACGCGGACCCGACCGAACGGCTCGTAATCATTGAAGATACCGGCGAGATTCAATGCGCCGCTGAAAACTACGTCCAGTTCCACACGTCCCCGCAAATCACCATGACGGCGCTGCTCAAAACCACGCTGCGGATGCGGCCCGATCGTATCCTAGTGGGCGAGGTGCGCGGCCCGGAAGCCCTCGACCTGCTCATGGCGTGGAACACCGGCCACGAGGGCGGAGCGGCCACGCTGCACGCCAACAACGCCGAAGCGGGCCTTAGCAGGCTCCAAATGCTCATCAGTATGCACCCCGATTCACCACGGCCGATTGAGCCGCTGATTGGTGATGCGGTGCATTTGATCGTCCACATCGCGCGCACGCCAGAGGGTCGCCGCATTGAAAGCCTGCTGGAAGTCGGGGGCTTCGTGGATGGGAAATACATTTTGCGCAAACTGTGAAGGAGCATGACATATGACGTTGTTTTGGAATGACGCCGCCGCCCGCCGTAAGGCGCTCATATGGGGTATGCTGGGGCTGGCGCTCGTCATGCTCCTGCTCTGGCCTCACGCGGCTTGGGCCTCGGATACCACGGGCGGCCTGCCTTACGAATCCTATCTGACCAAGGTGCGCCAGTCGATGACCGGCACCGTCGGTTATACCTTCGCCCTCGTCGGCATCGTCGTTGCCGGTGGTGTCCTGATCTTCGGCGGCGATCTCAACGGCTTTGTGCGAACGCTGTTGCTGATCGTCCTCGTCGCCTCGATGCTCGTCGGCGCTAACTCGGTCCTGTCCTCCATCACGGGCGGCGGTGCGGTGATTACCGGCACCGCTTCGCCCGCGCTGGCAGGCTAAAGGGGAGGGCCGGTCAACATGGCTCTGCGATCAGTGCCTATTCGCCGCTCTGGCGTCCGCAACAATCTGTTTTTGGGTGGGGACCGCGAGCTGGTCATGCTCACGGGCCTAGCGTCGATGGCGCTGATCGTTCCGGCCATCAATTCCTTGAAGGCGTGGGCCGCTGGCCTGCTGATCTGGTTTGCAGGCGTGTGGGCCTGTCGTCTCATGGCGAAATCGGACCCGCTGATGCGGTTCGTTTACATGCGGCACCGCACCTATCGCCCCTACTACCCGGCTCACTCCACGCCCTTCCGCAAGAACGGCCGCCTGCAATTCCGCCGCTACCGGCAACCGGGGAAGAAAAAATGATCCAGACAATCGCTGTCGTCATAGCGATCTTCGGGGCGGCCCTGCTCGCGGTCCTCGCCTTTGCGTCCTTCGCCAACGCGGCCGAACGCAAGCTGGCCCGGTATCGCTCCAAGGATGAAGGGCTTGCCGATCTGCTCAACTATGGGGCGATGGTCGATGATGGCGTAATCGTCGGCAAGAACGGCTCGTTCATGGCCGCGTGGATTTATGAGGGCGACGATAACGCCAGCTCCACCGACCGCCAGCGCGATATGGTCAGCTTTCGGATCAACCAAGCTCTCGCCGGGCTGGGCAATGGCTGGATGATCCACGTTGACGCGCCGCGCCGCCCTGCTGCCGCCTACTCGGCTGCGGGTCTGTCGCATTTTCCTGACCCGGTGACGGACGCCATAGATCAGGAAAGGCGCGAATTATTCCAGTCCCTCGGCACCATGTATGAGGGCTATTTCGTCATTACCGCGACCTATTTCCCTCCGGTCATAGCGGAGCAAAAGTTTGTCGAGCTGATGTTTGACGACGATCGGGAGCGGCCGAACAACAAGCAACGCACGGCCGACCTGGTTGAACGCTTCAAGCGCGAAATCACCACATTTGAAAGCCGTCTGTCCTCGGCCGTGAAGCTGACCCGCCTTCGCGCTCACAAGGTCGAAAATGAGGACGGCTCGACCGTGACGCACGACGACTTTTTGCGGTGGCTGCAATTCTGCGTCACCGGCAAAAATCAGCCGGTCGTGCTGCCCTCGAACCCGATGTATCTCGATTCCATCATCGGCGGTGTCGAAATGTGGACGGGCGTAATCCCGCGCATCGGCAACAAGTTCGTCCAGACGGTAGCGATCGAAGGTTTCCCGATGGAATCGACGCCGGGCATCCTCTCGGCGCTGGGCGAGCTGCCGATTGAATATCGCTGGTCCACGCGGTTCATATTTATGGACCTCCATGAAGCTGTGAAACACCTTGAGGATTTCCGCAAAAAGTGGCGGCAAAAGGTTCGCGGCTTCTTCGATCAGGTTTTCCAGACCAACAGCGGCAAGATAGATCAGGACGCCCTTTCGATGGTGGCCGATGCCGATAATGCGCTGGAGGAAGTCAACTCCGGCCTTATTGCACAAGGATACTATACCGGCGTCGTCGTCCTGACGGACGAAAGCCGCGATAAGGTAGAACAGGCCGCGCGCCAGCTTGAAAAGGCTATCAACGCACTCGGTTTCGCGGCCCGTATCGAGACGGTGAACAACCTAGAGGCGTTCTTGGGCACGCTGCCGGGGCATGGCGTCGAAAACGTCCGCCGCCCGATCATCAACACCATGAACCTAGCCGACCTGATGCCGACCAGCTCGATATGGACCGGCCTCGATCATGCGCCGTGCCCGATGTATCCGCCCAGCTCGCCCCCGCTCATGTCTGGCGTCACCAACGGCTCCACGCCGTTCCGGCTCAATCTCCACGTCCGCGACGTGGGGCATAGCTTCATCTTCGGCCCCACGGGCGCAGGCAAGTCAACGCTGCTCGGCCTGCTCGCCGCCCAGCTCCGCCGCTATCCCGGCATGTCCATTTTCGCGTTCGACAAGGGCCTGTCGCTCTACCCGCTGGCGAAGGCGGTGGGCGGGGCGCATTTCACTGTCGCCGGGGATGACGAAAAACTCGCCTTCTGCCCGCTCCAATTCCTCGAAACCAAGTCCGATCGCGCATGGGCAATGGATTGGATCGACACAATCCTAGCCCTCAACGGCGTGGCGACCACGCCCGCGCAACGCAACGAAATCGGCAACGCCATCGTCAACATGCACGCCAGCGGGGGCAAAACCCTCTCTGAATTTGTGGTCACGATTCAGGATGAAACGGTGCGCGAGGCGATCCGCACCTACACGGTGGACGGCTCTATGGGCCATCTTCTCGATGCGGAACATGACGGCCTGAGCCTGTCGGAATTTACCGTGTTTGAAGTCGAGGAGCTGATGAACCTCGGTGAAAAATACGCGCTGCCGGTCCTCCTCTATCTTTTCCGGCGTATCGAGCGATCTTTGAAGGGCCAGCCTGCCGCGATCATCCTTGATGAAGCATGGATTATGCTGGGGCATCCCGCCTTCCGGGCCAAAATCCGCGAATGGCTCCGGGTGCTGCGCAAGTCCAACTGCCTTGTTCTCATGGCAACGCAAAGCCTGTCTGACGCCGCAAATTCGGGCATCCTTGACGTTATCGTGGAGTCCACCGCGACCAAGATTTTCCTGCCGAACGTCTATGCGCGCGATGACGATACCGCCCAACTCTACAGACGCATGGGCCTCAATACACGCCAGATTGAAATCTTGGCGACGGCCATCCCCAAGCGCCAATATTACTATCTCTCGGAACAGGGGCGGCGGCTCTTTGAGCTGGCGCTAGGCCCCGTGGCCCTGTCCTTCGTCGGCGCGACCGACAAGGAATCCATCGCCACCATTAAGGCCCTTGAAGCGGCCTATGGCCCGGCATGGGTCAACGAGTGGCTGGCCATCCGTGGCGTCGAATCCACCATCAATATCGGCCGCGCGGCGGCGGCCCCCTATACCTCGGAGAAGCTGCATGAGTCTGTTTGACAAGCTGCGGGGGCGGCGAGCTGCGGAAAGCGCCCCGGTTGATCCCAACCCCTACCTGAACGCGCGGCGGCAATGGAATGAGCATGTGGGCGGCATCGCTGCCTCGCGGCGCTTGTGGCAGACTATGGCAATCCTTTCGATGCTGATCGTCCTCGCCGCTGTCGGCGGCATCATAGCGATTGGCAGTCAATCGAAATTCATCCCTTACGTGGTCCGCGTGGACTCGCTGGGGGACGCGATAGCGACCCAGCGGGCCGATGTGGCTTCGCCGGTCGATGCGCGCGTGGTGCAAGCGCAAGTCGGCTCCTTCATCCAGTCGGCCCGCATGGTGACGGCTGACGTTGAACTCCAAAAGCAAGCCATTTTCCGGGTCTATGGGATGCTCGCGCCGAACGATCCGGCGTTGGCAAAGATGACCGACTATCTCAACGGCAATCCCGACAATACGCCTTTCGCCCGCGCGGCGCGGGAAACCGTGTCGGTCGAAATCGCCTCGGTAATTCAGCAAACCAAGACCTCTTGGCAGGTCGATTGGACCGAGACGGAGCGCGATCGGCAAGGCCAGCCTATCCAGCCTCCGGCGAAAATGCGCGCGCTCGTCACGATCCGCGTTGCGCCGCCCAGCTCGGCCACCACGGAGGAACAAATTAAGCAAAACCCCTTGGGCGTGTTCGTCCAAGATTTCTCTTGGTCGCGCACACTCTGATGGGAGGGACAATCAACATGAAGAAGATCGCCTATTTCGCCGCCGCCCTCGCGGCGCTGCCTTCGATCGCGTCCGCGCAGGACGGCCCGCCGCTTCCCGACGACATGCCGCCCGCGAACGCGCCCATGCCTGCCGGGGGAGGGGCGCAAGTAGATCCCAATGCCTATATCAGCCCGCGCAATCCGAACCTGACGCGCACCCAGCGCGAGGGTCTGTCGATCGCGCGGCGCTGGCAGGCGGAAAGCGCCGAAGGCATCAAGCCGGTGCCGGGCACCGAAGGCGCGGTATTGTTCGCCTTCGGCACCTCCGAACCCTCCGTGGTCTGTGCTGTGCTGCAAATCTGCGATGTGCAGTTGCAGCCGGGCGAGAACATCAATTCGGTCAACGTGGGCGATAGCGCCCGCTGGCTGATCGAACCGGCCGTTTCCAATTCCGGGCCGAACGAAACCCAGCATCTTATCATCAAGCCGCTCGATGCGAACTTGAATACAACGCTGATCGTGACGACCGATCGCCGCACCTACCATATCCGGTTGGTGTCGCACCGGACGCAATTCATGTCGCGGGTGGCGTTCACCTATCCCGATGAAGCGCAAGCCAAATGGGCCGCTTTCCGCGCTCGATCGGACACGGCGCGCGCCGAAAACACGATGGCGGTGCCCGATGGCGCGCGCGGGACGGGCAGGGGAGGGAGCGAATATCTCTCCAATCTCGATTTCCACTATAGCGTTGACGGCCGCGCACGCTGGAAGCCCGTCCGGGTTTACAATGATGGCGTCAAAACCATCATCGAAATGCCGCACGCGATGGAGCAGACGGAAGCGCCATCGCTGCTGATCGTCCGGGCCGGGGGCAGCGTCTCCAAGGCGGCTGATACCTCCATCGTCAATTACCGGCTCCAAGATGGCCGCTACATTGTCGATCAGATTTTTGACCAAGCGGTCCTCATCTCCGGTGTCGGCAAGCGCCAAGAGCGCGTCACCATCACAAGGGGGGGCTGATCGTGCGCGGTGCGATTTTTGTATCAGTGGCTTTCCTGCTTACGAGCTGCGCGGGCGTTTCGCACCGGGACAGCTTCGCCGTTCCGGCTCCTCCCGATCAGGCCCAAGCCCTCGTTGACGATTCCGTGGCGGAGCTGGTGAAACTCTACCCGCCTGCGATTAGCCGGGTGCTGATCCCGACTACCGGGGGCGGGGCCTATGGTGACGGCTTGCGCTCCTCGATGCGCCAAGCAGGCTATGCGGTGATTGAGGCGGGCAAGGGCGTGAAGCCCGATCCTGCGGCCACGCCGTTGCGCTATTACGTCGATCAGCCAATTGCCGATTCCTACCGCGTGACGCTGCGGGTCGGCGCGCAAACTTTCTCCCGCATCTATGGCGTGGATGAAAAGGGTATCTACCCGTCTGCCGGGTGGGCGCTCGATCTGACCGGCGCAACGCCGGAGCTGATCGAACGGGCGAACCGGCCCGTAGCGCCTGCCGCACCTCCTCCCGTTCCGTCGCCCGTCGCCAGCACGCAACCCGGCTTCGGCGGCAATGGAACAGAGGCCGGAACGTGGTCTGTCAGCCTGACGGGCTTCTCCTCCGAAAGCGCAGCACGCGCCTATTGGCGCGCGACGGCGCGCCTTCGCCCTTCGTGGGCGAGCGTGACGCCGCGCTTTGTCCAAAACGGACGCTCTCACGGCATCCAATTCGGACAGTTTCAATCCAGCGCGACGGCGCGCGCCAAGTGCAAGGGCATCCGTGCCGCGCGCTGTGGCGTCGTCAAGGCCGGGTAAGGGGGTAGGTTTATGTCTGATGCTGATAGCATGTCGCCGGAAGCCTCGCCGGGCGGTGCAGCGGACGGGAACAGCGGGCGCTTGGTGACGGGAGTTCGCAGGGTCAATAATGCGCCGCTGCTGATCGTCCTCGGCATTGTGGCGCTGTTCATCGCCATCGTGGTGTCGATTATGATTGATCGCTCCTCGGACAATGCGGCGACCAAGGTTCAACCGGCTGTCGGTCAAAGCTCGGCCGATGTTGCGAACAAGGTTGCGGGGACCGCTCCAAGCGGTGCTGCGGAAGTGATGGCGAACGCGCCCCCGCTGCCGCCTGCCGATGGCATCCCGGTCGCGCCGGTCGATCCCAATGCGCCGCCAACCGTCACCGCCTCGCCAGCGCAACCCAACGGCCCCACGGCGGCCGATCTGCGCCGGGCACGCATGGAAGCGATACGCGAAGCACGCCTTGCCCAATTTGGCAGCGCCGTGCGCTCTCCTACCGCCCTGAAATGGCAGGACGGCCGCAATGGGGCATCCTCTGGCGCTGGCGGCATGAGTGGCGGCGCTGATCCGGCAACCCAGCTCGTCGCCCTGCAACAGCAAATGGCCGCTGCAATGGCGCAGGGCCGCCAGCCCTCGGCCTCCGACATTGCCACCCTTACGGCCCTGTCAAACCAAGTGGCCGGGGGAGGAGCCGGAGCCGGGCAGGGTGCCGCCAATGCCCGCCCGCCTGCCAACTATGGCCAGTTCGCCAACAATGCGGGTGGCAATCGCTGGGCCTCGAACAGCCAAGTAGAAGCGCCCTCCCGCTACCAGCTCCGCGCGGGCTTCGTAATTCCCGGCACGCTGATCTCCGGCATCAACTCGCAAATACCGGGGCAGATTGTCGCGCAAGTTTCCCAAAACGTGTTCGATACCGCGACGGGCCGCTATCTCCTGATCCCGCAAGGCTCCCGCCTTGTCGGCGCGTATGATTCCAACCCGGTCTTTGGGCAGACGCGCGCGCTCATCGCGTGGCAACGGATCATCTTTCCTGACGGCAAGGCGATCGACCTTGGCGCTATGCCGGGGTCAGACAGCGCGGGCTATGCCGGGTTCCATGACCAAGTGAACGCGCATTGGTTCCGTATCTTCGGCTCCGCTCTGCTCATGTCTGGTGTGACCGCTGGCGTAACCCTTAGTCAGCCGCAAACCGGCCTCAACGCCAATGGCACCATGTCCGCCAGCCAAGCCCTTAGCCAAGCTCTCGGCCAGCAGCTCGGACAGACCACGGCGATGATGATTGAGCGCAATCTGAACATATCGCCCACGCTGATTATCCGGCCCGGCTTCCGCTTCAATGTGGTCGTCGTGAAAGACCTCACATTTTCAAAGCCTTACCGCTCATTCGATTATTGACGCCAGATGAAAGGGAGCAAGCAAAATGAAGTCTCGAATTTTAGCCGCTAAAATTTCTTTGGCGATCACTCTCGCGCTGGCGGCCCCGTCCGCCAATGCGCAAATCTCGGTTATCGACGTTGCGAACGTCCGCCAGACAACCGTTTCCGCGCTGCAAAACGTCGCCACGGTGGCGAAGCAAATCCAGCAGTATCAGACGCAGCTACAGCAATACCAAAATATGATTCAGAACACGGTCGGCGCGCCGGTCCAGCTCTGGCAGCAGGCTACGCAAACGATCGACAGCCTCCAAGGGCAGGTCAATCAAATCAGCTCGTTCGCTCGTCAAGCTGGCGACGTGAACACCTACATGAATCAATTCAAAAATCCGTCTTACTATCAGACCAATGCTTGCACGTTCGGGAACTGCACGGCGGCGCAGCGCGCGGCGGCTCTGTCCGCTACTCGCGCCCGCACGACAAGCCAGATGGCCGCAAATGCCGACGCTATGAACGGCATCAACAGCGCCATGACAACGCTTGCGTCTGACGGCCAGCGCCTCGACCAGTTGCAGGCCAATGCCACGGGTGCGAGCGGGCAAATGCAAGCCCTGTCCTACGCCAATCAATTTGCGGCCCAACAAGCCAGTGAGTTGCAGAAAATTCGCGGCGTCCTGCTCGCGCAAAGCGCCGCGCTGACGGCTCAATCGCAATATCAGCTCGATCGCGATGCTGCGGCAACAGAGGCATCGGCCGCAATGCGGAAAACCAAACCGACGCCGATCGGAACCTATCAGAATTAAGGAAAGCCCATGCCGAAATTGCGTCAACTTATCGCCGCGTCCTGCTGCACCGCTACACTTCTTCTCGCGGCCTGCGGCAAGTCCGAGTCCGAACCGAAAACGATGCTCTATTACTCTCAACACCTAGACGAAGCCCGCGAGAAGGTCGCCCGATGCAAATCCGGCGTCGAAACCGACGCGGAGTGCCAAGAAGCGGGCAGCGCACTAGCGCACGAAACCAAGCCGACGCCGATCGGAACCTATCAGAATTGAGGATAGCACTATGAAGGCTCTGGCTCGCCTACACCTGTCCGCCTTGGGGGTGGCGCTCACGCTCGCCGCGACTCCCGCCTATGCGCAATCGCAAGGTATGCTCGATAATGTTCTGAACAAATATAAGAGCATGGCGGCGGCGTGGGCGAGCGTCTTCACAACGCACGCGACAATTCTATTCGGCACACTAGCGGCGGTCAGCCTCATTTGGACGTTCGGGGTAATGGCGTTGCGCCGCGCCGATCTTGGCGAATTTGCTTCGGAAGCAATTCGCTTCGCCATCTTCTGCGGCTTCTTCTGGTGGCTGCTCATCAACGGCCCGGCGATCGGCTTGGCGATCATTGAAGGGCTGCGCTCGTTGGGTGCGCAGGCATCCGGCCTGCCTAACAATCTCGCGCCATCGGGTATTGTGGACATTGGTTTCGACATTTTCCGCCAAGCTGTCGAAGCGTCCAGCGTCCTAACTCCGGTCGATTCCGCTCTTTCTATCTTGGTTTCGCTGGGCATCCTGATTGTTTTGGCTCTCGTCGGCGTGAATATGCTGCTGCTGTTGGCCTCCGGCTATGTCCTCGCCTATGCCGGGGTTATCTTTTTGGGCTTCGGCGGCGCGCGGTGGACCAGCGATATTGCGCTGAACTATTTCAAAACGGTGGTCGCGGTGGGCGCGTCCCTGATGACGATGGTTCTTATCGTCGGCGTCGGCAAAACCTTCCTTGACCAATATTATGCCGCAACGGGCGAGGGTTCGTCTCTCCAAGATTTAGGGACCATGCTTGTCTTCGCGGTCGTCCTTCTGGCGCTCGTAAACAAGGTTCCCGCGATGGTCGGGGGCGTTATAAGCGGCGGCTCGATCCACGCGGCGGGCGGTATCGGAGCCTTTGGGGCAGGGGCCGCGCTGGGTGCTGCCGGGATGGCCGCTGGGGCGGCGGCCACGGGTGGAGCTATGATCGCTGCTGGCGCGATGAACGCTGCGGGTGGAGCCAGCGCGATCAAGGCCGCCTTCGCTGCCGCTGGTGGGAGCGGTGGTGAAGGCGGCCAAACCGGCATGGGAGGCGGGCAACCGCTTTCGTCGGCGGGCGACATGCCGGGAGGCGGCGATAACGGCGGCGGCGGTGGCGGTGGGGGCGGCGGCACGCCCCTTAGCGTCGCTATGGGCGGCGATGGCGGTTCCCCCCCGGCCAATGACAACAGCGGCCTTCAAGGCGGCTCGGAAGCCGCCAGCGCGGGCGGTGGCACGGCTGCAAGCGCCGCTGCGGGTAGCGAGGCGGCCGATCGTGAAGACGGCAACGGCGGCGGCGCTGCCGGTGGCTCGCCTGCGGGGGAGGGGGAGGCCAGCTCCGCCAGCTCGCAAGGTGAAGGCGCGCCCGAAAGTGGCGACACTGGCGGCACGCAACGCACCGGCCTTAGCCGTGCGGCGAAAACCGCAAGCATCCTCGGCGGCGCTGCCGCTGGTATGGCGGTGGGCGCTTTGAAAGAGCGGGTGGGAAATACGGTGGGCGGCCGACTGGCGGCCAATATCCGCGCGTCGGCCGCCTCGGCATCGTCGGGAAGTGAAACGCTCGCTCCCGCGACCGGCGCGGGCAGTCCCGCCAGCTCGTCCGATTCATCGCCACCCCCCACGGCGCAATTCGCGGGCGATACCATTTCGGCCGCC
>NZ_JBWKZI010000003.1:0-234728 GCF_059424385.1 Sphingobium sp. GW456-12-10-14-TSB1 | reverse complement strand
GATAGGCCCCCTTGCGAAACTGTAGGGGCCATAGCTCAATTTGCACTTTTAGGTCAATGAAAGGCTTATTTTCGCAAGTGAGTAGGCCCGGTCGGCCCAATTGCCTCGAATTGCGTCGCCAGCCTTTCGTGCGCACGCCTACAACCTGACCTCTTGGGGGCTAGCCACCCTGAAATTGCACCGGTGCAATTTCGGCTCAAGGGCGCCCGCGCCGCGCCAGGAAGCTCTCGCAAAAGCCGGTCCAGGACGCGATCAGCTTGGCGCCCTTCAGCTTCGCCAGCCTCTCACCCATCTGCGCGCGATAGGCGTCGGCAATCAGGTCGATGTCCCAACCACCGCCGGCCGAACGGCCAATGGCCGCGAGCGTGTCCGACCCAAATCGGATCGTGCCGTTTGGGAAGGTAACCTCCCCTGCCCCAGTCTTATCCTTTGACACCAAGGCCGCCACCGCCGCCTGCGTGACGGCTTCGACGGCCACAGTCTCGACCTCGTCCTCGCGCCTCGCCTTCCTCCCCGCAGAGTGTCGGGCAATTTCATCCACGGTCGCTATCTGCTCAGGCGCATCCTTTGGCTCAAAACGAAATTCGATCTCGGTGACGGTTCGACCCTGACGGATTTCCCGCCACTCCACACGGAAATGAGCGAGCTGGTCGATTTCGGCCTTCGCCTTTTCGAGAACCTTGCGGCGCAGCTGCGCAAAGTCCTTGTAAACGTCTGGCGCGATGCCGAGCAGCGCACGCAGTGCCGTCATGTCGCCCTTCCATAGCGACTGGCGTCGATGCAACCGCAATGCCCCGATCTCGTACAGCTTTAGCGCATAGGTCGACCGAAAGCCGAGCACCGCCTGCCGGTTCAGGACCGCATAGGTCTCCGATTCCTGAATCAGTTTCCGAGCGTCGGGCGTGAACTCCCACTCGATCCACCCTGCCTCAGCGCCCTCCTCGTCCTCCACTTCTTCGCGCGATGATGAGATCAGAGAAAAGCGCAGCGTCGCCTTCTTGCCGCGCCAGGACTTATCATCGACCGCAAAAAGCGTGCGATGCAGTTCCTCGAGCATATCCGAGATGCGCTCATTGCCCTTGTGGCCGCGGCGAATATCCGCCTTTCGCATCTTGTGCGGGCGGTCCTCCCAGGCATCACCGCCCGCAGTCAAAATCATCAGCGCAAGCAAACGCGAAGCGGTCAGGCTCAGCGACTGGCCTTTGACGAACTTGACCTCAACGATGCTGCCGGGCTTGGCGAACTCGTCGCCGCCCTTGGCCTGCAGGGCGGCAGCCACCCGCATCGCCCGCCCCGGAGAAGCATCATCACCGGCGGGGGAGGGCGTTACAGCGTGGTCTAGGGCTTGTTCGTCATCCATGCCATGAAGTCTGCACCGATTCGTCCGGCGTGGAAGAAAATCTGCCTGACCTGTCCTCTTGCGTCAAGTCAGGGCAGGATAGACGGCGGTTTCGGCCCCCAAGAGGTCAGGATGGAACTTCACCCCGAAACGACAAAACACAAGGAAGTACGCCGAGTCGCGTTTCAAAGCGATCTGACCCTCGCAAACGGCCGCGGGGAGGGCGAAGAACGTCCCTGACGAGCGATATGACGAGCGAATCGCGCCCAACAGAGCCTGGCCCCCATGCGGTCAGGAAAGCCCCAACCGGTCAGGTTGCATCCCCCGATCGGTCAGGAATGAGCCCCCACAAGGGCAGGCAAAATCCCCCGTCCGGTCAGGATAGGCTTGCTCAAGCCCGCAGAAACGCTGGGCTTTCGGCTTCCCGAATCTGAATCCTTTTGAATCGGAAAAGCTTCCGCTGCGAGCAGCGGCGTTTTGATATTTTTATTTTGAGAAAGAGATTGGCGCTGCGCTTGAAGCAAACCTTCAATCCCCCTGCCTGGAGGGATACGCGAAGTTGGCCGTCCACGATAGGCTTCCTCACCAAAGGACGTCACGAATGGAGGGTGCATGATCAACTTCGCCAAGTTCGAGATCATCGGCCGGATCGGCGAAATCGATGCGCGACCGAAAGTCACCCTGCTGTCGGTCTGCGCGAATTACCGCCGCAAGGGTGACGATGACGAATGGCAGGAAGACAGTCACTGGAACCGCGTGAGCGTCTTCAGCGAGGGCCAGCGCAAGCATATCGCCGACCGAGCCCAAGTCGGGGATCTGGTGCGGATTGCCGGGCGGCTCAAGGACAGCTCCTATGAACGCGACGGCGTGACCCATTACACAACCGATCGCATCGTCGAGGAATTCGGTATCCTCGCAGCCAAGGGCATGCCTGGCTGAATTGGCGGAGAGGGGAGGGCGCAACCGGCAGCGGCGCTCCACCACTTTGCAAGGATTAGTTGATGCCCCTAGCTGCTTCCCATCGCGCCAAAGCCATTGTCGAAGCCCTCGGCGGAACGTGGCGCGGGACGTGCGGCGAATGCCGTTGCCCGGCTCATGACGATCATGGCCCCAGCCTGTCAGTGCGCCTGGGCGAACGGGCGATCTTGTTCCACTGCTTTGCTGGCTGCGATACGCGCGACGTTCTGACTGCCCTGCGCCGGCGGAAACTTCACGATGCGGTGCCGCTCACCATGCCGCGCCCGAAGGCGATGGCCGACCATCGCGCTCTCGCGCTTCGGCTATGGAAGGCAAGCCAGCCCATAGCCGGCTCGCCAGCGGCCGATTACCTTGCCGCACGCGGTCTTGCTCCTCCCTATCCGCGTTGTCTGCGCTACAATCCGCGCACCATCGTCGGGGCCGGTGAGCGTCGCCGGTACTTTCCGGCGATGATCGCCGCGGTCGAGAATGATCTGGGAGTTGTCGCCGTCCAGCGGACCTGCCTCGATCTCGCCGACATCCTGCACAAACCCTTGCCAAAACCGAAGATTGCCCTTGGCCTTCTCGGCGACGCGGCCATTCGTCTGGCGCCGGCCGACGAGGAGCTTGGCCTTGCCGAAGGCATCGAGGACGCCCTTTCAGCAATGGCCTGGTTCGGAACGCCGACCTGGGCACTGGGCGGGGTCGAACGCCTTGGGCTTGTCGCCATCCCCGAACGGGTCAAGCGTATCATCGTCTATGGCGATCGCGGTGCCGCCGCTGCCGCCATGCTCAAAAAAGCTCGGCCGCATCTCACAGCCCATGGACGCGAACTGGTGCTCCGCCTCCCGGAACGGCACGCGGACTGGAATGATGCTTGGCGTGTCCGCCGGGCCACCGAGGCGGCCTGAGAGGGGAGGGGGCCTTCAGGCTGATGACCTGGCGCTGATGCCAGGTGTCAGACCCGGAGATACCCCATGGCCACACAACCCCTCGCGCTCACGCTGCCGCTCGATGATCCCGCCCGGACCGCTGCTCAAGGCATAGCCGACCGGCTGTCCGAAGGCCGTTCGGTTGCACGTAACGACCTCCTTGCCGGGATGACCTCCGCCTTCGGTGGCTCGAGCGCGGATGGCTCATGGTCATTGCGCGACGCCTATGATGTGCTCGAACTCGCGCAGATACTCCATCTGAAGAACACAACACTCCCGGCAGATGCGAATGTGCGGCTCGCCCAGCTGATCGCCATGACGGCGGCGCTTCCGACGCACAGCGTGCGTAGCGAAACGCAGGTCGCGTTCCAGCAATTCTCGACACCGGCACCGATCGGCTTCCTTGCCGCCAGGGCAGCCGCGATCACGGCAAGCGATATCGTACTCGAGCCCTCGGCCGGGACCGGGCTCTTGGCCGTACACGGTCATTTTGCCGGCGCTCGCCTTCTCCTCAATGAGATCGATGCCTGGCGCGCGCGTTTGCTGCGTCATGCCCTTCCCGAGGGCACATTGAGCACGCATGACGGCGAATTGATCGACGACATGCTCGATCCGCAACTGGTGCCGAGCGTCGTGCTCATCAACCCGCCCTTCTCGCGGAGCCAGGGACGGGGGCGCGACCGCCACGCTGCGCTTCGCCACCTGCGCTCCGCGCTCTTGCGCCTCGCACCAGGCGGGCGCTGCGCCGTCATTCTTCCCGATCGCATCGAGACAGGGGACGCGGATTGGCTGCACGCCACCGCGGGCGCACATCTCCGGCTGCATCTCGACCTGCCGCCCAATGCCTATACCAAGCACGGCACCGGGCAAGCGGTTCAGCTCATTCTCCTCGAAAAGGGCGGGGCAGGGGATTGCGTCTCACGCCAGACCTGTACGACGTTCGGCGCTGCGCTCGCGGCCGTCGATGCGATGGCGACCCCGTGCGCCCCCACGCCGCAACCGATCTCCCGCCCCAGCGGATTGTTCCGGGGCCTTACGCGGCGGACCCGCCCCGTAAGCTCGCGTGTGGCGGTAACCCTGCCCACGATCCGCGCGGTCGCCTATCACCGTCTCGACGCGCCGGCGCCCGCGGGCGAACCGCAAGGGATTTACCTGCCCTATCGGCCGAGCCGTCTGCTGATTGCCGATGCCCGTGAGCACCCAAGCGCGCTGGTCGAATCGCAGGCAATGGGATCGATTGCCGCACCCTCGGTCGCTTATGAACCCGTGCTGCCGGCCAGGATCTTGGACGACGGCCTGCTCTCGGACGCGCAGCTCGAAACGCTGATCTACGCTGGCGCGGCGTTCGAGCGTGACCTTCCGGGCCGGTTCGTATCTAGCGAGGAGGGGCTTTCGCTGTTGCCGGCAGAGGCCGGCAATGCCTATCGGACGGGCTTTTTCCTTGGCGATGGCACGGGCGCCGGCAAGGGGCGGCAGGTGGCGGGCGTCATCCTCGACCAGTGGTTGCGCGGCAACCGCCGCCACCTCTGGATATCCAAGAGCGAGACGCTGATCGAAGACGCGCGGCGCGACTGGTCGGCGCTTGGCGGCTTGCCGCTCGACATCCAGCATCTCAACCAGTGGAAGCTCGGCACCCCGATCGCGCTGGGCGATGGGATCCTCTTCCTGACCTATGCCACCCTGCGCTCCAACCGCGGTGACAGGGGCACGCGGCTGCGCCAGCTGATCGAATGGATGGGTGAGGATTTCAGCGGCGTCATCGTCTTCGACGAGGCGCATGAGATGGCCGGGGTGGCCGGTGGCGAGGGCCGGTTCGGCGCCACGAAAGGATCCGAACAGGGCATCGCCGGCGTCCGCCTCCAAAATCTCGCTCCGCGCGCCCGGATTCTCTACGCTTCGGCGACGGGCGCCTCGGACGTCAGCAACCTCGCTTATGCGACACGCCTCGGATTGTGGGGACCGCAGACGGCCTTCGCCGACCGGCGGGCCTTCGTGGAATCGCTTCGCCGCGGCGGCATCGCAGCGATGGAGTTGATCGCCCGCGACCTCAAGGCGCAGGGCCTCTATGCCGCGCGGGCGCTCAGCTTCGCCGGCGTCGAATATGACATCCTCGAGCATCGGCTCAGCGAAGAACAGATCGCCGTATACAATGCCTATGCCGATGCCTGGGCGATCATTCACAACAATCTGCAGGCCGCGCTCGCCGCCACGCGCGTCACCGACGGTTTCAGCGGTGCCACCTACAATAGCGGCGCGAAGGCCGCGGCATTGTCGATCTTCGAATCGACCAAGCAACGCTTCTTCGGCCAGATCCTGCTGTCGATGAAGCTGCCGTCGCTGATCCCGGCGATCGCCGCCGATCTCGCGCGGGGCGACTGCGCCGTGGTCCAGCTCGTGTCGACGTCGGAAGCGATGCTCGATCGTGCCCTTGCCGACCTGTCCCCTGAGGAGCGCGCCTGGCTCGACATCGAGCTGTCCCCGCGCGAATACGTGTAATGTTGAGCTCAACATTAGATGTATTCTTTGCAGTCGCAGTTTATGTCGAGCGTGGTGGCGGGAGGCGCAGGTTTCCTTCGGTTTTCCATGATTTCACTCCAGATAATTGCCTGACAAGGTTGAATGCTGGGGCCGTTAGGATTGTCGGCACCGCTGGAATGGTGCAGGTTGTAGAAGATCCCCGAGGCAGTCGTTCGTCGCTTTCAATCGAGGTCCCGATGCAAGGCTGTCCGCCATGGAGATTTGCCATGCCGAGCAAACTGCCCAAGCGCCCCATTATCGTTTTTCTCGCAGGGATTTTTCTGGGCTTGCCCGGCGTCGCATGTGCAGTGACATTGACGTCATTAAAAGGCATGGATCTCGAAGGAAGCTATGGCTCGTATGCGCCGCGTGGCGATTGCTCCCGAGGGGCGAGCCTTGAGATCAACGAAACCGGTTTTACTTTCAAAGCGTCTGGTCAGACTGTAAAAAGCACCCGGTTTGAGTACGCGGCTTCGTTTCTTGGCCCGACCTATGAAGGCATTAGCGCGGTCTTTTTTCCTTTTCCTGTCAATGCCAACGATTTCGGACGCGTGATCTTGACGGTCAATGACGACGAAAAGCGAGGCGTAGTCCGCCTTGAAGCAGACGTCGCGCCGGGACAGCGCCTGGATCCGTTCAAGTCAGCGCTCGTGTCGCAATCCCCATTGCTCTTGTGCAATGGGTCTGGGCTGGCATCTGCTGCTTCAAAAGCACCGCTGCAAGCAAGGCCAGTCTTGGGAAAACCGACGCCGCTAACCTGGACCAATCTTGCCAGTTCCGTAGGGAAATTCCAAAGTGATTCCGATCCCAACGGAATAGATCTTTTGACAAGTGGTCCGATAGCTGACGCGATACGTTCGCGTTTGGGCCGCAAAACAGACCTGCTGGCCAGCAATCTTTCGGCGATATCCGGTCTCCAGCGACAAGGGTCTCTCTATTGGGTTACCGGAAATGCGCCGCATCAAGGCGGTGTAGAGCAAGCCTATGTTTTGCTTGATGCAAATCGCCGTGCTGTTCAAATTGGCCTTTGGGAAAAGGGAAAGTTGACGGTCTATGCGCCTCAAGGAGGCCGCTTGCCCGTGCCCCAGGACATTGCTCGCCTGCTTATGGACAGCCCACCTGAGGACGCAGTGCCGCTGCCTGGGACTGCTTGGGAGGTCGTGCCGGTCCAAGGTCGCGCCCCAATGGCCTATGTCGATGTAGCTGCTTCGCCAAACATCAAGTCGTTTAGCCTGTTTTGTGAAGGCAACCGCCCCATGATGGCCATGCTCCTTAACAAGCCCGCGACGGTGCCGCGCGTTACGGTTACATGGAATTTTGCTGGTCGATTAATTGACATTCCGACCGGCCGCGCTAACGCTCAGAGCACGTTTTGGCAGGCCAACCTCACTGGTTCCCAACTCATTCCGATGCTTCTCCGTCAAAACGGTTCGGTTATGCTGCGCATCAACGGCCGCCTCGAAGGCGAAGCTTTGTTGGCGGGAGCGCCACTGGCGCTTCGGACTGCGATGCGGAACTGTGTCAAATTTTGACATGACCTCCTGCACGTATTTCCTGAAGCATTGATAGTAGATCGTCGCTTTGCGGCTTGAAGCGCCCGGGCCTGATGGCAGGGGCGCCGTGCGCCGCGAGAATTTGCAGCTTTTCCTCGGGATCGGCGCGCAAATAGGTCTCAGTGCTCTGGATGCTGGCGTGCCCGAGCCATAATGCGACCTTGCGAATGTCCCCGGTCGCCGCGAGCGTGTGCATTGCGCAGGAATGGCGCAGCACGTGCGGTGTTACGCGCTTGCCAAGGATCGACGGCTGCTTCTCTGCCGCGCGCTTGACGTGCTCCGCCAAACGGAACGCAAATCCGTCGCGGGTCATGGGTTGCCCGCTGGCATTGAGGAATATCTCGGCAGCTTGCGCATCGGGACGGATCGCAAGCCACGCGCGCAATGCGAACTGAGTCTCCTTCCAGAGCGGGAGGACCCGTTCACGCCGTCCCTTGCCCATGATGTGCACGGTGGACAGGAAGCGGTCCGGGAAATCGCGCAGTTGTAGCGTTACGAGTTCCGACACCCTCAGCCCGCCAGCATAGGCCAGATGCAGCATTGCGCGATCGCGGGTGCCAAGGCGTGTCCGGGGATCCGGGGCGTCGAGCAAAGCCTTGATCTCTGCCCGGTCGAGGTAGTCGATCAGCGCCTTGTCGGTCTTCTTGGTAGGGATCGATCTGACGCGAAGGGCCTGATCCAGGCAGGCCGGAATACGATACTCGATGTAGCGGAAGAAGGACCGGATCGCGGCGAGCCTGCCATTGCGGGTCCGAACACAGCTGCCGCGACCGTTCTCGACATGGTCAAGGAAGGCCATGATCATGTCGGTGCCGAGATCCTCGATCTCGAGATCGGTCGGCCGACGCTTCAGCCGATCGGCAGCGAACTGGACCAGGAGGACAAAGCAGTTGGCATAGGTCTTCACCGTGTGCGGACTGACAGCACGTTCGCGCGGTAGATGTTCACGCAGGTAGATCGAGAGATGCGGAGCGAGTGCCGTCATGCCGCTTCTCCCCGGTAAAGTTGCTCGCTGGCGACAGCGATATCGCGCAGCAGCACCGGAGTGGCCTCGAGATACCAATAGGTGTTGGCGACCGACGCATGCCCCAGATATACGCTGAGTCCGGCCATGTGGTGTGCGATGGCTTCCCTGTCGCGCGGACAGGACTCAAGGGAACGCACGGCGAAAGTGTGCCGCAGGTCGTGTAACCGCATCCCGGCCGTTCCGGTCGGTCCGCGGTATCCGAGCTGCCGGGCCAGCCTGACGAACACCACGTGGGCGCGCACCTTGTGTGGTGCTCTCCCCCGAATGGTCACGAACAGGTCATTGCCCGTGGCGCCAAGCCTTGCTCGGGTGGCGAGATATGCTTCGAGCGCCTGACGGGTCGATGGCTGCAAGGTAATCAGCCGCTGCTTGCCGAACTTGCCGTTGCGGACGATCAGGCCATCCTCGACCAGATCGTTGCATTGAAGAGCGAGGGCCTCGGAAATCCGGAGACCTGTCGCCGCCAGCAAGCCGAACAAATAATGGTACGTGTATGGGCTGATCGTGTCTTGGGACGCAACGTCCAACGCCGCGGTCATGATCGCCCGGACCTGTTCCGGTTCGATGATGGTCGGGGTCGGGCGTGGCCGCTTGCCCCGACCGAAGACACCGACAGGCGGAACCTCGTAAACTGGATCATCGGCTTGGATAAAGCGGCTGAAGTTGCGAACGGTATCAAACCTCCGGCGGGCCACATTTTGCGAACTCGCCGTGTGGCACCAGTCGTAGATCCGCTGGACTTGGATGTGCCGGTCGCCGAATCCTTCGGCGTAGGCGGCGTACAGGCGCAGCATGCGTTCCTGTTCAGAGAACTTCCGCCCGAGGCTGCGATGCAGCGCCACGTATCTGGAAATGTGGATGTTCAGCATGACTGTTCTCCCGGCCATGGCTGCGCGATCTTCATGAGCATCGGCAGATCGACCTTGGCGTAGATGGCAGTGGTCTCGGGCGAGCTGTGACGCAGGATGGTCCCAACGGACTCTAGGCCCGCGCCCGCTCGCAGCAGGTTGGTGGCAAGCGAATGCCGGAATATGTGCGACCCGGTCGGAACTCCTTCGATCCCACCCCGGTCGCGCGTACGTGCAACGATGCCCGCGATCTCGGCGGACGACCGGAAGGGCCGAAACGGTGCTTGTGCACGCAGGAACAGATGCTCTTCGGCGGCCTTCGGGCGGGCTGCCGCAAGATATGCCAGGATCGCGTCGCCGACATCCTGCGGCAACGGTAGGCGGTCCGGCCGACGCGTCTTGCCTTTGACCGTCAGGTGGCCGGATCGCCAGTCGATGTCGTCGAGACGCATGTCCTGAATATCGGCAGCCCGCAGGCCGAGCCTGGCGAGCAGGAGAATGATGGCCTTGTCCCGGACTTCCACCGGACGATCTGTCGGACAGGCTGCAATGATCCTCTCGATCGTTGCCGGATCGACGTGGCGGGGTAGCGTCGAAAGGCGGTAACGCTGCACTGATGGAACCGCATGCAACAATGCCGGCCGGCACTCGCCTTGCACGACCAGAAACCGAATGTAGCTCCTCATAATCGTGACGAGCAGCGATGCCGAGCCCGGCGTCTCCTTGCTTCGTCGTTGGAATGCGCTCCTGAGCGCGGCGGCATCCCATTGTGAAGGCTCGCCCAACATCGGCATGAGCCGTCTGATATCGGTCCGGTAGCGCCGGATCGTCTCATCGGTGGCACCGCGATGTTGCTTGAGCCACGTCAGGTAAGCCGACATGTGCGGGTCATCGTCCGCCACCGGTTCAACCGATGGGATGACACCCCGGCCTCGCAGGAACCCGACGAAGTGCCGTGCGCATCGCCGCCGCCGCTTGGTGCCCGTTGCGACCAGCTTGCCCCGCTTGCGCCAGACCGGGCATCGGCAATCATGCGCGGCGTACTGGTCGATGATCGTGTCATCGATATCGATCCACTGGCGCCGCGCCATGCGAAGCCAGGCCACGAAATGCTCGGCCTCGGACCGATAGGTCTGTGCCGGTCCCTCGGCGAGTTGCAGGCGATCGATCGCATCGGAATAGTCAGCGAGGTGCCGTGGCAGATCGTCGATCCCGTCGTCGACTTCGACGTAGCCTTGATCTTCCAGGAACCGGACGAAGCGCCTGACCCTTGCTGCTTGGTCAGCCTTGTAGTGCGCTTGCTGCGCCGAATACCGGTGGCACCGACACCGATGCTTCTCGAACCGCCGGACAGCCCGATCGTCAATCGTGCGGATCGCGATCTCGTGCAGGTCCAGCCAATGCAGGAAATGGCGGACCGCCGCGCCATACAGAACCGCACAGCCTGACCTCTCGTCGAGCGACAGAGAGGAGAGGAATGCGGTGAGAAGGGCGCCGTGACTGGGCGGGTCTTCGACCCGGAGCGGGGCCGCTCGAAACGGCAATGATGATCTTGATCGCATGTTGGTTCCTTCGACTTGTTGAGGTCGAGGGAACCGTAATTATCTGGAGTGAAATCATGGGAAACCGAAGGAAACCTGCGCCTCCCGCCACCACGCTCGACATAAACTGCGACTGCAAAGAATTCCTGGTCGACTATCTGACGGCGGCCTTTCCGGTGCGCCAGATGCGCACCTATACCGACGATAGCGGCACGGTGCGCTCGGAACCGATGATCGACGAGGCTGGGCAGCCCGTGCTGTGCCGGGAAGCGATGGCCATGCGCGACCAGCTCCTCGAGCAACTCTGTGCGCTGCCGGTGGTCGGCTCGGCGCTCGATCATATCATCGGGCATTTCGGGACGGAGGCAGTGGCCGAGGTGACGGGTCGCAGCCGGCGGATCATCGTCGATGCCGAGGGCCGTCAGCGGATCGAACGGCGCAGCGCGCGCACGAACCTCGCGGAGACCGACAGCTTCATGCGCGGCGAAAAGCGTATCCTGATCTTTTCCGACGCCGGCGGCACGGGACGGAGCTATCATGCCAGCCTCGACGCGCTCAATCAGAGGCGCCGCATTCACTATCTCCTCGAGCCCGGTTGGCGTGCTGACGCGGCGATCCAGGGGCTGGGCCGCACGCACCGCACCCACCAAGCCAGCCCACCCCTGTTTCGGCCCGTTTCCACCGATTGCCGCGGCGAACGGCGGTTCATCTCGACCATCGCCCGGCGCCTCGACAGCTTGGGCGCCCTGACCCGCGGCCAACGCCAGACCGGCGGGCAGGGACTTTTCGACCCCCGCGACAATCTGGAGTCCGACTTCGCGCGGGAATCGCTCGACCAGTGGTTTCGCCTACTGTTCCAGGGAAAGCTCCAATCGGTGCGCTTTGATCAATTCCAGTCGCTCACCGGTTTGAACCTGGCCGGGGAGGGTGGGGGGCTCACTGAGACCTTGCCCACGATCCAGCGGTGGTTGAACCGCATCCTGGCACTGCGCATCGACCTGCAGAACGCGATCTTCGACGAATATCTGGGCTTGATCGAAGCACGGGTGGAAAAGGCCCGCGAGGCTGGCACCCTCGATCTTGGCGTCGAAACGATCGCGGCCGACCGAATTTCGATCCTCGACCGCACGGTGATCCGGCGCGATCCCGTGAGCGGCGCCGAAACCGAGATCCTGCGTATCGAAACCGAGGAACGATATCGGCCGCTGACTCTGGAACGAGCGCATTGGCTTCTGGCCGACCCGGAAGCGCGCGGGTTGATCAACCCGCGTTCCGGCAAGGCCGCCATTTGCCGGCCGACCTTCTCGCTGACGGACGAAGAGGGGCGGACCGTGCGCCGCTACGAGCTGGTGCGTCCAACGCGCACCGAACGGCACCGGCAGGACCTCTTCGCCGAAACCCATTGGACCGACGTGGACCGCGCGAGCTTCGACGAAGCCTGGCAGGCCGAATGCGACGCGATGGCCGCGCAGACGCGTACGCAGATCATCTATCTGGTCACGGGCCTGCTGCTCCCGGTCTGGGGAAAGCTGCCCGACGATCATGTCCAGGTCTGGCGGTTGACGAGCGATGACGGCCAGTCGCTTCTCGGGCGTCTTATTCCGGCGCCGCTGGTGGAGCGGATCGCCAGCGCATTCGGCATCGCCGCCCATGTCGCGATCGATCTAGGCGCGCGGGTCGAGCACGTTCGCACCTCGGGCGAGATCATGCCGATCGGGTCGCTCCGGCTGAAGCGGGCCTTGGTCGCCGGCGACCAACGCCTCGAATTGCTCGACTGGAAGTCCGACGCCCTTCCTCATCTCAAGGCGGCGGGCTGCTTCACCGAGATCATCCAACACCGCACGCGGCTCTTCGTCCCACCGAGCCGCGCCGTCGAGATCCTTGGCGAGATAGCAGGCTGAGCAGCGGCAGCGTCAAGCGATCGAAGAGAGGGGAGGGGGCCTTCGGCCGGGTGGGCCTGAGTGGCTCAAGCCGGCCGACGACGTCGGCGCAACCCTCGAAGGAGACAACCGATGATCCAGTCCGTGAAGGTCAAGAACCTCTCGCTCTCCAAGGATAATGTCCGCAAATCCAATCGCGATGCCGACCTCGACAGTCTGGCCGAGAATATCGCTGCGCATGGCCTGTTGCAGAATCTCGTGGTCACGCCGCTAAAAAAAGCGGGGCACTTCACCGTCAAGGCGGGCGGCCGCCGCTTGCGGGCGCTCCAACGCCTGATTGAGACGAACCGGCTCGCCGCGGACCATGAGGTTCAGGTGCTGGTGCTCGAGGATGATGCCGGATCGGCCGAAGCGAGCCTTGCCGAGAATTTCCATCGCGTCGCGATGAACCCGGCGGATGAATGCTCGGCCTTCAAGCACTTCCTCGACCGGGGGGCGAGCGCCGAGGATGTGGCGAAACGCTTCGGGGTCACGACCCGCTTCGTCGAGCAGCGGGTCCGGCTTGCCGAACTGGCTCCGGTAGTCTTCGCGGCGCTGGCGGCGGGCGAGATCACGCTGGGGGTCGCCCAGGCTTATGCCGTCACGCCCGACGTCGATCGCCAGGCGCGCGTGTTCGAGAGCATGAGCCGGTCCTATTATGGTGACAATCCCGACAATGTCCGCCGTGCGCTCCTCAACGGGACGGTGAAGGCGACCGATGCGAAGGCGCGGTTCGTTGGCCGCGATGCCTATGTCGGTGCGGGCGGCCGGATCGAGCGCGACCTGTTCGGCGATGATGCGGACGAGAGCTGGATCGACGTGGAGATCATCGAGCAGCTTGCCGCCCAGAAGCTCGAAGCAGCGGCACAAATACTCGCTGCCGAGCAGAAGCTGGCATTCGTGACACCGGTCCTCGCGACCCATGTGCCCTATGACATGGAGTGCCAGCTCTACGAATATCATCCGGCGCTGCGCGAATTGAGCGAGGACGAGCAGGATCGCGTCGACAGTCTTTCCGATGAGGGCGATGCGCTCATCCGTGAACTGGAAACCGAACTTGAGGACGGCACACCAGAGGCCGAGGCGGCTTCGGTGCGGCTCGCCGACATCGAGCGGGAACTCGATGCGATCGAGGCGGCGCGCACGATGGTCGACGATGCGATCAAGGACCAGCTGGGCACCTTCATCTATCTGGCGCCCGATGGCAGTCCGCGGGTGCACAGCCGCATGTTCAGCGAGCGCGCCATTCGTCAGGCGGGCGCGGACGCAGAACCCGAAGCACCGTCCGGCAAGGTCGCGGCCTCCCGGCTCAGCGCGACGCTGGTTGACGAACTCGCGACCCAGCGGCGGCAGATCCTGGCGTCCCATGTCGCCTCGGACGCGGGGTTCGCGCTCGACCTCGCGATATTCCTGATCGCGCACCGGACCGTGTTCGCCAGCGGCTATGTCCGGGACCACTCGACGCTGCAAGCGGCCGCCGCGAGCTTCCCGATCGTCGGCTTCCGCGACGAAGGCAGCGCGGCCAGCAACGTCCTGGCCGAACAGCGCCAGGGGCTCGATGTGAGCTGGGCAGGCGGGAACACGCTGTCGTCGCGTTTCGATGCCTTCCGGCAACTGGATGAACAGGCGCGCGCCGATTGGCTTGCCCATGTCGTGGCGCAGACGCTCGAACCGACGCTCAACGTCGACGATGGCGGGCGCCGCAACGGCTTCCACGATCATCTCGGACGTCTGCTCGACATTGATGTCGCGCAATGGTGGCGGCCCGATGCCCAGAACTTTTTCGGACGCGTGAAGAAGGACGTCATGCTCGAAGCGCTTGAAGAGATCGGCGGGCCAGTACTGCGCGGCCGCTACAAGGACGCCAAGAAGGGTGACCTTGCCAATGCCTGCGCGGCGCTCTGTTCCGGGCAGGGCATCGTCGAGGCCGAAGTCCGGGAAAAGGCGCTCTGCTGGCTGCCCGATGAGATGCGGTTTGGCGCGGTGGAGAAGCCCGAAAGCTTCCGTAGCTATTCCGCCTTCCTCAGCGACGAAGACGACAGCGACGGCGGGGCAGGGGAGATCGCCCCCGATGGCGATGCTGATGACCTCGACGAGGCGGCCTGAGACCAACGCGTAATGGCCGGCGGCGCTCTTGCGTCGCCCGCAGTCCTTCATCGGCGGCGCTGGCCGCCGCTCTTTCGTGGAGTATCCACCATGACTCGATCATCGGGCCGGCCCTCGCCGGCCGAGACCATCACGTGCGCCATCATCGACCGGCTCGAGGCCGGTGTGCGACCCTGGGTGCGGCCCTGGCGTTCGTGTGCGGCGCAGGGGCGTCCGCTGCGGGCCAATGGCGAGCCGTATCGCGGCATGAACACCTTTTGGCTGTGGCTGGCTGCCGAGCAATGCGGCTATCGGTCACGGCATTGGATGACCTACCGCCAGGCGCAGACCCTTGGCGGGCAGGTCCGTGCCGGTGAGCAGGCGCAATTTGCAATCTTCTACAAGGCCTATTCGAAGAAGGTCGATTCCAGCGAACGTCCCGGCGAGCTGGTCGATGAGCATCGCCGGGTGATGCGGTCCTATGCGGTCTTCAATGCAGACCAGATCGACGCGCTGCCGTCCGATTTCTATCCAGAACCGCTATCGCTCGTCCCACCGGGCGACCGGCTCGGTGCGCGGGCACAACGCTTCGTCGATCGCCTGCCGGCGCGGCTGCGGACTGGAGGCGATCGCGCCTATTATAACCTGCGCGCAGACCTCATCACGATGCCGCCCGTCGAACAGTTCGACACGCGTGCTGCATGGGCGGCCACGCTCGCGCATGAGGCTGGTCATTGGACGGGTCATCCAGACCGGCTTGCCCGATCCTTCGGCAAGCGCTTCGGCGATCAGGCCTATGCGTTCGAGGAGTTGGTGGCTGAACTGTCGGCAGCGCTGGTTGGCGCCGATGTGGGTCTCCCAACCACCCATCTCGACGATCATGCGGCCTATATCGGTTCCTGGCTTTCGATCCTGCGCAGGGATAATCGTGCTCTGCTCACGGCGGCGGCGCGGGCAGAGGAGGCCGCAGGCTACTTGCTGCGCGCAACGGGTCTTGCCCGCGAGGATGTGGATGAGCAGGCCGCCGCTTGAGCCGGTCGATAGTATTGCCTGTTCATGTGATCATCGCGATGACGGATCCAATGACCACAGTCCGCGTCTTTCCGGGAGGGGTCGGCAAACGCCAGATGTCTGCTCCCGACCAAACTCAGTCATCCACTCGAACCGGCGCGAACGCCTGAGTCGGAGCGGAGCCGCCATTCGGCGAAAGCATGCCCATGCGCGGAAATAAGCGATGGCGCGGTGGGCGATAGGGAGAGGCAGCGTTCTGTTTTGGGATGAGCGAGTCAGAACTGCGTTTTGGAGAAACGGTGCAATCTGTCTCAATCGCGTTGGGTGGTCCCGCTGATCGACCACACGGCGAGCACATCGCCCGTCTTTGGATTTTCGACGCGCAACTCAGCAAAGTCGCCGACGATCATACATTGTGGTCTTTGCTGCCATCCCGTTCGCTGAAGACATTGTACCGGCCCGCCCGCCTCGACCGACTGCATGCGTCCGATGATCCTCAGCGCAAAGCCGCGCGCCGGATCAAAATCACCCGGCTCCATCCGCTTGACGATCTCGAGCCTGCGCGCACTTTTATCCGCGTCGCCTTCAATGAAGCGCGCGATCGCAACCTCGCCTTGAGACTGGCTGGGTACGGCGACGTGCGCCGCACCGCCCGGCGCGGACGCCGGACAATGTGTTGCCTTCGACCAGGGCCTGGCGATCCAGAAGCCTTCGAGCGCGGCCTTGTCTGCCTCGGTCTCTGCCGACAACCATGCGCTGCGTGCCCATCGCGTGGGATTAATCCACACGCGTAGCGTGGTCTTTGCTGCGTCATATTGCCATCCGAACGGCGCCGTCCGGTCGCTATCGACGAGCCCCTCGCAGCCGAACGGGAGCACCAGATCGAAGCGCCGGCCCGCCGCTGATCGTACTGCCTCCGGCAGAGGACGTGAAGCACTGGCAGCATCTACTGCGTCGGCGACTAGGTCGATCAAGCCTGCGCGTTCCAGAGTCGGTGGCGGCGCTATGGCTGCTGGCGGCGGCGGCGGTGCGGGCTGGGGCGTCGTAGCGGTCGACGTTGGAGCGGGGGGCTTAGGCGCCGTTGTGCGGCCGATCAAAAAGCCACCGCCGCCCACGAGCAGCAGCGCGATGAGCCCGCCGGCCAACGCCAATCGACTGGAATGAGGGGTCGGCTCCTGCATAGGACCCTCCTAGCAAAGCATCCGCTGCTCTCCCACCCCGAAGACCTGTTGGCGCGTCTTCCGTTGACAGACGGCGACCTTGGACCGAGGCAGAGACGCAATGACGCTCGATCAACTTCTTACTCTCCTGGTTCTGGCCACGGTCGTTGCCGCGCTCATCTGGGACAAGGTGCGTGCGGACGTAGTAGCGCTGAGCGGCGCGGCCTTTTTGCTGATTACCGGGGTGGTGAGGCCGGTCGAGGTGCAGAGCGCTTTCGCCAGCCCAGCAATCATGGCGCTCGCCTCGCTCTTTGTCATCGCTTACGCGCTGGAGCTTAGCGGCCTGCTCGACCGGGCGATCGCTTTAGGGGTGAGCCTGTGCAAGCGCATGGGGTCTAAGGGGATCTGGCTGCTCCTGAGCATGATTGGCTGCGCCTCATGCTTTCTTAACTCGACGCCCATTGTTGTGCTGGGCGCTCCTGTTATCCGCGATATCGCCCAGTCGCTGGGTCAGTCGCCCAAGCGCTATCTGATGCCGCTTTCCTATATCACCGTGCTGACCGGTTGCTGCACGTTGATTGGTACCTCCACCAACCTGCTTGTCGACGACATGGCGCGCGTCGCGGGACAGCCGCGCTTCGGCTTCTTCGAGATCACCCCTGTGGGACTGCCCGTTGCGATCGTCGGCGGTCTCTATCTTCTCCTGGTGAGCGGGCGCATGCTTGCCCGGCCCGAAGAGGAAACGCCGATACGCCCCAAGGCGATCGACCCGCATGCGATCCACAGCGCGCAGATCGGAGACGCCACTCTATTCGCAGAGCCGCGCGCCTTGCAACCACGCAAGGCCGCACTGGCGGCCGGTATATTCGTAGCCGTGATCACGCTTGCGGCCTTCAACATTGCACCGATCGCCGCAACGGCGCTTACAGGCGCTGTCGCGCTCATCCTGCTTCGCGTGATCAGCCCGGATGAAGCCTATGCTGGTCTCAAACCGGAAATCCTTATCCTGATCGCCGGGATGGTCGTGCTGGGCATAGCCATGGACCAGAGCGGATTGGCATCGCAGGCCTCGCGACTGCTTATCGCCAGCGTTGAGGGGCTGAGCCCGCTCGTTGCACTCATCGTGCTCTACGGCGTCACCATGGTGCTGACCGAACTGCTCTCCAACGCCACGGTCGCGGTGTTGGTGACGCCTGTTGCTGTTGCGCTGGCCGACAGTCTGGGGGTCAGTCCACGTCCGTTTCTTATTGCCGTCATGATGGCGGCCAGCGCGGCGTTCGCGACACCCTTTGGTTATCAGACCAATGTCATCGTCTACCAGATGGCGGGCTACCGCTATATGGACTTCGTCCGCGTCGGGCTACCGCTCAATCTGATCACGTTTGCAGTGGCGATCCTAGCGATCCAGGCGGCCTTTCCTTTTTAATGCCGCTCTCTTGAGCCGCTTAGGCTTCGAAAGGCCAAGCAGCTCAACTTGTGCGCTCACGCCATGGATGCAATAGCGTCCCTGGGTGTTCGCCCCCGATAAGGGACGGGCAGGACTTCGTGCTGGTCGGGCCGCCAGCACGATAGCTGTGCCTGGAGCCCCGTCTCATGAAGACTTTCCGTGTCTTACACCCCAGCGCCATTCGCGCCTTTCTCAACAGCCAGTCTTCTGCGGGCCTGGTGTTGATGGCGGCCGCTGCGCTGGCACTCATCATCGCGAACTCGCCCTTGCGCTCCGGATATGAGGCGGTCCTTCATTCAAACCTCGGTCCGCTTTCGCTGGCGCACTGGATCAACGATGGCCTGATGGCCCTCTTCTTCCTGCTCGTCGGGCTGGAAATTAAGCGTGAGATGCTGGACGGCCAGCTATCCACCTGGCCGAGGCGCGTCCTGCCGGGCATCGCTGCCGCCGGCGGCATGGCCGTGCCCGCGCTCGTCTACCTTGCTTTCAACCAGGGGCCAACTGCGGCAGGCTGGGCGATCCCTGCCGCTACCGACATCGCTTTCGCGCTCGGCGTGATCGCGCTCCTGGGCAATCGCGTCCCCGCATCGCTCAGGATATTCCTCGCGGCGCTGGCGATCATCGATGACCTGGGTGCTGTCCTTATCATCGCGCTTTTCTATACCGCTGACCTGTCTCTGCCTGACCTTGCCGGTGCCGGCATATTCACCGGCATGCTTTACGGCCTGAATCGCCTCCGTGTGCATCGCCTCCTACCCTATCTGATCCTGGGCGGAGCCCTGTGGTTCTTCGTCTATCGCTCGGGCATCCATGCCACGCTCGCCGGGGTTATTCTCGCGTTCACCATCCTTATGGACCGCACACCCGCGCGGCCTGATGGCGACGCGCGCAGTCCACTTCATCGTCTCGAACATGGGCTTCATTTGCCGGTTGGCTACCTGGTCGTGCCGATCTTGGGCCTCGCCAATGCCGGTGTGCCGGTGCTAGCACTCCCGGCGGGCGCCTTTGCCGCACCGGTGACGCTTGGGGCAGCGCTGGGTCTGCTGCTTGGCAAGGTCGCTGGCGTGCTCGGGGTTTCGATACTCGCGATCCGGCTTGGCATCGCGCATATGCCAGCCCATGCGACCCGTTTGCATATGCTCGGCGTCGCTCTCTTATGCGGGATTGGCTTTACGATGAGCATTTTCATCACGCTCCTGGCCTTTCCGGGCGCGCCGATGCTTCAGGCGGAGGCGAAGCTTGGCGTTCTCATTGGATCACTTGTCTCCGGACTCCTGGGGTATGGCGTGCTGGCCCTCGCCATCCGCCGGCAAAAATCCGACGCGGTCTGAGCAGCCCCACCGCATCGCACGCCGCCCGCAGAGGGCATGGGATCGATCTGAAGCCGAGAGGCACCACCAGCGATCACTGGATCGATGAACTCATCGGGTGGTGCAATCTCGCGGCTTGGTGCGGTATTTGAAGGGCCGATGGGCTTGGATCGCTAAGTTGGAAATGACGGGTTTCGGCAAAACCTGTCATCCAAGGACGCGCTTGGGAACGGCAGAAACGTCCCAAGCTCTGCCTGTTCGGGAGGCGTCGATCATGATGCGACGAGATCCAGCATCCGAGATTTGACACGATCGCTGGAAAATCGCTGCTCCTTGATTCCATGAAGCCTCAGCCCCTCGCCAGAGAATGCGCATGCTTGGGCCATCGCGCTGGCTGCCGCAATCCGGGGCCAATCCGGCCGTGTTGGCGCTTGCGCGCCTGCCCGCTCCACCCGGCATTGTCCCGGGTTTCCCTTGGGCTTTGCCCGGCGGTGCTGCCGCCGCTTCCTTCGATGGCCCGGAGGCTGCGCATCCGGCGGATGGGCCGCCGGCCCCAAGTGGAACGAAAGGCAAAGCTCATGACCAGCACTCTCTCGGCGATACTCTCCGCCCTCGAACTTGGTCATCTTGATCACACTGGCGACCTGCGCACCCTGGAGGCGCCGCCCCCCGCCGAAGCCATGGAACAAACCGTCAGCGCTGTCTGGAGCGATCTTTTCGCGCTTTTCCCCTTTAGTGCGCTCGAGCGCGACATCGAGGATCTGGGCTGGGGCCTGGTCAATCTCTTCCACCGCGCCGCCGCCAAGAAGCACCAGATGATCGACCGGCTGACGGACGAGATTCGGCTTCTGCTCGCCGAGCAGGATGGCTCGGAAGTCGCGACCGCCGACCTTGAGGACAAGATCGATCTCGCCCGCAAGATCGAACAGTCCGCCGAGGCCTATGAGACCATGCGCGACACGGCGGCCCGCCATTATCTCCACGAGACGGGCCGTTCCTGGGTGCCGGCGTCGGGCAACCGCATTTCGCTCGGCACGACCGCGGCGATCGTCGATGGCCGGTCCTATCTCCAGGCGCGGCGAGAAAAGGTGCGCGATGCCAATATGGTCCATGGCACGCCCGTGATCTTCGCCGGCGGGCGGCTGCGTTTCGCCAGCGACGACAACGCCAAGCAGTTTGCGGATAACCTGCTGCGAACGCTCAATGCCGTCCGCGAGCGGGTGGGCGACATGTATCTCGTCCATGGCGGTGACATGAAAGGCATTGAGCGCCTGGCCGCGTCTTGGGCCGAGCAGAACGGTATCCAGCAGCTGCGGTTCGGGCTCGATCGCAAGCTCGGCGATCGCGCCGGGTTCCGCCGCAATGAGCAGATGCTAGCGGTCAAGCCGCGCTACGTCATCGCCTTTCAAGGCAATGGTGTCACCGAAAGGCTGGTGATCGAGGCCAAGGCGCGCGGCATCCACGTCGTTGATCGTCGCGGACCGCTTGGCACACCGCCAGCGTCGCGACCCTGCGGCTGATCCGCCGCGCCGGCCGCTTCGGCGGCCGGCTTTCCCCGTTTCGAAATGCTGCGAATGCCGGAGGGGAGGATGGCAGGGCGGGTGCGTCCTGTTTCCCGGAGGTTTGCATCATGTTCATGCCCGATCATCCCACGGCGCGCGCACTCCTTGCCTTTCGCGCGGCGCATGGCCACCGCTGGAAAGCGAAGCTGCTATTCTTGTGGTCGACCGGCCGCGACGTCGAAGAGGCCAATGGCGCCTGCCTGCGCCAGTTGCGCAACCAAGGCGGCCCGGCATGGCTCGGCCAGCTGTCGCCACGCCGCTGGCGCGCGATCGAGAGATTGGCGGAGCCCGGCGATCGGCAGACCGCCTTGATCTTCCTTGATCGCGCGCGCGAGTTTCACGAAGGGGCATGCTTTGGAGCCACCGTTGCTCTTGCTCCCGCGCTGCACCTGCTGGCGATATCCTGCGAGCTGGGGCTCAAAGCCTATCTTATGAGCTGGGTCTGGTCGCACGAGGAGGTCGCGCGCGATATTCGTCACGACCTCATCGCCGCCTTCGACGAAGCGCGGCGGCTTGGCCTCCCGTCCCCTGGCCGTATTCTCGTCGATTTGCTTACAAGCCTCGGTCCCGCCTATGCCGGGCATCGTATCGACGCGCTGGTGGCGGATGGTTATGTTTGCGATTTCGCGGCCGTGCTGCGCGCGACTGGCTCGTTCCTCGATGCCGTGGCGGCCGGACTGAGCCTGCCGATGCCGACGCCGTAACTGCGCCTTCTTGCCCGTCCCCTAGCATGAGCATGCCATGGTTTGGGTTCCGCCGGACGGCGGCGCGGGATATGGTCCGTTTCGCCGCGCGGCTTGGGCGGCGGGCGGGGCAAAGTCGAGCTTGAGGTTCGCCAAGGCATTGGACCGGCGTGGCCCTATAGGTCGGGGATGCCCGTGATTACCATGAGGGGTTCCTGGCACGGCCAAGCGACGAGCCGTCTTTCTCCTCATCTGACCCCTAAGTCGGCCGTCCGGTCCATCCAACCCGCGATCCTTCGGGCCGAGTTGCCGTGTACCACGGCTGCCCGCACCACCCCTTGTCTCGGGGTTTCCCGGCGCTGCGCCTGCCGGTGGATGATCCGTCCTGTCCGCCTTGGCCGGGGATCAGTCGAAGGGACGGTCCCTTGGACCCAGTTCGAAGGAACTCCAGCCATGCAGAATCTCGTCATCCTCGCCGGCAATGTCGGCGCCACGCCCGAAGCCCGCACCACCCAGGGCGGCACCCGTATCACGCATTTCAGCCTCGCCACCTCGCGTCCGAAGCGCGACAGCAACGGCAAGATCCTCCGCGACGACAACAACCGCCGGCTCGAGGATACCGAATGGCACCGGATCACCTGCTTCAACGGGGTCGGCAAGACGGTCGAGCAGTATGTCGACAAAGGCATGAAGGTCATGGTCCGTGGCCGCATTCACTACACCCGCTGGACCGACAACGAGAATATCGAGCGCTACGGCGTCGAGATCATCGCCGATGAGGTGACCTTCCTCACCCGCGCCAAGGCGAACGACAATGCGGGCGGCGGCCACGAGCCCGAGGATGATGAAATCCCATTCTGAAATCGGTCCCATCAGGCCCGGCGGCCTCGCCGCCGGGCCTATTTCCCTGCTCGGGCGGGAAAGGAGGCAAGCGGATCAGCGGGATCGGCATCGCCCTTGGGCATAGCGATCCCAGCGCAGCACGGTGCCGGTGCGGATCATGGCGCAGCTCAGGTCGCCGATAGAGGGCGCGGCGCACCAGGCACCGGTCCTGTTGCCGCGTGCGTTGCCGGTTGAAAGGCAGCGCATGGTGGGACCATCGACCAGAATGTGGCCCGTGCTGGTCCGCCCCTGAGCGCCGCCGAGCAGATTAACAAGAGCGTCACGGGCGGCGAGGGCGCTCGCCTCGGGGCAGGGCTGACCTGGCCGGCAACTGCCGTCCATCTCGCGGGCCGCAATTCCGGCGAGACGGACATGCACACCTTCGCGGCACCAGATCGGCCCGTCTCCATCCCAGACGCGCGTCGGTGTGCAGGTGAAGACCTGGCCATCGGGAATGACGGTGGCGGCAAGCAGGAGTGCGAACAGCATCGCGGCGACGCTAGCCCAGCGGCGCGTGCTTGTCATGGGTATGCCATCGTCGGACCGGCGGGGCGGGGTGACCGCCGGGGCAAAAGTCGGCGGGATCATGGGGGTCATGGCCGGCGGGTCCACCCGCTCTCAATCAGGCGCGATCCTTGGTCCGACCGGCGGCCTATTGCGATCAACCCGCAAGGGGTCCGGTCGCTGCGCTACGGCTTTTTGGGCTGCGCCAAAAAAGTGATCGCGGCCGCCGGCTGGACACATCGGGCGCCAGTCGAGCGGGACGGACCCGCCGGCGCGCAAAGGAACCCCGACATGTTCACCGACATTGCAACCGCTCGTCGTCACGCCTTCAGTCTCTCGCGCAGCCTCATGGTGGTCACCTTCGTCATCGCGATCGGGCAGCAATATGGGGTCATCACCGCAGAGGATGCGGACGGCAGCGTTGCCCTGGTGGCCGAATATGATCCATTCGCCTGATGGCTTCTCCGGGAGCCTACGGCTCCCGGCTTTGCCATGGAGGGCGTGTCATTGATTCAAGGAAAATAAAGGCGGCAGCGCTAGGCGTTTGGCATGGATGAAGGTGCGCCAATCGAAATTGCCAACGATGATCCCTTGTGGAACCAGGCGATCCAAGATGTGAACGCGTGGCGAGGCGCGTGTTTGCAGCATTTCTCGGCGGCTGAAGCGGCCGTCACCGAAACGCTGCTCCTTCTCAAGGCCATTCCGGGTCGAGGGGAGACAGTACGGCTGCGGCATTTGATCGGTCAGCGGTTCGATGACCTCAGCAAACTTATCGAGGCAGAAGGCGCTTTCGCTCAAGAAGGCAAGGCGGCCGCCAAGGCCCTTTCGAATCTCCGCACACTCGAGGGCCTACGGTCGTTTCTTGCCCATGGTCAGGCGAAGATCGCGCTTGAACGAACCGGCAAATGGATCGTGATCTTGCGCCATGTCTCGATCCGCGGACAGCAGGCTGAACGCCTTATGCTGCTTTGCGAGCAAGCCGAAGCGGAAGAAAGGCTCGCTGATCTGAAGCGTAAAAGCCAGAAGCTGTGCTCTGTTCTCGGCAATTTCCGGAGAACCGTGAAGAGCTGAACGGGCGGCTCCGGCGAACCCGGATCGGGCTCTAGGCTTCGCCCTGAGACTTGGATTTCCAAGTCTCAGCCCATTAGGGTGACGATCCCTGCCGTGAGCGGTGGTGGCATCATTTGCCTGCTGCTTCGGCATTCCCACCGATCTCGAACTTCGGCTTGAGATGGGCGTAATCGAGAGGGTGAGTCTCCTGCAGTCCGAGAGCGCCAATCACACGGGTGCGACACCGGACAGGTGTCCACGCCATTGGGTCCTTTTCCGTTGTCGGCTTCCTGGTCGGCGCGCGGGGCCGAGCAAGCCCGCATAGGCGGGCTTCTCCACTGCGTTGCGACCCTCCGGGTGCACGACCCCGCTATGACGCCGCCCTTTGGGGCGCCTGTCGGAAGGCCCCGATGGGCGGGGCTGATCCAGACCGGAGTCACAGCCATGTCGCAGCCTTCTCAACAATCGGCAGACCGAGCCGAGCGGATCGACCGCATCGCCGCACTGAATGACAGCCTGCGGAGATCTATTTGCAGCCCTGGCCGAAACCAGATCGTCATGACCGCAGGCGTTGCCGCGCTGGTCGGGGATGTGTCCCTCTTCCGCGGATTTCGCAGACGCGCTGAGATCCTGCGCACGGTGCGAAACTATGACAGCTTCAATTCCGACAACGATCCATTGGGCGAGCATGATTTTGGTCGCTTCGAATATGACAGCGCCATTCTCTACTGGAAGATCGATTATTATGATCTCGAGCTTGCCTGGGGCTCACCCGATCCAGCCAATCCCGACGTCACCACTCGGGTTCTGACGATCCTACTCGCCGAAGAATACTGATCGGCACGGCCATCCCCCTGACCGGGGGGATGGCCGTGAAAAGTCTGCTTGAGCAGACTGCGCGCAAAGGATGTCCACGCACCAAGTGCGCTCGGGGAGGGGAGGGTGCACCGGAGCATCGCCCCCGGGCCGGTGCAAAGCCGTGAACCGCCGCGGGATCAGACCATTTGAGGAGTTAACGCCATGTCCGCTTATTTCGCCGCCCATCCCGATCACGCGATCCTCTTTGCGTTCGGCTGTTTTGCGCTCACCGTCTACCTGTTCCGCTATGTCGGTCCGGGCATTGGCGGTGGCGGCGACTGGTCATCGCGTGACCATTATGAGCGCAATCTGCGCGACGGTCCGGAAGACTATTGTTGAGCTGGCCGCCCCGATGAGGACGATCGCTGTGAGCCTTCTCAAGGGCGGGGTAGGCAAGACCTTCCTCGCCACGCATCTCGCCTGGTATCTGGCCGAAGCGGCGGGACGCAGGGTTGTGTTCGTTGACCTGGACCCGCAAGGTAGTTCCTCGCGCCGTCTGGCCGGCGAGCGGCCGGGTGGCTTCGCGGCCGATCTCTTCGATCCATCGGCGGCGCTTGCCGCCGATGGCCAGGTCGGGCTCACTTTGCTCGCTGCCGACCAGCGTTTGCAGATGATCAAGGCGGCACAGGATGTGCGCGACTTTCTCGGCCGCTTTCCTGCGCTCGCGCCTCATTTCGACCTGTGCGTGATCGATACCGGTCCCAAATGGGACGAGCTTACCCTGAGCGCTCTCGCGGTCGCCGACGCAGTGATCGCGCCGGTCCAGGTCGCCGAAGATTCAGTCGAATGCGCCAAGATGCTGCTGACCGCGCTGCGCAAGGCCGAGGCGGCGAGGGCAGGGCGCAAGATCGATTTCCTCGGATTGCTGCCATCAATGGTCAACCCGTTCGACCGGCGCGAAATAGACAATGCCGTCAAGCTCGCCCACGCGGTGGGCGAGCGGCTGATGTTCCCTGCCTTCATCAAGGCGCGACCGACCTATAAGCATGCCGCGGAAAATCATCGACCGGTCTGGATGGAAGGGGGTGGCGGCGCCAAGGCGGCGGCCGAGGAAATTCGGCCGATCCTCGCCGAGATCGAACGGCGACTGGGTTCAGCGCCAGCGGCCGCCGCCTGATGGGTAAGTTCGATGAACGCATCGAGGAGTTTGGCCTGTTGGTCGGCGCGCATGAAATGGCGCGCCGGGTCGAGGATATTCCTTTGGAGCGGGTCATCCCCGACCCCGGCAATCCCCGGCGCAGTTTCGACGACGACGCCCTGGCCGAGCTTGCGGCGTCCATAGCGGCCCGCGGGGTCTTGCAGCCGATCACGGTTGCTCCCGCCGACGCCGCTGGCCTGTATCGCATCCGGTTGGGCGAGCGGCGCTTTCGTGCCTCCGAGCTCGCGGGCCGGGTGACGATCCCGGCGATTATCGTGGCCGAGGGCGAGGGAACCCATCTGCTGGCCGATCAGATCGTTGAAAACGATCAGCGTGCGAACCTGTCTTCGGTCGAGCTCGCTCATGCGATTGCCCGTATGCTCAAGGGCGGCATGAGCCAGGTCGAAATCGCTGCTGCGCTGGGACGCTCCAAGCAGTTCGTCTCGCTCTATGCGGCCTATGGTGACATGCCTGCCTATCTCAGGGAGGCGCTCCCGCGCGCGCCGATCCGGCTGCTCTATGACCTGCATCGCACAGCCAGGGATTATCCTGCGGAAGTCGAGGCCTATGTGGGCGCCTGGGATGAGAGCGGCGCGACATTGGCGGAAGGCGCGCGGTTCATTGCCGGGCTGAAGGGTAAGGCGGACATTCCCAGCATCGAGGCAACGCCGATGCAGGCCGCGGCAGTGACCGTCGCTCGTCCGGAACCGCGGGGAGGGACTGAGCCAGTCGCGCGACCAGGGGAGCAAACGCCAGAGGCCAGCCTTGCCGTTGAAGTTGATGGCCGTCCCGCGCGTCTTGTCCTTGGCCCGCGTGTCGTCGTGATCTTCGGCGATGGTTCTCGGCAAGAGGTGGCGACCGAACGACTTTGCTCCGCGTCTGAGGGACGCCCCGACGCCGCGATGCTCTGACCCTCTTCCTCCGCGTTCGCATATCCTGTTCGTGTGTATGTCGGCCGTGCCCCTTTCGGGGTGCGGCCTTTTGCGCAGGTCCGAGCTGGGGCGGCGCCGTTGGCGCCGCCCTTCGTGGATCAGGCGTGAATGATAGGCGCATTTTCCCAAATATGGTCGAAGTCTGCTCAAGCAGACTATCAGATGAGTTGAGTGAAGGTGAGGGCCGGATAGGCGTGACGCCGGGGATGTATGACAATAGCCTTTGATGCATGCCCGTCTTCACCTTCCGTCTCGACGATGACATCGCCCAGCGCTTCGATGCTGTGGCGGAGAGCGCCGGTGGCCGCTCGGTTTTGCTGCGGCGCCTCGTCATGAATGCAGTGGACGCGGAGGAGGGCGAGAGGTCGGGGCCAGTCCGCCGGCGGGAGCGAGCAACACGGCGGTTTGAGATCCGGCTGACCGAAGCGGAAATTGCCGCGCTGGATGCCGAGGCCGATGCTTTGGGTATGAAGCGAACCGACTGGGTGACGAGGCTGGTGCGCTGCCGGCTGCATTCGGCGGCACCGCTGCCGCTTGAAGAACGGGCGGCAGTGGCCCAGGCGTGGCGCGAGCTCAACCGGATCGGCATCAATCTCAATCAGGCGACGCGGGCGCTCAACGCATCGGTGATGGTCGAATCCGGGCTCGATGTCGCGCGCGAGGCGGCACGGGTGGCAAGCTTTCAGACGGAAATCCGGATGGCGCTTGCCGGTCTCGGCACCGCGCTCAAGGGCGATCTTGCCTATTGGGATAGCCTCGATGCTTGAGGAGGAGGGCATCCTGCCGCTGCCCAGCCTCATGGAGGCATGGCGGCCGCCCACCGGCGGTAAACGGACACTGCGGGGGGCCTATGTCCGCATCGGACGAGGCGCACCGGGCCGGGGAGGGCAGGGGCGGTCCGTGCCGCTGAGCCAGGCCGAGGCTCGGGCCAAGCTCGAGCGGATCGTGCGCAAGGCCCCGGAGGTCATGGTCAAGGTCTCGGGCAAGCAATATGGCGCGCATCATCTATCGGAGCATTTCGGCTATGTTGCGCGGCACGGGAAGCTTGCGGTGCGCTCGAGCGAGGGTGAGATCATCAATGATCCCAAACGGCTGAAGGAGATCGCGCAGGACTGGGCCATGCTCGACGAGGCGATGAACGAGCATGGCCGCGACCGGCCGACCTCGCTGTCGCTGGTCCTTTCCATGCCCGGCGGTTCGACCGATCCCGAGACGCTGCAGGATGCCGCCCAGGCGTTCGCCCGCATCCTGTTTGAGGACAATCACGCCTATATGCTGGCGCTCCACACCGATACCGATCATCCGCACATCCATCTGGCGGTGGCCACCGAAGGTGCGGACGGCACGCGGTTCAATCCGCGCAAGGCCGACCTCCATCATATGCGAGAGACATTCGCGCATGAGCTACGGGCGCGCGGCATCGCGGCTGAGGCGACGCCCAGACGCGCACGCGGTCACGTTCAAAAGCGTGTGCGCTCTGCAGCGCTGCATCTCGATGCTCGGATCGGTCAGGAGGGGCGCCGGCTCAATATGGATGAACTCAACGTGCTGCGCGCCCGGGCCTTTGCGCACGCGCGCGATGAGGAACGGCGGCCGCAAGACGTGATGGCGCTGGTTCGCCAGAAGCAGATACGCGGTGCTTATGCGGAGGCGGCGGTGGCGCTTGCACGTACCGGCGAGGCCGACGACCAGGCGCTTTCCGACGAAATTGCGGGTTTCCTGGCGGCTATGCCGCCGGCGGTCTCCCGACGTCTGGCCCTGGCCCGCGAGATGATGCAGGGGCGGCAAGCGACACAGCCGGCGCGCGAGCTGGAGGGTGGAGCTGGTCCCGAGCGGCCAGTGCCGGAGCGTGGGCGGGAGCGTTGATTCGCATGGGTGGTTGATCTTGCGAAGGGATGCTCCCACTACCATGTGCTAGAATGTCTTGGAAAGTCGAGGGAACTGGCGCTTTCTGTGGTCATGGCTTGTTAGAAAAAACCATGCTATTATCTAACAGACAGGAGCATGGACATGTCTGCGGTGGCTGATCGGATTATGAAGCGTGTGCGCGGCAAGGGCCGTGGCTGGGTGTTTACGCCCAAGCAGTTTGTCGACTTCGGCACGCGCGGCTCGGTCGACATGGCGCTGTCGCGTCTCGCGCATGCCGGTGACATCCGTCGGATCGGCCGTGGTCTCTACGACTATCCCCGCCAGCATGACAAGCTTGGTGCCCTGAGCCCGGATCCCGGGCAGGTGGCCCAGGCGCTCTCCGCGCAGAGCGGCGATGCGCTCGCGCCGTCGGGAGCGGCGGCGGCCAATAGCCTTGGTCTCTCGACGCAGGTGCCCGCCCGGGCGAGCTACGCCACCAGCGGTCGCACCCGCACCGCCAAGGCTGGCGGCCGCAGCGTTACCTTGAAGCACAGCCGCGCGCCGGTGCTCGACGCGCCGGAGTCTGTGAATGCGATCGTTCAGGCGCTCGCGCATCTGGGGAAGGGCAATATCGACGCGGATGCGATCGGGCGCTTCGCCGCGCGGCTCGACGATGCCGGTACGCGTGCGCTCGTCGCGGGCCGCCCGGCCATGCCGGGCTGGATGGGCGACATTGTCCTGAAGATTCAGGCGTCGCGGAGAGATAGGTCATGCAGGGAGAAAGGGTAGCGCCGCTGGCGCCACCAGCAAATCTCCAGATGCAGGGTCGGGCACAAGGATGGGTACGGCCGGATAAAGTGTCGGCCATGTCGAATACTTGGCGATCCATGTCGCGGCGCTTGGCGACAGCCAGCCCGTCAAGGTCGTGATACTCGCATAGCGCTGCGCGAGCGGAAGCGCGATGATGGGTTCATAGTGGGCGACGCGGTTGCGCAATATACGCAGGTCGCGCAAGTCCCGCGCGATCACACCGCGCTGTACGCCTTTGGCCTGAAAGATGGGTCGCAGGCTTTGCCAGAGGTGGTGTGACTTGGGGCCGAAGAGTGACGCCCAGAAGCCGAAGTTCAACTCCGCTACGATCTGCGGACGGGTCGCTGCCTTCCCGTCTTTCTGTAGCGTTTGCCGTGCTTTTGCGATTGCGCCCGTCTGATAGTTCGTCACAAGGATCGCAGGATCGTCGATCCAGGCGGCGCCATGTTGGGCCGCAAGCCGCGCGTCCGCCATGTTACGCAGCACGACCTCGAGCATGTGTAGAGGGCCATAGAGGGCTGCGGAAAGCTGCACATTATAGGTGTACAGGCGCTCTGCGAGCGTCTGATCGGCTCCGGCCCACTTCAGATAAGTGTCGAAGCGGTCAGCGGACAAGGCATGAACGAACGTTGGCACGGGAACCTTTTCACTTGATTTTTAGGCACCCTTGCGCCATATGAACTGGGTATCCCCCGGCGGTCCCTGCTTTGCAAACCGTCGGGGCACTTTATTTCTAGACATCGTCGATTCGATCTTCAATGCCGTTGCTGGAGCAGCGCAGCGTGAATGAACTCGCGCGCCGCCGGCATGCGACGAGATTTTGCGTGATCACAGCGAAATACATCCCGTGGGACCCGATTGGCGCGATGCCCGACGACCGAAAGGACGGTCGCCTCATGCTGCTCTGGGAAGGAGATCGCCCCGTAATCGGCCGATGGGATGACGGGCGTAAGGGATGGGAAGCTCCGGAAGGCATGCACCTTTTCGAGGAGATCACCTATTGGGCGGATATCAATTCACCGGAATGACCCTTGCTCTTTCAGATGATAAATGATTGATATAAAACGATAAAAGTTTGATAATATATCTTATGTTAAATTGCCGTAGTTTGAGCTTCAGTAGTGGGGTGCCCACGTTCGACGGCTGCCAGCTTTCTTGCACGGCCGCGATAACGCAGGGCGTTCACAAGCCTGACATCAATTCTCGCGCGTCGCTTTTGCCATTGCGATAGCAGCTTCAAACCGCTTCCTCGTAGGCTCCCGCAATCGAGCCAAGCTGAAAGTCCGTGCAAAATGGGCAAGGACATCGGCTTCCGCCTTGCCTCTTCGGACAAGAGGCAACGCCAGGCTCGCGAGTTCAATGAGAGGAATGTCGCGGTGAGATCGCCAATCTGATCGGGCCGGTCGATACGCAACCAACTGGCCAGTATCCATCGTTTCGTGGAATACCACGTTCCGGCCATCTTCTTGCACCGATGGATGACGATCGGAAATTGCCTGTGTAACGATATCCTGAATAATCCGGCCTGCTCGCTCCTTTTTGTGAGCGCGGGCGATCCTTTCAATCAGGATGTCTTCATACATTGGCCCCTCGGCCTGAAGTGTGGCGTCGATCAGCCTTTCAAGTCTTGGCTTATACTCTGGCTGATAGATCTGTTCGATCTCTTCCAATGGAACAACCAGAGAGGCGATTTGGTATTCGGTGCCGATTTCGATTGCAGGAGGCGAATAACTTTTCTCGCCATCCTCGGGGCTGGAGGGGCGGACCACGGCGGCTTTGTCGACGGGCCCTGAGGATCAGCGTGCAATAGGCACCCCCTTCGTGGGGTGATCGGCGTGCAAAAAGGACCCCTTCATCCCGGGGATTTAGTCGGCCGACTGGTTTTGATCAGTTGGCGAGAACGGGATGTTGATCGTGGAGACAGTGGTTCGGATTCGGCGTGAGCATGCAGCGGGTAAGGCGATCAAGGCGATCGCTCGTGACCTTCGTTTGTCGCGGAAGGTCGTCCGCAAAGCGATCCGGTCGCCGGAGGCGGCGTTCAACTATCAGCGCAAAGTCCAGCCGCTGCCGCGGATCGGTCCTTATCAGGATCGTCTCGATGCGCTGCTTGAGGAGAACGAAGGTCGCGGCCGCCGCGATCGGCTACGGATGACGCGTATCCATGACCTGCTGGTGCGCGAGGGGTTCGATGGATCCTATGATGCGGTGCGCCGCTATGCGGCGCGCTGGCGTGCTGCGCGGCGGAAGGATGCTGGCGAAGGCGCACCGGCGTTCATCCCGATGACCTTCCAGCCGGGTGAGGCCTACCAGTTCGACTGGAGCCACGAGGATGTGGAGATCGCCGGCAAGCCGATGCGGGTGAAGGTGGCGCATATGCGTCTCTGCGACTCGCGCGCACCCTATGTCCGGGCCTATCCGCGCGAGGGCCAGGAGATGCTGTTCGATGCCCATGCCCGGGCGTTCGCGTTCTTCGGCGGTGTGCCGCGACGCGGTATCTACGATAATATGAAGACGGCGGTGACGGCCGTGTTCACCGGCAAGGAGCGTGTGTTCAACCGCCGCTTCCTGATCATGACCGATCATTACATGGTCGAGCCGACCGCCTGCTCGCCGGCGGCGGGATGGGAGAAGGGCCAGGTCGAGCAGCAGGTCCAGACAATCCGAGGCCGCTTCTTCCAGCCGCGGCTCCGGTTCGCCAGCCTGGCCGAGCTCAACGGGTGGCTGGAGGCCGAGTGCCGGCGCTGGGCCGAGCATCATGCCCATCCCGAACGCGGGGATATTACCGTCGCCGAGGCGCTGGATATGGAGCGACCGGCCCTGCAGCCGATCCTGGCACCGTTCGACGGCTTCCATGAGAGCGAGCATGCCGTCACCGGCACCTGCCTCATCAGCTTCGATCGCAACCGCTACTCGGTCATGTCGACGGCCGCACGCCGGACCGTTCAGGTGCGCTCCTATGCCGATCGCATCGTCATACGCTGCGGCGATGCGATCGTCGGGGAGCATGAGCGCCACTTCGGTCGGAACCGCACGATATACGATCCCTGGCATTATCTGCCGGTCCTCGCGCACAAGCCCGGCGCGCTGCGTAACGGCGCACCGTTCCAGGACTGGGATCTGCCGCCCGCCCTGCACCGATTACGGCGAAGGCTCGGCACCGGGGACGAGGCCGATCGCAGGTTCGTGCGGGTCCTCTCGGCGGTGCTCACCGATGGCCTGGAGCCGGTAGAGGCTGCCGTGCGCGAAGCGTTGGCGAACGGAACGGCCAGCGACGAGCTGATCCTCAACATCCTCTCCCGGCGCCGCGAGCCGGCGACACCCCACAGCATCGTCACTTCGGAAGACCGGATGCTGCAGCATCCTCCGCTCGCCGACTGTGCCCGCTATGATCTGCTGCGAGGCTATGATGCAGCGGCATGATATGATCGACACGATGCGCGGCCTCGGACTCAAGGGCATGGCGGCGGCGTTCGACGAGGCGGTCACCACCGGCCTCCAGCGCAAGCGCACCACCATGGAGATACTGACCGACCTGCTCCGTGCTGAGGCGACCCACCGGGATGCAGCCTCCATCCGCTATCGGATGACGGCTGCGAGGCTGCCCGTGGTGAAGGACCTGGAGCGGTTCAGCTTCGAGGGCACACCGATCAATGAGGAGATGATCCGCTCCCTTCACGATGGCTCCTTCCTCCCGCCTCGCCGCAATATCGTGCTGGTCGGCGGCACGGGGACAGGCAAGACCCACCTCGCCATCGCGATCACCGCCAATGTCGTGCGAAGGGGCGCTCGCGCCCGCTACTTCAACACCGTCGATCTGGTGACACGCCTCGAAGAGGAGACCCGGATCGGCAAAGGCGGGACCCTGGCGGCGCAGCTGTCGCGGCTCGACCTGATCGTTCTCGACGAGCTCGGTTATCTGCCGTTCGCCCGCTCGGGAGGGCAGTTGCTGTTCCACCTCATCAGCAAGCTTTATGAGCGGACCAGCGTCATCATCACCACGAACCTCGCCTTCGGCGAATGGCCGACCGTGTTCGGCGATCCCAAGATGACCACGGCGCTGCTCGACCGCGTCACCCACCACTGCGATATCGTCGAGACGGGCAACGACAGCTGGCGCTTCAAAAACCGCAGCTGACAGCCACCTTCGGCGCCTTCAAAAATCTATCTTGCGCTGCGCGCGCCTCCGGTCGGGCTACGCCCGCCCTCCGCCGCACGCAGCGCAAGGCCATCTTCAACAAACCAGCATCATATTATCTGAAAAGGGGGTCCCTCTTCGACGCCGATCGGGGGTCCCTTTTGAACGCCGTTTGACAGACAATGATCGCGAGCCACTTGTGAGTGCGGCTCGCGAGAAGGTGCAGCCGAAGTTTGGTGCTTCTCAGGGTCGAATCTCCATCCTTGCGTGTCTCATTTCGTGCCTGCCAGATTCTTCATCATCCCGCGTGGCCGACAGGTGCGCCCGCGACCAGCGCTTGTACGGCTCAGCCGTCATCCCCGAGAGTTAGCGCACGAACGCCACCGTGTCCCAGACAGGGGATCCGGTGCGTCTTGCCCCCCGCCGGCTCGGCCGTCAGCTTACACCATGCTTGATAATCCAGGGCTGCTGAGCGGGCGTGAGGCGTTGCGCCACCCCTCGCCAGTTCGGGGCTTGCCGTTAAGGGCCTTGGCTCACCTCCGATTCCTCCGCGCCGGGGCGATAGATGACAGCCGCTGCACATCTCTCCGTAGAGGCCGACACCGACTGACACCCGTTGCGCCGACGCAAAATCCGGCCGCGCCCTTGGCAATCAGCCCGCTGGCACGGCGGTCGAACAGGTCAGTTGCTTGTCCGGCTTACAGATAGCGCCCGATCGCACTGCCCGGGCTCGGTCACGTCCTGAACTTCGGTGACGTTCAGGACGTGGCTGCGATCTCGATCGGTGGGCGGCCCAGCTTTTCGAGGGCGATCGCGTGACGGGCTAACCAACGACGGGATCTTTGACCCACCCCAAGGCATCGTGCAGCTCTGATATGTCGGCGTCGATGATCGCGTACAGGTCTTTATCTTCCTCGCGAAAGAACATGCGCGCCTTCGCTTCGTCTTCGGCAGGGGGAAGCATCGCTCCCAGGCGCTCCGGCCATTTCGCGTCTATGAATCTCATGAGCCGCTTCCAGGCCGCGGATCGGGTCTGATGGAGGCTCAGGACGGGAACGCCGTTTACTACAATCGCAAGGATCGTCACCTGCATGGTCACATACGCCCCCTCGATTTCGTCATGTTCGTGATGATCTTGCGGAGGAGGACAACGTCTAACCTCCTGGCAGCATGTTGTCGTGTTCTCGAGAACCCTCGCTAACCGGCCCGTCCGTCTGATGGCCTGCCATTCGAGCATTTCCTGTGAAGGCCAGTCCTGCAATCTCCCGCTTCCAACGCAAGCTGGGGAAGAAGGCGGGAACATGGGCCATGTACTGGCGGTAGCTATCGCCGTAGGTCGCGAGCGCGTATCTCTCCTCATGCTTAGCCAAACGAATGTACATCACCACCAGCACTGGAAACATGGCAAGCGTCAGAAGCGTCGGCCATTGTAGCAAGAAACCGAGCATGACGAGGATGAACCCTACGTATTGAGGGTGCCGCACCCGGGCGTAGACCCCCGTCATTGCCAATTCGTGTTTGCGCTGACTCGTGTGAAGCGCCGTCCACGCGATCGAGATTAGCCAAAAGCCTACACCAATCAGCACAAAGCTGGCGATGTGGAACGGGCCGAAATGCGGATTGATGCGCCAGCCGAACATCATTTCCAGGATGTGGCCAGCATCGTGGCTCCACCAGTCGACGCCGGGGAAATGCGACTGGAGCCACCCCGACAGCAGGAAGATGGTGAGCGGGAAGCCATACATTTCGGCGAAGAGCGCGACGATGAACGCACTGAACGCGCCGAAGCTGCGCCAGTCGCGCCGCGTTGCCGGCTTGAAGAAGCTGAACGCAAAGAGGATGAAAACGGCGGCATTGACCAGCGCGAGCCCCCACAGACCATAGCCATAGTCGGCGTGCGTCATCGCGACTCTCCTTCGATGCGGCCGTTGGGATTGGCCGGCAAGCCGGCGGGTGCCTGGCCGGGCTCATGGCCATGCTGATGCCCACCTTGGCCGTGGTGCATGAACAGGTGCATGAGCGGGCAGGCGAGCAGGATGAGATAGGGCAGCACACCCAGGAAGTGCGCGGTATGCTCGGTAATGAGGAAGAAGCTGGCGACGAGCAGGAAGCCGATCAGAACGATCTTGCCGCGCTTGCGCATGCGATGGTCATGTTCGCCCATATGCCGTTCTCTTCTAGTCAACGTCCAGCCTGCATAGGCTCGAGTCCAAGGAGCAAGGTATAAGTAGAGACCGAAGTCCGAAGGGCATCGCGCAAGCATGGGTAAGGTGATCGATCGGATCGGCCACCGGTGTTCGCGCGACGCAACTGTCGGGAGCAGCAGTCGTGCTGCGGCTTTTGCGTATAGGCGTGCGGCGTCCGCGAATCAAAGCTGCGCTCACGAACATAATCGTGAGAGGCAGGCCCGCGTCCATGCACAAGAGAAAGAAACGGCACCATTCCCGCAACCAGTCCGGCGTGACCGTCCTCGAGCGCGAAGCAAGGATCGATCTGGCTAAGCGCCCGGCCGATGGTCTCGGCGTCGCCTTTCTCGGCGCATCGGGAACGGTCACAGGGTCGCGTTATCTGGTGGACGATGGTGAAACTCAGATCGTTGTCGATTCCGGCCTGTTTCAAGGACCCAGGGATCTGCGCCGCCTTAATTGGGCGCCAATTCCACCCGAAGTCGCCGATGTCGGCCAAGTCCTGCTGACCCACGCTCATCTCGATCACTCGGGCGCGCTACCGCGCATGGCGCGCCTGGGCTGGGACGGTACCGTCCTTGCCACCCGGGCGACCGCGGCCCTGTGCGAGCTCCTTCTTCCCGACAGCGGTCATCTGCAGGAAAAGGATGCGGAGTTCGCCAACCGGCACGGCTTCTCCAGGCACCAGCCGGCGCTGCCGCTCTACACCCAGGCTGACGCGCGTCTGGCATTGCAGCTCTTCCGGCCGATCGAGTTCGGAGCGTGGCATGCAGTCACGGACGGCATCAGGGTGCGCTATCATCGCGCCGGCCACATCCTCGGCGCGGCGTCGATCGAGATCGACTGGAAGGGGCGGACAATCCTCTTCTCAGGCGACATCGGCCGTTACGGCGATTCGGTGATGAAAGATCCCGAGCCGCCCGCGCGCGCCGACTATGTCCTGGTGGAATCGACCTATGGCGATCGGCGCCACGAGCAGGTCGATCCGACAAAGACGCTTGGAGATCATGTCGAACGATGCGTCGAGAGAGGAGGGACGGTGGTGATCCCGGCCTTCGCCGTGGGACGGGTCCAGTCGCTTCTCTATCATTTCTCGCGTCTGCGCGCGCAGGGACGCCTCCGCGACATCCCGATCTTCCTCGACAGCCCGATGGCGATCAACGCGAGCGGGCTGATGTGCGATTTCATGGACGAGCATCGCCTGGCCCGCGCCGAGTGCGAAGCGGCGTGCAGCGTCGCGCACTATGTGCGCGAAGTGGAGGAATCCAAGGAACTCACCGCCAACCCCGCCCCAAAGGTCATCATCTCGGCCAGCGGAATGGCAACGGGCGGCCGCGTGCTCCACCATCTCAAGCGCTTCGCGCCGGATGGGAAGAACCTCATCCTCTTCTCGGGCTTCCAGGCGGCGGGCACCCGCGGCGCCGCCATGATCGGCGGCGCCCGGACGATCAAGATCCACGGCGAGTATATCCCGGTCGAAGCCGAGGTCGCCAACCTGACGATGCTCTCGGCGCATGCCGACAGCGACGAGCTCATGCGCTGGCTCGGCTCGCTGCACGAGGCCCCGCGCCACGTCTATGTCACCCATGGCGAGCCGACCGGCGCCCACGTCCTGGCGAAGCGTGTCTCGGAGGAACTGGGCTGGGCATGCAGCGTACCGGCGCTGGGTAGCTGGGGCATGCTCGCGTGAAGCCCGGGATCATCGAGAACGCCGAAGCAGAGTCTGTCGCGACGACGCTGCGGGCACGCCGCATCGGCCTGTCGGGTGCCGGTAGCGATCTGATCGCGGTCATGCGCCACGACTGTCCCGTCTGCCGCTCGGAAGGTCTTGCGTCCCGCGCGCAGGTCGCGCTGCGCGCCGGCGGGCGGGAAATCGTCGTCTCGCTGCTGCACAGTTCCGCGGAGACTCCAGCGCCCGGCGAGATCGGCCTCTCGGAATCCGCATGGCAGCGGCTCGGCGTCAGCGAGGGCGATCCGGTCGAGATCGCGCACGCCCAGCCTCTCGCCTCGCTCGCCGAAGTGCGTCGGCGTATCTATGGCAATCGTCTCAGTGACGGGGCTTTTTCAGCGATCATCACCGACATCGCCGAGCGACGCTATAGCGATGTCCATCTCTCGGCATTCGTCACGGCCTGCTCAGCGGTCCCGCTCGATACGGACGAAACGATCAGCCTGACCAGGGCGATGGTCGATGTCGGCGAGCGATTGCAGTGGCCCGGAACGGTCATCGTCGACAAGCATAGCGTCGGTGGATTGCCGGGCAATCGCACCACGCCGATCATCGTCTCGATCATGGCCGCGGAGGGCCTGATCATGCCCAAGACATCGTCGCGGGCGATCACCTCGCCGGCCGGCACGGCGGACACGATGGAGGTGCTGGCACCTGTCGACCTCGACGTTTCCGCAATCCGCAAGGTGGTCGAGCGCGAAGGCGGCTGCATCGCCTGGGGCGGCGCCGTCAACCTCAGCCCTGCCGACGATGTGATCATCGGCGTGGAACGGGTGCTCGATATCGATGCCGTCGGGCAGATGGTCGCCTCGGTGCTGTCCAAGAAAATCGCGGCCGGTGCGACCCATCTGGTCATCGACATCCCGGTCGGGCCGACCGCCAAGGTACGCGGAGCCGATGCCGCCGACACGCTCGAGCGGGCGCTGAGCTCTGTCGCCCAAGCCTTCGGGCTTCGCACGCGCGTGATGCGCGGCCCCGGCGCCGAGCCGATCGGACGGGGCATCGGTCCGGCGCTCGAGGCGCAGGATATCCTTGCCGTGCTCCAGGGGCAGCCGGGCGCCGAGGATCTCGCCCACCGGGCCTGCGAGCTGGCGGGAGGACTGCTTGAGCTCGCGGACGCAGCCCCGGCCGGCGAAGGCTATGCGCGTGCGCGGGCGTGCCTCGAAAGCGGCCGGGCCTGGGCCAAGTTCCAACGTATCTGCGAAGCGCAGGGCGGCATGCGGGCTCCACCGGTCGCCCGGTTCCAACAGGATATGATCGCTCCCTATAGCGGCCGCCTGGTGAGTATCGACAATCGCAAGCTCGCGACGGTCGCGAAGCTTGCCGGCGCGCCGATGGCCAAGGCCGCCGGCGTCGCGCTGCAGTGTCGGCTGAACCAGATGGTGGATGCCGGGGCTCCCTTGTGCACCATTCATGCCGAGAGCCCGGGCGAGCTCGATTATGCGGCGGCCTATGCGGTGAGCGACGGGCCGATCTTCGGGATTGAAGCGCTATGAACCGTCCCGTGCTGTTCGCGCTGCCTGGCAGCGAGGCCCTGGCACAGCCGCTATCCGCCGCGCTCGATGCAGAGGTCGGCACGATCGAGCATCGTCAGTTTCCTGACGGGGAAACCTATCTCAGGGTCGTAAGCGACGTCAGCGACCGCGAGGTCATCCTGCTGTCGAGTCTCGATCATCCGGACGCCAAGCTGTTGCCGCTGCTGTTCGCAGCCGACACCGCGCGCGATCTGGGCGCTCGCAGGATCGGGCTCGTCGCCCCCTACCTCGCTTACATGCGCCAGGACATACGCTTCCATGCCGGCGAGGCGGTGACGTCGCGAACCTTTGCCGCGATTCTGTCCCGCCATCTCGACTGGCTGGTGACGGTCGATCCGCATCTCCATCGCTATCATGCGTTGTCGGAAATCTACCGCATCCCGACCCAGGTTGTTCATGCCGCGCCACTTCTGGCCTCGTGGATCAAGCGCAATGTCGCTCGTCCGCTGATCATCGGTCCGGACCTGGAAAGCGAACAGTGGGTCTCGCAGGTGGCGGCCGATGCCGATGCTCCGTTTCTCGTGTGCGAGAAAATCCGGTCCGGCGACCGTGACGTCACCATCTCGATTCCGAATGCCCCAGCGTTTCTCGATCGCCAGCCGGTGCTGGTCGACGATATCGCCTCATCCGGCCGGACCCTCGCCGAGGCGGCGCGCCAGCTGGTCGGCATGGGGTTCGCGCGACCGGATTGCGTGGTCGTGCATCCGCTTTTCGCCGGCGATGCAGCGCAAGTCCTGGGTGGGCTCGTCGAGAGGATCGTCAGCACGAACGCTGTTGCGCATACCTCTAATGATATCGACGTGATGCCGGCGATTGCGGAGGCCGTTCGTCACGGAATTTGAACGGTGCGCTGCGCGTCAGTTCTTCAGTACTCAATGCTCAATGCACGATGAAAACGAACGCCCGGCAAACGCCGGGCGCATTCCCATCCATTGACCCTACACGAGCCCGAACCAATCTTCCGGGAACTTCGCTTTCGGAGAAAGTCGCGGCAGGAAAGGAGGATATGTCATGTCGCACACACGCTCTTTCCTTGATCCCTTCATCGTTGCTCGGACCCGCAGCTTGAGCCCGAAGTGAAGCCCGCCATCCTTGCATCCTGGGCGTCCGATCGCTCCGCCGTCGAGGGCCAACCGGCCCTCCGTCGCCCGCCAGCATCCCGGTGCCGGTCGACGATGTGATGGCAGCGCTGCGCTGGCTCGATCGCGCTGAGCGCGGCGCGGGCCTGGCATCCTTGGTTCGTCAGGAACAACCCGGTATCGGTGCCATCCTCGCCGGGAATATCGAAACTGCGACACGGAAGGCGGGCGATCTCTGCGATGATCAGCCTTCGATCTCAAAACCCTATGATCACCGGTTCGTGCTGAATCGGATTCGCCGTGCCGTAGCGGCGCGCGAGCGGAGCTGCGATCCGCCCCGGACATCGGCGTTACGGCGCGCTGCTGACACAGAATAGCGATTATCAGCTTCTTGCCATGACAACATGACGCGTCGAGCTTAGGAGCAACCAGCGCGCTCATCCCCCAAGAGGCGTGCCCACTCCCGGCGGCAGCGTCTTGCGGCGCCTTGCCGCCGGGAGACCAGAGGGAGCGCCGCCCCGTTCGCAAGAGCGGTCATCTCGCAAAGTTCGGCACATGATGCCGGGTCGCTTACCCCCTCTCGCCGAGCACCTGCCTTGCCTGTTGTGATGCGGCGGTATTTCGGCCTTGACCTTGGACCATGGTCCTACCCGTAGAAGGTCTCCCCTTTGAAGCTGTGCCCGCTGGGGTGCGCAGCAATGCCAACACGTCCGGGGGGCCATGGAGAGCAAGCGCGTCGTTCATGTCATTGATGACGAAGAAACAATCAGGAAAGCTGTAGGATTCACATTAAGGACAGCGGGATTTGCCGTCGAGACCTATGGCTCGGGAGTCGACTTTCTGAAAATTGCAGATGAAGCTGAAAGAGGTAGCATCGTTCTCGACATGCACATGCCGGACATGAACGGTCTACAGGTTCAGGCAGCGCTGACGCAGATGGATATAAGCATGCCAGTCGTGATGCTGACCGGCAACGGAGACATTGCGCTTGCTGTCCAAGCGATGAAGGCGGGTGCTGTCGATTTCCTGGCCAAACCTATCGAACGGCCGCTGCTGCTCGATGCGATAGACCGAGCGTTCGCGCGCATCGACACGGCCGAGGGGCGCGCTCTCGAAGAAGCCGAGGCATGCCGACAGGTCGATCTACTGACACCGCGCGAACGGGATGTTCTCGAAGGCCTTGCGCAAGGCCTTCCGAACAAGACCATCGCCTATGATCTGGGCATTTCTTCACGGACGGTCGAAGTCCATCGCGCGAGCATCATGTCCAAGCTTGGAGTCCGTACCCTTGCCGAAACCTTGCGGATCGCCTTTGCGGCTGGAATGGGAAGGCCGCTGTAGGTAAAGGCGGCCAGGGCTGCTGCGGTTGAATCTCTGCGTGTCACCTGATGGCGCGGACATAGTGCCTGCTGGGATGCATCGACGGTGTTCATCAGCTTTTGGCGGAATTTTCGTGAGCCCAGGCGAAGGGTCGCGCTTGATTGCTATCGCGAAAGGAGATGAAACTCTTCCAACAGCTGGGCGATCTCTGTGCCTTCAAGCTTCGTCATCAACAGCTTGCGCAGGAAGGACGGGCCGGGAATGTCGATCCCTTTGCCATCCCTGAGCGGCCCGATTGCGGCCAGAAGCGTGCGGATATCATAGGTTGAGTTGAACACTTCGGGCACGCCGCGTTCGACCTTCATCAGCGTGTAGACGGCCTCCATCGGCGTGCGCACCGAATATTCCGTCGTGAAGATACAATCACGCTGCTTCGACTCGGCAAACTGGCCGACAAAGGCGAAGTTGACCGCGCCCTCGGGCACCACGTCCGGCCGGTCGCCGGCCTGGCGCGGCATGAAGAAGGCGGTGATGTAGGGCATCATCACCGGCACGGTCTTCGCCCCCGTCGCGGCGAGGCCGGGGATGTCCTCGACCGGCACGCCGAGATGATAAAGCCATTCCTGCGTGATCTCCTCGCCCGTACAGTCCTGCATCGGCTTCTTCACATAGTCGCCGGGTCGGTCGACGAACAAGGCATAGAACCAGGCGACGATCTGGTCCTTCGGCTGTTTCCTGAAGTGGGGTTGCCGGCTCACCGTCCAGCTCAGCAGCCAGCTCGAGTCCTTGACCGTGATGATGCCGCCGGTCACCACCGTGCCGCTGAACGGATCGCGCTTGGCAATCTTGCGAATGTACGCCGGAATGCGCGCGTCGAGCGTGGTGATGGTCGCCGACGCCCATTTGGTTTCCGGGATATGGGATCCAAACACGTCGGGACGACCAAAGGCCGGGTCCTTGGCCGCGATCCGGCGCCACAGGTCCCAGGCCGGCGCCGGCCCCTCATTCAGCCTGGCCGGTGTATGATGATCGCCATTGTCGGAATTTTCGGTCAGCGATCCGATAGTGATGAAGACGAGATCATCGGCGCCGAGATCGACGCCGCCTTCGACGCCGTTTTCGATCCAGGCAATCCGGGTCGCCTGCTTGCGGCCGGGCTGGATGTCGAAATCGACGTCGGTGACCTCGACGCCGTAGCGAAATCTCACACCGCGATCCTGCAACCATTTGACCAACGGCAGGACCATCGATTCATATTGGTTGTAGCGGTTGAACTTGAGCGAGGAAAAATCCGCCAGACTGCCGATATGGTGGATGAAGCGATGCAGATAGAGCTTCATCTCGAGCGCGGAATGCCATTCCTCGAAGGCGAACATGGTGCGCCAGTAGAGCCAGAAGTTGCTCCTGAGGAAATCATCGCCGAAGACTTCGTTGATCCGCTTGTTCTCCATCTCCTCCCGCGTCGCGAGGAAGACGGAGATCAGATCTCTTCGCGCGCGATCGCCGAGTGTCAGCAAAGCCTTGTCGGGCACATCCTGGCCCTGGTTCTGCGTGACGCGCTGCAGCGAGAAATTCGGATCGTCCTTGTTGAGCCGGTAGAATTCGTCGAGCACACTCGCATCCTCGATCTCCAGCGACGGGATCGAGCGATAGAGATCCCAGAGGCATTCGAAATGCTCCTCCATCTCGCGCCCTCCGCGGATGACGAACCCCTTTTCGGGGACGTCGAGGCCGTCGAGCGCGCCGCCGGGAATATGCAACTCCTCAAGGATGGTAATATGCTCGCCGGCGACGCCGCCGTCGCGGATCAGGAACGCCGCGCCTGCCAGTCCCGCAAGACCCGAGCCGACGAACCAGGCCGTCTTCCTGTCAGCGCCCTCAGGTTTGCGGGGCCGCACGAAAGCTTCGTAGTTCCCGCTACTATAGTGCATGCTCAACTCCATCCTTGATCCCGACGACAATGGCGGTTCTGCGGTTTCTTGCTGAACAGCAGAAATGCCTGCCCTGCATTCATTCTCGCCGATGTCGCCCGCCGCTCAGTTCGACGACTTCACTGGTGATCTGATCCTGACGCGTGAGGCGCTCCTCGAGGCGCAGGGCCTCGCCCTTGCGATCGATGTGGCTGCGGGCGGTCGCCATGGTGCGCAGCCGTGCCTCATTCTCGGCGACGAACGTCTCGACCGCAGCCGCGCAGATGTGGGCGAAGACATATTCCGCGGTCAGGTCGCCGATAAGGTCCGCCGCGTTGATATTGACGAGCGGCGGCAAATCCGCCGTGGACGCGGGGAAAGTGTCGAGGTCGAGCGGCAGGAGGCTCGCGCGCACGATCGAGACGCCCTTGCCGCTGCTCCAGACCGGATAAGCCATGGTGATGGGCACCGCGCCGACCTCGTCCAGATAGTCGTACAGCGCGTCGATGATGCTTGTCGCGAGTGCGGGCAGCGCATCGGCCTTGCTCGGCATGCTCGCGCTCCATGCGATGCGCAGACCGCGCTCGGCCGCAAGCGTGGCCGTGCGCGCGCCAATCAGAAGAATATGCCTGTCCTGCATGTCGGCCGCGGCGCCGTCGAGCAGCTGCTCCGGAAAGGCCCCGGCAAAGCCTTGCTCCGCACCGAACAGGATAAGGCCGCCTCTCGCACCACCGACCGCCCGCGCCGGAAAACGCGCCAGTGGCTCGTCAAGGCGGCGCGCCTGGCCAATGGCGGTGCGGGCGGTCTCCGCATAGCGTCGCACCGCAGGCAGCAGCGCGCGCGCCTGATGCGCCCGCTGCGCGGCGATGCCCTGCATGGCGTTGACCACCGCACCGAGCTGGCGGACGGTCTCGATCCGCTGGCCGATCTCGGCGAGGCGATCGCTCATGATGCAGAACCGGCCGGCTGGCTTTCGATCAGCGCTTTCACCGTCGTCATCAGAGCGGACCGCTGCGCGGTGTCGATCTGTCCAGTCCGCTCGATCTGCGCGCATAGATCGGGGACGTGATCGTCGATCCAGGCGGGCAGCCGCGTGCGGAGCGACGATATCTCCGAGACCGCCATGCCATCGAGCAACCCTTCGCCGAGCGCCACGACCAGCGCCACCTGGTCGACGACCCGTAGTGGACTCGACAGCGGTTGCACGAGCAAGGCGCGCAAGCGCTTGCCGCGTTCGATCTGGGCGCGGACACGCGGCTCGGGCTGCTCGCCGAAGCGGGTGAACATCTCGAGCTCGAGGAACTGCGCATAGTCGAGGCGCATGGTCCCGCTCGCGTCGCGCAGGACGCGAAGCTGCGTCTTGCCGCCGACCCGGCTCACGCTCGTGCCCACATCGATGGCGGGCTTGTGCCCCTGCGCGAACAGCTTCGCGTCGAGAATAATCTGACCGTCGGTGATCGAGATCAGATTGGTCGGGATATAGGCGCTGACGTTGCCGGCATCGGTCTCCGCGATCGGCAGAGCCGTGAGCGAACCGCCCCCCTTCTCCGTCGAGAGACGCGCCGCACGTTCGAGCAGGCGGGAATGGAGGAAAAAGACGTCGCCGGGATAGGCCTCGCGCCCGGGCGGCTGTCCGGTCAGCAGGGCGATCTCGCGATGGGTCGCGGCATGCTTGGTGAGATCGTCGAGCACCACCACCGCATGGCCGCCACCATCCCGAAAATACTCGGCCATCGTGAAGCCCGCGAACGGCGCGATCCATTGCAGCCCCGGCGCCGCGGCGGGGCTCGCCACGACGAAGATGGTGCGGTCCGGCGCGCCATGCCGCCGCACCTGGTCGACCACGCGCGCGACCGCCGAGCTTTTCTGGCCGATCGCGACATAGACGCAGATCATGTCGCTGGTGCGCTGGTTGATGATCGTGTCGACCGCGAGCGCCGTCTTGCCTGTGGCGCGGTCGCCGAGAATGAGTTCGCGCTGCCCCCGGCCGATGGCGAACATCGCATCGATTGCGAGCGTGCCGGTCTGCACCGGCTGGACGACGAGGTCGCGTTCGATGATCGCCGGCGCCGGCCGTTCGACAGGATCGAAGCGCCTGGCCCGGATCGGCGCGCCCCCATCGAGCGGACGGCCGAGCGGATCGACGACTCGGCCAAGCAATGCCTCGCCAACCGGCACGCGCACCACCTCGCCCGAGCCGGTTACGGTGTCTCCTGCCTCCACCTGGGCGGCATCGTCGAGCAGCACGCAGCCGATCCGGTCCCGGTCGAGCGTGTGGACGAATCCGGTCTGGCCCCGGGCGAAATAGAGCAATTCGTCGAGGCGCGCGTCCGGAAGGCCCGAGACCATGGCAACGCCGTCGCCGATCGATTCCACCCGGCCAATTGCATCGACACGCGGCCCGAGATTGGCGCGCGTGATGCAGCTCTGGGCCTGCGTCAGCCAGTCTTCAGGCGATCCGGGCATGATCGTCTTCATTGAGGCTCTCAACCATGGCGTCGAGATCGGCGCGCCAGCTGTTGCGCACGACGGCGTGGGGCGTGCGAAGCTCCGCGCCGGCGATGAGATCTGGATCGACTGCGAAGATCGGGGTCGCGGTATCCGGCAGGATTTCGCCAAGCGCGCGCGCTACCTGCGTCTGCAGATCGGCCGTCAGCGGCGCGGGCGTCGCGACGGTGACGGGCCCGGCGGCCGCCAGGCTGCGGCGATCCGCCTCGGAAAGGTCTCCGAGCCGCGCCTTGAGCGCGTCGACCATGGCCTGCACCGTCTGCTCGGGCGGGAGACGAGCGAGCAACGTGCCTGCCATCGAGGCGGCGAGGTTCGCTGCCTTTTCCCGCCACTGCGCCGCCACCCGCCCGCGTTCGGCATCGATCGCCGCATGGCCTTGCTCGACGACGGCGTCCGCCTCGAGCCTGGCCTGCGCGAGGAGGCGCTGGCGCTCCGCTTCGGCCTCGGTCCGGATCTCGGCGCGGCGAGCCGCCGCATCCGCGACGAAGCCGTCATTCTGCGTTTTGAGCGCCTGCGCTTCGGCCTGTGCCCGGTCCTTTGCCTCCCGCGCTTCGTCGAGCAGCGCCTGGGCCGATGCCTGGCGGGCAGCGATGGCATCCATCACCGGACGGAACAGGAAGCGTCCGAGCAGCCACACGAGGATGAGGACATTGACCGCCTGCAGCGCGAGCGTCCACCAGTCGATCCGCATGTCAGGCGAACGGGTTGGCGAAGAGCAGCAGCAGCGCGATCACGAGGCAGTAGATCGCCATCGTCTCGATCATCGCGAGGCCCACGAACAGCGTGCGCGAGACGGTGTTGGCGGCTTCGGGCTGGCGCGCGATCGCGTCCATCGCGGCGGCGACGGCCCTGCCCTGCCCGAGCGCCGGGGCGATTGCGCCGATCGAGATCGCGAAAGCGGCTCCGAGGATGCTGGCGAGATGGATCCAGTTCATGCGGGGGACTCCTGTTTGGATGGCGGGCGGGCGCCGTTCTCGCTGATAGCGCTCCCGATAAAGACCATGGCGAGCGCGCCGAAAATGTAGGCCTGGACCGCGCCGGTCAGCATTTCGAGCGCCATGAGCGGGATCGGGACGAGCAGCCCGGCGAGGCTCAGCACGACGCCGATCATGAAGACGCCGCTCATGACGTTGCCGAACAGGCGCACCATCAGCGAGAAGCTGCGGGTGAAGAGCTCGACGATATTGAGCGGGGCGAGCAGGATCGAGGGGCGCGCGAAGGTCGCGAGATAGGCCCTGGGCCCGAGCGCGCGGACGCCGAACCAGAGCGTTGCGCCGAAGACGATCAGCGCCAGCGCCGCGTCGGTTTCGAGGGTCGCGGTCGGCGGCTCGACGCCGGGGATCAGCGACGACCAGTTGGCGACCAGCAGGAACAGGAACAGCGTGCCGATCAGCGGCAGATAACGCCGCGGCTCCGCCTCCATCGTCTCGCGGATCTGGCCGGCGACGGTCTCGACGACCAGCTCGAGCGCCGCTTGGGCTCGTGATGGGCGTAACGCAAGGCGGCGGGTCAACAGCCAGCTTCCGATTGTAAGGACAGCCATGATGCCCCAGGTCGTGGCCACAGGCTGGCTGATCGGCACCGGACCGATCGCGAACAGCACATGGCTTTCAAGTGGTGACGCGAATTTCATCGGGCGCCTCCGAGCCGGTGGAGCATGATCTGGCGCCCGCCCATGAAGCCGGTTGTAGCGGCAAGAAGCGCCGGCCACCCTTGCCGGCTGGCGATGACGAGAACCAGAATAGTGACGGCGAGACGCCCGAGCCTGAGCAGGATCGCGCGCGATGCCGGGCCGCCATGGGTGACGAGGTCGGCTTCTCTGGCGATGGCCGCGAAATGGGCGAGGCCGACCGCAAATCCGAGGGCCAGGAACAGGATGGGGGAGAGCTGGCTCATTGCCGGTGCATCCAGCGCCAGCCCGACCAGCAGCCGAGGGCGAGCCCGACGAGCAGGAGCGGCGCGGTCCAGAAGATGCCGCTATCCAGCCGGTGGTCGAGCCAGCGGCCGATCGCGAGACCGACCAGCGCGGGCAGGACGATCTGCCAGCCGAGCACGCCGATCTGGCCGAGATTGCGGGCGACGGAAGGAAGCCGCTGCGCAAGCCGCCGCCGTTCCGCGCGGGTCCGGATGGCTTCGACGATCGGCTGCTCGGGCTTGTCCGCGGTCACAGACCAAGCTCCCGGCCACCACCCTGCAGGGCCTCGACCATATGGCGGATCGCCTGCATCCTGAGTTTCGCCGACGCGGTCCGTTCGGATCGTTCGCCCTCGTCGCGCTCGCGGTAGCGCGCGAGCACGTCATGCTCGAGCGTTCCGAGGTCATCGCCGACATGGCCTTCGCGCGTCGCGACCGCGACCTCCGTGCCGTGGCTCACGGTCAGAATGCCGTTGCGCACCGCGCAATAGCCGGGAGCGCCATCGAGGCCCCGCCAGGAGACGATCGAGACGCCAAGCGCGGTCAGGAAATCGGCGTGGCCCGACAGGATGCCGAAACTGCCGCTGGCATCCTCGGCGCGAACCGACCTGACGTCCGTGTCGACGAGGATCGCGGTCGGATCGGTGATCCGCAGCTTCATGCGCCCTCCCCCACGCGAGAGCGTGCCTCTTCAATATCGCCCACCATGTAGAAGGCGCTCTCGGGCCAGTCGTCGGTCTCGCCGGCCAGGATGGCCGCGACGCCCTGCAGCGTATCGGCCAGCGCCACAGAACGGCCGGCTTGCCCGGTGAAGGCCTGGGTCACCATGAAGGGCTGGGTCAGGAAGCGCTGCAGCCGCCGCGCCCTGCCGACGATCAGCCGATCCTCGCGGCCCAGTTCCTCGATACCGAGCAGCGAGATGATGTCCTGAAGCTCGCGATAATGCGCGATCGTCTCCCGGACCTGCTGGGCGAGCGCGTAATGATGATCGCCCACGACCTGCGGATCGAGCAGGATCGACGACGATCCCAGCGGATCGACCGCGGGATAGATGCCTTCGGCCGCCATGGCGCGCGAGAGCAGAATGGAACTGTCGAGATGGGCGGAGATGGCGGTGACCGCAGGGTCGGTGAAATCGTCGGCGGGCACATAGACCGCCTCGATCGCGGTCACCGCCGCCCCATGCACCGAGGCGATGCGCTCCTGCAGCGCGGCCACTTCGCTGGCCAGCGTCGGCTGGTAGCCGACGCGCGAAGGCATGCGTCCGAGCAGGCCGGAGACTTCGCTGCCGGCCTGGACGAAGCGGAACACATTATCCATGAGCAGCAGGACATTGCGCTTCTGCTCGTCGCGGAAATGTTCGGCGATGGTGAGCGCGGTCAGCCCTACCCGCCAGCGCGCGCCCGGCGGTTCGTTCATCTGCCCGAAAACGAGCACGGTCTTGTCGATCACGCCCGAGCCGCGCATGTCCGTGAGCAGCTCATGGCCCTCGCGCGATCGCTCGCCGATGCCGGCAAAGACGGAAACACCTTCATAGCGCGCGACCATCGCGTTGATGAGTTCCATCACCAGCACGGTCTTCCCCACCCCCGCGCCCCCGAACATTGCCGCCTTGCCACCCTGGGCGAGCGGCGCGAGCAGATCGATGACCTTGATGCCAGTCTCGAACATCGCCGTCGCCGCGCTCTGCTCGTCGAGCGGCGGGGGGGCGCGGTGAATGGGCCTCAATGGGACATCCGGCCCAAGCGGCGCGCCGCCGTCACCCACCTGCCCGGTCGGCGTAAGGAGCCGCCCCAGAACCTTGTCTCCGACCGGGACCGCGATGGGGGCGCCCAAGGCCATCACGCCGACATTCCGAGCGAGACCGGAGGTCGGCTGAAGCGCGACGGCGCGGACGGTGCGGTCATCGATATGGCTCTGCACTTCCGCGACCAGCGGGCCTGACGACGCATCGACGCGCAGCGCTTCATTGACCGCGGGCAGCGGCCCTTCGTCGAACTCGACGTCGAGGACGGGACCGCGCAGCGCCGCAATCCGGCCGAGCCTGGCTATGGACGGTATCACGCCCATGCCGGTTGCCGGGTCAGACCATAATCATGCCCGACCGTGCCGCGATCATGACGGGACGGGTAGAAGTCGCTGCCCGCGGGCACGACATGGACGACAAGCCAAAAGTGCATTGGCTGAGCGTCGCAGGCAAGCCGCAGATTCGGCATACGTAGAGTTACCGATTCTCTCTGATTCAGCCTCGCCGAATAACGGCGGCGCGACGCGATGGGCCTCAGGCCAGGGCGCTATGCCCGATATGCCAGAGCTCAAACGCGAAGAGAAAGGTTCACCGTTTCATGCCCTATCCCGTTGATCAACTCGCCGCGCTCGCCAAAGCGAATGTCGGCCTGATGCTGAAGCTCGCCGAAGTCGCCCGGAAAGGTGGCGAAGAGTCGCTCGAGGTCGGCAACCGCGCCGCCGGCCGCTTCGCCGAAGAGGCGCGTGCCTCGATTGCGGGCGCGACGGACAAGACGTCGGACGCCGGCGCGGTCAGCCCGGCCGGACCGCGGGCACTGTTCGAGGACATGGCCACGGTCCGCGAGCATATGATTGCCGGCACAAGATCGGCGTTCGAGGAATGGCAGCAGGCCTGGCAGGCCGTCGCGAGCGCTCCGACGGCTCCCGGGGCGCTGGATGCCTTTGCTGCCATTGTCGGACCATGGTTCGGGCAGAAAAGCCCGGGCGACGGCGAGAAGCAGGCCACCAGCGACAAATAGGATAGCCCCCGATCGCGGCGAGCCGCCCTAGCCGAGCAGGTGCTGACCGCCATCGACCGGAATGATCGTGCCGGTGATATGGCGGCCGGCATCGCTCACCAGAAAGGCGGCGAGCCCTCCGACATCCTCGATGGTCACGAGCTGGTGCTGCGGGACCGTCGCCGCGGCCCGTTCGAGCAGCTCGTCGAAGCGGTCGATGCCGCTGGCAGCGCGGGTCGCGATCGGGCCTGGCGAGATCGCATGGGCGCGAATGCCCTTGGGGCCAAGCTCAGCCGCGACATAGCGGGTCGCGCTTTCGAGGGCCGCTTTGACCGGCCCCATCAGGTTGTAGTGCTCGACCACCCGCTCCGACCCGTAGAAGGTGACGCACAGCAGGCAGCCGCCATCCGACATCAGCGGCTCGGCGAGACGCGCCATGCGCAGGAAGCTGTGGCACGAGACGTCCATCGCCAGCGCGAGGCCTTCGGCCGAGCTGTCGACGACGCGGCCGTGCAAATCCTCCTTCGGCGCGAAAGCGATCGAGTGAAGCAGGAAATCGAGGCCGCCCCATTCGGACTTCACCCGCTCGAACAGGGCCTCCAGTTCGCCCGGCACCCGGACATCGCACGCGGCGAGCCATTCGACTCCCAGGGTCTCCGCGACGGGCGCCACGAACGGCTCGGCCTTTCCGTTGAGATAGGTCGCCGCCAGTCTCGCGCCACAGTCGTGAAAGGCCTGGGCGCAACCCGCCGCGATGCTATGCGCGTTGGCGATACCGATCACCAGGCCGCGCTTGCCAGTAAGATCGACGAGAGGTTTCATGCTTTCGGCTCCTCACGCAGCAGATCGGCGGTGTGGATGGCGATCATCCTTTCCTCATCGGTCGGGATGACGCGGACGGCGACACGGCTGGACGGCGCGCTGATGACTGCATCTCCTCGGAGGTTCGCGTCCGCGTCGAGGTCCACGCCGAGCCAGCCGAGCCGACCGGCGACGCGGGCGCGAATTTCAGGCGAATTCTCGCCGATCCCGGCAGTGAACACGAATGTGTCGAGACCCCCGAGCGAGGACGCGAGAGCGCCGGCCTGGCGCGCGATCTGCCAGACGAAGAGCTCGATCGCTTCCCCAGCGGCGGGCGTTTCGCTGCCGAGAAGCGCGCGCATGTCGCTGGAGACGCCGGACACGCCCAAAAGGCCGGACTCACTGTAGAGGAGATGCTCGACTTCACGCGCCGTCATGCCCCTCTGCTGGAAAAGATAGAGCACCGCGCCCGGGTCGAGCGCGCCGCAGCGCGTACCCATCACCAGCCCGTCGAGCGCGGTGAACCCCATCGTCGTGTCGATGCTGCGCCCCCCGGCCATCGCGCAAAGGCTGGCCCCGTTGCCGAGATGCGCGGCGATCGTGCGGCCACCGCCTGTATCGGGATCGATCGAACGCAGCTGCCGCGCGATATATTCGTAGGAGATGCCGTGAAAACCGTAGCGCCGCATGCCCTCTTCGCCAAGCGCGCGCGGCAGCGCGAGGCGCGTCGCGATCGGGGGCTGGCCATGATGGAAGCCGGTGTCGAAGCAGGCGACTTGCAGCACAGCGGGGCGCAGCCTGGAGACGGCGCGGACCGCGGCGAGATTATGGGGCTGATGCAATGGCGCCAGTGGGCAAAGCGCCTCGAGCGCGGCGAGGAGTGGCGCGTCGACCCGCGCCGGCGCTGAATAGTCGGTGCCGCCATGAACGATCCGATGGCCGACCGCGATCAGATCGTCGCCGACCGAGGCTTCGATCTCCCGCAGCAAATCCTCGAGCAGCGTCTCGTGCGTGATCGTGCCGTCTTTCGTCCAGCGCCGCTCGGCAAGGACATCCCCCTTCGCATCGCGCGCGATCAGGTGCGGCTCAAGGCCGATATTCTCGATCTTGCCGCTCGCCAGCAAAGAGGGCTCATCAGTGCCCGGCTCGGCGTAGAGCGCGAACTTAAGGCTCGACGAACCGGCGTTGAGGCACAGGATTTCAGCCATCGCGGCGCTGTCCCGCAACGCCGGGAGCCGCCTTGGTCGCAGCCCGCGCCAGCAGCACCGCGAGCGCGCAGGAGGCGAGGCGCGTGCGCACGCTGTCTGCCCGGCTGGTGAGGATGATCGGAGCGCGCGCGCCGAGCACCACGCCTGCGGCATCGGCGCCGCCCAGGAAGGTCAGCTGCTTTGCGAGCATGTTGCCGGCCTCCAGATCGGGCACCAGCAGGATGTCCGCCTGGCCGGCGACCGGCGAGACGATACTTTTCTCGCGCACGGCCGCCTCGCTGATCGCATTATCGAGGGCGAGCGGGCCATCGAGCAGCGCGCCTTCGATCTGGCCCCGGTCCGCCATCTTGCAGAGCGCCGCGGCATCCAATGTGGTGCGCATTTTCGGATTGACCGTTTCGACGGCGGCGAGGATCGCGACCCTGGGCTGTTCGATCCCGATCACATGGGCAAGGTCGATCGCGTTGCGCGCGATGTCGGCCTTGTCCTCAAGCGTCGGCTCGATGTTGATCGCGGCGTCGGTGATGATGAGCGGGCGCGGATAGCCGGGCACGTCCATCACATAGGCGTGGCTGATCCTGCGTTCGGTCCGAAGGCCCGTGTCGGACGATACGACCGCGCCCATGAGCTCGTCAGTATGAAGCGAGCCCTTCATCAGCAGCGCGGCTTCGCCGGCCCGCACGCGCGCGACGGCTTCGGCGGCGGCGGCGTGGCTGTGCGGGACGTCGATCACCCGGAAGGCCGCAATATCGACACCGGCGTCCTTCGCCGCATTCGTCATACGCGCCGCAGGGCCGATGAGAATCGGAACGACGATGCCGGCGTCGGCGGCCTCAGCCACTGCGCGCATGGCGTCGGCGCTGCACGGATGGACCACGGCCGTGACGCACGCAGATCCGTCCTTGGCGCGCGCCATCAACTGGCGGAAGCGGTCGTGGCTGGCGATCCGCACGTCGGGAAGCGGCATGCGGGGCCGGCTGACTTTCTCGGTGGGCGCCTTGACCTCGGCCTGGCCGCTGATGACGGTCTCGCCCTTCTGGTTCACACAGGTGCAGTCGAGAACGATGACATGATGCTCGGCGCGCTTCTGCGCGACGGTGACGCAGGCCGTGATGGTGTCGCCGACGCCCACCGGGCGGGTGAAGCGAAGCGATTGGCCGAGATAGATCGCACCGGGCCCTGGCAGCTCGGTTCCCAGGATCGCCGAGATGAGCCCCGCGCCCCACATGCCATGAGCGATGACCCTGTGGAACATGTCCGTTTCGGCATAGACAGGGTCGAGATGCGCCGGATTCACGTCGCCTGACACCGCCGCGAAGAGCTGGATGTCGTCGGCGGTCAGCGTGCGGGTGAGGCTGGCCGTATCGCCGACGGCGATCTCGTCGAACGTGCGGTTCTCGATGAGGTTGGCGGCGGCCATGGCTCAGCGCTCCAGCACGTAGCGCCCGGGGGCATCACCGAGCGGCGGATAGTTCCGTTCGGGCGCGCCCATCGCCGGTGGGGCCGCCGCCTCGCCCGAGTGCGATCCAAGCCATGAACTCCATTCCGGCCACCACGACCCTTCGCGCACCTCGGCCCGCTCCAGCCAGGCATCGGGACCTGGCGCCGGGCCATCCTGCATCCGTGTCGCGATGCGATAATGGCGATGAGGATGCCCGGGCTCGGAGACGATCCCGGCATTGTGGCCACCGCTCGTCAGCACGAAGCGGATCTCCGCGCCCGTCAGCATGTGGAGCTTGTGGGTCGAGCGCCACGGCGCGACATGGTCGGTTTCCGTGCCCACCATGAAGATCGGCATGCGCAGCCCCGAGAGCGAGACCGGGTGGCCGCCGGCCTCGTAGCGCCCTTCGGACAGGTCATTGTCGAGGAACAGGCGCCGAAGATATTGCGCGTGCATGGCATAGGGCATGCGGGTGCCGTCGGCGTTCCATGCCATGAGGTCGGTCATCGGCTCGCGCTCGCCCATGAGATAGGTCGAGAGGATGCGCGACCAGAGCAGATCGTTGGACCGCAGCATCTGGAAGGCGCCGCCCATATGGCTGCTGTCGAGAAAGCCGCGCGCCCACATCATCGCATCGATCAGGTTGATCTCCGCCTCGTCGATGAACAGACCAAGTTCGCCCGGCTCGCTGAACTCGGTCTGGGCGGCGAACAGCGTGACGCTCGCCAGACGCTCATCTTCATCGCGCGCCATCGCGGCCGCGGTGATGGCGAGCAGCGTGCCGCCGATACAATAGCCGGCCGCGTGGATCTTCTCGGTGCCGGTAATCGCCTGGATGACATCAACGGCGGCCATCGGCCCAAGCAGGCGATAATCCTCCATGTCGAGATCGCGGTCGGCGCTGTCGGGATTGTGCCAGGAGATGCAGAACACGGTGTAGCCCTGCCCTACCAGCCAGCGGATGAGCGAATTTTCCGGCGACAGGTCGAGGATGTAATATTTCATGATCCATGCCGGCACGATCAATATCGGCTCCGGACGCACCGTCTCGGTTGCGGGCGCATATTGGATCAGTTCCATGACCCTGTTGCGAAACACGACCTTGCCAGCCGTGGCTGCGACCTTCTCGCCGACCCGATAGGCCTCCGTGCCCGCTGCGGGCTCCCCGCGTACCAGGCGTTCCAGGTCGTCGCAAAAAAATCGCGCACCCTCGACAAGGCATTGTCCTCCGGTTTCGAGGATGCGCTGCTGGAGCACGGGGTTGGTCGGGATGAAATTGGTCGGGGACACCATGTCGAGCATCTGGCGGGTCGCGAACTCGACGATCGCTTCGTGGTGCCCGGTGACGCCGCTCACGCCGGTCGTCGCGGCATGCCACCATTGCTGCTGGAGCAGGAAGGCCTGCTCGATCAGGTCGAACGGATGGCGCTTCCAGGCTGCGTCGGCGAAGCGCCGATCCTGGGGCAGCGGATCGATCGCCGGCTCGGGATCGCTGCCGGATGCGCTGCGCATGGCATAGTCGGCGAGCCGCATCAGCTTGCGCCCGCCCTTGGCGGCGAGCTGCAGCTGCCTGCCTGGCGAGCAGAGAATGTGCGTCCACCAGTCGGAAAAAGACTGCGCCAAAGTGGCGGGCGACTGGCCTGAAGTCAGCTGCGCGATGGCGGCGAAGCTCGACCGATCCAGCGTCGTGGCCAGACCGTCCAACGGGTCAGGGATATTGCTTCGACTCTGCACATTTTCGCTCCTGCTGCGGTGCAACAAGCCCTGAAGCGCAGGAAGCCTCTGCGCACTCCGTAGTCCTACGGAGGGATTGCCTCGCATATGCCAGCCCCAGAAGTCAGAGCTCAGCACGACATTGCTGTATGAAAAGCGGCCAAATACGATCAGGAGGCTCAGTGCGGTCGCACGGGCGAGCCAGCTATCCCGCCGAACCAGTCCCGCAATACCGGCGAAAGGGTCTGCGGGTTGCCGCCGATATGGCGAAGATCCTCCGCCAGCAGTGGCGGGCGGACTGCGAGGAAATATATCGCGAGGCCCGTCGTGAGAATGCCAAGTGCGATCAGCACCCCGGCCGCCAGAGCGGGTCTGGTCCGAGAGGCGGCCGGCGCTAACATTTTCTGTCGAGACTCAGTTCGGCGATGATGGGACAATCTGGCCGCTCGTCGCCATGACAGCGCTCGGCGAGATCGACGAGGGTCTCGCGCAGGGTCGTCAGCGCTTCGGCCTTGCGCTGCAATTCCTCCGCCCGCGCCAACGCGACCCGCTTTACATCGGCGCTGCTGCGGCCCGTGTCGGCCCACAGGCCGAGCAGGGTCCGGATCTCCTCGATCGGAAAACCGAGATCGCGGGCATTGGCGATGAACCGCAGGCGATGGAGGTCACTCTCGCCATAGTCGCGATAACCCGCTCCCCGGCGCGGCGGCGCCGGGATGAGGCCGATCTTCTCATAATGGCGGATCATCCGCTCCGAGACCCCGCTTTGCTTCGACGCCTCCCCGATGTTCACAGCGCTTTCCGGTTGAGGCGCAGCGCGTTGGTGACCACGCTGACCGAGGAGAGCGCCATGGCGGCGGCCGCGATGATCGGCGAGAGCAGGATGCCGAACAGCGGATAGAGCGCGCCCGCCGCCACCGGCACCCCGGCGACATTGTAGATGAAGGCGAAGACCAGGTTCTGGCGAATGTTGGACATGGTCGCCTGGCTCAGCCGCCGTGCCCGCACGATGCCCATGAGATCGCCCTTGAGCAGCGTCACGCCCGCGCTCTCGATCGCGACGTCGGTGCCCGAGCCCATGGCAATACCGACATCGGCGGCAGCCAGTGCGGGGGCGTCGTTGACCCCGTCGCCGGCCATCGCCACCACGCGCCCCTCGCTTTTCAACCGCGCGACGACGGCACTCTTCTGGTCGGGCAGTACCTCGGCTTCGACATCGTCAATGCCGAGCCGCCTTGCCACCGCCTCTGCTGTGGTGCGGTTGTCGCCGGTCAACATCACCACGCGAATGCCTTCGGCCTTGAGTGCGGCCAGGGCCTCCGGCGTCGTCTGCTTCACGGGATCGGCGATTGCAAAGGCGCCGCCGACGGTGCCGTCGACGCCGATGAAGATCGCGGTGGCGCCATCCCGGCGCAGGGCGTCGGCCTGCTCCGCCAGCGCGTCGGTTGCTATGCCCTCTTCCGAGAGGAACCGCGCATTACCGAGCACGATCCGGCGGCCGTCGACGGTGCCGAGCGCGCCGCGTCCGGTGGGGGAATCGAAGTCGGTGACGTCGCTCGTGGGGATGCCGCGATCCTTGGCGGCCTCGACGATCGCCAGCGCGAGCGGATGCTCGGAGGCCCGCTCGACCGAGGCGGCAAGCCGCAGCAGTTCGGCTTCGTCGAAGCCGGGCGCCGGCACGATCTGGGTGACGGCAGGCCGGCCTTCGGTCAGCGTGCCGGTCTTGTCGACGACGAGCGTGTCGACTTTTTCCATATGCTCGAGCGCTTCGGCATTCTTGATGAGGACGCCGAGCCCGGCGCCGCGGCCAACCCCGACCATGATCGACATCGGCGTGGCGAGACCCAGTGCGCAGGGACAGGCGATGATCAGCACGGCGACCGCCGCAACCAGCCCGTAGGCGAAGCGCGGCTCGGGGCCCCAGATGCCCCAGGCGATGAACGCGACCACCGCGACCGCGATGACCACGGGCACGAACCAGCCCGACACCTGATCGGCCATGCGCTGGATCGGCGCGCGCGAGCGCTGCGCCTCGGCGACCATCTGGACGATGCGCGCCAGCATGGTGTCCCGGCCAACCTTGTCGGCGACGATAACGAGCGCGCCGGTCTGGTTGAGCGTGCCGCCGATCACCGTGTCGGCCTTGGCCTTGGTGACGGGCATGGACTCACCGGTGACCATCGACTCGTCGAGCGAGGAACGGCCGTCCTCGACCACGCCATCGACCGGCACCTTCTCGCCAGGACGCACACGCAGGCGGTCGCCGACCGCAACGAGATCGAGGCTGATTTCCTCTTCACTGCCATCGGAACCGATCCGGCGCGCGGTCTTTGGCGCAAGGTTAAGCAGCGCCTTGATCGCGCCCGAGGTCCGCTCGCGCGCGCGCAGTTCGAGCATCTGGCCGAGCAGCACGAGGACAGTGATCACCGCGGCCGCCTCGAAATAGACGGCAACCATGCCGTCCTCTCCGCGGAAGGCGGGCGGGAACAGCTGGGGCGCGAGCGTCGCGACGACGCTGTAGATCCAGGCGACCCCGGTCCCCATCGCGATCAGGGTGAACATGTTGAGGTTGCGGGTCTTGAGCGAGGCCCAGCCACGCTCGAAGAAGGGCCAGCCCGCCCAGAGCACGACGGGTGTCGCCAGCACGAACTGGATCCATACCGAGATCGACATCGGCACGAGGCGATGGATCGCGGGAAAGAGATGCGCGCCCATCTCGAGGATCAGCACCGGGAGGGCCAGCATCAGGCCGACCCGGAAGCGCCGTGTGAAATCGACCAGCTCATGGCTGGGGCCGCTGTCGGCAGTCACGGTCGCGGGCTCGAGCGCCATGCCGCAGATCGGACAGGACCCGGGATGGTCCTGCCGAATCTCGGGATGCATAGGGCAGGTCCAGATCGTGCCTTCTGGCACCGCGACTGGCGGTGCCGGCGGGCCGAGATAGCGCTCGGGATCGGCGATGAATTTTGCCCGGCAGCCCGCGCTGCAGAAATGATAGCTTTCACCGCCATGCTCGGCATGGTGCGCAGTGATCGCAGGATCGACGGTCATGCCGCAGACCGGGTCCTTGACGCCAGCCGCTGGTTTCGCAGCGCCGTGGCTGCCGCAGCAACCGCCGCCATGCGCCGCTCCATGTGTCTCGTTCATCGCCTTGCTCCTTTCGACGCCTGACGATCTAGGGTCTGACACCGTGTCAGGGTCAATACGTAATCGCCTAAGCGGACAAATCGGCGGGCCCGTTCGCCTGGCCGCCATCAGCCAAGGTCATTGGCAACCGTAAGGCCGTGGTCCTGCGCCGGTCGATGCGCCGTAAACAAGTCGATCGCGCCGGTGATGGTCAAAAGCCGAAACGTCTCGGCCACATGCCTGAAGCCGGCCGCCGCGATCAGGCCGGGGAGCACGCCGTCGGCATTGGGCCGGGTATCATCGATGCCATCGAGCCGCTGCACGGTCAGGCGGAAGGCAAGCCGCATGAAACCCTGCTGGCGGCCATAATCGGCGATCACCAGGCGCCCACCCGGGCGCAGCATGGCGAACATGGCGCGCAGGGTTGCCGCCTTCTCCCTGACCGGCATCTGATGCAGCACGAGACTCGACACGACAGCGTCGGCGGTACCCGGGGCCACGTCCCTGGCAAATCCCTGACGCCAGTCGATATCGGCCCGCCGCACAGCGGCCTTGTGCCGCGCGATGTCGAGCGCCTCGGCATCGGGATCGAGACCGATCACCTGCGTCCTGGGCTCGGCTTGCTTGAGCATCAGCGCGAAGCTGCCGGTGCCACAGCCGACGTCGACGACCGTCTCACCGGCTTTGGGCGCCAGGGCGGCGAGCATGGCGGCACGCCACCGCTTCTCCCGCGTCCACAGGCGGATCGCGCGATCATAGTCTTTCGTCGATCCGGTCCCGAGCGGCGGGGTGTAGGATTGCATTGGCTTCTCCCAACGCGAGGCGTCCGAAACGATAAGCTACATCGACATGGGCGGCGATAGTGTCCCCAGCCAGGCGACGAGCCCGAGAATGACGATCGCAAGACCGCCTTCGACGACGAGGCTCGCGCGCAGCAGCGCCTGCGCCCGTGGCGCGTCCTCTTCCTCGATCGCCTGCGCAAGTGCCGGGGTCAGGCGATAACGGTTGAGCGCGGCCAGGCCCAGCATGCCGGCGAACAGCAGCAGCTTGGCGATGAGCAGCAGGCCGTAGGTCGACTGCCCGAGCGAGGCGATGTTGCCCGGACCGACGAGGAACCAGCCGTTCACCGTCCCGGTCAGGATCAGCAGGGCGACGATGATCGTGCCGACGAGGGAGAAGCCCCGCAACGCTTCCTCGGCGAGCGTGACCCGGTCCATGTCTTGAGCGGCGAGATCGTCGGTTGCGAGCCTGGGAAGTACCAGCGCGAGGAATGCGGCAAGCGCGCCGACCCAGGCGCCGGCGGCGAGCAGATGGATGAGATCGGCCCCCAGTTGCAGCCAGCCCGCCTCGCCTTCGCCAGCCGCGCCATGCCCACTCCAGGCGAGGGTCGCGAGTGCGACCGCGCCTGCCAGAGTGGAGGCGATGAAGGCAGGACGGGATTGCCGGCGATAGAAGGGGATGGAGAGCAGAAGAACGAGGAGCGCGACGAGGCGCGCCTTCAGCGCCGTTCCCATGGACGTGCCGTTGAACAGCTCTGCGACCATGGAAAGATCAGGCTGGGTGAGCGGCAGCCCGGTCATGGCCGCTGCCTGCAACGCGAACCCCAGCGCCGACAGCAGGAGGGCGAGACAGGCGAGACCGGCCACCATTGCTACCATCGGCAGATGCCGCTGTACCATCCGGCCGCCGCCGGGCGCATAGAGCGCGAACAGCGGCAGGCCGAACAACAGGCCGAGATCGACGTAGAGCGCCCAGCGGACGGCGACGAGTGCCACGTCGTTCATGGCGTCACTTGACGGTAAAGGCGAGATTGCCCTGGATGCGGTGCGTGTCGGTCGAGACGACGTGCCAGGCGACCTGATAGCTGCCCGCCATGAGCGGCTTGGCGAGCGTCAGCACGAGCGTCTTGTCGCCTTCGACGGACGTCTTGAAGCCGGTTACCGCCATGCGGTGGTTGGGCATGCCGGGCATGCCGGTCATCACGATCTCGGCGCCCGACAGCTTCGGCATCAGACCTTCACTGAAGGTGAGCGTTATACGCGACGGCGCCGGGACGCTGGCGTTGGCGGCGGGCGTCGAGGACACGAGCTTGGGATGGGCGTAGGCCGGAGCCGAAACACTCAGGCCGACGGCGGCGATGGCTGCGAGCGGCGAAAAGAAGCGCATTTGGACATTCTCCTGTCAGTGACATGAGAGAATACGCAGCCGCGACCTGCACCCCTCGCAATTTTCTTTTTGTTCCCGGACAAGGGTTGCCGGACCATCCTGCGTATTGAGAAGTGAAGACGGAGAAACATCATGGACCACCTCGACGACATGCTCAGCCGGTTGCGGGAAGCGCCGCTCGATCCCCGGCTTGCCGGGCTGGACAGCCGCGTCATGGCCGAGATCGCCCGGCTCCAGGCCATGCCCCGCCTGAGCGCCACGACATTCGGTATCGCCGCGGCAGCAGCCTTGTTCCTGGGAATTGCCGGCTCGGCCGTGCCTGTGCGGTCGACCGAAGCCGGGCCGATATCGCCCTTTGACGCGCGGCTCGCGCTCGCTCCTTCGACGCTGCTGAGTTCACAATGATGCGCGACCGCCGGCTCCTGCTCCTCGTCCTGCTGACCTTTGCCGCGGCGATCGCCGGTGTGGTCATCGGCCGCGTCTATGTGGTTCCGGTGCGCCCGGTCGAAAATGAGTTGCACGACCTGCTCCATCGCGATCTGAAGCTGGACACCGCGCAACATAGCCGTCTCGAGACGATCGAGAAGAACTATGCGATCCGGCGTCAGGCACTGGAGGCCGAACTGCGCGCCGATAACGCGCGGCTCGCCGAGGCGATCGAGGCGGAGCATGGCTATGGTCCTCGGGTTGCAGGGGCGGTGGATCGCTCGCACCAGGCGATGGGCGCGCTGCAGAAGGAAACACTCGAGCATATCTTCGCGATGCGGGCCGTGCTGCGCCCGGATCAGACGGACAAGTTCGACGACGCCGTGGTGAAAGCGCTGACGGCCAAGTCCAAATGACCGCGTGCCTCCCCGACTGCTCGGACGGGGAGCTCGCGGCTCTGGCGCTTGGAGGCCGGCAAGCGGCCTATGGCGAGCTGGTCCGCCGGCATCAGGGCTGGGTGCACCGCCTCGTGCGCAGCCATGTCGGGAACCGCGACGAAGCGCTCGACGTGACCCAGGCGAGCTTCGTCGCCGCCTTCGCCGCACTCAACCGCTATGACGCTGCGCGACCTTTTCCGGTCTGGATGTCGCGGATCGTCATCAACAAATGCCATGACTGGCGCCGCCGCCGCGCGGTCCGCAACTTCTTCTCCCACGCGCTGGCGCTGGGGGAAGCCGAACATGTCGTCGACGAGGCGCCACTACCCGACCAGGCGATCGGCGCCGAGCAGCAGCTGGCAGAGGCCATGAAAGCGATCGCCGCCCTGCCCGCCTCGCTCAAGGACACGCTCATCCTGCGGACGATCGACGAGAAATCGGAAGCCGAAACCGCCGAGATCCTCGGCATCTCCCAGAAGGCCGTCGAGACCCGCCTCTACCGCGCCCGCGCACGCCTCGCGGAAATGTTGAAGAAAGTTTGAGGGGGATGAGGCCACGCTGCGTATTTCCAATAGGTCCGCCCTCTTTCTTAAAGCTGAGACAACCGAATGATTTCTGCTCTCGACCGCCGCCAGTTCCTCTGCGGCGCGGCCCTCGCCGGCGGCGGCGCCGCCTTGTCAGCCTGGCTGCCGGCCTGGGCGCAGACGATCTCGCCGGGGATGCGACCGACGCTGCCGACCGTGTCGGGCGAAGACATCACGCTCACCATCGCCCGGCAGTCGATGACCATCGACGGGCGCAAGTTCCGGGCAATCGGCCTCAACGGCACGGTCCCCGCCCCGCTGATCCGGCTGCGCGAGGGCCAGCGCGTGCGGCTCAACGTCATCAATCAGCTGGAGGAGGACAGCTCGATCCACTGGCACGGGCTGATCCTGCCGGCCAATATGGACGGTGTGCCGGGCGTGTCTTTTCCGGGCATCAAGCCGGGCTCGAACTACCTCTACCAGTTCTCCGTCGTGCAAAGCGGCACCTACTGGTACCACAGCCATTCAGGCCTGCAGGAACAGGAAGGCCATTACGGCCCGATCATCATCGATCCCGCCGGTGCCGATCCGGTCGCCTATGACCGCGAGCATGTCATCGTGCTCGCCGATCACAGCGCGCTCTCGCCGCAGGCGATCTTCCGGCGCCTCAAGGTCAACCCCGGCCATTTCAACTTCCAGCGCCAGACGCTGGCCGGGCTGCTCTCGGGCAAGGACCAGCCACTCAAGGACCGGCTCGACTGGGGCCAGATGCGGATGGACCCCGCCGACATCTCCGATGTCACCGGATCGACCTACACCTATCTCGTCAATGGCCATGGTCCGATGGACAACTGGACCGCGCTCTTCACCCCGGGCGAGCGGGTGCGGCTGCGCGTCATCAATGCGTCGGCGATGACCACCTTCAACGTCCGCGTACCCGGCCTGCCGCTCAGCATCGTCCAGGCCGACGGGCAGAATGTGGTGCCCGTCACCGTCGACGAGTTCCAGATCGGTGTCGCCGAGACCTACGACGTCGTTGTCAGCCCAGGCGAGGACAAGGCCTATACTCTTGTCGGCGAGGCCATCGACCGCTCGGGTATGGCGCGTGCCACGCTCGCGCCGCGCGCCGGCATGGCTGGCGAGGTGCCTCCCTTACGCAAACGGCCGCTCGCCGACATGAAGGACATGGGCATGGACATGTCCTCGATGCCGGGCATGGAAGGCATGGACATGTCGGGCGGCGCTATGCGGGGCGTCGATCCGACGGCCGAGAAGAACGCGTCCGCGCGCCTCGCGACCGGCGCGGCGGCAGCGATGGCGACCATGGACAACAGCGCCATGGCGGGCATGGACCATTCGGGGATGGATCATTCCGCGATGAGCGGGATGGATCATGGATCGATGGCCGGCATGGACCACGGCGCGATGGGCGCCGATGGCCAGATGGCGGGCATGGATCATGGCGGGCACGCGATGGGTTCGATGAAGATGCGCGACTTCTCGAACGCGCCGCAGGTGAAGCGCGATCCGAGCGTCCAGACCATCTCGCCGATGCCCGTAGACCGCACCGGCGAGCCCGGCCAGGGCCTCGCCGACGTCGGCCACAAGGTGCTTGTCTACAGGGACCTGATGGCGCTCGATCGCAATCCGGACGTGCGCGCGCCGAGCCGCAGCATCGACATTCACCTCACCGGCAACATGGAGCGGTTCATGTGGTCGTTCGACGGCGAAAAAATGTCGGACCATCACGAGCCGATCCCCTTCATCGAAGGCGAGCGGGTGCGCGTCAATCTCATCAACGACACGATGATGGGGCATCCGATCCATATTCACGGGCATTTTTTCGAGCTGGTGACGGGGCATGGCGATCATGCGCCGCGCAAGCATACGGTGATCGTCCAGCCCGGCGGCAAGGTGACCTGGGACTTCACCGCCGACGCGGTCGGCGACTGGGCCTTCCACTGTCATCTCCTCTACCACATGCATGCAGGGATGATGCGGGTCGTGAGCGTCCGTCCGAAGGGAGACGCGCAATGACCCGCATCCTCACGCCGCTGGTGAGCGCGATCGCCCTTCTCTCCGCCGCGCCCGCCTTTGCCCAGGATCATTCGATGCACGACATGCCCGGCATGGCGCCGCCGGGCGGGGCGCGGCCGGCGCAGGAGAAAAAGAAGGACAAGGCCGCCGCGCCGCGCCCCAAGCCCGCTATCAGGCCGCGCGCTCAGAAACCAGCGCCGGGCACCATGCCGGCAATGGACCATTCGCAGGACCAGGCCAGTCCTGCGCCACAGGCAGATGCCGCCGGTCAACCGCAACCCGCTGCTCCCGCGATGGCGGAGATGCCGGGCATGGACCACTCCCGGCATCAGGACGGCGCGATGCCGGACATGCCCGGGATGGACCATTCGCAGCATGGCCAGACCGCCATGCCCGGAACCTCCGCCATGCCCGGCATGCAAATGACCGGCACGGCGCTTCCGGCCGGCAATGCGCCCCCGCCGCCCCCCCCCAGCGACCACTTCGCCGATCGGGATTTTCCCGGCGGCGAGATGGCGCGCTCGCGCGACATCATGATGAAGGACAGCGGCGGCAACAATTTCGGGCAGGTGCTGCTCAACCTGTTCGAGTATCAGGCGCATAGCGGCCGCGATGGCTATCGCTGGGATGGCGAAGGCTTTTACGGCGGCGACATCAACCGCCTCTGGCTCAAGAGCGAGGGGGAAGGCGAGTTTGGCCGCGGGATCGACAGCGCAGACGTCCAGGCCCTCTATAGCCGCGCCATCGACCCCTATTTCAACCTTCAGGCCGGCGTCCGCCAGGACTTCGGCCGCGGGCCCAACCGCACCTATGCGACCGTTGGCGTCGAGGGTCTGGCTCCCGGCATGTTCGAGGTCGAAGGCGCGCTGTTCCTCTCGACCAAGGGCGACCTTCTGGGCCGGGTCGAGGGCTATTACGACCAGCGCATCACCCAGCGCCTGATCTTGCAGCCGCGCGCCGAGGTCAATTTCGCCGCGCAGGATATTCCGGAGAACGACATCGGTTCGGGGCTGGTCAACATAGAGCTCGGCGCGCGCCTGCGCTACGAATTCAGCCGCCAGTTCGCACCTTACATCGGCGTTTCCTATCTGCGCAAAGCCGGAGACACGGCGCGGCTGTCGAGGCTTGCGGGCGAGGACGTCCATGCCACCAGCTTCGTCGCCGGCATCCGCTTCTGGTTCTAGGATCGGGACAGCTGATGGCGGGGGCGAACAAGAGAGCGGGGCGTTACACTCATACCCAGGTCGGCCGGCGCCGAGCGAAGGAGATACGCCATGGACCATTCGTCCCACATGAACACCCGGAAGATGGGTGCCTATTGGAGCCTTGCCGTTCAGACCGTCATCAGCGGCGTCATCATGTATCTGGTGATGTTCGTCATGATCGACGGGCTCGACAGCTTCTACAACAACCTCAACATGCTCTACATGACGCTGATGATGGTCGCACCGATGGTGGTGCTGATGATCCTCGCCATGCGACACATGTTCGTGTCGAAGGCCGCCAACATCGCGCTGATCGCCGCGTCGCTGGTCGCCTTCTTCGGCAGCTTTGCACTCATCCGCACCCAGACCACGATCGGCGACACGGCCTTTCTGCGCTCGATGATCCCGCATCATTCCGGGGCGATCCTGATGTGCCAGGAAGCAAAGCTCAGCGATCCGGAAGTCATCCGGCTTTGCGAAGCGATCAAGCGCTCGCAGCGGCAGGAAATCGACGAGATGAAGGCCATACTCGCGCGGCGCTGAGTGGCACGGTCGGGCTACGCCCGGATACGTGCGCCCGGCCAGGCATGTGAGCCGGGACGATGGTCGACACGAGGCGCGGGCCGGACGAGATTGCCAGGGAGGTGGTGCGGCTTGCGCCGTTGTTCCTGCGACAGGCTGGCGGCCATGTCCTGACGCTGCTCGATCCTGCCGGGATCGTGCTGAGCTATAATGAAGAAGGCGAGCGTGCCGAATGCTGGCCGCTCGACCGCGTCCTGGGACAGCCCCACGACCTGTTCTACCCGCCCGACGAGATTACGGCCGGCCGGCCGTGCGCAGACCTGGCGGCCGCCCTTCACGAGGGCACGCTGGAGCGCGAAGCGTGGCGGGTCTGCGAGAACGGAGCGGAGTATCTCGCGCGCCTGACGATCAGCGCCCTGTTCGAAGGCGACGCACATCGAGGCTTTGCCTGCATCAGTCGCGATGTCACCGACGAGGCGGCGGTCCGGGCGTCGATCGAGACCCGCGAGCAGCATCTCCAGTCGATCCTGGCGACGGTGCCGGATGCGATGATCATCATCGACGAGACCGGCGCCATCACATCCTTCAGCGCAGCGGCACAACGCCTTTTCGGCTACAGCGAAGCCGAGCTCGTCGGCCGCAACGTCTCCTGCCTTATGCCCCAGCCCGATCGCGACCGGCATGACGAATATCTCGCGCATTATCTCCAGACCGGCGAGCGCCGGATCATCGGCCTCGGCCGCGTCGTGGTCGGCCAGCGCCGCGACGGCTCGACCTTCCCGATGCAGCTGTCGGTCGGCGAGGCCGGTGAAGACGGGCAGCGGTTGTTCACGGGCTTCATCCGGGATCTCACCGCCAAGGAGCAGGATGAGCTCAGGCTCAAGGAACTGCAGGCAGAGCTGGTCCATGTCTCCCGGCTGAGCGCGATGGGCACGATGGCCTCGACTCTTGCCCACGAACTCAACCAGCCGCTTGCCGCGGTCGCGCTCTATCTCGAGACGATCCGCGACATGCTCGACGAGCGGGACGACGAACCCTTCGTGTCGCTGCGGTCGGTGATGGATGATGCCGCCCAGGAAACGCTGCGGGCCGGCCATATCGTCCGGCGCCTTCGCGATTTCGTCGCCCGCGGCGAGGTCGACAAGAGCCTCCACGAGCTGCCGCAGGTCATCGCCGAGGCGAGCCAGCTCGCGCTGGTCGGCGCACGCGAGCGCGGCATCCGCAGCTTCTTTGCGGTCGAGCACGCCGCGACGCCGGTCCTCGTCGACAGGGTGCAGATCCAGCAGGTGCTGGTCAACCTGATGCGCAATGCCATCGAGGCGATGGCGGAGTGTCCGGTTCGCGACCTCAAGGTGGCGACCAGGTTGCGCCCTGACGGGCTGATCGAGGTGACCGTGGCGGATACCGGCCCCGGCATCGCCGACGAGGTCCGGGAGCAGCTCTTCACGGCGTTCAAGTCGACAAAGGCCGACGGCATGGGCCTCGGCCTTTCGATCTGCCGGACCATCATCGAAGCGCATGGGGGCCGTATCTGGATGGAGCGCCCCGACCGCGGCGGCGCGCGCTTTCATTTTACCTTGATCCATGCGCGGGCGGAGGAGGAACATGGGGGATAGACGCGTCATCCATCTGGTCGACGACGAGGAGAGCATCCGCAAGGCGGCGAGCTTTGCGCTCAAGACCGCGGGCTACGACGTCGTGACCTATGCCTCGGGCGTGGAGTTTCTCAAGGAGGCGAAGTCGGCGGCCGTCGGCTGCGTCATCCTCGACGTGCGCATGCCCGAGATGGACGGTCTCGAGGTTCAGGCCGCCATGGCAGCACGCGGGGTCAACATGCCGGTCATCGTCCTGACCGGCCATGGCGACGTGTCGGTTGCGGTGCAGGCCATGAAAGGCGGCGCGGTCGACTTTCTCGAGAAACCCTTCGAGAAAGCCGCCCTGCTCGGCGCCGTCAGCCGCGCGTTCGCGCGTCTCGACGATGTCGACCTTCGTACCCTGGAAACGTCCGAAGCAGGGGTGCGGGTCGCTGCACTGACGCCCCGGGAGCGGGAAGTGCTCGAAAGGCTGGCCAACGGCCTGCCCAACAAGACGATCGCCTATGACCTGGGCTGTTCATCGCGAACGGTCGAGGTCCATCGCGCGAGCCTGATGGCCAAGCTCGAGGTCCGCAATCTGTCCGAAGCCCTGCGGATCGCCTTTGCCGCGGGCATGGGCCGCAAGCCGAAGTGACTGCGACCTCTACGTAGCGACGGGACGAGGCGCGATATGCGATCGATGGTGCAATCGTCACACGGGTGTCCGCTTCTCGCAATGCCATCGGTCCGTTCCACCCAGCATGATGGCAGATACACCATCCTCGTCTCCGACGACGATCCCGGCGTGCGGCGTGGCCTCCAGCTGCTGCTGAGATCGCGCGGCTATGCCGTGTGGGGATATACGACCGGCCGCGCGCTGTTGGCCGACCCCCGCGCGAAGGAGGCGGACTGCGTCATCCTCGACTATCGCATGCCCGACATCGACGGATTCGCGATGCTGCGTCACCTTCGCGAGATCGGATGGTCGGGACGGGCCATCATGATCTCAGGCTTTCACGACACGCTGCTGGCCTCGCGGGCCGCCGAGGCGGGCTTCGATCACGTTCTCGCAAAGCCGTTGATCGGCAGGGCTTTGCTCGATGCGTTGGACCGGCACCGCGCCGAGACGCTTCGAAAGCATTGAACTGTGGCAACCTGCCCCCGGCGGCCTCAGCCCTGCGCGATGTGGACAGCGGTCAGCGACGTCAAAGCCAGTGGTTGCGTTTGAACCGGATGTAGAGTCCGATGCAGACCGCAGCGATGACGCCGAGGATGACGAAATATCCCCACTGCGTCTTCAGTTCGGGCATATTCTCGAAGTTCATCCCGTAGATCCCGGCAATCGCGGTAGGCACCGCGAGGATCGCGGCCCAGGCGGCGAGCTGACGCGTGATCGCACCCTGGCGCTGCTGTTCGAGCAGGTGACTCGCCTCGAACACCGAGATCAGGATGTCGCGGATGCCGGTGATGGCGCTCTCAACCCGGAGCATGTGATCGAGCAAATCACGGAAATAGGGTTTGGAGGCCTCATCAAGCCGCGGAAGCTGCAGGTTCACCAGCTTGCGACCGACCTCGAGCATGGGTCCGAGCACGCGTTGGAAGCGGACGAGCTCACGCCGCAGCGTGAAAATCCGGGTCACCTCCTCGCGGGTGAGAAAGGCTGCAAGCATGCGCTGCTCCATCTTGAGGACGTCCTCCTCGATCGCCTCGACGATCGGGAAATAGCCATCGACGATGAAGTCCAGAATGGCATGGAGCACATAGTCCGGGCCCTCGCGCAGCAGGTCCGGCGTGATTTCGAGATGCGCGCGAAGCTCGCTGTGCGAGCGTGCCGAACCCTGCCGAACGGTGATGAGGAAATTCTTGCCCAGGAAAATCGCGGTGGAGCCGTAGGCGATATGATCGCCTTCAAGATGTGCCGTCCTGGCGACGATGAACAACTGGTCACCGTAGACGTCGAGCTTGGAAATCTGGTGGCCGTTGCCGGCATCTTCCACGGCAAGCGGGTGAAGGCCGTAATTTCCGGCGATGTCGGCAAGTTCTGTTTCGCTGGGCTGGGAGAGGCCGATCCACACAAAGTCATCCTTGGCGATATGCTCGCACGCCGGATCGATCAGGGTCACCGGCCGCAGCCGTTTGCCCTCGTGATAAAGAAAGGCGGCGACGACGCTCATGGCACTTTCCGGTGCCGCCACCTGCGGCGGCGACCGGAAGCCGTGTGCCTCGCCCATTGAGACGCGTGCACAAGCAGGCGCGCCTCGCCCTTTAACCCCAGTCGCAGGAAGACGAAGGCGGCGCGCAGCAATTCGAGCGAGAGCTTATAGAAGATGCGGCGGAGCGTTGGGTTTCGCAGAAGGCCGCTCCCGTTCATGACGCGCGTGGCTGGGCGGCGCGCTGCCACATCAAGGGCACGCAGACTGCGAAGGTCCGCGCACCCTTGATTGGCGACCGCGAAGGTTTTCCTCTCTTGCGATGGTACCAAGCGATTGCCCGTTTGGCGCTTCGGCAATCGTGTCGGATGGCTATACCTAAGTATCGGATAGCGGCGCTGACGACAGGGGTTGCCGGGCCCCGGTGAGGCGCATCGCACCGCGCGGAGACGAAAGCTGGAAGACGGGAAAGCTCAACTGTCGAAAGCGACCGAGCGCGCGAGCGCTTCCTGGGACTGCAGAAAGGCGAGCCGCGATTGCAGCGCCGCCTGGACAACGCCGAAAGCGTCACCCCCCAGAGTCACGCGCAGCGGCGGATGGTCGCTGGTTGCGACATCGACGATCGCTTGCGCGATCTTTTGCGGGTCGAGCGTGTAGAGCTCGTTTCCGGCGGTCTCGAACATCTTGCGGATATCGCCGGCGGGCGTATCGCGATAGGCGGCGATCTCGCTGGCGAATTGCAGGTTGTGGCTGAAGCTGGTGCGCGCGCCACCCGGCTCGATCAGCGTCACGAACAGGTTGAAGGGTTCAAGCTCCTGGCGGAGGCATTCGCTGAAGCCCTCCAGGCCCCATTTGGCCGCATGATAGAGACTGCTCGTCGGAAGCGAGCCCTGACCGCTGGCGCTGGAGATCTGGATGATCCGGCCGCTCCCGCGCAGGCGCATCGCGGGGACAAAGGCGCGGGTGATGTGGATGGGCGCCATGAGATTGAGCGCGATCTGGCCTTCGACCTCGGCGTCCGACATCTCTTCGGTGGCGCCGATCACGCCGCCGCCGGCGTTGTTGACCAGAATATCGACGGGTCGACGCGCCTGCGCCCGGGCCACGACCGCAGCAATATCGTCCTTGACCGTGACGTCGAGCGCTTCGACGCGCAGCTGGCTCGGATATTTCGCCGCAAGGTCGTCGAGGCTTTCGGGCCTGCGAGCCGTCGCGGTAAGGTCGTCGCCCGCGGCCAGGATCAGTTCGGCCAGATGGCGGCCAATGCCGCTGGACGCGCCCGTGAGAAACCAGTGATTGGACATATGCTGCTCCATATATTACCAACTGGTAGGTAACTTCATATGTGGAATGCGTCAATGCCGGGAGGTGTGATGAAGGAACGAACCAGGCGGAATGCCGCACAGAGCCGCGAGACGCTCCTGGCTGCAGCGACCGAGGAGTTCGCGTCCCATGGGCTGGCGGGCGCGCGGATCGATCGCATTGCGCAGGCGGCGGGTATCAGCAAGCCGATGCTCTACACCTATTTCGGGGACAAGGAGGCGCTCTTCGATGCCGCGCTGACGCAGGAAGTGATGGACGCGGCGCAGGCCGATCGCTTCGATCCCAATGATCTTGAGGGTTATGCGGGGCGCACCTATGACTTGCTGGTCGAGCGCCCGCGCTTGTGGAGGCTGCTGACCTGGCATCATTTGGAGCGTGGCCAGGATGTTCTGATGCTCCCGGCCGGCGAGGTCCTTCTCGGGGAGAAGCTGGACGGGATCGCAGCGGCGCAGGCCGAGGGGCGGATCGTCGCCGACTTCACGCCCATGGACGTCGTCCGGCTTGTCGCCGCCCTCACCCAGCTCTGGTGCATGACCGGAGCCGCACGCGACGCTACCGAGCATGCGGCGCGCAGGGCGACGATCATGCGGGCGGTGGGGCGACTGCTGCGCGTGTGATCGTGCGAGGCGCGCGTTGCCCGCCCGCGCGCCGATCAGGACACAGCAAGCTCCATCGCACCCCGCGACATTACCCGACCGCGAAGATACGGCGGCTCATCTGCTCGCGCTGCCCGTGGGCACGGCGGGCCGAGCGACGATCAGAATTGCGCGGCCACAGCCGAACCGGAGTGGATCGGCAAGTGAGCCCGTCGCAGCGCGATGACCTCAGGTCGCAGGCCTTGATGCGCGACGTTTCGTCAGCAGTCGTTTGAGATCCTTCGCAAGGCGATAAAACAGAATGACGATCCCGGTGACCACGATGAGCAACGTCGCCGATGCAGCGACAACGATCAGTGGATGGTTGTAACTGCGCGAGGCGCCAAGGTTCATGATATGGATTTTGTAAAAGAAATCATAGAAGTCCCACAGGTCCGAACGGCGACTGAGCACCTCTCCGGTGAACGGATCCAGATAGAGGCGACTATGCTCCTTGTCGGCGAAGCTGGCGCGCCACAGCGGCCCGCCGACCTGCGCTTCCTCGGGCGCCGTTTCCTGATAGTCGACCGCCTGCAGCCTGCCGGATCCTTTGTAGGACATCAGAGCATAGCGCCGAGCGTCTGCCAGACTGATCTCATCGACATTTTCGCCAGTGTAGGCGTTCCACCAGCTTTCGCTTCCGCCCCGCGCCTTGAGGACCCATATCGGACCGCGCGGCGTATTTTTGAGCGTGGCCTCGTTGAGGTCGGTGTGGCATGCGATCTTCGATCCCATGCGACGGAAAGCGGATAGTGCAGACGCCCCCGCCTGCAAAATCCCTCGCGAGCTATGGCAAATCCGGCTCGCCGCTGGATGCCCCCGCGCGCCACAAGCGCGCGGGGATCCGGGGGTCAGAAGGGCACGTCGTCGTCGAGCTCAGGATCAGGGTCGCCGGCCTCGTCGGACTTCGATTTCGCCCGGCTGAGGAAGTCGATCGTCTCGGCGATGATCTCGGTGCCGTAGCGCTCGACGCCGTCGCCATCGGTCCATTCGCTGTAATGGATGCGGCCGCGCACCAGCAGCTTCATGCCCTTGGTGCAATGCTCCTGCACGGTCTTGCCGAGGCCATTGAACGCGGTGATCCGATGCCATTCGGTGTCCTGGACGCGGTAGCCTTTCTCATCGCGAACGACCTTGCCTTCCGAATAGCGGGGACGCGAGGTCGCCAGGGTGAAGTGGGTGATGCGGGTCCCGCCCTGGGTGGTGCGGCTCTCCGGATCCATGCCGATATTGCCGGCAAGAATGACGATGTTCTGCATGATCAAATCTCCGTTGCTTCCGTCCGAGGGACCGTCCCTCCGACGAGACCCGGCCAAGACCGGCGGGAGACGAGGGCATCGACGCGCAAGCGGCGACCCGACCCACAAGGGCCGGAGTGGTGCGGGCAGGCGCGCGAGCGACAACCCGGTCCGGCACCGCGGGGGTTGCCCCACGGCAACCGTCCGGGCTTAGGGGATCAGTCAGGCGGAGGGCGCTTTCCCTCGGCGCCAGGCAACGGCAGAGCCATGTCGCAACATCGCGATGGGCCGAGCTCAGGACATGGACTGCCCGCAATGACTGGTCCGGTTGTGTAGTTAGTTGATCTGCGCCTCTGATACCAGCCTGGGCGGGAGGCGGAGCGTAGCGGAGCCGAGCGGCCAGGCTGGCATCTTGATCGTCTCCGGGGCCGGTGGTCGATATCCGAGACTGCTGTGGGGCCGTGCTCGGTTGTAATGATCGCGCCACCAGCCGGTGACGATCCGCACCTCCTCAAGGCTGTAGAAGATTTCGCCGTTGAGCAGTTCATCTCGCAGACGGGCATTGAAGCTTTCGATATAGCCGTTCTCCCATGGGCTGCCGGGCTCGATATAGAGGGTAATGACGCCAAGCCTGCCGAGTCACTCGCGCACCGCATTAGCGACGAACTCGGGGCCGTAGCACATTGGGAAGCGGCCCCTCGAAGGGGCGCATTGCCTTGATGAAGGCAAGGGCGCGTAGCGCCCGCAGGCTTCATCAAGGCAGTCATGATCGGCCCGCAGGTCTCTAAAGTGAAGTTGTCGACTCAACCCTTTGGAGACAGACCGACCATGACCAAGCGTAGCTCTAATCCCACCGACGCCGTGCTGGTAGCCATCGATATGTCCAAACACCGCCAGGAGGTCCTGATCGAACGTCCAGAAGGCGGACGCCGACGTCGCATGACGGTGATGGCGACAAAGGCAGATTATGATCGCCTGGCCACGGATCTTAGCGACATCGGGCGTCCGATCATCGTCGGCTTCGAGGCTACTGGTAACTACCATCGCACGCTGGCGCATCGCCTGCTGTCCGCCGGCTTCGAGTTGCGCTTGATCTCGTCCGTTGCCTTGGCTCGAACGCGCGAGGCTCTGCACAATGGCTGGGACAAGAACGATTCCAAGGATGCGCAAGTGATCCTGCACATGCTGCGGATCGGCGCCACCCAGCGATACGTCGATCCGCTCGCCGCCGGGATCAACGACCTGCAGGAGATGTCGAAAACGCACGAGGCGATCTCCAAGGCTAAGACGCAGACATGGCATCGCATCCTGACCCACTACCTGCCGCTCTATTTCCCGGAGATTGAACGCTTCGCTGGCAACAGCCGATCCGACTGGTTCCTTGCTCTGCTCGAACGATTCCCGACTCCAACCAGCATGACTGTGCTCGGCCAGGAGACTTTCTCCCGCGAAGCATGGGACTTGGTCGGCCGCAAGGTGTCCAAAGCCCGGCTGATCAACGATATCTACGAGACCGCCTGCGCGTCCGTGGCGCTACCTGTCGACGAGGATTCCGTCTCGATCGCTATGTTCCGCATGGTGATCGCCCAAGCACGCAACCTGATCCGGCAGCGCGACGAGATCGAGCGAACGGCGCATGCCATGCTGGCCGAAAACCGCGATTATCAGCTCCTGCGCATGATCCCCGGCATTGGGCCCATCAATGCGTTGACCATTCTCGCCGAGGCAGGCGATCTACGCCGCTTCAGCCATCACCGTCAGTTCCTGAAGTTCTGCGGTCTTGATCTTGCGACCCGGCAGTCCGGTACATTCCGAGGCCGCACGATGCTGTCCAAGTACGGTAATGCGCGATTGCGGCGGACCTTTTGGATGGCTGCCCAGGTCGCCGCACGTCAGCGCAACAACAGTTTCCGCGACAAGCTCGGACGATACACTGCCGGGCACGCGGATGATGCCGATCGTCGCCGCAAGGCGATGACGGCGCTCACCGCCAAGATGGCGCGCGTTGCCCATGCCGTCATCAAGACGGGGACAGAGTACCGACCGTTCCTTGAACGGTCGGACGCCAGGTGGAAGGACCCCTCTCTGCAAGTGCCGTGAGGGCGCGAAAGCGACCCTGTAGATAATGTTCGGGCCTTCCACCTGGGTGCGTATCTCGTTCTAAGGACGGTGAGGACCACGGCCGCTTCGGCGCCGCTGGATCCTGTGTTTGCTATGGCAGGGAGCGATCCCGTTGACGGTGGAAGCCATCTGGCTCAGAATGCATGCCTCGCCGCTCAATGTCGGCGCATAGAGATCTGTTGACCAAATCTCGCTTTCCTTCGTGACCCAGGACGTTATCGGATCTGATATGCTCGGGCGGCCCATGCTCGATGAACAGATCGGTCAGCACGTCAATCACGTCGTTCGACCGGAAGCGCCGCAGCGGCACCATCGCCAGGCATTCCCGGCTGAACTCGTCGATAATGTTGAGCATTCGGAACTTGCGACCGTTGTGCGTCTGATCCTCGACGAAGTCGTAGGACCACACATGCCGCGATGCTCCGGGCGCAGCCGGATGCACGATCCGTCGCCGAGCCAGAGCCGCCGCCGTTTCGGTTGCCGCTTCGGCACTTTAAGACCCTCCCGCCGCCAGATACGCTCAACCACTGACAGGCTGACCTGCCAGCCCGCCTGGCCCAGCAAGACATGGATGCGGCGATAGCCATACCGGCCATAGTCCTTGGCCAGCGCGATGATGTCGGCTGTTAGCCGCCGCTCGTCGGCATCATCCTTCGGTGGATGGCGCTGTGTCGAACGATGCTGGCCCAGAACACGGCAGGTCCGTCGCTCCGATACCGGCAACGCGCGACGGATCTGCTCGATCGCCTCACGGCGACGGGAGGGACTCAAAAAGTCAGCTTCGACGCCTCTTGCAGGATCGCCTTGTCGAGCGCGAGGTCGGCCACCAGCTTCTTCAGCCGCGCATTCTGGCGCTCCAGATCCTTCATTCGCCGCGCCTGGTCGACCTTCAGCCCGCCATATTCCTTGCGCCACCGATATAGCGTCTGCTCCGCGATCCCGATCTGGCGGCAAGCCTCCACCGCTGTGCCGCCTCGCCCCACAATCACCTCTACTTCACGCAGCTTCGCTATGATCTGCTCCGGCGTAAACCTCTGACGTCCCATACATTTCTCCAATTCTCATGCCCAAATGGGCTCTCTTCAGAATTGGACCAGTTTTTCCAAGGTAGACCACTATCCCTCCGTCAGACCGATGCCAGCCTCACAGGAGGTTTCGGGCAACAGCGGCAAGACTGAGTGCAAGCGCGACAAGGCTGGGAATGATGACCGCCGCCCCGCAGATGAAGGCAAGGACGCCCACCCAATTCCAACTCGGTGCCTGCATCATCACTTCGTCCTTTGCCCAATGGTGTCCACACCACCATCCTTATCGCAAACGATTTGCCTCGCCCTCGGTTTCGGGTCGCCAATCATCAGGTTCGACAAGAGGCTGGTCTGACTTGGCGTCGGTCACGACTCGCTCGGCCGCTCCATCCAGATCATCATACTGCCCGGTGCGCATCGACCAAAGAAAGGCGCCCAGCCCAGCAAGGCCCATCAGCAGCGCGACCGGCACCAGCCACAGGATCCCGCTCATCGGGTAGCGGCCAGGGGAACGAGGGTCGGTGCCGGCGCTCGCCTGCTAAGCCGTGATCCGCGTGCTGCGGGAATTCGCAGAGAGTTCGCAACGACCGAAATCGACGAAAGCGACATGGCGACGGCAGCAAGCAGTGGGGTGACATAGCCCGCCATGGCCACAGGAATCACCAAAAGGTTATAACCGACGGAAAGCGCCAGGTTCTGGCGGACACGTTGCCGGGCCGCGCGCGCGATCTGCACAGCGCGCGGAACCGCATCGAGATCCTGGCCGAGATAAACAATATCCGCGGCCGCCCGACCGATGTCGGCGGCATTGGAAGGAGCCATCGAAACGTGCGCCGCCGCCAGTGCCGGTCCATCGTTCAGCCCATCACCCACCATCAAGGTCAGGCGCTGACTGTCCGCCAGCGCCTGAAGCCGCTCCACCTTATGCTGCGGCAGCAATCCGGCACGCCAGTGGGCGATACCGATCGCGTTCGCGAACCCCGACACAGAAGCAATGTGATCGCCCGAAAGCAGTTCGATAGGCAGCCCAAGCGCGTCAAGCTTGGCCACCGCTTCCCGCGCACTCGTCTTTTCAACGTCCAAGAAGGCAAAATGGCCGGCAAGCTCACCATCGACCGAGAACACGGTCTGGAAACCGCCACTCTCGCCCGTGCCTGGATTCAAAGCCCAATCGGCACGCCCCAGGCGAAACAGATGGCCGTTCCGCTGGCCCTCCAAACCCCGGCCCGGCAGCTCGGAAAAACTGTCCAGATCGAGGCCGGACAAGGCGCCGCCGTTGGCGGCAATCGCGCGTGCGACGGGATGGTTGGAACGCGACGCCAGCGCCATCACGATTGCGCGATAGGGTTCATCGATGGCGATCTTGCTCACTCGCAAATCGCCATGAGTGAGCGTGCCGGTCTTGTCGAAAATCACGGTATCGACCTGTGCAAGCCGCTCGAGCGCGCTTCCATCCTTGAGCGCGATGCCGTGCTCGAACAAGCGCTTCGCCGCGGCGACCTGAACCATGGGTATGGCGAGACCAAGCGCGCAGGGACAGGTCACAATGAGCACCGAAATGGCAATGGTCAGCGCCCGATGCCAATCGCCTGTGTCAAGGAACCACCCGGCAAACACGGCCAAGGCCAGCGAATGGATGATCGGCGAGTAATAGGCCGCAACACGGTCGGCGAGACGGCGATAGCGTGCTCTGCCCTGCTCGGCCGCTTCCATCATTCGCACCATTTCGGATAGAAAGGACCGCGCGTGGCTGTTGGTCACACGCACCTTGAGCGAACCATTGAGATTCAGCATGCCCGAAACGAGCGTGCTTCCCGGTCGTACCGGCACCGGCATCGCCTCGCCCGTGACCGCGGCAGTGTCGAGATCGCCCTCGCCCGCAAGGACAAGACCATCCAGCGGAACACGCTCGCCTGGCGCGACGAGGATGACATCACCCACCGAGACATCCTCGAGCGGTCTAAAAGCGCGCGATCCATCCGTGCCGATTACATTCGCGCCCGCAGGCGTCATTCGCGTCAGCCCGAGCACGGCCGAACGGGCCTTGTCACGCATGGCATGGTCGAGCGTTCGTCCGACAAGCAGGAAAAAGATCAGCGTCACGACCGCGTCGAAATAGGCATGGCGTCCGAAATGCAGCGTGTCGTAGATGCTGAGACCCAGTGTCAGGACGATGCCGATCGAGATGGGCACATCCATATTGGTGCGTCCCGCGCGCAATGCCGACCATGCCGACAAGAAGAAGATGCGCCCCGAAAAGAATACCGCGGGAAGCGCGAGCAGCGCCGAGATGAGATGGAACAGCTGCCGCGTAGCGGGGTCGGCGCCTGACCAGACCGACACCGAAAGCAGCATGATGTTCATCGCCGCGAAGCCGGCGACCGCTGTCGCGACGATCAGCCGGCGCTTTTCGGGATCGGCGCGTTCGTCCGGTTGGCTGAGAAGATTTGCCTCGAAGCCCGCCTCGTTCAGCGTTGCCAGCAAAGGCGGTGCACTCGCGGTTTGCGCTTGCCGCCATGTGACGGTCACACGCCGCGTCGATAGATTGACCCGAGCCGCTACGACGCCCTCGAGGTTACCAAGGATGCGCTCGATCTTCGCCATGCATCCGCCGCAATGCGCGGTCGGGACCGACAGTTGCGTCCTCATCGTTCCGTCATCCAGCGATTGGCTGGCGAAGATGAGTTCATCGACCGATTGCCCGGTCAATGATGTCGGCGCCTGGACGGCAGGCATGGCATGGCTGGCCATGTCTAGGCCTGCGTGTCTGAGACCGCGCGATAGGCATGCCATGTGGCATGTCCAAGCCACGGGAAGATGACGATGAGGCCGATCAAGCCCGTAGCCGCGCAGAGTATGAAAAGCGCAAGGACGATGGCGCCCCAGACGATCATCGGCGCAAGGTTGTTCCAGACGAGCGCCGTGCTTGTTCCCATCGCCGTGAGCGCATCGACCTTGCGATCGAGGAGCATCGGAATGGCAAAAACACTGATCGCAAAAGCGAATGAGGCGAACAGGCCGCCCACCGCCGTGCCGACGCCGAGAATAATCCATCCCACCGGCTCGGTCAGCAGGAAGGCGGTTATGTGAGGCAGGCCGGGAAAGGGGCGCACGCCGAAGAACAACGCATAGATGAGCACCGCGGATCGCATCCACAGTAGCATCAGCAGGCTGAGCAGGACCCCGGTGAAAAGCACCTGCGGGCCCGCCGCCGGTTTCACCAGGAGCATTTCGCGCAGCGACGTATCGCGTCCCGCTTCTCGGTTGCGGCTTTTCTCATAGAGTCCGATGGCCAGCAGCGGGGCAATGATCATGAAGCCGGCGAGCGCGGGAAAAAGAATATAGTCGCGGCCATACAGCGCGAGCATCGCGACAGCAGCGAGAGACAGAAGGAAAATGCCCAGACCGTAGGCCAGGCTCGGCATCGGCCGATGGAAAAGATCCTGCCATCCGGCCTTGAGCCATTGGAAGCCGATGGAAGCGGGAAGATGGCGCTGAAACCGCGCGCTCTTCGTCTCCTCGATGCCCGAGGTCTGGCTCAGCAAGCCATAAGAGGGGCTTTTATCGCTCATGTCCCGCTACCTTTCAGCATGCCGATTTCGCCGCGCGATACTGCCCGCTCCCGTTCGCGCGTTCCTTCAAATGTCCCACGCATTCGGGCTGCGAGCGAAAGGCGACGTAGAAAAAATGCGCGTTCGCAAGAACGAACAGCAAAAGGCCTGCTGCCACCAGCGTCCAGACCAGCCACCGGGATCGGGATCGCATGGCCGTCATCGCTGAGGCGCGCTCAGCGAATGAACATAGAGCGCCAATATCTTGATATCCGAGTCCGTAAGCCGCTCGTCCCATGTCGGCATATGCCCCTGGCGTCCGCCATGGACGGTCTCCACGATCTGATCGATGTCTCCTCCATAGATCCAACGCGCGTCCGTCAGATTGGGAGCGCCGACATCGCGCTTCCCGCGCGCATCCTCGCCATGGCAAATCGCGCAATTGGCCATGAAGACCTCGCGCCCCGATACAATCGACGTCCGATTGGCATTCGTCACGAACTTGGGATGCGACAAGGCGTAGACATAGTTGGCCGCCAGACTGACCTGATCGGCATCGAGTATCCCGTCGCGTCCGAACGAGGGCATCTGCGAGACGCGCCCCTGCGGATGCTCCACATTGACCCCAACGCGCATGGTCTGCGCGATCGTCTCAAGGTCGCCGCCCCAGATCCAGTCGTCATCGGTCAGATCGGGATAACCATAACCCCCCTTGGCATTAATGCCGTGGCAGGCGGCGCAGTTGTCGCCGAACAACCGGTGGCCGGTGCTACGCACGATGGTCATGAGCCGGGGGTCGGCCGCGATCTGCTCGAGGTTCTCGCTTTCGATCCGCTTTATCCAGTCGGCCCGTCCCGCCTGCGAATCGACCAGGTGCTTTTCGACCGAGGTGCGCTGGTCGATGTTGAGAATTCCCTTGGTGTAGGTGTCGCCCAAGGGCCAAGTCGGCATGAGAATCCACCAGGCGAAAGCGAAGAGATGGGTGACGATCAGAAAAATCAGCACACCCTTGGGGACCGGCGTATCGAGCTCCTTGATGCCATTCCAGACATGGCCGGTCGTTTCATGACCGCTGACGGGATCGCGCTCTACGTCCATGGCTTGTCGTCCTGATCGAGAACGCTTTGTTTGGCTCGGTTGAACTTGCCACGATTGGACGGCCGGAACGTATAAATGAGGACACCGATCATCAGACCGATGAGGTAGAACAGCCCCCAGCTTTTCGAGAATGCAACAAGAGCCTCGTGGCTTATGTCCATGCCTGCCTCCTCATGTCATTTCACCGGCTCTGGCGGCTTCTGCGGCGCGGCCGTATTCTTGTACGGCACGTCGGTCAGCCGGCCGAGAACCTGAAGATAGGCGACGAGCGCGTCCATCTCGGTGACCTCGGTCGCCACATCGTCGAACACGCGAACCTGCGTTTCTTCGCCATACCGCTCGGTGATACCGGACGAGGTCGAGCTTTCCGGTGTCGCCTGGTCGAAGGCATCGACGCTCGCATTCTCGATCATGGCATCGGTGTAGGGCACCCCCGCGGCCCGCAGCGCCTTGAGGTGCAAGGGCAGATCAGCGAGGCGCAAGGGCGTCCGCGCCAGCCAGGGATAGGCCGGCATATTGGAATCGGGCACCACATCGCGCGGATTGGTCAGATGGGCGACGTGCCAGAAATCGGAATATTTGCCGCCAACGCGGGCGAGGTCGGGTCCGGTGCGCTTCGAACCCCAGAGCATCGGATGGTCATATTTGGATTCGACCGCGAGCGAATAGGGACCATAGCGCTCAACTTCGTCCTGCAGCGTCCGGATCATCTGGCTGTGACAGGCATAGCATCCTTCGCGCACATAGATGTTTCGCCCCGCCAGTTCGAGCGGCGTGTAGAGCCGCATGTCTGGCGCCTCCTCGACCGTCTCGTCGATCGTGAAAAGCGGAGCGATCTCGACGAGGCCGCCGACACTGGCAGCCGCGATGATGGCGAGCACGAAGCCGATCGCCGAACGTTCGAGCTTGCGATGAAACAGTTCCGCCACGGCTCAGGCCCTCCCCGCCGCCGTCGCGGCCTGTAGCGGGACGTCGCCTTCGAACGGCGCCTGGGCCGAGGCGGCGCGAATGGTCCTCCACATATTGTAGGCGCCGATCACAGCACCGATCAGGAACAGAAGGCCGCCGAGCGTACGCGCGATGTAATAGGGATACATGGCTCTGAGCGAATCCAGGAAGGAGTAGGCTAGCGTGCCTTCCTCCGTATAGGTCCGCCACATCAGGCCCTGGATGATGCCCGAGTTCCACATGGCAAAAATGTAGACAAGAGTGCCGGCAAGCGAGAGCCAGAAGTGCCACTCGACCAAGGCGGGCGAATACATCGCCTCGCGCTTCCACAAGGACGGCACCAGCGTGTAGAGCGAGCCGAAGGTGATGAGCGCCACCCAGCCGAGCGCGCCGGCGTGAACATGGCCAACCGTCCAGTCGGTGTAATGCGAAAGCGAATTGACGGGCCGGATGGCGAGGAACGAACCTTCAAAGGTCGAGATGCCATAAAACACCGCCGCGACCATCATGAAGCGGAGCGTCGCATCATCGCGCACGCGGTGCCAGGCGCCGTTCAATGTTAGCAAGGCGTTGCCAGCCGAAGCCCATGACGGCACGAGGAGCATCACCGAGAAGGTCATGCCCAGCGTCTGAACCCAGTGCGGTAGGGCGGTATAATGAAGGTGGTGGGAACCCGCCCACATGTAGAAGAAGGTAATGCCCCAAAAGCTCAGGATCGAGAGACGGTAGGAGAAGATCGGCCGCTGGGCCCGGATGGGCAGGTAGTAATAGAGCATGCCCAGGAAGCCCGCCGTCAGGAAGAAGGCGACGGCGTTATGACCATACCACCACTGCACCATAGCATCCTGGACGCCCGACCAGATGGTGTAGCTCTTCGCATGGCCCAGCGAGACCGGAATCGCGAGATTGTTGATGATATGGAGTATCGCGACGACGAGAATGAAGGCCATGAAGTACCAGTTGGCCACATAAATGTGTGGTTCCTTGCGGCGTGCGAGCGTCCGGATGTAGAGGATGAAGTAGGTCACCCAGACGATCACCAGCCAGATGTCGGCATACCATTCGGCCTCGGCATATTCCTTCGATTGGGTAACCCCGAGCAGATAACCGCTGGCCGCGAGGATGCAGAACAGGTTGTAGCCCACCAGCACGAACCAGGCCGAAAGCTGATCGGGAAGACGCGCCCGCGAGGTCCGCTGCACGACATGCAGCGAGGTGGCGATGAGCGCGTTGCCGCCAAAGCCGAAGATCACGCCGCTGGTGTGCACCGGTCGCAAGCGGCCGAAGCTCGCCCAGGCACTGTCAAACGTCAGGTCAGGGAATGCCAGCAGCGCGGCGACCCAGACCCCCACGAACATCGCCACCACCGCCCAAGCCATGCTGGCGATGATGCCGGCCTTGATGGGCTCGTCATAGTAGCTTTGCAAACGGGATTTTGGCGGTTCCGGTCCCCAGATGCCGCGGATTACGATGATGGCGCAAATGGCGGCAATGGCCAGGATCAGCCAGCCGTGGATTTCCATTGTGTCCTGATTGCCTGCCGCTGCGAGAACGAGGCCGCACAGACCGACGGCAACGGAAATGGCGAGCGCGATCTGGCGTTCGGTCTCGGTCAAGGTCAGTATCATGGCCGATCTATTTCCCCCCTCATCGGTCATCGCCACGGGCTGACAGCGCAGCAGCAGGTTCGCTCCCGATGGGAACACAGCTCGCGCCGAACCAGCAACACGCGGGTCGGACGGAAGTTCCCAACTATTGCCCTGCCGTCTCCCGCGGTAAACACCAAAAAATCAGTGGTCAGCGTCGCTCGCCACGCATCGCGGCCGAATTTGAACCTGTGTTTGGCGACGGCGCAATGGACTTTTGCCGATCAAGCTCTTGGACCGTTAAGCCTGTGTCCAAGACTGGCTCGACCTCCGTCTCCGATCGGTCAGGACTGAGCGGCAGCCGCTCTTCAGCATACTGCGGTCGAATCAGCGTATCGCCGCCAGGTATCGTCCGTCGTCGGCACGGAAGAGCACTGACCCATTGCTGTTGACGGACCATGAGGTCACATCCTGCAGAATGGCCAGGAACCTGGTTTCCTGGTTCCCGAGCGCCGGCACGCAAGCCCGGCGCGTCACGGCGAGCGGTCCGATCCGAAGCGACTGTTCCTCGATCGAATAGTCGCCGGTGAACCTGTTGCAGCCGGCCGATCCGCTCACTCGGCCGTCTTGCGAAAACTGCACCGTCACATTGGATTTGTCGATCAGACCGGTCTGATTGATGTCCTCCACCTTGAATTGCGGGCCGATCAAGCCTGAAGCCGCCGGGCGGTCACCAACGCGAACCATATTGAGCGTCCCCAGATCCTGCTCGAACCGCGTGGGATCGACCGAATGAACCGTATCCGTGGTCCATATCGGGTTGCCCTCGGGATCGGTAATCGTCGCACGGACTGCGTAACGCATGTTGGTCTTCAAGTCCTGTTCCTTCACCCTAATCGAAAATGGCAAAGGAACCTGCTGCCCTGCTGTCTCGCGCGTTTCCTTGGCAATGATCACCGATCTCGCATCGGCGCGCGAAACGTCCAGCAGTCTCACGTTGAATTTCGCGCGGGCGGGCAGAGCGATGCGCTGTCGATAGGATGCGTTGCCGGTTACGACCTTGTCTCTCAGCTCCGCAATGGGGGCTTGGGGATCGACGTATCGCGCGCCTGTCGCGCAGCCGCCGAGCGCGAGCATGGTCATCGCCAGTACGGCTGTGAATGGCTTGTTGAACATGGCGTTTCACTTTGCTGTGCGATTGGAGCGGAAGAGAGCAGGTCAGGCGGAACCCATGGCATCGGCAATAATGGGAGGGCTTCGAGCGGCAGTCCTGTGGGAATCGACTTCGCATAGGATGGTTCCGAACCACGAACGTCCGATGGCGGGCGGAAGATTGGGCTGGATTGGCGCGGGCGGCCCCGGCGGATATCTGATCCCCTCTTGGGAGACAGCCACTGAATTTTGGAACCACACGAAAAGCGCAGTCTAGAACCCGTGGCTTCCCGCCACTGCGCCGAGAACCGTGACAGCCGCGATACCCAGCAATATTCGGTGAAGTGTCTCCATTCGGGCAAAATCTGCGGCGGGCTTGACCGATGTCATCATTCGGCGGTGGAGAAACAGCGGCTCGATCACGAAAAGCATCGCGGCGAACACGGCCCACAGCCCTACCATCGCATGCATCCACCAGAAGCGAAGATCGAAAAAGCGGTCCCACATCTGCGCGCGATAGATCATCCAGAAGCCGCTCAGTCCTGCCAATAGCACCCAGATGCGCGCCTGCGCCGCAAAGCGCCCCTCCAGTCGATGAAAGGCCGCCAGCCGCTCCGCCGGCGGATTGGCGGCGCGCACGGACGGCATCACCACAAGCGTCACGAACGCCACGCCGCCGATCCAGACAAGGACCGCCAGGACATGAACGGCCCGGGCCAGGATGATGTCGTCCATGCCTCCGCTCCCTCAGGCCGCGAGCAGTTCGTCGGCCGGGCCGAAGAACTCATAGTGGATCCTGTCCGACGGCACACCCGCCAGCGACAGGGTCGAGACCGCATGACGCAGGAACGGACGCGGCCCGCAGATGTAATAGTCCGCTTGTGCGACCGGTGTGCTGGCGACCAACCATTCATCGGTAATTATGCCGGCCACATCGTAGTCGCTGCCCTCTGTTTCATCCTCGAGCGGGGTCTGGTGAAAATCGGTGATCGCGATCGATTGGCCATGGCTCGCCACAGCGCGGACATGGTCGCGCATCGCATGGGTGTCGCGGTCATGCGTGCCGTGGATGTAATGAACCGGCACTTCGGCGCCGTTCTGAACGAGGGCTTCGAGCATCGCCACCATCGGCGTCAGGCCCACGCCGCCCGACAGCAGTACGACCGGCCGTTCGACATGATCGGCGAGGAAGAATTCGCCAGCAGGCGCGGCCACCTTCAGGATCGTCCCGGGTTTCGCCTCGTCGTGCAACCAGCCCGACGCGAGCCCTTGCGGCTCGCGCTTGACCGAAATGCGATAGGTTTCGCCATTGGCGGCGGCCGAAATCGAGTAGTTGCGCTTGACCGGCGGATGTCCGGGAATTTCGAGCCAGAAGGTAAGATACTGGCCCGGCTTGTGGCGCATGACGGGGCCGCCGTCGACGGGGCGAAGGACAAAGGAATTGATGACGCTGCTTTCGCGCACAACGTCTTCGACGCGGAAATCGCGCCAGCCGTTCCAGCCGCCGGCCGCGTCCTTCTGTTCGGTGTAGACGCGCTGTTCCCGCGCGATCAGGATATTGGCGAGAAACCAGTAAGCTTCCCCCCAGGCCCCGAGGATTTCGTCGGTCGCCGCATCGCCCAGCACCGCCTTGATCGCACCGAGCAGTGCTTCGGCGACGTGCGGATAGTGCTCCGGCAGTATCTGGAGACCGACATGCTTTTGCGCGATGCGCTCGACCGCGGGAGCCAGCGCGCCGAGATTGTCGATATTGCTGGCATAGGCGAGAATGGCGCCGGTGAGCGCGCGCGGCTGCGAACCGGCGTCACCATGATGCGACTGGTTGAAAAGATCGCGAATGTCCGGGTTCTGGAACATCCTGGAATACATTTCATGCACGATATCCAGACCATGCGCTTCGAGCGCGGGGACCGTCGCCTTGACGAGCGCGATGGTCTGATCGCTGAGGGGCTGCGACATAAACTTCTCCTTGTTGGAAGGGATTCGAGTTTCCCGGCGATCAGGCGCCGGGCGGCTGATCATAGAAATCGACCCGCATTTTCATGGCGCCGATGGGCGTCACGAAGTGCGGCTGCTGCGGCAAGATCAATCCGGGCCGTTCGGGCGTCAGGACAACCTCCGACGGTGGATCGAGATAGGTCAGCCGAAGCTCACCCTCCAGAACGCGGATCAAACCCCAGACACCCGCCTTGGTATCATGGCGTGCCCGCAGGGCGGCCGGGAGCGTGTCCTGATCGAACACCGGCGTCGAACGATAGGGTAGAATGTCAGGCATGGGTGGGTACTCGCCGTTCGCAATGAATGGACCCGGCCTCGCCGTCAGCGACGCTTGGCCGATCGAGCCGAAAAAACATGGCAAGCTGCAGGCTCTCGGCAATCCGCTTCGCTTTCGCCTGCAGAGCCGCAGCTGCGTCGGGCGCCATCATCTCGTTTGTCGTACAGTCCCACAGCGCGAGCCAGCGGTCGAAAAGCGCTGGCGTTATCCTCGACCTGTGCTTCAGGTGCGCTGGCACGGGCTGGCCCTTGTATCGGCCACTGGCGAGCATGACGGATGACCAGAACGCCGCCAGCTTTTCGAGATGTTCCGGCCAGTCATCGATCGCGTCGTTGAAAATCGGCCCCAGGTCGGCATCTGCGCGAACGCGCGCGTAGAAGGCGTCGACAAGCTGCTTGAGCGCCTCATCCTTCAGTTCCAGCTCGGTCATTCGCCCGACTCCAATCATGTATCCCGAATGCATCTATACTTTTCCCTGAAAACATGCAAGATGAATACATCTTAATGCGACGAGCTGAGGAAGAGAGTGGGAACGCCCCATGAAACTGACCCTGTTCACCGACTATTCGATGCGCGTGCTGCTCTATCTGGGCGCGCGGCCTGACCGCCTGTGCTCGATCGGTGAGGTCGCGCAGGCCTACGGAATCTCGCAGAATCACTTGATGAAGGTGGTGAACCAACTCGCACGCAGTGGTGATGTGGAGAGTGTGCGTGGACGGTCGGGCGGCATCCGCCTGGGGCGGCCGCCCGAAGAGATCAACATCGGCGCACTCATACGCCAGACCGAGGACGGCTTCGATCTCGTTGACTGCGGCGGATGCGTGGTCGCGCCTGCATGTGGGCTGACGGGCGTGCTGAAGGAGGCGCTCGGCGCGTTCCTGGCGGTACTTGACCGCTATACGCTTGCCGACCTGCTGACGAAGCGGCGAGATCTCGCGTCGCTCTTCGAGCGTAACGCGGCCGATCGGTTCGAAACCCCTGCGGCGCCAGATGGATGATTGACGTCTTGGCGCATCGAAGCCGAAAAGGAGGAACGTGACATGTTCTGTCCAGAATGTGGTGAACCGGTCGATCCCGCTCCCTTTGACGGTCGTCGCCGCGCGTCGCGGTCATGGATCGCCGCAGGACTCCAAATCGGCGCGCGATGGGTAAAGGTATTGCGCGCTGGACGCTCCAAGCCGGACCGCACGCGGCAGTCCGCTTGCCCGTCTTGCTCCAATCATAAAACCACGAACACGGAAAGGAATTGAACGATATGGCCCTTCACCACGCAGCGCCCGGAGAAGTCGTCGATCTCTTGCCCGAGAACGTGACGACACATGAAGAACATTCCACAGCGATCGTGAAGGCGGACCATTTCGAAACCATCCGGCTGGTGATCCCGAGCGGCACCGAAATGCGCCAGCATCAGGTGCCGGGCAGCATCATGCTGCATTGCCTCGAGGGCCATGTGAAAGTCGAGCTCAGCGCAAGCTCGATCGAACTGCGGCGTAACCAGTGGGTCTATCTCGAAGGAGGCGCGCCGCACTCGGTCAAGGGCGCGGAAAACTCTGTGCTGCTTCTGACGATCCTCTTTCCGCCTGTAGAAGGATCACAGGCAAAAGCCGGCGCCGAGACCTTGGCGGTCGATGCCTATGACGATTGCGACTGTGTCGACCGGTGGGAAGCGGAAGGCGGTCCGGTCGTTCAATCGGATCAGCCTGCCCCCAGGAAGAATTGATCACGGGCGGCATGATGGCACGGCGCGCAGCGCGCTAGTCGCTTTGCTGTACCGCCTCGTAGCCCATAGGGGAGAACCATGGATCGAACACGTCAGCTCTGGATTTGGCTTCTATCATTGCTGGCAGTCTCTTTTGCCGTCCTGCTTCTGGTTGGCCGCGACATCAGCATTCAGGCGCCGCCGCTTCCCGCCAAGGTCGTGACCGCAAACGGCGAAACCGTCTTCACCCGTGCCGAGATGCAGCGTGGCCGCCAGGTCTGGCAATCTATGGGCGGCATGCAACTGGGCTCGATCTGGGGACACGGCGGCTACGTAGCGCCCGATTGGTCAGCCGACTGGTTGCACCGGGAATCACTGGCACTTCTCGATCTCTGGGCACAGCGGGATCTGGGCGGCGCCTTTGAGAGTTTAAACGAGGAACACAAGGCGCTCCTCCAGCGGCGGCTGCAAACGGAAATGCGCCGAAACACGTTTGAAGCGAGCACGGATACCATCACGATCAGCAACGATCGCGCGGTGGCAATCGAGCGGGTGGCAAAGCACTACGTCAATCTGTTCGGCAACGACCCCGCCACGGCCGAGCTGCGCGAAAACTATGCCATGAAGAACGATACGGTCCCCGACGCAGGGCACCGAGCCGCCATGACCTCCTTCTTCTGGTGGACGGCCTGGGCGGCCACAACGGAACGACAAGGGCGGACGACAACGTATACGAACAACTGGCCGAGCGAGCCGCTGGTCGGGAATCGCCCACCATCAAGTACATTCATCTGGTCGGCCTTCAGCGTCACCTTCCTGCTTGCCGGCATCGCGCTGTTGGGTTGGCACCATGCGGTGACGCACGGACGAAGGGAGAAGGAGCACGACCTCCCCGCGAAAGATCCGCTGCGCGAGATCGCGGTGACGCCTTCGATGCGGGCGACAGCCAAATATTTCTGGGTCGTTCTCGCACTGTTTCTCGCGCAGATCATGCTGGGTGCAATGACGGCCCACTATCAGGTCGAGGGGCAGCTGGTTTATGGCTATGAAGCGGCCGAGATCCTGCCTTATTCGATCACCCGCACCTGGCACACGCAGCTTGCCGTGCTGTGGATCGCGACAGCCTGGCTGGGAACGGGCCTCTACATAGCTCCTGCGATCTCGGGCCATGAACCGAGGTTCCAGGCTCTGGGTGCCAACATCCTCTGGGCCTGCCTCCTGATTATCGTTGTGGGCTCCTTTGCCGGGCAATGGCTCGCGGTGATGCAGAAACTGGGACTGGAGAGGAACTTCTGGTTCGGACACCAGGGCTGGGAATATGTCGATATGGGGCGCTTCTGGCAGTGGTTTCTCTTCATCGGCCTGATGCTCTGGCTTGTGCTCGTCGGCCGGGCGCTCTGGCCTGCGCTCAAAGAGAAGTCCGAATCCCGCCACATCACGATGCTGTTTTTCCTATCCGCCGTAGCCATCGGACTCTTCTACGGTGCCGGGCTGTTCTGGAATGAGCATACAGCGCTCTCCATGATTGAATATTGGCGTTGGTGGGTGGTCCATCTGTGGGTCGAAGGCTTTTTCGAGGTGTTCGCCACCGCGGTCATCGCCTTCCTCTTCACGCGCCTCGGCCTCATTCCGACACCCACCGCCACGGTCGCCGTCTTGTTTGCCACGATCATCTTCATGGCAGGCGGAGTGCTGGGAACGTTGCACCATCTCTACTTCGCGGGAACCTCGATCGCGGTGCTGGCGCTTGGCGCGAGCTTCTCAGCGCTCGAGGTCGTGCCGCTCGCCTATATTGGCTTCGAAGCTTATGAACACTGGAAGCTGAGCAGCGCGACACCCTGGATGCAGCGTTATAAATGGCCCGTCATGTTCTTCCTGGCGGTATCCTTCTGGAATCTCGTCGGAGCAGGCCTGTTCGGCTTCCTCATCAATCCGCCGCTGTCGCTCTATTACATGCAGGGTCTCAATCTGACGCCGCTGCACGGACACACCGCATTGTTCGGCGTATACGGCATGTTGGGCGTCGGGCTCGTCCTGTTCTGCCTGCGTGGCATGTTGCCGAACCTGATCTGGAACGAAGGCGTGCTGAAGACGAGCTTTTGGTGCTTCAACATCGGCCTTGCGTTGATGGCGCTCCTGACCTTGCTGCCACTTGGTACGCTTCAGCTGACCGCCGCGATTGACAAGGGCTACTGGTACGCTCGCTCGGCCGAGTTCATGCAGCAACCGGTGGTCGATCTGCTGGTGTGGCTGAGGGTTCCTGGAGATATCGTCTTTTCTGCCGGGGCGGTAGCGCTCGCCTGGTTTGTCGCCAGTCTTTGGCTCAGACCCCGGTCTGACGACAGCGAGGCGCAAATTGCACAGTGATCGATCGAGGAGTCCGATGCCGCGCAGTCCCAGCCAACCCTTGCTCGTGGGCTAGCCACGTTCTGTCGACAAACGCCACACTTGGATGCGAGTTTCGGTGAACCTTTTGTCCATGCGCACCAAACTTCTGTTCGCAGGTCTGGCAGCCGGGTCGATGGCTGCTCTATCCTCGCCCGCGATTGCTCAGATGCCGCCCGGCTCACGGGACTGTTCATTCCAGTCGCTATCGCCGGAGGAAAAGTCTCGGTACCAATCCCGTTACCGGCGCCGCGTGCGCGTCGATGGGCAAGCTTTTGCTGATAATGGCTGTATGAACAGGTGTGCATGACAGCCTCTGAGCGCAAAGCCCTCCGGCGTCCCCGCAAGGGCAAAAACTGCCGCGCCGTTTCGCGCCCCGTCACCAGCTTGGACGGATCCATGACAGTTGGCATCGGGCGCAAATGCGACTGACGCGCTCGATGCCGCACATGGCGATCATGGTGCGTTTCCAGGAGGGGACCAAATCCTACGCTAAGAATTTTGGCCAGCGATATTCTTCGCCGGTCAGGGTTATGTGCTCCCACCCCGCTCCTTACGGAGATCGAATCCACTGATCACTGAATTCTGACTTTAGAAACGTTTCTTGAATCGGGATCCATGGATGAAAAGGGGCCGACTCTCTGCATTCAGCGAATATTCGAACGCGAAGGCAGAAGGCCGGCCTGATCGATCAGAAGCTGATCGTTGCCGTGCCCCAAAAGCGGCGCCCTTCATCGAGCATCCAGTTGCCGTCGAGACCATCAAACCGGCCGCGGTCATCGACCGGCACGATCTTGTCGGTGACGTTGAGCACCGCCGCCCTCAGCGCGAAATTCTCATTGATCGTGAAATTGATGCCGACATCGAAGGTCGTGCTCCCTTCACGGGTGCGGGTGTTGAGCGCGCCGTTGCGGAACCCGCTGAAAGTCTGCTTGCCCGAGTAGTAGCCGAGCACATAGGCCGCGATCTGCTCGGTCGCTTGCCAGTCCAGGCGAACGTTGGCCATGTGCCTGGGCGTCTTGTCGAGCGGCGTTCCGTCAAGCGAACTGCCGTCGAAAGCGGGCTCGCCGCCACCCTTCCGGACGGAATCGGTGTAGGTATAATTCGCGGTCAGCAGCAATGCCGGGGTGATCGGCAGTCTGCCATTCACTTTGTCAAACGGCGCGCAAACGGGACCCCGTATAGGCGTTGAAGGGGGACCCCCTTTTCGAGATTGAGCGGAGGGTTGATGCCCTGCGCTGTGTGCGGCGGAGGTCGGGCGTAGCCCGGCCGGAGGCGTACACAGCGCAAGTTCGTTTTGAAGCTGGGGTGAGAGTGGCGGCTAACTGCGGTTTTTGAAGCGCCAGCTGTCGTTGCCGGTCTCGACGATATCGCAGTGATGAGTGACGCGGTCGAGCAGAGCCGTGGTCATTTTGGGATCCCCGAACACGGTAGGCCATTCGCCGAAGGCGAGGTTGGTCGTGATAACGACGCTGGTGCGTTCGTAGAGCTTGCTGATCAGGTGGAACAGGAGCTGGCCACCAGAGCGCGCGAACGGCAGATATCCCAACTCATCGAGCACCACCAGGTCGAGCCGTGAGAGCTGTCCCGCCAGGGTCCCGCCCTTGCCGATCCGGGCCTCCTCTTCGAGGCGTGTCACCAGATCGACGGTGTTGAAGTATCGTGCCCGAGCCCCTTTGCGCACGACGTTGGCGGTAATCGCGATGGCGAGGTGGGTCTTGCCGGTGCCCGTGCCGCCGACGAGCACGATGTTGCGACGCGCCGGTAGGAAGGAGCCATCATGCAGGGAGCGGATCAGTCCCTCGTTGATCGGCGTCCCTTCGAAGCTGAACCGCTCCAGGTCCTTCACCACCGGCAGCCGCGCGGCCGTCATGCGATATCGGATCGAGGCGGCGTCGCGATGGGTGGCTTCCGCGCGGAGCAGATCGGTCAGGATCTCCATGGTGGTGCGCTGGCGCTGGAGGCCGGTGGTGACGGCCTCGTCGAACGCGGCCACCATGCCCTTGAGGCCCAGGCCGCGCATTGTGTCGATCATCTCATGCCGCTGCATCATAGCCTCGCAGTCGGTCATAGCTGGCACAGTCGGCGATCGGCGGGTGACTCAGCATCCGGTCTTCCGAAGTGACGATGCTATGGGGCGTCGCCGGCTCGCGGCGACGGGAGAGGATGTTGAGGATCAGGTCGTCGCTGACCGTTCCGCTCGCCAGCGCTTCGCGCACCGCCGCCTCGACCTGCTCCAGCCATCGGTGAGCACGGCCGAGAGCACCCGCACGAACCTGCGATCCGCCTCATCCCCGTGCCCCAGCCTGCGTCGCAGGCGATGGAGGGATGGCGGCAACTCCCAGTCCTGGAACGGCGCGCCGTTGCGCAGGGCACCGGGCTTGTGGGCCAGAACCGGCAGATAATGCCAGGGATCGTAAATGGTGCGGTTCCGCCCGAAGTGACGCTCATGTTCCCCGACGATCTCTTCGCCGCAGCGGATGACCATCCGGCCCGCATAGGCGCGCACCTGCACCGTGCGCCGCGCCGCCCTGGACATGACCGAGTAGCGGTTGCGGTCGAAGCTGATGAGGCAGGTGCCGGTGACGGCATGCTCGCTCTCATGGAAGCCATCGAAGGGCGCCAGGATCGGCTGCAGGACAGGCCGCTCCATCTCCAGCGCCTAGGCCACGGTGATATCGCCGCGCTCGGGATGGGTGTGGTGCTCGGCCCAGCGCCGGCACTCCGCCTTCCTTCTCACGATCTGGCTTTTGAGCCATTCGAGCATGGAATCTTTTGCCATCATGGGCGTCGTCGTCGCTCTCGGCAGCATCGTCTACCGGGCCAGCATCCGCCGGTCATCAACGTAGGGGTCACGACGGTGGAGCGAGCGGTCGGCTCTTCAAGCCCAACGCGATCGGCTCATTTCTCGCTCACCAGTCGTGAACTAACGGCAAATTTGTCAGAATTTGAGGGTGAAAGTGATTTATGGCCCTCATTTTTGTTTCAAGCAGCGCCTGCCGAATGCATCTCTGCGATTGATGTCTTCTGCAAAAGCTTGTTGGCATCGGATGCTCGCTGATCACACCTAACCCGTAATCGTGCCTCTGGCTGACATACCCGACAAACGTATAAGCTCGCCATGCGCGGGCGTCACCAACCCAATTCCGCGTGCGATCCCAAGCGCACAAGCTGCAAGGTGTCGTCATCGGGCTTGCGGTAAATCAGCACGAGGTCGGGCTTTATGTGGCAATCGCGATGGTCGCGCCAGTCGCCGGTCAGCGCATGGTCGCGGTGGCGCGGTTCAAGCGGCTCGTCGGATGCCAGCGCCTCGATGATCGGGATCAGGTCAGCGTCCAGCGTCTTGGCGTGCTGCCCCTTCTTCTCCCGCTTGTAGTCGCGCTTGAACCGCCCGAAGCGTTCAATCGTCCGCATTGAGGTCGGCCATCAGGTCGACCACCGTGGCGAACCGCTTGCCCTTTCCCTCGCGCGCTTCCTTCATGGCCTCGATCGTCTCGGCATTGGGCACCAGCGGTTCAAACGGCAAGGCCTTGTCGCGGGCAACGCGGGTCAGCATCAGGCGCACGGCATCGGAGACGGTCAGCCCCATAGCAGCCAGCACGGTCGCGGCTTCCTCCTTCACCGCTCCGTCGATCCGGGTCTGCACAAGAGCGTTTGCGGCCATGTCGATTTCCTTTCTGCATGACGATGTAATGCAAGCGAACGCAAAGTGCAATCAGGCAAAGCCCCGGCTATCGACATGGCGACCGGGCTTCGCGTTTTTCACCTTCAATGCTGTGAGTGCCATCGGTTCGGGGCCCTGATCGGGAATGTTGGGGCCGTTCTCACACTTTCGGTGGGCAAACGGTCCCACAATCGTTCCACATTTTGGGCCAAATTCAGGCAAATCAGGGAGACGACCGCGAACAACTTACAAGACAAATCGTTGCTTTTTCAGTGTAGGTAGGGGTAGGGACGCCATCAGCTCGCTTGACACAAGGTTCTACACTCGACAGCGGGGTCCTCTACCACCGGGCAATTCTGCAGGATGCTGCAAACCGCGCGATATCAATGGCGGGCGAAAATTCGCTGACCGGCGCTGCCGAAGGCCACCACCGTATAGGGTTGGCGGGCAGCGCCTGCCACTTCCATGCCCTCCGAACCGATCGGCATCCCCGCAACCGCAATGCCTTTGACGCCCGCAGGACGGGTCGCCAGCAAGCGCTTGACGTCGGATATCGGGACATGGCCCTCGATCATATAGCCATCGACGATCGCGCTGTGGCAAGATGCCAGCGTCCGGGGCATGCCGGCCTTGCGCTGAAGCTCGCTGCGCGACGCATCGTCACGCATGACGACCTTGCGTCCCAGCTTCGCGCGCACGGCCTGCGCCCACTTCTCGCAACATCCACATCCCGGATCCCGGTGGACGACGATATCACTGGCCGCAAGCGCTACGCCGGGCATGGCGAGGAACAGCAAGGCGACGAATAGGCGGGTCTTCATGAAATGACTCCCGGAAGAACGATAAGCATGGGGCAGAGGCCCCTTCTTTTCTATACGCATCAATGCGCCCCTCCCCTCATCACGCAGATGATTTTACGATGGCGGGCGGCCTCCAGGCTAGCGGCAGGGACACAAGCAGCGCTAGCGATAGACCACCAATCCCCCACAGAACGAGCGGCTGCGCCCCGGGAGCGACGATGGCTATCGCCAGCGGCGCGAGCGCCTGCCCGATGCTGGCGGCGGAATGCTGGAAACCGAGCTTCACGCCTGAAGGGGCCCCGCCGCCGCTGATCCAGAAGCTGGTGACCAATCGAAGGGTTGCCGAGCTCCAGCCGGCAGCAACGATGATCCCACTGAGCTCGGCCATACTCGCGGCGACAGGAAACATGAAAAGTGCCACAGCCAGCAGGCCCAGCGTCAATCCGGCAAGCCGCCTCGGCACAGTGACCAGCCAATCCAGCTTTGCATGGAAGATCTGTGCCGCCAGCATGCCCAATCCGCAGAGACTGAGCATCCAGGCGATCTCTTCGCGGCTCAGCGAAATGGCGCTCCGCGTCACCAGGAGATTGACATGCATCGCCGCCAGCCCGCCGCCCGCGACGATCGTGATAAAAAGCAGGATCAACGTCGCGCCGAGCGTAGGCGCGGGCAGGTCTCCGCCATCGATGCAAGGTGCACACCAGCGCGGCAGACGCACGGCGCAAAGCGCCGCCCCGACGGCACCGATGCCGAGAGCGAGGATCATGAGGGGAGCGCGGGGCAGGATCGCGGCCGAGACCTCCGCCACCAGCGGACCGGCGAGATCGCCCAGAAACACGAAGGCGGTCAGCCAGGTGAAGCGGCGCGCCTGGTCCGCGCGCCCGCTTGCGGCAAAGCTCGCGCAGAGCAAGCCCAACGGTATGATGGCGGCCGACGCCATCCCCGCCACCAGACGCAATGCATAAAGCTCAGGCAACCCGACGAGGCCGATCGGCGCGGTCACCAGCGCGAGGATGACCAGCGCTGCGCGCAACATCGCCCGATAGTCGACCCGGTCCGCGATCCAGCCCCAGAGCGGCGCCGCCAGCAAGGCTGCCAGGGGATGGACCGCGGTCAGGCTCGCGACGTGAAAATCATGAGCGCTTGACGATAGCGCGCCACGAGCCGGGTCGACCAGTGCCGGAAGGAAGGCGAGAATGGCCGTCTGTCCCGCCGACGCCGCAGCCGCCGCGAGCAACAAGACGAAAAAGGAGGCCGGCCAGCGACCGTTGGCTTGCGATCCAGCCTTGTCACGCGGCGCGTTCGCGGTCGATCCCTCGAGTGGCCATCCGCGGATCACCACCAGGCGCGCAAGCCGATCACCAGCCTGTGTTCGGAAGGCCCTTCCCTGCGCAGGCGACGGAAATCGGCCGTGCCGTCAAATGCGCGCTCCCAGACGAAGCCGATATAGGGCGCGAACTTGCGCGACACCTCGTAGCGCAACCGTCCGCTCAGCTCGACATTGCTGAAGCCGCTGCCGAGCTGCCGATCGCTCGACCGCTTCGAATAGATATTGGTCTCTACCTGCGGTGTGAGGATCAACCGATTGGTGAACAGGACCTCATAGGAGGCCTTGGCGCGCGCCGCGAGACGCCCATCGGTCCCTACATAGCCGGTGAGCTGGACGTCGAACCAATAAGGCGCCAGTCCCTCGACGCCGGCGGCCAGCCATGTCGTCGCGCCCTTGCCGAGATCCTGCCTGACCCCGAGCAGCGTGCCCCAGAACGGGTTCTTGCTGTGCCACCACAGCGCCTCGACGCTGCTCTCCGGATCGAGACGTTGGTCGCGGGAGTTCTTGAGGCCCTGGCTGCGCAGCCAGAGCTTGTCATTGTCCTGACCCTTGGTGACGAGCACGGTCCAACCCACGCCCTGACCCTCGTTGCCGCTGGCGAATTCGAGCTCATCGACAAGTATCTTGGGGATCGAGAGCTTGTCGGCCATCTCATAGCCCGGCAGCGTCGAGTTGCGATAGCCGTCGGCATAATCGTCCGAGTTGCGCGCGTCCGGCGGGGCCTTGCCACCCTGCATCGAGCCCATGTCCATCGTGGCGCCGTTACCGGACGCCTTCGTGTCGGTCATATCCATGCCCGGCATGTCCATGCCCGCATGGTCCTGAGAGCCTTGCGCGGAAGGGGTGTGCTGAGCGGGAGTGGCCGTTTGGGCAGGGGTGGCGGCGGGCGACGGGGGCGAGGCATCCTGCGCGAGGGCGGGAGCCGTGATCGCCGGCGCCAGGAAGAGGGCAGCGCCAAGAGCGATGCCGCGCGAGGGGAAAATCCGGATCATGCGACCACCACCTCCCGGAACATGCCGGCCGCCATGTGATAGAGCAGATGGCAGTGGAAGGCCCATCGGCCCATGGCGTCGGCGGTGACGCGGAAGCTCACCCGCTGGGCGGGCTGGACCACGACCGTATGCTTGCGGACCTGGAAGGCGCCGTCCGGGCCTTCGACATCGCTCCACATGCCGTGCAGATGCATCGGATGCGCCATCATCGTGTCGTTGACGAAGGTGACGCGCAGCCGCTCGTTTGGCTTGAAATGAAGCGGCCTGGAATCGTTGAGCTTGATGCCGTCGAGCGACCAGATGAACCGTTCCATATTGCCCGTCAGATGCAGCTCGATGTCGCGCTCGGGCTCGCGCGGGTCGGGATCGCCGCCCGGCGTGCGCAGATCGGCCAGCGTCAGCACGCGCCAGCCGCGCCCGCGCAGCCCGGCGCCGGGATCGTCGAGATTGGTGCGCGGATAGTCGACGCGCATGTCGGTATTGGCGCCATATTCGGTGCGGGCGTGCCGTGCCCTGGCCGGCATCTCGGTCATGCCGTGCCCGGCATGCGCGTCGCCTCCCATTGCGCCCATCGTCGCCATCGCGCCCATCATGTCGACCGGCTCGAGCCAGGTCCGGGCATCGAGCGGCGGCACGGCTGCCGCCATGCCCGGGGCCGGTGCGATCGTGCCACGCGCATAGCCGCTCCGATCGATCGCCTGCGCGAAGATGGTGCGGGCGCCGCCCTCGGGCATGGTGAACTCGACGTCGTAGGTCTCGCCCGGGCCGATCCGGAATTCCTCGACCGTGACCGGCTCGACCGGCTGCCCGTCGGTCGATACGACCGTCAGCTCGACCCCGGGGATCCGCACGTCGAAGAACGTCGCCGTCCCCGCGCCGACGAAGCGCAGGCGCACGCGCTCGCCGGGCGCGGCGATACCGGTCCAGTTGCCGGCGGGCGGCGCGCCGTTCATCAGATAGGTGTAGGTCGCGGCAGAGACATCGCTGTAGTCGGTCGGGTTCATCCGCGAGCTGTTCCACATCCGCCGCCGCTCGAGCGCCTTGCCCAAGCCCATGGTGCCGACATCCTTGAGGAAATCGCCGGCGGTCGGCTGCGCAAAATTATAGTAGCTGCTCTGCTTCTTGAGATTGAGGAAGATCTGCAACGGCGGCTCGTCCGACCAGTCGCTGAGCACGATGCAATAGTCGCGATCGGGCGCCCGCGCCGTCGGCACCTGTTTTGGCTCCACGATGATCGCTCCATAGAGTCCCGTCTGCTCGGCGAGCGTGTGAGCGTGATACCAGTAGGTTCCGCTCTGGCGGACCTCGAAGCGATAGGTGAAGGTCTCGCCCGGCGCGATGCCGGCAAAGCTGATGCCGGGCACGCCGTCCATCTCCGCCGGCACGATGATGCCGTGCCAATGGATGCTCGACATCTCCTTGAGGCCGTTGCGCACACGGAGCGTGACCGTGTCGCCTTCGCGCAGGCGCAGGACCGGCGCGGGCACGCTGCCGTTCACGGCGGTCGCGATACGGCGTTTGCCGGTGAAGTTGACTGGCAGCTCGGCGATCTCGAGGTCGAACTCGGTCCCGCTAAGCTCGGCGGGCGAGACTGGGGCGGATCGCGCGAGAAGCGCCGGGGCGAAGCCGGCAACCGCGCCGCCGATCGCCAGCCCCTGGACGAAACGGCGCCGTGCGATCGGCCGGATATGTAAGGGAGACATGAACTGTACTTTCGCGAAGTCGGGTTCAGGCGAGGTCGAGGACGATCCGGCCCTCGATGTCGCCATGGTGCATGCGGGAGAAGACGTCGTTGATGTTCTCCAGCTTGTCTGCATGGACCGTGGCCTTGACCTTGCCGTCGCCGGCGAACGCCAGTGCCTCGAGCAGATCGAGCCGCGTGCCGACGATCGAGCCTCGCACGGTAATGCCGTTCAGCACGGTGTCGAAGATCGACAGCGGGAAGTCGCCCGGCGGCAGACCATTGAGCGCGACCGTGCCGCCGCGCCGGACCATGCCGAGCGCCTGCTGGAACGCCTTGGGCGAAACGGCGGTGACGAGCGCTCCGTGCGCGCCGCCTATCGCCTTCTTGAGCGCTGCCGAAGGGTCCTCGCTGTGCGCGTTGACCGTCAGTGTGGCGCCAAGGCGTGTAGCGAGGTCGAGCTTGCTATCGTCGATGTCGACCGCGGCCACATTGAGACCCATGGCACGGGCATATTGCACCGCCATGTGGCCGAGCCCGCCGATCCCTGAGACGACCACCCACTCGCCGGGTCGGGCCTCGGTGGCCTTCAATCCCTTGTAGACGGTGACGCCCGCGCAGAGGATCGGCGCAATGTCGAGGAAGTCGACATTGTCGGGAAGGTGACCAACATAGTTGGGATCGGCGAGGACATATTCGGCAAAGCTGCCATTGACCGAATAGCCGGTGTTCTGCTGTTCGTGGCAAAGCGTCTCCCAGCCACCCAGGCAATGCACGCAATGCCCGCAGGCGGTGTAGAGCCAGGGCACACCGACCCGGTCGCCTTCCTTCACATGGGTGACGCCTGCACCGACGGCGGCGACATGCCCGACGCCTTCATGGCCAGGAATGAAGGGCGGGTTGGGCTTGACCGGCCAGTCTCCTTCTGCCGCGTGCAGGTCGGTATGGCACACGCCGGTTGCCGCAATCTTGACCAGGATCTGCCCGGGGCCGACCGCCGGGATCGGCGCCTCCTCGATGACCAGGGGCTTGCCGAATTCGCGGACGACCGCCGCCTTCATGGTTTTCGCCATGTCCGTTTCTCCTTTGAGCGAGGGGTCAGAACAGGCCGAGCGCGTGCTCGTCATAGGAGACGAGCAGATTCTTGGTCTGCTGATAATGATCGAGCATCATCCGGTGGTTTTCACGCCCGAAGCCCGATGCCTTGTATCCGCCGAAGGCGGCATGGGCGGGGTACTGATGATAGCAGTTGGTCCAGACCCGCCCGGCCTCGATCGCGCGGCCGAGCCGGTAGGCGGTGTTGCCGCTCCGGGTCCAGACGCCCGCGCCAAGACCGTAGGCGGTGTCATTGGCAAGTGCGATCGCCTCCTCGACCGTCTTGAACGTGGTGACCGACAGGACGGGACCGAAGATCTCCTCCTGGAAGATGCGCATGTGGTTCTGACCCACGAACACGGTCGGCTGCACGAAATAGCCCTGGTCGAGCGCACCGCCCGGCAGCGCCCTGGCGCCACCGACCAGACACTGCGCGCCCTCGGCCTTGCCGATATCGATATAGCCCAGGATCTTGTGGAGCTGGTCCTCCGACGCCTGCGCGCCGACCTGGACCGACGGGTCGAGCGGATCGCCCTGGCGGATCGCGGCGACGCGCGCCACGGCGCGCTCGATGAAGCGGTCGAAGATCGACTCATGGATCAGGGCGCGCGACGGGCAGGTACAGACCTCGCCCTTGTTGAAGGCGAACAAAGTAAAGCCTTCGAGCGCCTTGTCGAAGAAGGCATCGTCCTCGTCGAGCACGTCCGCCATGAAGATGTTGGGCGACTTGCCGCCAAGCTCCATCGTCTGGGGGATCAGATGGTCCGCCGCGGCGTGCATGATCTGCTTGCCGGTGACGGTCTCGCCGGTGAACGAGACCTTGGCGATGCGCGGATTGGCGGCGATCGCCTGGCCAACGGTCCGTCCCGGGCCGGTAACGACATTGAGCACGCCGGGCGGCAGGATGTCGGCGGTGAGCTCGGCGAACATCAGCAAGGTGAGCGGCGTCTGGGATGCGGGTTTGATGACGGTGCAGTTGCCCGCCGCCAGCGCCGGGGCGATCTTCCACGCCGCCATCAGCAGCGGGAAGTTCCACGGGATGATCTGGCCGACGACGCCGAGCGGCTCGCGGAAATGATAGGCGATGGTGTCCGCATCGATCGTCGAGATGCCGCCTTCCTCCGCCCGGATGCAGCCGGCGAAGTAGCGGAAATGGTCGATCGCGAGCGGCACGTCGGCAGCGCGCGTCTCGCGGATCGGCTTGCCATTGTCGATCGTCTCGGCAAGTGCCAGCAACTCCAGATTGTCTTCGAGCCGGTCGGCGACGCGATTGAGAATCCTGGCGCGTTCGGCGGGCGCGATCCTTGCCCATTGATCCTTGGCGGCGTGCGCCGCATCGAGCGCGCGCTCGACATCTTCCGGCGTCGACAGCGCGAACTCTGCGATCTGGGCGCCATTGATCGGGCTCGTGTCGGCGAAATACTCGCCGCCCGCAGGAGCGCTCCAGCGGCCTCCGATGAAATTATCATAGCGGTGTCGGAAGGAGGCCGCCGCGTTAATGGTCCCGATCGCCTTCTCGAACATAACCTGACTCCATCTCTATCGATGGCCTGACGGAGTAATCTCTTTGCCCGGGTGGCCTATAAGTAAGTTCCGCAGAAGGTAGTCTGGTATCGGGGTCGCGGGCTTGAGGGTCAGACACGCCAACAGAGCCGATGACTATTCATCGACTCCTGAACGTATTCGCGCACGCCTGATCGGAATTATGCCGAGACAGGCGTTACTCGGCCGAGTCTTCTTTTGGCGAGGGCGGCGCTTGGCATTCCAATTCTGGCGTTACGCCCGGACGCGCTTTAGGCTCACCCAATCGCCTTTCTGAAGCGTCCCGTCCCTCACGCGGAAATGAGCATAATGGTCGTCGAAAATCTGGTCGACTTCGACATGACCGACAAGACGGCGGTGGCGCGGCGTTGCGTGATAGACTTCGAGTATCTGCCCGATGTGCGCGCCATCGGCCTTACCCAGGCAGGCCACTGTGCCGCCCGCATCCATACGGACGATCTTGCCGCGCATGAACAAGCTATGGCCGATACCCTGTGCGAGGAGCGGCGTGCTGCCAAAGAGCAGAAAGCCAACAGCAGCACCGACGCCAAGATGTTTTCGCATCGCTGTTTCCTCTGTCAAGTCAGACGCTCGGACCCGGTTTTGAAAGCTGGGAGCACGGGGCGACGCTGGGCATCGTCAAAGAACTGGCCCGCCGCGGGGGAACGGCGGGCCCTCAGCCCCTGGGGTCTGTTCTCGGGGCTGGAAACCTCACATGTCGCTCATCGGCTTGTCGGCCATGGGCTTGGCGGTCTTCTTCTTCGCCGCCGGCTTGGCCTTCTTCATCGGCATCTTGCAGCAGCCACTCTTCGCCTTACCGGCCATGCCCGAGCCGTTCGATGCTGGCGACCCGCCGGACATGCCGGCCATCCCCGACATGCCCTGTTGATCCTGCTGGGCCGGTTGCCCCTGCTGCTTCTGCGCGCCGGCCTGATGATCCTTCATCATCTGATCGTGCATCTGCTGCCCGCCATGATCCATGCCCTGCTGGTGGGCATGGGCCGGCGCAGCCTGCGCGGGCGCGGGCGTCGACTGGGCGAGAGCGGTGCCGGCGGCGAAGGTTAGCGTCGCGAAGAGGCTGACGGGCGCCGCGAGAAATGTCGTCTGTCGCATTGAGGGTCTCCGAGTGTTCTTCCTGTTGCCCGATCGACGTTCCGATCCCGGCAATTCCGAAGCTTCAATGCTGCTAGCGAGACGCAGTCTGTATACGTAACTTACGAATCCGCTTTGGATCGCGACTAGCATGCGCGGGATCGTGCGGGGTGGACCATGGTCCAAGGTCAAGCGAATTCATGATCCCGCTTGATGGCGGCCGACAGCGAAGTGCAAAAACCAATTGGCCCGCCGTGGGAGAACGGCGGGCCAAAGCTGCAGTTGAACCAGGCCACGGTCGTTGGCCACCCAGCCTCGTGATCGGAGCTGGCTTAAGTGCAGGGTCAGCAACCGCCCCGCGACCTACGCAACATGCGGGAGGCTCCGTCCTGGGTTCCCATCTCCCGCATAGCGATCCGATGGTCCTGCATCATCTCACCGTGCATCGGCACTTCGCGGTGTCGCATTCCTTGCATCTGGGCCGTGTCGGACCGAGCCGGCGCCGGCTTCGCCTTGAGCGTCTGCTCAAGGTCCGGCATGCCCGGCGGCATCCCATCGGCGAGAACTGGCCCGGCGCCGACGGCAAGGACGCCAAAGGCTGCGAGCGAAGCGATAATCGCTGCTTTCTTGCGCAAATATGATTCCTTCAAGTCTGAGTTTCAGTTCGACCGGACACATGCCCGGTCGATTCTCGCTCCCCAGGGAGCTTGCCGTTGAGATGGTGTCGGCCTGGAGGCGGCAGTATACGTAATTTGCGAAGCCGGCGGTCAGCCTGCCATGTCCGCTTTAGTTCGGCTATTAGCAAAAGCTGGGCGCGGATGACCGAAGACGGCGGCCATCAAAGCCTCCGCCTAGCCCGAGCACTGGAAAGCGACGCCGCCTGCTGCAGTGGCAAACAGCGAAACGTAAATCGCACGCCGCTTTTGCTTCGGCGCGATCGTGGCAAGGCTCACCGCCGAACCAGCCACTCGGACTGGCCCAGGCTAAATTGTCGGAATAGACGCTCGCTCGGATCGGTGCCGCAGTGATTGAACGCTCGCCTGGCTGATGATTGATCAACTGGCGAGGGCCGCAACCAGCTTAGAAGGGCAATTTTTTCTTCCCAGAGGGGGCGGGCACAAAAGCGATCGGTTCGGGTATTACGGATATTGCCCTCCCGAGCGCCCTTTAAGGGAAGAGCGGCGCTTCGCCTCGGTGGATCTCATCGGGATCGAGAAAAGCGCGTTTGCGTCAGTTTCACGATTGCTCAGGAGGGGCTTCGAAATGACTTTTCTGAGCCGGCGAACTCTCTTGGCGGGCGGAGGCCTCCTGCTGGGGGCGGCATGCACGCGCAGATTTGCGACGCCGGACCAAGCAGGCACGCTGCCCATTCCTCGCCTGTTAGATGCACGCGACCATGGGCAGAGAATTGGACTGAGGGCGCAGGAAGGGGAAACCACTTTCTTCCCAGGGCGGCGGAGCGCCACCATGGGATACAACGGCAGCTATCTCGGCCCGACTCTGCGGGTACATCGCGGGGACGACGTGACGGTGACTGTCAGCAACAATCTGTCTGCTGATACCACGGTTCACTGGCACGGGCTGCTCGTACCGGGAGAGCTGGACGGCAGCCCCCACCAGACCATTAGTCCAGGCGAGACTTGGCGTCCGACGCTGCCGATCCGTCAGCCGGCGGCCACTCTCTTTTATCATTCCCATGCACACGGCCGAACGGCGGAGCAGGTCTATGCAGGCCTAGCGGGATTGCTCTTCGTCACCGACGAGGAAGAGCAAGGTCTCGGTTTGCCTTCAGATTACGGCGTCGACGATCTACCAATATTGATCCAGGATCGGCAGTTCGTGGATGGCCGTCTGGTGTTACCGGCGGGCATGATGGTGGCGTTGGACGGGAGGCGGGGCAACGTTATTCTCGTAAACGGCGCGTACAACCCGCGAGCAGACGTTCCCAGAAGCTTAGTGCGGCTGCGGCTTGTAAATGGTTCGAATGCCCGGACTTACGATCTTTCGTTCAGCGACGGACGAGCCTTTTATTGGATCGGCACCGAGGGCGGCCTTTTGGAAAAGTCCGTTGAATTGCAGTCCCTCACTCTGGCCTCCGGTCAGCGGGCGGAGATCTTGGTGGACTTCAGCGATGGCAAACCGGTCTCGTTGGTCTCGGCTCCGGACCAAAGCACCCTGAGGATGCATGGCATGGGCATGATGCATCGGCACGAGGCTAGCGAAAACAACGCAGGCAATGAAACTGTCCTCACATTCTCACCGCGCTTGGCATCGAGCAAGCGAGGTAGCACCACGCTTCCGCTCCTCTTGGCGTCCCGCGCGGTGCCAAATCCGGCGACGGTCGTCGCACGGCGACGTCTGGTGCTCAACATGAGGCTGGGGGGCATGATGGATAGCGACGAAGAGCCGCTAACGATCAACCACAGGCGATTCGATATGGATCGAATCGATGAGGAGGTCGAGCTTGGCGCCGTCGAGATATGGAAAGTCTCCGGGCAGAAAATGGCCCATCCCTTCCACATTCATGGAGTGCACTTCGACGTGCTAAGTCGCGATGGCGAGGAGCCAGATCTTCTTGATCAGGGGCCACGTGACACCATCGTCGTGGACGAACCGGTCGAGTTATTAATCCGCTTCGACCAGCCTGCTTCAAAGGCGCCCTTCCTGTTCCATTGCCATATCCTGGAGCACGAGGACGAAGGCATGATGGGTCAGTTTTCCGTGACGTAGTGGGAACAACTCAAGAATCGAAATCCCGCATATGCCAATAAGGGGGCAATGCTCGACGTATGACTTCGAACTCCACTCTCGTTTTTGTTCCCTTTTCGGGCTTGGGCCAGAACGTTTCGCACATCTCGATCGAAGGCATTCGATCATCCCGGACACTTGTGCATCACATGACGAACCCTGCGGTTCGTCACGGCCACTAGGCGCCGCGGGCCGCGCTCTATAATGACCATACGCTTGTCGGGCCGTCCCGCGGCCGCTGTCAGTACTCGCGGCAATGAGTAATAGATGGTATCGCCGCGTTCATACCACTTTCCTCCGCCAAGCGGCGTCTGGTCAGGCAATCGGATTTCGCTGTAAGATCCGTTGCGATTAAGAACCCAGGCCATCCCCGACTTACAGCCGGATCGGCCATCAAATGACCAGACACCCGCGAGCTTGGTGGTCGAGGTATCTTCCCCTGCGGGAACGACCCTGGCCGGCGAAGGTAGCGTTGGCACAGTGAGCGCGGCGAAAATCGCCCAGATGGAACACGACCACCGTGTGAAAGTGAGCAGCCGGCATCGAAATAACCCGTTAAGCGCGATCGTCATACTATTTCCTTCCGATCCACACTCACTGCGCTGAGAGCTTCGTTGGTTGCCCTTGGCAGACTATGCAGACCATCTGCCGGCGGTAATGCGTATTTGCCGCTAGACAGAAGGGACGCCTGCCACGGCATCTGATCGCAGATCGCCCAGGACAAGGCAGGCGGCGCAGAACTTGGGATGACGGTGATCGGCTCATGCGCAGGGCAAGCGAGCGACCATATGAGCGGTAACGGGGGCGACGAGTTCGCTTCCGGACGAGGAAAAGGTGGCCCGGTGACCTTCACTCTATCCCGACATGTTGGTTTGGACGCTCAAGCCGGGTACCGAGGCGGAGGCATATAGGCCCGCCCGATGTACTAGTCGCAAGCGACCGGCTTTCGGTTCTGATGCTCTTGCGACCCGGTCAACCGACCGATCGCCATTCGTATATATCACAATTTCGCGGGTCGTTCCCCCCAGATAGGGTCAGAGCAGGTTCGAGTCGTGGAGGGTACGCCAGGCCGAAATGCCGGATGTTCCCGCTGTCCTAGCCGCCACGAATTCGATGGAGATCCAAGGCAAGAGGAGCATTTGATGTCAGCCGCTTCAGCATTTCCAGCTCTGGCGCAGGCGTCCCCCCGACCGCAGTCCGGGATTGTCGCCTGCATCGATTGCTCCGATCATGATGCGTGGATCTACTCACACGCTCGTGCGCTCGCGACAACGCTCGACGTTCCTATTACCCTGCTACAAGTACTTGACGGCGAGGGCTCGACGCGCTCTCGTCCAGACCCGATTGAATGTAACCTCCGGCGGCGCGAAGCCCTGCGCGCCCTCGATCGATGCGCCGCCGCGACCAGCGCACCTCCAACCAAAACCTCCATCGAACTGGCCGAAGGCCAAACCGCGGAGGAAATTTGCCGCTTTGTCCGAGAGTGCGACGACGGCATGGTCGTACTGGGAAGACGAGGCAGGCAAGAGGCCGGTCGCCCGGGCATGGGGGCAACCGTGCACAAGGTGCTCATGCAGACGCCAGCCCCGGTCCTGCTCGTACCGGTAGAGGCCCCGCTTCCGGCAGCGCCCTACAGAAGGGTTGTGGTGCCGCTTGACGGCTCTCGCTGGGCTGAGAGCGTGCTGCCCCTAGCTGTGCGTCTTGCGAAGGCCTCGGAAGCGGAACTCCTGCTTGTCCATGTCGTCCCTACGCCCGAGATGATCGAGGCACGGCCCCTGGAAGTCGAGGACAAGAAGCTTCAACAAGCCCTTATAGAGCGAAATGAGCAAGCAGCACGCAGCTACCTGGATCGAACGAAATCCAACCTCTCGGCGTCCGGTCTACGAATGCGTACGATTTCGATCCGTGGCGAGGATGTACGCGAGGTGCTGTGCGATCTTATTCAGCGCGAGAGGGCCGATATTGCCGTCCTGTCCGCGCGCGGCCACAGCCATCGGCATGTTTCCGACGTACCCTATGGAACGGTCGCCTCCTACCTGATGACGCATTGCAATGTACCAATGCTCGTAACGCCTGCGACAATCCGCTCGGGAAAAGCGCAGATCGCCGTAGGGCATAATTGCCTCCGGCTACCCCTCGCCGCCCAAGCCTGATCATGGCCGATATTGAGGGGACCGACCCTATTTCGGGGGCGGCCGACGAGACCGCCACACGACACCAGCTGACAGGATTGATCAGTCGCTCAGCGCCTCTTCCCATCTGGGCGCATCTCGACGCCATGAAAGACTGGCTGGCTCGAGCCCGCCAGGCAGCCACGCAAGCCGACCAGCGCGGCAGCGCCGCAGCCGAATGGCTACTCGACAACGACTATCAGATCCAGCGCGCGATCCTGCAAATTGGTGAGGGTCTTCCGAAGGCTTTCTACGCGAAACTTCCCGGTCTTGCTGAAGACGGCCTCAGGCGACCGCGCGCCCATCAAGTCGCGCGGTCTCTGCTTCTGGCGTCTCACCTGCAGGTCTCACTGTCCTCGGCTGTCGAATTCGTCGTTCGATATCAGAATAGGATGCCGCTCAGCATCGCTGAAACCTGGGCGATTCCTACGATGCTGCGTATCGTTTGTCTTGAAATGATCGTTACGGGTTTCACCCAGCTTTTTCCTCAAGTCGCTCCCCCTTTTGCACTAACGGACTCTCCCGACGTCGCGACCGGGGGATTCGACAACACGGAGTGCGTGGCACGCGGCATAGCCAATCTTGCCGTGATCGCGACCATCCAATGGAACGACTTTTTCGACAGAACCAGCCAGGTCGAGGCGATCCTGAAGCGTGATCCTGCAGGAATTTATCCGCGCATGGATTTCGCTACTCGCGACCAATATCGTCACGCGGTAGAACGGCTCGCAGCGCGATCCGGCCTCCTGGAACGAGAGGTTGCCCAGCGCGCTCTGCGACAGTGTCAAAGTAGTGAAGAGGCCCCCTCGGGGCATGTCGGTTATTGGCTCATCGATGCCGGCCTGCCTGCTTTCACGGATGCACTCGATCCCCGCCCATGGACACCCGGTTCGATTCTGCGACGCATATTGCGTCATAAGGGTATGCTTTACGCGACCGCGCTGGTGTTTGCCGGTATCGCGGCCTCTGCAGTTCCTGCAGCATATATGTCCTCGACCGGACCGTCTCCCTTATCCTGGCTGCTGTGTATCGCGCTGACGCTGCTGCCGGCTTCCATCCTCAGCATCACCTTTGTGAATTGGATGGTCACGCAAATCGTTCCTCCATGCGTGCTTCCCAAGCTGGAATTCAAGAAAGGAATTCCCGGAGATTGTGCGACGGCCATCGCAATCCCCGTTCTCGTCGCTCGGACCTCCGACATCGCTCCCCTTCTTGAGCGACTTGAGGCGCATCGCCTAGCCAACCCTGATGAAGCGCTGGAGTTCGTTCTCCTGACCGACTTCGCCGATGCCGCAACCGCCAGGGTTCTGGGCGACGATGAGATCGAGCAGATGCTGGTACGAGGCATCGAAGAATTGAATGCCCGCTACAAGGACGCAAGGGGCAATGGACCTTTTCATCTGCTCCACCGACCGCGCCTCTTCAACGAGGCGCAGGGCTGTTGGATGGGCTGGGAGCGTAAGCGAGGTAAGCTGGAGCAGTTCAACGCCTATATCCTGCGCGGCGACGCCACTGCATTCCATTTGACCACCGGCAAGGTGGAAAGGCTGCGGCGATGCCGCTTCGTACTGACGGCAGACGCAGATACCAGACTTCCGGGTGGTGTGGTGCGCCGTCTGGTCGGCACTCTCGCCCATCCACTCAATCGGGCTCATTTTGCCCCCGACACCGGCATTGTGGAACGAGGCTACACTATCCTTCAACCTCGCGTTGAACTAGGGCCGGAGGGCCCCGAGCAATCCCTGTTCGCTCGCCTCTACGGCGGCGATACTATGATCGACATCTACTCTCGCGCGGTTTCCGACGTGTACCAGGACCTTCTGGGCACCGGCGTGTTTGTGGGCAAAGGCCTCTACGATGTGGCGGCATTCGAACGGAGTCTGGAGGGCCGTGTCCCAGAGAATGCTTTGCTTAGCCATGACCTGTTCGAGGGGCTTCATGGGCGCGCGGCGCTCGTTAGCGACGTCATTGTCTACGAGCGCTTTCCGACCGGGTATCTCGACTTTTCCGCGCGCTGGCACCGCTGGGTGCGGGGTGATTGGCAAATCCTGCCCTGGCTGTTTCCTTTTGTCCCAGGGCGTGACGGCCGATGGCTGCGCAATCGGCTTGGGTGGTTCGACAGGCTCAAGATCTTCGACAATCTAAGGCGCAGTCTGGTACCCGCCAGCATCGTTGCCTTGCTCCTAGGCGGTTGGTTCCTGTTTCACGGTCGACCCTGGGTCTGGACATTGCTCGCGATCGTCGCGCCCGGGGCTTATCTTTTTACCGATCTCGTAACGGGCTTCGCTCAGGGCCGCCGTCGCGGCGTCATGCAGCGCGTCCTGCGGCGCCTCACGGATCATCTCGGACGCTGGATTTTAGCCATCGCCTTCCTCGTCAGCGACGCATACATCGCGCTGCACGCCATAGCCGTCACGATCTGGCGGCTGCAATCGGGGCGGCGGCGGCTCGAATGGACCTCGGCCGCTCATATGGCCACGCGAAACGCGGCGCGCCATCCGCGATTGGCGGCGTGGCGCGACATGTGGAGCTCGCCCCTTCTTGCGGTGCTTATAGCTGGCGCATTACTCGCTTATGCGCCGGGATCGATGCCTGTCGCGGCGCCGCTATTGCTGCTCTGGTTCTTCGCACCCGAGATCGCGGTTTGGATCAGCCGCCCGCGTAGACCACCGATCGAGGCGCTTACCGAAGCAGACAGGAGATTTCTCAGACTCGTCGCTCGGCGCACCTGGCTTTTTTTTGAAACCTTCGTCCGGCCCGAGGACAATTGGCTGCCTCCCGACAACTACCAGGAGCCGCCCGACGAGGACACCGCTCACCGAACGTCGCCTACCAACATCGGCATGTTGATGGTGTCGATCCTGACAGCGTGGCGGCTTGGGCATATCGGTCTCAACGAGCTGGCTACCCGTCTTGGCGACACGTTCGATACGCTTGACCGGCTCGAACGCTACCGCGGCCACATTCTCAACTGGTATGATACCAGGACGCTCGCTCCCCTTGAGCCACGTTACATTTCCACGGTCGACAGCGGCAATCTTGCCGTCAGCCTGATTACCGTTGCCCAGGCTCTTCGAGATGCTGGGAGGGCACCGCCGGTAGGCCGCGAGCTCTGGCAAGGCCTAGAAGATATCATCGGGCTGCTCTCCCAGGCGATCCGGTCTATCGGGACCGAAGCGGGCTCAACGGCCGGTGTGATCCTGGCTACCGTCGGCGAGACGGTGAAGCGGGTTTCGGACGATGAGCGCGAATGGCTCAGGGGGATCGACGATCTCATTTCGGCCGACTTGCCGAGACTGCGCGAGCAGGTGGGCGTGATGGCCGCGAGCGTTGCCGAAGCCGACGTCGGCATCTTGCGCGAAGTGCAAGTCTGGCTCGAGCGGCTCGAGCATCACGTGTCCGGGATACGTCGCGATTTGCAGGTTTTCTGCCCGTGGTGGGAAGTTATAACCGACCATCCCACAGACTGCGCGGAAACCGCAGCCAAGGTCGCCGATTTCATGGCTGGCGGCTCGGCGACGCCATCCGATTCGCGCACCGCGCACGTCATCAGCCTGCTCAGCGCGACCAAGGAAGGCGGATTATCCGACGCGGCCCGTCAATGGGTCGACAAGATGCTGGCTGCCATCGCGGAAGGGCAGGCCGTCTCGCGCGAGCTTCATGGTCGCTTCGACAGCCTTGCCCGCCGGGCCAACGTCAGTGCGCACGCGATGGACTTTTCACTTCTGCTTGATGAAGGTAGCCGGCTCTTTCACATCGGCTACAACGTCAGCGCCGACCGCATAGACGCGCATCACTACGATCTCCTCGCCAGCGAAGCACGGCTCGCCAGCTTCTTCGCCATTGCGAAGGGCGATATCGATCCTTCCCACTGGTTCCACCTCGGTCGCCCCATCACGAAACAGGAGGCCGGGCTTGCGCTGCTGTCCTGGAATGGCTCGATGTTCGAATATCTGATGCCAAACATCTTTTTGCACAGCGATCCCGGCACGCTGCTTGGTATGAGCGACCGAACAGCCGTCAGCATCCAGGCCGCCTTCGGCAAATCGCACAAAATCCCTTGGGGAATCTCCGAATCATCGTTCGCCTCGATGGGGTCTGATCGCATCTATCGCTATCACGCCTTCGGCGTCCCTGCCCTCGGACTTCAACGTGGCCTCGGCCACGACCTCGTCGTGAGCCCCTACGCAACGGCGCTTGCGCTTATGATCCGGCCAGCACTTGCGACAATCAACCTCAAGCTGCTGGCCGAGCTGGGGTTAATTGGACGGTTCGGCTTCTTCGAAGCCGCCGATTTCACGCCGGCCCGCCTGCCGGCGGGCGAGCGGTTCGCTATCGTTCGCTCGTACATGGCGCACCACCATGGCATGAGTCTCGCCGCGCTGGGAAATGCACTGTGCGACAACATGCTAGTGCGCTGGTTCCATGCGGACCCTTACGTCGGCACCGTCGATCTCCTGCTCAACGAACGCATACCGTGGGAGCTTCCGCCAGAAATTGCACGAGTAGAGGTTCGCGACCCGCCCGCTCACGCCGAAGGGAACATCCCGGCGCTGCACAGTTGGTCGCCAGACCGACCGTCGGGGCAGCATGCTTGGCACATCCTCGGCAACGGCCGGCTTTCGAGCCGAATCCGCACGGACGGTGCCGGGGGTCTAAGCTGGAATCAGCATGCGCTTACCCGCATCGAACCTGCAGATGACCAAGCAGGCTTCTGGCTCTATCTGCATGATCTCGATCAAGGCGATATCTGGTCGGCAACAGGGGGGCCATTCCCCGCCATCGGCGAGCCGCCGGAGGTCATGTTCCATGCCCATCAGGTCGAATTCCGTCAGCGTTCGCGCGGTCTGTCGATCTCGACGCTAGTCAACGTTGCCCATGGCGACGATCTCGAAATCAGACGCATCGCGCTCGTCAATGAGGAGGATCGTGCCCGGACAATCGAACTGACGGGCTACGTCCAGGTGGTGCTCGCCCCACCCCAGGATGCCGCTCGGCATCCTGCTTTCAGCAAGCTGTTCGTGGGCGCTGAAGCCTTGCCCGGAGGCGATGGACTCGTGTTCATGCGCCGACCGCGCAATCCCGACGAGCGGCCTCCGGTTTTGCTGATTCGCATAATCGGAGATGACGAAGGAGTCGCCTTGCTCGGACTTGAGGCTGATCGAAGAGCCTTCATCGGTCGCCATGGCAACGTCACGCATCCTACCGCGATGACAGAGGAGCCTCTGATTGGCGCATTGGGCTGGTCGCTCGATCCGATCTGCGCGATCAGGGCAAAGGTCATGCTGCCGCCGCACGGGCGCCGCGAACTCGCTTTCGTCACGATCGCGGCGGGATCGCGTCAGTCGGCGCTAGACCTGGCCGACCGCTATGCAACGTTGTCCGCGCTGGATTGGGTGGTTAGCGATTCCATCGCGGCAAAAGCGCGCGAGATGCACGACCTGGGCCTACAGCCACAGTTCGTACCTCAGGTACAGGCCCTCCTTTCCCATCTTTTTACTGCCCGCACAAACCCTGCACCCGGAGGTGAACGGCTCTTCCGGCAGGTCGATCTCTGGTCGCTTGGTATTTCAGGCGATCATCCCATCGTGATGCTGCGCGCCGGCACCGCGGAACAGACCGGTATGCTCCGCTTCGTTCTCGCTGCGCATTGGCTCGGCCACCAGCGCGGCATCCTCTTCGATCTCGCGATCGTCCACGAGGGCACCTCAGGTTACGTCGAACCGGTCCGCGAGCGCCTTCTGGAAGTCCTGAGAGACGCCGGCGCGCAGGAACGTCTTGGCACCCATGGCGGCATCCACCTAGTGGGCGTCAGCTCCTCCGATCACGAGCGCGTGGCGCTCCTCGAGCAGGCCGCCAAGCTGATCCTTGAAGACGACGGCGTCACGCTTGCCGACCAGCTCGCCCGGGTAGATCAACCTCCGCACCCCGGCCCGCCGTTTGCCCCAGTCGGCACCAACGTGCCGCCAGCCACCTCCGCACCCGTGCCGCGGTCCGTAGATCTCCTCTTCGACAACGGCTGGGGCGGCTTTGCGCCTGATACTGGCGACTATGTGATCAACCTAGAGCCCGACGCTCCCACCCCGGCTCCGTGGTCCAATGTCCTGGCCAACGACGCGTTCGGCACGATCGTTACTGAGGCCGGGCTTGGCTTCGCCTGGGCGATCAACAGCGGCGAGAACAGACTCACGCCCTGGTTCAATGATCCCGTCGAGGATCCCCAAGGTGAACGGCTCTATCTGCGCGACGAGGAGAACGGGCGGCTCTGGACCCCGACACCCTTGCCATCGGGCGGCGGCTCCGCGTGCCGCATTCATCATAGTCCCGATCGGACCATATGGCACCGCCACAGCGAAGGCCTGGAGCAGGAGCTGTCGACCTTCGTGCCAATCGACGATCCGGTAAAACTGGTGCGTCTGCGCCTACGCAATCAAACGCCACGCTCGCGCCGGATCACGGCGACCTACTATGCGGAATGGCTCCTGGGCGCGGTGAGGGGCGAGCAAGCCCCTTTTCGCACATCGCGCTATGACCCGGCCTCCCATGCAATTCTCGCACGCAATTCCTGGACGGACGAGTTCGGCGATCGCGTCGCCTTTCTTGCCACGACCCAGGCCGTTCATAGCTTCACTACCTCACGCCGCGATTTTCACGGTGTTGTTGCCGACCCGGCCCGACCGCTCGGCCTGCTCAACTGGGATCTGGGCAACCGCCAGGATTCTGCCGGCGACGATTGCTGCGGCGCCCTCCAGGTGCATCTCGATATCCCCCCTGAAGGAACCGTCGAAGTTTGTTTCATCCTCGGCCAGGGTGATAACCTCGAGCACGCAATCCAACTTATCCGGCATTGGCAATCGCCGTCCATCATCGAGACTGCTGCCCGGGTTCGCGTAGCGGACTGGGCCGATCGGTTGGAAAAGGTTCAGGTCAAGACACCCGATCCTGCCTTCGACCTGATGGTCAACCGGTGGCTGCCTCACCAATCGCTAAGTGCCCGCGTGCGCGCTCGCGCCGGTTTCTATCAGGCCAGTGGCGCGTTCGGATTTCGCGATCAGCTCCAGGACGTCCTTGCCCAGATCCAGGTCGATCCGAACGCAACGCGGCAACATATCCTCGCCGCCGCTGCGCACCAATTCGAAGAGGGCGACGTACTCCATTGGTGGCACCCGCCTTCGGACCGCGGGGTCCGAACCCGCTGCTCCGACGATCTCGTCTGGCTTCCTTATGCCGTCGCGCACTATGTCGAGGCGACCGGCGACAAATCCATTCTGGACGAAGAAATTCCATTTCTGAGAGCGCCGCCGCTCGCGGCCGGCGAGGCCGATCGTTACGCCCGATTTGAAGTTACCGACTATAAGCAATCGCTGTTCGTTCACTGCGACCGCGCGCTTGCCCATGCCTATCGCCTCGGAGCTCACGGCCTTCCCCTGATCGGCAGCGGGGATTGGAATGACGGCATGGATCGGGTCGGCGAGCGGGGACGCGGCGAGAGCATATGGCTGGCCTGGTTCCTCATCGCAACTATCCGGAACTTCACACTGCACTGCGTCGATGAGCGGCAAACCGAGTTTCGTGATCGCTGGGAAGCGCGTGTCGAAGCGCTCGCCGCAGCGGTCGAGCAGTCTGGCTGGGATGGCGAATGGTATCTGCGCGCCTTTGATGACGACGGCAGGCCTTGGGGCACATCCCAGGAGCAGGAATGTCGCATCGATTCCATCGCTCAATCCTGGTCCGTTCTCTCAAATGCTGCAGATCCGGAGCGAGCCAGAACGGCGCTCGCGTCGGCCAGGCGCTACCTAGTACGCAACGATGATACCCTCATACGCCTGCTCGATCCCCCCTTCGACCACACGCCGCGCGAACCGGGCTATATCAAGGCCTATCCGCCTGGCGTCCGGGAGAATGGCGGGCAATATACCCATGCGGCAACGTGGCTCGCGATCGCGTTCGCACGGATACGCGACGGCGACGTGGCCAAATCACTGTTCGACCGAATTAGCCCGATAACGCACAGTTCGACACGCGAAGGCGCAGAGCATTATCGAACCGAGCCATATGCTGTCGCGGGCGACATCGCCGGTGTGGCACCCCATCTCGGCCGCGGCGGCTGGACTTGGTATACAGGCGCCGCAGGTTGGACATGGCGGCTGGCCGTTGAAGAAATTCTGGGCGTTCGCTTAATCGGCGGCAAAATACAGATACGTCCAGCAATGCCGAAAAACTGGCACAAAGCGGAATTGACGCTCCGGCGCGCCGACGGAGCCATCCAGATAACGATCGAAACGGACCCGTCTCTTGAAGGTGACGGAGAGGAAATTACCATTGACGGCAAGCTCCTGCGAGAACCCGGGGTTTGCTTTCCCCACGACGGCGCGACGCGGATTGTGCTCGTGCGGGTTCCGCTAAAGGCCTGACGTTGATTCGACAACGGCAATACGAAAGGATTCTCATGTCGACCATCCCCGCTTCTACCCTGCATGGGGACGGCAGCCCGGAACGGCTGGCGATCGACACGATCCGCACCTTGTCGATGGATGCGGTCCACGCCGCGAAATCGGGTCATATCGGCACGCCGATGGCCCTGGCACCGGTCGGCTATACGCTCTGGTCGCAATTCCTGCGCACCGATCCCGACGCGCCGGATTGGCCCAACCGCGACCGCTTCGTCCTGTCGGTCGGCCATGCGTCGATGCTGCTTTACTCCCTGCTGCATCTCGCCGCAGTCAAGGAGATCGACAAGGACGGCAGGCTGACCGGCAAACCGGCGGTGAGCCTGCAGGACATCAAGGATTTCCGCCAGATCGGCTCGAAGACGCCGGGTCACCCCGAATATCGCCACACCACGGGCGTCGAGACGACTACTGGACCGCTCGGCCAGGGCTGCGGCAATTCGGTCGGCATGGCGATTGCCGAGCGCTGGCTCGCGGCGCGCTACAATCGCGACGGTTTCCCGATCTTCGACCATGACGTCTACTGCCTCGCCGGCGACGGCTGCATGATGGAAGGCGTCGCGAGCGAGGCGGCGAGCCTGGCCGGCCACCTGAAGCTCTCCAACCTCTGCTGGATCTACGATTCGAACCATGTGACGATCGAGGGCGGCACTGAACTCGCCTTCGACGAGGATGTCGGCCAGCGCTTCGACGCTTATGGTTGGCACGTCATCCATGTGGACGACGCCAACGATACCAAGGCGGTCGCCGCGGCGATCGAAAGCTTCAAGGCGACCACCGACAGGCCGACGATGATCGTGGTCCATTCGATTATCGGCTATGGCAGCTCGATCGCCGGAACCGCCAAGGCGCATGGCGAGGCGATGACCGGCGATGACATACGCGGCACCAAGAAAGCCTATGGCTGGCCCGAGGATTCGTCCTTCCTCGTTCCCGACGGCGTGCCCGAGCATTTCGGAGGCGCCATTGCCGGGCGCGGCAAGCCGCTGCGTGCCGAATGGCTGGCGATGCGCGAACGCTATGCGCAGGCCGAACCCGCCCTGGCCAAGGAGCTCGAGGCGATCTTTGCCGACCGGCTTCCCGACGGCTGGGATGCCGCCATCCCGACCTTCCCCGCCGACGAAAAAGGCATCGCGACCCGCGATGCCGGCGGCAAGGTGCTCAACGCGATCGCGCCCAACCTGCCCTGGCTGGTCGGCGGCTCGGCCGATCTTGCCCCCTCGACAAAGACCCTGATCGAAGGCGCGGGATCGTTCCAGGCGAGCAGCTATGCCGGCCGCAATCTCCACTTCGGCGTGCGCGAACATGCGATGGGTTCGGTGGTCAACGGCTTGGCCCTGTCGCACCTGCGTCCCTATTCGGCGACCTTTTTCATCTTCCTCGATTATATGCGCCCGCCGGTCCGCCTGGCGGCGCTGATGGAGCTGGGCGTCACCTTCATCTTCACCCACGATTCGATCGGCGTCGGCGAGGACGGGCCGACCCACCAGCCGATCGAGCAGCTGACCATGCTGCGCGCCACACCCGGCCTCGACATGATCCGACCATGCGACGCCAACGAGGTCGCCTGGGCTTGGCGTGCGGCGCTGAGCAAAAACAACCGCCCGACCGCCCTGGTCTTCTCGCGCCAGGCGATCCCGACGCTCGACCGCGGCAAATATGCCGGCGCCGAAGGGCTGCTGAAGGGCGCCTATGTCCTCGCCGGCGACGACAAGCCCGAAATCATCCTGATCGGCACCGGCAGCGAAGTCGGCCTGGTGGTGTCGGCATATGAGAGACTGACCGAAGCCGGCGTCAAGGCACGCGTCGTATCGATGCCGAGCTGGTATCTCTTCGAACTGCAGGATCAGGCCTATAGGGACCGCGTCCTGACCCCCGGCGTCGAGGCGCGTCTCGCAGTCGAAATGGGCGGCGAGATCGGCTGGGACCGCTATATCGGCGCGAAGGGAAAAACCATCACCATGTCGACCTTCGGCGCCTCGGCCCCTGCCGCGAAACTGCAGGATAAATTCGGTTTCACCGTCGACAATCTCGTCAAGGTCGCTCGCGAACTGATCGGAAAGGCCTGCCCCATGACGAGTCTGTTGAAGCAGCTCCAGGAATCGGGGCAGGCACCCTGGCTCGATTTCGTCGATCGCTCCTTCCTCAAGGAAGGCGGCCTCCGGAAGCTTGTCGAGGAGGACGGCCTGACCGGCGTCACCTCGAACCCGTCGATCTTCGAGAAGGCGATGGGCCAGGGCACCGCCTATGACGATCAGTACAAGGCGTTCGTCACCGCCAATCCGGGCGCATCGGTGGTCGAAACCTACGAAGCGCTGGCGATCAAGGACATCCAGGATGCCTGCGACACGCTGCGTCCGGTGTTCGACCGGCTGGACGGCAAGGACGGCTATGTCAGCCTCGAGGTCTCGCCCTATCTCGCCAACGATACCGACAAGACGATCGCCGAGGCGCGGCGGCTCTCGAAGATGGTCGATCGCCCGAACCTGATGATCAAGGTGCCGGGCACCAGGGCCGGCGTCCCGGCGATCCGCCAGCTGATCGAGGACGGGATCAGCATCAACGTCACCTTGTTGTTTGCGCGTGAGGCCTACATCGCCGTGGCGATGGCCTTCGTCGAAGGGCTCGAGGCGCGGCTCACCAAGGGCGAGACGATCGATCGCATCGCCAGCGTCGCCAGCTTCTTCGTCAGCCGCATCGACAGCGCGATCGACAAGAAGATCGACGAGCGTGTCGCCGCCGGCGACAAGGATGCCGACGCGCTCAAGGCGGTGCGCGGCAAGGTCGCTATCGCCAACGCCAAGCTCGCTTACCAATGGTATCTCGACTTCGTGAAGTCGGACCGGTGGAAGAAGCTGGCCGCCGAAGGCGCGATGCCGCAGCGGCTGCTTTGGGCATCGACGGGCACGAAGGATCCGTCCTTTCCCGACACGCTCTATATCGACGCGCTGATCGGCCCCGATACGGTCAACACCATTCCGCCCAAGACGATGGACGCGTTCCGGGATCACGGCACGCTCAAGCAGACGCTGACCGCGGACGTGCCGGGGGCTGAACATGTCCTGGCCGAGACCGACCGGCTCGGGCTCGATCTGTCCGGCGTCACCGCCAAGCTGGTCGAAGATGGCGTCAAACTGTTCGCCGACGCGGCCGACACGCTGCTCGGCGCGATCGAGGCGAAGAAAGCCAAAGCGGAGGCCTAAGCGCATGAACCATTTCCACGCCGACCTGCCCGAGCCGCTGCGCCACGCGGTCGATGCCAGGCTCAAGACGGCGGCGGCGGAGAAATGGGGTACGCGGCTGTGGGCCGCCGACGCGTCACTCTGGACCAACGGCGACGAAGCCAAATGGGTCGGCTGGCTCGCTGCCGGTGAAGGCAAGCAGGTCGATTTCGCCCAGCTGAAGGCGATCGCCGACAAGGCGCGCGGGCATAAGGATGTCGTCCTGCTCGGCATGGGCGGATCGAGCCTTGGCCCCGAAGTGCTGAGCGAGATCATCGGCCCGGCGCCCGGTTTTCCGACCGTCCACGCGCTCGATTCGACCGATCCGGGCCAGATCGGCAGCGTCGCCGCAAAGATCGATCCGAAGGAAGCCCTGTTCCTCGTCGCCTCCAAGTCCGGATCGACGATGGAGCCCGAACTGCTGCGGGCTTATTTCTGGGAATTGTCCGGCAAGGATGGCGACCGCTTCGTCGCGGTGACCGATCCGGGATCGAAGCTCGAAAAGCTGGCCAAGGATCATGGCTATCACGCCATCTTCCTCGGCGATCCGGCGATTGGCGGGCGCTATTCGGTCCTGTCCGTGTTCGGCATGGTGCCGGCAGCGATGATGGGGATCGACGTCGAAGCCTTTTTCGCCGCGACCCAGCCTCTGGTCGAGGCGTGCAAGGGCGACACCGCCAATCCCGGCCTGATCCTCGGCGCGATCATGGGCGAGGCGGCGATATCGGGCCGCGACAAACTCACCATCCTGACCAGCCCCGGCCTCGAGCCGATCGGCGCCTGGCTGGAACAGCTCATCGCCGAATCCACCGGCAAGCACGGCAAGGGAATCGTTCCCGTCGATCTGGAGCCGTCCGCGCCGGCCGAGGATTATGGTACGGACCGCCTGTTCGCCTTGCTGACGCTCGATGGCGACGATGCGTCCGACGTCATCGAGCAGGCCCATTTCCTGGTCGCCGCGGGCCAGCCGGTGATACGCATCACGCTGCCGTCAAAGGAGCATATCGGCCAGGAATTCTTCCGCTGGGAAGTGGCGACGGCGTTTGCCGGCGCGGTGATCGGGATCGATCCGTTCGACCAGCCCGATGTTGAGGATGCCAAGATCGCGACGCGCGAGCTGATCGACAAATATGAGGAATCGGGTGCGCTCGCCCCCGAATCCCCGTTCTTCCAGGATGCGGTGATGGCCTTTTCCGCACCGGGCGATCACACTTTCGCTGCGACCAACCCGGTCGAGATATTGCGCGATCATTTCGCCAGCGCCGAGCCCGGCGACTATGTCGGCTTCCTCGTCTATCTCGAGCGTAACGCCGAACATGAAGCCGCCGTGGCACGGATGCGCGAAAAGGTGGTCGAGGCGAAAGGCGTCGCGACCGTCGCCGGCTTCGGCCCCCGTTTCCTCCATTCGACCGGCCAGGCCTACAAAGGCGGTCCGAAGAGCGGCGTGTTCGTCGAGATCACGCGGACGCCGAACCCGGACGTACCGGTGCCCGGACGCAAGGCAAGCTTCGGCACGGTCCAGCTCGCGCAGGCGCGTGGCGATCTCGACGTGCTCGCCGCGCGCGGGCAGCGCACCTTGCGCATTCATCTCAACACAGGGGATCTCAATACCCTCGAAACATTGGTGGCGCGTTCGCTACAGAATTGAAGGGGATCAGCATAAATGCGTATCGCGATGATCGGACTGGGGCGCATGGGCGGCAATATCGTCCGTCGCCTGTTGCGCGGCGGACATGAAGCGGTCGTCTTCGATCGCAACCAGCATCTGATCGACGATCTGGTCAAGGAAGGCGCGGTCGGCGCGACCGGGCTCGACGATCTGCGCGGCAAGCTCGCCGAGCGCGCCATCTTCTGGGTGATGCTCCCGGCGGGTCCTCCGACCGAGGATACGATCACCGCCCTGCTCGAAAAGTCCCTGCCCGGCGACATCATCATCGACGGCGGCAACAGCTTCTACAAGGACGATATCCGCCGCGCGAAGCTCTGCGTGGCGAAGCAAGTCGCCTATGTCGACATCGGCACGTCGGGCGGCGTCTGGGGACTCGAACGCGGCTATTGCATGATGATCGGCGGCGAGACGGAGGTGGTCGACTACCTCGATCCGATCTTCAAGACGATGGCACCGGGCCGAGGGACGATCCCCCCCACGCCCAATCGGATGGAGCAGGAAGGCGAGGATGCGCGCGCCGAGCTCGGCTACATCCATGCCGGCCCGCCTGGCGCCGGCCACTTCGTCAAGATGGTCCACAACGGCATCGAATATGGTTTGATGCAGGCCTATGCCGAGGGCTTCGACATCCTGAAGTCGAAGAAATCCGACAAGCTTCCTGAGGATGAGCGCTTCGATCTCAACCTCACCGACATTGCCGAGGTGTGGCGCCGCGGATCGGTCATCTCCTCCTGGCTGCTCGACCTGACCGCGTCGGCGCTCGCCAAGGATCAGATGCTCGCCCAGTTTACCGGCACCGTGGCGGATTCGGGCGAAGGCCATTGGGCGATTGAGGCGGCGATGGAGGAAGCGGTGCCCGCCTACGTCCTCTCGGCCGCCTTGTTCGCGCGCTATCGCAGCCGCGTCGAACATACGTTCGGCGACCAGGTGCTGTCGGCGATGCGCTTCGGCTTCGGCGGCCATACCGAAATGCCGCAGTAGGCTCCCATGAAGAAGGCCCCACCCGCCACTCTGGTCATTTTCGGCGCGACCGGGGACCTGACCCGCCGCCTGCTGGTCCCCGCCGTCACCAATCTGTGCACCGACGGATTGCTGGGAAAGGACTTCACCATCCTCGGCATCGGCCGCAGCGATGGCGATGACGAGATGTTGCGCGCCAGCCTCGATAAGTTCGCGACCGAGGGCGATTGCTGGCGTGATCTGCGCAAGCGCATCGCCTACCTCCAGGGCGATTTCACCGCAGACCGGGTGTTCGACGATGTCGCCAAGGCGTTGGGCGACCGAAGCGCGGTCTTCTACCTCGCCACGCCAGCGCAATTCTTCGGCGCCATCGTCGAAAAGCTTGCCGCCAAAGGCCTGATGGCGGAAGCGGGCAGTCGGTTCCGCCGCGTCGCGATCGAAAAGCCGTTCGGCCACGACCTCGCCTCGGCCAAGGCGCTTGACGCCCGAATCCTCGCCTTGCTCCCGGAAAGCCAGATCTACCGGCTCGACCACTTCCTGGGAAAGGAAACTGTCCAGAACATCCTGGTCGCGCGCTTCGCCAACCAATGGTTCGAAGCGGTGTGGAACAATCGCTATATCGATCATGTCCAGATCACCGCCGCCGAGACGGTCGAGGTCGGATCGCGCGGATCTTTCTACGATGCAACCGGCGCGCTCCGCGACATGGTCCCCAACCATCTGTTCCAGCTGCTGGCGATGATCGCGATGGAGCCGCCCAACAGCTTCGATGCCGACGCGATCCGCGACGAAAAGGCCAAGGTGTTGCGCGCGATCCGCAAGCCCACCGCAGTCTGCGCAGTGCGCGGCCAATATGGCAAGGGCCGTGTCGGTAGCCGCAACGTGCCGGCCTATCGTAAGGTCCCGGATGTCGCTACCGACAGCAGGACCGAGACCTATGTCGCACTGAAGCTGGAAGTCGACACCTGGCGCTGGGCCGGCGTGCCCTTCTACCTGCGCACCGGCAAGGCGCTGGCAGCGCGCGATACGGAGATCGTCGTCACGTTCAAGGCAGTGCCCTACGCTTTATTCCGCGATTGTCCGATCGACCGCCTGCCAGCCAATCGCCTGATCTTCCAGCTGCAGCCGGACGAAAGCATCGTCTTAGACATGCTGGTCAAGAAACCGGGTCCAGTGATCAAGACCGCAGGGACAACGCTCGATTTCACTTATGCCGACCACTTCAAGCTGTCGGGCCGGACGGGCTACGAAACCTTGCTCTATGACATGATGACCGGCGACCAGACATTGTTCCAGCGCGCTGAGCAGATCGAGGCGGGCTGGGCCGCGGTCCAGCCGATCCTCGATGACTGGGTCAAGGACAAGGGCAGGCTTGAATCCTATGCACCAGGCAGCGCCGGCCCGGCCGGCGCAGATGCCCTACTCGAACGCGATGGCCGCTTCTGGCACAGGATCGGCCAATGATGCTGGGCCTCGTCATCTCCGACATCGACGGACTTTGGTTCGCAAGGACAAGAGCCTGGCGTCGGCGACGATTGCCCGGTCGCGGACCTACTATCTGGACGTCACCAACCCCTATGCCAACAAGCGAGCTGGCGTCGATGCCCTGGCGCGGGCGCTCGGCCACATGCCCAATGACCTGCCCTTTGCTCGTGCGCACCGGCCTATCGATCGCCATGGGCAAGGCGCCTGAGGAGATCCGTAGCGCAGCGCACTACATTTCAACCAGCGACGACAAAGATGGCATCGCCGATGCCATCGACGCATTTCTGCTGCCGCTTGTGGGAGGATCATCATGAAGCGACTGGCCGCTTTCGACCTCGATGGAACGCTCGCGCTCAGCAAGCAGCCGCTCGACGATGAAATGGCGGATCTGCTTACCCGCCTGCTCGACGTGACGATGGTAGCGATCATCTCCGGAGGCGACTGGCCGCAATTCGAGAAACAGGTGGTGTCGCGCATGCCCGCCCGTGCGCGGCTCGACAATTTTATCATCCAGCCGACCACGGGCACCAAGCTATATCGTCACGCCGACGGCCAATGGACGCGTATCTATGCCGATCTGTTCACCGGCGACGAAAGCCAGCGCATCCGCGAAGCACTGACCAAGGCGGTCGAGCAGGCGGGCTATGCAAACGAGAACATCTGGGGCGAGCAGATCGAGGATCGCGGCAGCCAGATCACATTCTCCGCGCTCGGTCAGCAGGCGCCGCTCGAGGCCAAGGACACGTGGGATCCCGATCACGCCAAGCGCAAGAAATTGCAGGCCCTGCTCCAGCCGTTGCTGCCAGGCTTTGCCATCAATATCGGCGGGGCGACATCGATCGACATCACCCGCGAAGGGATAGACAAGGCCTATGGCCTTAAGCGCCTTTCCGAGCAGACCGGCGTCGCACTCGACGAGATGATCTTCTTCGGTGACGCGATCTTCCCGGGCGGAAATGATTATCCGGCCAAGCATCTCGGGCTGGATACCGTGCGAGTCCGCGACGTTGCCGAAACCAAGTCGGTGGTTGGCGCGATCGCTGCCTGGCTGGTCTAGAAGCGCTACCGCCGATCCTTAACCAGTCCCGCTTTCGCACCCATACGACCCAGCTTCGCAGCGGTCCCACATTGTAGAGCCGACGGATCGCTTCAATGGTGCTGGAGCTGCTTGACCTCACTACGCCTGGGCGCGTTCGAGGAAACTCAGCTCGACATGTCCGCCATCGTTCGGCAGCTCGCCGCGCATTTCTTGCAGGTGGCCGAGCAACGCGCGATCCGCTGGTCCGCGCTATGGCGTCCGCATTCCTCGGCGCAGCGCTCGCAAGCGTCGGCGCAGGCGCGGCAGACGATGCGGTGCAGGGCAGATTCCCGCAGCATCGAGTTGGCAGTCGCCTGGCACAGTTCCGCACAGTCGTTCAGCATGGCGATCAGCGACGCCGTAGCTGACGCGCCGCCTTGCTTCGTCAGCCAAGCGGCGGTTTCCAGGCACATGCGGTGCGAAGCCACGCAATCGTCGATGCAGTCCGTCATCGACATCGCCATCCCTTCCATTCGATGCTGCTGCGCCGCCGCCGGCGCAGCCAGCGTTCCGGCGGCGGCAAGGCCGGCGCCCGCCATCAGCAATTCGCGTCTCTCGATCATGATGCGCCTTCCATCTGCTATCGCTTGAGCGCTGTGCCGCATCCGGCGGCCTCAGCCGTAGCCGGCGACCCATCCGACGCCGCACGCGCCTTCTCCCGCGCCATCCGGGTTTCCTCCCAAGGCCAGTGGCCGTTGATCTCGACCCCAAGCGAGATGCTCAGGAAGGTCCGCACCAGCACAAGCCCGGCCAGCACGATGAGATCGTCGAGCGTCGGGTTGATCACCAGCGACTTGACGATGTCGCCGGCGACCAGAAATTCCAAACCGAGCAGGATGCTGCGGCCGAGCGCCGAGCGGAACGCGCTATAGGCCTCGGTTCGGTCGCCCGCCCTCGCCCGCCGCGCAAACAGAAAGGTTGCGAGCCCCGCGCCGACCAGGATGGTCAGCGTGCCCGCCAGTTCCAGGCCGATCACCGCAAGCCGGAAGAAGGCGCTCAGCCAGTCGGCCTCAATGGTGATCATACCAGCCTCGCTTGCGGATATTGTTGAAGCTGTCGGTGGCGTGACAGGCATAGCATTGGTCGACGCGCGCTTTCGATCCGGCTGCGCGCTGCGAGACCATGCTGAAATGCTCCATGAAGTGACTGGGCGGCGCCTTGTGGCACTCGGCGCACTGCGTCGAATTGACCGATGGATGGCGGTAATTGGCGATCTTCCAGCTGTCGGTCTTGTGACAGCTCGCGCAGTCGGTGCCGAACAGGCCCTGGTGCGGATCGCGGAACGCATGGCAGCTCGCGCAATTGAGCGCGGTCTCGGGGGTCAGGCTTCGAGTGTTTGTCGACATGCCCGCCGAAGGCTGCCGCCACTTTGCCATGTCGAGCAAGGCGGCGTGATCCATGCGGATGATGCCGCGCTCTCCCTCATGTTCGACGTGGCAGGAGGTGCACTGCGTCGCTTTCGCGTGGAACTGCGTCGACTGCTTCGTCCCGAAATCCGTGCCCGCATGGCAGGTGAGACAGGTCCGGGTTTCGACGCCCTTGCCCGGCGTGTGGCAGGCCGTGCATTGGCCGGCGAAGGACTGGTGGGCGCTCGAGAGCGGGCCGGGCGCTACGAGCTGCGCCACCAGGCCGGCATCCCTCGGCGCGTCCGATCGCATCCGGATCGCGACCGCGGCGACCATCACCAGCAGGGCTGCGATGAAGACGGCATAGGAAAGACGCTGCCAGCTCATAGCCAGCGCAGCCCGTAATAGATCGCCGCGCCGACGTGGAGCGCGAGCAGCGCGAAGATGAGACAGCCCAGCAGGATGTGCAGGAACCGCCATCGCGCGAACAGGGTGTTGGTCGCCTCTTCGGCGCGGATCGCGAATTCGGTATCGGCCAGCGCCGCGGCGATCCCCGCCCTGTTCTGGGGGTGCTGGCCCGCGGGCGCATCCCCGGCGACGAACAGATAGCGCCTCCAGCCCGACAGCGGCGCGGCTGCGGTATCGGCCTGCGCCGGCGCCGCCGGCTCCTCAAGGAAGGCGGCGCGAAGCGAGGCCAGTTCCGACCTGCGTCCGCGCAGCGCCCGACCAAGCTGGGCAAGCAGGTAGCGGCCGATGAAGCCGGTGATGACCGTCATCAGCAGGAGGACGGTCAGAAGCAGTCCGACCGGGCTTTCGAGCTTGTGCGCGGCGTGGACCAGACCCAGGATCGGCGCCAGCACGCCGGCATAGATGTGGATGGCGAGCAGGGTAGGCTTGCTGACGAGCCGGGAGAGCACTTTGTCGACCCAGGCGATGTGCTTGGCCGCGACATAGGGAAGCGTCAGCAGCATCAGCACGAGCGCTGCGATCCCGATGATCCCGCCAGCGAGGCTGCCCGGAAAGCGCGGTGACACATGCACGAGGTAGCCGAACGGGAACAGCAGCAGGAATGCGACCAGCAGGCCGACGGCGATGTCGCTGCGTTCGCGCATCAGGCTTCGACCACGAGCGGCGTGCCCGTGCCCTTCGCCTGGCACGCGAGCACATAGCCCTGCGCCTTGTCGGCGGGCGCGAGGCCGGACTCGACCTCCATCGTTACCTCGCCCTGCAGCAGCTTGACCACGCAGGCGCCGCATGTGCCCGCACGGCAGGCATAGGAGATCTCGACGCCCGCGCCCTCGGCCGCCTCGAGCACGGTCTCGTCCGCGGGCAAGGCCGCCGACACCCCCGACACGGAGAAGGTCACCGTGCTCGGCGCCACCTCGGCGCTCGGGGCCGGCTTATCCGCTGGCGCGGGCGCGGGTTTGACCTCGAGATCCTCGTGGTCGGCCGGCAGCGAGGCCGGACCGAACGCCTCGGTGTGCAGCTGCGCTTCGGGGACGCCAAGTTCCGCCAGCACGCCGCGCATCGCGCCCATCATCGCCGGCGGGCCGCACATATGGATCCGCCGGCTCGCGATCTCCGGCACCGCGGCCAGGATCATCTCGCGGGTGATCGGCCCTTCGGGGCCCATCCAGACGGTGCCGGGCGCGCGCTGCATCGCGGCGACGACATGGAGGTTGGGAAAACGGCGTTCGAGCCGCTCGAGCTCGTCGCGGAACACGAATTCCTCGGTCGACCGTGCGCCGTAGAAGAAGAAGATATCACCCTTCCACGCGGTGTCGGTGAGATAGCGCAGCACCGACATCATCGGGGTGATGCCGACCCCGCCCGCGATCAGCACGATGCTCTGGGCATCCGTTCCCGTGAAGGTGAAGGCGCCGAACGGTCCGCTGACCTTCAGCAGATCGTCGGCGACGACCTTGTCGTGCAGGTATCGCGAGACCACGCCCTGCTCCTCGCGCTTGACCGTCAGTTCGACATAGGCCCGCTGGGTCGGCGAAGAGGCGATCGTGTAGGAACGGCGCGCGGTCTTGCCCGCTTCGGGCTCTACCTCGACCTGCAGGAACTGGCCCGGCAGGAAGTCGAACGGCAGCCGGTCGGCGGTCGGGTCCGCGAGCCGGAAGGTCAGCACGCTCGGCGTCTCTCGCACGATCTGGACCACGCGCAGCTGCCCCGCCCAGCTTTTGGGCTTGCGCAGCGACGCCCCAGCGGGTGCGGCCGCATTGCTCGGCGCGAGCCCGGCGCTGTCGGCAACGGGTGCAGGCGCGGGCGCAACCCTGGTAGCGGGAGGGGCAGCCTTCGGCTCCGGCTTTGCTGGAACCTTGGCGGTGGCGACACCGCCGGCGATCGCCCCGATCCGCCGCAGGCGGAAGATCTGCAGCGCGATAAGCGTGGCGCTCACCAGCCCCAGGAAGAGCATGAGAAGGAGGTGTGAGGGCGAGATGCCGAACCAGTGGTCGGCATGGCCGGGCGCGGCCTGGTCGATGTCGAGCTGATCGCGCAGCCAGGCAAGGCCGACCTCCCGGGGCGGCTGCAAGCCCCCGATCGCGCCCTGCGCGGCGGTGCCGGACCGGAACAGGTCGGTTCCATCGCGCAGGCGGCGCGCCGCATCGAGCCGGGCCGAGACCGTGGTTGCACGCGCGCCGTCGGCCGAGGCGGCGTTGATCATCGCCAGACCGGTGCTTACCCGTTCGCCGGCCTGCGCAGCGACCCGCTGCCTTGCCGCTTCGTCGAGCGCGGGAAAGGCGAGCAGCTGCGAGATGAAGCCGGTCCGGCGCGATTCGTGGCCGTGCTCATTCTCCCCTTCCCCATTGATCATGCGATCCATCATGGGGTTCATCATCTTCGCCATGTCCGACGACCCCGGCTCTGCCGGTGCGGACATGCCCCCGCCGGCCGGCATGCCTGCGCCATGATGCGCGGCATGATCCCCGCCCTCCTGCGCGCCCGCGCTCGCGCTCGCGGACAGGCTGAGAGCGATTGCGCAGCCGAGGCTCAAGCGTCGAAGGCTGATCCGCCTGGACATCCTCATCCCCTTCGTGTGCGAGCCTACATATCCTTCATCGGCATCGCCGCATTGCCCGGCGCGGGATCGGGTGCCGGCGCGGTCTGGTTGCCGGCCCCGGCGCGCATCGCGTCATGGTCCATCGCCTGACGGTGATGCCGCTCCATCTCGGCCTGGTTGCTCATCGCGTCCATCGGCGCCGCGTCTGCAGCGTTGCCGCTGTCGGTCAGGACCGGGGTGGCGGCGACGCTGTTCGCCGCGGGCGGCACCGTCTGGTCGGCCTGGCGGTCGCAGCCCGAAAGCGCGAGCGCCAGCAACAGGCTTCCGCCGACAAGCGGAAGGGCTTTTTTCGCATGGTCGATCATAGCTTGCTCCTTGGCTTGAAAACTGTGTCCGGGCGCCAGGGATGGCGCCCGGACCCGATCATTGCGCGTTGCGCAGGATCTGAAGGCACCGGTCGTGCGAGAGGTTCATCGGGTTGCGCCCCTGCCCCTTCATCTCGCCATGATCATGCGGCGTCTGGAGACCCATATTGCCCTCCATCGCCCGGCAACTCTCGACCTGCGCCGAGGTCGGCCGCGTGGTCACACAGGCGCCCAGAAGCAGCGCCGGCGTGAGGACGGCGATCAAACGCATTTTCGTCATGACAAAACCCCTTTCGCTAGTGATGATCGTTCGTCCTGCGCTGCCTGAAGTTTCTTGTTATGCTGCTGGTCTTTCCGCCGCGCCGTCAGGAAGGCGAGGATCGGGCAATCGGAGACGGGTACTTCACCCGGGCATTCATCGGCGAGCATCCGCAGCATGTCGCGGATATCGGACAGGCGCTCGAGCCGGGCTTCGGCATCCGCGATCTTGGCGAGCGTGATATCGAGCACGGCCTGGGCATGCGCGGTGTCCGACGCCCTGAGCGCCAGCAACTTCCGGGCCTGTTCGAGTGTGAAACCAAGCTCCTGCGCCGAGCGGATGAAATTGACGCGCTCGAGGTCGGTCGCGTCGTAGAGCCTGTAGCCCGCTGCCGTGCGCGCGGGCTCGCGCAGCAAGCCCATCCGCTCATAATAGCGGATCGTATCGCGGCCCACGCCTGCCGCGGCGGCCAGTTCGCCGATCTTGAAATTGCCCATGTCATCCGCTCGATCATGCCGGTAGGACCATGGTCCAGGGTCAAGCGGTTTCGCCTCGATCCCGAACGGTCCGTTGCCGCCGGCAACCCGCTGCCCCGATGCCTCGCATCAGGGCAGCGTGTGCCGCCGGGCCACCGGCTCGTCAGTTCTTGCGAAGCTCGACGATGTCGTGCTTGGCAGGCGTGCCGTCGGCGACGGACACGTGCGCGAAGTGATCATCGAAGATATGATCGATCGTCACATGGCCGATGAGCTGGCGGTGATAAGTCGGCGCCACGCCTTTGGACGGACCCGGATGGGTCACAACGCGATAGACCTCGAGCTTCTGGCCGACCTCGGCGCCATCGGCCTTGCCGATGCAGACGACCGTGCCGTTGCTGCCCGTGTCAACGATCGAGCCGCGCATGAAGAAGGTATGTCCGATACCCTGAGCGAATGAAGGGACCGCTGCGAGCATCGAGATGCCGGCGAGCGCAACCATGATGGAGTTCTTGATCATCTTGGACTCCTCTGAGAAGTGTTGAACACTGCCGCTCGATCTCTCGAGGGGAAGACTTTGTTTCTTCGCCTTCAGGAGTATGGTCCCTGGTCCAAGCTCGGTATACGTATTGTTCGCAGCGACTGTCGGTTTGAGTAGATCCCCCGGGACCGTCGTTGATTTGTCCGTACCTCGCCAAACGGATGGCACCTGCCGCCTCCTCGGTGGGCGTCGTCCAGCATTGGTTGCAACTGATCTGTCCGGGTGCGCCCACTTGGTTCCGGGCACCTTTTGCAGATGTGGTGGGTTACGCCGTTTCCCCCCAACCGTGAGGGCTCCGCCTTCACGGTGCGTATTACCTAGGGGCAACAAAGGAGACGGTGATGAAAAGATCAGGAATGGCGTTCGCTCCCCTCTTACTGCTGGCCGCCGGCCCGGTCCTCGCCCAGGAGGCCATGCACGGCATGGATCATGGCAAGATGGGCCACTCCGACACGGGCATGATGAAACCGACACCCGCCAATCCATACCCGCGTGCCGAAATGGAGATGCATCGTAAGATGATGTCGGCCGTTGGCACCGATGCGACCGAGACCTGGGCCCGCAAGATGATCGAGCATCACCGCGGCGCGATCGCCATGTCACAGATCGTGCTCCGCCAGGCACCCGATGCGAAGACCCGGCAAATGGCTCAAAAATCGATTGCCGAGCAGAACAAGAGCATCGGTGAACTCCAGGCGATGCTCCGGTCTATGGGCAAGCGTCCTCAGTAATAAGCCTCGTTCGTCCCGCCCCCGCCGAGGGAGCGGGAGGTTCGACCAAGGAGTTTTTCGATGAAGATAGCTTTGCGATCCGCGCTGACTGCCGCAGCCTTGTTGGTTCCGGTTGCCGTCAGCGCGGCCACCCCGATCGTCATGCACCGCGACCCCGGCTGCGGCTGTTGTGCCAAGTGGGCGGCGCAGGTGCAGCGGCAGCTCGGGCGCCAGGTGCGCGTCGTCGATGATTCCAACCGCTCGGCGCTGCAAAAGCGCGCAGGGGTTCCCGCGGACGTCTCGTCCTGCCACACCGCAATCGCCGATGGCATGGCTTTTGAGGGCCACGTGCCGATCGCCGACATGAAGCGGGTTCTCGCGACCCGGCCCAAGGGCGTACGGGGCCTCGCAGTCGGCGGCATGCCGCTTGGTTCGCCGGGAATGGAAGTGCCGGGCGCCAAGGCGCAGGCCTATGACGTGGTCGCCTTCGGCCCCAACGGGCGCCGCCTGTTCGCCCGCCACGGCAGCTGATCGGCGGTTTTTTTACGGCGGGAGACAAGACGCGGTCGCCCAGCCAGCGTAGCTCCTCCGTCCAGTTCGTCTAGAAGAGTAGACGAAAAGTCTCACAGGAAAGCGAATACGCGGGTGAGGGCGGAAGACGGCCCGTGCGTAAACGGGAATGGATGAACACGGATCAAGGGGGTTGGGTGATGAGCGGTAAACGAGGCGGGGCCTTCGCTCTGCTCCTTGCTGTTGCAATGTCAGTAAGCACGTCGGCATCGGCGCACGAAGATCACGATGCGCTTGGGGCCGGTCCCGGGCCGGCCGCTAACAGCACAGCCGAGACGCCGAAAGCAGACGGAGCGGACGCTGGCGACGGCCATATGGGCATGGGCTCTATGTCGACCGCGGACATGAACATGGGTGGCCGCGACATCGCCGGTGACGACATGGACATGGGCGGCATGCACGAGGAGACCGCGAACAAGAACAAGACGTTTGGGCAGCGACTGGTCAGCTGGCTTGGTCGTGTGCACACGATGGTGATCCATTTTCCGATCGCGCTGTTCATCGGCGCGTTCGGCGTCGAACTTTTCGGCCTGTGGCGTCGCAACCGCGATTACCAGCATGTCGCCCACATCATGTTGGTAGTCGGCGCGCTAGGCGCGATCGTGGCCGCGTTCCTCGGCTGGTTTGCGGGTGGATTTTACCTGACCGATCGCAACCCGATCCTCATGACCCACCGTTGGCTCGGCACCGCCATAGCCGTCTTCGGCGTCGCGCTCGCTTGGATGGCGGCGCGCCACCGCAAGGTTCCCGAGCGGTCGCGGACACTGTACTGGGTGGTGCTTGGCCTGATGACGCTCGCGATCTCGATCCAGGGATTCCTCGGCGGAACCTTCATGCATGGCGGAATAAACCACTTGGCGTTCTGAGTGGACCCGACGCTCGATAGGCGGTCGCGTGTTGGCGCGGCTCAAAGGAATGCGACGAAATGCGACAGCGCCGACCTTCATGCCCATAGGCCTTTTGAGCATAGCGTCGGATGCCGCCGGCGATCCCGGCCCCCGCTTGGCCGCTCGGGCGTGTCGAGCAATCCCCCGGCGCTGGTAATAGCACACTGTCGCGATGCACTCGCGCGCGATCCACGCGATCGTGGTGCGGGATCATCGAAACGGAGAAAGGCCGTGTCGCCGATCGTCGTGTGGAGACGAATAGCGCGAAAAGAAGATGACAAGCGAGCCGGCGACCGGCGCTGGGTTGGCGGTTTTCGCTCGTTGCACCGCCAATGGCTCGCGCTACGTCGGCGGTACGCTCCGAGCGGGACAGAGCCCGGCGATGGCGGATGACAATCCGCTGTCGCGGTCGCGCAGCAGGTTATGAATTGCGGTCGCAGCGACCGCTGCTTGTCCGGTTGCAACGCTGATCTGATCGAGCCCTTCCACCACGTCGCCGACCGCGAAGAGGCCAGCAACCGAGGTTCGCTGGTGGGCGTCGGTCAGAACGCAGCCTGATCCGCTGAGCTGCGCCCCCAGCAAAGACGCGAGCCGCGTCCGAGGCGACGAGCCGAGCGCGGGGTAAAGCGTGTCGAATTGCAGCTCCAGGCCATTGGCCAACCGCACCTCGACACAGTCGCCAAGACGCAGCTGCCCGACAGGCGAGGGGGCGACATGGATGCCCTGCTGGTTCAACTTGGCAAGTTCGGTCGGCCCGAGATCGAGCGACCGTTGGGCGAGAAGTGTGACCTTGGCGCCATAAGCTCGCAGGAATTCGGCTTCTTCAGCGCCATGGCCATCGCAGCCGAGCACCGCCACGTTCATCCGCCGGGCCTCATAACCATCGCAGATCGGGCAATAGCGGAGAAGACCACGCGCCACGCCGATGTCATGCATTGCATCGGGCATCTCTGGACGTTGATTGACGACACCGGTAGCGAGGACAACGGTCCGCGCGCGCAGGACGTTAAGTTCGCAGCTTGCCGAGAAGTGGTCGCCTGACGCGACGATTGCGTCGATCTCGCCGCTCTGGACCGTACCGCCATATTCGTGCAGCTGAGCCTGCAGGCGCGCAAGAAACGTGACGCCGGAAATGCCGCCGGGAAATCCTGGCAGGTTGTGCGAGCGCGGGATGGTGGCGGCGCGCCCCGCCGCTGCGTCGTAGACGACGCAGCTCCTGAGAAACCGAGACAGATAGATCGCGGTCGTGAGGCCCGCTGGACCGCCGCCCACAACCAAACAGTCGATGACCTCCTCGGGGTCGCCAGTCCAGCCTTGATTGGTCAACCGCAACCTCATCATTACCCCGCGCATGCGCCCGTCGGGCCCGCGGCCACAGTTCGTTCGAAGGGAGACGCAGTGAGAAAGCGCTCCATGCTCCCTTCTGAATACGCGCCGGTGCCGCAGACCCCTCATCGAGGGCAGCGCGTCGGCACGAAAAAAGATCGTGAGGGGTGACCCGTCCGGCTGCGTAATACAGGTGAGCCCAATTGAAATGGAGATTGCCCTAATGCGCCGCTTGTTCATCCCGACTGCCGCCGCCGCCCTGTTCTTCGCAGGCGGCGTGGCGAACGCGCACCCGAAGCTGGTGTCCGCCAGCCCCGCCGCCAACGCGGCGGTTGCGACCCCCGAGAAGATCAGCCTCCAGTTCAGCGAGAAACTCGTGCCGGCTTTCTCCAAGGCCGACCTTACCATGGCCGCGATGCCCGGCATGGCGGCGATGAAAATGGCCAGCAGCGCCGCAGTCGGCGCCGATGGCCGGACGCTCACGATCACCCCGAAGCAGCGTCTCCCGCGTGGGCGCTACAGCGTCGACTGGCAGGTCGTCTCTAGCGACACACACAAAATCACCGGCAGCTACAACTTCACGGTGAAGTGAGCGAATGCTCGACTGGCCGACCGTCGCCATCCGCTTGGCGTTATACCTGGTCCTGGCGGCGCTGTTCGGCCTGTCGGCCTTCAGCCTCTATGGTCTTCGTCTTGGCGAGCGCGATGATGCCATCGCGCTGCGGCCTTGGCTCACGGCAAGCGCAGCGCTCGGGTTGCTGCTCTCAGCCGTTGGCCTGATCCTTATGGCCTCGGCGATGGCCGGTTCTGCATTCTGGCCGATCGACCAGGCAGCGGTGGCCGCGCTGCTCGGGGGGCCACCGGTTGGCACCGCCTGGAAGGTGCGTATGGTGGCGCTGGTCATCGCCGTCGGTGCAGCCCTGCTGGCGCGAGGCAGAGCATCGTGGCTGGCTATCGCCATGATTGCCGCCGCCGCGGCATTGGCGACACTCGCGTGGAACGGGCACGGCGCCATGGACGAGGGAAGCACCGGATGGCTTCACCTCGGTGCGGACATCCTCCACCTCTTGGGAGGCGGTATATGGGTCGGCGCGCTGTTCGGATTGCTTCTCCTGTTGACGCGTCGCACCGAGGAGATCGATGCCGCGCACCTTCGGCTGACCCATCGCGCCCTGCATGGGTTCGGCGCCGTCGGCACGCTCGTGGTTGTTACCCTGGTGGTCACCGGCTTGATCAACAGCTGGCTGCTCGTCGGCCCAGCCAATTTCGCGGCCTTGGGGACGACGCTCTACGGCCTGCTGCTGCTCGCCAAGCTGGTTTTGTTCGCAGCGATGCTGGGGCTCGCTTCGCTCAATCGGTTCCGCCTCACGCCGGCCTTCGAGCGCTCGATTGCCATGAACGACCATGGCGGGGCGCTTACGGCGCTGCGGGTCAGCCTTGCGGTCGAGACAGCCTGCGTGATCGGCATCCTGGCGCTCGTGGCATGGCTAGGCACCCTCGCGCCACCCGCGTCGGGCATGTAAGCGCTATGGACCAACCGTCCACGCAAGCGCCGCTCAGGCCTTCCACCTTCTTTTACCCACTTACGCGGCTTAACCCTCGCCTCCCAAGACACCCCCCGCTTGGACTGAGCTTACGTGTCCGACGCCCTAAGTCGCCCACAGGCGCTTGCGGGAAGGCCGCGTCGCGCTGCAAAGCTGGGCGTGCGAGAGGGTTGGTCCGGGTGGGCCTGTCAGTGTTTTCAGAGATGAATGAACAAGGGTGGCAAAGTCATGACCGATGGCAAACGCAGTGAAGCCGGCAGCGGCCAGGGTGGCGAAGTCGTCCTCATCACGGGTGCGAGCGGTTTTATCGCCGCAGCGCTGATTGCCCAGCTCGGCGAGCGCTACACGGTCGTCGGCCTTGATCGCGCCGGCCCTCCCGACCCACCGCCGCCCGCGGCGGCGATCGACATAGACCTCGGGTCAGACGAAGCGGTCCGAGTTGCGCTTGACGAGGTGCGCGCACGGTACGGCAACCGCATCGCCTCGGTGATCCACCTCGCCGCCTATTATGATATCACGGGTGACCCCAATCCGCTCTACGACAAGGTCACCGTGCAGGGCACCCGCCGGCTGATTGACGGGCTGCAATCGTTCGAAGTCGGACAATTCGTCTTCGCCAGCACGATGCTCGTTCATAAGCCGACCCCCACACCCGACGAGCGCATCAACGAGGACTCGCCGATCGGCGCGTCCTGGGCCTATCCGCAGTCCAAGGTCGACGCCGAGACATTGCTGCATGAGCGCCACGGAAACATCCCCGTCGTTTATATGCGCGCCGCCGGAGTTTACGACGACGACGGACGCTCGGCTTTTCTCGCGCAGCAGATATCGCAGATTTACGAGCACCGCCTGATTTCGCATTTTTATCCCGGCATGCTGTGTGCGGCGCAGTCATCGGTGCACCGCGACGACTTGGCTGACGCCGTGCTGCGTCTGGTCGATCGGCGGCACGAACTGCCGTCAGAACTGCCGCTGCTCATCGGCGAGCCCGACGCACCCGGCTATGCCGAGATCCAGGACATCGTCGGCGAGGCGCTCCACGGCGAGGGCTGGAAGACGATCCGGATTCCGCAGCCGCTCGCGAAAGCCGGGATCATCCTGCAGAACGAAGCGCTCGGCAGCGACGACTTCATCCAGCCCTGGATGATCGACAGCAGCAACGACCACTATATCCTCGATATTTCACGCGCCCGCTTGCTGCTCGGTTGGGAACCGAAGCATCGCCTCCGGGACACGCTGCCGACGATCGTCGCCGCGCTGAAGCGCCACCCGCGGGCCTGGTATCGGAACAACAAGCTTAACGAGAATCTGGTTGCCTGGCACGATAAGCTAAAGGCCGAACCTGTAGCGCCGGGCCAACAACCCGCAGCGGCAGGCGGTGGAATGGCCGACATGGATCACGGGGCTGCGGACCATAGCAGCATGGACCATGCTGCCATGGGGCACCGACCTGGCGCGGCGGACATGGCGATGACCGGTCACGGTGCACACGGCGATCACATGGCCATAATGGACCGCGACGAGCGCCGTGCGCGCTGGGCTCTTTACGCAAACATCGGTCTTGGGCTGTGGCTCGCCTCCAGCCCGCTTATCTACGACTCCGTGACCACTCACAGTGTCGGCGAGGCGGCGCGCTTCGTAACTATTGATCGCGGGCTGCCGTCGATCGAGTGGCGGGCGAACGCGCTGGCCATCAGCGATGTCGTCAGCGGCCTCGCCATCGTGCTGTTCGGCGCGCTATCGCTCGTTCCGCGCACCAAGACATGGGCGCAGTGGGCGGTCGCGTTCGTCGGAATCTGGCTGTTCTTCGCCCCGCTGATCTTCTGGAGCCCGAGCGCCGCTCAGTACAACAACAACCTGCTCATCGGCTCGGCCGTGATCGCCCTGTCGGTGCTCGTGCCGATGATGCCGGGCATGAGCATGGCGGGCATGATGGACCCCAAGAACATCCCGCCCGGCTGGACCTATTCGCCATCCACCGACGCACAGCGGCTGCCGATCGTCGCCATGGGTCTGATCGGCCTTCTCACCTCGCGCATCCTCACCGCCTACCAACTGGGGCATATTGACGGCGTTTGGGAGCCGTTTTTCGCCGGCTCCCTGAGCGATCCACGCAACGGCACCGAGGAGATCATCACCTCGGACATGTCCAAGGCCTGGCCGATTCCCGATGGTGGGCTCGGCACGGTCAGCTATGTCCTCGAGATCCTGATGGCGGTAATGGGCACCCGCGACCGCTGGCGGACCATGCCGTGGATGGTGACCTTCTTCGGCATCCTTGTCATCCCGCTCGGCGTCATCAGCATCTATTTCATCATCAGTCAGCCCATCGTCATCGGCACATGGAGCACGCTGGCGCTGATCGCCGCGCTCGCCATGCTGATCATGATCCCCTTCGCGCTCGACGAGGTGATTGCGATGGGTCAGTTCCTTCTCTGGGCGCGCCGGCAAGGCAAACCGCTGATCCGCACCTTCTTCCAGGGTGACGCGATAGAGGCGGGAGCGGTGGACGCGTCGGACGCGATGGCCTCGCCAAGCACCTTCTGGGCGGACGCAAAGAAGGGACTGACCCTGCCATGGACGCTGACTGCGAGCATCGTCATCGGCGTCCTGCTGATGCTGACCCGAATACTGTTCGGCACGGAAGGCGGTATGGCGAACAGCGATCACGTTGTGGGTGCGCTGGTCATCACGGTCGCGATCATCGCCACCGCAGAAGTTGCCCGCGCGCTGCGGCTGATCAACGTCGCGTTCGGAGCCTGGCTTGTGGCCGCGCCTTTCCTCCTCGACGGCGTTGGTCACCTTGGGGCCGTGGCCTCGGTCGTAGCCGGCATTGCGCTCGTCGGCCTCAGCTTTCCAAGGGGAAAGCGCAGCGCCGAGCATTATGCAAGCTGGGACAAGTACGTGATCTGAAAGTATCTTCAATCACTGCTTAGCCTCATCGAAAACCTTGATCGTGCATCGCACACCGTCACGCGCCTTCGCTGCCGCTTTTCTACCCCCCCGATCGTCTCCGGGTTCGCGGTCACGATCTTGTCGCCGGAGACGATCGCCCGCCAGCTCTCCGGCGGCGATGTTCATCATCCTGCCATTGGTGGTCGCGCACGCTGCCCAATACTGCTAATGAGAGTTGTTCGCATAGTCCGCGACGAGTGAAGCTTGGAATCGATCACCCATATGCCGTCACCTCTGGTCGCGCTGGTCGCGTCGCTTATGCTGCTGTTGATCCCCGCTGCGGCGATGGCCGATACCCGCGATGTTCAAACTGCTTGGCGTCTGCTCGACTATATGGCGGTCGATTATGGCGGTGCGGTCGCCAACGGCGCGGTCATAAGCGCGTCCGAATACGCGGAGATGACGGAGTTCGCCGCTGGGGTGTCGACGCGCCTCCGCGCACTTCCCGCGACGCCTGAGCGGCAATCTCTAATCCAAAGCGCTTCGCAGCTCGAAGCCGTGATCGGCCGCAAGGGATCGTCCCGAGAGGTCGCGACACTCGCGCATGGCCTCGCCGCCGATCTGCTCAAGGCCTATCCGGTGCCGCTCGCTCCCGCCAAGGCACCCGACCCCGCCATGGGAACAAGGCTATACGTCCAAAGCTGCTCGTCCTGCCACGGCCTCACCGGCGACGGACATGGGCCTGACGCTGCCAGACTCGACCCGCCGCCGATCGCGTTCACCGACGCCGAACGGGCGCGCCAGCGCAGCGTGTTCGCGCTCTATCAGGTGATAAGCCAAGGCATCGACGGGACCGCGATGCAGAGCTTCGCCGATCTGCCGAACGATCAACGCTGGGCGCTGGCGTTCCGCGCTGGCAGCTTCGCCCTGACCGACGCGCAAGCGGTCGAAGGCGAACGGCTGTGGAAGTCCCAGCCGAGCTTGCGGGCGCGGATCCCCGATTTGAAAACCCTGGTCGCGCTCACCCCCGCCGCGCTTGCGGGCAGCATCGGGCAGGCGAAAGCCGACGCGGTGCTCGCCTATCTGCGGCGCCACCCCGATCAGGCCTCTGTGCATTGTAGGGACACGGATTCACGGTAGGCATCGACGTCAGGGGTAGCGAACTATTTGCGCAGGTTCTCGATGCCAAGTTCGCGCCATATCCAAGTGAAGTCGTAGGTGGCCATCGGGTCGTTCGCGTCGAGTTGGCTGCTGCTGCGGTTTTCGAGATGCTTGAGCCACCCGGCTACTCGGTGCCGGCCTGCGGCAGTTTGAACGGCTGCGCGCGGGGTGATGTCGCCGAGCATGCCGACGGGTTCATCGAGCGTCGCGCGGTACTGACGGTCGAGCATGGCATGGATGAGCGGGGTTGCAACCTCTGGCGCAATGGCGGGTGCCGGTTCGGATGATGTCAGCCCCTCGGCCCGCGCCGCCATGGCCTGTTCGACCGTCTCAATCGTGGTCAGCGGCGAGCCGACCAACCCGGCGAGCGCATCGTTGATAAGCGCGGTGCCGCGTTTCGCTCGCTCGGCCGAGGTGACGGCGAGCATCAGGGCGCGGCCTTTCAATTCGACATTGCCGAGCACCGGGGTGCCGTCCGCCATCGTCACACCCCACGCCATGCGCCCGGTGCTTTTCGCTTTTCCGTTCGGTTTCTCGCCCAGCCAGTTCCAAAAGTGCGTGGTTTCCCGCTGAAGCGCAGGGACAGTATCAAGCCGCTCGCCGACCAGCGCCTGGGTCACGCCGCGTGCGAAGGGAAAGCGCACGCGGTGGAACATCACCTCCTCGCCATCAATGTTGTGCAGCGTGGGGATGGGCGCCGGTCCCATGGTCTTGGGAACGACATCGAACAGCCATGCCGTGCTGATGAGGGCCGGAAGTGCAGCCAGATCGTCGGCGTCTAGGTTCAACGCGGTGCGCGGGCTGCGCTTGCCCTTCGAGCGCCGTAGATCGGCGACGAGCGCCTCGGCCGCCTCCATCGTGAACGACAGCACGCCGCCCGACAGGAGGTGCTTGCCTCCGACCTGCACGACGCGGGCACCGATCCTGTCCCATTGCTTCAGCGTCTGCGAGGCGCTGCGCTCGGATACTCGAAGCGGCTCGCCGCCCCGGATCAGGTCGCGCACGAGGAAGCCGCTGCCGGGCTCGACCTCGCTGACCTCGTGGAGGCTCATCACTGACGATCGAAGGGCACGCAGGTAGATTTTGGTCGGGCCGCTCTCATTCCAGCCCCGGCGCCGAATATAGTCATCGACGATGTTCCGGTCGGGTTGGATGGTGCGCGTCAGCAGATCCTCGAACGCGCATCCCCACAACACGCCGGCCCAATGATCGCCGACGATGTCCGCCAGCTCGTCCGCTTCGAAGTCGAACTCCTCCATCGCCAGCCCGAGATGATCGCCGAGCGCCTCGCCCAGATGCTCGCCCCAGGCCGGCGAGGTGGCGAACTTCATGACGCCGGACAGATCGTGACCACGCTTCATGCCTGTTCCCTCTGCTGCTGACTGAATTGCTGGCGGTGCGCGGCGACGATGCGCGAGACGGTGGGTTCACTGACGCCGTAGAGCCGCGCCATCTCGGCACCGGACTTGCGGCCGGACGTGACGGACTCGGCGATTTCGCGGCGCTGCTTGTCGCCGAGCTTGGGCCGACGCCCGCCGATCCGTCCTTCTGCGCGAGCCTGGGCAAGGCCGGCGCTGGTACGCTCGCGGATCATGGCCCGCTCGAACTCGGCGAAGCTTCCCACCATCTGCATCATCATCCGCCCTGCCGCGGTGGTGGTGTCGATCGCCTCGGTCAGTGAGCGGAAGCCCGCGCCTGCCAGCTCGATCCGCTCCATGATGTGCAGCATATCCTTTAGGCTGCGCGACAGCCGGTCAAGCTTCCAGACGACGACGACGTCTCCGTCGCGCAACTGGCCGATCATCTCCAGAAGCTTGGGTCGGTCCCACCGCCCACCGCTGGCGGTCTCCTCGAACACCCGCTTGCAGCCGGCCGCATCGAGCGCGCGCCGCTGCGCGGCGTTCGACTGGTCGTCGCCCTTCGACACGCGGGCATAACCGATCAGATAGGGTTCGCGCGTCATCTGCGTCTCTTTCACAAACGGCCGTATCTGGAGGCGGAAACAGCATGCACCAATTTCCGCAGCCTTGGGTCTTTCACAATCCTCTTTCACTAAGCCAACAAAAGGCAAGAGGTTTTTGGAGGATGAAACATGCCCGCACGTATTCCGATGACCCAGCGGCAGCGCGCCGCGTTGCTTGCTTTGCCCGACAGCGAGGCGGCGGTGGTGCGACATCATGGCCTCGATGCCGAGGACCTTGCTGCGATCGGCTTCGCACGCACTCCGGCGACCCGCTTGAGCTATGCCCTGCAACTCTGCTGCCTGCGCTATCCGGGGCGACATCTGCGCACAGGCGAGCTGTTGCCTGCAATCATGCTCGACCACATCGCCGAACAGGTCGGAGTGGATGCAGGCGTCGTCGCCGACTTCGCGCGGCGAGCGCCGACCCGCTACGATCAGCTTGCCGCCATCAAGGCGCGCTTCGGCTTCACCGATCTCAGCCGGCCAGCGCGCGGCATCATGATGACCTGGCTAGAAACCGAAGCCATGGCCATCGTGGACGGGCGTATTCTGCTCGATCGACTGCTCGACGAGCTGCGCACGCGGCGCATCGTCATCCCTGGCATCAGCGTCGTTGAGCGGATGGCGGCCGAGGCGATGCTGCGGGCGGAAACCGATCTGGTCGCCGCAGTCGACGATAAACTCGATGCGGATATGCGTCAGCGTCTCGATACGCTGGTCGACGAGAAGGTGCATCACCGACAGAGCCGCTTGTCGTGGTTGCGCGAACCGGAGCCCCGCGTAGCGTCAGCCTCGCTCGCTGAAATCCTCGAAAAGGTCGCGCTGATTCACAGGACCGGTATTGCCTGTGTTCCGGTCGATCCCCTGCACGAGCCACGCCTGACGCAGTTCGCCCGCGAAGGCGTGCGCTATACCGCCCAGGCTTTCCAACAGATGCGCGCTTCCCGCAGGCGGGTCATCCTGCTTGCTACGCTGCGCGAGCTGGAGGCCACGCTTACCGACGCGGCGATCGCCATGTTCGGCACCTTGATGGGACGCGCTCATCTTCGTGCCCGCAAACGCCTGGAACAGGGGATCGCGATCTCGGGACGCGAAGGCCGCGACCGGCTGATGCGCATCGCCACTGTGCTGGAAACAGTTAGCCGGGCAGCACGTGCCGGTGAAGATATCGGCGCGGCCCTCAGGGATATCGTGCCTCTCGACATGCTCGATGCCGATGCCGCGATCATCCGTCGTACCGCGGCACCTCACAGGGACGATGTGCTAAGCGAGATCGCAGCCGAGTACCGGACCTTCAAGCGAACAGGACCTCTATTCCTGCAAACGCTCGATTTCCACGGTCGAGCCGGCACCGCGGCATTGCGCAACGCGATGACGGTCCTGTCGGATCTTGATGGCAACTGGCGCAAGCCGCTCCCTGCCGACGTTCCGCTCGGTCATGTCGAGCGGCGCTGGCACCGCCATGTCGTGGTCGCCGGCAAGATCGACCGGACGCACTGGGAGATGGCGACTTACGGCGCGCTCACCAATGCACTGGCCTCGGGTGATATCTGGGTGCCGAGGTCAAGGCTGCACAGGTCGCTGGACGTGCTGCTCGCGCCGTTATCCGGCGCAGCGCTGCAACCGCCGTTCTCGCTCGGTAATCCACACGCATGGCTCGATCAGCGCGCCGCGCAGCTCGACAGCGCCTTGCGCGCCGTCGCCCACAATCTGGCCGGACGCGATGCTGCCCTGTTCGCTGGCGAGCGATTGCGCTTTCCCAAGGAACTGAAGGACGATGATGCCGGGCACGACGAAGGACGGCACCTGACGCTTGCCTGCTACGGCATGCTGCCTGCGACGCGTATCACCGACGTACTTTCGCAGGTCGAACGCTGGACCGGCTTCACCCGGCACTTCGGGCACGTCTCGACCGGGTTGCCGCCCGGCGACGAGCGGACCTTCCTCGCCACTCTGATTGCCGAAGCGACCAATCTCGGGTTGTCGCGCATGGCCGAGGTATGCGGCGCAGGATCACGCCGCGCGCTGCTGCGCATGCAGACATGGCACATGCGCGAGGAAACCTTTCGGGCGGCGCTCGCCTGTCTGACCGACGCCATCCACGCCGAGCCGATCGCCGCCTGGTTTGGGCAAGGACACCGGGCTTCCGCGGATGGCCAGGCCTTCTACCTGGGCGGGCCGGGCGAAGCCGGCGGAGCGGTCAACGCCCATTATGGTCGCGACCCAGTGGTCAAGATCTACACCACCATCACCGACCGCTACGCGCCGCTGCACCAGACGGTGATCGCCGGCACGGCAGGAGAAGCCATCCATGCGCTCGATGGGCTCCTCGGCCATGACAGCAACGCCGATCTGACCGCGCTGCACGTCGATGGAGGCGGCGTTTCCGACATCGTATTCGCGACGATGCATCTCCTCGGGCTCGATTTCGAGCCGCGCATTCCTCGCCTGTCCGACCGGCGCCTCTACGCTTTCGAACCCTCGAAGCGCTATGGCAGGCTTGCGCCACTGTTCGGTCACAGGCTCAACCGGGACCTGATCGTCAGCCACTGGCCCGATATTGAACGTGTCATTGGCGCGATCCGTCACCGCACCGTCACGCCATCGTTGATCCTGAAGAAGCTGTCCGCCTACCGCCAGCAGAACAGCCTCGCTGCGGCGCTGCGGGAGATCGGGCGGATCGAGCGCACGCTGTTCACGCTCCGCTGGTTCGAGGATCCGGCTCTGCGCCGTACCGTCACTGCCGAGTTGAACAAGGGCGAGGCCCGCAACAGCCTTGCCCGGGCGGTCGCCTTCCATCGGCTCGGCCGTTTTCGCGACCGTGGCCTGGAGAACCAGCAGACCCGAGCGGCCGCGCTCAACCTCGTCACCGCAGCGATTATCCTGTTCAACTGTCGCTATCTGGGGCGCGCCGTCGACGAAATGCGTCGTCGAGGAAGCCCCATCGATCCAGCTATGCTGTCCCGGCTCTCGCCGTTGGGTTGGGATCGCATCAATCTCACCGGCGATTATGTCTGGTCCGATCACCTCGATCTCGACGCCAATGGCCTCATGCCGCTGCTCATCAAACCGCTACCGTGAATCTGTGTCCCTACAATGCACAGGGGCCGACGAGGCGGCGGTCCGCGCATCGATCGAGACCCGCGAGCAGCATCTGCAATCGATTCTGGCGACGGTGCCGGATGCGATGATCATCATCGACGAGACCGGCGCCATCACGTCGTTCAGCGCAGCGGCACAACGCCTGTTCGGCTACAGCGAAGCCGAGCTCGTCGGCCGCAACGTCTCCTGCCTCATGCCCCAGCCCGATCGCGACCGGCATGACGAATATCTCGCGCATTATCTGCAGACCGGCGAGCGCCGGATCATTGGCCTCGGTCGCGTCGTGGTCGGCCAGCGCCGCGACGGCTCGACTTTCCCGATGCAGCTGACGGCGGACAGTCAGGATTACCGATCGGGCCAGACGCGACTGGCAAAGATCATGGTGAGGCCGAGCGCAGCGATCCTGATGAATTGCACGTTCATCTTCACAAAGGCCAACGACTGACCGGCGGGTTCCTAACCCCAGCTCCCGGCCGCCAGCCATTTGAGCGCGGACAGGCTTGGCATGAACAGATATTCGCCGCCCTTCATGACATTGAAAGTCTGCACACCGTCGATGCGCTTGCGCGCCGACGCCTGCGGGATCGTGAACCGGCCGTCATCCTCATGCAGGCCAACGATCGGATCGCGCTCTTCGCCAAGGTCGACGAAATTGCCTCGGTTGATCCACTCCTGCTGCATGAACTCGATCGTGTCATAGGCACGCGCGCTGATGAAGATGAAGAACAGGCCGCGATCGCCTTCGGCATCGTCTTCCGGCGCGACATCCTCGGAATAGACCGGTCCGAAGGTCGAGGAGCGGCGGATGATCCGGTGGATGTTGACGTCGGTAAGCAGCGTCAGCTCGGAATCGCGGGGATTGAGTCGACGCATATGGCAGCCGAGCGGCACAACGCGGCCTTTGGGGTCTTCCTTGAACGTGAAGTCATTGTTGCGCTGCGGATCGGCGCCGAGGTCGGGATCGTCATGGTCGGGCGACAGCGTCAAGGGCGCGCCGGAGCGCCAGCGCCCGAACATCTTGGCGGCTAATAGCTCGCGTTCCTCCGGCGTCTCGCCATGCGCCTTGAGGAAGGCGTTGAAGCAGCCGACCCGGCTGTTGTACTTGCGCATAACGACGAAGGTGCCGTTCTTGCCGAGCGCGGCGGGCTCCGGCATGCCGAGAGGCTGGCCGTTCTCGCTCTCATAGCCGAGGATGAATTCGCCGGCCTTGATCGGCCGCTCCTCGCCTGGCAGCGGATCAACGCCGCTGCCCTCCACGGCGGGCTGGGAGATCGAATCCCGGAAGCCGAACGGGTTTTTCGCGCCATCCGGCGCACCGAAGCGATGCTCGCCGAGCAGGGTCACGCCGCTGCTCCGGTCGAGTTCGGCGCGCGCTGTCGCCAGCGCTTTGTCGAGCGCCGCATCATTCACGGCATAGATGGTCAGCGCGAGATGGCAGTTGCCCGGCTTGAAGACCTCTTCCCACTTTTCAGGCGCGTTGGGCCCGAAGTCGCGAAGCTGCTCCGCGCGTGCAGGCATGCCCTGCTGGAAGGGGAGCGGGAAGGTCTTGAGTTGTGCTTCCGGCAGGCCGAGCGCCTTCAGCCCCTCGAAGCTGAGTGCGGCCCCGATCCAGAAATCGAGATCGTCGCTCCAGTTGTCGGCCGAGGCGATATGCGGCGCGAGCCGGCCGAGGAGGTCGCGCGCGCCCTCGGCCTCGTCGAAATGGAGCATGGCATGGATGCCGACATAGGGCTCCGGCCGGCTTCGCAGAATCAGCGCCTGGATGTCGTGCAGGTCGAGCGTGACGCTGTCGCGCCGGAAGCGCTCTTTCAGTTTCTGAAGGATCGCCATTGCTCAGCTCACCTTGTCGAGAAATTCGTTGACGGCATGCTCCATGCGCTGGAGCCGGCGCACATCGACGACGGTCACCTGCGGGTTGGCGACGAACCAGCCGGCGGCGGTGATCTGATGCTCGGCGATGAAGTCCTTGACCTTGGGGCTCGCAATGCCCGGCCAGCCCTCGACCGAGGCGAAGAGCAGGTCCATCAGGTCGGGGATCTTGGTGGCGAAGTCGTTGATATAGGTGTCCCAGTCGCCATCATAGGCGGTGGCGAACAGGATGCGCGTGTCGTTGTCGAAGAAGACGAAGCGCATATTGTGCAGTGTGCCGACCTTCTGTGCTCCGTCGAAATTGCCGTTCACCAGCCCGAAGATGCGTTTCAGCCGGTCCGCGCCGCCTGGCTTGAGGTTGGCGATGGCGGTAAGCTCCGAGACATTGCCGGACTGAGCGCCGACACGGCCGGCGGAGCCGGCGGTGCCCTTGAGGTCTGGATTATGCTTCGTCACCATCTGCTCGAGGGCGAGCTTGGCGAGCTGCGGCGCGTCGCCGGCCACTTCCTCGATCCGGCGGCGGATGGCCTGAAGGCGGGTTTCGTCGATCTGAGGGGTTTCTTCGGTCTCGGCCATGGCTGGCCTCCTTTCGTAAGTTTGGTTGACGATCGGATCGTCAGTCCGGAATGGCGTCGATGTTCGTCGGCTCGACGCGCGGCTGCGCGTTCATTTCGTGGCGGTAGCGGGCGGAACGTTCATAAGCGGCGATGCGCACCCGCATGATCGAGCCGAGCGGCTGATGATCGCGGATGCCGTGCCAGGGGTTGAAGGACAGCACGTCATCGCCATAGACCCGCCGCGCTGGCGAATAGGCGTCCTGAGGGGGAATGCGCAGCGTGGCGATCGGCTGGTGCGGCGAGAGATCTTCCGGCCAGAGCACCGCCGCATCCTCGACCGGCATCCTTTCGAGATCGGTACAGAGCTGGGCGCGCAGTTGATACTCCGCGCTCTGATCGCGGAAATGCTCGACCACCAGATCGCGCATGGTGGCGTCCTCCACCGCGCCGACATCCTTGCCGGCGAGTGCCCGGACATTGTCGGAGAGCGGTGCAGCGCTGATCTTGGCGATGTAGTCGCCGAAGCGGATCGCCGCCATCGAGTGATAGGTCTCGCCAAGCAGATGGTCATTGTCGCGCGCGAGACCGCGCAGCGTGGCGCCGGGCTCGACGCCGACCGCTTCGACCGCGGCTTCCACTCCCCGCGCCACCCCGGCCATGGCGCGCTGGAGAACGGCCGGGTTCTGGGCATTCTTTTCCAGAAGGCCGATGAGCTGGCGATATTTATCGATCGTGCCGAAGCTCAGGGTCGGGATATTGACCAGCAGGAAATCCTGGTTGCGGCCCTGGTCTTCGGGGAGAAGCCGCTCCCCCGCCACGCCAATGACCTTGATCGCCATACCGCGCGGAGCCGGTATCGTATCGGAGTGAATATCTCCGGGCGCTGATGAGAGGCGGATCACCACGGAATAGGTGGCGGGACGAGCGAAAAGCCCCTGGCGCAGATGCTCCGGCAGTTCCGGGATGACCAACTCACCCTTCAGGAACCCGTGGCTCTTGGCATGGGCGTCGCGCACTGCATGGCGGTGGCGTTCGAAGGCCTTACGGTTGGTGGTGGCCATGATCTCGAGGATTTCGGCGGTCAGCCGCTCCTCGTCTTCGCCGAGAACCTCCACGTCCGGGGAATAGCCAATGTAGGTTTCAGCCAAGGGCACTCCTTCGCGTTTTAATTTCGATACTGCGGACGATTTCGGGTCGAAATCGCCGTTGATTTCGGATATCAGTTGATATCTGGTTTTTACTGAGAACGCGGAACCGCCGAAAAGGTTTCGCACGTCTCGCCCGTTGGTTGGAGAACGAACCCATGCCGCTTACGCGCAAGGACACGCAGCGCCAGACGCGGGACCGGCTGATCGCCGCCGCACATACCTCGATCATCGAGGAGGGGGTCGCCGCCATGTCGATCCGCAACATCTGCAGCGCGGCCGGCCATTCGCAGGGTGCCTTCTACTCGAACTTCGCCAGCAAGGACGATCTGCTGGTCGAGATCCTGCAGAGCCATATCCAGGATGAGGTCACACTGCTTCGCGACCTGGTCGCGCACTGCTCCGGCGATGATATCGAGGCAACGCTCCAGGTGCTGGCCGCCCGGCTCGCGAAGCTGGCCGGTGAAGCGCAATGGTCGCTCCTCTCGATCGAATTGCAGCTTCACGCGCGGCGCGATCCGGCTTTCGCCGAGCGGCACCGGGAGGGCAAGGCGGCCTGCTATCGGATGTTCGGTGAACTCGTTGCCGATCTAACGCAACGCTTCGCACTGCGTCCGGCCTTGCCGCCGATGCAGACGGGCATCGGTCTATACGCGCTCTGGATGGGACTGGCGGTCCAGGGCGATGTCGAAGGCGCCATGCCGCGCGACGAGATGCTCGTCGGCTTCTTCCGCGCCATGGCTGGACTGGGTTCGTCGCATGAGGAGCAGGCGTATTCGTGAGCGGGATCGTGTCAGATCGTCGACGCATCGGCTGCGATGAGCACGGACACCCGCTCGTCGGCGAGGTGGATGAGCATCGGCGCTTCCATATCCGCTTCCGCGCCCAGGACGCCGACATCGACGAACTCGGCCATGTCAACAATGCTGTCTGGATGACCTGGATCCAGGATGCGTCGGTGGCGCACTGGCTGACGGCCGCGCGTCCGCAAGATCGCGACCGGTTCGTCGCGGTCGTGCTGCGCCATGAGGTCGACTATCGCGGCAATGTCCGGGCGGGAGACGCGGTCAGCGCGATCACCTGGGTCGTCGGAGTGCCGCGCGGTGCGCGCTATGCACGATGCGTCGAATTCCATGATGAAGACGGGCGGACGCTCGTCGCCTCGCTGACCCAGTGGGCCCTTGTCGATCGGGAAACCGGCAAGCTGGCCCGCGTCCCGGTGGAGGTGGCGGCTCCGTTTCTTGGTGACGATACCGCGCAGAAGGAGATTGAATGAGCGATATCAGGAAAGTGGCGGTTCTCGGCACGGGCGTCCTCGGGAGCCAGATAGCCTTCCAGACCGCCTATAGCGGCTTCGACGTTACCGCCTACGACACCAGCGAGGAGGCGCTTGAACAGGCAAGGCAGCGTTTTGCCATGCTCGTCGAGACCTATGGCAAGGAGGTGGCCGGTGCGGCCGACGGCAAGGCCGCCGAGTCCCTGCAGCGCATCACCCTGTCCGCCGATCTCGGTTCGGCCGTCGCGGACGCGGACCTCGTGATCGAAGCGGTTCCGGAGCTTCTCTCGATCAAGCAGGCGCTCTACGAGAAGCTCGCGGGGCTTGCGCCGGAAAGGGCGATCTTCGCTACCAATAGCTCGACCCTGTTGCCGACCGACCTCAAGGCCTTCACCGGCCGCCCGGACCGGTTTCTGGCGTTGCACTTCGCCAACAGCATCTGGAAGTTCAACACCGCCGAGGTGATGGGCACCGACGACACCGATCCGGCCGTGTTCGATGCCCTGATCGCCTTCGCCTCGGCCATCGGCATGGTGCCGATCCCGGTGCGCAAGGAGAAAGCGGGTTACGTCCTCAATTCGCTTTTGGTGCCGCTCCTGAACGCGGCCGCCGATCTGGCGGCCGGCGGCTATGCCGAGCCGGAAGATGTCGACAAGGTCTGGCGGATCGCCACCGGCGCGCCGATGGGGCCGTTCCAGATCTACGACATCATCGGCTTGAACACCCCCTACAACATTCTGTCGCATGGCGATGAGCACGCCCAGTCGCTCGCGGCATGGCTGAAGGAAAACTACATCGACAAGGGCAGGCTCGGCATCGCCTCGGGCGAAGGCTTCTACAGCTACAAACCCTCCGCAGACTGATCCCAACAAGAAGAACAGGAGTTCGCCATGCACTATAGCAGTGGAAACTATGAAGCCTTCGTGCGTCCCCGCAAGCCCGAGGGGGCCGACAAGAAGACGGCCTGGTTCGTCGGCTCGGGGCTGGCGGGGCTCGCCGGCGCCGCCTTCCTGATCCGCGACGGCGGCGTTTCGGGCGATCGCATCACCATATTGGAAGAGCTGGGAATCCCCGGCGGCGCGCTCGATGGTCTTGATGTGCCGGAGAAGGGCTTCGTCATTCGCGGCGGCCGCGAGATGGAGGAGCATTTCGAGTGCCTGTGGGACCTCTATCGCTCGATCCCCTCGCTGGAGATCGAGGATGCCAGCGTCCTCGACGAATTCTACCGGCTCAACAAGGACGACCCCAACTTTTCGCTCCAGCGTACGACGCAGAACCAGGGCCAGGACGTGCCCGACAAAGCGCTGTTGACGCTAAACGACAAGGCCCAGAAGGACCTGCTCTCGGTCTTCCTCGCGACGCGCGAGGAGATGGAGAACAAGCGTATCAACGAGGTCTTCGGCGAAGACTTCCTCAAAAGCAATTTCTGGCTCTACTGGCGCACCATGTTCGCCTTCGAGGAATGGCATTCCGCGCTGGAGATGAAGCTCTACCTGCACCGCTTCATCCATCATATCGGCAGTCTCGCCGACTTCTCCTCGCTCAAGTTCAACCGCTATAACCAGTATGAATCGATGGTCCTGCCGCTGGTGAAGTGGCTGACCGATCACGGCGTCACGTTCCGCTACGGCGTCGAGGTCACCGATGTCGATTTCGACATCCAGCCCGGCCGCAAGCAAGCGACCCGCATTCACTGGAAAGAGCGCGGCGTCGAAGGCGGCGTCGATCTCGGGCCAGACGATCTCGTCTTCATCACGATCGGCTCGCTGACCGAGAATTCCGACAATGGCGACCACAGGACGCCGGCGAAGCTCAATGAAGGACCGGCGCCGGCCTGGGACCTGTGGCGCCGCATCGCCGCGAAGGATCCGGCCTTCGGCCGCCCCGACGTGTTCGGCGCCCATATCCCGGAGACGAAATGGGCCTCCGCCTCCATCACTGCCCTCGACGCCCGCATTCCGGCCTATGTCGAGAAGATCACCAAGCGGAACCCCTTTACCGGCAAGATCGTCTCCGCCGGTATCGTCACGGTGAAGGACTCGGCGTGGCTGCTGAGCTGGACGGTTCATCGCCAGCCGCATTTCAAGAAGCAGCCCAAAGATCAGATGATCGCCTGGTTCTACGCGCTCTTTGTCGATTGCCCCGGCGACTTCGTGAAGAAGCCGATGCAGGAATGCACCGGTGAGGAGATCACCCAGGAATGGCTCTATCACCTCGGCGTGCCGGTCGAGGACATTCCCGAACTCGCGGCATCCGGCGCCAGCACCGTTCCCACGATGATGCCCTATATTACCGCCTTCTTCATGCCGCGCCAGGCGGGTGACCGGCCGGACGTGGTGCCGGAGGGCGCGGTCAACTTCGCCTTCATCGGCCAGTTCGCGGAATCGAAGCAGCGGGACTGCATCTTCACCACGGAATATTCGGTGAGAACCCCGATGGAGGCCGTCTACACGCTGATGAATGTCGAGCGCGGCGTGCCGGAGGTCTTCAACTCGACCTATGATATTCGTACACTTCTTGCTGCGATCGGTCCGCTGCGGGACGGCAAGGGCATCGATCTTCCCGGACCGGCCTTCCTGCGCAAGCTGCTGATGAAGAAGCTCGAAGGCACAGAGATCGCCAAGCTGCTCGAAGAGTTCCATCTGATCGAGGAGTGAACAAAGACCGGAAGGCACGCGCGGCGTGTGAAAGGTGATGAATGGCCGACGACGATCAGAAGAGCGAACGCGCCGCCGAGGTGACTGGGGCGCACGGCCATCATCACCATCATGAGCCGGACGGCGAAACGCCGTCCGGTCACGTCGACCATGATCCGGTCTGCGGCATGGTGGTCGATCCCGCCAGGACCGCTCACAAGGCTGAGTATGAAGGCGAGCGCTACGTCTTCTGCTCGGCCGGCTGTCCGTCGTCAGAACATTCGGCACAACTCGCGGCGTAGATTAGCGGAGTGCGGACCTCGTCAGGGGGTTGATGTTAGGCGGCGAACTTGCGGTGCTGCAAGCGCCGATGTTCGATGGTCTGTCGCTTGATCCTTTCGCGCAGTTTGATGATTGCCGGAGCCCTGCCGAAGTAGGCGTCGGCAGGCGTCACGTTGGCCAGGCTCTCGTGGTATCGCTGGTGATTGTAGTGCTCGACGAAGGCCTCGATGTGGGCTTCGAGGTCGCCGGGCAGGAAGTAGTTTTCCAGCAAGATGCGGTTTTTCAGGGTCTGGTGCCAGCGCTCGATCTTGCCCTGGGTTTGGGGATGACACGGGGCGCCGCGGACATGGCTCATCTTCCGGGCCTCGATGTATTCCGCCAGCTCACCCGCGATGTAGCTGGGACCATTATCGCTGAGTAGCCGGGGTTTGTGCAGCACCGTGGCGCTGTCGCAACCAGAAGCCGCCAGGGCGAGGTCCAGCGTGTCGGTGACGTCCTCGGCTCGCATGTTGGTGCACAGCTTCCAGGCGATGATGTAGCGCGAGAAGTCGTCGAGCACGGTCGACAGATACATCCAGCCCCACCCGATGATCTTGAAGTAGGTGAAGTCGGTCTGCCACATCTCGTTCGGCCGCGTGGTTTTCGTGTGGAACTGATCGGCAGCCTTGATCACGACATAGGCCGGGCTGGTGATCAGGTCGTGGGCCTTCAACAGGCGGTAAACCGTGGATTCCGACACGAAGTAGCGCTGCCCATCGGTGAAGCGCACGGCCAGTTCCCGGGGGCTCAGCTCAGACTGTTCCAGCGCCAGCTCGATGATCTGGTCGTGGATGCCCGCCGGGATGCGGTCCACACCCGGCTCGGCGCCGATGGCCGATCTTCCAACGCCTCCGGCCCGCCTTCGAGGTAGCGATCATACCAGCGGTAGAATGTCCGACGAGGGATGCCGAGTTGGTCCAGCGTGCGCTTGGCCGACAGGTGCGACTGCTCGACGGTTCTGATGATCTCGAGCTTCTCGGATGCGGGATATCTCATTCGTCGTTGCCCCCATCCGCGACCATGCTTTTTTTGAGCAGACGGTTTTCCAGTGTCAGATCGGCCACGCATTCCTTCAGGGCCCGGGCTTCGCGGCGCAGGTCCTGGACCTCTCCGGTGGTCGCGGCACGGGCGGTGTCGCCGGCCAGGCGGCGCTTGCCAGCTTCCATGAACTCCTTCGACCAGGTGTAATACAGGCTCTGGGCAATGCCTTCCTTGCGGCATAGCTCGGCGATGCTGTCTTCCCCGCGCAGGCCATCCAGCACGATGCGGATCTTGTCCTCGGCCGAAAAGTGGCGCCGGGTCTGTCGGCGGATGTCCTTCACTACCCGCTCTGCTGGGGCCTTGGCGGGCGATTTTACATTGGAGGATCTGGGCTTCATCTTCGTTCCTTCGTCACTACGACGAAGCCCAGATCCTCCTTAAATCACAACCTCAAATCTGTGCCATTGGTGCTGACGGCGGACACTGCCTGACCCGTGTCGCCCAAGTTCCCGGGTCTTGTAATGGCAGGTTCAACTGAAATCAGCCGCGCGCAATTGGACGTTGAATGGCTGGCTTTGGTCGGCTGCCGACTTAACGTGCGTGTCAGCTATCCTCGCAACCCGGCTCCGATCCGGACTGTCTCCTACCGGCCAATGTACGACAAACAGGTGTTTTCCGACGCCCTCAGGCCTTAGCGTATATCTGTGCCCGTTTTATGTGACGCCCCCATCCCGGTCAGGATCAGCAGGGCAACGATGATCGTTCCTACCAGGGAGAAGCCCGTCAAGGCCTCCTCGGCGAGCGAGACCCGCTCCATATCACCGGTCGCTGCTTTAGGCATAACCAGCGCGAGGAAGGCTGCAAGCGCGCCGACCCAGGCGCCGGCGGCGAGCAGATGGACGAGATCGGCGACCAGTTGCAGCCAGCCCGGATAGCCTTCGCCAGCCGCGCCATGTCCGCTCCAGGCGAGGGTCGCGAGCGCGAGCGCGCCTGCGAGAGTAGAGGCGATGAAGGCGGGACGTGATTGCCGTCGATACAAGAGGACGCAGAATAGGAGGACAAGGAGCGCGACAAGGCGCGCCTTCAACGCCGCCCCCATGGCCGTCTCATTGATGAGATCACCCAGCAGGGCGAAATCAGGCTGTGTGAGCGGCAGTCCGGACATGGCCGCAGCCTGCACCGCAAAGCCGAACGCAGATAGCAGCAGCCCGAAGCAGGCAAGACAGGCCACCATCGCCCCCATCGGCAGATGCCGCTGCACCGTCCGGCCGCCACCTGGGGCATAGAGCGCGAACAGCGGCAGGCCGAACAAGAGGCCGAGATCGGCGTACAGCGCCCAGCGGATCGCGATGCCTGCTACCTCACTCATTGCCCTATCGCACGATGAAGGCGAGATTGCCCTGGATGCGGTGCGTGTCCATCGAGACGACATGCCAGGTGACCTGATAGGTACCAGCGCCAAGCGGCTTGGCCAGTGTCAGCGCCAACGTCTTGTTACCGCCCTCGACCGCGGTCTTGAAGCCGGTCACCGCCATGCGATGGTTTGGCATGCCGGGCATACCGGTCATCACGATCTCGGCACCAGATAGTCTGGCCATCAGGCCTTCACTGAACGTCAGAGTGATACGCGACGGTGCCGAGACTCTGGCGTTGGCGGCGGGCGTTGAAGACACGAGCTTGGGATGTGCATAGGCCGGAGCCGAAACGCTCAGGCTGACGGCGGCGACAGCTGCGAAAGGCGAAAGGAAGCGCATTCGGGAATTCTCCAGTCATTGACATGAGAGAATACGCAGCTGCAGCCTGCACCCCTCTCAAATTTCTTTTCTGTTCCGAGCCAAGGGGTCGTGGGCCAGAATGCGTATTGTGAAGAGAAGACGGAGAAACACCATGGACCACCTTGACGAAATGCTCGCGAAATTGCGCGATGCCCCAATTGACCCCAGGCTTGCCGGCCTGGACAGCCGCGTCCTGACGGAAATCGCTAGGGTCCAGGCCATGCCGCGCTTGGGCGCAACGACGTTTGGTCTAGCCGCCGCAGTCGCGCTTTTCATCGGCATCGCGGGCTCCGCGGTTCCAATCGGGTCGGCGGACGCGAGCCCGATATCGCCCTTCGATGCGCAGTTGGCGCTCGCGCCCTCGACGCTGCTGGGCTCGCAATGATGCGGGACCGCCGCCGGCTCCTGCTCCTCCTACTGTTGACCTTTACCGCGGCGATCGCCGGGGTGGTGATCGGGCGGATCTATGTGGTGTCGGCACCGCCCGTGGAAAACGAACTGCACGAGCTGCTCCATCGGGATCTCAAACTGGATACGGCTCAGCACGCCCGGCTGGAGTTCATCGAGAAGAATTATGCCATTCGGCGTCAGGCACTTGAAGCCGAGCTGCGCGCCGACAATGCTCGCCTAGCAGAGGCGATTGAGGCGGAACATGGCTATGGCCCTAAAGTCGCGGCGGCAGTGGACCGCTCGCACCAAGCCATGGGCGCGCTGCAGAAGGAAACGCTCGAGCACATCTTTGCAATGCGTGCCGTACTTCGCCCCGATCAGACGCAGAAGTTCGACGACGCCGTAGTGAAAGCGCTGACGGCAAAGTCCGAATGACCATAATTCTCCCCGACTGCTCGGACGGGGAGCTTGCCGCTCTTGCACTCGTCGGCCGGCAGGCCGCTTTCGCCGAACTTGTGCGGCGACACCAAGGCTGGGTATTTCGGCTCGTGCGCAGCCATATAGGTGACGGAGAGGAGGCGCTGGACGTCACGCAGGCAAGCTTCGTCGCCGCCTTCGCCGCACTCAACCGCTATGACGCTGCGCGACCCTTCCAGGTCTGGATGTCCCGGATCGTCATCAACAAATGCCATGACTGGCGGCGCCGGCGCGCGGTCCGGAACTTCTTCTCCATGGCCCTGCCGCTGGGCGAGGCGGATGACGTCGCCGATGAGGCGCCGCTACCCGACCAGGCAATCGGCGCCGAGCAGCAACTGGCAGAGGCGATGAAAGCGATCGCCGCCCTGCCCGCCTCGCTCAAGGACACGCTCATCCTGCGGACGATCGACGAGAAATCGGAAGCCGAAACCGCCGAGATCCTCGGCATCTCCCAGAAGGCCGTCGAGACCCGCCTCTACCGCGCCCGGGCGCGCCTCGCGGAAAGTTTGAAGAAAGTTTGAGGGGCAGGCGGGTGGGCTGCGTATTTCCAATAGGTCCGCCCTCTTTCCGCAAGCTGAGACAAACCGAATGATTTCTGCCCTCGACCGCCGCCAGTTCCTTCGCGGCGCGGCCCTCGCCGGTGGTGGCGCCGCATTATCAGCCTGGCTGCCTGCCTGGGCGCAGACCATCTCGCCGGGGATGCGACCGACGCTACCGACCGTGTCGGGCGAAGACATCACGCTGACCATCGCCCGGCAGTCGATGAGCATCGACGGGCGCAAGTTCCGGGCAATCGGTCTCAACGGCACGGTCCCCGCCCCGCTGATCCGGCTGCGCGAAGGCCAGCGCGTGCGGCTCAACGTCGTCAATCAACTCGAGGAGGACAGCTCGATCCACTGGCACGGGCTGATCCTGCCGGCCAATATGGACGGCGTGCCGGGCGTGTCTTTTCCGGGCATCAAGCCGGGATCGAACTACCTCTACCAGTTCCCCGTCGTGCAAAGCGGCACCTACTGGTATCACAGCCATTCGGGCCTGCAGGAGCAGGAAGGCCATTACGGCCCGATCATCATCGACCCCGCCGGTGCCGATCCGGTCGCCTATGACCGCGAGCATGTCATCGTGCTCGCCGATCACAGCGCACTCTCGCCGCAGGCGATCTTCCGGCGTCTCAAGGTCAACCCCGGCCATTTCAACTTCCAGCGCCAGACGCTGGCCGGGCTGCTCTCGGGCAAGGACCAGCCACTCAAGGACCGGCTCGACTGGGGCCAGATGCGGATGGACCCCGCCGACATCTCCGATGTCACCGGATCGACCTACACCTATCTCGTCAATGGCCATGGTCCGATGGACAACTGGACCGCGCTCTTCACCCCGGGCGAGCGGGTGCGGCTGCGCGTCATCAATGCGTCGGCGATGACCACCTTCAACGTCCGCGTACCCGGCCTGCCGCTCAGCATCGTCCAGGCCGACGGGCAGAATGTGGTGCCCGTCACCGTCGACGAGTTCCAGATCGGTGTCGCCGAGACCTACGACGTCGTTGTCAGCCCAGGCGAGGACAAGGCCTATACTCTTGTCGGCGAGGCCATCGACCGCTCGGGTATGGCGCGTGCCACGCTCGCGCCGCGCGCCGGCATGGCTGGCGAGGTGCCTCCCTTACGCAAACGGCCGCTCGCCGACATGAAGGACATGGGCATGGACATGTCCTCGATGCCGGGCATGGAAGGCATGGACATGTCGGGCGGCGCTATGCGGGGCGTCGATCCGACGGCCGAGAAGAACGCGTCCGCGCGCCTCGCGACCGGCGCGGCGGCAGCGATGGCGACCATGGACAACAGCGCCATGGCGGGCATGGACCATTCGGGGATGGATCATTCCGCGATGAGCGGGATGGATCATGGATCGATGGCCGGCATGGACCACGGCGCGATGGGCGCCGATGGCCAGATGGCGGGCATGGATCATGGCGGGCACGCGATGGGTTCGATGAAGATGCGCGACTTCTCGAACGCGCCGCAGGTGAAGCGCGATCCGAGCGTCCAGACCATCTCGCCGATGCCCGTAGACCGCACCGGCGAGCCCGGCCAGGGCCTCGCCGACGTCGGCCACAAGGTGCTTGTCTACAGGGACCTGATGGCGCTCGATCGCAATCCGGACGTGCGCGCGCCGAGCCGCAGCATCGACATTCACCTCACCGGCAACATGGAGCGGTTCATGTGGTCGTTCGACGGCGAAAAAATGTCGGACCATCACGAGCCGATCCCCTTCATCGAAGGCGAGCGGGTGCGCGTCAATCTCATCAACGACACGATGATGGGGCATCCGATCCATATTCACGGGCATTTTTTCGAGCTGGTGACGGGGCATGGCGATCACAGCCCACGCAAGCATACGGTGATCGTCCAGCCCGGCGGCAAGGTGAGCTGGGACTTCACCGCCGACGCGGTCGGGGACTGGGCCTTCCACTGCCATCTCCTCTACCACATGCATGCAGGGATGATGCGGGTCGTGAGCGTGCGTCCGAAGGGAGACGCGCAATGACCCGCATCCTCACGCCGCTGGTGAGCGCGATCGCCCTTCTCGCCGCCGCACCCGCCTTTGCCCAGGATCATTCGATGCACGACATGCCCGGCATGGCGCCGCCGGGCGGGGCGCGGCCGGCGCAGGAGAAAAAGAAGGACAAGGCCGCCGCGCCGCGCCCCAAGCCCACTGCCAGGCCGCGCGCTCAGAAGCCAGCGCCGGACACCATGCCGGCAATGGACCATTCGCAGCACCAGACCACTCCCGCGGCGCAAGCAAATGCGGCCGGTCAGCCGCAATCCACGTCTCCCGCAATGCCGGAGATGCCGGGCATGGACCACTCCCAGCATCAGGACGGCGCGATGCCCGACATGCCCGGGATGGACCATGCGCAGCATGGCCAGACAGCGACGCCGGGAACGCCCGCCATGCCCGGCATGCAAATGACCGGCACGGCGCTTCCGGCCGGCAATGCGCCCCCGCCGCCCCCCCCCAGCGACCACTTCGCCGATCGGGATTTTCCCGGCGGCGAGATGGCGCGCTCGCGCGACATCATGATGAAGGACAGCGGCGGCAACAATTTCGGGCAGGTGCTGCTCAACCTGTTCGAGTATCAGGCGCATAGCGGCCGCGATGGCTATCGCTGGGATGGCGAAGGCTTTTACGGCGGCGACATCAACCGCCTCTGGCTCAAGAGCGAGGGGGAAGGCGAGTTTGGCCGCGGGATCGACAGCGCAGACGTCCAGGCCCTCTATAGCCGCGCCATCGACCCCTATTTCAACCTTCAGGCCGGCGTCCGCCAGGACTTCGGCCGCGGGCCCAACCGCACCTATGCGACCGTTGGCGTCGAGGGTCTGGCTCCCGGCATGTTCGAGGTCGAAGGCGCGCTGTTCCTCTCGACCAAGGGCGACCTTCTGGGCCGGGTCGAGGGCTATTACGACCAGCGCATCACCCAGCGCCTGATCTTGCAGCCGCGCGCCGAGGTCAATTTCGCCGCGCAGGATATTCCGGAGAACGACATCGGTTCGGGGCTGGTCAACATAGAGCTCGGCGCGCGCCTGCGCTACGAATTCAGCCGCCAGTTCGCACCTTACATCGGCGTTTCCTATCTGCGCAAAGCCGGAGACACGGCGCGGCTGTCGAGGCTTGCGGGCGAGGACGTCCATGCCACCAGCTTCGTCGCCGGCATCCGCTTCTGGTTCTAGGATCGGGACAGCTGATGGCGGGGGCGAACAAGAGAGCGGGGCGTTACACTCATACCCAGGTCGGCCGGCGCCGAGCGAAGGAGATACGCCATGGACCATTCGTCCCACATGAACACCCGGAAGATGGGTGCCTATTGGAGCCTTGCCGTTCAGACCGTCATCAGCGGCGTCATCATGTATCTGGTGATGTTCGTCATGATCGACGGGCTCGACAGCTTCTACAACAACCTCAACATGCTCTACATGACGCTGATGATGGTCGCACCGATGGTGGTGCTGATGATCCTCGCCATGCGACACATGTTCGTGTCGAAGGCCGCCAACATCGCGCTGATCGCCGCGTCGCTGGTCGCCTTCTTCGGCAGCTTTGCACTCATCCGCACCCAGACCACGATCGGCGACACGGCCTTTCTGCGCTCGATGATCCCGCATCATTCCGGGGCGATCCTGATGTGCCAGGAAGCAAAGCTCAGCGATCCGGAAGTCATCCGGCTTTGCGAAGCGATCAAGCGCTCGCAGCGGCAGGAAATCGACGAGATGAAGGCCATACTCGCGCGGCGCTGAGTGGCACGGTCGGGCTACGCCCGGATACGTGCGCCCGGCCAGGCATGTGAGCCGGGACGATGGTCGACACGAGGCGCGGGCCGGACGAGATTGCCAGGGAGGTGGTGCGGCTTGCGCCGTTGTTCCTGCGACAGGCTGGCGGCCATGTCCTGACGCTGCTCGATCCTGCCGGGATCGTGCTGAGCTATAATGAAGAAGGCGAGCGTGCCGAATGCTGGCCCCTCGATCGCGTCCTGGGACAGCCCCATGACCTGTTCTACCCGCCCGACGAGATTGCGGCCGGCCGCCCGTGCGCAGACCTGGCGGCCGCCCTTCACGAAGGCACGCTGGAGCGCGAAGCGTGGCGGGTCTGCGAGAACGGAGCGGAGTATCTCGCGCGCCTGACGATCAGCGCCCTGTTCGAAGGCGACGCACATCGAGGCTTTGCCTGCATCAGTCGCGATGTCACCGACGAGGCGGCGGTCCGGGCGTCAATCGAGACCCGCGAGCAGCATCTCCAGTCGATCCTGGCGACCGTCCCCGATGCGATGATCATCATCGACGAGACCGGCGACATCACGTCGTTCAGCGCGGCCGCCCAACGCCTGTTCGGCTATTCGGAAACCGAGCTCGTCGGCCGCAACGTCTCCTGCCTGATGCCCCAGCCCGATCGCGACCGGCATGACGAATATATCGCGCATTATCTCCAGACCGGCGAGCGCCGGATCATCGGCCTCGGCCGCGTCGTGGTCGGCCAGCGCCGCGACGGCTCGACCTTCCCGATGCAGCTGTCGGTTGGCGAGGCCGGTGAAGACGGGCAGCGGTTGTTCACCGGCTTCATCCGGGATCTCACCGCCAAGGAGCAGGATGAGCTCAGGCTCAAGGAACTGCAGGCAGAGCTGGTCCATGTCTCCCGGCTGAGCGCGATGGGCACGATGGCCTCGACCCTCGCGCATGAGCTCAACCAGCCGCTTGCCGCGGTCGCGCTCTATCTCGAGACGATCCGCGACATGCTCGACGAGCGGGACGACGAACCCTTCGTGTCGCTACGGTCGGTGATGGATGATGCTGCACAGGAAACGCTGCGGGCCGGCCATATCGTCCGGCGCCTGCGCGATTTCGTCGCCCGCGGCGAGGTCGACAAGAGCCTCCACGATCTGCCGCAGGTTGTCGCCGAGGCGAGCGAGCTCGCGCTGGTCGGTGCACGCGAGCGCGGCATCCGCAGCTTCTTCGCGGTCGATCCCGCCGCGACGCCGGTTCTCGTCGACAGGGTGCAGATCCAGCAGGTGCTGGTCAACCTGATGCGCAACGCCATCGAGGCGATGGCGGCGTGTCCTGTTCGCGACCTCAAGGTAGCGACCAGGTTGCGCCCTGACGGGCTGATCGAGGTGACCGTGGAGGATACCGGCCCCGGCATCGCCGACGAGGTCCGGGAGCAGCTCTTCACGGCGTTCAAGTCGATAAAGGCCGACGGCATGGGCCTCGGCCTTTCGATCTGCCGGACCATCATCGAAGCGCATGGGGGCCGTATCTGGATGGAGCGCCCCGACCGCGGCGGCGCGCGCTTTCATTTTACCTTGATCCATGCGCGGGCGGAGGAGGAACATGGGGGATAGACGCGTCATCCATCTGGTCGACGACGAGGAGAGCATCCGCAAGGCGGCGAGCTTTGCGCTCAAGACCGCGGGCTACGACGTCGTGACCTATGCCTCGGGCGTGGAGTTTCTCAAGGAGGCGAAGTCGGCGGCCGTCGGCTGCGTCATCCTCGACGTGCGCATGCCCGAGATGGACGGTCTCGAGATTCAGGCCGCCATGGCAGCACGCGGGGTCAATATGCCGGTCATCGTCCTGACCGGCCATGGCGACGTGTCGGTTGCGGTGCAGGCCATGAAAGGCGGCGCGGTCGACTTTCTCGAGAAGCCCTTCGAGAAAGCCGCCCTGCTCGGCGCCGTCAGCCGCGCGTTCGCGCGTCTCGACGATGTCGACCTTCGCACTCTGGAAACCTCTGAAGCCGGCGTGCGGGTCGCTGCACTGACGCCCCGGGAGCGTGAAGTGCTGGAAGGGCTGGCGAACGGCCTGCCCAATAAGACGATCGCCTATGACCTGGGCTGTTCATCGCGAACGGTCGAGGTCCATCGCGCGAGCCTGATGGCCAAGCTCGAGGTCCGCAATTTGTCCGAAGCCCTGCGGATCGCCTTTGCCGCGGGCATGGGCCGCAAGCCGAAGTGACTGCGACCTCTACGTAGCGACGGGACGAGGCGCGATATGCGATCGATGGTGCAATCGTCACACGGGTGTCCGCTTCTCGCAATGCCATCGGTCCGTTCCACTCAGCATGATGGCAGATACACCATCCTCGTCTCCGACGACGATCCCGGCGTGCGGCGTGGCCTCCAGCTGCTGCTGAGATCGCGCGGCTATGCCGTGTGGGGATATACGACCGGCCACGCGCTGTTGGCCGACCCCCGCGCGAAGGAGGCAGACTGCGTCATCCTCGACTATCGCATGCCCGACATCGACGGATTCGCGATGCTGCGTCACCTTCGCGAGATCGGATGGTCGGGACGCGCGATTATGATCTCAGGCTTTCATGACACGCTGCTGGCCTCGCGGGCCGCTGAGGCGGGCTTCGATCATGTTCTCGCAAAGCCGCTGATCGGCAGGGCTTTGCTCGAAGCGTTGGACCGGCACCGCATCGAGACGCTTCGAAAGCATTGAATTGTGGCGGCCGGCCCCCGGCAGCCTCAGCCCGGCGCGATGTGGAAAGCCGATCTGCGCCGTCAAAGCCAGTGGCTACGTTTGAACCGGATGTAGAGCCCAATGCAGACCGCAGCGATGACGCCGAGGATGACGAAATATCCCCATTGCGTCTTCAGTTCGGGCATATTCTCGAAATTCATGCCGTAGATTCCGGCAATCGCGGTAGGCACCGCGAGGATCGCAGCCCGGGCGGCAAGCTAACGGGTGATCGCACCTTGGCGCTGCTGTTCGAGCAGGTGACTCGCCTCGAACACCGAGATCAGGATGTCGCGGATGCCGGTGATGGCGCTCTCAACCCTGAGCATGTGATCGTCGAGCTTCGAAATCTGGTGGCCGTTGTCGGCACCTTCCATGGCAAGCGGGTGAAGGCCGTAATTCCCGGCGATGTCGGCAAGTTCTGTTTCGCTGGGCTGGGACATTTTGATCCACACGAAGTCATCCTTGCCGACGTGCTCGCACGCCGGATCGATCAGGGTCGCCGGCCGTAGCCGTTTGCCATTGTGACAAAGAACGGCGGCGGCGACCGGAAGCCGTGTGCCTCGCCTATTGAGACGCGCGCACAAACACTCGTCATTCTTCAAGCCCAATCGCAGGAAGAAGAAGGCGGCGCGCAGCAATTCGAGCGAGAGCTTATAGAAAATGCGGCGGAGCGTTGGGTTTCGCAGAAGGCCGCTCCCGTTCATGACGCGCGTGGCTGGGCGGCGCGCTGCCACATCAAGGGCACGCAGACTGCGAAGGTCTGCGCACCCTTGATTGGCGACCGCGAGGGTTTTCCTCTCTTGCGATGGTACCAAGCGATTGCCCGTGTGGCGCCTCTGCAATCGTGTCGGATGACTATACCTAAGTATCGGATAACGGCGCTGACGACAGGGTTGCCGGGCCCCGGTGAGGCGCGTCGCACCGCGCGGAGACGAAAGCTGGAAGACGGAAAAGCTCAACTGTCGAAAGCGACCGAGCGCGCGAGCGCTTCCTGGGACTGCAGAAAGGCGAGCCGCGATTGCAGCGCCGCCTGGACAACGCCGAAAGCGTCACCCCCCAGAGTCACGCGCAGCGGCGGATGGTCGCTGGTTGCGACATCAACGATCGCTTGCGCGATCTTTTGCGGGTCGAGCGTGTAGAGCTCGTTTCCGGCGGTCTCGAACATCTTGCGGATATGGCCGGCGGGCGTATCGCGATACGCGGCGATCTCGCTGGCGAATTGCAGATTGTGGCTGAAGCTGGTGCGCGCCCCGCCCGGCTCGATCAGTGTCACGAACAGGTTGAAGGGTTCAAGCTCCTGGCGGAGGCATTCGCTGAAGCCCTCCAGGCCCCATTTGGCCACATGATAGAGACTGCTCGTCGGAAGCGAGCCCTGACCACTAGCGCTGGAGATCTGGATGATCCGGCCGCTCCCGCGCAGCCGCATGGCGGGGACAAAGGCGCGGGTGATGTGGATGGGCGCCATGAGATTGAGCGCGATCTGGCCTTCGACCTCGGCGTCCGACATCTCTTCGGTGGCGCCGATCACGCCGCCGCCGGCGTTGTTGACCAGAATATCGACGGGTCGACGCGCCTGCGCCCGGGCCACGACCGCAGCAATATCGTCCTTGACCGTGACGTCGAGCGCTTCGACGCGCAGCTGGCTCGGATATTTCGCCGCGAGATCATCGAGGCTTTCGGGCTTGCGGGCCGTCGCGGTAAGGTCGTCGCCAGCGGCCAGGATCAGTTCGGCCAGATGGCGGCCGATGCCGCTGGACGCGCCCGTGAGAAACCAGTGATTGGACATATGTTACTCCATATATTACCAACTGGTAGGTAACTTGAAACCTGGAATGCGTCAATGCTTGGAGGTGTGATGAAGCAACGAACCCGGCGGAATGCCGCACAGAGCCGCGAGACGCTCCTGGCTGCAGCGACCGAGGAGTTCGCGTCCCATGGGCTGGCGGGCGCGCGGATCGACCGGATTGCGCAGGCGGCGGGTATCAGCAAGCCGATGCTCTACACCTATTTCGGGGACAAGGAGGCGCTCTTCGATGCCGCGCTGACGCAGGAAGTGATGGACGCGGCGCAGGCCGATCGCTTCGATCCCAATGATCTTGAGGGTTATGCGGGGCGCACCTATGACTTGCTGGTCGAACGCCCGCGCCTGTGGAGGCTGCTGACCTGGCATCATTTGGAGCGTGGCCAGGATGTTCTGATGCTCCCGGCCGGCGAGGTCCTTCTCGGGGAGAAGCTGGACGGGATCGCAGCGGCGCAGGCCGAGGGGCGGATCGTCGCCGACTTCACGCCCCTGGATGTCGTCCGGCTTGTCGCCGCCCTCACCCAGCTCTGGTGCATGACCGGAGCTGCACGCGACGCTGCCGAGCACGCGGCGCGCCGGGCGACGATCATGCGGGCGGTGGGGCGACTGCTGCGCGTGTGATCGTGCGAGGCGCGAGCTGCACGCCCGCGCGCCGACCGGGACACAGCAAGCATTTTTCGCAACCTGCCGTACTGCCCACCGGCAAAATCAGGGCGGCTCATGCACAAGCCGGCCCGTCGGCTCCGCGGATGCGATCGACGTTCGAGGACTGCGCCGCCACTGCCGAACCGGATTGGATCATCGCCAAGTGACCCAGTGGCTGCGCGACGATCTCAGGTCGCCGGACTCGTCGCACGACGTTTCGTCAGGAGTCGTTTCATCTGCCTCAAAAGGCGAACCTGCGGCTCAATCCGGAAGAAGGCGCGACACATCCAGGAAACGAGGATCAAATGCGGTCCGCATCGGTATTACTTTCCCTGGCGCGTGCAAGCTCAGCAAAGGACTAATGTTCCCGGAGCATCTCTAGCGCTATACCTAGGTATATCACGCCGACACCAATAACATGTGATCATGCCGCTTCGCATTCTTGCCGGCCAAATGTCCCGATCATCAAATCGAAGCGTGCGAGGCTGTATTACGATATGATATTCTAACTTCTATCTCAGCAGCTTTGCAAATGAGCGCTCGCAAAAATATCTCTTCAGTCATGAGGGTTCGACGTCTGGCGTGCGTATTATAGCTATATCTATATCTAAATTTCACGAGAATAAGGTATTGGAAAAACAGGAAAAATACTGTTGACCTGTATATACAACTGATGTTGTCTGTGGCTGTTCTAAAACGTCAGGGGGATTGCACATGACCATCAGGATGGCCCTGCTCGGCAGCGCCGCCATCGTCGCGGGCTACGCCGCGCCGGCTCTCGCTCAGGCCGATCCGACACCGCAGCCAAAAGCACAAGTCCTGGGGGATGACAGCGACATCGTCGTTACCGGCTCACGAATCCGTCGGCAGGATCTGGCCGGGGTTGGACCGGCCACCGTGGTCACCGCCGAGCAGATCCAAAATACCGGCATCGTCAATATCGAAACCGCCTTGCAGCGTTTGCCGGCCAATGCCGGCTTCGCGGGCAACCAGACATCGGCCTACTGGACCAACAACGGTTATGGCACTGCTCAGGTCAATCTGCGCGGCCTCGGCATCAAGCGCACACTCGTGCTCCTCAACGGCCGACGCCTCGTCGCGGGCGGCACCGGCGCCAATTCCTCACCCGATCTCAACATGATCCCGGTCGTGGCGCTGGCACGCACCGATGTCCTCAAGGATGGCGCGTCCGCTATCTACGGGGCCGATGCCATGGCCGGCGTGGTCAACCTTGTCACGCGCACCGATTATGAAGGCCTGGGTCTCAGCGTCCGACAAGGCATTACCGAGCGCGGCGACGGCTCCGATCTCACCGCGGACCTACTTTGGGGCATTCGCAACGATCGTGGCGGGTTCATGGCAGCAGTCACCTACCAGAAGACCAGCGCCGTCAACATGGCCTCGCGTGCGCCCTGCTCGCTCGCTGAAACGACGCCGGGCTCGCTGAGCTGCGTCAACAGCGCCTCGACGATCGGCGGACGCGCGGTGCTGCCCAACGGCCAACAGATCAACTTCAACCAGGTACCCGGAGGGAACGGGAACTTCTACGAGCCTTACAGTCCCGCCAAGCACAACTTCAACTCGAACCCGTTTCTCAATGCGGTCAGCCCAGTCGAGCGCGTCAGCACGGCCTTCTTCGCGGACTATGCGCTGACCGACGGTATCCAGGCGTTCGGCGAGTTCCTCTATACGTTCCGCAAGTCGAATCAGATCGCGACACCCGGCACGCTGCGCAATCTCTCGATACCAGCCAGCAATCCGACCAATCCGACCGGCCAGAACCTGGTCCTGGCCCAGCGCCGCCTCGCCGAACCCGGCGCGCGCCACTTCTTCCAGGAGACCGATACCTGGCAAGGCACCTTCGGGCTGCGCGGCAAGCTGGCGAACGACTGGGCCTGGGAAGTCGCGGGCAGCTTCGGGCGTAACACGGCCGTCGACGGCTCGACCAACATCGCCAATCTCGAGCGCGTCGCGAACACGCTCGACAGGAGCAAATGCTCCAGCACGGCGGGCGCGGCCATCCCCTGCGGTGACTATCTTGGGTTCGGAGACCTGACACCTCAGGTTCTGGATTATATTCTGTTCACCTCGCGCGATCGCGGAGGCAACGAACTCGGCACGGTCACGGCTGACCTCAACGGCGATCTCTTCTCCCTTCCAGCCGGCGCGGTGTCCTTCGCCACCGGCGTGGTCTATCGGCGCGAAAAAGGCTGGCGCGATCCCGACCCGTTGACGGTGCTCGGCGTGGCGAACGTCAATCAGCAGGATCCTATTTCGGGCTCGAGCACCGCCAAGGAAGCCTATCTCGAGCTATCGGTGCCGGTGCTTGCCAACACAGCTTTCGCCAAGGCGCTCACGCTCGATGGCGCAGTCCGCTACTCAGACTATAATCTCTTCGGGAGCGACTGGAATTACAAGCTCAGTGCCGACTGGGTAGTCAATGACAGCATCCGTCTGCGCGGCACTTATGGGACGGGCTTTCGCATTCCCAACGTGCCGGAGCTTTTCGGCGGCGTCTCGGAAGGCAATCTGACCACGACCGATCCCTGCTCGCGCTACACCTCCAGCGGCAACGTGACCTTGATCGCCAATTGTCAGGCGTCCGGTGTGCCGGCCAACTATACGCAGCTCGGCACCACGATCCTCACCACAGTGGGCGGTAACCAGAGCCTTCGGCCCGAAAGCTCCACGACCTGGACCGTTGGTACGGTGATATCGCCGCGCGGCATCATCCCAGGGTTGTCGCTGACGGCAGACTGGTTCGACATCAAGATCAAGGACGCGATCCGGGCCATTCCCGGCTCGACCAAGCTCGCAGTCTGCTATGCGAGCCAGAACCTGTCGCACCCGTTCTGCAGCGACTTTACGCGCAGCGCGCTGACCGGCGAGGTCACTTACCTCTCCGCCCAGCCCATCAACACCGGCCGCGAGGAGATGAATGGTCTCGATCTGGGTCTGGTGTACAGTGGTGCGGTGGGCGAGGTGAAGATCTCCTTGGATCTCAACATGACCTATCTCAACAAATATGTCGTAAACCCCTTCCCCGGCGGCGCGCCGATCTATTTCGACGGGTTTATCGGGGGCGGCAATGGCGGCTATCCGAAATGGCGTGGTTATGGCGTGCTGACGGCGGAAAAGGACGGCATCAGCGCGACCTGGTCGACACAATGGATCGGCAAGGCGACCGACTTCAACGCATCGGCCGGCGACATCGGCTACCGCACGCCGAACGTCTTCTACCACAATCTTCAGCTTGCCTTCGCGATCGACGAGAAGACACGTTTCCAGATCGGGGCCGATAATCTGTTCGACCGCAAGGCGCCCTATATCCAGAGCTTCACCGATGCCAACACCGACACGATGACCTATGATCTGCTCGGACGGCGCTTCTACGCCGGCTTCCGAACCGCGTTCTGAAGGGCAGCACATGGCAATTCGCTGGCCTTTGGTCATCCGCCGGACGCACAAGTGGCTGGCCCTGATCGTCGGCGTCCAGGTTCTGCTCTGGACGCTGACCGGCTTCTATATGGTGGCCGTCCATATCGACATCATCCATGGCGACGATCTGGTCCGCCCACCGGTCGTCGCCCCCATCGACCTTGCGAGCTTCGTCCCGCCGGCGCGGATTGTTCAATCGGCTCCCGACGCGTCCGAGATCCGCCTGCAACGGTTCATGGATCAGCCCGTCTGGCGCGCGCAAACCTCGGGTGGTCCAAGACTCTTCGATGCAGGTTCGGGACAGCCCATCCCCGATTTGAGCGAGGCACAAATCCGCGCCGCCGCTCGGCGCATCTACAGCGGCACCGGGGACATCGTCGCAGCCCGGCTGCTGACGACGGCGCCACTGGAAATGCAGGCGCGCAAGCCTCCCTATTGGCAGGTCGAATTCGATGCCTGGAACCGGCCAACCCTGTATCTCTCTCCGCAGACCGGTGAGCTGATCTCGCGCCGCCATGCGCTGTGGCGCGTGTTCGATTTCGCGTGGATGCTGCACATCATGGACTATGACGATCGCTCCGACGTCAACAATCCGCTGCTGCGCGTGGCGACCTGGAGTGCCCTTGCCATGGCGCTGGCCGGGGCTTGGCTGCTGCTTTGGTCGTTCCCGCGGCGCAGGAAGAAGAAGGCATGAAGAAAATCCGGTTCACCCCGCTCTTTTTTCGGCGCATCCACAAATGGGTCGGCCTGATCCTGGGCGTGCAGTTTCTCCTTTGGGCTCTGAGCGGCTCGATGATGGCCTTGCTCGATCAGGAGAAGGTCGGCGGACACAGTGCGCAGGCCAGCCATCAGCACGCCCTACCTGCCGGTGACTATATTGCGCCGGCAAAGCTCGCTCTTGATGGTCCCGTGCTCGGCATCGCCTTGCGGTCCCTTGCCACACGCCCCGTCTACGAGCTTCGATCCACCACGGGCACGCGGCTAATCGACGCGACGAGCGGCGCCCCGGTTCGGGTCGACGAGCAGGTCGCGCGCGACGTCGCGACGATGGTGAATGAAGCACCGATCCGCAAGGCAACGTTGCTCGCCGAACCGAATGTGGAAGCGCGCGAGCACGAAGGCACCATGTGGCGACTGGATTTCGCGGACGCAGAGAACAGCAGCGCCTACATCTCCGCCGACACCGGCCGATTCCTGGTCATGCGCGGCGACACATGGCGCACCTGGGATTTCTTCTGGATGCTCCACAATATGGACTATGTGAACCGCACCAGCTTCAATCACCCGCTGATCGTCTTCGTTGCGTTCGGTACTTTGTGGCTGTCGGGGACGGGCTTCTACCTGCTGTTTAAGAGCTTCAGTCGCGCCGACGTGCGATGGTTGCGGCGCAGGCGCAAATCGGCCGTCAAGTTGGGCGCGGGCTGATCGCTAGGTCCCAACAGAAAAAGCCGCCGATAGCTCGAACCGATTGCCCGGGTGCGTGAGCCAAGCGTGCGATACGAGACGTCCGCGACTCCAGGTTCTGCGCGTCATCATTAGCACTGGTTCTCCTTCAGCGAGGCCCAGCATTGTTCGCATGGCTGTATCCGGCATCGCCGCGCACACCCGGTGCTCTACTCGCTCGAGCGGGGCAACACGTGTCAGATATTCATTCGGCGTCGAGGCGCTGAAATCCCTCTCTCCGTAGCGTGGCGCAGCAGATGCCAGCACAAAGCGCTCCTCGACCTGAATTGGGAATTCGGTCTCGTGATGGACGATAAGCGAATGGAAGAGGCGCGTGCCCAAGCCGACTTCCAGCAGAGCTGCCCTTTCCGCATCAGCCCGTATCTCGATATTATAAATGACGCGCGCGCGATAGGCGTGGCCCCTGCCGCGCACCTCCTCCGCGATGTTGCGGATCTCGATCAGCTGCCCGATCGGCCGGGGCTCGGCGACAAAGCTGCCCCGCCCCGCCCGCCGTACCACGACACCGGCCGATTGCAGTTCCCGCAACGCCCGGTTTGCGGTCATGCGCGAGACTTTGAACGTCTCGACGAGCTCGGCCTCTGACGGCGTCTGGTCGCCGGGCTTCAGGCGACCTTCCCGGATGTCCTCGAAAATGCTGTCTTTGATCGCCACATAGCGAGGTTGCTTCTCCGCACCGGCAGCGTCGACCGCGGGTTCGCCCACAGAAGCAGCTTTCGTCCGGGGAGCGGATGCGCGGCTATGGGGGCGAGCGGGAGCATGCATCAAATGACTATACAGGTGGGGGCGAGCAAGTCCCAGTCATTCAAACAGGAAATCACCAGCGAGAGCCGAGGCGTGCGTGATCAATGCCGCGCGAAGACCTTCTGGCCCGAACTGCCGAACGACACCACCGCATAGGGTTGGCGGGCGGCGCCTGCCACTTCCATGCCCTCCGAGCCGATCGGCATCCCCGCCACCGCAATGCCTCTGACGCCTACGGGACGGGTTGCCAGCAGGCGCTTGATATCGGCGACCGGGACATGGCCCTCGATCAGATAGCCATCAACCATCGCGCTGTGGCAGGATGCCAGCGTGCCCGGCATGCCGGCCCTCCGCTGAAGCGCCCCGCGCGACGCATCGTCGCGCATGACGACCGTGCGGCCCAGCTTCGCGCGAAGCGCCTGGGCCCACTTCTCACAGCATCCACAACCCGGGTCCCGGTGGACGACGACATCATTCGCCGCAAGCGCTGCGCCGGGCAGGGCGAGGAACAGCAAGGCGGCAGAAAGACGGGTCTTCATGAACGGCTCCCGGAAGCATGCGATAGGGTTCCTAATGATCTATACGCATTGATGCCCCCTACCCCTCATCACGCTGAAGATTTCACGATGGCGCGCGGCCTCCAGGCGAGCGGCAAGGACACAAGCAGCGCCAGCGACAGACCACCAATCCCCCACAAGACTAAGTGCTGCGCCCCGGGAGCGACGACGGCGATCGCCAGCGGCGCGAGCGCCTGCCCGATGCTGGCGGCGGAATGCTGGAGACCGAGCTTCAGACCCGAAGGGGCTGCCGCACCGCTGATCCAGAAGCTGGTGACCAATCGAAGGGTTGCCGAGCTCCAGCCGGCAGCAACGATGATCCCACTGAGTTCGGCCATGCTCGCGGCGACAGGGAACAGGAAGAGCGCCGCAGCCAGCAGGCCGAGCGTCAGCCCCGCAAGCCGCCTCGGCATGGTCACCAGCCAATCGAGCCTCGCATGGAAGATCTGTGCTGCCAGCATGCCCAATCCGCAGAGACTGAGCATCCAGGCGATCTCTTCGCGGCTCAGCGAAATGACGCTCCGCGTCACCAGGAGATTGACATGCATCGCCGCCAGCCCGCCGCCCGCGACGATCGTGACGAAAAGCAGGATCAGCGTCGCGCCGAGCGTCGGCGCGGGCAGGTCTCCGCCATCGATGCAAGGTGCACACCAGCGCGGCAGACGCACGGCGCAAAGCGCCGCCCCGACGGCACCGATGCCGAAAGCGAGGATCATGAGGGGAGCGCGGGGCAGGATCGCGGCCGAGACCTCCGCCACCAGCGGACCGGCGAGATCGCCCAGAAACAAGAAGGCGGTCAGCCAGGTGAAGCGCCGCGCCTGGTCCGCGCGCTCGTTTGCGGCAAAGCTCGCGCAGAGCAAGCCCAACGGTATGATGGCGGCCGACGCCATCCCCGCCACCAGGCGCAATGCATAAAGCTCAGGCAGCCCGACGAGGCCGATCGGCGCGGTCACCAGGGCGAGGATGACCAGCGCTGCGCGCAACATCGCCCGATAGTCGACCCGGTCCGCGATCCAGCCCCAGAGCGGCGCCGCCAGCAAGGCTGCCAGGGGATGGACCGCGGTCAGGCTCGCGACATGAAAATCATGAGCGCTTGACGATAGCGCGCCACGAGCCGGGTCGACCAGTGCCGGAAGGAAGGCGAGAATGGCCGTCTGTCCCGCCGACGCCGCAGCCGCCGCGAGCAACAAGACGAAAAAGGAGGCCGGCCAGCGACCGTTGGCTTGCGATCCAGCCTTGTCACGCGGCGCGTTCGCGGTCGACCCCTCGAGTGGCCATCCGCGGATCACCACCAGGCGCGCAAGCCGATCACCAGCCTGTGTTCGGAAGGCCCTTCCCCGCGCAGGCGACGGAAATCGGCCGTGCCGTCAAATGCGCGCTCCCAGACGAAGCCGATATAGGGCGCGAACTTGCGCGACACCTCGTAGCGCAACCGTCCGCTCAGCTCGACATTGCTGAAGCCGCTGCCGAGCTGCCGATCGCTCGACCGCTTCGAATAGATATTGGTCTCCACCTGCGGCGTAAGGATCAACCGATTGGTGAACAAGACCTCATAGGACGCCTTGGCGCGCGCCGCGAGACGCCCATCGGTTCCTACATAGCCGGTGAGCTGGACGTCGAACCAATAGGGCGCCAGTCCCTCGACGCCGGCGGCCAGCCAGGTGGTCGCACCCTTGCCGAGATCCTGCCTGACCCCGAGCAGCGTGCCCCAGAACGGGTTCTTGCTGTGCCACCACAGCGCCTCGACGCTGCTCTCCGGATCGAGACGTTGGTCGCGGGAGTTCTTGAGCCCCTGGCTGCGCAGCCAGAGCTTGTCATTGTCCTGACCCTTGGTGACGAGCACGGTCCAGCCCACGCCCTGACCCTCGTTGCCGCTGGTGAACTCAAGCTCATCGACAAGTATCTTGGGGATTGAGAGCTTGTCGGCCATCTCATAGCCCGGCAGCGTCGAGTTGCGGTAGCCGTCGGCATAATCGTCCGAGTTGCGCGCGTCCGGCGGGGCCTGGCCGCCCTGCATCGAGCCCATGTCCATCGTGGCGCCGTTACCGGACGCCTTCGTGTCGGTCATATCCATGCCCGGCATGTCCATGCCCGCATGGTCCTGAGAGCCTTGCGCGGAAGGGGTGTGCTGAGCGGGAGTGGCCGTTTGGGCAGGGGTGGCGGCGGGCGACGGGGGCGAGGCATCCTGCGCGAGGGCGGGAGCCGTGATCGCCGGCGCCAGGAAGAGGGCAGCGCCAAGAGCGATGCCGCGCGAGGGGAAAATCCGGATCATGCGACCACCACCTCCCGGAACATGCCGGCCGCCATGTGATAGAGCAGATGGCAGTGGAAGGCCCATCGGCCCATGGCGTCGGCGGTGACGCGGAAGCTCACCCGCTGGGCGGGCTGGACCACGACCGTATGCTTGCGGACCTGGAAGGCGCCGTCCGGGCCTTCGACATCGCTCCACATGCCGTGCAGATGCATCGGATGCGCCATCATCGTGTCGTTGACGAAGGTGACGCGCAGCCGCTCGTTTGGCTTGAAATGAAGCGGCCTGGAATCGTTGAGCTTGATGCCGTCGAGCGACCAGATGAACCGTTCCATATTGCCCGTCAGATGCAGCTCGATGTCGCGCTCGGGCTCGCGCGGGTCGGGATCGCCGCCCGGCGTGCGCAGATCGGCCAGCGTCAGCACGCGCCAGCCGCGCCCGCGCAGCCCGGCGCCGGGATCGTCGAGATTGGTGCGCGGATAGTCGACGCGCATGTCGGTATTGGCGCCATATTCGGTGCGGGCGTGCCGTGCCCTGGCCGGCATCTCGGTCATGCCGTGCCCGGCATGCGCGTCGCCTCCCATTGCGCCCATCGTCGCCATCGCGCCCATCATGTCGACCGGCTCGAGCCAGGTCCGGGCATCGAGCGGCGGCACGGCTGCCGCCATGCCCGGGGCCGGTGCGATCGTGCCACGCGCATAGCCGCTCCGATCGATCGCCTGCGCGAAGATGGTGCGGGCGCCGCCCTCGGGCATGGTGAACTCGACGTCGTAGGTCTCGCCCGGGCCGATCCGGAATTCCTCGACCGTGACCGGCTCGACCGGCTGCCCGTCGGTCGATACGACCGTCAGCTCGACCCCGGGGATCCGCACGTCGAAGAACGTCGCCGTCCCCGCGCCGACGAAGCGCAGGCGCACGCGCTCGCCGGGCGCGGCGATACCGGTCCAGTTGCCGGCGGGCGGCGCGCCGTTCATCAGATAGGTGTAGGTCGCGGCAGAGACATCGCTGTAGTCGGTCGGGTTCATCCGCGAGCTGTTCCACATCCGCCGCCGCTCGAGCGCCTTGCCCAAGCCCATGGTGCCGACATCCTTGAGGAAATCGCCGGCGGTCGGCTGCGCAAAATTATAGTAGCTGCTCTGCTTCTTGAGATTGAGGAAGATCTGCAGCGGCGGCTCGTCCGACCAGTCGCTGAGCACGATGCAATAGTCGCGATCGGGCGCCCGCGCCGTCGGCACCTGTTTTGGCTCCACGATGATCGCTCCATAGAGTCCCGTCTGCTCGGCGAGCGTGTGAGCGTGATACCAGTAGGTTCCGCTCTGGCGGACCTCGAAGCGATAGGTGAAGGTCTCGCCCGGCGCGATGCCGGCAAAGCTGATGCCGGGCACGCCGTCCATCTCCGCCGGCACGATGATGCCGTGCCAATGGATGCTCGACATCTCCTTGAGGCCGTTGCGTACGCGCAGCGTGACCGTGTCGCCTTCGCGCAGGCGCAGGACCGGCGCGGGCACGCTGCCGTTCACGGCGGTCGCGATACGGCGTTTGCCGGTGAAGTTGACCGGCAGCTCGGCGATCTCGAGGTCGAACTCGGTCCCGCTCAGCTCAGCGGGCAAGGTTGGTGCGGATCGCGCGAGAAGCGCCGGGGCGAAACCGGCGACCGCGCCGCCGATCGCCAGCCCCTGGACGAAACGGCGCCGCGCGATCGGCCGGATATGTAAGGGAGACATGAACTGTACTTTCGCGAAGTCGGCTTCAGGCGAGGTCGAGGACGATCCGGCCCTCGATGTCGCCATGATGCATGCGGGAGAAGACGTCGTTGATGTTCTCCAGCTTGTCTGCATGGACCGTGGCCTTGACCTTGCCCTCGCCGGCGAACGCCAGTGCCTCGAGCAGATCGAGCCGCGTGCCGACGATCGAGCCGCGCACGGTAATGCCGTTCAGCACGGTGTCGAAGATCGACAACGGGAAGTCGCCCGGCGGCAGGCCGTTGAGCGCGACCGTGCCGCCGCGCCGGACCATGCCGAGCGCCTGCTGGAACGCCTTGGGCGAAACGGCGGTCACCAGCGCCCCGTGCGCGCCGCCAATGGCTTTCTTGAGCGCTGCCGAAGGGTCCTCGTTGCGCGCGTTGACCGTCAGTGTGGCGCCAAGGCGTGTAGCGAGGTCGAGCTTGCTATCGTCGATGTCGACCGCGGCCACATTGAGACCCATGGCTCGGGCATATTGCACCGCCATGTGGCCGAGCCCGCCAATGCCGGAGACGACCACCCACTCGCCGGGTCGGGCCTCGGTGGCCTTCAATCCCTTGTAGACGGTGACGCCCGCGCAGAGGATCGGCGCAATGTCGAGGAAGTCGACATTGTCGGGAAGGTGACCAACATAGTTGGGATCGGCGAGGACATATTCGGCAAAGCTGCCATTGACCGAATAGCCGGTGTTCTGCTGTTCGTGGCAAAGCGTCTCCCAGCCACCCAGGCAATGCACGCAGTGCCCGCAGGCGGTGTAGAGCCAGGGCACACCGACCCGGTCGCCTTCCTTCACATGGGTGACGCCGGCACCAACGGCGGCGACATGCCCGACGCCCTCATGGCCAGGAATGAAGGGCGGGTTGGGCTTGACCGGCCAGTCCCCTTCTGCCGCGTGCAGGTCGGTATGGCACACGCCGGTTGCCGCAATCTTGACCAGGACCTGCCCGGGGCCGACCGTCGGGATCGGCGCGTCCTCGATGACCAGGGGCTTGCCAAATTCGCGGACGACCGCCGCCTTCATGGTTTTCGCCATGTCCGTTTCTCCTTTTAAGCGGGGGGTCAGAATAGGCCGAGCGCGTGCTCGTCATAGGAGACGAGCAGATTCTTGGTCTGCTGATAATGATCGAGCATCATCCGGTGGTTTTCACGCCCGAAGCCCGATGCCTTGTATCCGCCGAAGGCGGCATGGGCGGGGTACTGATGATAGCAGTTGGTCCAGACCCGCCCGGCCTCGATCGCGCGGCCGAGCCGGTAGGCGGTGTTGCCGCTCCGGGTCCAGACGCCCGCGCCAAGACCGTAGGCGGTGTCATTGGCAAGTGCGATCGCCTCCTCGACCGTCTTGAACGTGGTGACCGACAGGACGGGACCGAAGATCTCCTCCTGGAAGATGCGCATGTGGTTCTGACCCACGAACACGGTCGGCTGCACGAAATAGCCCTGGTCGAGCGCACCGCCCGGCAGCGCCCTGGCGCCACCGACCAGACACTGCGCGCCCTCGGCCTTGCCGATATCGATATAGCCCAGGATCTTGTGGAGCTGGTCCTCCGACGCCTGCGCGCCGACCTGGACCGACGGGTCGAGCGGATCGCCCTGGCGGATCGCGGCGACGCGCGCCACGGCGCGCTCGATGAAGCGGTCGAAGATCGACTCATGGATCAGGGCGCGCGACGGGCAGGTACAGACCTCGCCCTTGTTGAAGGCGAACAAAGTAAAGCCTTCGAGCGCCTTGTCGAAGAAGGCATCGTCCTCGTCGAGCACGTCCGCCATGAAGATGTTGGGCGACTTGCCGCCAAGCTCCATCGTCTGGGGGATCAGATGGTCCGCCGCGGCGTGCATGATCTGCTTGCCGGTGACGGTCTCGCCGGTGAACGAGACCTTGGCGATGCGCGGATTGGCGGCGATCGCCTGGCCAACGGTCCGTCCCGGGCCGGTAACGACATTGAGCACGCCGGGCGGCAGGATGTCGGCGGTGAGCTCGGCGAACATCAGCAAGGTGAGCGGCGTCTGGGATGCGGGTTTGATGACGGTGCAGTTGCCCGCCGCCAGCGCCGGGGCGATCTTCCACGCCGCCATCAGCAGCGGGAAGTTCCACGGGATGATCTGGCCGACGACGCCGAGCGGCTCGCGGAAATGATAGGCGATGGTGTCCGCATCGATCGTCGAGATGCCGCCTTCCTCCGCCCGGATGCAGCCGGCGAAGTAGCGGAAATGGTCGATCGCGAGCGGCACGTCGGCAGCGCGCGTCTCGCGGATCGGCTTGCCATTGTCGATCGTCTCGGCAAGTGCCAGCAACTCCAGATTGTCTTCGAGCCGGTCGGCGACGCGATTGAGAATCCTGGCGCGTTCGGCGGGCGCGATCCTTGCCCATTGATCCTTGGCGGCGTGCGCCGCATCGAGCGCGCGCTCGACATCTTCCGGCGTCGACAGCGCGAACTCTGCGATCTGGGCGCCATTGATCGGGCTCGTGTCGGCGAAATACTCGCCGCCCGCAGGAGCGCTCCAGCGGCCTCCGATGAAATTATCATAGCGGTGTCGGAAGGAGGCCGCCGCGTTAATGGTCCCGATCGCCTTCTCGAACATAACCTGACTCCATCTCTATCGATGGCCTGACGGAGTAATCTCTTTGCCCGGGTGGCCTATAAGTAAGTTCCGCAGAAGGTAGTCTGGTATCGGGGTCGCGGGCTTGAGGGTCAGACACGCCAACAGAGCCGATGACTATTCATCGACTCCTGAACGTATTCGCGCACGCCTGATCGGAATTATGCCGAGACAGGCGTTACTCGGCCGAGTCTTCTTTTGGCGAGGGCGGCGCTTGGCATTCCAATTCTGGCGTTACGCCCGGACGCGCTTTAGGCTCACCCAATCGCCTTTCTGAAGCGTCCCGTCCCTCACGCGGAAATGAGCATAATGGTCGTCGAAAATCTGGTCGACTTCGACATGACCGACAAGACGGCGGTGGCGCGGCGTTGCGTGATAGACTTCGAGTATCTGCCCGATGTGCGCGCCATCGGCCTTACCCAGGCAGGCCACTGTGCCGCCCGCATCCATACGGACGATCTTGCCGCGCATGAACAAGCTATGGCCGATACCCTGTGCGAGGAGCGGCGTGCTGCCAAAGAGCAGAAAGCCAACAGCAGCACCGACGCCAAGATGTTTTCGCATCGCTGTTTCCTCTGTCAAGTCAGACGCTCGGACCCGGTTTTGAAAGCTGGGAGCACGGGGCGACGCTGGGCATCGTCAAAGAACTGGCCCGCCGCGGGGGAACGGCGGGCCCTCAGCCCCTGGGGTCTGTTCTCGGGGCTGGAAACCTCACATGTCGCTCATCGGCTTGTCGGCCATGGGCTTGGCGGTCTTCTTCTTCGCCGCCGGCTTGGCCTTCTTCATCGGCATCTTGCAGCAGCCACTCTTCGCCTTACCGGCCATGCCCGAGCCGTTCGATGCTGGCGACCCGCCGGACATGCCGGCCATCCCCGACATGCCCTGTTGATCCTGCTGGGCCGGTTGCCCCTGCTGCTTCTGCGCGCCGGCCTGATGATCCTTCATCATCTGATCGTGCATCTGCTGCCCGCCATGATCCATGCCCTGCTGGTGGGCATGGGCCGGCGCAGCCTGCGCGGGCGCGGGCGTCGACTGGGCGAGAGCGGTGCCGGCGGCGAAGGTTAGCGTCGCGAAGAGGCTGACGGGCGCCGCGAGAAATGTCGTCTGTCGCATTGAGGGTCTCCGAGTGTTCTTCCTGTTGCCCGATCGACGTTCCGATCCCGGCAATTCCGAAGCTTCAATGCTGCTAGCGAGACGCTGTCTGTATACGTAAGTTACGAATCGAAATCCGATCGGCCGTGTGCCTGCTGGAGCAGGCGCGTAAAATGATGATCCGGGATCGATCAAAAATGTGACCCGGCCTGGTTTTCTCGTCCTGAGACCGGCCAGAAAAGCGATTGGCCCGCCGTGGGAACGGCGGACCAAGGCTTCGGTTGAAAGCGGCCATGATCTTGTCCGTCAACCTTGTCGTCTGATGGAATGATGGCAGGGTCAGCAACCACCGTCCGACCTGTGTGACATGCCGGAGGCGCCGTCCTGGTCCTGCGAATCCCGCATCGCCATTCGATGGCCCTGCATCATCTGGCCGTGCATCTGCTCCTTACCGTGAGCCATGCCCTGCATGTGGGCAGGATCGGGCTGGGCAGGCGCCGGCCTGGCCTTGAGGGTCTCCTCAAGATCGGGCATGCCCGGCGGCATCCCGTCCGCCAGCACCGGTCCGGCACTGACGGCGAGGAAGCCGAGAGCTGCGAGCGAAGCGATCATTGCCGTCTTCTTGCGCAAGTATCCATTCCTTCAAGTCTGGGTTTCCCGTTCGATCGAGCATATGCCCGGTCGATTGTCGCCCCTTCCGGAGCTTGCCCGTGAAATGGTGTCACCTTCCGCCTTGCTGTATACGTAATGTGCGAAGTCCGTCTCTGAGATGGCCATAAATTATCGCACTGGCATCGTTGTTGTGCCGATGTGTAACTATGGTTCGGACTCGAGAGCAGGACAGGTCGGCAACAGTGAATAATCCATGGCGGCCAGCAGACGCTCGAGAGGAATAGTGGCAAAAGTGGTGAAGCTGTCAGCAATGGCATAAGGCAGTACCAGCACCCGATTATGTACCATCGCGCCGCAGCTGTAGGCTACGTTTGGCACATAACCTTCGCGCTCATCCATGTCCGACCGCAAAAGCGGTAGCTTCGTCCGCGCCAGCAGCTTCGAGGGATCGTCACGGTCCAGCAGGCACGCCCCGATGCAATAGTTCCGAACGGCGCCGACTCCATGAGTTACGACCAGCCAGCCTTCGTCGATCTCGATCGGCGATCCGCAATTACCGATCTGGACAAACTCCCAAGGCCAGCGAGGTTCGATGGCTTTCGCTCCGCCACTCCAGTCGTGAATGTCCGCGGACGTCAGGAACCAGATATTTTCGTTATCCTCGCGCCCAAGCATGGCAAAGTGCCCGGCAATGCGTCGGGGGAAAAGCGCCATGCCCTTGCTACCGGTGGCATCCCCACGCAGCGGTCTGAGTTCGAATGTCCGGAAGTCCGGCGTGGACAACAACTCCTGCCGGACGGACTGGCCGCTAAATGCCGTATATGTACCGAAATAGGTGGCTCGGCCATCGTCGTCCAGGAAGCGGACCAAGCGAAGGTCTTCGATGCCACCACGCTGGCTGGGGGTTGTCGGAAAGATCACGATCTCCGAGAGATCGTGGCTGCCATCGCACTTGATCCGAATGCCCGCGTCCGGCCCGTCCTCGCCGGAGATGTTTTCAGTCTCCAGCACGAGCGGCATGGGGCTCGGAGGATTGATTGCTATGGTTCCGTCCGCGGCGCAAAACCCGGTGCGAAAGGTGACGGAGGAGATATGCCCCTCGCCCACGCCTCGCAGGGAAAGAATGAATCGGAGAGAGTTTTCAGGTACAGCAGACTGATCAGGATGCAGGACGATGCTCGGATTGAAAAGCGCTGCTGCCTCATAGGAATATTCGTTGCAAAAATGGGCACCGATCAAGAGCGCCTGTTCATGGGTGACCTCGCAATCACAGACGATGATGCCATCAACCTCGTGGAACCGCCGCAAAAACAGGGACGGAACCTCACGATGCCTTCCCGAGAAATCATCAAGAATGCGTTGCAACTCATCGTGGAGCGATGCTGGGTCGAGCGCCAGGACGCGGTCGGCGATGCGCTGCGCACGTGGCTGATCCGGTACCGCATATTTATAGGTTTCCGTCGACGGCATATAGGGTCTGATCACTACCCTTGCTGGATTGGGGCGGAGCAATTCGGGTAGCCGGTTGACAAATTCGGCGGTTGACACTGACTTCTCCAATACAGATCGACCGTGGAGCGTTCACGCAATCGTAAAGATGGTGCTCGGCATTACCCGACTATCGGGTGGCGGCACGGAAGGCTCCGGCGATGGCGGGTGCGATGATTTCCGCCGTTGCCGGATACTCGGACTTTGTGCCACGTGCCATGATCGCTGTCCTGGCGTAGTTGTCGGACACACAAGCTGTGACCGGGGGCTCTGGCCTGAACGTGACTATGTGGGGCACGTGCGAAGCGCGCCGCTCAGCTCGACATGTCCGCCATCGTTCGGCAGCTCGCCGCGCATTTCTTGCAGGTGGCCGAGCAACGCGCGATCCGCTGGTCCGCGCTATGGCGTCCGCATTCCTCGGCGCAGCGCTCGCAAGCGTCGGCGCAGGCGCGGCAGACGATGCGGTGCAGGGCAGATTCCCGCAGCATCGAGTTGGCGGTCGCCTGGCACAGTTCCGCACAGTCGTTCAGCATGGCGATCAGCGACGCCGTAGCTGACGCGCCGCCTTGCTTCGTCAGCCAAGCGGCGGTTTCCAGGCACATGCGGTGCGAAGCCACGCAATCGTCGATGCAGTCCGTCATCGACATCGCCATCCCTTCCATTCGATGCTGCTGCGCCGCCGCCGGCACAGCCAGCGTTCCGGCGGCGGCAAGGCCGGCGCCGGCCATCAGCAATTCGCGTCTCTCGATCATCATGCACCTCCCATCTGCTATCCCTTGAGCGCTGTGCCGCATCCGGCGGCCTCAGCCGTCGCAGGCGACCCATCCGACGCCGCACGCGCCTTCTCCCGCGCCATCCGGGTTTCCTCCCAGGGCCAGTGGCCGTTGATCTCGACCCCGAGCGAGATGCTCAGGAAGGTCCGCACCAGCACCAGCCCGGCCAGAACGATGAGATCGTCGAGCGTTGGGTTGATCACCAGCGACTTGACGATGTCGCCGGCGACCAGAAATTCCAGGCCGAGCAGGATGCTGCGGCCGAGCGCCGAGCGGAACGCGCTATAGGCCTCGGTTCGGTCGCCCGCCCTCGCCCGCCGCGCAAACAGAAAGGTTGCGAGCCCCGCGCCGACCAGGATGGTCAGCGTGCCCGCCAGTTCCAGGCCGATCACCGCGAGCCGGAAGAAGGCGCTCAGCCAGTCGGCCTCAATGGTGATCATACCAGCCTCGCTTGCGGATATTGTTGAAGCTGTCGGTGGCGTGACAGGCATAGCATTGGTCGACGCGCGCCTTCGATCCGGCTGCGCGCTGCGAGACCATGCTGAAATGCTCCATGAAGTGACTCGGCGGCGCCTTGTGGCACTCGGCGCACTGCGTCGAATTGACCGATGGATGGCGGTAATTGGCGATCTTCCAGCTGTCGGTCTTGTGGCAGCTCGCGCAGTCGGTGCCGAACAGGCCCTGGTGCGGATCGCGGAACGCATGGCAGCTCGCGCAATTGAGCGCGGTCTCGGGGGTCAGGCTTCGAGTGTTTGTCGACATGCCCGCCAAAGGCTGCCGCCACTTCGCCATGTCGAGCAACGCGGCGTGATCCATGCGGATGATGCCGCGCTCTCCCTCATGTTCGACGTGGCAGGAGGTGCACTGCGTCGCTTTCGCGTGGAACTGCGTCGACTGCTTCGTCCCGAAATCGGTGCCCGCATGGCAGGTGAGACAGGTCCGGGTTTCGACGCCCTTGCCCGGCGTGTGGCAGGCCGTGCATTGGCCGGCAAAGGACTGGTGCGCGCTCGAGAGCGGGCCGGGCGAGACGAGCTGCGCCACCAGGCCGGCATCCCTCGGCGCGTCCGATCGCATCCGGATCGCGACCGCGGCGACCATCACCAGCAGGGCTGCGATGAAGACGGCGTAGGAAAGACGCTGCCAGCTCATAGCCAGCGCAGCCCGTAATAGATCGCCGCGCCGACGTGGAGCGCGAGCAGCGCGAAGATGAGACAGCCCAGCAGGATGTGCAGGAACCGCCACCGCGCGAACAGGGTGTTGGTTGCCTCTTCGGCACGGATCGCGAATTCGGTATCGGCCAGCGCTGCGGCGATCCCCGCCTTGTCCTGGGGGCGCTGGCCCGCGGACGCATCCCCGGCGACGAACAGATAGCGCTTCCAGCCCGACAGCGGCGGGGCTGCGGTATCGGCCTGCGTCGGCGCCGCCGGCTCCTCGAGGAAGGCGGCGCGAAGCGAGGCCAGTTCTGACCTGCGTCCGCGCAGCGCCCGACCAAGCTGGGCAAGCAGGTAGCGGCCGATGAAGCCGGTGATGACCGTCATCAGCAGGAGGACGGTCAGAAGCAGGCCGACCGGGCTTTCGAGCTTGTGCGCGGCGTGGACCAGACCCAGGATCGGCGCCAGCACGCCGGCATAGATGTGGATGGCGAGCAGGGTTGGCTTGCTGACGACCCGGGAGAGCGCCTTGTCGACCCAGGCGATGTGCTTGGCCGCGACATAAGGAAGCGTCAGCAGCATCAGCACGAGCGCTGCGATCCCGATGATCCCGCCGGCCAGGCTACCCGGAAAGCGGGGCGACACATGCACGAGATAGCCGAACGGGAACAGCAGCAGGAACGCGACCAGCAGGCCCACGGCAATGTCGCTGCGTTCGCGCATCAGGCTTCGACCACGAGCGGCGTGCCCGTCCCCTTCGCCTGGCACGCGAGCACATAGCCTTGCGCCTTGTCGGCGGGCGCAAGGCCGGATTCGACCTCCATCGTCACTTCGCCCTGCAGCAGCTTGACCACGCAGGCGCCGCATGTGCCCGCACGGCATGCATAGGGGATCTCGACGCCCGCGCCCTCGGCCGCCTCCAGCACGGTCTCGTCCGCGGGCAAGGCCGCCGACACCCCCGACACGGAGAAGGTCACCGTGCTCGGCGCCACCTCGGCGCTCGGGGCCGGCTTATCCGCTGGCGGGGGCGCGGGCTTGACCTCGAGATCCTCGTGGTCGGCCGGCAGCGAGGCCGGACCGAACGCCTCGGTGTGCAGCTGCGCTTCGGGGACGCCGAGTTCCGCCAGCACGCCGCGCATCGCGCCCATCATCGCCGGCGGGCCGCACATATGGATGCGCCGGCTCGCGATCTCCGGCACCGCGGCCAGGATCATCTCGCGCGTGATCGGCCCTTCGGGGCCCATCCAGACGGTGCCGGGCGCGCGCTGCATCGCGGCGACGACATGGAGGTTGGGAAAACGGCGTTCGAGCCGCTCGAGCTCGTCGCGGAACACGAATTCCTCGGTCGACCGTGCGCCGTAGAAGAAGAAGATATCACCCTTCCACGCGGTGTCGGTGAGATAGCGCAGCACCGACATCATCGGGGTGATGCCGACCCCGCCCGCGATCAGCACGATGCTCTGGGCATCCGTTCCCGTGAAGGTGAAGGCGCCGAACGGTCCGCTGACCTTCAGCAGATCGTCGGCGACGACCTTGTCGTGCAGGTATCGCGAGACCACGCCCTGCTCCTCGCGCTTGACCGTCAGTTCGACATAGGCCCGCTGGGTCGGCGAAGAGGCGATCGTGTAGGAACGGCGCGCGGTCTTGCCCGCTTCGGGCTCTACCTCGACCTGCAGGAACTGGCCCGGCAGGAAGTCGAACGGCAGCCGGTCGGCGGTCGGGTCCGCGAGCCGGAAGGTCAGCACGCTCGGCGTCTCTCGCACGATCTGGACCACGCGCAGCTGCCCCGCCCAGCTTTTGGGCTTGCGCAGCGACGCCCCAGCGGGTGCGGCCGCATTGCTCGGCGCGAGCCCGGCGCTGTCGGCAACGGGTGCAGGCGCGGGCGCAACCCTGGTAGCGGGAGGGGCAGCCTTCGGCTCCGGCTTTGCTGGAACCTTGGCGGTGGCGACACCGCCGGCGATCGCCCCGATCCGCCGCAGGCGGAAGATCTGCAGCGCGATAAGCGTGGCGCTCACCAGCCCCAGGAACAGCATGAGAAGGAGGTGCGAGGGCGAGATGCCGAACCAGTGATCGGCATGGCCGGGCGCGGCCTGGTCGATGTCGAGCTGATCGCGCAGCCAGGCAAGCCCGACCTCCCGGGGCGGCTGCAAGCCCCCGATCGCGCCCTGCGCGGCGGTGCCGGAGCGGAACAGGTCGGTTCCCTCGCGCAGGCGCCGCGCCGCATCGAGCCGGGCCGAGACCGTGGTCGCACGCGCGCCGTCGGCCGAGGCGGCGTTGATCATCGCCAGACCCGTGCTTACCCGTTCGCCGGCCTGCGCAGCGACCCGCTGCCTTGCCGCTTCGTCAAGCGCGGGAAAGGCGAGCAGCTGCGAGATGAAGCCGGTCCGGCGCGATTCGTGGCCGTGCTCATTCTCCCCTTCCCCATTGATCATGCGATCCATCATGGGGTTCATCATCTTCGCCATGTCCGACGACCCCGGCTCTGCCGGTGCGGACATGCCCCCGCCGGCCGGCATGCCTGCGCCATGATGCGCGGCATGATCCTCGCCCTCCTGCGCGCCCGCGCTCGCGGACAGGCTGAGAGCGATTGCGCAGCCGAGGCTCAAGCGTCGAAGGCTGATCCGCCTGGACATCCTCATCCCCTTAGTGTGCGAGCCTACATATCCTTCATCGGCATCGCCGCATTGCCCGGCGCGGGATCGGGTGCCGGCGCGGTCTGGTTGCCGGCCCCGGCGCGCATCGCGTCATGGTCCATCGCCTGACGGTGATGCCGCTCCATCTCGGCCTGGTTGCTCATCGCGTCCATCGGCGCCGCGTCTGCAGCGTTGCCGCTGTCGGTCAGGACCGGGGTGGCGGCGACGCTGTTCGCCGCGGGCGGCACCGTCTGGTCGGCCTGGCGGTCGCAGCCCGAAAGCGCGAGCGCCAGCAACAGGCTTCCGCCGACAAGTGGAAGGGCTTTCTTCGCATGGTCGATCATGGCTTTGCTCCTTGGCTTGAAAACTGTGTCCGGGCGCCATCCCTGGCGTCCGGACCGGCTCATTGCGCGCTGCGCAGAATCCGGAGACACCGGTCGTGCGAGAGGTTCATCGGGTTGCGCCCCTGCCCCTTCATCTCGCCATGATCATGCGGCGTCTGGAGACCCATATTGCCCTCCATCGCCCGGCAACTCTCGACCTGCGCCGAGGTCGGCCGCGTGGTCACACAGGCGCCTAGAAGCAGCGCCGGCGTGAGGACGGCGATCAAACGCATTTTCTTCATGACAAAACCCCTTTCGCTCGTGGTGATCGTTCGTCCTGCGCTGCCTGATGTTTCTTGTTATGCTGCTGGTCTTTCCGCCGCGCCGTCAGGAAGGCGAGGATCGGGCAATCGGAGACCGGCACTTCGCCCGGGCATTCGTCGGCGAGCATCCGCAGCATGTCGCGGATATCCGACAGGCGCTCGAGCCGGGCTTCGGCGTCCGCGATCTTGGCAAGCGTGATATCGAGCACGGCCTGGGCATGCGCGGTGTCCGACGCCCTGAGCGCCAGCAGCTGCCGGGCCTGTTCGAGTGTGAAACCAAGCTCCTGCGCCGAGCGGATGAAATTGACGCGCTCGAGGTCGGTCGCGTCGTAGAGCCTGTAGCCCGCTGCCGTGCGCGCGGGCTCGCGCAGCAGGCCCATCCGCTCATAATAGCGGATCGTATCCCGCCCCACGCCTGCGGCCGCGGCCAGTTCGCCGATCTTGAAATTGCCCATGTCATCCGCTCGATCATGCCGGTTGGACCATGGTCCAGGGTCAAGCGGTTTCGCTTTGACCCCGAACGGTCTCCTCGTCGCCGGCGGCCCGCTGCCCCGACGCGTCGCAGGGCAGCCCGTGCCGCCGGGCCACCGGCTTGTCAGTTCTTGCGAAGCTCGACGATGTCGTGCCTGGCAGGCGTGCCGTCGGCGACGGACACGTGCGCGAAGTGATCGTCAAAGATATGGTCGATCGTCACATGGCCGACGAGCTGGCGGTGATAGGTCGGCGCCACGCCCTTGGACGGACCCGGATGGGTCACGACGCGATAGACCTCGAGCTTCTGGCCGACCTCGGCGCCATCGGCCTTGCCGATGCAGACGACCGTGCCGTTGCTGCCCGTGTCGACGATCGAGCCGCGCATGAACAGGCTGTGCCCGATGCCCTGGGCCATAGCGGGGACGGCAGCAAGCATCGAAATGCCGGCAAGCGCGACCATGAGAGTTTTTCTGACCATATTCACCTCCTTGGATGGTAAGCCACCGCCCGGACTTTGCCGAGGGGAAGAGCGTCTCTTCAGGCTTGGGACTACGGTCCCGGGTCCAGCCTCGATATACGTAGAGGCCGCAGCCGATCTTCTTCCCCGGGCCGGATCTTTATTGACGCGGAGTTGACGGAATCAGCCGTCAGCACTTCAAAATCCGCGCGGCGCGAGACTTTGGTTGGCTGCGCCCGCGAAACCCGCTAGATATCGAGGCCCGTGAAACGCCTGCTCGCCCTCCTGCTCGTCATCGGAGCGCTGTCCGGTCTCTTCGGAGCCCAGATGGCGGCCGCGCACAGCGTGCCGCAGGCGGCAGGCGCGCCGCTGGCCAAGGGCATGGATGCGGACTGCATGGCGATGATGGCCAAGCAGCAGCCTGCGCCCAGCGAAAAGCCCTGCAAGGGCCTGACGCTCGATTGCATCGCCGCGATGGGGTGCGTGATCCCGCTGGTCGCAGCGGACCTGGCAGGCGGCGTTGCGCCTGCGCGTCTCTACGACGCGCCCAGCTTCTGGACGACCGACACGATATTGACCGGCAAGGCGGTTGCGCCCGAGCCGGATCCTCCCACCAGCCTTGCCTGATTGAACGAGCACGGGCTGCGCGCATCGATCGATGCGTGCGCGCCCGGTTTCCTTCTTTTCAGTCAAAGGTTTTCGTGATGATCAAACTGCTTCCGGCCGCCCTTGTGGCGGCCCTCAGTCTCGCCGCGCCTGCGCTTGCAACCGACGCGAGCCGCACGCCGCAAGGCCATTGGGAATGGCGGTCGGCGCCGCAATATGGTCCGCGGGCGACTGGCCCTGCGCGTGTCCGCATATGGGTGCCCGACAGCCGGGACATGGCCAGCTGCGATTGCGCGATGATGCAGGCAAGCGCCGCCGACTGCATGCGCGGCGCAGTCAGGTCGGACAAGGGCTAAACCCGCTCCGGAGCGGCGCGTCACATCTTGGCGCGCCGCCTCTGTCATGAGGGGATGATATCCATGATCATGATGCCGAGGCGCGCTGTGCGACGCCTGTTGCTCTCTATCGGTGCGACGCTTGCGAGCGCCTGGGCCGTGCCGGTGTCGGCCGGCCCGCTCACCTACGAGCAGGCAGTGAGGCTCGCTGCCGCCAACGCGCCAAGCCTCAAGGCGCGCGCGGCGGCGACAGCCGGCGCCCGCTCTTCGGCGGTCGCGGCCGATCGCCTGCCCGATCCGACGCTCGACCTGGGCCTGCAGAACTTCCCGGTGAGCGGCCCCAATGCCGGCAGCTTCACGCGCGACGATTTCACCATGGCGACGATCGGGTTCAGCCAGACCTTCCCCAATCTCGCCAAGCGCCATGCACGCGCCGCGCGCGCCGCGGCCGATATCGGTATCGCCGAGGCGGGCGAGCTGGTCGAAGGCCGCAACGTGCGGCTCGAGACCGCCCTCGCCTGGGTCGATCTCTATTATGGAGAACGCCGGCTCCGGCAGCTCGACCTGCTCGATGCCAGCCTCGACGACCTGCAGAAGACCGTGACCGCACGCCTGGCGTCGGGCAGCGCGCGCCCGAGCCAGGCGCTCGAGCCCGACCAGCTCCGCGCCGCCATCGCCGATCGCCGCGCCGAGATGGCTGCGGTGGTGGCGCAGGCGCGGGCCCGGCTCGCGCGCTATACCGGCGACCCCGACCCGCAGGCGACGGGCGACCCGCCGATGCTCGATGTCGATCCGATCCGGCTGCGGGCCGGGATCGATGCGCTTCCCGCCCTGCGCGCGCAGGACGCGCGGATCGCAGTCGCCGAAGCGGACGTGCGTCTCGCGCGCGCCGACAAGCGCCCCGACTGGAAGGTCGGCGTCACCTATGGCCGGCGCGATCCCATGTACGGCGACATGGCCTCGGTCGGCGTGTCGATCGACCTGCCGCTGTTCGCCGGCAAGCGCCAGAACCCCAGGATCGCTGCAAGCGAGAGCCTTGCGCAAGGGGGTCGGTTCGACCGCGAGGCGATCCGCCGCGAGCTGGTGGCGCAGCTCGACGCCGATCTCGCAGACCATGCCATGCATCTCTCCCGGTTGCGCAATGCCCGCGAGACGCTGGTGCCACTCGCCAGGCACCGCGCCGAGCTCGACCGCGACAGCTATGGCGCCGGCAAGCTCGACCTTGGCGCCGCGCTGCTCACGACGCTCGGGCTCGCGGAGGCCGAGGTCGAGGCGCTCAACCGCGAAGCCGACGTCGCGCGCGACGCGGTCCGCATCACTATCACCTATGGGGAGGAGCGGCCATGACGCTCGATAAATCCGCGCTGCGCTGGGGCGCATCGATCCTGGCTGTCGCGCTGCTGGCCGGCGGCACAGGCTATTGGGCTGGCCATCGCCAGGCACCGCAATCGGAGGCGACCACGCCCGCCGGGGCAGGCAAAGTCCTTTACTGGTACGATCCGATGTTCCCCAACCAGAAGTTCGACAAGCCCGGCAAGTCGCCCTTCATGGATATGCAGCTCGTGCCGCGATACGCGGACGGAGGAAGCGCCGGCGCGGCCCCCACGGTCGCCGTCGATCCCGCCGCGCGGCAGAGCCTGGGATTGCGGGTCGTCGCGGCGAAGATGGGCAGCCTTGCCTCGGCCCTCGAGGTCACCGGCACGATCGACTTCAACCAGCGCGACGTCGCCGTCATCCAGGCGCGTTCGGGCGGGTTCGTGAGCCGCGTCTATGCGCGAGCGCCCGGGGACGTGGTCCGCGCCGGCGCGCCGATCGCGGACCTGCTCCTGCCCGAATGGGGCGGCGCGCAGACCGAATATCTGAGCGTCAGGCGGCTCGGCAAGCCCGATCTCACCGCGGCCGCGCGCCAGCGGCTGCGGCTGATGGGCATGTCCGACGGCCTCATCGCCAGCGTCGAGCGGAGCGGTCGGCCGAACGGCGTGGTGACCATCACGACGCCGATCTCGGGCACGATCCAGACGCTCGACGCCCGTGCCGGCGTGACGCTCGCCATGGGCCAGACGCTCGCCCAGGTAAGCGGGCTCGGCACCGTCTGGCTCAATGCCGCGGTGCCCGAAGCGCGCGCGGGCGATGTCCGGGTCGGCCAGAATGCCAGCGCCACGCTGGCGAGCTTCCCCGGCGAGCGCTTCGCCGGCCGGGTGATCGCGATCCTGCCGACGACGCAGGCCGACAGCCGCACGCTCACCGTGCGGATCGAGCTGCCCAACCGGGACGGGCGGTTACGGCCGGGCATGTTCGCCAGCGTCGTGCTTGGCGGCGATGCCAAGCCGGCGCTGCTGGTGCCGAGCGAGGCGGTGATCCGCACGGGCAAGCGCACGCTCGTCATGCTCGCCGCAGGCGACGGGCGCTATCATCCCGCCGAGGTCCGCATCGGCCGCGAGGCGGGCGGTGAAACCGAGATCCTTGCCGGCCTGTCGCCCGGCGAGAAAGTCGTCGCCTCGGGGCAGTTCCTGATCGACTCCGAGGCGAGCCTGTCGGGAATCGAGGCGCGGCCGATCGGCGGCGGTGCGGCATCGGCGACCATCGCCGCGCCGAGGTCGAAAGCCACGCTGTACGAGACGACGGGCAAGATCGAGCGGCTCACGGCCAATGCGGTGACGCTCAGCCACGAACCGGTCCCCGCGCTCGACTGGCCCGCGATGACGATGACCTTCGCGCTCGCCGATCCGGGCATCGCGCGCGGCTTCAAGGCGGGCGACCGGGTTCGGTTCGGGTTCGACCGGCCCCCGGCGGGACCGACGCTGCGGCGTATGGCGAAGGTGGCGGGCCGATGATCGCCCATCTCATCCGCTGGTCGGTCAAGAACCGCTTCTTCGTTCTGATCGGCATGCTGGCGCTGGTCGGCGCGGGCCTCTGGGCGGTACGATCCACCCCGATCGACGCCCTCCCCGATCTGTCCGACGTGCAGGTCGTCATTCGTACCAGCTACCCGGGTCAGGCGCCGCAGATCGTCGAAAACCAGGTCACCTATCCGCTCACCACCACCATGCTGTCGGTGCCAGGCGCCAAGACGGTGCGCGGCTATTCCTTCTTCGGCGACAGCTTCGTCTATGTGATCTTCGAGGACGGCACCGATCTCTATTGGGCGCGCAGCCGCGTGCTCGAATATCTGAACCAGGTGCAGGGGCGCCTGCCGGCGAGCGCGCGCAGCGCGCTCGGGCCCGACGCGACCGGGGTTGGCTGGGTCTATGAATATGCGCTGGTCGACCGCACCGGCCGGCATGACCTGTCGCAGCTGCGCGGTCTGCAGGACTGGTTCCTGCGCTATGAGCTCAAGACCGTGACCGGCGTCGCCGAGGTCGCCAGCATCGGCGGCATGGTCAAGCAGTATCAGATACTGCTCGATCCGGTGAAGCTCGCGGCCTACGGGGTGACCCACGCCCAGGCGGTCGAGGCGATCCGGCAGGCCAATCAAGAAGCGGGCGGGTCGGTGCTCGAGCTGGCCGAAGCCGAATATATGGTGCGCGCCTCAGGCTATCTGAAGACGCTCGACGATTTCCGCGCGATCCCGCTGAAGACGGCGGCCGGCGGCGTGCCGATCCGCCTCGGCGACGTCGCCACGATCCAGATCGGCCCCGAGATGCGGCGCGGCATCGCCGAGCTGAACGGTGAAGGCGAGGTCGCAGGCGGGGTCGTGATCCTGCGCTCGGGCAAGAATGCGCGGGAGACGATCGCGGCGGTCAAGGACAAGCTCGCGGACCTCAAGAGGAGCCTGCCGCCGGGCGTCGAGGTGGTGACGGTCTATGACCGCTCGCAGCTGATCGACCGTGCTGTCGAGAACCTCACCCACAAGCTGGTCGAGGAGTTCGTCGTCGTGGCCCTGGTCTGTGCGCTCTTCCTCTGGCATGTCCGCTCGGCGCTCGTCGCGATCCTCACCCTTCCCTTGGGCGTGCTCGCCGCCTTCGTCGTGATGCGCTACCAGGGCGTCAACGCCAACATCATGTCGCTCGGCGGCATCGCCATCGCGATCGGTGCCATGGTCGATGCGGCCGTGGTCATGATCGAGAACGCCCACAAGAAGATCGAGCGCTGGGAGCAGGACCATCCGGGCACGCATCTCGACGGCGAGACGCGCTGGATCCTCGTCACCGAGGCGGCGGCCGAGGTCGGGCCGGCGCTGTTCTTCAGCCTGCTGATCATCACGCTGTCGTTCATCCCGGTGTTTACACTGGAGGCGCAGGAGGGCCGGCTGTTCGCGCCGCTCGCCTTCACCAAGACCTATGCGATGGCCGCCGCCGCGATCCTGTCGGTGACATTGGTGCCGATCCTGATGGGCTGGCTGATCCGGGGGCGGATCCCGCCTGAGCAGGCCAATCCGGTCAATCGCTGGCTGACCGATCTCTACCGGCCTGCGATCGACTGGACGATGAAGCGGCCCAAGACCGTGCTGCTGATCGCGGCTTTGGTGTTCGCGACCACGGCCTGGCCGCTCAGCCGGCTCGGCGGCGAATTCATGCCCAACCTCGACGAGGGCGACCTGCTCTACATGCCCTCGGCCCTGCCCGGTCTCTCGGCCGCCAAGGCGAGCGAACTGCTCCAGCAGACCGACCGGCTGATCAGGACGGTGCCCGAGGTCGAAAGCGTGTTCGGCAAGGCGGGGCGTGCCGAGACCGCGACCGACCCCGCCCCGCTCGAGATGTTCGAGACGACGATCCAGTTCAAGCCCCGCGACCAGTGGCGACCAGGCATGACGCCCGAGAAGCTGATCGACGAGCTCGATCGCCGGGTGAGGCTTCCGGGGCTCGCCAATATCTGGGTGCCGCCGATCCGCAACCGCATCGACATGCTCGCGACGGGCATCAAGAGCCCGATCGGGGTCAAGGTGTCGGGCAGTGATCTCGCCGAGCTCGACCGCATCGCCCATGATGTCGAGACCGTGGCCAGGACCGTGCCGGGCGTCAGCTCGGCGCTCGCCGAGCGGCTGACCGGCGGACGCTATGTCGATGTCGACATCGACCGCGCCGCCGCTGCGCGGTTCGGACTCAACATCGCCGACGTGCAGGCCATCGTCTCGGGCGCGATCGGCGGCGAGACGATCGGCGAGACGGTCGAGGGCCTCGCCCGCTATCCGATCAGCGTGCGCTATCCGCGCGAATTGCGCGACAGCCTCGACGGGCTGCGGGGGCTACCGATCCTGACGCCCGCGGGCCAGCAGATCACCCTCGGCACGGTCGCCAATGTCACGATCGCCGAAGGGCCGCCGATGCTCAAGACCGAGAATGCCCGGCCCTCGACCTGGGTCTATGTCGATGTGCGCGGGCGCGATCTCGCCTCGGTGGTTGGCGATCTGCAACGCGCGGTGGCGAGACAGGTTCGGCTCTCGCCGGGGGTCAGCATCGCCTATTCGGGCCAGTTCGAATATCTCGAGCGCGCGGTCGACCGCTTGAAGCTGGTCGTGCCCGCGACGCTGCTGATCATCTTCGTGCTGCTCTACCTCATCTTCGGCCGCTTCGACGAGGCTGCGCTGATCATGGGCACGCTGCCGTTCGCGCTGACCGGCGGCATCTGGACGCTCTATCTGCTGGGGTTCAACCAGTCGGTTGCCACCGGGGTCGGGTTCATCGCGCTCGCCGGCGTCTCCGCCGAGTTCGGGGTGGTGATGCTGATCTATCTCAAGAATGCGCTGGCCGAGCGCACGGCTAATCCGGACGCCGCCGAGGTGAAGGCCGCGGTGCGCGAAGGCGCGCTGCTGCGCGTCCGGCCCAAGGCGATGACGGTCGCGGTGATCCTCGCCGGCCTGCTGCCGATCCTGCTGGGATCGGGCGCGGGCTCGGAGGTGATGAGCCGGATCGCGGCGCCGATGATCGGCGGCATGCTGAGCGCGCCGCTGCTGTCGATGTTCGTCCTGCCCGCCGCCTATCTGCTGCTGCGCCGGCCGAAGACCGACCCCATCCATCAACCCGCTTCATCATGAAGGAGACGATTATGAGACATGCACGACTGACCCTCGCCCTCGGCCTTGCCGTCCTGACCGCCGCGTGCGGCAAGAAGGGCGAGACCCCGGTTACAACCGAAACCAACCAGGCGGCGCCTGCCGCGACCATGAGCGGCGACATGGGCAACATGTCGATGGCGCCTGACGCGAACGCCGCAATCAAGGCCAAGGGCCATGGCACCGTCACCGCGATCGACAAGACGGCGGGCACGATCACGCTCAACCACGGCCCGATCCCCGAAGCCAAGTGGCCGGCGATGACGATGGCGTTCAAGGCGGCGCCCGCGATCACCGATGCGGTCAAGGTCGGCGACAAGGTCGATTTCGACCTCTCGCTCAAGGGCAGCGATGGCGAGGTCACCGCGATCACAAAGCAATGATCCGCTAAGTTCGACCAAAAGAAGCTGGTTGCGTCGCCGCTCCGGGGCGGCGACGCCCCTGCCGGCCGTCTGCCTGGCCGTGCGCCCGGTCTACGGATGCGATCGGCAACGCCCAACGCCAGCCGCGTTTCCCTGCGCGATCACAGGCAGTTTGAGCAAGCTTCGCGGATCGCACATTGAACGTGCAAGCCGCCCTTGCCCGCGATAGCCTGAGCGGCAAGGAGCCAGTTCAGGATGACCGAGCCAGTATGACCTTGTTACCCACGACACATCATGATCTCTTGAGCGAGCTTGTCCGTCGTTGGCGAGACGATCCGGGCGCCACCTATCGCTCCTGGTTTCTTTGGGACGAACGCCTGAAAAACTTCCGCTCCATCCGTCGGGGGCTGCAGCAGGTGGTCGTGGAAATCGAAAGTGGGCGGTTCGGCGTCGCCTATCGCGGCTCGTCACTGGAAACGGTTGTCCACTCGATCGCCGAACAGCGGCAGATCTTCAAGGGCGCCGACCATGCCTGGCTGTGGAAGCCCAAGCTGCGCATTCCCGACATTTACGAAAGCCCGGACAATCAGCGGGCGTTCGGTCGCCTGCTCGACAATTGCTCGTGCTGCGATACCGCCGAGGAGATCATCAGCCACATCCGCAGCATAGACGCGCTCAAGATCAAGGGGCTGGGGCCGGCGGCGGCCAACCTGCTCTATTTCCTTCACCCGACGCTGGTGCCGCCCTTCAATACCGCGATCGTCAAGGGCTACAATGCCGTCACCGGCGCCAAGGTGAAGCTCGGGTCATGGGATCATTTTCTCGCCATGCGCGCCGGCATCCTCGACCTCAACGACCGTTACCGCGAGTTGCTCTCCAACGATCTCGGCGCGATCGGCGGACTGTTGTTCGACATTGGCTCGGGCCGCTATCCCGCGCCACCGCTGGAGGATGACGCAACGGCGGCCGACGACTGGCTCGGCAGATTGGAACATGCCAGAGCGGAGGCAAGCCGGCTCGACAAGACAGCCGCCGCGCAGGGCGAAACCGATCGCACGCACGCCGAAATCCAGGCCTGGCTGCGCGACCTCGGCCATGCCCTCGGTTACGATGTGTGGATCGCCGCCAATGACCGCGGTCGACTTCACGCTGGCTGCCCGCTTGGACAGGGATGCCTCGAGCGCCTTCCAGACGCCATTGCGACCTCTCCCGGAGCGGACTCGATCCGCCTCATCGACGTGTTGTGGCTGGCGAAGGGTGGCGACGGCGTCGCCGCCGCGTTCGAGGTTGAACATTCGACCTCGATCTACTCGGGGATCGTGCGCATGCTCGATCTGGCGCTGTCGGGGAGCGATCTGCACGCTGCCGCCGGGCTATTCCTGGTCGCACCGAATGCGCGCGAGCAGGACGTTCGCGCGCAACTCCGTCGCCCGGCTTTCAGCCGTATTGCCGATCTCGACTTCGCCTATCTGCCCTATGGCGAGCTGGAGAGAAACAGGGACGCGATCGCTCGTTTTGGAACGGGATTGAAGGCCATCAAGGCGATCTCAAGCCCCCTTCCCTGAAAGGGGGCGTTTGCGGGAGGGGGCGGAATCCTACGCCAAGCTCGCCCAGATAGCCGGCGCGAGATCTTACTTGTTGCTGCCTTCTACGGTCGCGCCAGAAAGGCGACGGCTCAGTTCTATCCGGCGATGGCTACGCATTTTGAAGGTGTCTGGCCCAACGCGCCGATACTCAATGAAGCCGAGAGAACGCCAAAATCGCTCTGCCGCTTCATTCGCTTCCAGCACGGCCAACCGAATCTCTGTGGCACCTCTCGCAGCGGCCCAGCTTTCGACCGTCGAGTAAATTGAGCGTCCGACGCCACGACCACGCTGTGCGGCATCTACGATCATGAAGCCGAGATACCATGTGCCATCACGCGGATAATCGCGGAGGATGGCCGCGATTGCATATAGGCCGCCAGGCCCCTTCCATCCCAGGACAGCTTGATTGTGGGCGCTCTTTTCGGGCGGCACATCGGAGAAAAGCTCGCGAGCATCGTCCAGCGTGGGCGCGGCCCCGTCCTGCAACAGGAAATAGTCGCTGCAACGGTTGTACAGGTCTGCAACGTCTGCGGCGTCCGCTTGGGTAAGTTTGATCGGGGCTCCCGTCATCATCATCGCGTTTTGGCAGCAAGCACGCGCTGACCGTAATCCCGGAGTTCCCCGTTGGGACCGACATAGCGGTAGAGAGTGACGCGCTCGATCCCGAGTTCCTTGCAGAGGTCGGAAACGGACGTGTCGCGTTGGGCCATAGCAGCCTGAGCGAGCCGCACCTGGGCCTTGGAGAGGGCGAACTTGCGGCCACCCTTGCGTCCCCGCGCGCGGGCAGCGGCCAGGCCAGCCATGGTGCGCTCGCGGATCATATCCCGCTCAAACTCCGCCAGTGTGGCAAAAATGCCGAACACCATCCGGCCCGATGGCGTCGTGGTGTCGATCTGCGCGCCCTTGCCGGTGAGCACCCGCAGACCGATACCGCGATCCGACAGATTCTGCACCGTGCTGACCAGGTGGGTGAGCGTTCGGCCGAGCCGGTCGAGCTTCCAAACGATGAGGACATCGCCGTCGCGCAACGATTTCAGGCAGGCGGCAAGACCGGGGCGATCATCACGGCTACCGGATGCACGATCATCATAGATATTGCCTGGCTCGACACCGGCAGCGCGAAGGGCATCGTGCTGCAGGTCGAGCGACTGCGAGCCGTCGGCTTTGGACACGCGGGCGTAGCCGATCAGCATGGATCACAAACGAAGGTTTGAGGCGGTGACGAACATGAGCACATAAGATTGGGCTATTGTGTATCTTAACCAGCATCTCAATCAAGCTATCTCAAACCGTAGCTCGGAAAGAATAAGGAGCATGTATGCCGCGTCGCGTGACCCTGACCGATCGACAGCGCGAGGCGCTGCTTCACTTGCCGGTCGATCAAGGTGAGCTGCTGCGGCACTATACCCTCAGCGATGAGGATCTCGGGCATATCCGCCAGCGCCGGCGCGCCCACAATCGTTTTGGCTTCGCGCTGCAACTGTGCGTCCTGCGCTACCCGGGCCGGGTGCTCGCTCCTGGCGAGTTGATCCCGGCGCAGGTATCGGATTTCATCGCGGCCCAGCTCGGCCTGACCAGCGACGATCTACTCCTCTATGCCGCGCGCGAGGAGACCCGGCACGAGCATCTGGCGGACCTTCGCCGAATCTACGGCTATCGCTCCTTTTCGGGGCGGGGCGCACGGGATTTGCGCGAATGGATCGCTCGGGAAGCCGAGGCGGCGACATCGAATGAGGATCTTGCCCGTCGCTTCGTTGCGGAGTGTCGCCGCACCCGCACGATCCTTCCCGGCTCCTCGACGATCGAGCGCCTTTGCGCCGATGCGCTGGTTGAGGCCGAGCGCCGGATCGAGGATCTTATCGCCCATCGCATCACGCCAACCCTGAGCGAGAATTTGGCTCACCTGTTGGAGGATACGGTGGATGGTCGCGTCACGCGCTTCGTATGGCTGCGACAGTTCGAGGTTGGCGCAAATTCAGCAGCCGCTAACCGGCTGATGGATCGACTGGAATATCTTCAAAGGTTCGATCTTCCGGCGGATTTGCTGGACGGCGTGCCGGCGCATCGTGTGACCCGGCTTCGCCGGCAGGGCGAGCGCTATTACGCCGACGGCATGCGTGATCTGCCCGAAGACAGGCGGCTTGCGATCCTCGCTGTCTGCACCCTGGAATGGCGGTCATCGCTGGCCGATGTCATCGTGGAGACCCACGATCGCATCGTAGGCCGTCTCTATCGGGCCTCCGAACGCCTTTGCAACACCAGGATCGCCGACGAAAAGGCGGCCGTTCGGGACACGCTGAAGTCCTTTGCCGAAATCGGTGGTGCTTTGCTTGGAGCGCAGGACGATGGCACGGCCCTGGACGGGATAATCGCCACCGGGCCTGGCTGGGAACGGTTCAGAACCCTTGTCGCCACGGCCTCCGCGCTGACCAACGTGCTCGCGGCCGACCCGCTCAGCCGTGTGCTGGACGGCTATCACCGTTTCCGCCTCTACGCGCCCAGGATGCTGCGCCTGCTCGACATGCAGGCGGCGCCGATCGCCACGCCTCTTCTGGCGGCCGTTGCGATGCTGCGTAACGGGATCAAGGTCGATCCGCCGGTGGATTTTCTACGTCCCAACTCGAAATGGCATCGTCATCTTCGCGCTGAGCCCAGCGGCGACCACCGGCTTTGGGAAATCGCGGTGCTGTTCCACATCCGCGACGCCTTCCGGTCCGGTGACATATGGTTGGCGGGATCGCGCCGCTATGGCGACCTCAAGCAGCTTCTGGTCCCGCCACAGGCGATAGAGCAGACCGCGCGGCTCGCCGAGCCGCTGCGACCCGGCGAATGGCTGGCCGAGCGCAGGGCTCGACTGGATACACGGCTGAAGGAGTTTGGCCGCGCGGCGCGAACCGGCACGATCCCAGGCGGCATCATCGAGAACGGCAAGCTGCACATCGACAAGCTGAGGGCCGACACGCCCGAAGGGCCGAGGATCTCGTGCTCGATCTCTATCAACAGCTCCCGCCCGCGAGGATCACCGATCTGTTGCTGGAAGTCGATGAGCGAACCGGATTTTCCGAGGCGTTCACGCATCTGCGCACCGGCGCGCCCTGCAGCGACCGGATCGGCCTGATGAACGTGTTGCTGGCGGAAGGCGTCAATCTCGGTTTGCGCAAGATGGCGGCGGCGACCAACACGCACAGCTTCTGGGAATTGCTGCGGATCGCGCGCTGGCATGTCGAAGGCAGCGCCTATGATCGGGCGCTCGCCATGATCGTGGAGGCCCACGCCGCCCTGCCCATGGCCGCCTTCTGGGGACAAGGGCAATCGGCATCCAGCGACGGGCAGTTCTTCCTTGCTAACGAGCAGGGCGAGGCGATGAATCTGATCAACGCGAAATATGGCAACGTCCCGGGCCTCAAGGGATACAGCCATGTGTCCGATCAATATGCGCCGTTCGCAACCCAGGTGATCCCGGCAACGGTCAGCGAGGCTCCCTATATCCTGGACGGGCTGCTCATGAATGACGCGGGCCGCCGCGTTCGCCAGCATTTTGCCGACACGGGCGGCTTCACCGATCATGTGTTCGCCGCCTGCGCCTTGCTGGCGTCACCTCAAGCTTTGTACGCTGAACAACGATTTTCCGGACATAATGTGAACATTGGTGTCAGGCAGCGGCGCGAAGGTACTGGTAGAGGGTTTCGCGGCTGATGCCCATGTCGCGCGCGATGGTCGCCTTGCGTTCACCGGCGGCAACGCGGCGGTGCAGATCGGCAATCATCTCATCCGAGAGCGACCGTTTCCGCCCCCGATAGGCGCCGCGCTGCCGAGCGATCGCAATGCCTTCGCGTTGCCGTTCGCGGATCAGGGCGCGCTCGAACTCAGCAAACGCACCCATGACCGAGAGCATCAGATTGGCCATCGGGGAGTCCTCCCCCGAGAAGGACAGGCTTTCCTTCTCAAACTCGATCCGGATACCTCGCTTGGTGAGGCCCTGGACCAGCTTGCGCAGGTCATCCAGATTGCGGGCCAACCGATCCATGCTGTGGACGACGACGGTATCGCCTTCGCGGGCGAAAGTGAGCAGAGCCTCAAGCTGGGGGCGGTTGACGTCCTTGCCCGATGCCTTGTCGGTGAAGGTCCGATCGAGCGACTGACCTTCCAATTGGCGATCCACATTCTGATCGAACGTGCTGACCCGGACATAGCCGATCCGTTGCCCCTTCACTGCGCACTCTCTCCATCAAAATGTCAGGTTGAAATCTATGATACGCAACGACATTCGTCAACAAATTCCGTTTAGTACCCTAATCTGACAGAAACCGCGGTAGCGCCCTGACGTCCGGTTAGGCTATACTCCAAGCTGACATCACAAAATCAAATCCCTCAAAGATGGCGTCAATTGCCTTGATGGGGTAAAAACTGGAGTGCTTCCAGGATGGGACATTCGGCAACGTCATCTCCAGTGCATCTGGCTAACGTGGTCGCCAGCGTCACCTCTATCTTCTGCAAATCTGCAATGCGGCGGCGGACATCTTCAAGGTGGAGTTCGGTTCTCGCCATAACCTCCGCGCAGGTTTGTGCACCGGTATCGGTGAGCGACAACAATGACCGTATCTCATCCATTGCATAGCCAAGGTCGCGCGCGCGCAGGATGAACTGCAACCTTTGCACCAGTTCCGGCGAATAGACGCGGTAGCCGTTGGAACTGCGAGGCGGCCCCGGCAGCAATCCCACCTTCTCGTAATAGCGGATGGTTTCGAGATTGCAGCCTGTTTTCCGGGCAAGCTGGGCACGCAAGATGCCGACCTGTTGCTCCATGAAAATACCTCTTGAGTCTGTAGTGGCTACAGAGCCTACACTGCGAATCACTCAGTTGGAACAAGGGATTCAAGCCATGGTCTCAACGCCGGAAGCGGGACAGCCAGCCCTCACCGAAAACCACGAGCCGAAGCAGGCAAACTGGGTTGCGGCGGGCGCATTGATCGGCGCGGGGCTCGCCTCGGCTTGCTGCGTCGTCCCGCTACTGTTGGTTATGCTCGGAATTTCCGGCGCGTGGATCGCCAACCTGACGGCGCTCGAACCTTACAAGCCCTATGTCGCAGGCGTAACGCTCGCGCTGCTCGGCTACGGCTTCTGGCATGTCTATTTCAAGCCGAAACCGCCCTGTGAAGACGGTTCCTACTGCGCTCGTCCACAATCGGCTTGGACCACCAAGGCGGTGCTGTGGCTGGGCCTTGCCGTCGCCATCCTGGCGCTCACCATCGACTGGTGGGCACCCTGGTTCTATTGAAAGGAAATACCCATGAAAAAGACAGTATGTATCGCTATGGCCGTGCTGGCTATGGCTGGCGGCGGGGTCGCCTATGCAGTTAGTGGCACGGCGCAAGATCGCCCCGCGGCTACCGCAACCGCTCAGAAGCAAACCACCTTTGCCATAGAGAACATGACCTGCGCCACCTGCCCGATCACCGTGAAGAAGGCGATGGAAGGCGTCGCCGGGGTAACGGCGGTCACGGTCGATTTCGCAGCCAAGACCGCGCGCGCAACCTATAACCCGCGCCGCACCAATGCTGCTGCGATTGCCGCTGCATCAACCAACGCGGGTTATCCGGCGCGCGCTATTCAAAACTGAGCGGGGCGCCGCCAGCGCCTCAAGAAAGCGATAAGCAATGAACGACTGTTGCAACCGCCCCGGGCAGGAAGGATTTGACGTGGCCGTCATCGGCGCGGGTTCTGCCGGGTTCTCCGCCGCGATCGCCGCTGCCGATCTGGGCGCGAAAGTGGCGCTCGTCGGTCACGGCACGATTGGCGGCACCTGTGTCAATGTTGGCTGCGTTCCTTCCAAGACGCTGATCCGCGCCGCCGAAGCGGTGCATGGTGGGCTTGCCGCCGCGCGCTTTCCCGGCCTTGGGGGCGCTGTCCAGATGGATGACTGGTCCGTATTGGCGGCGTCGAAGGACGATCTTGTCACGACGCTGCGCCAAAAAAAATATGTCGATCTGCTGCCCGCCTATGACGGTGTGAGCTATATCGAGGGCAAGGCACGCTTTGCCGATGGTGCGCTGATTGTCGGCGATGCGCCCATGAAGGTCGGCAAGGTCATATTGGTGATGGGTGCGCACGCCGCCGTGCCGCCGATTCCGGGGATGGACAGCGTGCCCTACCTAACCAGCACATCGGCGCTGGCGCTGGATCGCTTGCCCAAATCGCTGCTGGTGATCGGTGGCGGGGTGATCGGGGTAGAACTGGGACAGATGTTTTCGCGTCTGGGCGTTGATGTCACCATCTGCTGCCGAAGCCGCCTGCTCCCCGAAATGGACCCGGAAGTGAGTGCCGCGCTGAAAAACTATTTGGAAGCCGAGGGCGTGCGGGTTTGCGCAGGTGTCGGCTATCAGCGTATCGCCCAAACACAGAGCGGGGTCGAATTGACCTGCGAGGGGCATTGTGACACCGTCGCGGCGGAACAGGTGCTCATCGCCACCGGACGCCGACCCAATAGCGACGGGCTTGGGCTGGAGGAGCGCGGCATAGTGCTTGCCCGTAATGGTGGAATCGTCGTCGATGACCACCTCGAAACGTCGGTTCCAGGCATTTACGCGGCGGGCGATGTAACGGGACGGGACCAGTTCGTCTACATGGCCGCCTATGGCGCAAAACTGGCCGCGCGCAACGCGGTGACGGGCAACCAATACCGCTACGACAATTCCTCCATGCCATCCGTCGTCTTCACCGACCCGCAAGTCGCCAGCGCCGGCCTCACTGAAACGACAGCACGGGCGCAAGGCCTGGACATCAAGGTTTCGCTGCTCCCGCTCGATGCTGTGCCAAGGGCACTGGCAGCACGCGATACGCGGGGTCTCATCAAACTGATTGCCGACAAGGCGAACGACCGTTTGCTGGGCGGCCAGATCATGGCACCCGAAGGCGCGGATTCGATCCAGACACTGGTGCTGGCGATCAAACACGGCATGACCACCCTGGAATTGGGTGCAACGATATTTCCTTACCTGACCACTGTGGAAGGCCTCAAACTGGCGGCCCAAACGTTTGATAAGGATGTCGCCAAACTGTCTTGCTGCGCCGGGTGATTGCTCGGGGATCAACCGGCAACGAATGGCCTCCCTCCAGTGCAAGCCGCTTTGGTGTCAATTTTGTTATTCGCCTCAGCGGGAGAGCAAAATGGCACGACGCCGACTTCTGACCGGAGACGAGCGCCGGCGCCTGTTCGATCCTCCTGTCCAAGAAACCGCGATCATTGGGCATTATACCCTTTCTGCGGAAGATGTTGAATTGGTTGGGCGCCGCTATGGTCCAGCAAATCGCCTCGGTCTGGCTGCACAAATCGCTTTGATGCGACATCCCGGCTTTGGTCTGCAACCCGAGATCGGGCTTCCCGACGTCATTCTTCAGTACCTCGCGGCACAGTTATTCGTCGATCCTTCCTCCTTCTCTGCATATGGTCAGCGCGCGCAAACCCGTACCGATCATGCCGATCTCGTGGCGCGTTATCTTGGCATACGCCCGTTTCGACGCGGCGACCTGGCACTTGCCCTGAATCTTGCCGCGCAAGCCGCCGAGTATACAGACAGAGGTGAACCGATTGTTCGCGCCCTCATGGTTGGCCTGAAGGGTGAGCGGTTCATTCTTCCGTCAGGCGACACACTGGAACGCGCCGGTCTTGCTGGCCGGGCACGCGCACGCAAAGCTGCCGCAGCCGCAATCGTCGAAGGCCTCAGCTCTGCTGAACTGACACGGCTAGACGAACTCGTAATCAACAACCCGGATTTCGGCATGACACCGCTGGCGTGGTTGCGTAATTTCGAAGAAGCCCCGACTGCGGCCAATATCAATGGCTTGCTTGAGCGCCTGCGCTATGTTCGCGGCATAGGTATCCACCCGGTAGTTGGGGGCGCCATTCCGGAATTCCGCTTTGCCCAATTTGTCCGCGAGGGCGGCGTGGCACCGGCATTCCTGCTTTCGGATTACAGCGTCAATCGCAGGCGGGCGACGTTGACGGCCGCAGTGATCGACCTTGAGGCCAGACTTGCCGATGCCGCGATCCAAATGTTTGACCGACTTATCGGCGGCATGTTCACGCGCGCGCGGCGTGGGCGCGAGCGTCGCTACCAAGATAGTATTCAGTCGGTGGGGCAACTCATGCGGCTGTTTGGCGCCACGATTACAGCACTTGATGAGGCTGTCCAGAATGGCGGCGATCCGCTCGAATTGATTGACGAAGCGGTGGGCTGGCACCGGCTTGTTGCGGCAAAGGCCCAAGTAGATGCCCTTGCTGATCTTGCCGGCGAGGACGCACTGGTAACGGCAACCGAGCGTTACGCCACGCTACGGCGTTTCAGCCCGGCATTTCTGGACGCCTTCACCTTCAAGGCGTCTGGAACAGGGACGGCACTGATCAAAGCCATCGATGTCATTCGCGATGCGAACACACGAAAGTCGCGCGACCTTCCCGATGGCGTTCCACTGCCATTCCCCAATCGGCAGTGGAAGCGTCTCATCACCGAAAGCGGCCGTATCGACCGCCGACGTTATGAAATTGCGATCATGGCAACCTTGCGTGATCGTTTGCGCGCCGGTGATGTATGGATCGAGGGAACCCGCAACTATCAGCGCTTCGATGCCTATTTGCTGGGTCGGCGCGACGCCGCCAAAGTGGCGGATGTGCTTCCGTTCGATTCAAATGCTGCATCCTACCTCGCTGACCGGGCACGAAATCTTGACTGGCGGCTGCGCCGATTTGCCAAGCAGTTGAAAACAAACAAGCTTGAGGGAGTGTCGCTCGAACGAGACCGGCTCAAGCTTCAGCAAATGCCGCCTGTCACCCCACCGGAAGCTGAAGCCCTCGATCGCAAGCTCGATACCCTGCTTCCCCGCGTGCGCATCACCGAGCTGCTGCTTGAAGTCGCCGAACGCACTGGTTTTTTGAACGCATTCCGTGACCTGCGCTCAGGCAAGGAGCACGACAACCCCAGCACGGTACTCGCCGCAATTCTGGCTGATGGCACCAACCTCGGGCTGGAGCGGATGGCCAATGCCAGCGAAGGCGTCAGCTATGCCCAACTCGCATGGACCCACAACTGGTATCTTTCACCCGAGAACTATCAGGCCGCGCTGGCCATGATCATCTCAGCCCATCACGAATTACCCTTCGCGCGGCATTGGGGCGCTGGCACCAGTTCGTCGTCCGATGGCCAGTTCTTCCGGTCGGGGCGGAGCCGTTCAGGGGCGGCGGACGTCAATGCCAAATATGGCGCCGAACCTGGCGTGAAAATCTATTCTCACCTTTCCGATCACTTCGCATCATTCGGATCACGGATCATGTCCGCGACGGCAGGTGAAGCGCCTTACGTGCTCGACGGGCTTGTCCTGGGCGCCGGCAACCTTCCGTTGCATGAGCACTATACCGATACCGGCGGCGCCACCGATCATGTTTTCGCACTCTGCCACCTACTCGGGTTCCGCTTCGCGCCACGGCTGCGCGATATTGGCGACCGCAAGCTGGGTTCGATCGCTGCGCCATCGACATACAAGGGCATCGAAAATCTGATGGGCCGCACCATCAAAACGGCAGCGATCGAGGCCGATTGGGATGACATCGTCAGGATTGTCGCCTCAATCAAGGATGGCACGGTGGCGCCGTCAGTAATCTTGCGAAAACTTGCCGCCTACAAACGCCAGAACAGGCTGGATTTTGCATTGGCTGAACTGGGCCGTATCGAGCGCACTTTGTTCACGCTCGATTGGCTTGAACAACCGGAACTGCGACGTGCCTGTCAGGCCGGTCTCAACAAAGGCGAGGCGAGGCACACGCTTGCCGCCGCCATCTATACCAACCGGCAGGGTCGGTTCACCGATCGCTCGCTGGAAAATCAGGAATTTCGCGCATCTGGGCTGAACCTGCTGATTGCGGCGATTTCCTACTGGAACACGGTCTATCTCGACCGGGCCGCCCAGCACCTCAACGCTGTCGGCACGACGTTCGATGCGGCACTGCTTGCGCACCTTTCTCCGATGGGCTGGGCGCACATCAGTCTGACCGGCGATTACCTCTGGGAGCAGGCCAGGCGACTTCCAGCAGGTGAATTCCACCCACTCAACGAGCCAATGGCGCGGTTGAAGCGTGTAGCGTAGCCCATGTTCCGCTTATGTCCGAGAAATCGTTGTCTGGCGAACAAACCTTGAGGTGACGCCTTGCTCGGCTACAGGTTCGCCCCCCGTATCCGCGATCTCCCTCAGAAAAGACTCTATGCCTTCACGCCCAACGCGACGCCGGCCAATGTGCGAGCGCTGGTCGGAGGTAAGATCAATGAACCGCTCATCGAGCGCAACTGGCCCGACATCCTGCGCATCATGGCGACGATCGCAGCGGGGATCGTCGCCCCCAGCCAGATTCTTCGCAAGCTCGCCTCTTACCCGCGCCAGAATGAGCTGGCCCTCGCATTGCGAGAGGTGGGCCGCATCGAGCGAACCCTGTTCATGATCGACTGGATTCTTGATGCCGGCCTCCAGCGCCAGGCTCAGATCGGCCTCAACAAGGGTGAGGCCCACCACGCCCTAAAGCGCGCCATCAGCTTCCACCGCCGAGGTGAAATCCGGGATCGATCCGGCGAAGGCCAGCACTATCGCATCGCCGGAATGAACCTGCTCGCCGCCATCATCATATTCTGGAACACCATGAAGCTCGGCGAGGTCGTCAATACCCGGGCCGCCAGCGGTACCCATATCGCGCCTGATCTACTCGCCCACGTCTCGCCGTTGGGATAGGAACACATCAATCTAACCGGGGAATATCGCTGGCCCAAATCCTTAGCGTAGGATTCCGCCCCCTCCCGCAAACGCCCCCTACGATTGAGAAGCGCGGCGGAATCTCTTAGATTGATCGCTGGAGGCTTTGTTCGCGGAGACGCGCACATTGCCTTCTTTTCGTTTTAGGAAGCGCTGCCCTAAGCGACAGAAGCCAGAGCTTTGACAATGCGGCATTCCGCGATGGAGCCGACCATGTATCTTGATCCTATCGGTGCAGACACGCGATGATGGCGGTCACGACGGCGGTGGTTTCCGCGACGTCGCGCACCCTCACTGTGTCGAGGCCGATTTCAGCAGCGGGATAGTCATTCCCACCGGGGAATATCGCATCCCCAATGAACAGCATCCCGTCGAGCGGGACACCGCTCTCGGCACTCAGGCGCTTCAGGCCATAGCCCTTGTCGATCCCTGCTCTGGTCACGTCGATCGATGTCGTGCCACCGAGATTGATCGAGAGCTCCGGCAGCTTCGCGCGCAACGTGGCCTGCAACGCGGTCCTCTTCTTTCGGTCAGGATCCCACGCTTCCTTTTCCTTCAGCGGCGCTGCCTGCCCCAGGCCCGAAAAGGTGATCTGGCTGCCCCGGTCCTCGATCCGTTCGCCCCAGATACGTTCGTCGGCGAGACCGGCATCGGTCAGCGCCTGATCGAAGGCCGTGCGGATCTTCGCCTTCTCCGCGTCGTCGAACAGTTCGGCATAGACCGCGCGCCAAGCGCCATTGATGAACCGATAGAGTTTCGTGCCTGTGGTCGGCATCAACCAGAGACGGTCGAGCGCGACGCCGGCAGGAAGGCGCGAGGCGATCTGCTTTTCGAACTGCGGCCAGTCCCCGCCCGAGATCACCGCCACATCCGTGATGGCGAGCAATCGGGCGAGGATTGCGGCCATATCCTCCGATAACGGCCGCTTGCTCTCGGCAAGCGTGCCGTCGAGGTCGAAGGCGATCAGCCACTTCATGCCGCCTTCCCTGCCGGATCGCGGTAGGCGAGCAGCCTGAGCGCATTGATGACGACGAGCAGCGTCGATCCCTCATGAACCGCCACCGCTGGCCCAATGCCGAGGCCGAGGATGGTAGCAGGCACCAGGAAGGCGACGACACCCAGGCTGACGAAGACGTTCTGCCGGATGATTCCACGGGTATGGCGGCTAAGACCGACTGCGAATGGCAGGTGCGCCAGATCGTCGGCCATCAGCGCCACGTCGGCTGTCTCCAGCGCAACGTCCGACCCCGCCGCGCCCATCGCGATGCCGACCGTGGCGCTTGCCATCGCCGGCGCATCGTTCACGCCGTCGCCCACCATCGCGACCTTGTCTTCGCCGGCGAGCTTCTTGATCGCGGCAACCTTGTCTTCGGGCATGAGGTCGCCCCACGCTTCGTCGATCCCGACTTCGTCGGCGATCGCTTCGGCGACTTTCTGGTGATCGCCGGAGATCATTATCATCCGCGACACGCCCATCTCGTGCAGCCGACGCAACGCGGTCTTGGCAGCTTCGCGAGGCGTGTCCATCAGGCCGATCGCGCCCAGGTCGCGGTCCCCCTTGCGGACCACCATTGTCGTGCGGCCGTTCTCGCGCAGCTTCGCGATTGCGTCCTGCGCGCCCTGCCCCAGCGCCGGAATGCCCTCACTTCCGAACATCTCGGCCTTGCCGATCCACACCGTCTCGCCATCCACGCTCGCGGTGACGCCCCGACCGGTCAGGCTCTTGAGGTCGCCGGCAGTCGGCACGGCACGATCGTTCAGACGTTCGCGGCCGTCCTTGACGATCGCTTGGGCCAGGGGATGGTCGCTCAACGCTTCGACGGCGACAGCCAGCGCCAGCAACTCGCCTTCATCGGCGCCATCGACGGGCACGACATCAGTGATGCGCGGACGACCTTCGGTCAGCGTGCCCGTCTTGTCGAAAGCGATCGCTTTGAGCGACCCGAGGTTTTCGAGCGGTGCACCGCCCTTCACGAGCACGCCGCCCCGCGCTGCACGGGCAACGCCCGACAGGACCGCGCTCGGCGTTGCGATCGCGAGCGCGCACGGGCTTGCCGCCACCAGCACCGCCATCGCGCGATAGAAGCTGTCGCGGAACGGCTCGTCGACGACCACCCATGCGAACAGCAGGAGCACTGACAGGACCAGGACGGCGGGCACGAAGATCCGTTCGAACCGGTCGGTGAAGCGCTGCGTCGGCGACTTCTGCGTCTCCGCTTCGCTCACCATCTTCACGACCTTGGCAAGCGCGCTTTCATTGGAACGGCGTGTCACCTCGATCTCGATCGCGCCGCCGCCGTTGATCGTACCAGCAAAAACCCGGCTTTCCGCGTCGACTGCATCGGGCTTGGCGCGTGCCGCTGCGGCATCTGCGACCGGCACCTTGTCGACCGGGATGCTTTCACCCGTGACCGGGGCCTGGTTGATCGCGCTGGTGCCCTTGATGACGAAGCCGTCGGCAGGCAGGCGCTCGTTCGGGCGGACGATGGCAATGTCCCCGACGACCATCTGCTCGACCGGGATTTCGCTGGTCTGCCCGCCGCGTCGCACGGTCGCGGTTTCGGGCGCGAGCTTCGCCAGCGCCTCGATCGCCTTCTTGGCGCGGCCCATTGCATAATGCTCAAGCGCATGGCCGAGGCTGAACAGGAACAGCAGCAGCGCACCTTCGGCCCATGCGCCCAGCGCAGCGGCGCCGGCCGCAGCGACCAACATCAGCGTGTCGATCTCGAACTTCTTCATCCGGAGGTTGTCGATCGCCTCGCGCAGCGTGAAGAATCCGCCGAAGAAATAGGCTGCGATATAGCAGGCGGTCGGCAGCCATTCGGGCGCGCCAGCGACCAGCCTCTCGATCGCGTAGCCGATCCCCAGCAGCGCGCCACAGGCGAGCGCGAAGATCAGCTCGGTATTGGGGCCGAGAAATTCGGCGTGGCTATGGTCGTGGCCATCGCCGGGGCCGTGCTTCTCTTCGCCCGCGCCGTGGCCCCCGGGGCCGTGGTCGTGGCCGGCATGTTCATCGGCAGCGACCCGCTTGCCCACCCTCACCTTCAGCTTGCGAAGCGCAGCGCGCACCTCCTCTTCGGTGGTTTCGCGGCGATCATATTCGACCCGGACAGACCCGCTGGTGCTGGCGCTTGCCTGGACCACGCCGGGCAAGGCGCACAGCGCATCGCTGACCGTGCGCGCCCGACGTTCGTGGTTGATCCCCGTCACCTGCCAGATCGCATGGCCGTAGCGCTCGGTGATTTCGGCACCTGCGGCGCGCACCATTTCGCGCAACCGTGGCAGCGGCAGCTTGGCGGCATCGAAATGGATGCACAGCGCCGCTGGCGTGTTGCCGTCGAGACAGATCACATGCGCCCGCTCGACACCTTCGCGCTTTGACAGGGTTGATACGAGACGGTCCAGGCAGGCATCGGCCGCGTCAGGAAGGTCCGGCAACAACACTGGAATGTCGAGTTCGAGCTTGTCGTTCATGACGACCTCCTTTCGCTTTTCTTGGTTTCGGCGCGCGCGTCGCGCAGGATTTCGACACCGCCCTTGATGGCGATGATGGCGGTGGCGAAGCCGACCAGCAGGTCCGGCCAATTGGTACCCAACCACAGCACCAGCACGCCGGCGATCAGGATGCCGCCGTTGGAAATGAAGTCGTTGAAGCTGAAGGTGGTTGCGGCCCGGAGATTGACGTCCGGATCCTTGAGGCGCTGGAGCAGCCGCAGGCAGAGGTAATTCACGACGCCGGCGATCGCGGACATGACCATCATGGTAGGTCCGATGGGCTCGCTGCCCTGCACGTAGCGCCGTCCGACATCGATCAAGATGCCGCCCGCGAAGATCAGCAGCATGACGCCCGAAGCGACCGCGGCGCGTGTCTTCCATGTCTGGCCCCGGGTGAGCGCCACAAGGCTCAGCGCATACACAGCCGTATCGGACAGGTTGTCGACGCCGTTGGCGATCAGCGCGCTCGAGTCCGCGAAGAAGCCGGAAACGAAGAAGCCCGCAGCGATCGCCGCGTTCAGCAGCAGGACGATCCACAGTGTGCGGCGCTCCTGCCCGCCATTGTTGTCGTTGCCCGGGATCATCCCATCATCTCCTCAAGTGTCAGCAGGGCCAGGAAGCCGACGAAAAACATCGAGCTGATGAGCGGGGTGTCGGGTTTCTCGTGCGCCTCGACCAGCAACTCCTCCGTGACGAGGTAGAGCAGCGCCATCAGCCCGAAGCTGAGGAAGCCGGCGATCATCACCGGCGACAGCGCGGCGACCGGCACGGCAGCGAGCGCGCCGATCGGCAGCAGCAGGGCCAATGCCGAGACGATCACGATGATGCGCAAGCGCGAGCGATAGGTTTCCGCCAGCTCGTCGGTCAGCGTCAGTCCCAGAAATAACACTTCCAGAGTGAGCGCGATCGTCAGCAGGAGACCTGCCTTCTCGCCCGCCACGAAAGCGAGGCCGAGCACCAGGCCGTCCACCAGAATGTCGATGCCGATCGCGGCGAGTAGCGCCATCGGCCCCTTGAAGCGGGCCTCAAGAGCCTTGAGCCCCAGCATGGTCGCGACGCCCGCCGCCCCGCCGATCAACGTCGCGCTGGGCGATGCCTCATGCTTGACCTGCGGCAGGATTTCGGTCGCTGCCGCCGCGAACACGACGCCGGCAGCGAGATGCTGTAGGCCCGCCACGAGGCCAGGTTTCAACTTGGTGCGGCTCGCGACAATCGCGCCGAGCACGACCGCCAGCACAGGCGCAAGCGTATAGAGCAGTGCCTGCATTTCCTAGGACTCCTCCGGGGTTCGGTGGCAGACGCGGATCTTCCCGCGTCGCGTGAACGCGATCGATCCGCCCGCCACGACAGCCCGCGAATGGTCGCCGCGAAACTCGTCACCGGTTCGCTGCGCGCGCAGGATCTCGGTCCTGCCCTTCGGCAGCCAGGTGACGGCCATTTTCAAGCCTTCATCGATGAAGTCGACATCGGCGCGTGTGCCGTCGTCGCAGTACATGATGCGCTGCGCGATTAGTTTCGACGTCAGATGCTTTTCATGCGCCGGCTCGGTAGGCTGGGTCGGCGCTGGATTACACGCCCCTATAACCGCCCCGGAGACGAGAACGACGCCGAGGCGCGCGATCGCCAGACCGGCCCGATTCAGGCCGCACAAGGTTGTCACATTTGAAATCGACGTGTCAGACATCGGTCTCTTCCGACGAAGCGCCCTGTGGCGTTCGAAGGCAGGGCAGTTCATCGCGTGCCTTCCTGCTCGCAGATCCGGGTACGGCCATCGCCTTCCACGATGGTGAGCTGCGACCCCTTGAAGGTCGCGGTGGCTGTTTCGCCGACATATTGCAGGCCCTGCGCTGGCGCGGTCAGCATCATCGGCGGTCCCCCGTTGGAGCGCCGCAAATCGATCTGCAGGCCGTTGTCCTTGTAATCGACGAACAGCGGTTCCCCGTCGGAACAGCGATATCTATGCCGCCCCATTTCCCCGGTCGTCACGGCGCTGTCGGACGAATGGATCTGCTGCTCCGTTGGCGGGGCTGGCGGCTTTCTTTCCGAGCACGCCGCGAGCCCGACAACGAGGATGACGGCGGGCAGCACCCGCTTACAGTGCATCATCATCGCGCCTTCCTCCTGTAGCGGAAGGGGACGCGCTGACGATTGATAGCCCGGGCAGGCTGACCTACCCGCCAGCGGAGATAGGTTGCGAGGCGATCGTCAGATTCGACCATCAGGGATCGCAGGCGGCGCAACATCATCGCCGCGAACGGCAGGGAGAGCGCCCCGCGCAGCGTGCAGCTATGCGTTAGCCTGGTGCCGCCATCGTCCCCCGCCAGCTCGTACCGCTCTTCGAGCGTGAACAGATAGGGGATGCCGCAGGACCAAGCGAAGGCGTGCGGTTTATCGAATCGATCAATCCGTGCTGGCGTCCGAATTGGCCGGGTGATGCCCTGGATCGCAAAGGTGCATTCTGTGTCGCCGAGCCGGGACGGATCATCGAGAAATACGAGCGGACTCCACGCCCGGCGATGATCCGGATCGGTGAGTGCCGACCAGATGCGCAGTGGCCCGCCGTGAAGCATCGAGCTGGTTATGGTGCGAGGCATATCCCCATCTCCCAGAGATGGGCGGGGCGATCGCGGATCGCCCCGCCCATCCATCAGGCCAAGTTGTTCACGAAGGTCTGACCGTGGTCGTCCCCTTCATGCTCCTCATTGTAGTGCTCGGGTTTCTCGATCACTTTCTGCCCGAACCGGGCATAGAGTGTCGGCAGCACGAACAGCGTAAGAAGCGTCGCCGAGATCAGACCGCCGATGACGACCGTCGCCAAAGGCTTTTGAACCTCTGCGCCGGCGCCTTCGCCCAGCGCCATCGGCACGAAGCCGAGGCTGGCGACTAGCGCGGTCATGATGACGGGTCGCAGACGCTGCATCGCGCCAACATGCGCGGCTTCCTCGCGGCTCATCCCTGATCGGATCAGATCTTGGATCGAGCTGACCATGACGAGGCCGTTGAGGACCGCGATGCCCGAGAGGGCGATGAAGCCCACTGCCGCCGAGATCGAGAAGTCCATGCCCCGCAGGAACAGCAACAGGACGCCGCCCACCAGCGCGAAAGGCACGCCGGTGAACACGATCGCGGCGTCGCGGACCGATCCCAACGCCCCGTAGAGGAGCAGCAGGATCAAGATGAAGCAAGCCGGAATGACCAGCTTCAGCCGTTCGCTTGCCGATTGGAGGTTCTCGAACTGGCCGCCCCATTCGAGATAGGTGCCGGCAGGCAGCCGGAGTTGGCTGCCGATCGCCGCCTGCGCATCCGCCACGACGGATCCGACGTCGCGGCCACGCACGTTGGCTTGCACCACCACGCGCCGCTTGCCGTTCTCGCGGCTGATCTGGTTCGGACCATCGACCACCTTGATCTCGGCGACGCTGGACAGCGGTACATAGCCGCCGCCTGCCACCGGCACCTGCACCTGTTGGAGCAGGCCGATGTCGGCACGCTGCGCCTCCGACAGGCGGATCACCACGGGGAAGCGACGGTCGCCCTCGAAGATCTGGCCCGATGTTCGCCCGCCGATCGTCGCAGTCACGGTGTCCTGCACATCCTGAGCCGTAACGCCCAACCGCGCCATCGCGTCGCGGTTGACGCGAATGTCGAGCATGGGAAGACCGGTCGTCTGCTCCACCTTCACGTCCGCTGCGCCTTGCGTTCTGCGCAGCACCGCCGCGATTTGCTCGGCCGTCCGGTTCATCTGGTTGAAGTCGTCCCCGAACACCTTCACCGCGATGTCGCCGCGCACGCCGGCGATCAGCTCGTTGAAGCGCATCTGGATGGGCTGGGTGATCTCGTAGGCATTTCCCGGAATCTTCGCGAGATTACCCTCGATCCGGCTGACCAGCTCCTCCTTGGGAAGCTCAGGATCCGGCCAATCCTTGCGCGGCTTCAGGATGACGAACATGTCGGTCGCGTTCGGCGGCATCGGGTCGGCCGCCAGCTCGGCGGTGCCCGTCTTGGAATAGACGAATTGCACCTCCGGCTGCTTCGACATCATCCGCTCGATCGGCACCTGCATCGCCTGGCTCTGCTGGACCGACGTTGCCGGAATGCGGAGCGACTGGATCAGCAAATCGCCTTCGTCGAGCTGCGGCAGGAACACCGAGCCGAGCGTAGTGAAAGCAAGCGCCGCCACCACAAGGCTTCCCACACCCGCACCGATCGTCAGCGTCGGGCGCTTCATGGCCCGGTCGAGACCGGGTTCGTAGCGCTTCTTCAGCCACGTGATGATGCGGCCGTCCTTCTCCTCGACCTTCTTCGACAGCCAGATCGCAATCATCGCCGGCACGAAGGTGAGAGAGAGGATGAAGGCGAAGGCGAGCGCGATGATGACGGTCAGCGCCATCGGTCCGAACGTTTTACCCTCCACGCCGGTCAGCGTGAGCAGCGGTACGTAGACGAGGATGATGATTGCCTGCCCGTACACAGAGGGACGGATCATCTCACGCGCAGCGGCTGCCACGGTCGCGAGCCGTTCCTTGACGCTGAGCAATCGGCCTTCATGATGCTGTTGCTCGGCAAGCCGGCGCAGCGCGTTTTCGACAATGATGACGGCGCCGTCGACGATCAGACCGAAGTCCAAAGCCCCAAGGCTCATCAGATTGGCCGAGACCCCAGCGCGCAGCATACCAAAGCCTGTCAGCATCATGGTGATCGGGATGACCAACGCCGCGATCAGGGCCGCACGGAAGTTGCCGAGCAGCAGGAAGAGCACGACGATGACCAGCACCGCGCCTTCGGACAGGTTTTTCGCGACCGTCTTGATCGTCGAATTGACCAGCTCGGTGCGGTTCAGCACCGGCTGAATTACGACGTCAGGAGGCAGCGAAGCGTTGATCGTCTTCAGTTTCTCAGCGACCGCGGTCGACACGATGCGGCTGTTCTCGCCGATCCGCATGATCGCCGTGCCGACGACGACTTCGGTACCGTTCTCCGATGCCGAACCCATGCGGATCGCCTGACCCGTCTTCACAGTCGCAACTTGTTCGACCGTGATCGGCACGCCGTTACGTGTCGCGATCACGGTCCTGGCCAACTCGCTGGCATTGCGAACGAGCGCATCCGAGCGAACAGCCAGACCTTCGCCATTGCGATTGACGAAGCCACCGCCGACGCTGGTGTTATTGCGCTCCAGCGCATTTCCCAGGTCCGTCAGCGTGATGCCGAGCGAGGCCAGCTTCTGCACGTCGGGCACGACGAGGAACTGCTTGGCGTAACCGCCAATCGAGTCGACACCGGCGAGGCCCGGTGTGGTCTTCAGAAGCGGCGTCACGATCCAGTCCTGCGCGGTGCGCAGGTAGGTCGCCTTGTCCTCTTCGGTCGTCAGTCGCTCGCCCTCTGGCGTGATGTAGCTGCCATCGGGCTGTTGGCCCGGTTCACCGGGCTTGTGCTTGTCGTCCTCGCGATGATCGAGACGAACGGTGTACATGTACACCTCGCCCAGGCCTGTCGCGATCGGACCCATTTCAGGGTTCACGCCGTCGGGCAGATTCTCTTGCACGCCCCGCAGACGCTCGCCCACCTGCTGGCGGGCGAAATAGATGTCCGTCGCGTCCGAAAAGACCGCCGTGATCTGCGCGAAGCCGTTGCGGCTCAACGAGCGCGTATATTCCAGGCCGGGGGTGCCGGCGAGCGCGGTTTCGATTGGAAACGACACCTGCTTCTCGACCAGCTCGGGCGAGAGGGCAGGCGCGCGGACGTTGATCTGGACCTGATTGTTGGTGATGTCCGGCACCGCGTCGATCGGTAGCCGGTAGAGGGAAAAGGCGCCGATGGCGGCGACGATGACGGTGAGGAGCAGGACTAGCCAGCGCTTCTCGACCGCCCAGGTTACGATACGGGCGATCATGGCTTAATCCTCGTGGCTCGCTTCGCCCTTGCCGATCTCGGCCTTGAGCGTGAAACTTCCGGTGGTGGCGATCTGTTCGTTGCCGGTCAGGCCCGACCGGACGATCACCGTGTCGCCCGACGCATCGCCGAGCTGGACCGGGGTCGCCTTGAAGCCGGTGGGCGTGCGCACGAACACGACCGACTTGCCCTCGAAACTCTGGACCGCCGTCGTCGGCACGCGGACCGCCCCGCTCCCGCCGCTGCCCGTGAGCTGCACGGCTGCCGTCACAGGCTCGCCGACCCGCCATTCGCCACCGCGATTGTCGAGGGTGGCGAGCGCAGGCACGAGCCGCGTCTGCGGATCAAGCGCCGGCGACACGAAGGTCACGCGGGCGGTCGCCTGACGGCCTGCCGCCTTCACCAGCACCGTATTGCCGGGACGCACCCGGCCCGCATCCTCGGGCTTGAGATTAAGCGCGATCGACACCTGGCTCAGGTTGGCGATGCGATAGAGTTCGGCATCCGCCGCGACCGTTTGTCCCAGCGTCACGGGGCGCGCAATGATCTGGCCCGAGATCGGCGCGGCAATGCCGAGCCGGTTGAGCCCGCCGCCGCCGACACCCGCCGCCGAAACCATGCTCTGCGCCTGCGTCAGGGCGATCCGCGCCTCCGTCGCCGCTGTGCGGGCGGCGATCAGATCCTGTTCAGGGGAGACTCTCTGCGCGAACAGCCGCTGTTCGCGCGCGAGGTTCGAATTAGCGAGCTGAAGCCGCGCCCGCGCCGCCTCGACCTCGCCCTTGATCTGCGCCGCCTCGCGGCTTTCGATGACCGCAATGGTCTGGCCGCGTCCGACCGATTGGCCGAGGTTACGGGTGAGCGCGACCACGCGTCCCGCAATTGCGGCCGAGACGACCTGCGTTCCCTGTGGGTCGCCCTCGATGATCGCGGGCAGCTCGATCGTCCCGGCCCCGCCGATGATCGGCCGTCCGACCTGGACGCCCGCTGTGGCGATCTGGTCGGCACCCAATGTGACGACGCCTTCACCGGCATGACCGCCTTCAGCACCGCCCTTTTCCGTGCCCGCTGCCGTCTCATTGGCAGCTGCGCCTTCGGCAGTTGCCTCGTTTCCGCCATCCTTGCCGCCGCAGGCAGCCAAGAGCAGGGCGAGCGACGCCGCGCCCGCGAGATAAAAGCTCTTCATCACTGATTCCCCCCATTGGGCGCACGAGCGGTCAGTCGCTCCACTTGCGCGCGGGCATTCTGGTAATTGGCAAGCGCGTCGATCGCGGCGACCCGCGTTTCGGCGAGCGTGCGTTCAGCATCGAGCAATTCGAGCTGGCCGAACTTGCCCTCGCGATAGCCGATCCGCGCGATGCGGGCGGCCTCCTGTGCAGCCGCCAGCGCCGGCCCCGACGCCGCACGAGCCGTCGTTGCGGCATTGGCCGCCTGCGCCTGCGCGTCCGTGATCGCCTGTTCGATGTCGAGCGCGGTCACGCGGCGCTGCGCATCCGCCTGGGTCCGCTGCGCGGTCGCCTGCGCAATCGCGGCGCGACCATTGTTGAACACCGGGATCGGGATCGACACGCTGAACACCGCCGCCATGTCGTTGGTCGCTTCCAGGCGGCGGATCGACGGCCCGACGTTCAGGTCAGGCACGCGATTGGCGCGCGCGAGCCGCACGCCGGCTTCGGCAATGGAGAAATCCGCGTTGGCTGCCGCCAGCGCGAGTGTGCCGGTCGTGTTGACCGGTGCCAACGGCCCATAGACGTTCACACCGGGAAGGCGATCGAGCAGCGTGTCATCGAGCAGGCCGTCGATCGGCCGTCCGATCCGACGCGCCAGATTGGCGCGGGCCGCCTCGGCCAAGCGAAGCTGCCGCTCCACATTGGCGTCGGCATTGATACGCGCGACATCCGCGCGCTGTTGCTCGAGTGGCGATGCCCGCCCTGCCTGCACGCGAACGCTCGCGGCCCGCAGCGCATCGCTGGCGATCCGGGCCTGATCGCGGGCTGTCATTACCCGGCGATCGGCCGCGACCGCTTCGACATAGAGCTGCGTTACCTGAAGCCGGACATCCGCCGCGATGATCGCGGCCTGGATCTCGGCCCGGGACAATTGCGCATTGGCGACCGCGACGCGGGCGCCGCGCTTGCCGCCTAGCTCGATCGGGATCGCAAAGCCGACCGTGGTTTCCGCGCTGCGGACCCCCCGATACGGCCCGGAGCCGATGACATTCTCGACTTGGCCTTGAACCACCGGATTGGGCCGCAAGCCGGCGACTGTGCGACCTGCACGGGCCGCGTCGATTCCAGCTGACGCCGCTTCCGCAGCAGGGGCCGAACCGCCCGCTGCACTGACCGCTTGGTCAAGCGTGTAGACCGGCGCATCCTGCGCAACAGGCGCGGACGGTCCGACCTGCGCCTGCGCCATCGTGGCGCAAGACGCTGCGGCCAGCATGGCCGCGAGGATACGATTCATGAAAATAGGACTCCTGACGATGATCGACAGGGGCGCGCCAACGCACGCCCAAATCGGACGTCAGGCTTGGGGGGGCCTCAAATGGACCATGCCGGTGCGGCCGTCGAGCGACGCAGAGGCGGAGATTGTCGGCTTGGGCACTGTGAGGACGGGGGTATATTCCATCGTCGTGCGCGCAGGCGCGCCGACGTCGTGTCCGTGACAATAATTGTGATGATGCGGGACATTCTTGTCCGAGTCCGATGGCACCTGATCGATGTCACCGGCGGTATGGACCGTGAACTCAACGCCCGCGATGCTTCCCCCCGCCAGATCGGCGGCATGGGCCATGCCGGAGAAGCTGGTCAGGACCAGCATCAGGCATGTCAGGAAAGGCAAAAAGGCTCGCACTAGCTTGCCTCTATCACGGAAGGGTTTTCATGTCATTGCACTAATTCGAACCAAGGGTCACTGAGCCGGAACCCGAGCGGGATCGGTCGCGCCCGTTCCAGGCGAACCCGACCGCAATGGCGACCGCCATCAGGAGTTGCGCCAGCACCGATTGCCAAGTGGGAAACACGCCGAGCATCGACAGCCGTGGCACGTCCGCGAGCGGTGCGATGTTGATAAGGCCGGCTTCCTGGAGCGCGGCGACGCCTTTACCCGCCAGCACGACGGTCAGGACCGCCATGAGCCAGGAGCTATAGCGGAAGAACTGCGCGATCGGCAGCTTGCGACTGTAGCGAAGCATGGCCCAAGCGATCAGGCTGAGCAGTCCAATCGCCGACCCGGCCCCCGCGAGAAGCATCCCGTTGTCACCTTGCGCCGAAAGCGCGGCATAGAACAGGATCGTCTCGAAGACCTCGCGATAAACTACGACGAACGCCAGCCCGAACAGGAACCAGCCCGACCCGCCCGAGAGCGCCCGCGACATCTTCTCGCGAATATAGCGCTGCCACTGATCGGCCTGCGCCTTGCCGTGCATCCAAATCCCGACCGAGAGCAGCACGACCGCGGCGAACAGCGAGCCAAACCCTTCCGTCAGCTCCCGGCTCGCACCGCTGATCCCGATCGCATAGGTGGCGACCGCCCAGGTGATCCCGCCCGCGATGATCGCGCTGACCCAGCCGCCATGCACGTACCGCAGCGCCTCGCCGCGCTCGGCTTTACGCAGGAACGCGATCATGGCGACAACGATGAGCAGGGCTTCGAGCCCTTCACGCAGCAGGATCGTGAACGCGCCCAGGAACGTGGACGCTTCGGTGGCGGCATCAGGCGCGAGCGCCGCTTCCGCATCGTCGAAAAGGCCGCCCAGTACTGCGACCTTCTCCGCGAGATCATCGGGCGACGCGCCCCGGTCGATCGAGGCGCGGAACTCCCCCATCGCGCCCTCGATTCGACCCATCAGCGTCGCGTCGCGCGCGGTGAGTGTTGGCTCGATCGGCTCGAACCCATCGAGATAGGCCGACAGCGCCAGCTCTTTCGCCATGCGCGCATCGCCGCGCCGCGCAGCCGCCACGCTTTCGGCGAGTTTGGCGCGGGCGACCGCGAGCGAGCCGGGAGCCTGTTGTATCACCTGTTCGGGATGACGACGCAGGAACGCGAGCACTGGGTCAGCCTTGGCGTCGCCGATCGCCGCGCCGAGCGCGGCCGGGGTGAGCGCGACCAGGGTTTTCAGGTCCGGAATGCGCCGGCGAAGGGTCGGGTCGGATTTCCAAAGCCGCTCGCCTTCGCGCGCCTGCGCATCCGTGAAGGCGAAGCTCCCGGCTCGGAATGCTAACGCCCAGCGCTGATCGTTGGGCAGATCGGCGAAGCTCTGCATCGCGGTCCCGTCGATGCCTTGCGTCACCACCTGATAGAGCGCGAACACGCTGCGCTGGCGCGCGCGCTCGGCATCGGTGAAAGCAATCGGGGGCGTAGCGAGCTTGGCGGCGTCAGGGCCACGGCCGTTGCCCGTCATCCCGTGGCAGGACGCGCAGGATTGTCGGAACAGGGCATCGCTGGAGACGAGGTTCGGAGCCTTATCGGGCGCGAGCGGCACCGGGTAGGCGCGCAACAGATCGGCCGCGAGCCCGTGCGCCAATGTTGCCACCTGTTCAGTCGGTCCCTTTTCCGCGATCACCGCCTGGAGGTTGGCAGCCCGCTGGATGAGGGCTTGACGCTCCGGCTTCGCCGGCAGGCCCTGAAACCGTGTCGAGACCGACGCGGCGAACTCCGTCATCTCGGCATATTCCGACGTGCTCTTGATCCGACCGTTGGCGACCGCGCCGCCATAATCGACGGCCATATAGTCGAGCAGCCGCCATGCGGTTTGCACGTCGCCGGGTTCGGCGATTGCCGCAGCAGGGATCAGCAGCGCCGCGAGCGCGGAGAGCAGCCGCAACGAGAGCATTGCCCGGATCAACGCGAGCAGACGCACTACCGCTCTCCCAATTCGCGCCGAGCGCCAGTGACGATTTCATAAGCGGAGTGGAGGAACAGGAGGGCGATGAGGCCGGCGACGGCGAGGTCCGGCCAGGCGCTTCCTGTCCACGCCACCAGACCGGCCGCGGCGATCACCGCCACGTTGGCGAGCGCGTCGTTGCGGCTGAACAGCCAGATCGCGCGAACATTGGCGTCCCCTTCCCGGAAACGCGCAAGCACCAAGGCGGACACGACATTGATCGCGAGCGCGACAACGCCGATTGTGCCCATCAGTTCGGCATCGGGCGCGGTTGCGTTCAGGGCGCGCCAAATCGCGAAACCGATTACGCCCACGCCAAGCGCACCGAGAAACAACCCCTGCGTCAGCGCGACCTTTGCCCTCGCCCGTGCGGACCAGGCAAGCGCGAGAAGACCGATAAGGCTGATCGACCCGTCCCCGAGAAAATCGAGGGAATCCGCTTTCAGCGCTTGGCTATCGGCGATGAACCCGCCGAACAGCTCGGCGACTCCGAAGCCGAGGTTGAGCACCACGACGGTCAGCAGCGCACGGCGATAGGCCGGATCGGTTTGCGCGCGCGCGGGCTCCCCGTGGCACCCGCAGCTTTCGGTAGAAGCATTCATGCGGCCTTCCTTACCACCTCCAGTCGCTGTAGAAGCAAGCGAAATGTGCGACACGTTCGCATAAGCAAGGATGGCATGATGAAGCCGGTGATGATTGGGCAGCTCGCCAGCGAGACCTCGACGAAGGTGACGACGATCCGCTTTTATGAGTCGATCGGGTTGCTCCGATCCGCCCCTCGCACGGCGTCGGGTCGCAGAACCTACGATGCCAGTGACATTGAGCGTTTGCACTTCATCCGCAACGGTCGCCGGCTTGGCTTCTCCGTCGACGAGATCCGTTCGTTGATGGGGCTGGCGCAGAACCCGGACCAGGATTGTGGTGCCGCCTCAGCTATCGCTGCTCAGCACCTCAAGGATGTGGAGGAGAGACTGGCGCAACTCGCGGTGTTGCGGGATGAGTTGGCAATGCTCAGCCAGAGCTGCACCAAGGCGCGCATGGCCGATTGTCGGATCATGAAGGCGATCGGCAAAGGCCACCCTCAAGCCGATCAATAATAATCGGCCAGCCTGAGCTCGCGCACATCACCCGAGGCCATCGTCAGCTTTACGAGGGTGCCAGCAGGCCGGGAGCGCACTTGCCAGAGCTCCCCACGCGTATAGTTCGCATCGATCGAATGGCCGTTCACCGCCACGATCCGGTCGCCGACCGCCCAGCCAGCCTTTTCCGCGGGACTGTTCGCCGCCACATGAACAACGGTGAGCGCCGTTGGTGAGGCTGCGAGGCCAAGGCCGCTACGGTCCTTCAGCATCGGCAGGCGACGACGAGGACCGAGTGGCCGGAGCCACACGAATCCGGCGGTCACGTCGAACACCACGTCGAATTGAGCGATCAGCGGTAGGCCGACATTGCCAACCGTGCTGGTGGAGAGCCAAGCTCTCATCCCGAGTGTGGGGACGTTCGAGACGCCAAGCCCTTCGATGTTGATGTTCTGGATCGTGAAAGCATCGTTGATACGCACACCATCGACGCCGCCGATCGCCGCGGTCGAGACGAGCTTCCCGTTCAACAGCCCTTGATCGCGGGCATAGGCCGACGAGAGCATCAGCGCGGCCGAGCTGCCAAGATCGATCATCAAGGGCACGGGAGGCAAACCCGAGACGGAAGCTCGAATGAACAGCTCCTGCTTGGCACCGCGCCCGAGCGCGACAGCGCGCCAGTCGGGACCGGCGAGAAACGTGCCTGACTTGACGACCGCCATACGCCTTTTCGCGAAATCGAGCGCGATGCAGCTACCCGTGAACATATCGGCACCGAGGAGGATATCGATCGGTCGTCCGAAGGCCGCCGACACTGAACTCAGATCACCAACGACGGCAAAGGGTAAGCGACGGGTTTCGCGGGCGAGCTGTACGTCGATGTCGCGGACCAGCAGCACCGGGGCCTTGGCGCTCAGCCCGCTAATCATGCGCCGCTCACCATCGTTCAAGCCGAGCTTCGCCGCGAGCGCCGTGCTCATGATCGACGCGCCGCTGCCACTGTCGAGCACCGCCCGCACCGGCACTCCGCGCACTTGTGCCGAAACAAGGAGGGTATCACCCGTGCCGACTTCCAGCGGCTCCCATTCGAGGTGAGCCGCACCGAAGTTCCACGAGCCCGCAGACCGGGAAGTCTGTCGCGCGAGCGTTGGAGAACCGAGCACCAAGCCGGTTCCACAGGCCACCAGCCGCGCCACTAATGAGCGTCGAGACATACCGATTGCTTCAACACGGGCCGTCAAAAAGCCACCTCCAGCCCCCCGTCCGCAGGAGAGCAAATTGCGGTTACATGCTCCAGCCACTGGAGGAGCAAGTGCTTTTGGTGCGCCCGAAAATCCTCAGAAGCGCTTGGAGAACTTTAGATGAAGGATGGTGCAGACCGCTTAGATGCCTTCCCGATAACGAACGGTTCCGGGGGACGCTGGGCCGATCGGGACCGCGAACGGTGTAAACGCTCGCGCTAAGTGGCGGCATTCTGATCGCGCTATTTGTCGGCGAGCGTCGCTACGCGGCTACCGGCTTGGTCTCGGCCGATCGCACATAGGCGTAGAGTTTTGGCTTGGAGATGCCGAGCATCGAGCAAATCTTGGCGATCGGCATCGTGTTCTCGTGGTAGAGCCTGACGGGCAGGTCGCGCTTTTCCTTGCCGAGTGCGGCCGGCCGGCCACCCTTCTTGCCGCGAGCGCGGGCTGCGGTGAGACCGGCCTGGGTCCGCTCGCGGATCAGGTTGCGCTCGAACTCCGCCAATGCCCCGAACAGGTGGAAGGTAAGCTTGCCCGACGTGGTGGTCGTGTCGATCGCCTCGTGCAGGCTCAGCAGCCCGACCTTTTCCTCGTCGAGGTAGGTCATCCATCCGATCAGATCACGGAGCGAGCGGCCGAGCCTGTCGAGGCGCCAGACCACCAGTGTGTCGCCGGCGCGAAGCAGCTCCTTCACCTTTTCCAATCCAGGGCGAGCGGCAGTCGCCCCGGAGGCCTTGTCGGTGATGACCTTCTCGCAGCCGGCAGCCTTCAGCGCATCACGCTGGAGGTCCAGGTTCTGCTCGGCGGTCGATACGCGGGCGTAACCGATTTTCATGCGTAGGGCCGGTGGCGCCCCGATCGGGCGCGGTTTGGGAAGAAAGTCGTCATCGGCAGGTCTATGTTGCCCTAGTTTTCTTTACCGGGTAGATTTACGTCGAACAGGCCGGTTTGGCAACGCGAGCGGACTCGCATGGCGATGGGCAGGCAAATCTCCGTTTTCCTTACCTGCGACACGGACCGTCGGCGGTGACGCATCCGGCGCTTGTCCCGCCGCTGGCGATCGAGCGCTACCGCGTCCTTGAACCGCACCTCGCCGATGGCATCCCGCTCGCGGACCTCGCCCGCACCGGCACGCTGAGCGAGCGGACGTTGCAGCGCTGGCTCGGGCGCTACCGTGCCGAAGGACTTGCCGGTCTCGCGCGTCTGCCGCGCAACGATCGGGGCAGGCTGCACCTGCCGGAACATCTGGTCGAACTGACCCGCACTCTCGCCACCAAGCGCCCGCGACCCCCGGTCGCCGCCATTCACCGAAAGGTGCAGGAACTCGCCATCGCGCATGGACACCGAACCCCCAGCTATGCGGCCGTCGCGCGTGTCGTCAGGGCGATACCGGCAAGCCAGATCGCCGCAGCCTCCGATCCGGCCGTCTACCGCGACCAGCACGAGCTAGTGCATCGGCGCGAAGCCGCGACCTCGAACGAGATGTGGCAGGCCGATCATACCGTTCTCGACATTCTCGTGCTCGATGATGCCGGAACCCGGTGCGTCCTTGGCTGACCGTCATCGTTGACGATCACAGCCGAGCCATCGCCGGTTACTTCCTCAGCCTCGATGCCCCCAGTGCCCTCAACACGGCGCTCGCCTTGCGGCAGGCGATCTGGCGCAAGCCCAATCCCGAATGGATCGTCAGCGGCATTCCCGAACAGCTTTACGTCGACAACGGCTCGGATTTCATCTCCGAGCATATCGAGCAGGCGTGCATCGCCCTCAAAATCCGCCTCATCCATTCGCTGCCGGGGCGTCCTCGCGGGCGCGGCAAGATCGAGCGGCTGTTCCGCACCATCAACGACATGTTCCTGCCCGACCTGCCCGGCCACCTGATCGCGGGCAAGCCGCTGTCGGCGCCAGTGCTAACGCTCGACGAGCTGCGCGCCCGCTTCGAGGCGTTCGTGTGCGGCGTCTATCATCGTCGCCCGCATGGCAGCACCGGCGAACCGCCGATCACGCGCTGGCAGAAGGGCGGGTTCCTGCCCGCAATGCCCGACAGCCTTGAACAGCTCGACATGCTGCTCGTGCACGTGCCCAAGCCCCGTAAAGTGCTGCGCGACGGCATCCGTCTGATGGGCAGGCGCTATGTCGAACCCACGCTCGCGGCCTTCGTCGGCGAGCAGGTCGAGGCGGTCTATGACCCCCGCGACCTGACCGAGATCCACGTCTACCACCAGGGCCGGTTCGTCTGCCGTGCGCTCAGCTCCGAGCACGCTGGGCACCCGTCGTTGCGCGCGATCCAGCGCGCCCGGCGCGGCGCGAAGGAGCGCGACAAGCAGGTGCCTGCCCCCACGGAGACCTTCGATGGCGACCAAGAGGATACGGCTTCCCGGCCCACCACCTACCGAGGGCTCCGGCTCTACGCCGCTGACGATTGAGTTCCTGGTCGAGCAGCCGTTCCTGGCGACCCGCGAACATGCCCGGTTCGTCGAGTTTGCCGAAGCCTGCGCGCACTACCGCTATATCGGCGTGTGTCATGGCCGGCCGGGCGTCGGAAAGACGCGATCGGCGCGCGAGTTTTCCAGCTTCCCCGACCTGGGGGAATATGCCGCGCTCCGTCCCATTGCCGCGCTCCTTGGCGAAAAGGTCGCTCGCTGCCGCGCCGTCTTCTACACCGTGTCGGTCAGCAACACGCCCAAGACGATCGACGCGGTGTTGGGCCTCAACCTCATTAAGCTGGGCTATGCCCGGCTGACGGTCGCGGGCGGCTCGCAGGACGAAATCACCCATGACGCCGCCCGCATCGCCTGCCCCCTCGTCATCGTCGACGAGGCCGACCGCCTGACCATAAAGTCGCTCGAACATCTCCGCGACATGGCCGATCGCCACGGCTTCGGGCTGATCCTGATGGGTATGCCGGGCTTGGAGAAGCGCCTCGCCCGCTATGCCCAGCTCTACTCGCGGATCGGCTTCGTCCACGAGTTCAAACCGCTTACCGAGACCGAAATGCGGCTGCTGCTCGCGACCCACGCCGGCGATTTCGGGATCAGCTTCGACCCGGCCCAACTCGACGCGATCGAAGCGCAGGCAGCCGTGATCCGCATCACGTGCGGCAACTTCCGGCTCATGGAGCGCCTGTTCGCGCAGATGCGGCGGATCATGACCCTCAACCGCGTCGAGGAGGTCACCGCTGACATCGTTCAGGCCGCGCGCGATTGCCTCGTCATCGGACCCGGCAACTGACAAATAGCGCGATCAGAACGCCGCCATTTAGCGCGAGCGTTTACACAGGATAAGATCCATACCGTTTCCGGAACCACTTTCTTGTTTCCTCTTCGAAATTGGACTGTGCTGATGAGTTTGAGCGATGGTGGCTTCGCTCATACACTACGCGCTACCAGGCCCCTGCCCGTTTCTTAGGCTTAACGTTGTAGCTCAAGACCCCGGGGGCTCAGCCTCCCTTCTCCGGTTCTTGCCGCTGCGCAAATCCCTCGATCTACCTGCCGCCGTCGTGTGGTCGCACGGCATCATCCAAAGACCTATTTAGGCCGTCATGACTAGCCAATCTTCGCCATAAGGCGCCCCGCCGCCCCCTGCTCTGCCGCGAGATTGCGATTATAAGCGAGCGGCATCCGCGGCGACTTCCACCGCAGCGCGTCCATGATGCCGGCCAAATCCTCCCCGCTGGCGAACAGGTCCTGATTGAGCCCGATCCGCGTCGAGTGCGCACTGATCCCCTTCAGCAACCGCGCCAGATCGTCCGCCGTCAAATCGGGCAGCGCGCCACGGTCGAACGCGCGGCCGATGATCGACCGAAAGATTGGTCCGATCGAGCCCGGGTGCAGCGCCACGGCGCCGATGTCATACTCGACCCGCGCCTTCACAGCGGGCTTGGACACCGTCTTGCGCAGATCCCAGGTCTCCCGGCCCGAGATGCTGTCGATCGAACGACCCTTCACAGCCGCCCGCGCTTTGTAGCGCCGTACCTGCACCCGCCGGAACAACGGCCCCGCGTCGATCCCAGCGGCCTCTCTCCACGCCGCGACAGCCCGCACAGAGCGGGGCGACAAATAGGCTGTGGCTCCCTCGCCCTCCTGATCGCCTTTGCTTCGCGCGATGGCGAGGAGGCGCGCTTCGGGATCAAGCGCCTCGAGAATGTCATTGATGCTGATTGCGACGAGCTCCGATGCACGGAGCCCCGTGTCATAGGCCACCGACAACAGGGCTCGGTCCCGCAAGCCTGGCAGATCGCCCGCGCACGCCTCCAGCAAAGCTCGCACATTCAGTCCGCGAGGACTGTCGCGCTCCACGTCTCGCACTGGCCCCTTGAAGCGCAAGGGACGCGCCTGAGCCTGCGCGGTGCCCTTCTCGCGCCGGATCGCGCGTAGCCGCAGCTTCACGAGATCAGCCTGGGTGGGATCCTTGAGATCAAGCAGCTGATGGATCTTGGCGATCGACGCCTTGTAGCGGCCAAGCGAGGCGGGCTTGGCCCCCTGCCCTGCCCGCGCGTCGAGATAGTCGGCGACGATCTCGGGCGTGGCCGGCAGTGCAATCCGGTTGTTGCGCCGACACCACGCATCGAACGCCTCGACGTCGGACTTGAGCGCACGGATGCTGTGGGGCGATGAAGCGGCCTGATAGGCGGCGATCAGGCCCTCGTTGACGGTGATGCGCTCGCCGGCGCGCATCTGCACGATCGTCCACGCAAGGTCGGCCGGCGCCCTGACGGCCGGCAGGACAGCCTCAGGCGGCGCTACGGGGATTTCTGGCCCTTCCCGGGCGGTTTCGGTGCTCACGACGCGCCTCGCTCCTCAGCCGCGCTTGTAGCCCACCTTATAAAGAACGGTCAAATCTGCTTATGTGATAACTGCAATTATCACATGTTCATTTACGGACCCTCCGAGCAGTTGTGCAGTGTTTTGGCATTCACTACACATTCGGCATGGAGCGCTTCCATCCCCTCGCCGCCGACACCGACGCTCCGCCCGAGGCGCTTGGCCAGGCGCAGGCGGAATGCGCGCTCGCGCTCGGCCGCCTCGACGGGCTCCTCACCGGCCTCACCGATACCGAAAAGCGGCTGTTCTGCGTAGGGCTGCTGCGCGAGGTGCTCCTCTCGGCCTTGGCGCAGGCGGGATTTGCTGACGCCGAACACCGGTTCAACGCCTGGTTCGCCGGGCTCGATCGCGCCCCCCAAGAGACGCCCCTCACCGCCTGCTCCGCCTATGCCGTGGTCCGCGCCCTGCTGGGCGAACTCAGCCATCATCCGTGGGAACCGCTTGCCGACGCCGCGCAGACCATCGCTCTGGCCGCTCGCTTCGGGGCCGACCGCCCGATGCAAGCCGAAGATGCGCTGGCGGAGGAGGCGATCGGCAGAGCGCTCACGCTGGTGAAACAGGCCGGCGCGGATGACGAGATTCCCCTGCCCTTCGCGGGTCTGGGCCACCTGTACGCGCTGCTGCGCGCCGATCCGCTGTTCGCGCTGCTGGAGCGCACCGTGCACATCCGTTCGCTTGGGAACCGCGCGGTGGCGATCGAGCAGGCCGCCCCGCGCACACCGCTCTGGGCGGTCGATGCCTCGCTGGGGCGGCTGCTGACCGCGTGCGGCGCGTGGCAGCTTGCCCTCCCCTGCCCCGGCGCGGTGACCGCCGAAACGCTTCAGCCGCAGCTCTGGCCTGGCGAACGCGCCATTGTCTCAGCGCGAACTCTCCACGCCAGCGCTACCCGGCTTGCAGAGCTGGTCGCGAAAGCGCGACGGCGCGCGGCGCTGATGCGCGAGCAGCTGGGGCACCTGCGCTCGAGCGCGCGGGCACCGCAGGTGTGGATCCTGCTCGCTGGTTTTGCGCCGCTCGGGCTCGATCAGATGACCTCGGCGTTCGGGATCAGCCGGCGCGGCACCTATGCGATCGGCGACGCGCTAGTCACAGCGGGCCTCGCGCGGCGCGCGAGCATCAAGGGCAAGGTTCTGCTGGTCGCCGAAGCTCCGCGAAGGGATCGGTTGTCGGCACCCCTGGACCACGCTCTCGCGCTCCCCCATCCGGCCCTCGCCGAGTTCGACGCGGCGATGGGCGAGATCGACCGGTTGCTCGCCGGCAGTTCTGGCCATCCCTGACGCGGCCTCGCGCGCATTAGGCGTGTATGAAAACTGATCTCCTCTTGACGTTATGTACAGATATCATACATAGACAGAGAAAGAAGGAGATGGCCAATGGCCACAGCTGCCCATTCCGGCGTCCCCGCCAAAGCGCCTAGCCGCAAGGATCTGAGCGGTCCGGCGCTGCGCACCTTTTTCCGCATTGCCGACGCCTGGGGCCTTAAGGAAGCCGAGCAGATGAAGCTTCTCGGGCTCGAAAGCCGCTCGACCTTCCAGACCTGGAAGCGCGGCGCCGTCGCGGCGATTCCCAAGGATGCGCTGGAGCGCATCTCCTATGTCATGGGGATCTACAAGGGGCTGAAGATGCTCCTGCCCCGTACCGCCAACGAATGGGTACGCAAACCCAATGAGGCGCCGCTGTTCGCCGGACGCCCGGCGATCGAGCGGATGGCCTCGGGCAATGTCGCCGATCTCTACGTGGTGCGCCAATATATCGACGCGCAGCGCGGCTGATGGATGCTATTGCGACGACGCAAGTGCGGTGGCAACCGTGCTATCGGATCGTCGCAAGCCGGTTCCCGCCCATATCGCTGTTTGAAGACGTAGCGGATCCGGCCGATTTAGAAGCGGTCTATGCGATCGAGGCGATGACCAACGACCGGCTTCGCGACGAGGTCGGGGACCTCGCGCTCGTCCCATCGGAGGACCGCGTATCGGGACCCGGGACATCGGCAATCATGGCAGCCTTCACCCACCTCAATCCAGATGGCAGCCGATTCTGTGACGGCAGTTTCGGGTTGTTCTATGCTGCCAACACCATCGAGACTGCGGTTGCCGAGACGAGCCATCACCGAACCCGCTTCATGGCGTACACCCACGAACCGGCGCAGGAACTCGACATGCGCGTCTACGCGGTCGACTTGGACGCCATGCTCCACGATATTCGCGGCCTGCGGGATGAACGCCCTGCCCTCTATGCCCCGGACAGCTATGCCGCCGGTCAGGCGCTTGGCCGACACCTGCGTGAGCAAGGTTCGGATGGCATCGTATACCAAAGCGTGCGCGACACCGACGGCGAGTGCGCCGCGGTGTTCCGCCCTCGCCTACTCGCAAACTGCCGACAGGAGCGGCACCTGTGCTACGTTTGGGATGGCCGGGCGATTGTCACCGTCTACGAGAAGAAGACATTCACCTAAAGGTCCTGCGGACAAGCTAGCCTTTCGGCATCGAGTGACGCCTGTCAGGAATAGACCCCGGCAGCCATACGATCGAGATCTTCCATGACGATATCGATATCGCCATTCGCAACCAATTCCGCAGCCGTTTTCCCAACTCCAGAAAGGGGTTGATGCTTGAACCAGATAACCGCCTTGCCTTCTTCGCCTGCAAGTTCTGCCGCTCGCGTTATAACTCGGGCTATTTCCTCCAGTTTAATCTGCACGGTCGGGGCGGAGGGATACAGAGTCATGGCCTTACGATCCAGGCGAGCAACGCGAGCCAAATGCGCCATGGAGAAGCGCAGGCGCTCCGCCAGACGACGGGGCGCGATGATCTCATTCTCGCGAATGTCATCCTGGAAGGCCGCAGTCATTGGGCAGTCCATATTTAACATGTGAAGACAAAACTCTCACATCTCAGAACCGCTGAAGATTGTCCTAGCTCCAATGCTGATCGAGCAGGGCTTTCAACGCGGCCTCCGCTTCAGCCCGCGTACCACCGGCATGCGGAAGCAGGATTAGCTTGAGACCCTTGCGATCCACCGCCTCCACTTTCAGCAGCGGTTTTCCCCCTTCGGACACGATCGTTTCCGGCTTTCCTGACTTCTTGGGGGAACCTGACCTCTTGGGGGGATCGGCGGCCAGAGCGAGCGCGCGGATGACCTCAGGAACCGGCATCGGCATCCCGCGATTGGCCTGCGCCTCCGCGAGCCGCGTCGCCTCAGTAAATACACGCTGACGCCGGTCCTCCGGTTTCAGAAGCGGTTTGATCGCCGTGACATGCTTGATCCTCAGATCCTGCGGGAGGGCGAAGGCCGCCATCAGTTCCGCCGGCAGCCGAGCAAGGTCGAGATAACGGCTAAGCCAGCTTTCCGTCACATTGATTCGCTCGGCCATGACCTTCTGGCGCCCCTCGTAATAGGCGTCGAGGGCGCGCAAATAGTCGCGCGCCCGTTCCAGGTCAGTAAGATCATCGCGCGCCCGGTTTTCCAGGTCCGCAAGCCGGAACGCCTCCTCGTCGGTAAGGCTACGGATATCGACGAGGAAGCGGAAATCCGGATAGTTATGGGCACGAAGCCAGCTGATCGTCCAATGCCTGCGCGCGCCGCAGATCACCTCGAAATCGACAGCAGGATCGTCCTTCACCCGCCGGACGATGGCAGGCATTTCCTGTTTTCCCTGCGCCTTGATGCTTTCGATGAGATCGGCGCACCGCTCCTCGTTAAGCAGCGCATATTCGCGGTTGTGGCCGACCCACATCCGGCAACGTGCCGGATCAACGAGTTCATGGGTGCGTGAGACGACACTGCCCGTCGCCAATTCGGCGAGCCGGCTTTCTCGACCCGCCAGGACGCTCGCACCGATGCCAGGGCGCCGCGCCGCTGGGGCTTGCGCCCCTGGGTCGATTCCGGCGACCAGATCAGCCGCGAAGTTGGCGTTTTTCTTGCTCATCATCCACCCCTTCTACCCGGAATTGCACCGGTGCAATTTTGCTCGCATCAGGCGAGGCCCTCCTTGCGCAAGCGCGCCAGATGGCTGGGCCACATCGACCGGATGTCGACCTCGATTTCACTGTTCACGCCGTCGAGATAGGCGAGGCAGCGGTTGCGCACCGCCGAACTGGTGACAGGTCCGTCAAGCTCATAGACCGTCATCAGCCGCGCCGTCGCATTGTCGATTTCCGCCGAATCCTTGAGCGGTGTGCGCACGATCGCGTGGCCGAAAAGGGTCCGCATCAGGTTCAGCAATTCCTTCTGCATCGACTTGTTCTCGTCGACCTTGGAGGCCACGAAGCGCAGAAACTGCAGCGACGGGGCCAAGCCGCGATCAGCCAGGGTCTCGATGGTCTCGTCGAGCATGGCGAGGAAGGCTGCAGTCGACGAGAAGTCCATCACCGTCGGCGGCACTGGCACGACCAGTGCATTGGCCGCACGCAGCACCGAAAGCGAGATCGCACCGAGCGCAGGCGGCGGATCGAGAACGACGACATCGAACCGATCGGCAATGCTCGCAATGCCTTGCGCCATGCGGTCGATCAGGTTCCCCTGCCCCCGCGCCATGCGCGCCGCGATTTCATATTCCGACTGGAAGAGCCGCAGATTGGCCGGGACAAGCTCCAGACCGTCGAAGTGGGTCTTGCGCAAGGCATAGTCGAGCGACTCCATGTCGTCGTGCCGCAGGAACGGATAGAGCGTGTCCTCCTCGGTCAGGTCGAGGTCGGGAACATAGCCGAAGAGCGTCGTTGCCGACGCCTGGCTGTCGCAATCTATGAGAGCCACCCGATAGCCCTTGATCGCGAGATATTGAGCCAAGTGCACCGATAGGGTCGATTTCCCGACCCCGCCCTTGAAGTTCTGCACCGCGATGACGCAACAGGGGTCGGTGGCAGCCCGCCAGGGCCGGGTGCCGAACAATCCCCGCATGTCGTTGAGCTGCGCCAGGGTATAACCGACGCGCCGATTATTTTCGGTTCGCGGAGGCGGCGGCAAGCGGCCGTCCTTCTCGGCCTCGCGAATGGCCGCCGCGGTCCGGCCGACCAGTTCGGCCGCTTTACCGATCGGGAAGGTGGGCTCGCGCCGTTCGTCCGCCCGGGCGCTACGCGCAGAGTCGCGGAGCCGCTCGAGAACAGAGCTGGTCCGTTGTGCAAGCGTTGAGACGGACAGCAGATCCTGCGTGCCCTCAATATCGAGTGATGCAGCCAA
>NZ_JBWKZI010000002.1:567500-1158538 GCF_059424385.1 Sphingobium sp. GW456-12-10-14-TSB1 | reverse complement strand
GCATGTTGCTCGGCAAAAGCGAGCATTTCCTTGAAGTCCTGAGGATCGCCGACCTGGCTGCCGACGATGCTGGCGCTCTTGAGGAAGATGTCGGTGGCGTTGAACTTGATCTCATTGCCGGCGGTGGACCCGTAGATGACGATCCGCGCGCCCGGATTGATCGCGCGGACATAATTGGCGAAGCTCGGCGATGGCGCGCCGTCCAGCACCACGTCGATGCCGCCGGTGAGTTTGCCGACCTGCTTGCGCCAGTCGGGATCGGTGTACAGCAGGCCGCCCTTCGCCCCCATGGCCACGGCACGATCGATCACGTCCTGGTTTTCGCCGGTGACATAGACATTGGCGCCCTTGGCCACGGCGAAGGCCAGGCCGAATGTGGCCACGCCGCCGCCTACGCCGCTGATGAGCAGCGTCTCTCCCGCTTCCAGCCGTCCCTTGAACATCAGCGCGCGCCACGAGGTCAGCGCCGTCAGCGGCATGGCCCCGGCTTCCTCGAAACTCATGAAGGCCGGCTTGGGCGCCAGATTGTCGACCGGAACGCAGATATATTCGGCGATCGTCCCAGCGAAGGGCATACCGAGCAGGCCGAAATCGGCGGCCGGCGCGTGGCGGTTCGGCCCCCAGTTGCGTGCAGGATAGAGCACAACCTCATCGCCCTCGCGGACGCCGGTGACGCCTTCGCCGATCATGTCGACCACGCCCGCACCATCACAGCCCAGCGTGATCGGAACCGTCATCCCGGGATATTGCCCGTGGGTGATGAACAGTTCACGATGGTTTACGGATGCGGCCCGCACCGCGACACGCACCTCTCCCGGACCGGGCACTGGCGTGACGACTTCCGCCACCACGACGGATTCAGGGCCGTCGATCCGTTCGAGATAAAGGGCCTTCATGGTCAACCTTTCCTAATATCCTGCTCGGCGCCGCGGTCTGTATGGCAACACCGGCTGCATAACGACCTCAGCTTCCTGGGCGGAAAGCTGGACATTTTTCCATGTCATTGGGAACCTATCTGCCGATAGGAAAAAGGGATTGCGTTATAGATTTATCGCGCAGAATATATTTCGCATAACAAACGAATCGCGCCAAGGGCGTTAGGAGAGAAGAGCATGACCGTCGTGCCCACAGCTATCTTGCCACCGCGTTCGACTCATATGCCGATCCGGCGGGCCGCATTGGTAGCGCTGACGGAGAGAGTGGGGCAGTCGCGCATGACCGCAGTGTCTGCACCAGCTGGGAGCGGAAAAACGACCGCAATGCTGTTCTGGGCGGATGAACTCAGAGCGCAGGGGCGCCCCGTTTTGTGGCTCGCGGCCAGGGCAGGCATAAAAAATAAGCGGTCCTTTCTCCAGGCGCTCAAGGCCGCAGGTATTGCGGCCGGCATGCCGTGGGACGCACTGGACAGTGACGCCTCCGACGAAAGCTGGCTATCCGCCCTCGCGACGATGGGCAGTGCAAAGCCGGTCATCATCGTGGATGACGCGCAGTTTCTGGCCAAGCCCATTCTGGAATTTTTGGCGCAACTATCGTCGAGCGCGCGCGACGCATTGACCATCATCATCGCCGCGCGCGGTACTGTCGGCCTGTCGTTGGCGCGAATGCGTGCGCTCGGATTCCTGGTCGAAGTGGGCGTCGCCGATCTGTCCTTCACCTTGGCGGAAGCGACGGAACTGGTCACGCGGTCAATCGGGTCGCCGGTGGATTCGCGCGACCTTCAGGACATTGTGGGCGATACCCAGGGCTGGGTTTCCGGCATCGTTATTGCCTGCGATCTCTATCGCCGCACCAGCGACAGCGCGGTCAAGCTCCGGCTGACTGGTCTGCGTCCCGAATTTGCCGAATATTTCCATGATGAAGTGTTAAGTTTGCAGCCCGACGACGTCCGCCGCTTCCTCGTCGACACCTCGATCCTTGATGAATTGACGCCCTCCGCTTGCGCCGCGGTCACCGGCGACGAAAATGCGCGCGCGATGCTGGACCATGTCTTTCGTGAAGGCCTGTTTCTGAACGCGATTGATCAGGAACATAGCCGCTATGCCTATCACCGGCTGTTCCGCGAAATGGTGCTGGGCCGGCTGATCGATCGGGCGCCGGACCGCGCTGCCGTCATGCATCGACGGGCGAGCGAATATTTTGCCGAAGCCGGCCAGCTTGCCCTGGCGATCGAACATGCGCGGCTGAGCGGGGACAAGGCGTTTCTGGCCGACCAGTTGGATCGCTTGGCCGAGGGGCTGACCTATTCGGGCTATCTCTACCGCATCGACGAACTGGGCGCGGAACTGCCCTGGCCGATCCTCGCCGAACGGCCTAACCTGCTCCTGGCTCTGGCCTGGAGACGCATCCGCCAACTGGCCTTTTCATCGGCCGACAGGCTGATTTCCGCTGCGCGGCTGGCCTGTGAAGCGAAGCGCGAGGCGCAGTCCCTGCCCGCGCACGAAATCGAGCAACTGGACCTGTTGATCCGCCATCGTTTCGTCATGCTTGCGGCGGCGCGAGACGACATGGTCAGGGTCGAGGCTGATTCGGAGCCGCTGCTCGCCGAACTGGCCGATAGCCATGCCTATCTCAGCTGCACCTTGCTGGCGCAGCTCATGTCGGCGCGGCGCGAACTCTATCATTTTCAGGACATGCTCAAGCTGGAGGCGGAAACCAGCCGCGCTCTGTCGCGTCCCGGCTCGGCCTTCGCATCCATCGCCCTGAAGGCCTCGGTCGCGCCGACCATGATGGCGCAGGGCAAGATTCCCTTGGCGCAACGCTTTCTGGAAGAGGCCTTTGCGTTAGCTGTCGAAATCCATGGCGCAGGTTCCGGTCTGGCCGCGCTTCCTGCGTTGCCGTTGGCCGAACTGCTCTATGATGCAGGCGACCTGGAGCAGGCGGCGGAGCTGGCGGACCAATATCTGCCAGTGGTGCGGCAATGGGGATTTTCCGATCAGATGGCGTCGGGCTATCTGGTCAGCGCGCGCCTGCGGGCGGCAAGGGGCGATCTGTCCAGCGCACTTTCGACGCTTAACGATGCCCATCTCGTGGCGATCGAATGCGGGCTTGATCGTCTGCGCTCCTTCGTCGTGGCCGAAGAGGTGCGGCTTTTGATCAAGGCGGGGCAGATCGACGAGGCGGAGCAGCATTTCCTGGCGGGCGATCCGCAACTGGACGGCGAACCCATTCCCACCCTGCACCCGACGCGGCGCAATGAAAATATCGCGATCGCCTGGCTCAGGATCGAGATGCAGCGTCATCGGCTGGGCCGAGCGCGCAAGGTCGCCTATCGGTGGCTGGAATTCGTCAAGCGCGCGGGAGCGGTCCGATCCGCCGTAATCTTCGAATTGCTGCTGGCGGAAATCGCGGTGCTTCAGGGCAACCGCTCCGAGGCGCGCAGGGCCGTTCGCGCTGCCGTAGAGATGGCCGAACCGGCCGGCTGGGTGCGGGTCTTCGTCGATGAAGGAGAAGTGATCGCGTCTCTCATCATCGAAGCCTATTCGCAGGGGCCGGAACTGGAAACGCCGGCTGATCGCTTCGCCGTCCGCCTTGTGTCGATGTTGAGGCGGGGACCGCAGATCGAAGCGGATGAAGAAGAGGAGGATGATTTCGGCCTGACCGGGCGCCTCGCCAACCGGGAAGTGGACATTTTAACGATGGTGAGCGGAGGACTGCGCAACAGGGAAATCGGCGACCGTCTCGGCCTGACCGAAGGCACCGTCAAATGGTATATGCAGCAAATCTACGACAAGCTGGGCGTGCGCCGTCGGCCACAGGCGGTTCTGCGGGCGCGGCAGCTCGGCATCCTGCCCTGAAGCGCCCGCCGCTTCCTATCGAAGGATAGATTGCGCGGTTCGCGCAACCTGCGACCGGCGCAATCTGCGCGAAAGGAAATATCATGGCAAAACGCAAGGTCATCATCAGCTGCGCGATTACTGGCGCAATCCACACGCCCTCCATGTCGCCCTATCTGCCCGTGACGGCGGAGGAGATCGCGGGATCGGCGGTCGGCGCGGCGGAGGCGGGCGCGGCCATCATCCACCTGCATGCGCGCAATCCCGTCGATGGGCGGCCGGACCAGAATCCCGAGCTGTTCGAACCCTTCCTCAAGGTCATCAAGCAGCGCAGCGACGCCGTCTTGAACCTGACCACGGGCGGGCACCCCTCCATGACGGTGCAGGAACGGATCCGTCCCGCCCAGACTTTCGCCCCGGAAGTGGCCAGCCTCAATATGGGGACCATGGGCTTTGGTCTGTTCCCGATGCTGGATCGCTACAAGTCGTTCAAGCATGACTGGGAACCCGCCGCGCTCGAAGCATCGCGCGACCTGGTGTTCAAGAACACCTATGCCGACATCGAACATCTACTGACGACCTTGTCGCCGCTGGGCACGCGCTTCGAATTCGAATGCTATGACACCAGCCATCTCTATAACCTGAAATATTTTCTCGATCGCGGCCTCGTCAAGGCGCCGCTGTTCATCCAGACCTGCTTCGGCATATTGGGCGGCATCGGCAGCCACCCCGACGATATCATGCATATGAAGCGGACCGCCGACCGGCTGTTCGGCGACCAATATGAATGGTCCGTGCTGGGGGCCGGTGCGCGTCAGATGAGCATCGTCGCCATGGCGGCATCCATGGGTGGCAATGTCCGTATCGGTCTGGAGGATTCGCTGTGGGGCGGCCCGGGCCGGCTCGCCGAGACCAATGCAGAGCAGGTGAAGACTGCGCGGCAGATCGTCGAAGGCATGGGTCTTGAAATCGCCACGCCCGATGAGGCGCGCGCCATGCTGGACCTCAAGGGCGCAGACCGGACGAATATCTGATGACGGAAAAAAGCGGGCCGCTGGCCGGTATTCGCCTGCTGGAGATCGACGCGATCGGTCCCGTACCGCTCGCGGCGATGCTGCTCGCCGATATGGGCGCCGAGATCGTCCGCATCGCCCGGCCGCCATCGGCCGCGGCGGGGGACTGGGATGACGTCGGCGGCGACATCCTGCACCGCAGCCGGGTCGTGACCCATCTCGATCTCAAGCAGGACGCCGATCGCGAACAGTTGCTCGCGTTGATCGAGCGGGCGGACGGACTGATTGAGGGATACAGGCCCGGCGTCATGGAACGCCTCGGCGTCGGTCCCGATGTCTGCCTCGCGCGCAATCCGCGGTTCGTGTTCGGCCGAATGACAGGCTGGGGCCAGTCCGGGCCGCTTGCCCTGCGAGCGGGCCATGACATCAATTATCTGTCAATCACCGGCGCGCTCCACGCGATGGGAGAGCGACAGGGTACGCCGCCAGTGCCGCTCAATCTGGTAGGCGATTATGGCGGCGGCGCCATGTTCTTGATCTTTGGTCTGTTGAGCGCACTGCTGGCGGCGCAACGGACGGGCCGGGGGCAGGTCGTCGACGCCTGTATCACGGACGGCGTCGCGTCGTTGATGAGCCTATTCTACGCATGGCAGCCCAAGGGTTTGTGGGAAGATGCGCCCGGCTCCAATCTGCTGGACGGTGCGGCGCCCTTCTACCGCTGTTACGAATGCGCCGACGGTCGGCATGTCGCGGTGGGATGTCTGGAACCGAAATTCTTTGCCCAGATGGTGGACGGATTAGGTCTCTCCGACAGATGTTATGACCAGAATGATCGTGAAGGCTGGCCTGCGATGCAGGTTGAATTGGCCGCGGCATTTCTGACCAAGAGCCGGGATGAGTGGGCCGCTCTGTTTGCTGCGAGCGATGCTTGCGTGACGCCGGTTCTGTCGATGGAGGAAGCGCCCCGGCACGCGCATAATGAAGCGCGGGCGACTTTCGTACAGCGTCATGGAGTGGTCCAGCCATCGCCGGCGCCCCGCTTGTCCCTCGATGCGGGCGCCATTGGCGAGCCGTCCGTCGCGTCGGCGGCGGACCTGATCGCGGCTTGGTCTTAAGGCGCGGATCGCGCCAGGACAGCGGCATTCACCTTCGTAGAAAACTTGCTTGGATCAGGACGGGGCGTTCGTCAGGACGCTGGCTGTATCGAACGGCAAGACCGCAGCGCGGCAGCCTGTCGCGCCGCTGCGGCGCAAATGCCACATCGAGATCAATTATTTCTGGTCGATATGAATCCTGTCCAGCGATAGGTGGTAAATCGCGACTAAAGTCGATTTTGCCACAGGCGATCAGGCCTGCGTCGCACGCAGGTCACACGGAAAAACTGATTAACTGGGAGGATATTTATGCGATTGGCCGCACTGAAACTGGCATTGGTTGCGAGCGCCGCAGCGGTGGCATTTCCCTCATGGGCGCAGTTCGTCGCTTCGGCCGCGCCGCAGGCGGATAGTGCGAATGCCGGTGACATAGTTGTCACGGCTCGCCGCCGGGAAGAACGACTGCAGGACGTTTCGGTTTCCATTTCCGCCTTTTCATCAGAGGCGTTGGAACGCAGCACCGTCCAGACGGTAAGCGATGTTAAAACGATCGCCCCCGGCTTCACCTTCTCCTCCGAAGGGGGCAAGGACAATGTCGCGCTGACCCTGCGCGGCATTGGCCAGTTGCCCCTGGGCGAGGTGACTCCCGGCGTTGTCATCTATCTCAACGACACCCCTTTGCCCTCGGTCGGATCGAACGTCCCGACTTATGACATTGGCAGCATTCAGGTGCTAAAGGGGCCGCAGGGGACGCTGTTCGGCCGCAACACTTTGGGCGGCGCGGTCGTGATCGGCAGCCAGAAGCCGAGCTACGCCTTCGAAGGCTATGTCGAGGGCACCTATGGACGCTTCGATTATCGCGAACTGGAAGGCGCGGTGAATATTCCGATTATCGAGGATAAGGTCGCTTTCCGCGCTGCAGGCCAGATCCGCCGTCAGGATCCCCGGACGATCGCCTTTGACGGCGGCCCGGGATTCGATAATATCCATCAGGACGCCTACCGTCTCTCGCTGCTGGTCGAGCCGTTCGAGGGCCTCAAGAGCACCACCATCTATGAATATTTCAAAGGCGACGAACTCGCCGGCGGCCTCTATCTGCTGCGCGAGAATTTCCCCTTTGCCGCGCTGGGCCTGGGGGTTGTCGAGCCACAGGTGCAGGCCGCTTTGCAGGCACAGAAAGCCAATCGTCGCGGGTCGTTCGACGGCGGCATCAACGGCGGCGCGGCCTATCGCAAGACCACGTCGATCACCAATGACACGTCCTTCAGCTTCGGCGATCTGACGCTACGCAACATTTTTGGCTATCGAAAGAATTACAGCTATCAGTTGATCAACACCGGCGGGCTGCCGCAACTGCAAATCCCCACGGGTCTGCCGTCTCCCGCGCCCTCGGCCGTGCCGTTTACCCTTTTCACGGCGTCTTCCGTGCTGGATCGGCAATATCTGACAAATGAAACCCAGTTGCTGGGCGATTTTGGGTCGTTCAACTTCATCGTCGGCGCCTTTTATAATAATGATAAGCCTCACGGCCCCAGTGGATCGCAGTTCACGGCATTTTCGTTGGGCGGAGTTCCGGCGCCTGCGGTGTCAGCCCATGTCCGCAACAAGAACTGGGCGGTCTACGGTCAGATCGGTTATGAATTCACCGACAAGCTGAAGCTCAATCTCGGCGCGCGCTACAGCTGGGACAAAGTGTCGGCTTGCGGCGGCACCATCGGCACGGCCTATGTCGACGAATCCACCTGCCTCAGCACGGCAGCCCTGGGTCTGGCCGACGGCGTCGGCACCGTATCCAACAAGGGCGAGGAGCCGAGCTGGACCATCGGCCTTGATTATAAGGCGACCCCGGACTGGCTGCTCTATATCGTGTCGCGACGGGGCTATCGGGGCGTCAATGTGAACACGCCGCTCTTCGAAACGCCCTTTACCACAGGCGGCACGAACCCGGCCTGCGTGGCGACCGGGGGCGTCTGCGCAGACCTTCGTCCCTTCCAGAAGACGGGGGAGGAAACAATCACGGACGTCGAGATCGGCTCCAAATATGACTATCATGTCGGGTCCGCGCGCGGGCGTCTCAATCTGGCCGCCTATTACAGCAAATATAAGAATGCGCTTCAGTTCCTGAACACGCAGACGACCGTCCCGAACGGCACGCCGGATTCGCCGACCAACGGCTCCCTGGCCGCCAACGTCGCCGATCTGCGGATCTGGGGCGTCGAACTGGAGGCGTCCATCAGCCCCGTGCGCAGCCTCACCGTCGGTTTCAATGCCGCCTATACCAATGTGAAGGTGGAAAGCCTGACCATTCCTGCGGGACTGCCATCGACCATCGTGCTGGGCGAGGGCCAGATCAACAAATATTCGCCCAGTTTCTCCGGCACGGCCAGCGTGAGCTGGACCCTGCCGGTCCGCCCGGCTGACGGCGATGTGGTGGTCAACGCCGACCTGTTCATGACCGACGATTTTGGCGGCCAGAATGGCGAAAAGCTGCCGGGTTACCAACTGGCCAACGCGCGTCTGGATTGGCGCGGGATAGGCGGCACGGGCCTTGATCTGGGCATTTATGTGAAGAACCTCTTCAACGAGAAATATTTCTCGGCTTCCAGCGTTCTTCTGCCGTCCTTCCCCACCAGTTCGGTCTATGCCGGCGATCCGCGGACGTGGGGCGTCACGGCCAAATATACGTTCTGACGCACCCGTGAGAGGGGAGGGGTGAGCGACCTGCCCGCCTCCCCCCCTCTACAAGGACAGGTTTGCAGCGGGACGGCAGGGCGTAGGTAGTTCTGGAGAGGATGACCATGAAGCTCGGCATATGCAGCATGTGGGGGGATCGGCTGGACGGATTTCGCGAAGAGGTCCGTCTTGCCGCCGATCTTGGCTTTGAGCTTATCAGCGTGGGCGATTCGCCGGCGGGTTGGCACGAACTTTACGTGTCGCTGACCCTCGCCGCGCTTGACGCGCCGAAAGCGACTTTGACGCCACTGGTCACCTCGCCTTTCATGCGACATCCGCTGGTGACGGCCTCCGCCCTCAGCACCATCGACGATCTCTCCGGCGGGCGCGTGGCGCTGGGCCTGGCGACGGGCGGGAGCACGGTCATGGCGATCGGCCGCCCGCCCGCCACGCAGCGGGAAATCCGCGCCGAGCTGGCGGTTCTGCGGGACCTGTTCGCCGGACGGCCAACGCAGATGAACGGCGCGCAGATCACACCGCTCCGTTTCGCGCGCCCGATTCCGATCTATTATTCCGCTTTCGGTCCCAAGGCGCTGGCGCTGGCGGGTGAGCAGGCCGACGGCGTCATATTGTTCGCGGGCGAACGCCATCTCGATGCACTGAAGGACCGGATCGACGCCGTCCGGGCCGCGGCGCAGGCGGCGGGCCGCGATCCCCTGTCGATTGATATCTGGGTCGTGTCCTACGCCTCGATCCGTCCCACCCGGGCCGAGGCCGTTGACGATCTCAAGGCGTTCATCGTCGTCAATGGCATGGCCTTCCGCACGCCCGAAACCTTGGCGCTTGTCCCGACGCAGTTTCGCGGCAAGATCGACGCCTTGCACGCGCGCTATGATCCGACCGAGCATGTGGTCGTGGGCGGCAGGAATGTGGCCCTGATGGAGGAATTGGGCTTGACCGAGTTTCTGGCGGACTTCGATACGCTGGCGGGACCGGTCGATGCGGCCGTGGACATGCTGCGGCGCCTGGAGGCGATGGGAGTCTCCACCTTCATCGCGGCCTTGCCTGGGCACGCCGCGCCGCTAGAAACCATTCGCGGGCTTGCCCAAGCGCGGAGTATGATGTGACACTGGATCTACTGCATCTCAGCGAAGACGAAGCAGCGGGCATCGCGACGGTGCTGCGATCCCGGTCGCTCGGCGACATGATGGAGGCGGCGGAGGCGATGACGGTGGCGGCACATGGCCGTCGCGTGACCTATTCGCGCAAGGTCTTCATTCCCCTGACCAAATTGTGCCGCGACGTGTGCCACTATTGCACTTTCGCCACCACCCCGGCCCGCGCAGGCGAAGCCTATCTTGGCAGGGAAGAGGTTCTGGCCATCGCCCGCGCCGGCGCGGCGGCCGGTTGCCGGGAAGCCCTCTTCACGCTCGGCGATCGGCCTGAGGCCCGCTATGCCGCCGCGCGAGAGGCTCTCAGCGGGCTTGGGCATGACTCGACCCTGTCCTATCTGGCCGAAATGGCAGAACTGGTGTTCCGCGAGACGGGCTTGCTGCCGCATCTCAATCCCGGTCTGATGAACGGCGAGGATTATGCGCGGTTGCGGCCTCATGCCGCCTCCATGGGCATCATGCTGGAAAGCAGCTCTGATCGCCTGTGCGCGCGCGGCGGCCCGCATTTCGGATCGCCCGACAAGACGCCCGCCCTGCGCCTGGCCGCCATTGAGGAGGCCGGACGGGCGCGCGTGCCGTTCACGACGGGCCTGCTGATCGGCATCGGCGAAACCCGCGACGAACAGGTGGAGGCGCTGGTCGCCATTCGCGATCTGCATCGCCGCTACGGGCATATTCAGGAAGTCATCATCCAGAATTTCCGGGCAAAGCCGGGGACGCGCATGGCGGATCATGCCGAACCGTCGCTCGACGATCATCTCTGGGCCATCGCCGCCGCCCGGATCATCTTGGGGCCGCAGATGACGATCCAGGCGCCACCCAATCTCCACGACCGGGTCGATCTGGCGCCGCTGATCCGGGCCGGCGTCAATGACTGGGGCGGGGTGTCGCCCGTGACGCCCGATCATGTGAATCCGGAGGCGCCCTGGCCGCATCTGGAGATATTGGAGGACGCCACCAAAGCCGCAGGCCGCATATTGATGCAGCGGCTCGCGATCGGCCCGCGTCATGCGCTTGCTGCGCGGGATTGGGCTGCGCCAGCCATCGCCGCCCAGATCCTGCGCGCCATCGACGGCCGGGGCTTGCCCAAGGTGGATGAATGGTCCGCGGGACATGGCGATCCAGCACCCGACACCATGGTGTTGGAGCCGGTTCTCGCCTCCCGATCGATCCTGTCCATCCTTGACGCTGCGGAGGAGGGTGAACGGCTGAGCGAAGCGGACATCGTAACCCTGTTCGATGCCGACCAGGATGATTTCGCCGCCATCGTCGACCGGGCCGACCGGTTGCGACGACAGGCCGTGGGCGACACGCTGACCTATGCGGTCAACCGCAACATCAACTATACCAACATCTGCCTCTATAAATGCGGCTTCTGCGCCTTTTCCAAGGGGAGCACTAAGGCCATGCGCGGCCCGGCCTACAGGCTCGACATGGAAGAGGTCGGACGCCGCGCGGCCGAAGCCTGGGATCGCGGTGCGACCGAAGTCTGCCTGCAGGGCGGGATCCATCCCGATTATGACGGGCATACCTATCTCAATGTCCTCAAGACGGTGCGCGAGGCCGCGCCGGATATCCATATCCATGCCTTTTCGCCGCTCGAAGTGACGCATGGCGCCCGCACGCTCGGCCTGCCGCTGGAGGATTATCTGGCGCGGCTGAAGGAAGCGGGGCTGTCCACGCTGCCCGGGACGGCGGCGGAGATACTGGACCCTGAGGTTCGCGATATCATCTGCCCGGACAAGGTGACCGCGGACGAATGGATCGAGGTGATGCGCGTGGCCCACGGGGTGGGCCTGCGCAGCACGGCCACGATCATGTTCGGCCATGTCGAGGAATATAAGCATTGGGCGCGCCATCTGCTGCGCATTCGCGGATTGCAGGAGGAGACGGGCGGCTTCACCGAATTCGTCCCGCTGCCCTTCGTCCATATGGAATCACCGATATGGCGCAAAGGGCTGGCGCGATCAGGCCCCAGCTATCGAGAAGCGGTGTTGATGCACGCCGTGGCGCGCATCGCGTTGCATCCGGTGATCCCCAATATCCAGGTGTCCTGGGTGAAGATGGGGCCGGAGGGAGCCGCGGCAATTCTGAAGGCAGGCGCCAATGACATGGGCGGTACGCTGATGGATGAATCGATCACCAGGGCTGCCGGCGGCGTCAACGGGCAGGAATTTGGCCCCAGGGAGATGCATGCCCTGGCGGCATCCGTCGGTCGACCTGTGCGCCAACGCACCACGCTTTACGAGCCGGCGCGCCCGCGTCGCGTCGTCTTGGTTGAACCATCGTGAACGATCTGCAACATCCATCGCCCGCTCAATTGAAGGACAATCTATGACTCTTCCCGCCATTGCCGTCGTCGGCGGCACCGGTAATCTGGGCGCTGCGATCGCCTGGCGGCTGGCGCGTGCCGGCTATCCCGTGACGATCGGATCGCGCAACGCCGAAAGTGCGGAAAAGGCCGCCGCGGAATTGGGCCATGGAATGCGTGCCGGCGCCAATGTGGATGTCGTCGCGAATGCGGACATCATCATCGTAACGGTGCCCTTTGCCGCGCAGGAGGCGACGCTTCGCGACATCGCGCCGCATGTCGTTGGCAAGTTGGTCGTGGATACGACCGTTCCCCTCGTCCCGCCCAAGGTGATGCGGGTCCAGTTGCCCGATGAAGGCTCGGCAGCCCAAAAGGCGCAGGCGGTTCTGGGAGAAGGCGTGACGCTCGTGTCCGCGTTCCACAATGTCGCCGCGCATAAACTGGCCAAGGACATCGATGTCGGCTGCGACGTGCTGGTCTTCGGCGACGACAAGGATGCGCGTGGTCGCATCGTGGCGCTGGCTGATGCCATGGGATTGCGGGGGCTTCACGGCGGCGCGCTGGTCAACTCGGCGGCCGCCGAAGCGCTCACGTCGATTCTCATTTTCATGAACAAGACCTATAAGGTTGACGGCGCGGGCATTCGTATCACAGGAGATTTGATCCCGCCCGAGGCTTGAGGTGTAGTCGATGATCGAAATCGTACCGTTGACCGGAATTGGGGAGGTCAGACCGGGCGATGATCTGGCGGACATTCTGCATGTGGCGCTTGATCGGTGCGGCATTGAACTCCGCGCCGGCGACCTTCTGGTTGTGACGCAAAAGATCGTGTCCAAGGCCGAGGGGCGTTTCGTGTCGCTGGCTGATGTGGAGCCGGGGGAAGAGGCGCGGCGGCTGGCCGATGTCACGCGCAAGGACGCGCGGCTGGTGCAACTGGTGCTGGATGAATCCAGCGCCATCCTGCGCGCCGTGCCCCACGTCCTGATCGCGCGGCACCGGCTGGGCCATGTGATGGCCAATGCCGGAATCGATCGTTCCAACATCGGGGCGGGGGAGGGCGATCGCGCCCTGCTCCTGCCGGTCGATCCCGATGCAACGGCATCGCAACTGCACGCCCGACTGGGACTGCCCGTCGTCATCTCGGACAGTTTTGGCCGACCCTGGCGGATGGGCGTGGTGGCGGTCGCCATCGGCGCTGCCGGATTGCCGGCGTTGCAGGATCGCCGGGGCGAACTGGATCGCGACGGTCGGACGCTGGAAGTCACCCAGGTCGCCTTGGCCGATATCGTCGCGACGGCCGCCTGCCTCGCCACCGGGGAAGGCGCGGAAGGCATACCAGCGGCTCTGGTGCGGGGTTGCCCGCTGACCGGCCCGGCTCGCCCAGCCGCCGATTTGGTGCGTCCCGTTCATGAAGATCTGTTCGCATGAAGCGCGTCGTTGTTCTGACCGGCGGCGTGGGCGGCGCGAAGCTGGTCCTGGGTCTGTCGCGCATCATGGCGGGCGACGGGTTGACGGCGATCGTCAATACCGGGGATGACTTCCGGCATCTGGGGCTGCATATATCGCCCGACATCGACACACTGCTCTATACGCTGTCCGGCACGGCGAACGGCGCGCAGGGATGGGGTCGGGAAGGCGAAAGCTGGAGCTTCATGGCGGCCCTTCGCGAATTGGGCGGGGAGGACTGGTTTCAGCTGGGCGACGGCGACTTGGCGCTTCATGTGGCGCGGACCCATGCCTTGGCGCAGGGGCGAAGCCTGTCGCAGATCACGGCGCGATTTGCCGACCAGTGGGGCATCGCCACCCGGATACTGCCCATGAGCGACCAGGCGGTAGCCACGATATTGGATACGGACCAGGGGCGGCTGGAATTTCAACGCTATTTCGTCGAACAGCGATGCGCGCCGGCCGTGCGACGCATCATGTTCGAAGGTGCGACGCATGCCGTCCCGGCCCCCGGCGTCGTCGAGGCGATCCAGTCGGCCGACGCGGTGTTGATCGCCCCATCCAATCCATTTCTCAGTGTCGATCCGTTGCTGGCCGTGCCCGGCATAGGCTCGGCGATCGAACAGATCAAGGCGCCCGTCATCGCCGTGTCTCCGCTCGTCGGCGGCACGGCGGTCAAGGGTCCGACCGCCAAGCTGATGCAGGAATTGGGCATGGCGGTCGATAATGACAGCATCGCCTGGCATTATGCCGGGCTGATCGACGCCATCTTGATCGATAACGGAGACCGTTGCGATGCGCCGGACGTCGTCGTTGGGCGTTGTGCGACCCTGATGACGACTCTGGATGACAAGATTCGCGTGGCGCAGGCGGCGCTGGATCTTGCGATCAGCTTTCGTTCGTGACGGACTGGGCCGCCCTTGTCCCCTTGAAACAGGGCGTCGACAGTAAGTCGCGACTTCGGGAAGCGCTGGAACCGGCCGAACGCATGGCGCTGGCGTCGGCGATGGCCGCGCGGGTTATGACCTGCCTGTCCAATGTGAATGCGATCGGTTCCCTATATCTTCTTGCGCCGACAGAAGTATCCGAATGGCCATCGCGTTGGTTGCCCGACAATGGTGGCGGCCTAAATCCAGAGTTGGCGCGCGCGCGGGCGCAATTGGGCAATCGTCCCTTGCTCGTGATCCATGCCGATTTGCCGCATCTGACGGTGCAGGACGTCCACACCCTGCTGGCTGCCGCTGACGATCGCGGCTGCGCCTTTGCGCCGGATCGGCACGGCCGCGGCACAAATGCTGTGGCGCTCCGGGACGCCAATCCGTTCCGCTTCGCTTTCGGACGGGATAGCCTTATGCTCCACAGGCAGCAGCGCCCGAGAGCGGCGATTGTGGATCGGGCCGCTCTCGGCTTCGACATCGACACGCCCGCAGATTTGGCTGAACTGCATGATATCGGCCCAGCAAGACTGAAATCTTGACTGGTGCTATCCTTCCCAAGGGAAGGTGTTGTCGAACCGATCCCGGCCATTCTGCCCGCCTATCTGGAAATCAGGGAGGATCGGTCGATGAAACTGAACGTGGGCGTGCCCAACAGCATGCATGTTGCGGCAATGACGCAAGCTTGGGAATATAGCCTGACCGGGGACGACATCGGACAGGCGATGGCGACGGCCGATCGACTGGGCTTCAACAAGTGCATGTTGGGCGAACATTTCATCATTCCGCAAGAGCATATTGGCCTGTCAGGCGACCATTATGTCCATGGCACGGTCGCCCTCTCGTTCCTGGCGGGCCGCACCAAGACGATGAAATTAAGCTCCTCGGTGTCGATCCTGCCGCTGCAGAGTCCGATCGTCCAGGCCAAGGCCTGGTCGACCCTCGATTGGCTGAGCGGCGGGCGAGCCACGGCCCTGTTCGGGGTCGGCTGGCTGAAGGAAGAGTTCGACATGCTGAATGTCGATTTCCACCAGCGCGGACGCATGGCCGATGAATATATCGCCGCGATCATCGAATTGTGGACGTCGGACAAGCCCGAATTTGAAGGCGAATTCGTTCGTTTCAACAATGTCGGTTTCGCACCCAAGCCTGTGCAGCAGCCGCGGCTGCCGATCTGGCTCGGGGGCGACGCCGAACCGGTGCTCAGGCGGGTGGCGAAATTCGGCGACGGCTGGTCGCCCTTCCGCACGCCGCCGGAAAAATTCCCCGAATGCCTCGATTTCATACGTTCACAGCCGGAATATGACGGGCGGCCGATCGATCTGTTCTTTGCACTGGAAATGCTCAACGTCGGCGCCCATCACGAAATCATGGACGACCCGCGCGCGCCCGGAACGCGGGATGCGCAAAAGGTTATCGATCAGGTGGGCTGGTTGAAGGAATTGGGGGTCAATGAAACCATCGTTCCTCTGCCGCCGGGGATATCCGGGCTGACCGAATATCTCGATCGGCTCCAGTGGGTCGCCGAGGAAATCATGCCCAAAATCTGAAACCTGCCGGGGGAAAGGCGCGGAAGGCCGTGCCTTTCCTCAGAGATATCGAAAGAAGGATCGGGAGGACTTGATGGCCCAATATGATGTTGTTGTGGTAGGATCGGGCGCGGCCGGCATGACGGCCGCGATCAGGGCCGCGTCTGCCGGGCTGTCGGTCCTCGTGCTGGAAAAGGCCGCGCATTTCGGCGGCACGACATCGGTTTCGGGCGGCGGTATCTGGATTCCCGACAGTCCGCAGGCCAGAGCGGCCGGTGTCGAGGACAGCCGCGCCGTGGCGCGCCAATATGTGCTGGACGTCATCGGACCGACGGCAGATCCCGCGCTGATCGACGCCTATCTCGATGCCGGTCCGGAAATGGTGGAATGGCTGGAACAGAATAGCCAGGTGCGTTTCCTGCTCTCGCCGCCGAGCAGCGACTGGTATCCGGAAGTCCCCGGCGCGGCTGATCATGGCCGCCTGTTGTCGCCGCAGGAATATGACGGCAAGAAGTTGGGCGATCACTTCGCCGATCTTCGTCCAGCGCGAGAGGAGTTCAACGCGCCCGGCGGCTTCATGATCGATCTGTTCGATCTCCCCTATCTGGCCGAAATGCCCTCGCCCAAGTCGCTGTTCCACTTTGGCAAGCTGGCCGCGAAGTTCGGCCTGGACAAGGTTCGTCGCTATCCGCGCGGCACGCGCCTGACCATGGGTAATGCGCTGGCGGCGCGCCTGATGCGGTCGGCGCTGGATGCCGGTGTCACGCTGCGCAAGGATGCGGCCGTCGATCGGTTGCTGGTGAAGGCCGGCCGCGTGACCGGCGTGCGCGTTAAGGGCGAGGATATCGCGGCGCGGGTCGGCGTGCTTCTGGCGTCGGGCGGCTTTTCCGCCAGCGAGCAGCTTCGCAAGGCCTACATCCCCTATGCCGAGGAGCATGTCTCGATCCTGCCCTATGAAAACACTGGCGACGGGATGAACATGGGGCTGGAAGCCGGGGCATCGCTGGACGGCGACAATCTGGTCAACGCGGTCTGGGCCGTCGTGTCCAAGATGACGCGGTCGGACGGCTATGTCGCGCGCTACGCCCATCTGATTGATATGTCGAAGCCCGGCTGCATCGCGGTCGATGCCAAGGGCGAGCGGTTCGGGAATGAGGCTTCGGTCCATTTCGTGGAGGCCATGCACAAGAGCGGCACCGTGCCCGCCCACATCATCGGCGACGCTGCCTTCATAAAGAAATATGGCATGGGCATGGTCTATCCCGGCGGTGGCGGTCTGAAGAAGCTGATCGCGGCGGGCTATGTCATAGAGGCGCCCAGTCTGCGTGAACTGGCCGCGAAGATCGGGGTCGACACCGATGGCCTGATGGCGACGGTCGCGAAGATGAACCGCTATGCCGAGACCGGCAAGGATCCGGATTTCGGCAAGGGCGACACGCAGATCGACATCGAGATCGGCGATCCCAAGCACAAGCCCAACCCGTGCCTGGGCCGGGTGGAAACCGCGCCCTTCTATGCCATCAAAATCTATCCGGGCGACGGATCGACGACCGTGGGCCTCAAGATCGACGCGCAGTGCCGCGTGATCGGAACCGATGGCGCGCCGGTGGAGGGATTGTTCGCCGCAGGACTCGACGCCAATTCCATTTGGCGCGGCAAGTCGCCGGCCCATGGCTGCAATGTCGGCCCGGCCATGGTGACCGGCTTCATCGCGGGCAAAGCCATGGCCGACACACTGGTGCCGGCCTGATCCTTTTTACGGTGGTGTGAACGGCAGAAGGCGGGATCAGGAATATCCCGATCCCGGCTTCTGCCGTTTCAATTCCTGAGAGCGCCGCAGGCTGCTACGCCGGTTCGGCAACCATGCCTGCGCCCGCCCGGGCGGTCGCCACCAGCTTGAACAGGCCCGCATTATAGTCGGTCAACTGCTCCATGGTGAGATCCCGATAGGGCGTCATCGGGCAGAGTGAATCCACCACGTCCCAGAACGGCTCGATCTTTTCGAGCACTTCGTCCACCGGCCCGCAGGTTACGAAGGCTTCGACCATCTCGTCGGATACATTGCCGATGACCTTTGCGATGTCGCCATGCTCGCCCAGGCTGAGCTGGCAAGCGCGGGCCTGATCGCCAAAGCCGATCGCCTCGAAGAAGGGTTCATATTCCTTGTAGCCGGAATAAGCCGCAACGGTGGCGCGACTATCGTCGATCGCCTTCTGCTTGTCGTCGTTGACCGCGATCCACGGCCACGCGTTGATTTCGATATCCTCGCGCTTGCGGCCATATTTCGCTAGCGTATCGGTGATGAAGGGCAGTCGGCTCCTGGTATAGGCGGCCGACCAGAGCGCGTGGACCATCAGGCCATCGCCAACCTCCAGCGCAAGCGCGGTCATCTTTTCCTGCAGCGCTGCGATCCAGATCGGGATTTCCTCCCGCACCGGCGGGGCGGTCAGCATCATCTCTTCGAAATCGGCGGAGAAATATTCCCCCGCGATCGGATCGAGACCCTTATGCGCATTGGCGATGACATAGCGGATCACCTTGATGCTTTCGCGCAGGTGCGACAGCAGCTTGCGTTCCGGCTCCCCATACATGCCCGTGACGCAGCTCTTGATGCTGGAGCCCAGGCCCAGCACGAAACGGCCATTGGAAATGCGATCGACATCCATCGCCGCATAAGCGGTCTCCACCGGACTGCGCGTTCCCGCGATGGCGACGCCCGTGCCAACCTTCAGGCTGTTCGTCAGTGCGGCGGTGGCGGCCATCGGCACGAAGGGCGGCCCGTAAATCTGGAGCGAGAAGCAGCCCTCGAAACCCGCCTGTTCCATCTGCTGGCCGATCCCCGCCATGGCGGAGGCGGGCAGGGTAGGCATGACGGCCCACCAGCGGCGTTCGCCGCCGACGGCATTGACGAGCGTGGACATGGCGTCTCCAAAAAAGAAAAAAGAGCGGACGCTGCCGTCCGCCCATGGGGGAGATCAGATCAGAACTGGAACAGTTCCTTGCGCAGGCCGATGATGTCGCTGCAATCAGCGCTGACATTGTCACGATAGTCGAAATCGCCCTTCGCCTGCCGGTCCGCCAACTCCATCATCGCCATGCGATAGCGCTGCCCGGCCTGGTCGAACTTGCTGTGCAAATCCTTGCGGTCGGTGTGGCGCATGTAGCGCGGGCTTTGCGGGGACGTCATATAGCTGTCCTGCCGCGACACCTTGTAGCCCGCCTTGGGCATGACATGGCGGAACATCAACCCCGCATTGGACGTGTTCATGACCATTTCCATCCGCGTACGATCCCGCGTTTCGGGCGTGCAGGGGTGGAACAGAGGCACATCGTCGCCGGGGCTGAACCGGCCATAGGCGATGGCGCAGTGCGAACGCAGATAGATGCGGATCACCTGCCGCACATTCTGGGTCGGCTGCTTGATGCCGCTGAAGAACTTCATCACCGGCGCGACCGACTTGTTGACGCAGGTGCGGACCATCGTGACGGTCTCGCTGTCGTAGAAGGTTTCCACCGTCTCGCTGTCCGACCGTTCGTCCCCAACGACGTCGGCGTGCAGGAAATCGGCATGGGTCAGGTCGATCAGGTTTTCCAAGCTGATTGGCGCTGAGCTTTCAAAGCGGACGGTCGCGGTCATGTGGCGCGGCAGGCCGCCCTTGGGCGGGAGGAAGGGCAGGCTGGGCAAATGGCGGGGATCGGCGGCCAGCGGATTGCCGAACCATACCCAGACGACGCCATAATGCTCCATCACCGGATAGCGGCCCTGGGCGTTGGTGAATTCGCTCTTGTCGCGGGTGATCCGCTCATTGGGATGGAACTCGCTCGCCACGGCGACGCCATTGTCGCGCCACAGGAAGATGGGGTGCGAATAGACGGCGCGACGGACGGGCTTGCCAGTCACGGAATAATCATGCGCTACCGGAAACCAGCTGTCGCGCATCACCAGATTATGCGGCACCCAGCGGTTGATGGCGTTCAGCGCGATCGGGCTGCCACCCGATGGCGCGGCGGAATTATCGTCGTGCGAAACGGGACGATCGGCGGTTTCGAGCATCTTCAATTCCTCCTTCAGGCCGCTACGGTCTGATCATGGGTCGCTGGCTTGGTTTCCAGCATCGCCTTGCGCAAATCCTCGCCGTGCAGCGAAACGGTGGGCTTGGTGGCGCGCAATTTCGATCCGTCGATCGACGCGTGCACCGACAGCGGGTTGATCCCGCGCAGCACGGCGCCGCGCACGCCCGGATGGCGCACGCCCAGTTCGGCCCGCCAGCGGACGGCGGTCACCCCCCGCGCCGAAGGCACGGGCGAGAGGACGGCGTGGAGCAGATCGTTGAACTGGTCGTCTCGCAACGTCAGTTGCGTTTCGCCGGTCAGCGGATGGGTTCGCGTCAGCAGGGTGAGCGGAAATTCAGCCACGAAATGCGACGGCCAATGCAGCGGATGCCACTGACAGTTGCGCTCCATCACCAGCAGGCCGTTTTCCTCGTGCAGTTCCGACATCAGATAGGGGCTGAAGCGGACACCGCGGACCGACAGGATCAGGCTGGGGTCATCATAGAGAGCGTTCAAATATTCCTGATGGCTGCAACTGACGTTGACCGTGCCGACATAGGTATATTTCGGGTCGGCGCTGAGCGGCGCCTGCGCCTTGGGATTGAGGCAGACCCGCACGAAGCCGGCCTGTTCGGTTACCGCAAAGGCATTGGCCTTGTAGATCGGCGGAAATTTCTGCTGATCCTTCATGTTCGGAATTTCTTTGAGCCGTCCGGTTTCACCGTCATAGCTCCAGCCATGATAGCCGCACTGGATCTGGCCGTTGTCGCGGATGCAGCCGAGCGACAGAGGCGCGCGACGATGCGGGCAGCGATCCTCCAGCGCGCGGGCGATACCCTGATTGTCGCGCCACAGCACCACCGGCTGATCGCCGATATCGACGGAAAGCGGCTTTTGGGAGGTCACTTCCTCGGACCGGGCGACAGCCCACCAAAGATCAGAATCGAGACTCATAGCGCTATCCACTCTCCTTTCTATTAAATTGACGGATGACAATTTATATGTCAACGTCTTTTCACTATGGACATGCTGATGCTCGACCGTCCCCAGCGCACTCGTGGCCGTCCCGCCCTCAATGCCGCCCATGCCTTAGACGAGGACAAGCTGCTGGCCCTTGCATTCGCGACCTTCGCTGAGCGCGGCTACGAAGCTACGACATTGCGCGACCTGTCCAAGCGGCTCGGGGTTAGCCACAATCTGCTGAATGTCCGGTTTGGCCGGAAGGAGGATCTGTGGATACGCGCGGTCGACTGGCGTATGGCGCAGGCCTCGCCCTTCGTCGAAGCCGCCTTTGACGAACCGGCCGATCCCGAGGTTCGGCTGCGCCACCTGATCCAGCGTTTCTGCCTGTGGGCGACGGACAACGGCGACATCGTGGCGCTGACCAATGTGGAAGGTTGCCGTTCGACCTGGCGGCTGGACCATATCGTCGAACAATTCGTGCTGCCGTTCCAGCGACGGCTCGACGGCCTGCTCGACGCGGTGCGGCTCCAGCGGCCGGTTCATGGGTTATCGACGGCCGCGTTGATGGCGCTGCTGGTGCAGGGGGTCGGCTATTATTTCTGCGCCGTGCCGATGCAGGAAAGGCTGGGGGCCGGGCGGGAAGTGGATGATGTCCATGCCGCCGAACATGCGGACAGGCTGGCCGCCTTCCTGCTCGCTGCCCTCCTTCCGCCGGTCGCCTGACCGGAGCGGAAGAAGAACAGTAGAGTATCTGCTTATTTGTAGGGATCGACCGGCTGGGGGACTTCCACCACGCCGATGTCCTTCAGCATGGTCAGCACGTCGGAAATGCTGAAGATGCTGACGATCTTGTCGTCCTTGAACTTGACGATCGAGAACCAGTTGACCTGAAACTCGTTGCCGGTCGGCTGCACGCCCATATAGGGGCCGCCGACATGCTTGCAGTAGTGGGTGGCGTAGATCCAGATTTCGTCGTCGCCCTTGCCGACCGCGTCGATGGTCTTGTAGGCCGCGGGGAAGAAGGTCTTGTAGAGCGCGACCGGCGACGTCTTCCACTGTTCATAGGTGCCCAGATCCGGCCGGTTGGGGTTGCCGTACCGGAAATCGGGATGGAAAAACCGATCCATGCCGTCAAAATCGCCGGCGTTCAGGGTTTCCTGAAGGTCGGTCCAATGCTTGACCATCTGCTTCTGCTTGTCGGTCAGTACGGTCGAATCCGACACGTCGAGCTGTTCACGAATATCTTCTTTCCAGGCCACGATAGTCCTCTCTCATGCATTCAGGATGGGCATTATGCTCAGTCTTCAGGAGCGATGGTGACCGTGAGGCCCGAGAGGGCTTCCGTCATCATGACCTGACAGGACAGGCGCGAATAGTCGTTGCGGTGCGGCGATCCATCCAGCAGATCGCTTTCGTCGTCCGTTACCGGGGGCAGGGACTGAGCGAAGGCCGGGTCGACATAGACATGGCATGTCGCGCAGGAACAGCAGCCGCCGCACAGCGCCAGCAACTCGTCGAAACCGGAATCTCGTATGGCCTCCATTACCGAGGTTTCGGCGGATGCATTGATCGTCTGCTGTGCGCCGTCACGGGTAATGACATTCAATTCGGGCATGGCGTTCCTCTGGTGGAATCGAAAGCAATGCCCCCTTCTAATCAGGGGTCGTTGATTTCCATCCTGTCGAAAGGCAGGTCGTGAACTCTCCTATTTTACCTCAACCTGCACCGGGAAACGCTCGAAATAAAAAGCGAACGGGCGGCGTAATTCCTCGCCGGTCACATGGAAATCGCGTTCCAGATCATAGACGATCTTGCCCTTGGACTGCTCGCCATGCTCGGCCAGATAGTCGTGCAGATCGGCCAGAGCCTCATCGGTCAGCGGGATGTCGGCAATGCGATAAATCTCTTTCAGGATCGGATCGGGATTTCTGATCCAGTCATGAAAATAGACGTCGATCGTCTGGTCCGGGGGCAGGATGTCGCGATCCCGCACGCAGGCGCGGAGCAGCTTTTCATAGCGGTCGGGCCAGTAGCCGAGCGGCTCCTGAATATCGATTGTCTTGCGGAACATGCGCGCCGCATAGCTATACATGGTGAGCTGGGACCGGATCGACCCGACCGGATCGCGATGGGTCAGGACGAAGGTGGCGTCGGGAAAGGTCTTATAGAGAGCGGGCAACTGCTCCATATGCTGCGGGCACTTGATCACCCAGCGGTTCGGACCCTTCAGGAAGGTCAGAACCTGGAGACCCTTCTTCAGATAGGCATAGGTGCCCGACTGGTCGTGGCTCAGATAATAGTCGCGCCAGCGCGGCACATGCGCCAGCCATTCGATCAGATAGGAGGAGAAATCGACGGCCTGAAGCTCGATATCCTCGCTGATATGATCGGGCGAAAACTCGTGCATGATCGCCATATAGGGCAGGATGGATTCCATCATCCGCCAGCCCTGTTCCGCTTTGGTCCAGCGCGGATTGCTGTCCTCGTCCGTCGGGGTTTCGTCCGGGGCGGGAACCGGCGCGATCGCTTCCCACCAGGGCAGCGAGCGGAAGCGGCGATCGGCCGACAGCAGGCCGAGCAGATGCGTCGTGCCCGAGCGGGGAAGGCCCGCGACGATGATCGGGCGGTCGATCTGAATGTCCAATATCTCCGGGTGGCGCTTCACCATGTCCTCGATCCGCAGGCGCGTTGCGGCAAAGCGGATCATCATCTGGAACAGATTGGCGCGCGTGACCGCAGAGGCGTTGGCATCCTCGTCCACCGCCTGGCACCAGACGGCCAGCCGTTCGCGAAAATCATCTGCCCCAAAATTCGACAGCCCGGTCTGCGCCTGCGCGGCGGCCAGAATGACCTCCGGCTTCAGGACGATCTGGTCCGCCGCCGCCTCGGCCCCGGCGATCACCTGCTTCTGGACATCGGTCAGCACGGGGTGATGCAGGTCGGTGATGTCGATGATGTTACGGCGCGCGGCCTCTTCCTGCACGGCACTGCCCATGGTTCTCTCCTCTTTTCGATGCGCCATCTAAAAGCGTGGACCCTTTCTTCGGCAAGGTGCGCAGCCATCGCCGCTGCGCCAAATGCTCCGCAAAAGCGCCATGCCATGCAGCCATGGCGCCGCGGCAGGCGAAACTGTTCGGAGAGGTCGGATGAACGCTGTTTCCCAGGTCTATGATCTGCCCGTCACACCGACGATGGAATGCACGGTCCAGGGACGGATCGCGCTGCCCGGCGTCGTGATGGAATTGCATCATTATCGCTTCCGCGGCCAGCAGGGTGGGGTCTTTTCGTCGCCACGCAGCTTTCTCGATCTAGCGCTGTCTCCTCGCCCGGGGCGTCCCTGCGGCGGTTATGGCGGGATGGAGAAGGGCGGGTCCAGCGCCCTGGGCGACGTGCTGTTCGTTCCGGCGCGAAGCGAACTGCATACACAATGGGGCGAGGGCGAGCAGACATCCATATGTTGCGGCTTCGACGGAATGGGCTTCGATCTTGACGGGCCGGACCTGTCGAGCGACGCGTTGCAGGCTTCGCTCGACGTGCGCAGTCCGACTGTGCGCGAGGCGCTGCGGCGCATCGCCTGGGAGATTGCGCAACCCGGCTTTTGCAGCGAGATGCTGACGCAGGCGATATGGCTTCAGGCCGCGATCGAATTGCAGCGCTATCTGCGCGGTTCGGCGCGTGCTGGCGGCAGGGGGGGAGGGGGCATGTCCCGTACCCAGCTTCAACGCATCGACGATCGCGTCCAACAGCCGGGCAAACCCCCGTCCGTCGCCGAGCTGGCGGCGGAATGCGGCCTTTCCACCCGCCATTTCTTCCGACAGTTCAAGATAGCCACGGGACAGACGCTCACCCGCTACGTCGCCGACCGCAAGATCGACCGGGCGAAGCAGTTGCTGCGTCAGGCCAGTCCGGCGATCAAGGTCATCGCCTGGGATTGCGGTTTCGACAGCGCGGCCGCCTTTTCGGCCGCCTTCCGCAAGGCGACCGGACTGACCCCGCGGCAATTCCGAGAGGGCGTGATGCATTGAAGCCGGGGCCGTTTCGCGATGGCATTGGCACGATCGCGAAACTTGTGCCGCTTGTTCATCGGTCCGGTCGCCAGCAATGTCGGGCCAAAGCGCCGCCGCCGTTCGAGCGGCCATCGGGAGAATGGAGATGCCGGAAAATCTGTTCGATCTGAGCGGCAAGGTGGCGCTGGTCACGGGCGCCAACTCGGGGCTGGGTTTCGGCTTTGCTCGCGGTCTCGCCCGTGCCGGCAGCGACGTCATTCTCTGGGGGCGGCGCGCCGACAAGAATGAAGAGGCGGCCGCCGCATTGCGCGCGCATGGGGTGCGGGTCTTCGCCGATGTCGTCGATGTGTCCAGCGAGCCCGCGATCGTCGCCGGCTTCGCCCGCGCGCTCGATGCCATGGGCCGGGTCGACACGGTGGTCGCCAATGCCGGCATTGCCAGCCGGGTGCCGTTCACCGACATGGACGTCGCCACCTATCGCAAGCTGATCGACGTGAATCTCGACGGCGCCGTCTTCACACTGCGGGAGGGCGCGCGGCACATGAAGGCGCGCGCGGAAGCCGGCGACCCTGGCGGTTCGCTGATCATCTGCGGCAGCGGCTCGATCTTCCAGGGCGTGCCGACCATGGCCCATTACGGCATCGCCAAGGGCGCGCTGAATGCGCTGGCCAAGGCGCTGGCGGCCGAACTTGGTCCGATCGGGGTGCGCTGCAACGTCATCGCGCCGGGCTTCATCGAAACCGAAATGACGTTCGCCGATCCGGAGGTCGGCAGGATGATCGCGGATGTCGTGGCCGCCAAGGCCCCGCTCGGGCGGGCGGGCAAGCCGGCCGATCTGGAAGGCGCGGTCGTCTATCTGGCGAGCGACATGGCGGCTTACCACACCGGCGACACGCTGGTTGTGGACGGCGGCAAGATGTCCGCCAACTGACCGAGCGGCAGGTGCCGCGCCGGGCCTTTACGGCCTGACTGTCGATATTACAGGAGATATGCATGTTCGCCCGGCCCAACAGCCAGCACTGCCAGGTGGCCTATGTCACCAACAATCTTGACGCGGCGATGGCCACGCTCAAGGATGCTTATGGCACGCCGGCCTTCTTCGAATTTTCGAACGTTCAGCCGGGTGAAGACCCCGTCGGCAAGCCAGTGCTGAATATCGCGCTGGCGAACGTCAATGGCGTGGAGATCGAACTGATCGAGCCGGTGGGCGACACGGCCCCCCTGTTCAGCGATTTTCTGCCGGAGGGAGACGATCTGGCCATCCGCTTCCATCATGTCGCGACCCGGATCGACGGACCGCTGGAGCATTGGGACGCCCATGTCGCTTCCCTCGACCTGACGCGGCACCCGGTCGTGTTCGAAGGCGCGCTGGGCGACTCGCTGCGCTATATCTACACCGACGAGCGCGCGACGCTGGGCCATTATGTCGAGCATGTCTGGATGGCGCCCGACCTGCTGGCGCAGATGCGTGCCGTCGTCCCTGCCTATCCGCCCGTGAAGGACTGACTGCATGACCATCGCCCTGTCCCGCCTCAATTTCCGCGACATAGGCGGCCTGCCGACCGCGGGGGGAGGGCAGGTCCGGTCCGGCATCCTGTTCCGCTCCGAAGGGCCGGCGAGTTTCTTCGAGGATCATCATGCAGAGCTGTCGGATCTGGGCTTTCGCTCGGTGGCGGACCTCCGATCCACGATCGAGAGGGACGCCGCGCCCCATGGCTGGTGCGGCCCGGATTGCCATATGCTCGACCTCGACATGAATACCGACCTGCGCGCGCAGGGCGAGGACATGTGGCTGTCGCTCGGTCGCGAGCCGACCGCCGCGCGCGCCGTCGAGGTGATGACGCACAATTACGGCCTCATGCCGCAGGCCTTTCTGCCGCATCTGTCGCGGATGGTCGATGCGTTGCTGGCGCAGGACACGCCGATGCTGGTGCATTGCACGGCAGGCAAGGATCGGACCGGCGTCGTCATCGCCTTGTTCCTCGACCTGCTCGCCGTGCCGCGTCCCGTGATCATGGAGGATTATCGCAAGTCCGACATATTCGGCCAGAATCTGCGCGTGTCGGGTCATCTCAAGCGCGATCTGGAAAAGACCTTCGGTTTCGTGCCGCCCGACGACATGGTGGCCATCCTGATCGGCGTGCAGGATGATTTCCTCCTGAGCGCACTCGATATGGTCGCGACGCGATGGGGCGGTATTGAAGGCTATTTCGAGGCGGCCGGCGTCGACGCGCAGCGGCGTGCTGCGCTGAGGCAATTGCTTGCCACAGACTAGGCGGGAAATCTGCACGGGACTGCCAGCCGTCCTCGCCGGGCTTTTGCTGTCGGGCGGGATCGCCGGGGCGTCCGCCGTCAACCGGAAGAATAGGGTGGAGAATGAGATGAGCAACAACGGCATTTTCGAATGGGAAGATCTGCTCGACCAGCTTCGTCCGCTGGGCCAGTTGATGCGTGATCGTATCCCGGAAAGGCTGCGCAGCGATCCCCGCGTCATGCAGGAATCGATGCGGCTGCTGCTGTCGGGCGTGTTGCGCACGACCAACGACGCGATCATGCATGATCGCAGTCACCCGATCTTCGTGCCCGAACTCAACATCTGCCAAAATATCTTTCAGCCCAATGCGGACACCATCTACAAGGCGGCGCTGATCGAAAAGGGCGGCACCTATCGCATCCGGGGGGATCGCGGCACGACGCGGATGGTGATCCTGGCGCAGCTCGGCCCGGACACGCTGCGCACCGGGCAGCATCATCCCGCGCAGGATGCGAATGATTTCAACGACCTGCATATCGGTGCCGACGGAAGTTTCGATGTCATCCTCTCGCCGACCCGGCCTACCGGCTATGAGGGCGACTGGTGGGAGCTGAAACCCGCGACCGAGAAGCTGATGGTCCGGATCGTCGCCTGCGACTGGGGCGTCGAGCGCGAGCCGCGCTTCGGCATCGTGCGCCTGGACGCCGATCATGCCGCCAAGGGACGCCCCACGCTGGCGCAACTGTCGCACCGTTTCGCCGAGATCCCGGCCACTGCGGCGGTCTGCGCGCTGGCCTTTCCCGACAAGGTGCAGAAACTGCGCGACGAAGGACTGATCAATACGCTGAAAGTTGTCGACTTTTCGCAGATGACCGGTCTTGCCCGGCAGTCCTATTATGAGGGCGCCTACGAACTGGCCGATGACGAGGCGCTGATTACCGAGGTGCAGATTCCCAAGGAGGTCGACTACTGGTCGCTGATCCTGACAAACGAACTTTATGAGACGACCGACTGGTATCATAACCAGTCCAGTCTCAACGCGGCGCAGGCCGTGCTCGATGGCGACGGCTATTTCCGCGCCGTGATTTCCGCGCGCGACCCGGGCGTCCACAACTGGCTCGACACGTCGGGCTATGCCAGCGGCGCGGTGCAGGGGCGCTGGTTCAACACCGACGAGCGGCCCACGCCGACGATGAAGAAGGTCAAGCTGGCCGACGTGCGCAGCCATCTGCCCGCCGATACCGTGCTGGTGACGCCGGACGCACGCGCGGAAGCGATCCGCGAACGCACCCTGCGCGCGCACACGCGCATCATCTGGTGATGGAGGACTAAATGAGCGACGATCTGGCCCGGCTGCTCGATTATGAGGCGATCCGCAATGTGAAGGCGCGCTATTGCCGCTTTCTCGACACGAAGGACTGGGACGGCTTTCTTTCCCTGTTCACGCCCGATGCGGTGCTGGACGTCGAGGAGGATACCGGCAATCCGCCGATGAGTGGGCATGCTGCCATATTGGAGCAGGTGCGCTCCGCGGTCATCGATGCGCGGTCGGCGCATCAGATCCATTCGTCGGAGATCGACCTGCGCGGCGACGAGGCGGACATGATCACGGCGGTGCAGGATCGGGTGGTCTGGGCGCCGGGCAAATGCCCCATTCCGGGCGGCCAGTCGATCACGGGTTTCGGCCATTATAGGGAACGCTATGTGCGTCGGGACGGACAGTGGAAAATCGCTGCGCTCAAGCTCACCCGCCTCTATGTCGAGGTGCACCCCGGACCTGTCGTTTGACAGGTTCCCAATGCTCCTCCCGACGGCATTGCAGCGGCATATATTTGAGAGGACATGGGAATGACGGAAGCGGTGGAACCGGGCGCACGGGCGCTTTTCGACAAGTTCGGCACCTATATCCTGCCCGGCCGCGTGAACGATCCGCGTCGCGGCATTGATGAAGCGAAGGAGGCGGAGCGCATCGGCCTTGGCTGCGTGTGGATTTCCGAACGCTATGCGCTCAAGGAACCGGCGGTGCTGGCGGGCGCGGTGGCCGAGGCTACGTCGAAGATCCGCATCACCGGCACCATGTATGCGACGATGCGCCATCCGCTCGTCACCGCCAGCGTCGCCGACATGATGCAGGCGATGAGCGGCGAGCGCTTTCGTATGATGTTCGCGCGTGCTGTCCCCGCCTATATGAAGATGCTCGGTTCGCCGCCCATCACCATGGAGCGGCTGGCCGATCTGATCTCGATCTGTCGGCGTCTCTGGGCGGGCGAAAAGGTTGATTATGAAGGCGTGTTGGGAAAGTTTCCCGCGATCAGCCTCACCGATCGTCATGGCGGCACGCCGCCGCCGATCATCTTTACCGCGATTGGTCCGAAGAGCCTGGAATTTGCCGGCGAACATTGCGACGGTGTGCTGCTCCATCCCTTCGTATCGGCGCAGGGGGTGAAAAACAGCGCCAAGATCGTGCGTGACGCGGCTGAAAAGGCCGGGCGCGATCCCATGTCCGTGCGTATCTATCACAATATCATCGTCGCCCCGGACCTGCCCAAGGATGAAGAGGAGGCCGTCGTCGGCGGCCGCGCGATCACCTATTTCGAATTGCCCGGCTTCGGCGACCTGATCGTCGACATCAATGGTTGGGACAAGAAGGTGCTGGAAGATATCCGCGCCCATCCCAAGATCGCAAGCCTCAACGGCAAGCCTGCGGATCAGGCCTATACCCGGCAGGAATTGGTGGATGTCAGCCGCCTCATTCCGCAGGAGTGGCTGGATCAAGGCGCTGCAGTAGGGACTGCCGCCCAATGTGCCGACCAACTGATGGACTTCCTGGACGCCGGCGCTGATGAAATCCTGCTCCATGGTTCGTCGCCTAAGGATATGGGGCCGCTCGTCACTGAGTTGAAGCGCGCTCTGGCGGCGAAGGGGTTGTAATCATGGAATTGCTGACCCCGAAACGCATCACCGGGCCGCTGCAGGGCTGGCTGGCGGGCGAGAAGCCCGAATGGCGCGACATTCGCGTGCGTCCGCTCAACGTGACGCTGGGTGCGGGATTTTCGGCCGACATCTTTTTCGTCGACGTCGATTATGTCGATCCGGCTGGCCCGCAGAGCCAGACGCTCGTGGTTCGCCGTCAGCCGATGGACCTGGAAGTAGTGTTCGGCAGCAGCCTCGCTCTGCAGGGCAAGATGATGGCGGCGCTCGATGCGCGCGGCGACCTGCCCGTCCCGCCGTGGATCGGCATGCATCTCGACCCCGATATTCTGGGGCTGCCCTTCCTGGTGATGGGCAAGGTGGAAGGGGAATGCGCCAAGCAGAAGCCGAACTATAATGTCGAAGGCTGGCTGGTAGAGATGACGCCGGCGCAGCGTCGGCAAAGCTTCACCAACGCAATCAACGCCTTTGCCAGCCTGGCGACGATCGACTGGCGCGATGGCTTTGAATTTCTCGCCCAGCCGGAAAATGGGCCGCCCGGGCTTGATCAATATGTCGGCGCCCTCGAAGCGTGGCACAAGGCGGCCGGACGGGGGCGCGCCATGCCCATCGTGGATGCAGCCATGGCCTATGTGCGCGCCAACATGCCAAACGATGCGGGGGTGAATGTGCTGTGGGGCGATCCCACGCCGTCGAACGTGATGTTTTCCGCCGACGGCCAAGTCAACGCGCTGATCGACTGGGAGCTTGCGGCGCTGGGACCGGCCGAGCTTGACCTCGCCTGGTGGCTCTATTTCGACGATCTGTTCGGCCGCCGCTTCGGCATTACCCGGCTGGAGGGACTGCCGACCAAGGACGAGACGATTGCCATCTGGGAAGCGGCGAGCGGCCGCAAGGCGCGGCATCTGGATTATTATGACATTGTTGCGGCGCTTCGCATGGCGCTGGTCGCGGTGGGCGCGTTCGACCGGCAGGTCGGCATCGGCAACATCCCCGCCACCAACAAGTCGCTCAACGATAATTTCATGACCCTTTATCTGGCGGAAAAGCTGGGATTGCCTCTCCCGGAACTCGGACCGGATTTCGTGGCCTTCATGAAGAATCTGACGCCGGTGGAAGACAAGGCGGCCTGAAAACGGCTCGCTGCTTATAAACGCGATTTGCCCGCTTGACCGACCCCTCGTCCAATAAATATACAGTGTGGAATAATCATATGGAGAGGTGAGTCATGCGGCAGCAACCGGTCGAAGGGCATTCATGAGCAGCGCTGTCGCAGAGCGCGCGCCGCTTTCCGCAGAGGCGCTGATCGCGGAAGCGCGCGCCGCGACCGGCCTGTCGGACTTCGGACCTGACCAGTCCTTCATGACCGGCTTTCGCCGGCTGGTCGATGCCGTCGAGGCGATGGACCCGCCGGCCCAGTTACGCGAGACCGCGCATCGCAAAATCGTCGGCCTGCTCGCGACCCGGCTGCGCTTCGCCGAAGACGAACGGCTGCATCCTGACATCGTGGCGCAGGATGTGGGCGACCCGCTGATCGTCTGCGGCCTGCCGCGCACCGGGACGACGATCACCTACGACCTGCTTTGCCTCGATCCGGCGGCCCGGGCGCCGCGCGAATGGGAATGGTATATCCCCTGGCCGACGCCGGAAATATCCAGTTTCGACAGCGATCCGCGCATCGCGCAGGTGCAGGCCATCTATGAAAACTGGCTGAAGCACGCGCCGCAACTGGCCGACATCCAGCGGATGGACTGCACCCAGCCGGGCGAGTGCAACCATGGCATGATGCTGCATTTCGCCAGCACCAATTTCCCGGCCGAACTGGGCGTGCCCGCCTTTGCCCGATGGCTGCAGGACGTCGTGCCAGAAGGGCAATATCGCACCCATAAGCGGATGCTCCAGCACTTCCAGTGGAAAGGGCCAAGGGGCCGTTGGACGCTGAAATCGCCGCAGCATCTCATGGACCTGCCGGGCTTGGTGGAAACCTATCCGGGCGCGATGCTGGTGTGGACGCATCGCGATCCGGTGCTGACCCTTTCTTCGCTGTCGAGCATGATCGCCGGCTTCCTGGCGGCGGTGGGCGGCGCCAATGATCTTCAGGCGATCGGCCGCTCGGTCGTCGATACCTGGTGCGCGGGGTTGGCGCGAGCGACGCAGGCCCGTGCCAACGATACGGCGATCGAGGGCCGCATCCTGGACCTCGCCCATCGCGATATCGTCGCTGACCCGATGACGACGATTGAGCGCATCTATGACCGGTTCGGCCTGCCCTTCACCGACCCCCATCGTGACCGCATCGTGGAGTTCCTGACGAACAATCCCGCCGCCAGCCGCCTCGGCAAGCACAGGCACAGCCCCGACCAGTTCGGCATCGATCCGGGCGAGGTGCATGAACGGCTCGCCGACTATTATGCGCGCTACGGCCATCTGTTCGACCGCGCCTGACCCCCGATCTTCTGGAGTATCCAGCATGAGTGTTCTCGACCGTTTCCGCCTCGACGGGCGCACCGCCATTCTGACCGGGGTCGGGCCGGGCGTCGGCGAACATGTCGCCAAGGCCTATGCCGAATTGGGCGCCAACGTGGTTCTCTCGGCCCGCTCGCAGGACCGGCTCGACCGGATCGCGGCAGAGATCAACGCTCGCGACGGCGGCCGGGCGATCGCCATCGCCGCCGACGCGGGCGAGAAGGGCGATCTTGAACGGCTGGTGGCGGGGGCGCGCGCCGCCTTCGGTCCCATCCACATCGTGTTCAACAATGCGGCGGCGGGCGTCGTCTATGCCGCAGATGGCGGGCTCTGGGCGAACACGGATGAAGTCTGGAAGACGGCGATGGACGTCAACGTCATGGCGACCTGGCGTCTGACCGAACTGACGGAGGCCGATATGAAGGCGCATGGCAAGGGCAGCATCATTTCGGTCCAGAGCTGCGGCGGCTTCACGCCGATCCCGCCCGCCGTCGCCTATGGCGTGTCGAAGGCGGCGCTTCTTTTCCTGGTGCGCGAGTTGGCCAAGACGCAGGCGCCGCACACCAGGATCAACTGCCTGTGCGTCGGATCGATGAGCCCGGACGGGCAGGAGGCCGCGATCCACAAAGGGCTGGGCCTTGCCGAGCGCAACGCGATCAAGCGTTTCGGCGCGGCGGACGAGGCGGTCGGCGCAGCGATCTTGCTGGCGGGGGATGGTTCCAGCTACACGACCGGCAGCACCATCTTCACCGAAGGCGGCCGGGTGGGGACCATTTCATGACCGCGAACCCCCTCTGGACCGACGATCAGGCAGCGGCGGAAAAGCTGGCGCTGCGCCTCATCGAACGGCCTGACATCCGTGCCGCGCGCGAAGAAGCGCGTCTCATGCTGCTCGCGGACCCGCTCGCAGGCGCGCTCGACGGACGGTTGGGGCTGGATCGGGCGCTTGATCAGTGGGTGCTGGGACTGGCCATGCGCGAAGCCAATGGCGATCCCGCCGATCCCCGGGTCGTGTGGAATATCAGCAACGCCCCGCGGCGCTGGTTCGGCCATATCTATCCGGGCGCGGCGGTGGCGATCGACAATCCCGACAATTTCAACCGCGAAATTCCAATCGACGGCGACGGGCGCTATGCCGTCGACATCCGCTTTTCCGCCGATCCGCCGCAGTTCAGCATCGTGGCCGAGGTCGAGCCCGCGCATCATGCGGGACTGGGACGCAATCTGGGCGCGCTGACGCTCCAGCAACTGAAGCCCTTTTGCGACGCCGAAAGTAGGGTGACGGTGACGGTCAGCCAGCAGGAGGGCGGCGCAACCCATTTACGGACCGAGCCGGGCGCACGGATTCAGGTCTATACCCGCGACAGTCAGCGCGACTGGCGGCAGGTGCCGGCGCAGGTCAGCGTCCGTCGCCTGGATCCGCCCTCCGGCCACCGCCCGCGCGACGAGGAGGAGATCGCCCGGACCATCGTCGCCGACCTGCCAGCCTGGGTCGCCTTCTGGTCGGGGTTCAAGAATGATTTTCTCGGTCATCCCGAACCCAACCGGCTGATCGGACCCAATGGCCGCGACGGGGGCTGGGGCTATCTGGCTGGCGGGCGTTTCGCCCTGGGGGAAGGGCAGGGGTTGCTGGTGACGATCGATCCGGCGGGCAGCTATTATACCGGTATCCAGATCGCCGATCCGTGGACCATCTCGCCCGATCCGATGCTGCGCCTTGTCAGCCTCAACAGCGCTCAGGTTACGCCGGGGGCCGATGGCACGATCAGCTATGTGTTGGCCGGCGTTGATCCGGGCATCGCCAACTGGGTCGATACGGCAGGCCTTGAACAAGGGTGGATGCTGCTGCGCTGGCAGGGCGTACCCGACGGCGCCGATCCCGCCTGCTTCATCCGCGACGTGCGCGTCATCGATCTTGCGGCCATTGATCGCGACTTGGACGCAAGGGTGCTCCGGGTCGACATCGCCGCGCGGGGGCGGCAATTGCGGGACCGCGCGCGCCAGCATGGCCTGCGGACTCACGCCGAGACCTGGGGAGACGCATGATGCAGCCCAAGGGCTCTATACTGGAACTGTGCCAGGTGGTGCGCGACATGGAGCGTGCCTTGGATCACTGGACGCGGGTCATGGGCGCGGGGCCGTTTTTCGTGTTCGACGTGCCCGTGCTGCCGGGCCAGATCTATCGCGGCGCGCCAACGCAGGTGGCGATGAAGGTGGCGTTCGGCTTTTCCGGCGGATTGCTGATCGAACTGCTCCAGCAGACCAATGACGGACCTTCGGTCTTCACCGAAATGCTCGACCGTCATGGCGAGGGGTATCACCATGTCATGCTGCGCATTCCCTATGACGACGGCGTTGAGCGATTGACGGGCGAAGGCTATGCCATGGCCTTCAGCGGCCAGATGCCGTCGGGCGAGCGTTTCGCGTTGTTCGATACCCGCGGAGGCAATGGCGGCTATGTCGAACTGATGGAAATTTCTACCGCAATGGAGGCATCGCTCGACCGGATGCACGCCGCTCATTGCGCGTGGGACGGGATCGATCGCCCCGTCCGGTCCATCGCCGACCTCGGCTGAATCTGGGGCTGAATCTGAGGCTGGAGCTCAGGCTGCTCCCGCGACGGCACGGATTGCGGTGAGCAGCATGTCGGTCGCGCGGGTGAGGGCGGCTTCCACGACATTGCGCTGCATCGCCAGCCGGTTGTCATTGTCGTCCAGGCTTTCCGACACGACGACGTTCCCCAGCACGATGACGGAGAAGATCACCAGCATCTCGTCGCTTTGCTGTTGCGTCAGCCCGGCCTCGGCCAGCGCCTCGAATATGGCGCGGCGGATCGTCAGCGCATTGGGCTGCTCCAGCCGGTTCGCGCTGCGCGACAGGATGAAGGCGGCGGAGCCCGGAAAATCCCGATAGGCCATGTGCACCGCACGGGCGATGCTGCGCAGGCGGCTTTCCCAGTCGGGCGCCGACAGGTCAGGCATCCGGCCGCGCAATATCTCGTCCGTCAGCAGGGCGAGCATCGCCTCCTTGTCGCGGACATGATGGTAGAGCAGGCGCGGGGACACACCCAGCCGCTGCGCGACAGGTCGGATGTTGAGCGCCTCGATCCCGTCGGATCGCGCCATATCCAGCAGCGTTGCGATCAGCCGCGCGCGGTCGAGCGCGGGGCCTTCGGACCGTGGCGGCCGACCCCGCCGTGAAGTCCGTGCGGGCTGTTGCTGGTCTGCGCTCATGCCTCCGCTTTAAGCGGAGGCGCGTCTTGGGTCCATGCCCCGCGGCCCGTCAAAACGCGGGGAAAGGAGTCACAGCTTCTTCAGCTCGGCATTCGACAGGCTGGTCGTCACGCCCTTCTCGCCTGCGGTCAGTGTGGTGGCGGGGATCGAGATGAACTTGCCACGATAGATGACGCGAATGGCGGATACGGCGCCGTCGGCAGCCGTCAGCACGCGATCGACCTTGCCGATCTTGGTGCCGTCTGCGGAGTAGATCGTCTCGTTGCGATCCACCGCAGGCGCCTGGGCAAAAGCAGGTGCGGTCAGGCCCAGAGCGGCGAGCGCAATGATGATCGTCTTCATATGCTGAGATTCCTTTGTCGAAAGATGACGATCTGTTGGCGCAGTCCCAGGATGGTTTCAAGAGAAAACCAATACACATAGAAAAGAATCTGTTCTATCTGTCCCACCCACAATGAATGCCGCCGGACGGCAGGAGAGAAGGAATGAAGGACGCGGGCAGGTTTCGGCCACAGGACAGATGGTTCCTGCTGCTGCTGGGTGCGATCTACATGTTCAATTTCATCGATCGCACGATCATCGCCGTGGTCGGCGAATCGATTCGCCACGACCTGCGCCTGAGCGATCTTCAGCTTGGCATGCTGGGTGGACTGGCCTTCTCCATCTTCTATGCCGTGCTCGGCATCCCGCTGGCGCGGCTGGCCGAACGCTACAGCCGGGTTCGGATCATCGCCGTGGTGACCATGCTCTGGTCGCTGATGACCGCGTTGTCCGGCGCGGCGGGGAGTTACGTTCAGCTGCTGCTTTGCCGCATGGGTGTCGGCATCGGCGAAGCGGGCTTCACGCCAGCGCTCGTGTCGATGATTTCCGACCGGTTCGATGCCGGGCGGCGCGCGGTCGTCTTTTCGCTGATCGCGATAGGCGTACCGCTGGGCGGCGCCATCGCCGCAATTGCAGGCGGCGCTGTGGCGCAGGCGTTCGGCTGGCGGCTTGCGCTCGTGGCTGTTGGCGCGCCCGGCCTGTTGCTGGCGCTGCTGCTGGTTACGACCATTCCCGAACCTGAACGGAAGGATGCCGGGCAGAGTGCGGATACGCCCCCCTTCGCCATGGTGCTTCGGCGGCTCGCCCGTTCGCCTGCCTTCCTGCACCTGACCTTTGGCAGCGGCTTCGTCGGGCTGGTGGGGTTCGGCACCAACCTGTTCCTCATTCCCTTGCTGGTTCGCCGGTTCGATCTCCCGCTGGCGCATGCGGGCCTTGTGTTCGCGCTGTCGTTCAGTTTGGCGACGATGGTCGGACAGGTCAGCGGCGGCTATCTGATCGCGCGGCTGATCCGGCGGGACATACGCTGGGGCGGCTGGGCGCCCGCGACCGCGGTGGGGCTGGCTCTGCCCTTCTATCTGTTGGCGATCCATCAATCGGACTGGCGGTGGCTGGTCGCCTTTCTCTTTGTCGCCACCACCCTGCTTTATGCCTTCACGCCTGCGATCATGACCATCACCCAATCGCTGGTCGAACCGCGCATGCGGGCGTCGGCCGCGGCGCTTCATGCTTTCGGCCAGACCGTCGCCGGGCTGGGGCTGGGATCGGTGGTGTTGGGCTATCTCAGCGATCGCCTCGCTGTCTTTCTCTATAAGGGCAATTATGCCGCCGACTGCCTGGTCTCGGCCAAGGCATCGCTGCCAGCCGCCTGTCTCTCGGCATCGGCAAGCGGCCTGCAACTGAGCATGCAATTGTCGGCATCCGTGCTCCTGATCGCGGTTCTCCATTATTGCCTTGCTGCGAAAAATCTGCCGCTGGAAACAAATGCGTCGTGAAATACGGTAAATCTGTCGAGGTTCGGCCACGCGGTAGCTGACGGGATGACGGCGCATCCCCGGCTATGCCACCCTTGCGGCCTGGATATGACAGGACCGCGAACCAAGCGGCGGAAAGGATCATGAGGATGGAAAGAGCAGGCGTTATCGGCTTGGGGCAGATCGGCGCGGGCGTCGCCATATGTCTCGCGCGGACACAGCAATTGGCTGCGGTCTATGACATTCGCGCCGATGCTGCCGACGCGCTGGAGGGCGTGCCGCCCGTCGTCGCCAGCCCGGCGGAGCTGGCCGCGCAGTCCGACGTCGTCATCATCGCCGTCGTCAACGCGAAGCAGACGATCGATGTGCTGTCAGGCTCCGAAGGCGTGCTGGCGCGAGCGCGGCCGGGCATGACCGTGGTGCTGGTCGCGACCGTCTCCATGGAGGATCTGGACGCCATTCGCGCCCTGACCGACGCGGCGGGCGTGGAGCTGGTCGATTGCGGCGTGACGGGTGGCCCCAAATCCCGCGAACATGGCCTCGTCTGCCTCGTCGGCGGTACGGATGAAACCATTGCGAAGGTGCGTCCGGTGCTGGACGGCTTTGCCAAGCTGGTGGCGCATATGGGCGGCCCCGGCGCGGGCATGGCCGCGAAGATCGCCCGCAACGTCATCGTCTTCGGCTGCCTTCGCGCCGGTTATGAAGCGTCCGTCCTGTGTCGCAATGCCGGTGTGGATATCCGCCAGCTCGCAGAAGTGATCGACGCCAGTTCGGACAGCGTCGGCGGACCGTTGATGTTGGCGGTGCGCGACGATCCGTCGTCCAGCGAGCAGGAAGCGGCAGTGCGCGAATATACCCGCGGCCTGATGGTCAAGGATCTGGATGCGGCCATCGATCTGGGGCGCAGCTACGGCATCGCGCTGCCCTTGGTCGAATTGACGCGCCGAACCGATCGGACGGTCGTCGGGCTGGAGAATGCGATGGGAGAAAAATCATGAGTATCGGTGAAGAACAGTGGCAGAAGGGACTGGAAGTCTTCGATAAGGTCTACGGGCCGGGATCGTCGGAAATGACGCTCCCCTATCGGGAATCGTCCTTCAACCAGGAAATCGTCGGTAACCAGTTCGCCAATCTGTGGGCGAGCGACATCTTCTCGATGCGGGAGAAGCGCTTGCTGGTGCTGGGCGCGACGGCCATGCTGGGCCGCGCCGATCTGGTCGAGATCCAGATGAACGGCGCCCTCATCAACGAAGAATTCACCGATGAGGAGCTGGATTTCCTGCCGCTGTTCCTGCTGTTCTATGCCGGGGCGGGCAATACGACCACCGTATTCCGGGGAATCGAGGCCGCCAAGGCACGGCGCAAGGAACGCAACGCCGCGAAGTGAGGGGACGTGCAGGATGAAGGGCGGCCTGGTGGAAACACCGGGCCGCCCTTTTCTTATGCTTCGCCGCTCGCCTTGGCGCGGCGGATCGCGCGCGCCGCCAGCAGCAGCAATATGCCCCCGGCGAATGTGAACAGCATGGCGGTGCCAATTCCCCAGGCGACACCGGCCGTTCCCCCGACAAAGTCGCTGACCGCGCCGATCAGATAGGTGCCCGCGCCCACGCCGATCAGGTTCGCGCCCAACTGCACCAGCGATACCGCAAGACCCCGCAGGCGCGGCCCGGCGATCGTCACGATGACGGCGTAGATCGGGCCATTATAGGACGCGCTGAGGAAGCCGCAGGCCATCAGCAGCGCCAGCATCAAATCGACGTCGTGGAACAGGACCGTCCCGACGCCGGTCACCGCCGTGAGCAACGGGATCACCGCGCCGAACAGGGATGTCCTAGCCGGATCGAAGCCACCTCGCCGGCGATTGACGAGGTCGATCACCCAGCCCGCGAGGAATCCGCCCAGCGAGCCGAGGCCGCCATAGGCGATGGCGATCAGGATGCCCGCCTTCGCAATGGGCATGCCGTGGACCCGGATCAGGAAGGTGGTGAGCCATGTGCTCATGCCGTAAATGCCCGCCGCGATCAGGACGATGGCGAAGATGCAATATAGTAGTCCGGGCCGCGCCGCGAGCAGACGGATACGTTGCCCCAGCCTTAACGTTTCTTCCTGCTGCGGCGCCGGCCCGTCATGCGCGCCACGCACGGGTTCCCTGACCGTGAACAGCAGCAGCGGCGCCAGCACCAGTCCCGGCACGCCGGCGGCCACGAACGCCCAGCGCCATCCGGCGCTCTGCACGATCGCGCCGCCCACTATGAACGCGATGGCGAGGCCGATTCCCGAACTCAGATACCAGATGCCGATGGCTGTCGCGCGCCGGTCTTCGCCGAAATAATCGCTCAGCAGCGACATGCCCGTAGGTGATCCGCCCGCTTCGGCGGTCCCTACGGCGGCGCGGCCTATGAGCAATGTCCAAAAACCCGTTGCGAGGCTGCACAGGGCCGTCGCACCGCTCCACAGCGTCAACGCGGCCGCCATCAGGTTGCGTCGGTTCCAGCTATCTACGGCCACGCCGAAGGGCAGGGCGGCGAGCGCGAAGAATATGCCATAGGCAAAGCCCGCCAATATCCCCAACTGTCCGTCGGAAAGGCCAAATTCATGCCCGACCGGCGCCAGCACCAGCCCGATGATGGCGCGATCAATGCCATGGCAGGTCTGCGCCAGCGTCAATATGCCTAGCACATACCAGGGATAATGGCCGATGGCCGCCGGTTGGTCCGATAGCGCTCTCATGGCGTCCGCAGTTGCAAGAACGGTGCGATGGACATTGAGCGCCTCCTGTTTTTGTATCGAACTGGGTGCATGGCGAAACCTGTCGCCGATGCCGCGCCTCGATCGGGCACAGGGAGGGATGTGCCCGCACATGGAGCCTTGACCACCTATCCGAAGATAGAAGTAAAAGCGCATGGCGCGCCTATGCAGGTTTATCAACAGAATATAACCTGGCAGAGGTAGAGATGTTTCGTCCGGAAAGCGATTGGACCGGTCAGGCTAGGGCTGGCGTCCAGAATTTCTACATCGAAGCAGCGGCGCGCGTTCGCGACGCGCATGTGGATGTGCGTCATTTCGATTGGGTCCAGCCCAGCAGCGGCATCTTTAGTCCAGAGAAGCATTATCTGGACTATTCGCTCGATGGGCAGCCGCGGCGCAGCATGGTCAGCATGGGCCGCCCCGACCGGCGCGCAGCGTCGGGGGACATCCTCTACATGCCGCCGCATCGCCAATATTTCGGAGAGCCAGCGCTTCAGGAGCGCCATCTCGTCTGCGTCGCGCTGGGAGAAGAATTTCTGGACGAACTGTTCGACGGCGAGCAGCCGCTGAACAAGGTTGAGCCTTGCGCCGACGTCCAGAATATTTCCATGCGTCGGCTCTTTGCTGGGCTGGCTGCGGAATTGCGGACGCCCGGCTTTGCCAGCCAGACGCTTGTCGAATCAATGCTGATGGGCCTGGCGGTCGAACTGGCTCGGCACATGGGCAGGCCCGAACGGGGCGGGCTGCATTCGCGCAGCACGCGACAGGTCCAGAACGTCATCGACTATGTGATGGAAAATCTCTCCGCGCCTCTTGGCGTCGCCGACATTGCGCGCGACTGCAACATGAGCGTGCGTCATGTCGCCCGCATTTTCAAGGAAGGGACGGGCGTCAGCCTGGGTGAATTTGTCGCCCGCAGCCGGATTGCTTTGGCGAAGGAGCTGCTGCGAAGCGATGGCGCCCGCATCAAGGAAATCAGCTGGCGATGCGGCTTCAACAGCACGTCCGCCTTTTCTGCCGCTTTCCGATCCGCGACGGGTCAAACGCCCAAGGCTTTTCGGTCGGCATCAGCGCAGGTCCACTGATCGGGCGAGCAGGAAAATATCGATGAGCGGCCAAATTCTATCGCCGCACAGTCAACCGTGGACCGGCCACTATGGAGCAGATCGGCTCCAAGTTAGACGGCTCCACATTGGAATTCGAGGCAACATACAATGATGGGGAGGAAGATATGAGCAGGAAGGCCGTCACTCTGGGCGCGATCGGCATGGGCGCGCTCGTCGCCGCCATGGCGCAGCCCGTTTATGCGCAGCAGCCGCAATCGGGCGCTAGCGAAGGCATTCAGGATATCGTCGTCACGGCGCGCCGCACTGAAGAAAGCCTCCAGACGACCCCGATCGCCGTCACGGCGCTAACCCCCGAAGCCTTGACGACGGCCAAGGTGGAAAATGTCGTCGACCTTCAGCGCACCGCGCCGGGCTTGGTCATCGGCCGCGGTTCCGCCGGCGGCGACGGCATCGTCTTCGTTGCCATCCGCGGTCAGGGCAATCTCCAGCCTATTCTCGCCAACGATCCGGCGGTCGCCACTTATATTGACGGGATCTACATCCCTCGGCCCTCGACGGGCATGACCGACATTCAGGACGTGCAACGGCTGGAAGTTCTGCGCGGGCCGCAGGGCACGCTCTTTGGCCGCAATACGACCGGCGGCGCGATCAACATCGTTACCAATGATCCCAACGACCAGCTCAGCGGCGCCTTCAAGGCGGAGTTTGGCAATTACAGCACGCTGGGTGCGCAGGCCAATATCAATGTGCCGCTGGCAGAGGGGCTCGCAATTCGCCTGAGCGGCGCAATCAGTGACCGGGACGGCTATGGCGACAACTTCGCCACCCACCGCGACTTTTCCGATAACAACAGCAAGTTCTTGCGCGGCAAGCTGAAATATGAAGGCAATGGCTGGGATTTGACCCTTTCGGGCGACTGGAACCGTCAGTACAACCATGGTCAGCAGATCGCACTTTGGGCCTTCAATCCGGCGATCGTCCCCGCCGCCTTCCAGCCGGGCCTGACGGCGGGCCTGCTGACCAAGGACCATTGGTGGGGCAACACCGCGACCGGGACATCGGTCCCGGCCACTATCGGCACGCTCACCCCTGAAGCGCGGGCTCTCTATGGCGTGCAGCCATTCAATACGCTGGAAGTATATGGCTTTTCCGGCACGCTCAACATCGAACTGGGCGGCCTGAACTTCAAGTCGATCACCGGCTATCGCCATTCGATGAACTATGGCCAGAATGATACGGACGGTACGGCCGTGCCGTTGCTGGCGACCTTTGCGGGGTCTGGATCCTATTATGTTTCTCAGGAATTCCAGCTTTCCGGCAATATCACCGACAGCCTTAGCTTCATCACGGGCGCCTATGCCGGCAAGGAAAGCGGCTATGAATTCAGTCGCTCGCAGATTTTCGGCGGACTCATCCGCGATTCCAATGCCGACGTCACCAACAAGACCTTCGGTCTGTTCGCGCAGGCCTATTATGAACTGACGCCGAAGCTGCGTGCGGTCGGCGGCTTCCGTTATACCTGGGACACCCGCGACAGCGTGCTGCACAATGCACAGGTATATGGTCTGCCGTATAACGTCGCCGTGGCGGGCACGCCGACCGGCATCAACTGCACCGTGACGCCAACGAGCCCCGTGACGGCCACCAGCTGCAATCAGGAGCAGAATGCCAAGTTCGACTATCCAGCCTGGAACCTGGGTATTGACTGGCAGGCGAGCAACAATCTCTTCCTTTATGCCGCGACCCGCGGCGCGGCCAAGGCTGGCGGCTGGAACCTGCGCGCCGGTGGTCTGCCCGCCTTTTCTCCTGAAAAGGTCAAGGACGTCGAGGCCGGCCTGAAGGTCGATCTCTTCGACCGCCGCCTGCGGTTCAACACGGCGGTCTTCCATACCTGGAAGGATGACAATCAGGCGATCGTCAACAGCTTCGTGACCGGCATCGGCGTTACCCAATATATCCAGAATAATGGCAAGGTCCGCATCTGGGGCATGGAAAATGAAATCACGGCCGTGCCGTGGGAAGGTATGACGCTCAGCCTCAATGGCTCGCTGCAAGACGGCAAATATGTGAAGGGCAGCTTCAGCGAAATCCAGGTGGTGGCCGGCAGCGGATGCACCAACAGCGCCGGGGTCGCCAACGGCTGCGTCGTCGACCTGAGCGGCCTGCCGCTGCTGCAATTGCCCAAGAAGCAGCTGAACGTCAGCGCCACGCAGAAAATTCCGCTGGGTGGCGGCACGCTCGCCGTCACTGGCGCCTATTCCTATGTCGGGGGTCAGCATTTCGATGCGGTCCGGGCGGCAGATCAAGCGTCGGCGGCGACCAAGTCCGCTTACGACACGGAAAACCGCCTCGGTTTCGTACCTGGCTATGGCATCTTCAACGGGCGTATCGCGTTCCAGCTTGAAAATCCCAATGTCGAAGTGGCGGTCTATGGCCGCAACATCACGAACAAGAAATATCTGCTGCGCCGCTTCCCCGATCTCTATCGGACATTGGGCATTGCAGCCGCCTATGTTGGCCAGCCGGTCACCTATGGCGTTGAAACAACGTTTAAATTCTAATCGGATAAGCGGCTGGCGGGACAAGCTGCGATCGATGCAGCCTTCTCTCGCCAGCCCACCACCGGGGATGCGCGCATGATGACGAGGTTGGTAGACAGGGTGGCGATCGTCACAGGCGGCGGCGGCGGTATCGGCGCCGCGGTCGCGCGACGCCTGGTCGCGGAGGGCGCGCGCGTTGTGATCGCCGACCTGTTCGAGGCCGCCGCCGTTCGCGCGGCGGAACCGCTGGGCGACAAGGCGCTGCCGGTCCAGTTCGATGCCGCCGACCCGCAGTCGGTGAAGGCGATGGTGGATCGCGCCGTCGAACATTTCGGCAGGCTGGACATATTGCACAACAATGCGGCGATGACCGATCCGGACAAGAGCCCGCAGGACACCACCGCCGTCGATATTCCGATCGGCATCTGGCGCGAAATTCTCGACGTCAATCTCACCGGCTATCTGCTCGGATGCAAATATGCCATCCCGCATATGGTCGCGGGCGGGGGCGGTTCGATCATCAACACCGCATCCAATTCGGGCAGTGCGGGCGATCTGGCGCGCATCGCTTATGGTTCCTCGAAGGCCGCGATCATCGGGCTCACCAAATATGTAGCGACCCAGCATGGGCGGCAGAATATCCGCTGCAACAGCATCGCGCCGGGTGTGGTGCTGACCGAAGCCCTGGAAAAGACCGTGCCAGGGCTGAAGGAAATCATCCAGCGGCACATATTGACGCCGGAATTCGGAACGCCGGATGATATCGCGGCGTTGGTCGCCTTCCTCGCTTCGGACGAAGCGCGCTACATCACGGGTGAGAACATCTCGATTTCGGGCGGCGGTCTCGTCCACCAACCCCATTATGCCGACCTGCTGGCCTTCATGCAGGCGAAGGACTGAGCCGTGTCCAGCGCCTGCACGTCGGAGCATGGGAGGTTAGTGAGCGGTCCGATGAAAATAGCGGATCGTCAGCCGGCCATCGGCGACCTTGTAGGTTTCGAGGCTTGGCAGCGTAACGACGCCATCCTTGGTTTGCAGGTGGTTGGCGACATAGGCGGCGCCTTCAGCGCCGTTGACGATCACCTCCAGCGGTTCGGTCGTGCATTTTCCTCCATATTCCGCCCACATCTCCGTCATCGCGGCGTTGCCGTCCACGGCGGGCGAACCGACATATTCGATCGTGAACCCCTCTGGCCCCAACGCCCGGAAAAGACGATCGAGTTCTTCGCGCTTCCCTTCGTTCCACAGCCGGTAATTGTCCCGGATCGCCTGTTCCAGATCCAGCACGTCTGCCTCACTCATGTGCATCGCCTCCTGTCATTGCGGCTCGTCCGCATGCTCACCAGTCTCAGACGGACGGCCACGATCGCACCTGTCTTTGGCAGGGGTGGAATTTATCTCTTTTTGCTTCGGAGACTATGATGACCCAAGTCGCACAACAGCCCCTGCCGGATCACGTGCCGCCCGAACTGGCGATGGCGCTGCCGCTCTTTTCGCGGACGGTGATCTATGACAATCCACAGGAAGTGCTGATCCCCGCGATGCATGCGGAGCTGCCGCCGATCACCTATGTCACCAACATCTTCCCGGGCGATCAACCTGGCTGGCTGCTCAAAAATGCCGAGGATGTACAGGCAATGCTGCGCGATGCCGACAATTTCACCAAGAACGGCATGGGCAAATGGGCGCAGAATATCGGCGAAAACTGGCTGGTCATTCCGACCGAGGCCGACCCGCCAGTCCACACCGGCTATCGCAAGGCGCTGAACAGTCATTTCTCACCGCAGAAGATGTTCGCGATGAAGGAGCAGGTGCGCGAGCGAGCGCAGGCCTTGATCGACGCCTTCAAGGATCGCGGGCAATGCGATTTCATCGATGAATTTTCGGAAAAATTCCCGATCTACATCGTCCTCGATCTGCTGGGCCTGCCGCAGGAAAGAATGACGCAATTCCTTAAATGGGAAAAGGAAATGCTCCATTCCAACGACTGGCAAGTGCGCGGTAACGCTGTACGCTGCGTAAAGGACTATCTGCTGGAAGAGATTGAGGCACGCCGCCAGCAGCCGCGCGACGACTATATCAGCAAGGTGCTGACCTTCGAGGTCGATGGCCGTTTGTGGAATGATGACGAGGTGTTCGGCCATTGCTTCAATCTGTACATTGGCGGCCTCGACACGGTTACGTCCCTGCTCGGCAACATCTTCAACTATCTGGCGTCGCATCCGGACAAACAGAACGCGCTGCGCGTTGATCCATCGCTGATCGTCCTGGCAGTCGAAGAATTCCTGCGCGCTTTCGCGCCGGTTACGGCCTTCCGTATCGCAACCAAGGTCATCGAGATTCATGGGCAGAAAATAATGCCCGGCGATTATGTGGCGTTTAGTTCCCCCGTGGTGGGACGCGATCCGGCTTTCTATGAAGATCCCCAGGCGATCCGCTTCGATCGCAAGGCGCCGCACATGTCGCTGGGCAGTGGCATCCACAAATGCCTGGGGATGCACCTGGCACGGCTGGAACTGCAGATCGCGGTCGAGGAATTCGTCAAGGCCATACCGGAATTCCGGATCAAGGACGGTTTCCGGGTGCCATATTATGTGGGCAATATCCTGCATGTGCCAGACCTCCATTTGCAATGGAGCTGAACAGGATCGGCGGCTGAATTGCCGCGACATCGGGGCTGACGCCTGAAACTCGGATCTGGAGCGGGTGTCTGATGACGCCGGCCATCTGCTCTGGCGCCACATTCGCTTCGGATGAAAAGCTACGGGTCGAGCCGTTAGCCATGGCACTCCTGCAATAGTTTGGCAGTCAGGCAGACCCAGTTGGGGATTTACGAAGGACGTTCACAGTGATTAGCTCGCTTGCGAACTTGGAAAAGGCCAGGGATATTTCATGACGGATAATATCAGGAAAATTGGCTTCATCGGCCTTGGCAGCATGGGTGGCGATCAGGCGCGGGAATTGGCCAAATTGCCGCTCGAACTTACTGTGTACGACCTGTTTCCCGAGGCATTGGCGAAGTTCGAGGGCCGCGCCACGCTCGCCGCATCCATCGCGGATGTCGGCGTCGATGCCGACGCTGTCGGCATTTGCGTGCGGGACGATACGCAGGTACTGGAATGCGTCGATGCGCTGTTGCCCGTAATGAAGCGGGGCGCGACCCTGCTCATCCACAGCACGATCAAGCCTAAGACCGCGCAGCAGATTGCCAAGCGCGCCGCTTCTGTGGGCGTCGACGTCCTCGACGCGCCGGTTACACGCACCGAAATGACCAAGGATGGTCCGTTCGTCTTCTGCATGACCGGCGGCGATGAATCCGTCGCCGAGCGCGTCCGGATTATCCTCGACGCCTTTTCGACGAACAGGATGCACATCGGCCCGCTCGGATCGGCCATGGCGCTCAAGATTTGCAACAATCTCGTATCCTGGTGCGGCATCATGCTGGGTGTCGAGGTCGCCAATGTGGCGGAGGCGTCCGGCGTGCCGATGGATAAGCTGCTGAACGTGATGAAGCGCAACGGCAATCTCACCCCGCCGATGGCGGGTTTCATCGATTTCCGCAACAATCCGGGAGACGCCGCCCGACGCGCCTTCTTTGCCAGCCAAGCGGGCATCGGCGAAAAGGACCTTGCACTGGCCGAGGAGCTGGCGGCTAATGCCGATGCCCCGTCGCCGATCACCAGCCATACCAAGACGCTGCTCAAGAAAACGCTGCTTGCGATCTGTGAAAGCTAGATTGTCACAATCCGCAGGAATCAGGTTTCGCGGACAAAGCTCGACGTGCTCGATTTTGTATCGATTCCCGCTACTTGCGACCTATCCTTTCTAATTCCTCGGCGAACTTATAATTGTGGTTATTTCGTCCAAGATTAAGGGGCGCTTTCTCGAAGGGAAGAGCGTCAATTCGATCAACGGCAGTTCATCATTGCCGTAGCTCGACGATCTTTTTTGCAGGATGGCTATCCCCAGACAACCATGTGAGGAATAGCTGCAACGGTTGGTGGCTCGAAGAGCCCCTGGGGGCGTTATTTTCCTTCGAAAGGTGAGATGTTTACGGCCGTCCTTGAGCACGTAAACTCGGAGTGCCACAGACGGCTTTGCTCGATACTTGATTCCTTTGAATATTTCGCCACGGCGGTCGAACGCTTCGGTCTTAATTTTCTGAAAACGGTGACCTGCTCCCCTGATTGTTACCATTCAGAGGTAGGGTCCCGCTCCTTTGATCCGACACCATTCTCTGGTCCACCCCGGGTTAGAGTTTCGCGGCCGGTCTCACGCAGAATGTAACTGACACAATCGCACTCATTGGGCCACCGACCATAAAAATTAACATAATACGTATTCACAATCTGTTGAACCGCCGAGGTGCTCCCCGTGGGTATCTGGCTGGCACAATTTTGAATTTTTAGCACGTCGGATGGGGCCGCAAAAGCGGAGGCTTTACCCGCTCCGGAGAACGGATTTTGATGATTATCATCGACAAGGCGCGAAGATGTTCGTGCCGCAGGGATCCTATTCAAAATTCAAAATCAATCCTCGTGGGTCTGTGCGGCCATCAAATTGACAATGGAACTACAAAGGTTTATATTGTCTCAAGAAGTTCAATATTGTTGTTGATTAAATTGTTGAATTTCTAAAATCGAACAGAAATTTGTCGCTATATAAATCAATTCCGTGCGTGTTTATTTGTAATCCTACTCCCGCAACCAAACACACACACACAACATACGCCGCCCAGGGAAATCCGCGGGCGGCGTTCCTCGTTCAGCAACACAGGCCGCGTGACGTACTCCCCTGAAATGTGATCGATTTTGAGTATAGTCCGACGTGAAAGAGTGATCTGCCTCCCGCTGAGTGGCCCAGAGACTATGATAGTCTGGACCACGAAAGGGACGACAGACGCCAAGCAAGAAGCACAAGTCGGAAGAGATCATCGGCAAGCTGCGTGAAGTTGAGATCGTGCTGGCGCAGGGGGCCTCGACTGCCGAGGCATGCCGGCGGATCGCAGTCAGCGAGCAAACATATTATCGTTGGCGCAAGGAGTATGGCGGCCTCAAGACCGATCAGGCTCAGCGAATGAAAGATCTGGAGAAGGAGAACCAGCGGCTGCGCCGGGCGATCTCGGACCTGACACTGGATAAACTGATCCTTCAGGAAGCCGCACGGGGAGCCGAAGGCCAGCTCAGCTAAACTTCTAAGCCCCTCGCGACGACGACGCTGCATCGATCATGTGCGACGAGAGCTTCCGGTGCCGGTGTCCGAACGACGGATCTGCCGGGTGCTGGGCCAGCATCGATCGACACAGGGCAAATGGAAAGTGAACCATAAACGAGTTGAGCGGATCTGGCGGCGTGAGGGGCTAAAGGTTCCGCTGCGCCAGCCAAAACGTGGACGCATGTGGCTTAACGACGGGTCCTGCATCCGCCTGCAGCCCCAATATCCGGGGCATTATGGGCTTACGACTTCGTCGCAGGGCGCACGCATGAGGGTGGCAAGTTCCGTATCTTGACCATCATCGACGAGGCCAGCAGGGAATGCCTCGCGCCCATCGTTGCACGGCAGCTCCGCCATGAAGACGTGCTGGCGGCCCTGGCCGACTTGTTCATCTCCCGCGACCCGCGCGCACATATACGGTCGGACAACGTCCTGGGTCACGAAGGAAAGCGAGATTTGGTCAACAGATCTCTATGCGCCGACATTGAGCGGCGAGGCATGCATTCTGAGCCAGATGGCTTCCACCGTCAACGGGATCGCTCCCTGCCATAGCAAACACAGGATCCAGCGGCGCCGAAGCGGCCGTGGTCCTCACCGTCCTTAGAACGAGATACGCACCCAGGTGGAAGGCCCGAACATTATCTACAGGGTCGCTTTCGCGCCCTCACGGCACTTGCAGAGAGGGGTCCTTCCACCTGGCGTCCGACCGTTCAAGGAACGGTCGGTACTCTGTCCCCGTCTTGATGACGGCATGGGCAACGCGCGCCATCTTGGCGGTGAGCGCCGTCATCGCCTTGCGGCGACGATCGGCATCATCCGCGTGCCCGGCAGTGTATCGTCCGAGCTTGTCGCGGAAACTGTTGTTGCGCTGACGTGCGGCGACCTGGGCAGCCATCCAAAAGGTCCGCCGCAATCGCGCATTACCGTACTTGGACAGCATCGTGCGGCCTCGGAATGTACCGGACTGCCGGGTCGCAAGATCAAGACCGCAGAACTTCAGGAACTGACGGTGATGGCTGAAGCGGCGTAGATCGCCTGCCTCGGCGAGAATGGTCAACGCATTGATGGGCCCAATGCCGGGGATCATGCGCAGGAGCTGATAATCGCGGTTTTCGGCCAGCATGGCATGCGCCGTTCGCTCGATCTCGTCGCGCTGCCGGATCAGGTTGCGTGCTTGGGCGATCACCATGCGGAACATAGCGATCGAGACGGAATCCTCGTCGACAGGTAGCGCCACGGACGCGCAGGCGGTCTCGTAGATATCGTTGATCAGCCGGGCTTTGGACACCTTGCGGCCGACCAAGTCCCATGCTTCGCGGGAGAAAGTCTCCTGGCCGAGCACAGTCATGCTGGTTGGAGTCGGGAATCGTTCGAGCAGAGCAAGGAACCAGTCGGATCGGCTGTTGCCAGCGAAGCGTTCAATCTCCGGGAAATAGAGCGGCAGGTAGTGGGTCAGGATGCGATGCCATGTCTGCGTCTTAGCCTTGGAGATCGCCTCGTGCGTTTTCGACATCTCCTGCAGGTCGTTGATCCCGGCGGCGAGCGGATCGACGTATCGCTGGGTGGCGCCGATCCGCAGCATGTGCAGGATCACTTGCGCATCCTTGGAATCGTTCTTGTCCCAGCCATTGTGCAGAGCCTCGCGCGTTCGAGCCAAGGCAACGGACGAGATCAAGCGCAACTCGAAGCCGGCGGACAGCAGGCGATGCGCCAGCGTGCGATGGTAGTTACCAGTAGCCTCGAAGCCGACGATGATCGGACGCCCGATGTCGCTAAGATCCGTGGCCAGGCGATCATAATCTGCCTTTGTCGCCATCACCGTCATGCGACGTCGGCGTCCGCCTTCTGGACGTTCGATCAGGACCTCCTGGCGGTGTTTGGACATATCGATGGCTACCAGCACGGCGTCGGTGGGATTAGAGCTACGCTTGGTCATGGTCGGTCTGTCTCCAAAGGGTTGAGTCGACAACTTCACTTTAGAGACCTGCGGGCCGATCATGACTGCCTTGATGAAGCCTGCGGGCGCTACGCGCCCTTGCCTTCATCAAGGCAATGCGCCCCTTCGAGGGGCCGCTTCCCAATGTGCTACGGCAGCGAATTTATCGCAACTGCCGTCCAGAAATGGCTGGGGCAGATCGGCGTGAAGACGCTCTACATCGCACCGGGATCACCATGGGAGAATGGATATAACGAAAGCTTCGATGGGTCGCTTCGCAACGAACTGCTTAATGGCAAGATCTTCTATAGTCTCGCCGAGGCCAAAGTGCTGATCGAATCATGGCGGCGGCATTACAACACTGTCCGCCCGCACGGCAGCCTGGGCTACCGACCACCGGCCCGGAAACGGCGACACCGCCATATCTCGGCCTCCGGTTCCGCTTCGCTCCACCTCCGTCTGGATATGGCGGCAATAACCTTAATTCACTAACAAACCAATCGGTCCATTCGGCGGGGGCAGATCAGGAGCAATTTGCAGTTTCCCAACGAAAAGGTTCCGCTTGCTCACTCCACGCGCGTGCCTCGTTGGGTGAATGACGACGTGCGGCGCACCTTCGTGAACCACAAGCCGAGACTGCGGGATCAGTTCGGCATAGCGCCCGCCGGTGGGATAGATCGGGACCGACGCATCGCGATCACCGTAAATGATCGTCATCCGCAACCGAAGCGCCTCCGCTTTCGCCCGGAAATCCGTGTGCATGAAGGCACGTTGGAGATCGATGGAGGTCCATCGTGAGCAGTCGAGGATCATGCTACCGAGCCATTCGCTGACTGCTGGATTGGTCCCCGGCGCAAACGCATCCTTGGTGGCCTCGATTCAGCCCCCAGAATCGCTCCCATCTGTGTCATGAGCATATCGAGCATTTCTGCCGACGCGCCGGGCGGGGCTTCTCTTCCGAGGCGACCAGAAGCGGCCCCATCGCTCCAACGATGACCATCCTCGCTTTCGACAAAAGGCACTGTCATGCCGCACCTCCATCTAGAAAGCCTACGACCTCTGCGATGCGCCCTTGCGCGTCGACCCGCACGAAATCGGTTCCTCGCACCACAGGCTCCCCGCTATCGATCGAAAGCGCCCAAGAGAAACGGATATTGCCGCCATGCTCGTCGACCGGGCCGGTGAGTGCGAAGTCATGTCCAGGAAATTGCGATCGCGCCGCGGCGATCATGGCCGAAATGCCTTCTCGTCCTTCTCCCTGCATCAAAGGATCTACGTAAAGGGCATCGACCAGCTGCTTGCGGCCCATGCCGATGGCGGCGGCGACATGCCCGAGGCCGTCGACCGTGCCCTGATCGCAGCCGACGATATGCAATGGCGCCCGGAGGCCGCCAAGGCGGTGCTGCTGATCTCGGACGCACCACCCCATCGCGACGCGTTCGGCGCGACGCTCGATGCGGTCGCGCATTTGCGCGAGCAGGGCGTCAGAATTGTCCCGATCGCGGCGAGCGGCGTCGAGGATAGCGCCCAATATGTCATGCGGGCGATGGCAGCGCTCACCGGAGGGCGCTATATCTTCCTTACCGACGATAGTGGTATCGGCAACGGACATGCCGAGCCGAATATCGACTGCTATGTCGTGACCCGGCTCAACCAACTGATTGCGCGGGTGCTCGCGGGAATTGTGGGAGGCCATCGCGTCGAACCGGAGCAGGGCGAGATTATCCGGACAGTCGGCAGCTATGATCGAGGTCGATGTAAGACAACGCAAATACAGCGTACTGATGCACAGGTCGAGCATGAGGGCTAATATTCTGTCGCCTGGGATCGCTAGCGGACCGTCTGATCCCGATATGAAAGGAATTTGCCGCTGAACGCCTCCAGAGGGTCGGGTCCGCACGGCCCGCAGCCGCTGCTGACCCTACGCCGCTTTCACCGATCCGGGCCAGATGCCAGGCAGGGCACATTGTCACCAGTCCAATCGATCTCGGTCGTTGTAGGCACTCTACTGCGTGCCTGAGCATCCGTGTTTTTGCCGCTCGGATTGTAGGTTATCCATGCCATGCTGTTATCAAACGCAGCGATGCGACCATTGTCATGCTGCGCTTTGGAAGCATCGACTTCCGTTTGTTCGGTTCTCGATCCACGGATCATGCGCAACGAGCCGTCATATATGTCGAATGCACGGTAATATGCGCGCCCAAACATCCGGTTATTAATATCATCCTTGTGCGACCACTGCTCCGCCCTTGTCGTGGATGGCAGGCGGACCGTGGTGACGTGACAGCTAAAATCCGGCTTGTTGTAGAATGGCAGCGCCTGATCCTGCTCTTTCGCGCGTATTCGCTTTTCTGGCGGGTTGAAGCCACCACCCGGCAGCGCCAGCGATTTTACTCCATCGCCGTCATCGTCCCAGTCGACGGCGCCTGTGCCGACGACGGTCAATATGCTGGCCTGCGCCTTCGCATCATAGCGCCACTGAACATCCTCGATGGTCTGCCATGTATTTCCGATCGCATTCTGACGAAACGCGCTGAGCAGTTGCGTGGGCGTCGCTACAGAAAATTGCACCTCCTGCTGCAAGCCTTCGATTCCGCGCTTGATGGTTGTATTGGTAATGCGTGCGGGCTTGTCGAAGCCAGCACGCGCATCGATTTCGAATAGCGTGATCTCATTCGGTCGCGAAGCAGGTGCCCAGCCAAGCCGCTCAAGACCGCCTCCCTGCCTGGTCAACGGCAAAACCCATCGATAGGAAATGACCGGCTCTTGTGTAGGTGGGACAACGGCAGGCATCGTGCCATCAAGCCAATAGATCTTTCCATCGATGCTCGCCCGTACCAGCACGTGATCGAACATGCGTGGGCTGGGCAGCCGCTGATCCATGCCATCATCAGTACCACTATTATTGACGAGGACCGGCTCGGCTTCGACGCCTAGCTCACGCAGCAATGCCAACAGCAGAGCGGTCTTGGCCTTGCAATCGCCGTAACGGCGTTGCCATGTCTCATCGGCTCCTGCCGGTGTCAGATTGCCGCCATTCAGCCCGACATAAATATAGCGGACATCCTGCTGCACCATTTTCAGGGCGGCGGCAGCGCGGTCGAGCGGCTTCGCATGGGCCGCGGCGATGCGGGCGGCCTCCTGCTTGAGTGAGGAGTTGGCGTTCAGACTCGACGCATTGGCAAATAGCGGCGCAAAAAGGCGCGATATGCCCTGCCAGTCGCTGAAACTGCTATACTCGACGACCCGCTGCCATTGATAACGAGGGGGCGCATCCTTGGGCGGCGCCAGGACGCCAGGGTTGTCGAACCGATAGTCGATGGCATTCGGGCTCTGTTCAGCCACCGTCATCATATCGTTGGTCATCTTGATGGCGGGCTTGTTTTTTTCCTCCCAACTTAGACGAAGATGGTATCGGCCCGGCGCCGGATCGGCGGCAAGGAGAAGCAGGCCGGCATCGTCCTTCCCCAACGTGGGATCACTCGCAGGGAGCGTTGCGCCAAACTCGATTTCATCCCCGACCCTGAGATCGGGCACACGCAAAACGGCGGTCAGATTGCCATCCAGCCTTGCCGCTTCAAGCTGGTCTTCTCGACGCAGAATCTCGAACGAAGCCGTCTTCAATAAGTCGATGACCTGACCTTCGCGATGGATCTTCATTGCGTGGACGACAGGCGAACCAGCCGCTGGATTCCATGCCAGCGACAGATTGCCAAGCTGAAGCGCGTTGGGATGTAGGATCTTTATGCGATAGCCGTTGTAGAGCAGTTGCCCTTTGTCATCGAGATGAACCTCAGTGTCCTGACGGCGGATGAAAACCGCGCCTGCAGCGTCGGCAGGAACAGGCATAGGCTCCGACTGGACGGCCCATTTGGGCGCAGGCCCAGTTTGAATCTTACTGTTCGCTGCATAAGCGGTGGATCCGGCAAGCAGGCTCGCCAAGCAAGCAGAAATCGTGAACCGCACAACATCCCCCTGAGATTTGCGCCATAATGTCTGCGGCTGCGGTTTAAGCAAGTGTTTGATGGCTCTTGCAATCGCGGGTGAATATCCAAGGCTCTTCGGCAACGGGGGCATCGACCTCTCGTCCGCCGTTGAGAGCAGGACGTAAGGCGTCAAACGGCGCCAAAGGGGTTGCAAGCGGAACCGGATCGCGACCTCGGACAAGATCAGAAAAGGGTCATAAGTCTCGCATGCTGCAATTTCGCTTGTCCCGTGGGCCTGCTATTCTAAGCTGGCGACCAGCGTGGGGGAGCGACATGGGTATATTGGATTTTCTGTCGAAACAGTTTGTGGATGTCATCGACTGGGTGGAAGAGCCGGGTCAGCTCGGCTGGCGCGTTCCGCTCGCCGACCGGGAAATCCAGAATGGCGCGCAACTGACGGTGCGGGAGGGGCAGATCGCCGCCTTCTTCAACGAAGGGCGGATCGCGGATATGTTCGGTCCCGGCCTTTACACGCTCGACACATCTACCCTGCCACTGATGACGGCCATCATGAACTGGGACAAGGGTTTCAAGTCGCCCTTCAAGTCGGACGTCTATTTCTTCTCCGAAAAGGAGCAGATCGGCCTGAAATGGGGCACGGCGCAGCCGGTGACGCTACGCGATCCCGAACTGGGGCCGCTGCGCGTCCGCGCCTTTGGCAGTTACAGCTTCCGTATCAAAGAGGTAGCACCCTTTGCCTCGCGCATCATGGGCACGCTGGGCGAGGTGAAGGTGGCGGATATCGAGCCGCAACTGCGTGCCGCGATCCAGACTGCGCTTGCGACGGGGGTGGCCGGCGGCGGCACCGCTTTCCTGGATCTGGCAGCCAGCCAGACCGCTTTGTCCGAAGCGCTCAAGGCCGCGGTCACGCCGACCTTCGCCCAATGGGGGCTGTCGGTCGAAAGCTTCTTTGTAGAGAGCCTGTCCCTTCCCGAAGAGGTACAGAAACATCTCGACAAGGCCAGTTCGATGCGCGTGCTGGGCGATCTTGACCGCTACGCCAAATTCCAGGCAGCCGAAGCAATCGAGACGGCCGCCGCTCAGTCTGGTGGCGTTGCCGGGGTCGGTGCCGGCGCTGCGGCCGGGCTGGCCATCGGCCAGGCGATGACCGGCGCCTTGGGCGGCACAGCGAGCGCGCCCTCCGCCCCGGCCGAAGACCCGTTCGCGCTGATCGAAAAGCTGCACAAGCTGCTGGATATGGGCGCGCTGACCCAAGCCGAATTCGATACGAAGAAGGCGGAACTGCTGGGCCGTATTCGATAGCACCGTATGCAGTTGGTCACCTGTCCCACTTGCGGCGCGGAGGTTGCCTTCCGCTCGTCGGCGCTGCCCGTTCGGGTGTGCGACTATTGTCGCACGCTCGTGGTGCGTTACAATCAGGGCGCGCAGGGGATGGGGGAGGCTGGCGTCCTGCCGTTCGATATCAGCCCGATCCAGATCGGGACGGAAGGGCGCTGTTTCGATCAGAATTTCCAGATCATCGGTCGGGTGCGCTGGGCCTGGGACGATGGCGCCTGGAACGAATGGCTGATGCTTCTGGCTGACGGCAGTCACGCCTGGCTTGGGGAGGCTATGGGCCAATTTATGGCGCTGCGCGAGGTAGAACTGACGGGATCGCTGGCGCAGGTCATCCGCCGCCTGATGAACGATACCCCTGTCAAACCGGGCGAAAGCGGCAATATCGCCGGACAATCCTATGAGGTCGCCGATATCCGCACCGTATGCTGCATCGGCTGCGAAGGCGAACTGCCCTTCACCGCGCCCATCGGCTGGGAAGCGCTAAGCGTCGATTTTCGCAATCGCGACGGGCGCTGCGCCTCCTTCCAGAAAGATCGGCATGGACCGTCCCTCTATGTCGGCCATCATGTGAACCTGGCCTCGCTGCAACCGCGTAACCTGCGTCCGCTTCCCGGCTGGAGCCTGCCCGCTTATGGCTGAGGAGGACAGCGTCCGCGCCCTGTCATGCCCGGCCTGCGGCGGGACGATCGCCCTTCGCGCGGCCGGCTATACGGTCACGCTGGCCTGCGAATATTGCGGCACGCTGATCGACGCGACCGATCCGGCGGCGCGGATCATCACCCGCTACAATGAAATGCAGGCTTCGCTTGCGATCCCGCTCGGCACGCGCGGCATGTTGCGCGGCGTGGAATGGGAAGCGATCGGCTGGCTGCAACGGTCGGACGGCTGGGCGATCTGGGACGAATATCTGCTGTTCAATCCCTATGTCGGCTATCGTTGGCTGATCGCGCAGAATGGCCAGTGGAGTCTGGGCACGATGCTGACCGCCGCGCCGCAGCGCGACGGGCCGGACCGGGTCGTCGCTGGTCGACGCTTCACCCCCTTTTACAGCGTCACAACTGCGCGCGTGACGCGGGTGGCGGGCGAATTCTACTGGCGGGTGAAGCCGGGCGAGGAAGTGCGCGCGAGCGACTATGTACGCCCCGGCTTCATGCTCAGCCTGGAACAGGATGATCGGGAGAATAGCTGGACGATCAGCGAACTGTTGACCGGGCGGGAGATACGGGCGGCATTCGATGTCGATCCGCCGCCCGTCTGGATACCCGGTATGACGCCGCTGGCGCACCAGCCTTCGCCCTATGCCCGGCGGATCAAGGGCTGGTGGCCGATCGCTGCCCTGTCCTTCGTGGCGCTGCTGGTTTTGCTGACCCTGTTCGGCAGGACCATGCAACCGCAAATGTTCAGCCTGTCGGTGACGCCCGACGGCCCCACAGTGTCGCAGACATTCGGCCCAATCGTGCTGCCGCTCGGCAAACAGGCGATGACGGTCGAGGCGATGACACCCGGTGTGGAGCAAGGCTGGGTCGATATCGACGTCGCCTTCGTCAATCGTAAGACGCAGGACAGCTATGACGCCTATGCCCTGAACGAACATTATTCGGGCCGGGACTCGGACGGCTATTGGTCCGAAGGGGCGCGGTCGCAGACCTTGAAGGTTGCGAGTCTGCCTGCCGGAACTTACGATCTCGTCGTCGATGCGCAGGCGCATCATTGGGGCAGTTCTGGCAATTGGACCTTTGACGCGTCGAGCAGTACCTACAAGACCGAAGGCCAGCCCCCGATCGAGGTCAACCTGACGGTGGCGCGCGGCGCTCGCTTCACGTCCAATTTCTGGCTGGCGGTGCTGATGATCCTGTTACCACCATTGTTCATGCTGGTCCTTCACATCTTGTTCGAAAATGCCCGGCTGGCGCAGAAGGACGGTTCACCCGCCGATGCCGACGACTGGTTGCGGGGGATGGAAGCGCCATGAGCCGCAGCAGCTTCCTCTACGCCCTTTGGTGCCTGGGCGTATTGGGTCTTTATCTGACTGCCGCGGCGCAGGGCTATTCGCCCTTCGCCGACGGCGGACGCACTGCCGGCGCCGCCCGCGCCTACGGCCCCACCCATAAATAGGAGACGTCGATGATCATCGCTCTGCCGACCTTGCTCAATTCGTTGGTCTATGCCGGGATCGGCATGCTCGTTTTCGTCGCCGGCTTCGTTCTTTTGGACCTGCTGACGCCGGGCAAGCTGTGGGAGGAGATAAGGGACAAGCAGAATGTCGCCGTTGCCCAGTTCGCTGGCGCCATCGCCATTGCCCTGGGTATCATCGTAGCTGCCGCTATTCATGGCTGACGCATCGGCGCCGACCGAGCGCAGGCGCACCGCGCTGGTCGGGTTGCTGCTGGCCAGCGTGTTCGCTGTCGCGACCTGCGGCCTCATCTACGAACTGCTTGCCGGGACGATCGCCAGCTATCTGCTGGGCGACAGCGTCACGCAATTTTCGATCATCATAGGCACCTATCTGTTCGCCATGGGAGTGGGCAGTTGGTGCTCACGCTATGTCAAGCGCGACGAGCTGCGCCTGTTCATCCGGGTCGAGATATTGGTGGCGCTGGTGGGTGGCTGGTCGGCAGCGGGGTTGTTCCTGCTTTTCCCGCTGGTGGAGCAGTTTCGCCCGATCCTCTATGGCCTTGTCTTTGTCATCGGCTTTCTGGTGGGTCTGGAGATTCCGCTGCTGATGCGCATCCTGCGCGACCGGTTCGATTTCAGCGAGACGGTGTCGAACGTGCTGACCTTCGACTATGTCGGCGCACTGGCTGCTTCATTGCTGTTTCCGCTCCTGCTGGTGCCACATCTGGGACTGATCCGAACCGGGCTCATGTTCGGCCTGCTCAATGTCGGTGTCGCGCTGCTCCTGTTGCTTCTAGTACCATCACGCGCCAGCCTGATGCGGGAACGCATTCTGGCGTTGGTCGTGATGATGAGCCTGATCGCAGGCTTGCTGACGGCCGAGCGAATCCAGCGCTGGTCGGAAATCGCCGCTTATGGGGAGCGCGTGATTTACGCGACGTCCAGCCCCTATCAGCGGCTGGTGCTGACCCGACACGACGATGACATCCGCCTATACCTCAACGGCAACCTCCAATTTTCCTCACGCGACGAATATCGCTATCATGAAGCGCTGGTGCATCCGGCAATGGGCCGTGTAGCACGCCCGGCCAATGTACTGATCCTGGGCGGGGGCGACGGGCTGGCCGCGCGCGAGGTGTTCCGCCATCCCGGCGTGCGGCATGTCACATTGGTCGACCTTGATCCCGCCATGACCCGCCTGTTCAGTCAGACCGGCCTGCTGCGCGCGCTGAACGGCGATGCGCTGACCGACAAGCGTATGCATGTCGTCAACGCTGATGCTTTCCGGTGGGTACGCGAGACGAAGGCGCGCTTCGATGTCATCATCGTCGACTTTCCCGATCCGGTCGATTTCTCGGTGGGCAAGCTCTATACCGAAACCTTCTACCGCATGTTGCGCCCGCATCTGGCGCCCGGCGGCATGGCAGTGGTCCAGAGCACGTCGCCGCTGGTCGCGCCCGCCGCTTTCTGGACGGTGGCGCAGACGCTGGAGACGGCCGGTTTTCAGACCAGACCCTATCATGTCTATGTGCCGAGCTTCGGCGAATGGGGCTTCATCCTGGCCGGGCTGGTCGATCCTGGCACGACGACGCGCCTGCTGCCTGGCAATCGATTTTTGTCGGATGCGACCGCCCGGCAGGCATTGGTCTTTCCGCTCGACATGGCACGCCGCCGGGTGCCGGTAAACCGTCTGGACAATCAGGCGCTGGTGCGCAGCTTCGCCGAGGAATGGGCGCGCTATGAAGGCTGACGCGGGCGGCCCAAGCAGGCGCGCCATCCTCAAGGGCGGGATGGCGGCTGCCACTGTGCTTGCGCTGCCAGCCTGTGAAACGCCGACTTCGGGCAGCAGCGGGGGAGCGGACATGGCGCTTGGCCACCGCCTGCGCGATGGCGCCTTCCCCGAACCGGTGCGCGAAGAGCGCGTGCCGCTCCTGATCGCTGGCGGTGGCGTGGCGGGGCTGTCGGCGGGCTGGCGATTGCGTGAGGCCGGCTTCGACGATTTCCGCCTGATCGAACTCGAAGACCAGCCTGGCGGCAATGCCCGTGGCGGTCGCAATGCCGTGTCAGCCTATCCCTTGGGCGCGCATTACCTACCCATTCCCAACGAGGAAGCGCGCGGGCTGCGCCATATGCTGCGACAAATGGGGGTGATCGTGGGCGAGCGGGATGGCAAGCCGGTCTATGACCCGCTGCAACTCTGCGCCGATTTGCAGGAGCGGCTGCTCTGGCAGGGGAAATGGCAGGAGGGGCTGGTACCCCGAACCGGCCTGTCTTCCAAGGACGAAGCCGACCTTGCCGCCTTCAACCGCACCATGGCCGACTTTTCCCGTCGCCGCGATACGGAAGGGCGGCCTGCCTTCGCCATTCCCATCGCCTATAGCGCAAGGGATGCCGATCTGCTTGCGCTCGATCGGATGAGCTTCGCGCAGTGGCTCGACCAGCAGGGCTGGACCTCCTCTGTGCTGCGCGCGCATGTTCGTTACGCCTGCCGTGACGATTACGGCACTGAACCAGCCGACGTCTCCGCCTGGGCCGGCATTCATTATTTTGCGAGCCGGCGTGGCTTCACTGCGGATGGTTCGGGCGACAATGAACTGACCTGGCCTGAAGGCAATAGCCGCCTGACGAGCTTGATCGCTGATCGATTGGGGGATCGCATCACGACGGGGCAGGTCGCCTTTCGTGCCCGGCCTGACGAGAAGGGAGCGATGGTTGATGTGTTCGATGCGCAGCAGGGCAGCAGCATCCGTTATCGTGCTGACGCCGTGATCCTTGCCATGCCGCATTTCATCGCCACCCGCCTGCTGGGCGAGAAGCCCGATGCAGCCTACAGCTATGCCCCCTGGCTGATTGCCAACGTCACCGTCGATCGCGCGCCGGAGGGGAAGGGCAGCGCGCTTGCCTGGGATAATGTATCGGCCAGCAGCGCTTCGCTCGGCTATGTCGTCGCCACCCACCAGAGCGACTCGCACACGGGGCCTACGGTGCTGACTTGGTATATGGCCCTGTCCGACATGCCGCCCGCGTCCGCCCGCCGCTTGCTGGTCGACCGGTCCGATGTGGATTGGCGGCGGCTGGTGCGTGACGATTTGCTTGGGATGAATCCGGACCTGAACGGCGCGATCCGGTCGATCGACCTCTGGAAGTGGGGTCACGCCATGGTCCGGCCGACGCCAGGTTTCCTGTGGGATGTCGCGCCGCGGCAACGCGCGGCTATCCTGCCGCCCTTCTTCCGTGCCCATTCGGACCTGAGCGGGCTGTCGCTGTTCGAGGAAGCCCATTATCGTGGCATGGCCGCGGCGGAAGCGGCGCTATCCTCGATCGGCCATCCGCATGAGACGCTACTATGATTCCGCCCATTACCTATGATGGCCGACACCTGTTGGCGGACCTTTACGGATGTCCCGTGCTGGACGATGTCGCTCTGATCGACGCCGCCCTGCGCGGCGCGGCGGACAGCGCCGGGGCGACAGTGATCGGCCTTCACCTCCATCATTTCGGTGAAGGACAGGGCGTCACCGGCGTCGCCCTGCTCGCAGAATCCCACATGTCGATCCACACCTGGCCGGAACATGGCTATGCAGCCGTCGACATTTTCCTGTGCGGCGCGCGCCATGATCCGGCAGCGGCACTTCATGTGCTATGTCGATATCTGTCGCCTGCCCGCATAAGCCAGAATCTAGTACGCCGGGGTGATGTTTCCGAGTTGGCGCGAGAAGCGGACGGTCAGAAACTGGAACGCTGAAGTTGATTTTCGAGCGGCCACTATATCTGGTCCATGCTTGTTCAGCGCGGTTGCGATTTGGCTGCGATCCAGGGCCAGCGACGTGAGCCCGGTCGTGCCGCAGCACGAAGGCGGCATTGGCGGAGCATAGCACGCACATGGCGTCGAAGGCGATGATCGGGCCGTGCTCGCTGGCAGGATTGGTACTCACGCGGCCACCGATTCTGGCGCGGGCCTATGAAGCGCACTTTCCAGCCCCAGCGGCCCAAGCGGATCGGCGACCAGTCCACTCACCATCGCCGCCTGTATGCTGGTAGCGGGCCAAAATTTGGACAGCGGGCCGACAAAACGATCGCGGATCAAGGGCAGCAAACGACTGTCCGATTGATAGACCGGCGTGAACAAGGCGGTGAGCCACTGGTAGGTCAGGACATGGCGTCGCCGCAGCTTGATGCCGAGACGAACCCCCTCATCCACCCCGTTCGCGTCCGCCAGACCTTTGGCTAGCGCCCAGGCATCGAGCAGGGCCATGTTGGCGCCCTGGCCCAGTTGGGGACTGGCGGAATGCCAGGCGTCGCCGATATGGACCAATGCCCGCTCAGCCGGTGACCGCAGGGTACGGTGCGCGTAGCGGGCGAAGGTCAACTGGTCGGGATCATCAATCTGGTCGAGCAACGGCGCACATGCGGGCCAGAGCGCGGTAACGCGAGCCTTCCACGGCCCCAATCCGGCCCGATGCCAGTCGCCCAGCCGATCGGCGCGCAACGACCAGAAGAAGGCGGCCTTTGGCGTCATAGCGCCAGGCGGGATGCCGATCGGCAAGACGCCCGCCATGATGCTGGCGCGGTCATAGCGCTGTGCAAGGGCATGAGGATCGAAGCGCGCGTCCTGCGGCAGGTCGAGGCTGGCCCAGAGTGCGCCATAGGCGAGTTCCCGGCCGGTCGGCGGCGCCAGTGGCGTGCGCGTGCCCAGCGCATCGACCACAAGATCATAGGGGATGCTGGTTTCGCCATCGGCAAAGCGCAACGTACGTTGCGCACCGACCGGTTCGCTGTCCACGAGCGTGCGCCCGGTATGGACGGTGATCCCCGCTCGCAGGACCGCCTCATGCAATATCGCAAACAGGCTGGCGCGATGGATGCCGATGCCAAACATAGCGCGGTGGCGCAGCGCGGCATAATGAACGTCAAGGACGACCCGGTCCCCCGCCTTGCCGAACAGCCGGTCGATGCGCGATCCGCGCCGCAACACGTCGTCCAGCAACCCCAATCGGCCAAGGACCGCCATGCCTGTGGGCTGGATCATCAGGCCCGAACCGATCGGGCGAGGCGTATCGAAACGCTCGAAAAGGGTGACCTGATGGCCCGCCCGATGCAGCAGCAGCGCCGCCGCCAGTCCACACGGCCCGCAGCCTGCGATCGCGATGTTCAGACCCCGCATGACCAACGTCTAGACGAGCAGGCAGGCCGTTCCAAGAGGATGGCCGGGAATCTATATTGGGGAGCGAGGGAGCGCGCTCGGAATATTCGGCGAAACTGAACCGGCATCCAGCGATACATGCCGAATTTCACCACCTGCCAACGAGCAAGATGACGCGCGTCATGCCGCTGCCAATCCCCCCATCGTTACATAATCCAGCTTGCCTGTGCCGAGCACCGGGAGCGCGTCCACTTCGCGAATGTCACGGGGAATGGCCAGTTCGGTGATGCCATTTGAGCGCCCCCATGACTGAAGATCGCTCGCCTTCGCGCCCTTGCGCGTCGTGAACAACACCAGTTGTTCGCCTTTGAATCACGCCCGCTCGTTAGCGCGTTCGACTTTGCTCCAACGCACCATCGCCATTTCTGGTAGAATAGCGGGCGGTTTACCGTAAGGAATAGGGGATATGGATGGTCCAACAAGCATGTCTGCGCCGTTTGGCGAACCGCAACGATTGATTGCCGGAGGCGAGAGTGCGCAACTGCTCGACCTTGGAAATGGCCATGTACTCAAATTGTTTCGTGAAGGCGTATCGGATGAGATGATTGCGCGGGAATCCGGTGCATCCTCCTATGCAGAGGGTTGCGGCGTGCCTACTGCGGCAGCGATCGGGCAGTGGGTTTGGGACGGGCGGCGCGGCATCGTTTATCCACGGCTTGAAGGCGGGACATTGATGGACTGGATTCGCCGCAAGCCATTTCGGGCAGGGTGGGCACTGGATCGGATGGGGGCCATGCATGCCGCCATGCATCAGAAGAGTGGAGGGGCGTTGCGCCCACTCAAACAAGTATTGGCTACAGACATCTCGCATGGCCCTGCGCCCGTCGCGCTGCAACGGGCTGCCATTGCCTATCTGAATACTCTACCTGAAGGACACGCGCTAATCCATGGCGACTTTCACCTTAGTAATGTCATGATGACGCCACAGGGCATGAGGGTGATTGACTGGTCGAAGGCAGCGTCGGGCCATCCGGCGGCCGATGCGGTGCGATCCGAGATGCTGATGCGGTTCGGCATCGGGCCTACCGATTGGGTGACTAATCTGTGGCGGGACTGGGCAGCGAGGCGATTGCGCAAAAGTTACATGGCAATGGGGGCTGTTTCACCCCCTGACTTGGCGCTTTGGCGACCCGTCGTGGCGCTGGCGTGGTTGCGGTCCCGCGACGCGGGAAGAACGCCAGCATTTCATCACTATCTGGATGTCGCGCTGCGAAATAATGGAATTGGCCGACTGCACCAATTGTGACTATGAAATCAAACGCCGTTCTTTGGGCTCAATCCGAACGGGACGGTCAGAAATATCCTGTGCAGCGAGGCATAATGGGCAACAAGGGGAGGCCGGTATGTCACGACGCAAAGTGCCTTGGATACCGAGCGACATTCTCGATCACGAGGCCCTTACCGTCACTGGCGGTCTATCCTACGATATGCCGCTATCGGGAGGCTTGAAGATCGAAGCGCCCGGTGATCCCTCTATGCCAGACGGATCAGCGGCGCACGTAGGCGGCAATCTGAGCCAGCACGTTGTTGGCCTGCTTGAGATGGGGGATGTCGAGCATCTTGCCATCCAGGCCGACCGTCCCCGCGCCATCGGCCGCCTCAAAGGCCGCGACGACCCGGCGGGCATGCTCAACCTCGGCAACCGTTGGCATGAAGCTTTCGTTGATCGGCGCGACCTGTGCGGGATGAATGGCGATACGGCCGCTCCATCCTTCCGCGCGGGCTGCGCGGCATGATGCGCGCAAGCCTTCCTCGTCGCGGAAATCGACGAACAAGGTATCGATCGCCGCCACGCCTGCTGCATGTGCACCGAGCAATGTCAGCGAACGGACCAGCTTATATGTCAGTGTCCATTCGCCGCTTGCGTCCAGATTGGTGCTTGCGCCCACGGCGGCGCTCAGATCTTCAGCCCCCCAAGTGAGACCGGCCAGCCGCGCCAGATTGGCTGCAGCATAGTCGCCAAGACGGAACGGTGCGATCGCGGTCTCGGTGGCGACCGGCAAAATCTTGATGCTGGTAGCGTCGATGCCCGCCTGGACTTCCAGCGCATCAAGGAAAAGCGAAACCGTGCGCACATCGTCCGGCCCATTAGCCTTTGGCAGCATGATCCCGTCCGGCGCGCCAGCGACGACTGCCGCCAGATCACCCAGCAGCAGGTCGGTGTCGAGCGGGTTGACCCGGACCCACAATTGCGACGTTCGCTGCTCGCGCGGGCGTGCCATGAGAAAGGCAGTCACCATCTCTCTCGCGCGCGCTTTGTTGGGCGGAGCAACGGAATCCTCCAGATCAAGGATCAGCGCATCGGCGCCTGTGCTATCGGCCTTTCCCAGCTTCTTTTCGCTGTCGCCGGGAATGAACAGAAAGGAACGGATCGGTGCGGTCATCCCTGTGGCCTTTTCAACTGGAGGCCGGAGCGCTTGCAACTCGCGACCAACTCACCATGCTGATTGAAGGCCTGATGCAGGAAGGTGACGATGCCTGCATTGGGCCGCGACTTGCTTTCACGCAGTTCGATGACTTCGCTGACGACATGGATGGTATCGCCGTGAAACAGCGGCTTGGGAAAGCGAACCTCGTCCCAGCCCAGATTGGCGACCGCTGTGCCCAGCGTCGTGTCGCCGACGGAAATGCCGACCATCAAGCCCAGCGTGAACGCACTGTTGACGATGCGCTGACCAAAATCGGTCCCGCGCATATATTCTTCGTCCAGATGGAGCAGGGCCGGGTTGTGCGTCATCGCGGTGAACAGCACATTGTCCGTTTCCGTCACGGTGCGCCGGATGGGATGCTCGAATATTTGCCCAACCGTCATTTCGTCAAACCACACGCCAGCCATCAGCTACACTCTCCGCTATCTCAGTCTGAACTACCCGCCCAACGCCTGGCTGTCATGCCCCGATGACCGGAGTTCGCGACATTTTGCCCCCCGCCCGGCGTTGATTGGCCACAAGGGGGCGCATTGTTGACTATGAGTGAGCGGGTCCAGTCGGCTACCGTTGGCAGCGACCTTTGGCTCGGTGGACATTTGCGATCGTCAGATTCGGAAATACAAATCGAAGCAAGTTGACGCTGAAGCGCACAAATCCGAGTCCCCTCGCTGTCATGTTGCGCCGATAGACTGGCGCGGCAACATGATCCGCGCCACGCCTGCGCACATGTTGCTGTCCCTCTCTGTCAGGGCGAAACGGGCTGCAACATTCGCGCATGCTCAATTTCGACGTCGCTTGGTTGACGAAGCACATGAATTCCGTGCCCGGACCGTAAAATCAAACCGGCTGTCTCGAAGGCGTCGAGCCATCCTTCCATCGGCCATATATTCCAGCGCTTCCGAAAGAGGTTCGCGTTGCGGACAATGTCGTTCAGATGCTGAAGCGGGGGTTCGAAAACGTCGTGATATTGGTGAAAGGCACCAGCACCGCCCATGAACAGCAGGGGCAGGCCTGCCTCCCGCGCGCGGAAGCCGAAGTCGGTATCCTCGCCGCCATAGCCGGTAAACGCTTCATCAAACCCGCCCAGATCAAAAAATCTCTGGCGATGCAGGCCGAATGCCAACGACCAGAAAAGACCGGCATTGTCCTCCTGACGCAGACCGTTTGCAGGAAAGTGTCGAACAGGATGTCCATGCGCCCGCGAAAGAAGATCCGCTTCCTCCCATTCGCCACGGGCATCGTCAGGGCCAAGATAGCGTATGTCGGCGCAGATCAGCGCGTCATGGTCTTTCAGGCATTGCGTGATGGCCCCTGTTAGTGCGCGCATCGGGATGCAGTCGACGTCCAGGAACAACAGCTTGTCCCCTTTGGCCGCCCGCGCGGCCGCGTTCCGCGCTGCCGCGAGTGGCAGTCCTGGGCCATCAAGACGTAGGACATGAATTGGAAATCGCGCTTGTTGGGCATGGATCGGCCGATTGCTGGCCATGTCGACGATGATGAGTTCGTCGGGACAATGCGTGCTGCGGCGCAGACCTTCGATCAGTTGCGCCAGATGCGCCGATCGGTTCTTGACGATCGTGAGTACGCTCAAGGTCATGCGCAGACGCGCCATAGATCAAGGCGATACTTGGCCGTCCGCTGCGCCGTGATCTCGGTGATGGCTGGGGCAAGTGCGGCCTGCATTTTATGCACCGCATCATCGCCGCTCTGGGGGTAATCGGTGTCTCCAGTCCAGTGGACCAGCAATATGTCGCCGCCGGGCGCCATATGGCCGGTGATCCACTGGGCGGCGCGGCCGATGTCGTGATCATCCCAATAATAGGCGACTTCGGACAGGATGATGAGGTCGAAGATGCCGCCCACCGGTGCCTGTCCCGGAAAAGCCATTTGGCCAAAGGAGACATGGTCAAACGCGGCACAGCGCTCGCGGGCGGCCTTGAGCGCGGTTTCGCTGATGTCGATCGCCAACAATGCGTGGCAATGGGGCGCCAATGACTGCGTCAGTACGCCCTTTGCGCAGCCAATCTCGAAACCCAATCCATAGGTGCGCCCGCCCAGCGAACGGATGCTGTGGGCATATTTATCCCGCTCATAAGCGCTGCTTTCCAGATCCCAGGGATCGTCGGTCGAACGAAACATCGTCTCGAAATAAGCCCGATCCAGGCTGGCCTTGCGCCGCGTCATGAGGCTCTCCGCAGGTAGAGGATGTCGCTGGCGGGCATCGCACGACGCGTAGCAGGCAGCCGAAATCCGGGACCGTGGGACACGGTAAGCTGGCTGCGGTGCGCGGCCAGGGCAAGGCGGCGCTGTCCGCGCAGCATGGGCGCGGTGCGCAATTCGCGATGGCTGGAGGAGGTCGGCGGCAGAGCCCAGACGACATATTCGGCAATTACCAGCCTGCCCTTGCTCCGCTTTCCCACTGCATAGGCCAGTTGTGCAGCGGCTTCATGGTCGCAATGGGGTTCGTGATGGGCAGTGACGGCCAGAGCATCGACCTGCCAGCGTCGGCACAGTGCGGTCAGCCGTCGCGCGGCGCGATCGAAAGCAGGATGTCCCGGCGGGACGGGGGAGGCGTCCTGCCAGTCAAGATGCACCGGCGGTTGATTGCGGTTGCCCGTCAGGCGGTGAAAGGCGGTGGCGGCTTCGCGCTTTCGGCTGCTTACCAATGTCCCCGACCTGCCCGGCATTGTCTCATGCGAACCAGACCCGTCGGTGAGATAGACAAGGCCCGCCAGCCGCCCCGACTTCGCCGTCTGAGCAATAAGCGCGCCAGCCCCCAGCGTCTCATCATCGGGATGGGGCGCAAGAACCAGCCAACGCAGCGTTCGCCACGGCTTCGCAGATAGAGAGAGACCTACCACAAGGCGTCCTCCGCGCCCCATGCGTCATGGTCCAGCCAGGCGAGCGCGGCCTGATCGCGGGCATAGTCAGGTCCGCCCTGTCGCAGATAGAGGCTGAGGTCGCGGATGATTTTATCGATCCTTTCGCCGTCCATCGCGCTGCGCGTGCCGATGATGCGCGTCGCCAACTCCATCACGTCCAGACCTGCACGCTCAACAATGCCGCGCGTCATGCGGGCGAAAGCGGGACCATCGGGATCGTCGTGCGCAGCGCGGAGTGCGCATTCGCGGATCCAAAGATAGGCGGTGCGGGCCGCAGCAACAGCGTCGGCGAATTTGGCGCGTTGCAGCGGATCGGCGCGCGCTGCATCAGACATGGCGAGCCGCGTTTGCGTCAGCAGCGCCTCGATTCCACCCAGTTGCACGGCAGTAAAGCGCCAGGCGCCGGTGGTGAAGCGCGGTTCGCGGTCATAGTCGCCGGGCCGGCCCAGCAGGTGAGATGGATCGATCGCCATGCCCGTCAGGTCATAGAGGCCGCTGCCCGTTGCCCGCATACCCCTGACCCGCCATTGCGACAGGTCTGTCCGGGCGGGTTCGTCGGCACGAACGACGACCAGTTGCCGCTCGCCCTGTTCGGGCTGCGCGGTGATGATGGCATAGGCAAGTCCCCCTGCGCCTGTCGCGAAAGACTTGCCGCTCCGCAGTATGGATTGGCATAGCTGCACGCCCGGCGGCGGCTCGGTGGCCCACACACCGTAAAAGGCGCCCTGATCAAGTTTTCGGCCCAATTCGGCCTTTTGAGCAGCAGAGCCAAACCAGTCGAACAATGCGAGTGCGTTGACATGGCCTTCATAGAGCCGTCCGACGCTAAGGTCTGCGCGACCGACGATCCGCAGGATGCGCATCAAACACTGGTTGCGGGCGGCGGCGTCCTCAAAGGCTTCGCCGCCGCTTTCGATGGGAGCGAACGTGCGATGGATGTCGGCTGCGACCAGCGCCTTCAGGCTCTCGACCGGAAAGACTGGTGCGGCATCATAGCGGCTGCCAAGCGCGACAAGGGTGGGGGTGATCGCCTCCGCGCGCGCGATCGGGCTGTCGATGCTGGAACGGGTATGGTGGGATAGGGTCATGCGACAGGGTCCAGTTCTTGAACAGCAGCCGCGGCCATTCCCGCAAGCCAGCGAGCGGCCGTATCTACGCCATCGCGATCGTGCAGACGCTTGCGGCATTGCGACGGGAGCATTTTTGCTTGGCGGATCAAGCCTGGCCAATGGTCGGGAGACGGCCATGTTTCCAGAACGACTGCAGCGTTCAGCCGACCCAGCCCGAGCGCTGTAGCCAACTGCTCGTTAAAAGGGCGGTCCTCGGGGATACAGAGGAAAGGACGGTTGGCAGCAAGAACCGCACTCACCAAACCGTCTCCTGCAGCGCCAATTATCAGCCCAGCGCGGGCGATTTCTTGAACCGGATCGTTGACCCATCCAGCCAGATCGAGATTTGCGGGTCGATCGGTCGTTGAGGTTACCGGCCCGATCACCCGCCATTGCATATTTGGGCAGGCACGGGCCGCTTGCGCGATCGCTGAGCCATCGCCCGGCGGGCCGCCCCGTCCGATCACCACGAGTATCCTGTTATCTTCGGCAAGATGATCCGGTGTGGCTGGCGTAATGCCGGGAAGATAACGGCTCTTGTTCCTGATCCACGGCGGCGTCGATGCCATTTCCAAGTCGCGATGAAACGGCGCAAGCAGCGCTGTCGCGCCCCTGAAAGCGTCAAGATGGGCTAAGTCGCTGCGATCGCCGTTAAGCCGCACATAGATGGTGGGGACCGATGCGAGGCGGGCCAGCATCGCCACTTCAACCGAAACATCGACCACCAGCAATGCAGGCCGCGCGGTTGCGATCCACTGGGCGATCTGGGCCACGCGGGACCGTACGCCTTCATGGTCCAGAGGCGCGTAGTGCAAGGCAGCGGGGCGTGAAGCCGTCTCATCCACACCGTCGAAGCTGCCAGAAAGGGGGCGGTCATCGCACAGGTCAATCCCTGTCGTGCCCAGCCCCGTGCCCAGTAGGACGACAGGCCAGTCGATGGCGGCGGCGATCGCCTCCGCCCGCGCGCGATGGCCGGCGCCATGATGATGAACATAGTAGCCGATAGGGCGACGGGTCATGGCTGGAGTTCCAGCACCATGTCATGCGGCATCGGGGGCAGCAGGGGTTCTTGCAAAGCGATCAAAGCAGCGCCATCGGGCTGCATACGCAATTGCCTGCGCCAGTGCGCGCGTTCGTGCCAATGGGTGAAGGCTGGCGCCATGGGTGAGATGTTTTTTTGGGCGCTCGCGAACAATGTCTGCATCCCGGCCGCCATGCCGCCGTCCGCGCGTCCATCCAGCCGTGGCGAGACCCGTGTGGAGACCATGACGGGATGGACAAGCCGCCCGCCCTGGGCGAGTGCTGCCGTTACGAGCGCGCGGTCCTCTCCGCTCGCGATTGCGGGAACACCGCCGCAGGCGAGATAAAGCGCAGCGCGAATGGCGAGCGAAGCGCCGGTATGATCACCATGGCGGGGCGCGGGGTCCCAGGGCAGAGGATCGATCATATCCTCGATGGTACGGACGTTCACCCAATACCGGTCCCATGCCATGCGCAAGCGCTGCACTTGAGGTGGCAGGGGTTCTGCGCCATCTATGTCAATCCGGCCGCCCACCAAGTCGGCGCCACGCGAAAAGGCAGCGGCGATATTGCGCAGCCAGTCGGTCGGAGGGCGGCTGTCGGCGTCCGTACTGACGAGAGCAGCCTTGTCCAGTGCAGGCAGAAGCTCGAGGCCCTTGTCCATTGCCAGCCGCCGGGCTGATCCGGCGTGCGCAAGGTCCGGCGCGAAGATATGTTCGGTTATGCCTATATTGAGCCGCCCGGCGTGACGCTGGCGGGCGGCCTCGACAACAGCGCGGCTATTGTCGCCACTGTTGTTGATGGCTATCGAAACCGGGATCGGATCGGGCCAGTCCTGCATCGCAAGCGCATCGAGCAATATCGGCAGGCGTGCCGACTCATTCCGCGCAGGCACGCAGACGCACAGCGTCATGGCGCGCTCGTCAGCCAAGCGAGGCCGATCTAGGGCTTGATGCCGAATGGGGCAGGCGTGTCGAGGGCATCAGATGGATGGATGCTGTTTTTTCGCTGCAGACAGTTGAAGCCGCCTTGGCAATCTGACGCAGATATAGCGCCTCATAATTATCGACCATGCGGTCGGCATCGCACATCTGTTCCGCTCTGGTCCGACACGCGCTGCGGTCCAGCGCCAACGCGGCCAGCACAGCGTTGGCCAGCGAGGTCACGTCATCCGGAACTGCAAGGACCCCGCATTTGGAATCCAATATTTCAGGGATCGCCCCGCGCGCAAAGGCCGCGACCGGCACGCCGCAGGCGAGCGCTTCGGCAACGACCAAGCCATAAGGTTCATCCCACATGGGTGTGCAGAGGAAGGCGCGCGCGCCGCCAACGAGGTGGGCGAGTTGCTCGTGAGTCAGATGTCCGACATGAGCGACATCCTGACTCAGCGCCGGTGCAATCTGTGTCCGGTAATAATCATCGTCGAGGATTGGCCCTGCAATCTTCAGCGAAAGGCCAATGCGCCGGGCAGCTTCGATCGCCAGATGCAATCCCTTCTCCGGGACGATGCGGCCATACCAGACCAGATAGGGATCGGCGGCGGGCTGAGGATGGAAAGCAAATTTTTGCAGGTCGATGCCGTTCCATATCACTGCGTCGCTATGTGTGACGTGGTTCCAGAGAGCGGCAACCGAGCGCGACACGGCGACGAAACTGTGGCTGCGCGCTGTACATAGGCGGATACCACTTTCCAGCCAGCAGAAGGGCGGCGTGTGCAACGTCGTCACCATCGGCATGGGCAGGCTGTCGGCCATAGCTACAGGCAGATAATGGAGCGAATTGTTATGGATGATGTCGAAGTCGCGATGGCGTAAATCGGTCATGAGACTGAGATAGGCATGATGCTCGCGAAAGAAGGGCACGTCGCTGGCTTCGGTCGTACCCACAGTCTGTATCGCGGTTTCGGCGCAGATCGCTTCCAGATTGATCCCCGGCTGCGATCGAGATGAAGCGAACAGAGTCACTGCATGGCCTCGATCCCTCAGCGACCTTGCCAGCAGATGCGTGTGCATTTCCAATCCACCGGCAAAGGGCTCGGCTATCGGATGTTTGAGATGGGCGATGATGCCGATCCGCATAGAGTGTCATCCTCTCGCGCGCGTGGTTGGGGATGGCGTGAAGCCATCTCCCCGTTGATTTTCGTAGAGATCCGCGATCAGGCGTCGGGCTGGGCGTCCAGATCGACCGTCAGTTCGCGCGACCAGTAGCGCAACGCCCGGCAAGCGGTCAGGAATGACCGGGCATCCTTTGCTGTCGCCAGCGGCAGGCAGGCTTCGTCCAGATCATCGGCTATCCCTGCCTTTTCAAACAAGGCCTGCGCCTCGGCTGTCAAACCGATATATTTGCAATGCGCAAAGGCATCCGTGACGAAATCCTTGGCGGCCGCGTCCATGGCTAGCAGCGCAGCGCCTTCCTCTGACGCCACCACGGCAATGGCGTCGAACAGAACGGAGGGCCCCCCGTCTATCTTCTGTTTGGCCGGAACCGCTGTGCCATCCGACAGGGTCACGCCGCCGATCTTGGGCGCGACAACCTCGTAAACCGCACCCTCCTTGTCGACCGCCTTTACCAGCGCATTAAAGACGACAGCATCAGCGCCGTCGGTCATGAGGATGCCCAGCTTGCGCCCCTTGAAACTGTCCGGCCCGTTTTTGAGGATGCTCAGTGCATCAGACGTCGGCAGGTCCATCATGCTGGGTCGCGCAGCCTTTGCCGGGTCGGGCAAGGCAAGACCAAGCCCGTCAGCAACAGTTTGCGCCAGAGTAGCGTCGATGTTGATCAGGTGCGAGACGGTTCGTGAGCGAATGTCGGGACGTTCGACCTTGCTCAGTTCAAACACGATAGCGTCGCCGATATGCTTCTGCTCGATCGGCGTCTGGCTGGTAAAGAATTGTCGCGCCTGGCTGTAATGATCGGCGAAGCTTTCTGAACGGACCCGCTGTTTGGAGCCATCGGCCTCCTGCGTGAAACTGTTAAAGCCACGCACCGGGTCTTCGCGCGGACCGCCCTGCGCCGCCCCCCAGCTATTGGGCTCATAATTGGCGCGCCCCTTGGGATTGCGCATCGCCATATGCCCATCCTGCTGGAAATGGGCCATCGGGCATTTGGGTGCGTTGATCGGCAAATGGGTGAAGTTGGTGCTGCCCAGACGCTTGATCTGAGTATCAAGATAGGAAAAATTGCGGCCCTGGAGCAGCGGGTCGTTACTGAAATCGATGCCCGGCGGTACATTCTGGGTCATGAAGGCGACCTGTTCCGTTTCGGCAAAGAAATTGTCGACGACCCGGTCCAGAACCAAACGCCCAACGATGCGGACAGGCACCAATTCTTCCGGAATCAGCTTGGTTGCATCCAGCACGTCGAAGTCGAAGCTGTCGGCAAACGCATCGTCAAACAGTTGAACGCCTAGCTCCCATTCGGGAAAGTCCCCGGCGTTGATCGCGTCCCACAGGTCGCGACGATGGAAGTCAGGATCAGCGCCGTTAATCTTGACCGCCTCGTTCCACATGACCGATTGCAGGCCCTGCTTGGGCTTCCAGTGGAATTTGACGAAGGTCGATTTGCCATCCGCATTGACGAGGCGGAAGGTGTGGACGCCAAAGCCCTCCATTGTGCGCAGCGAACGCGGAATAGCGCGGTCCGACATCGTCCACATCACCATATGGAAGCTTTCGGGCGTCAGGCTGATAAAGTCCCAGAAATTGTCATGTGCAGTCTGCGCCTGCGGAAAGTCTCGGTCCGGCTCCGGCTTGGCGGCGTGGATCAAATCGGGGAATTTGATCGCGTCCTGTATGAAGAAGACAGGGATATTATTGCCGACAATGTCCCAATTGCCTTCCTGCGTGTAGAGCTTCACGGCAAAGCCGCGCACGTCGCGGGCCAGATCGGCGGAGCCTTTGGACCCTGCGACCGTGGAGAAGCGCACGAAAGCGGGAACGCGTTCGCCGACCCGCTGGAGGACATCCGCGCGGGTGACGTCGCTTAAGGATTCCGTCAGTTCGAAATAGCCGTGCGCACCGTAGCCGCGAGCATGGACAACGCGCTCGGGGATTCTTTCATGGTCAAAATGAAACAGTTTTTCGCGGAAATGCGCGTCCTCCAGCAAGGTTGGGCCACGCGCACCCTGTTTCAGGCTGTTCTGATCATCGGCAACCTGGATGCCATGTGCCGTCGTCAAGACCGCGACGTCTCCTCCGGCAACCTGATGCGTTTCGCCACCTTCTGCCTGCGGTTCTGCAAAGTTCATTGAGAGAGTTTCGGCAGGTGCAGGTCGAGAAGCCTTTTTGGGCGCACCGCCGGGAACTTTACCGGCGGCGGGAGGGGACTGAGGCATGGGGCATCCTTATGCACGAGAGAGGCGCCGGAGGCGTTTCCAGCACGTTTGAGGGCCATCCGAGATAAATGCGAATTCCCGCATGGTCGGGAACCCGTGGCACTTGCGGAGAGATAACCCGGCGCTCTTCAGCAAGTTGCGCCGACGGATCCAAAACTAATGTACGTTATAGCGATTTATTTCCGGCGGCTGGATACGGCGTCGCCACGGACCGTTGCTATTGTCCAAACCCAGGTTTTTTCGCCGTGAAGGACCAATCTTGTTTACCGACAAATTTCTAAGGGATCGTCGCGGCGTCGAACTGGATGTTCATGAACGCGCCATTCTGGAAAAAGCGGTTTTCGAAATACGAACGATCGATGCGCGCAAGACTGTGGTGCAGGCTGGTGACACGCTGTCCGTGAGCATGTTGCTGCTGGAGGGCTTCATGTGCCGTTACCTGGACGATCGCGAAGGGATGCGCCAGCTCGTCGCTGTCCAAGTGCCAGGGGATTTTCTGGACCTGCACGGCTATCCGCTCAAGATATTGGATCATGATGTCGCAAGCCTGACAGCGGCGACGATTGCAGTCATTCCGCACAAGGCTTTGGACGACATCAACGCGACAATGCCCGAGCTCACGCGCAAGCTATGGTTTTCCACCCTGCTCGATGCTGCCATGCACCGGGCGTGGCTCTTCCGCCTGGGACGGCTGGACGCAGTTGGGCGTGTGGCGCATTTTCTGTCTGAAACCAACGCCCGCCTGGTGCCGGTCGGCTTGAGCGACGGAAAACGCTTTGCCCTGGGGCTAACCCAGGCGGATATTTCGGAAATCTGCGGCATAACAAGTGTTCACACCAATCGCGTGCTGCGGCAGTTGCGGGAAGAGCGATTGTGCATCTTTCGCTCATCGCTCGTGGAAATTCTCGACGTCGAAGGTCTGGCCCGCAGAGGTCAGTTTAATCCCGCCTATCTCTACATTGAGACTATATCGGATCGCTCAGGCGTCGAAAGGCTAACATCATGATACCGCCAGAAGATACCAGTGTTCACTCGCTGCCCGGAAAAGCGAGCGTGGCAGAAGGGTTTGTCCTGCTTGATGGGCCTAATGGGGTCGCGGTGACCATGACTGCCTATGCTGCATCAGAAACCGGCAAAAGTTTGATTGAAGCCGCCAGAATGATCGAGGAAAAGACAGAAAGTGATAAATAGTAAAACAGATTTTTGTTCAACAATTTGAAGTGCTACTTAGTTTAATATAAGTTTGCCTGGCCTATATTATCCCTTTTATTCTGTCTTTTCGTTAAATGACTCTCCAGCATTTCGCGCTCATGATCGATGGCACGCCAGATCGACATCTCTCTGTTGATCTTGACGTACATTTCGTTGAGGTGTCAGCTACAGCGGGCATGCATAAAACACTGACACGCATACCCCTCGCGCGATGGGTTGAAACACCAAACAAGCTATCGGCAAGGTTGGCCATACCCGTACGTTAGCGTGTTCGCGCTTTTTGACAGCGCTCTATTGCGACATCGGCAAATCACCAACGGGCATTTATGGCTTTGCGGACCATGGCTTGGAGCTATCTGCGCCGTCATCCGCTGGCAAATCATCGCCCGATCACTAGGCGAGGGCGTCAATGCGAGCGAGTTGCGCGCCAAGGTGGTCGATGATCGCCTGGAATTGTCAAACGGCGTTCAAAAGGGACCCCCTTTTCAGATAATATGATGCTGGTTTGTTGAAGATGGCCTTGCGCTGCGTGCGGCGGAGGGCGGGCGTAGCCCGACCGGAGGCGCGCGCAGCGCAAGATAGATTTTTGAAGGCGCCGAAGGTGGCTGTCAGCTGCGGTTTTTGAAGCGCCAGCTGTCGTTGCCCGTCTCGACGATATCGCAGTGGTGGGTGACGCGGTCGAGCAGCGCCGTGGTCATCTTGGGATCGCCGAACACGGTCGGCCATTCGCCGAAGGCGAGGTTCGTGGTGATGATGACGCTGGTCCGCTCATAAAGCTTGCTGATGAGGTGGAACAGCAACTGCCCTCCCGAGCGGGCGAACGGCAGATAACCGAGCTCGTCGAGAACGATCAGGTCGAGCCGCGACAGCTGCGCCGCCAGGGTCCCGCCTTTGCCGATCCGGGTCTCCTCTTCGAGGCGTGTCACCAGATCGACGGTGTTGAAGTAGCGGGCGCGAGCGCCCCTTCGCACGACATTGGCGGTGATCGCGATGGCGAGGTGGGTCTTGCCTGTCCCCGTGCCGCCGACCAGCACGATATTGCGGCGAGGCGGGAGGAAGGAGCCATCGTGAAGGGAGCGGATCATCTCCTCATTGATCGGTGTGCCCTCGAAGCTGAACCGCTCCAGGTCCTTCACCACGGGCAGCCTCGCAGCCGTCATCCGATAGCGGATGGAGGCTGCATCCCGGTGGGTCGCCTCAGCACGGAGCAGGTCGGTCAGTATCTCCATGGTGGTGCGCTTGCGCTGGAGGCCGGTGGTGACCGCCTCGTCGAACGCCGCCGCCATGCCCTTGAGTCCGAGGCCGCGCATCGTGTCGATCATATCATGCCGCTGCATCATAGCCTCGCAGCAGATCATAGCGGGCACAGTCGGCGAGCGGAGGATGCTGCAGCATCCGGTCTTCCGAAGTGACGATGCTGTGGGGTGTCGCCGGCTCGCGGCGCCGGGAGAGGATGTTGAGGATCAGCTCGTCGCTGGCCGTTCCGTTCGCCAACGCTTCGCGCACGGCAGCCTCTACCGGCTCCAGGCCATCGGTGAGCACCGCCGAGAGGACCCGCACGAACCTGCGATCGGCCTCGTCCCCGGTGCCGAGCCTTCGCCGTAATCGGTGCAGGGCGGGCGGCAGATCCCAGTCCTGGAACGGTGCGCCGTTACGCAGCGCGCCGGGCTTGTGCGCGAGGACCGGCAGATAATGCCAGGGATCGTATATCGTGCGGTTCCGACCGAAGTGGCGCTCATGCTCCCCGACGATCGCATCGCCGCAGCGTATGACGATGCGATCGGCATAGGAGCGCACCTGAACGGTCCGGCGTGCGGCCGTCGACATGACCGAGTAGCGGTTGCGATCGAAGCTGATGAGGCAGGTGCCGGTGACGGCATGCTCGCTCTCATGGAAGCCGTCGAACGGTGCCAGGATCGGCTGCAGGGCCGGTCGCTCCATATCCAGCGCCTCGGCGACGGTAATATCCCCGCGTTCGGGATGGGCATGATGCTCGGCCCAGCGCCGGCACTCGGCCTCCAGCCACCCGTTGAGCTCGGCCAGGCTGGCGAACCGGAGCCGCGGCTGGAAGAAGCGGCCTCGGATTGTCTGGACCTGCTGCTCGACCTGGCCCTTCTCCCATCCCGCCGCCGGCGAGCAGGCGGTCGGCTCGACCATGTAATGATCGGTCATGATCAGGAAGCGGCGGTTGAACACACGCTCCTTGCCGGTGAACACGGCCGTCACCGCCGTCTTCATATTATCGTAGATACCGCGTCGCGGCACACCGCCGAAGAACGCGAACGCCCGGGCATGGGCATCGAACAGCATCTCCTGGCCCTCGCGCGGATAGGCCCGGACATAGGGTGCGCGCGAGTCGCAGAGACGCATATGCGCCACCTTCACCCGCATCGGCTTGCCGGCGATCTCCACATCCTCGTGGCTCCAGTCGAACTGGTAGGCCTCACCCGGCTGGAAGGTCATCGGGATGAACGCCGGTGCGCCTTCGCCAGCATCCTTCCGCCGCGCAGCACGCCAGCGCGCCGCATAGCGGCGCACCGCATCATAGGATCCATCGAACCCCTCGCGCACCAGCAGGTCATGGATACGCGTCATCCGTAGCCGATCGCGGCGGCCGCGACCTTCGTTCTCCTCAAGCAGCGCATCGAGACGATCCTGATAAGGACCGATCCGCGGCAGCGGCTGGACTTTGCGCTGATAGTTGAACGCCGCCTCCGGCGACCGGATCGCTTTGCGGACGACCTTCCGCGACAAACGAAGGTCACGAGCGATCGCCTTGATCGCCTTACCCGCTGCATGCTCACGCCGAATCCGAACCACTGTCTCCACGATCAACATCCCGTTCTCGCCAACTGATCAAAACCAGTCGGCCGACTAAATCCCCGGGATGAAGGGGTCCTTTTTGCACGCCGATCACCCCACGAAGGGGGTGCCTATTGCACGCTGATCCTCAGCCATGATCGCAGGTGATGATGCGCGCATCGGCATTGAGCGAGGCGACGAGCTTCTTGACGATCGCAAGCTGTTCAGGAGGCACGGCGCTTGCCTTGTTGATCACGACCACATCGGCAAATTCGATTTGCTCGACCAGCAGACCGACCAGACTGCGTGTGTCATCTTCGCCCAGACTTTCACCGCGATCAGCAAGGAAGTCCTGGCTGGAATAGTCGGTAAGCAGGTTGAGCGCATCGACCACCGTGACCATCGTGTCGAGTCGGGCGACGTCGCCGAGGCTGTTCCCTTCCTCGTCGCGGAAGGAGAAGGTGGTAGCGACCGGCAGAGGCTCGGAGATGCCGGTACTCTCGATCACCAGGCTGTCGAAACGGCCTGCCTCGGCAAGGGCGCGCACTTCCTTGAGAAGGTCATCGCGCAGGGTGCAGCAGATGCAGCCATTGGTCATCTCGACCAGGCTTTCCTCGCTGCGCGCAAGCGCCGCGTCGCCGCCGCGCACGAGATCGGCGTCGATATTCACTTCCGACATGTCATTGACGATCACCGCGACGCGCCGTCCCTCGCGATTGGCGAGGATGTGATTGAGGGTGGTGGTCTTGCCCGCGCCAAGGAAGCCCGAAAGCACGGTGACCGGAAGCCGATTGTCAGTGGAAGCCATATTCTGCCCTTGACCTTTATGTGACGGTATATCATCTCTGATACGGATATGCGCGACGTCTGTCCAGCGTCGGTCGGAGAATGTCATGAAACTATTGTCCTCCAGGCAGCCGCTCCTCGACGGGCTGGCGATCGGAGCATCCTTCGCCTGCCTCATTCATTGTCTGGCCCTGCCGCTGCTGATCATGCTGCTGCCCGCGCTGGGGGCATTTCTGGTCGTGCCGGAAGCCTTTCATGTCTGGGCGCTCGTCTTTGCTGCGCCGGTCAGCCTGGTGGCGCTGTCTGCTGGCTATCGACATCACAGGGCTGCCGCCCCCCTGTTCATCGCCCTGCCGGGCCTTGCACAGATGGCAATCGGCGCACTTGCGACATCATCGGAATGGATGGAAACAGCATTTACCGTCCCTGGCGTGCTTTTGCTGGCGATCGGTCATGCGCTGAACTGGCAAGGGCTGCGGCTCGCAAGCCAAAGCCGGAAAGCCGGCGCATGAGCGGGGTCTAAAAGGGCGGCAATCTACATTTCCCGGTAACGCCCCCCGTGCTGCGGACCGCTCAGCCTGCCTCCGCCGCGATCACATAGTCAAAGCCATGCCGCAGCCCGCCTTCGCGCGCGATGATGGCCAAGGCGTCCTGTCGCAAGGCTTCGCCCCGCGCGTGCAGCGCCGCCGCCAGCGACCGATCCCCAAGCCTTGAAAGCCGCGGCGCGCACATGTCGATCTGACTGTTCACGAACCGGCGCTGGTAGCGGATGGGGAAGCGATGCGCGTTCACGATGCGAAAACCCAATGCCGTCATCTGTTCCAGCACCCATTCCATCGGGAACTCACGATAGGGCCGCTCGCCCGCATGGAGCAGGACGGCGTCGCGCCATCGCCCGATGTCGCCCAGGATTTGGCCATCGCGCGTCCCGGCACGCTCAGTGATATAGGGTTCCAGCCCGATCAGATAGAGCCGCCCGCGCGCCAATGCCCGCAGGCGGGCGAACATGCGTTCCTGAAAATAGGGTGCGAAGCCTTCGATCGCCCCGATCAGATAATCGGCGAGAATGGTATCGAAACGCTCACCTGCCAGCAGCGTCGGATCCGCCCAGTTGCCAACGATGATCCTGTCCTGCGGTCGACGAACGCGATCCGATGCGTCACGCACCTGAACGGCATGGCCCGCCGCGCCGGTGACGGCGACCCAGCGATCGGTCGCAAGCCCCGACACCCAGCCGATCGAATTGGTGCCCGTTCCCGCGTCCAGAAAGGTGCCCCAGAGCCGATCGCCCTGGAGCGCCTGGATATGGCGGAACAGCGCGGACGGTCGCCGCGCTGTTCCTTCCGTCTTGCTCAGAATGCCCCCCGCAGGCCGAACACGAAGTTGCGACCGCGCAACGGAGAGAAGGTCTTGATGAACGAGCTATGGTTATATGCCAATTCGTTGGTCAGGTTGGTGCCGCGCACGAACAGTTCCGCGCTGCGCTTGTCCCCCAGTTCGAGGCGATAGGCGAGCGTCGCATTGACCATGTCATAGCCCGGCGTGCGCGTTTCAAAGGCTGCGATCCGGTCCTGTTCGAACACATGATAATATTCCGCATCCGCCGTGAACGGCCCGACATGCGCATCGCCGCGTGCGCCAAGGCGCCCGGCCGGAATACGCGGCAGGTCACCGCCGCCATTTTTCAGCTTGGCGCGAACATAGTCGCCGAACACCGACAGGGCGAACTGATCGTTGAAGGCATGACGCACTTCCCCATCGATGCCGGTGAAGGTCGCCTCTGCCCCGGCATAGCGGATCAGACGGAAATCTTCGAACTGGTCGAGCGTCTGGGCGTAGATATAATTGTCGAAGTCCTGATGATAGGCGCCGATGGTGAAGGTCGTCGGCCCTGCCGTCTTGCGCAGCGTCAGGTTGACCGAATTCGCCTTTTCAACGCCTTGCGATACTTTTTCGGCAAGGCGGCTGTTGCCGCTGACGATCCCGATCTCATAGGTGTTGGTCGCAAGGTGCAGGCCATAGGCATAAAGTTCCTGCACCGAAGGCGCGCGTTCGGTATGCGCCAGCGACAGCGCGAGCGAGTAATCGCTGCCTACATTCCAGATCGCGGCGGCCGATGCCGAAAAGGGCTTGTGCCTGATCGACGGATAGCGCGTGATCAGCGACTTTACCGTCTGCCATTCCTGCCGGGCGGCTGCCTCCAGCCGGACAGGACCAAGCGAATAGGTCTCCATCAGGAAAATCGCGGTATTGCTGCTGTCGGTATTCAGCGTGTGAGTCTCGCCGCCGCTGATCGCCTGGAACCGGCTGCCGCTCTGTTGGATGCCGAACGTGCCGCGCAAGCCCCCCAGCGGCGCATGGGTCAGTTCCACACGCAGGTCGTGGGCCTTGTTGAGGAAGGTGTTTTCCGCTTCCCCATCCTCGATCTCATCATGGGCATAGTCGGTGAAGGACAGGCGGAAGCGTACCTTCTCCAGCGCGGGCACCGGATTGTCATAATCGCTGCGAATGTCGAAGCGATTGCTCCGCAGCTTCACGAACGGCACTTCCTCCTCATGGTCGTGTTCATGATCATGGTCGTGATCATGCTCCTCTTCTTCTCCATGACTGCCGCAATGCAGGCCGATGCCATGGGGATGGCAGCTTTCATAATCATGATTGTGGCCCGGCACGCCATATTCATTGCGCTGGCGGGTATAGGCAACGCCCAGATAGCCGTCCGGGCCGATCCAGCTTCCCCCGACACTGAAGGTCGATGTGTCATTGTAGGAGCCATGCACTCTGTCCTCCCCAAAGGCGCGAGGCACCCGATAATCGTCGGAGCGGCGGTGGACGCCTTCAACACGCAGCGCCAGCGGCCCGACGCCCACGGTCGCACCGCCTACGAGACTGCGCTCGTCATCGCCCGTGCCCAAGCGGCCTTCGGCTGCGCCGGCGATGCCCCCTTCCGGAACGTAGGTCGGCACCTTTTCATCCAGCAGGTTGACCGCACCGCCGATCGCACCGCTACCATAGAGCAGGGTCGCCGGACCGCGCAGCACCTCGATCCCGCGCAGCAATAGCGGTTCGCCCGTGACATTGTGGTCGGGCGAGATTGCCGAGGCGTCCTGCACATTGGCGCTGTCGCTCAGCACCTGCACGCGGGGCGAGGATTGGCCGCGAATGATCGGACGGCTGGCGCCGCCGCCGAAATTCTCGAAATTGATACCAGGCTGGCCGGCCAGCGTTTCACCCAGAGTCGCCGCGCGTCGGTGGATCAGTTCTTCCCCTGTGAGCGTGACAACCGGTGTAACGGTTTCATCGGCCGTCTGGCCCAATGGCGCCGCCGTCACGACAATGTCGTTCTTGCCATGACCGCCCGCTTGGGCAACTGCCGTACCGGGTGCGATCGCGATGAGCGATACGGCACATAGATAATGAAGGTGATTTCTCACAAAATGCCCCTGCCAATGATTTGAGTAGGGCGCAGTTACGTAATATCATATCATGAAACAACCCCGGATCGGCAAAAATTTTGCAGAACAAATCAATGTTTCCAGTTAGTTACAAAATGTTTCTGGCATTTGGGGCGTGACAGGAGTGGAAGCTTGCACAGTTGATCGTTATGATACACCGTGACATTCAGCCAAGGTTTCACGGCCATCTTCTTGGGAGACAATATGCAATCCCCCGCTACGCCGGTTCTGGATATCGCCGGATTGACCCATGGTTACGGCCCGACGCCGGTCCTGAATGACCTGGCAATCCGGCTGGACCGTGGGGTGCATCATTTGCTCCTGGGACCGTCAGGATCGGGCAAGACGACATTGGTTCACGCCATTTCCGGACTGCTGGCACCTGACAAGGGCCAGATCATGGTTGATGGCGAGGCCATGACAGGGCGCAGCCAGACGGCGCGCGATGCCCTTCGGCGGAACAAGATCGGCCTGATCTTCCAGTCGCTGCGCCTTGTTTCGGCTTTGACCGTGCGGCAGAATCTGCATCTGGCCGGACGGCTGAGCGGTCATCCCACGACGAACGATGCGATTGACGGGCTGCTTGCCCAGTTGGGGATCGCCCACCGCGCCGCCGCCAAGCCCCGTCGCCTGAGCCAGGGCGAGGCCCAGCGAGCGGCGATCGCGCGCGCGCTCATAGGCAGGCCCAGCCTGCTGATCGCGGACGAACCGACATCGGCACTGGACGATGACAATGCTGCGCGGGTGGCTTCGCTGCTGATCGAAGCGGCGGATCGCAACGGTTCGACCCTGCTGATCGCAACCCATGATCAGCGCCTTAGAAAGCTGATCCCGCATACCATCACTCTGGGCGCCCAAGGGGGCACGATCCAATGATCCGCGTTGCCCTGGCCTATCTGCGCGATCGTCCGCTGATGAGCGCGCTCAACATCCTGCTGCTGTCATTGGCCGTTGCCATGCTCGTCATGCTGCTGTCGGTATCCACCCAATTGGGCGATCGCTTCGAGCGCGACGCACGCGGCGTCGATCTGGTCGTGGGGGCCAAGGGGTCGCCGCTGCAATTGATCCTGTCCAGCATCTACCAGATGGATACGCCCACGGGAAACATTCCCCTGGACAGCATTGCCTTGCTCCGTCGCGATCCATCCGTGCGGCAGGTTATCCCGCTTGCCCTGGGGGACAATTTCCGGGGTTTCCGGATCGTCGGGACCGAGCCGGCCTATCTTGGCCTTCAGGATGCGAAGCTGGCGCAGGGGCGGATGTTCGCCAAGGCGCAGGAGGTCGTCATCGGCGCGCGGGTGGCCGAAGAACTCGGCATGACGCTTGGACAGCGCTTCGTCGGGTCGCATGGGCTGACCGAAGACGAAAATGCCGGCCATCATGACCATACTCCTTTTACCACCGTCGGCATCCTCGCGCCTACCGGATCTGTGATGGATCGCCTCATCCTTTCCAATGTGGAAAGCGCCTGGGAGGTGCATGGCATCGAGCATGATCATCATGACGAGGAGGAATTGCACGAGGGCCAGCACGCACATGAGCATGGAGCGATGGGTGCAGATCAGCATGAAGCGGCCGAGCATCATGATGCGGATCATGACGCGCATGATCGGCCTGCCAATCTGACCGAGCGGGAACAGTTGAAGCCGGAAATTACGGCGCTTCTGGTATCGTACAGGTCCGCGTTCGGCGCCGTACGCATACCATCGATGATCAACCGCCAAACCAACATGCAGGCTGCGGTGCCCGCCGTCGAGACAGCCCGGCTCCTGTCGCTTCTGGGTGTCGGCATTGATGGTGCGCGCGCGTTTGCCTGGCTGCTCGCGGCGACCGGCGGTCTTTCCATCTTTGTCGCCTTGCTTGCGGCGGCGTCGGCGCGGGAAGGCGATCTGGCGTTGCTCCGTGTCATGGGCGCCAGCCGCGCGCAGATTTTCGGAACGATCATGGCGGAAGGTCTCGTCATTTCGGCCATTGGCGGGCTTGCGGGGCTGCTGCTGGGCCATGGCGCGCTGGCGTTGGCGCGCAAAAGCTTCGAGCAACTCAGGGATTTCGGATTCGATCCCTTCACGCTTTTGCCTGGTGAAGCAGCGATCCTGCTTGCGGTCCTGACCATTGGCCTTGTGGCATCCCTGATCCCCGCATTGCGCGTCTTCCGCCTCGATCTGGCCGACAGCCTGACGCGATCCAGTTAAGGAGTCCATGATGCGCCTTTTGATTTTACCTGCCCTGCTGGCGCTGACCGCGATTCCGGTTGGCGCCGCGATGCAACTGGGCAAGCCAGCCCCGACCAAAGATGTGTGGCAACCGGCAAAGACGCCTGCGGGCGGCACGCCTTGGTCTTTGCTCCAGCAAACGAAGCTGAACGACCGCACGGACGAGGCGACGATGATGATCTACACCAAGCCGAGCTTTCCGCCGGCGGTGAAGGCTCTCAATGGCAAGCAGATCAAGATTGCGGGCTGGATGATGCCGCTCGACAATGGGTTAAAGCAGAAACATTGGGTTCTGCTTGGCTATCCACCCGGCTGCCCCTTCCACATGCATGCGCTGCCCAATCAGTTCATCGAGATCAATGCGGCGGTTCCTTTCCCGACCGACGAAAGCAAGGTGCATGTCGTAACCGGGACATTGCAACTGACCGGCTATGATGAAAGCGGTATCTTCTATCGCCTGTTGAACGCGCGCCCGGCCTGAATCCCGGAGGGGGGGCTTGGTCATGAAGCCCGCTGGCAAGGCATAATCCGGCTGCGGGTTTCTGCCCCTCATCACCCTTTGCGCCGATCCAGCAATATTTTGACACGATTTGTTTATGATATATTGTATCTAAAAACAAAGCCGCATAAGAGAGCCGCGACAGGGGAACGCGCCAAGAGCGCATTCAGGAGAGGATCCGAGGTTCGGATCATAAAAAGGGTACCCCATGCGCATCAGTTTTCTACTATCTACTTGTTCGGCCATCGCGGTCCTGACGCTAAGCCATCCCGCTCTGGCGGAGGATGACGGGTCAGCCACAGCGGGATCGCACGAACAAACCCCTGCCAACATCATCGTGACTGCGCCTTTCCAGCGTGATCGGTCCGACATCCTCTCTGGCACGTCGGTGCTTCAGGGCAGCGAGCTGACCCAGGCCATCCGGCCTTCGATTGGCGAAACGCTCCAGCATACGCCCGGCGTGTCCGCGACCTCCTTTGGTCCCAGCGCGTCCCGCCCGGTTTTGCGCGGGCTTCAGGGGGAGCGCGTCCGTGTCCTGGTCGATGGCATCGGCTCGATCGACGTGTCCAACACCAGCGTCGATCATGCTCCCGTGGTCAACCCTTTGCTGGCCGAACGCATCGAGGTGCTGCGCGGTCCCCAGTCGCTGCTGTTCGGCGCGTCGGCGATCGGCGGCGTGGTCAACGTCATTGACAAGCGCATTCCCCGCAGCGTGCCCGAAGAGCCTGTTCATGTCGACGCGATCGCCACCTATGGCAGCGCGGCCGACGAGCGCAGCGGCGCGGGTTCGGTCGACGTACCGCTGGGTGACAAGTTCGTCGTTCACGCCGACGGCAGCTATCTGAAATCCGACAATATGCGTATTGGTGGCTACGCCCTGTCGCCCAGTGCCCGTGCGGAAGCGCTGGCATCCAGCCAGCTTCCCGCAGAAGAGCCGGCAGAGGGCGAGGAAGCCATCGATTTTGCCGGCAACGCCGCTATCCGGGGCAAGCTGCCCAACAGCCAGGCCAAGACCTGGACTGCAGGCGTCGGTGCTGCCCTGATTACCGAGACCGGCAATCTGGGCGTTTCCTACAGCCACTATGATAGCCTCTATGGCGTGCCCGTTCGTTACGCGACCCGACCCGGCCAGGAACAGGAGGCGCCGCGCCTCGATCTCGCGCAGGATCGACTGGATTTGCGGGCGGAGGTCGAGACGGGCGGCGGTTTCCTCAAGACCATTCGCGCGCGCGCGAGCTATGCCGCCTATCGCCATTTCGAACTGGAGGAGGACGGCGCAGTCGGCACTGCTTTCTACAACAAGGGCATGGAAGGGCGCATCGAACTGGTGCAGGCCGATCGTGGCCCGTGGCAGGGCGCAAGTGGCGTTCAATATTATTCGCGAAACTTCAACGTGGTTGGCGACGAAGCCTTCCTGCCCAAGAATGACACGCAGCAGTTCGGCGCGTTCACCCTGCAGACCCTCAATTATGGCCCGGTGAAGCTGGAAGCGGGCGCGCGCTATGAGCATAGCGAGTTGCAGGCGCTGCCGCTCGAAGAACAGGACCAGTTCTTTTCGGGCAAGCGGACCTTCGACACTTTCTCCTTCTCCGGCGGCGCGTCCTATGGCTTGAATGACAATTGGCGTCTGGGCGCCAACATCTCCCGGTCCGAACGTGCGCCTTCGGCAGAAGAATTGTTTGCGAATGGTCCGCATGCCGGGACGCAGGCGTTCGAAGTCGGCAATCCCGATTTCAAGACCGAACGCGCATTGGGGGTGGAAGCTGTGTTGCGCGGGAAGGGCGACAATTACAGTTTCGAAGCCTCGGCCTATCATAACTGGTTTTCCAACTTCATCTATGAAGGGCTGACCGGCGAGGAAGAGGATGGCCTGCCCGTCTATCAGTTCAATCAGGCGAAGGCGCGATATTACGGGTTTGAAGCGCAGGGTTCGGTTACCCTCGCCACATTCGGCGAGATGAAACTCGTCGCCGATGCGCTGGGCGACTATGTCCATGCCCGGATCGTCGGCGAGGGCCCCGCGCCGCGCATTCCGCCGCTGCGTGTGCTCGGCGGCCTGGGCGTCACCAGTCCCAAGGTGGATGTGCGCGGCGAGGTCGAGTGGACGGACGACCAGAAGCGCATATCCGACTTCGAGACGGAAACGAAGGGCTTCACGCTCGTCAATGCCGAGGTCAACTACCGCCCCTGGGGTATGGAGCGTCCCCTGAGCTTTGCGCTGTCGGCGAACAACATCTTCGACGTTGTTGCCCGCCGCCATGCCTCCTTCCTGAAGGACTTTGCGCCATTGTCGGGACGCGACATCCGCGTCACGGCCCGCGTCACCTTCTGAAGGCCGGATGTCCCGCCGCGGCTGCCGCGGCGGGACATTATATCAGGCAGCGGCGCTCCTTGGCCGATTTAATGAGCGGCGGAACCGTTCCCGTCGGGATCGCGCCCATGCCAGCGATCAAGCATTCGCATGGCGGGGGTGACGGTCAGGCCATGCAGCAGGATTGACAGCAAAGCCACCAAACCGACGATGGCCCACAGGCGAGGCCCCTCATCAATCTTCAGGTGATTGAGGCCATATGCAAGATAATAGAATGATCCGACGCCCCGGATGCCGAAGAAGGCGATAGTTCTCTTTTCCGCCCGGCTCGCGCGGAACCCGGCAAGGGCTACCAGCCCGGTAAAGGGCCGGACCACCAGCAGGATGACGATGGCCGCCGCTACATCGACCCACCGCAGCGGCCAGAGCATGCCACTCAACAGCGCGCCGCCAAATAGCAGAAGCAGCACCATCATGGCCAACCGCTCAACTTGTTCGGTCAGATCGTGCATTTGCCGGTTGAAGGCATGATCCCGATGCGATCGCCGTAGCGTTAGCGCGGTCACGAATACGGCCAGGAACCCGTAGCAATGCAGGATTTCGGTGACGCCATAGGATATGAATGTCGCGGAAATCGCGATCAGTCCGTCGCCGGTCTTAGACAATCGGGTGTCGGCGGGAATATGGAAGGTCAGCCACCCAAACAGACGGCCGATCAGCCAGCCAACCAGAACGCCCGCGCAAATTTCCCACAGGACATTGTGCAACAGCCATTGCGCAGCCCAGGGCTCGCCCGTCGTTGACGCCAATCCCATGGCGATGGCGAGATGCACGAATGGAAATGCCAGGCCGTCATTCAGTCCCGCCTCCGAGGTCAGTCCGAACCGCACCTCGTCCTCTTCCCCGGACTTGGGTGGGCCTACCTGAACGTCGGCAGCAAGCACGGGATCGGTCGGCGCAAGGCTGGCCGCCAGCAGCAGCGCCGCTACCCAGGAGAGGCCAAGCCACCACTGACCGATGAGCGTTATGGCCAGGATACCCAACGGCATCGTGACGGCGAGCAGCCGCCAGGTGATGTTCCATTTGCCCCAGCTGAAAGGTCGGTCGAGTTTCAGCCCGGCCCCCATCAGGGCGATGATTACGACGAATTCGGTAAAGCGCTCGGTCACTTCGGGATAGGTGAGCGGCAGGGGGCGCAGCGTAACCGCAGGCAAGGAAAATATGGCTACGCCGATGGCGATGCAGACGACGGGCAAGGACAGCGGAAGGCGCTTGAGCGCCAATGGAAGCCATGCCACGAGCGCGATCAGTAGTCCGGCGCCGGTGAGGATCAGGATATAGGGGTCAGGTGCTGAAATGATTTGCTGCATCGCCTGATAACGACGCAATCGTCGGATTGGCTACATCACCCATGGCAAGACAGCGATTTTACCGGCCCAGCCAATCGGAGGTGATCTCGCCGCTATGCCCCTCCGGCGCCAGCGCAGCGCGCAGAGCCTTTTGCAACGGCGGCAGGGCCTGCGTGAAGGCGTAGGGCGGGTTGACGATAAACAGACCTGCACCATTATAGATGCCGGACTGGTCGTCATCGTACAGCCAATGTTCCACGCACAGAAACTTCGGGATGCCGAGCCTGCGCAACTGGTCCTTCCACCGTGAATGCGTGGCGCGGTCTTTCAGCGGATACCAGATCACCGTGACGCCGTGCGCCCATTTGCGGGAAGCGGCGGCCAGAGTGGCTGTGATACGGGCGCGTTCGTCTGTCTGCTCGTACGGCGGATCGACCACCACCACGCCGCGCGGTGTTTGGGTCGGCAGCAATGCCAGCCATAGCTCGTAGGCGTCGCGCTGATGCACGGCGGCGGACGTGCCGCGCATCGCGCTGCGCAAGGCATGAACGTCCTCGGGATGTTTTTCGTTCAGGATCAGGAAATCCTGCGGGCGCAGAAGCTGCGCCAGAATATGCGGCGAGCCGGGGTAGAGGCGTGGTTCGGGCCCGTCATTCACTGCCCGCACGGCGGCGCGATAGTCGTCCAGTAACGGGTTGGTGTCGGCGAACGCCCGCAGCACGCCGTTAATGGCCTCGCCGGTGCGCTGGGCCTCCTCGCTGCCAAGGTCGTACAGCCCACAGCCGGCATGGGTGTCGATCAGGGTCAGGGCGCCTTCTTTCTGCTGCAACGCCCGGACAAGGGCGATCAGCAGGCTGTGTTTCACGACATCGGCGCTATTGCCAGCATGGAAGGAATGGCGATAATTCATTGAGATTCAAAATCCTGACGATCTGCCTTCATACGAGCCGCCGGGTGGGGAAGCGGCGCGCGAGGCGATTGAAGCAACACATCGGATGCTCGTATAGAGTCGCGCGGAAACCTTCAAATCCGTAGCCGCCATCTTCAGCAGTATGTTGGCCATCTGCGTGAGAGCGCCCAGACCGACGACGAGGAGGAATAGACGAAAGATTGTCGTTCATGAAACTTGCGTGCTTCTGGAGGCTTGTAGCGGTGCAGCCTTGTCGTGGATGGGGGACGAAGGGCTCAACTCGTTTGAGAGGACGCCCGTATGAAAATCGCGCAAATCGCTCCCCTGGCCGAAAGTGTCCCGCCGAAATTATATGGCGGCACCGAACGTATCGTATCCTATCTGACCGAAGAACTGGTCCGTCAGGGCCATGAAGTCACCCTGTTCGCCAGCGGCGATTCGCAAACCAGCGCGGAACTGGTGCCGATCACGGACATGGCGTTGCGTCTCAACCCCGCTGTCGTCGACACAATCCCTTATCATATGATAATGATGGAGCAGGTCCGCCGCCGCGCCGACGAGTTTGACGCGCTGCATTTCCATATCGACATGCTGCACCTGCCGATGGCGCATGATTTCATCGGGCGCACCGTGACCACGCTGCATGGCCGGCTCGATCTGCCAGACCTGCCGCCATTCTACCGCACCTTTGCACAGCACAGCCTGGTGTCGATTTCCGATCATCAGCGGCTGCCCATGCCGCCGGTCAATTGGGGTGGCACCATCTATCATGGCCTGCCCGCCGACCTGCTGGCGCCCCGGCTGGGCGCGGGCGAGGATTATCTCGCTTTTCTTGGGCGCATATCGCCGGAAAAACGGCCCGATCGCGCGATCCGCATTGCCGCGCGATCGGGGCTCAAGCTCAAGATCGCGGCCAAGATCGATGCTGTCGATCGCAGCTATTGGGAACGCGAAATCGCGCCGCTGGTGGACCATTATCCCAATGTGGAATTCATTGGCGAAATCAACGAGCAGCAAAAGGCCCAGTTTCTGGGCGAGGCGGCCGCGTTGCTGTTTCCGATCGACTGGCCCGAACCGTTCGGCCTGGTCATGATCGAGGCGATGGCTTGCGCCACGCCGGTCATCGCCTTCCGTTGCGGTTCGGTGCCCGAAGTGGTCGAACATGGCGTGTCCGGCTTCATCGTCGATAGCGAGGATGAAGCGGTGGCGGCCATTGCTGCGCTGCCTGATCTGGATCGGCGGCGGGTACGCGCCGCGTTCGACGCACGTTTCACGGCGCAGCGGATGGCAGCGGACTATGTGGCGCTGTACCATGATCTGCCCGGTGCCCGTACCGATGCCGCCCGATTGCGGCGTCATCGGGGCGTGGAAGCCGAATTGCAGATCGTCGCATAGGAGACGCCATGACCCTGAGTCAGCCCCAACCCGACATGCCGGGTATCGCTGGAGGGCAAGCGCTGTCCCAGGCGCAAACCCAATTTTTCATCCCGGCGACCGCCTCCCTCCACGAACGCAGGCCGCGCACGCTCAAATATGGCAACAGCTTTGCCGTGTTCGATCATAGCGGCGACGCGATCTCCGGGCCGGGCAGTCCGGAGGGGCTGTATCACTGCGACACCCGATACCTTTCCCACCTCTATCTCACCATCAACGCCATGCGGCCGATCCTGCTGAGTTCGGCGCTGCGCGACGATAATGCGATGCTGACATGCGACCTGACCAACCCCGATTTTTTCGGGGACGACGGGCGGGTGGCGGTCGAGCATGATCTCATCCACCTGCGGCGCACGCGCTTTTTGTGGAAGGATGCGTTGTATGAGCGTGTCACCATCCGCAACTTCGACGCGGAAACGCGTCAGGTCAGCGTCGATTTCAGCTTTGCTGCGGACTTTGCCGACCTGTTCGAGATACGCGGCATGACGCGGTTGCGCCGGGGGACGATGTGCGAACCGCAAGTCGGCGCGGCCGATGTCCTGCTCGGCTATGTCGGACGCGATGATCGCGAACGGCAGACGCATCTGCATTTCGATCCCATGCCCGACGCATTGACCGACAGTCATGCGCGGTTCGAGGTGACCCTGCCGCCGGGTCAGCGTTGCGCGCTGTTCACCCGCATCTGCTGCGAACGGACAGAGGCGACGGAGCCGCTTCCCAAGCAGTTCCTCAAATCGCTGAGGGAGGCCATGGGGGCGCTACGGACGGCGCGCAGGCGTGGCGCGAGGCTGCATTCTTCCAATGACCTGTTCAACGAGGTTGCCCGTCGATCGGTTGCCGACATCTCGATGCTGTCGACAGATACCGAATTTGGCCCCTATCCCTATGCGGGCATTCCCTGGTTCAGCACGGTGTTCGGTCGCGACGCGATCATTACCGCGCTCGAAACGCTGTGGATGGACCCGGCGATCAGCCGTGGCGTGCTGGGCTATCTTGCCGCGCATCAGGCCACCAGCTTCGATCCGGCGGCGGACGCTGAACCTGGCAAGATATTGCATGAGGTGCGGCATGGAGAAATGGCGGAACTGGGCGAGGTGCCGTTCCGCCACTATTATGGCAGCATCGATTCAACGCCCCTGTTCGTGATGCTGGCGGGCGCCTATCTGGAACGGACCGGCGACGCTGCCTTCCTGACCAGCATATTGCCGCATATCGAGGCGGCTCTGGAGTGGATCGACACCCATGGCGATCGCGACGGCGACGGTTTCGTCGAATATGGTCGCCTGACCGACCAGGGGTTGCAAAATCAGGGCTGGAAGGACAGCCACGATTCCATCTTTCACGCCGATGGCACGCTGGCGCGCGGGCCGATAGCCCTCGCCGAGGTGCAGGCCTATGTCTATGGCGCGTGGCAGGCAGCGGGGGCGCTGTTCGCGACGATTGGCCAGGAGGCGCGCGCCGCCGAGTATCGCGAGCGCGCGGCGCGTTTGCGCGACCGGTTCGACGCCGCCTTCTTTGACGCGGCACTGGGTACCTATGTACTTGCGCTGGATGGCGACAAGCAGCCCTGCAGGGTGCGATCGTCCAATGCGGGTCATGTCCTTTATACAGGACTGGCGCGCGAGGAGCGGGTCGAGGCCGTCGTCCGGACGCTGATGGCGCCTGCCTCCTTTTCCGGCTGGGGCGTGCGTACCATCGCCTCGACCGAGGCGCGCTACAATCCCATGAGCTATCATAACGGCTCGATCTGGCCGCATGACAATGCCCTGATTGCGGGGGGCTTTGCGCGCTATGGCTATCAGCGGGAGGCCGCGCAGATATTCGAGGGGCTGTTCGCCGCCGCCACCTATGTGGACATGATGCGCCTGCCCGAACTGTTCTGCGGCTTTCCCCGCCGTCGGTCGCAGGGGCCGACATTCTATCCGGTGGCGTGCAGCCCGCAGGCCTGGTCGGCGGCGGCACCGCTGGCGCTCATCCAGTCGAGCCTGGGGCTGAGGTTCGATGTCCCGGCGGCGCAAATATCCTTTCACCAGCCCAAGCTGCCGCATTTCCTCCACAGCCTCGCCATCAAGGATCTGAGCATCGGTCCCGACAGGGTCGATATCATGTTCGATCGACTGGGCGATCAGGTAGCGGTCAAACCCATGAAGCATGATGGCGACGCCCGGATCGTGACGATTGCCTGAGGGGCGACTTGCCGATTTGCGCGCCTCTACCCCCCCTATCGGCAACGTAGCGTCGCGATGGATGCCAGCATCATGACACCGGCTGCAAAGGCCATCGTCCAGATCGGTTCGGTCGGGAAGAAATGGCGCATGATCGTGCCCATCACGGTCGCGACCAGCAGTTGTGGGATGACGACGAAGGCGTTGAACAGCCCCATATAGATGCCGAGCTTTGTCTGCGGCACGCTGGAGGCGAGCATGGCGTAGGGCATAGCGAGGGTCGACGCCCAGGCGATGCCGATCGCGATCTCCGACAGGAGCAGCAGTTGCGCGTCGCGCAGGAACAGGAAGGAGAGAAAGCCCAGCGCGCCCAGCATCAACGCGATGGCGTGGGTATTGGCCTGGCCGATGCGGCGGGCGAGTGGCTGGAGCAGGAAGGGGGCGGCCAGGGCGGCCACGCCATTATAGGCGGCGAACAGGATGCCGACCCAGTTCGCACCGGCATTATAGGCGGGGCTGGTGGGATCGGCCGATCCGAACATATATTGGGCAACGACGGGCGTGGTGTAGATCCACATGATGAACAGGGCCGACCAGGTGAAGAACTGGACGAGCGCCAGTCGCTTCATCAGTGGTGGCATGGTCGCAAAATCACCGACGACATGGCTGAGCAGATTGTCGCTGCGACCCTGCGCATGAAGCCGACGCGCGACGAGGCGCGCGCAGCCATAGGCGGCCAGCAGCGCGCCCAGCAGATAGAGTTCCTTTTCAAGCGACCAGGCCCATACGATCGCCAATATGACGCCGCCCGCCACGATCCAGCCCGGCCCGCCCGCAGGCATGGCCCGATCGGCCGACAAGGCGGCGGGTGGTTGCCCGTCAGCCTTCGCAAAGCGCGCCATCTGATCGGGCGCATATTCGCGCGTCGTCAGGACCGTCCACAGGACGGCCAGGAACAGGGCCGCCCCGCCGATATAGAAGCTGATCCGCACCGTGTCGGGTATGCCCTGCGCAGCGGCGACATTGGAAACGCCCATATGATCAAGCAGCCAGGGCGTCGCGGAACCGATCACCGCACCCGCGCCGATAAAGGCGGTTTGCAGGGCATAGCCGGCCATATGCTGATCCTTTGCCAGCATGTCGCCGACAAAGGCGCGGAAAGGCTCCATCGACACGTTGAGCGATGCGTCGAGTATCCAGAGCATCATCGCTGCCGCCAGCAAGCCGGGCGCATGGGGCATCCCGATCAGCGCCGCGGCGGCGAACAGCGCGCCGACAAAGAAATAGGGTCGCCGCCGACCAAAGCGGCACCAGGTCCGGTCGCTATAATGACCGATGATCGGCTGGACCAGCAGGCCGGTCAGGGGCGCGGCGATCCACAGCAATGCAAGATCGTCCAGACTTTCGCCCAGCGACTGGAAGATGCGGCTCATATTGGCGTTCTGAAGGGCAAAGCCGATCTGGATGCCAAAGAAGCCGAAGCTGATATTCCATAGCCCTGCAAAACCCTGCCGGGGGCGGCTCGCGCTCGCGCTGCCTGTGTGACCGTCCATCCTGCATCCGCCCCTTAACTTCGCATATTTCCCGGCAATTCTGAAATTTTATTACCCGATCCTGATCCTATCGAACAAGCGGCCATCCATGCGGGCAGCGTGCAGCATAGAGATTTGCCCGCCTGTAGGACAGGATATAGGATCAGCGGCGGCGCGCCTTGCCGCCAGCGACGAAGCGGATCGCCTGGCCACCGCCCGGCGCCATTGCGATCGTCAATATGTCGCCTTTCCTGACCGCCTTCTTTTCGATCACGATCGCATGGCGCGCATCGGTGCGATAATCCGCGCCCGGTCCGTCGCGGTAGATTTCCGCTGTATAGCTTCGTCCCGCATCCAGAAAATCGAGCGTCACCTGAACCGCGCGGGCTTCTTCATCACCCACGGCGCCCAGATACCAGTCATCGCCGCCCTTTTCCTTGCGCGCGATCGTGGCATAATCGCCGACCTCTCCATTGAGCGCCCGTGTGTCGGACCAGTCGGTCGGCACATCCTTGATGAACTGGAACGGGCCGGGATATTTCGCGTAATTTTCAGGCGTGTCGGCTGCCATCACGACCGGCGAATAGAGGACAACATAAAGGGCGAGCTGCTTGGCCAGCGTCGACTGGATCGCACTGCCTTCCGATCCGGAAAGGCTAAGGACGCCCGGCGTAAAGTCCATCGGCCCGCCCAGCAATTGGGTAAAGACCAGATTGGCTTCATGTTCGGGCGGGTTCTTGCCGCCGATCCATGCATTATATTCCATGCCGCGCCCACCTTCGCGCGATACCCAGTTGGGATAGGTGCGGCGCAGCCCGGTGTCCTTGACAGGTTCATGGCTGTCGATGCTGACATGATATTTCGCGGCTGTCTGCACGACGCGCAGATAGTGGTTCACCATCCACTGGCCTTCATGCCATTCGCGATGGCGGGTTCCATCGGCATCGACGCGCTCGATCTGGCCCGCATCGGTGACATAGCCGGTTTTCACCACCCGCTCGCCATGATCGGCGGCCCATTTGAAGGCGCTGTCCAGCTGGCCGTCATAATGGCTGGCCGACCCGCCGGTTTCATGATGGCCGATCAGCATGACGCCCCTGGACCTGGCATAGGCGGCCAGCCCGTCGGCGTCGAAATCCTCGGTCGGTTGAGAGAAATTCATGGCGTTGCCATTGCCGAACCAGTTGCCGTCCCAGCCGACATTCCATCCTTCCACGAGGACGGCGGGGATGCCGCTGGCGGCGGCAAAGTCGATATAGCGCCGGACGTTGGCGGTGGTCGCGCCATGTTTGGGACCGCGCGCCCAGCTCCAGTCGCCCTTGATCATGTTCCACCACACGCCGACAAATTTGCCCGGCTTGATCCAGCTCGACACGTCGCCCAGCCTGTTGGGTTCGTTGAGGTTGAGGATCATGTGGTTCATGTAGAGCCCAGCCGCATCGTCCGCGATCGCGATGGTGCGCCATGGCGTCGAGAAGCCGGCATCGCGCGAGACTTTGGGTGCGCCTGCGCCCGGCGTCAGCGCGGCGCGGAAGGTGTTGCCCTGAACCCGCGCCAGGTTCATCCCGCTATAATCGACCAGAGCCGCTTCATGCAGCGCGACATGGGTGCCGCCCGCCAGCTTCACCGTCATCACCGTCTGCGCTGTTCCGACGGCATCGAGCGGGGTCTTGTTGTAGAGATATTCCTCCCGGTTCCATTCGAACGCGGGTTTCCACCAGGCAGTGCCGGGCTGGGCGAAGGCGAACTGGGTCAGTTCCTCCGCAATGTTGACGTGGTGCAGATTGGGCTGATCGGGCAGGGTGTAGCGAAAGGCGACGCCATCGTCGAACAGACGGAAGGTGACGTCCATCGTCCGTTCAAGATCGCTCTTTTCGCGGAAGGCGAGGCGGATTTCGCTGTGATTGTCGCGGATCGTCGCCCATTCGCCCCAGGGCTGGGTCCATGTCGTGTCGCTGCGATCGCGCTTCGTATCGGCCAGCATCAGGTTGCGTTCGATCTTGGGAGCGTCCGTCAGCATGAAGCCCAGGCGGCTGTCGGCGATCAGCGGCTGGCCATCGCGCTGCACGGCGTAGCTGGGGCGGCCTTCGCCATCCAGACTGACGGTGAGGGTGATGCGACCGTCGGGCGAGGCGGCCTTGGCAACGACATCTGCGCGCGCGGCGACAGGGGCGAGCGACAGGGCGAAAATCGGCAGGGCAAGCGCAGTCAGTCGCGTCATGAAACAGATCCTTGAAATTGGGCGACGAGGGCGGAGGCAGGCGGGAAATGCCATGGGGCGGCGTCCCCGCATGTCAGCAGGGGACGCCAATGGTCGGCATCGTCCGGCGTCCAGTGCGCCGGCTGGTCGCCCAGGTTGAAAATGCACAGCATCTGCTGATCCGCATGGCTGCGCGTGAAGGCGAGCAGGTCGCCGGGCAGATCATGGAACGTCATCGTGCCGCTGCGCAGGGCAGGGGAGGCATTGCGCAGCGCCAGCACCTGACGGGTCCAGTGCAGCAGGGATGCCTGATCGGCCTCCTGCCGGTCGACCGCGCGCGGGCGATGCGCTTCGCCGATCGGCAGCCAGGGCTTTGCAGTGGAAAAGCCCATATAGGGGGCGTCGGCAATCCAGGGCATCGGCGTGCGGGCGCCGTCGCGCGACAGGGTCAGCGGCCAGTTGGCGATGGCTTCGGGGTCTTTGAGATCCTCAAAGGCGATGTCGATCTGCGGCAGGCCCAGTTCCTCGCCATAATAGAGGAAGATATTGCCGCGCAGGCAGGCGAGCAGCAGCATCTTCATCCGGCAATAGGCGTCCGGATCATGACCCTTGCCCCAGCGCGACACGGCGCGGGGGGCATCGTGATTTTCAAAGGCCCAGCTTGGCCAGCCGATCCCCTGTTCCGCCGGCCATTTTTGCAGCGCGTCCCTGATGAGCGAACTGGTCAGCGCGGGCGCATAGAGGAAGTCGAAGCCATAGGCGGTGTTGAGGCGATGGTCGCCCTGCGTGAAGGCCTTCATTTCCCGGTCATTGTCCGCGCCGCCGACCTCTGCAACGGTGAAGCGGTCGGGATAGGCGTCGAACACGGTGCGGACCTTTTCCAGAAACAGGGGAAGGTCCGGGTGGCTCTGGCTATACAGTTTGAGCTGGAAATCGAATGGCCGGGTGCGCAGGCTGCCATCGTCGGGGGCTGGCGGATTGTCGCGCAGTTTCGGATCGTGCATCGAATGGTTGATCGCGTCGATGCGAAAGCCGTCGACGCCCCGGTCCAGCCAGAAGCGGATGATGTCGAAGATCGCGGACTGCACGTCCGGGTGATGCAGGTGCAGCTGCGGCTGTTCGCGCAGGAAGCTGTGCATATAATATTGGCCGCGCCGCGCATCCCATGTCCAGGCCGGGCCTCCGAACACCGATTGCCAGTTATTGGGCGGCGATCCGTCCGGCTTGGCATCCGCCCAGACATACCAGTCGGCCCTGGCATTGTCGCGGCTGGCCCGGCTTTCGACGAACCAGCCATGCTGGTCCGACGTATGCGCCCATACCTGATCGACGATCACGCGCAGGCCAAGCGCATGGGCGCGGGCGACCAGCGCGTCGAAATCCGCAAGCGTGCCGAAAATGGGATCGACATCGCAATAGTCGGACACGTCATAGCCGAAATCGCGCATCGGGCTTTTGAACACGGGCGACAGCCAGATGGCATCGACGCCAAGCGATGCCACATAGGGCAGGCGCGCGGTGATGCCGTTGAGATCGCCGATGCCATCGCCATTGGAGTCAGCAAAACTGCGCGGATAGATCTGATAGATGGCGGCGCCGCGCCACCATGGCTGTAGAGTGTCGGTCATTCAGGGGACTTTGCGGGCAAGGAACGGGAAGGGCGGACAGCGCACAGGCTGTAGCCAAGCGGAGGAAGGCGGAGCGAAAGACTGCCCGGCGCGACAGCGCGGGCGGCGCAGGGCGCACCGGCGAGGGTGACGAAATCCCGCGATCCGACATCGACCTGAACATGGGTGTCGATCGGCGCGGTCGAAGTGTTGAAGGCGATGAGATATTCCGCCCCGTTATCAGGATCGAAGCGCGAGACGGCGAAGAGGCCGGGCTCCTCCGACCGGGCGCGGATCGTCTGCTTGCCCCGGCGCAGCGCGGGATGGGCGGTGCGCAGGCGGGCGAGCGTGGCGATGGTGCGATAGAGGGGATGGGTCGGATCGAAACGGGCCGTGGCCGTCGTGGCGTCCGTGCCGACGAGGCGATTGTCGTTGTAGGACGCGACCTTGCTGCCGAACATATCCTCGCGCGCGTCCTGATCGCCGCCGTCGCCCGAAAAGCCCTGCTCGTCGCCATAATAGAGCGTCGGTGCGCCGCGCAGCGTCAGCATCATGGCATGGCTCAGCGTCACGCGGTCCAGCACTTCCTGTTCGCTGGCGGCGGGGAAGGCGCGGCGGACGAAGGTGGCGAAGCGGCCATTGTCGTGGTTGCTGATGAATGTCGGCAACTGCCGCGCGGTGGCGGCACCCCGGACATAGAGATCGTCACCTTGCAGCATCTTTTCCCACAGCGCCGTCGCACCTGGACCCGCGACGGTCTGGATCGCGGCCTGATGGAAGGCGAAGTCGAGGACGGCGGGAAAGCCGCCTTCGCGCGTGTACCAGGCGAGCGCGCCGGACATTATGTCGCTTTCCGCCACCTCGCCGAAAATGTGGAAATTGGGGATGCCCCTGGCCCGCGCCCGCGCCTGCATGGCGGGGACGAAAGCCTGCCAGAAATGCGGATCGACATGCTTGGCCGTGTCGACCCGGAAGCCATCGACGCCGAAACGGTCGATCCAGCCGCCGAATATATCGATCATCCCCGCAATGACGCGGGGATTTTCAGTCATCAGGTCATCCAGCCCGGCAAAATCGCCCATCGTCGCGCTTTCGCCCCGGTAGGTCGTTTCGCCCCGGTTATGATAAAGGGTGACGTCGTTGAGCCAGGCGGGCGTCTTGGCCTGGGCTTCACCCTTTGGGACATAGGGGGTGTAGGCGTAGGAAGGATCGGTCAGCCGGGCGAAATTGTCCGCGCTATGATCGTCATCGCCGGCAAAGCCGCTGTTGATCGGCGGGCCGTTGACGCCGCCGCGCCGCTGATAGGGATAATCGGCCCGCGAACGGTAGGGGCAGGGGGCCGCAGCACATTGGCGCATCTGGATGACGTCGGCGGTATGGTTGGCGATGATGTCCATATAGACTTTCATGCCGCGTGCGTGCGCAGCCGCCACTAGCGCCGCGAAATCGGCGTCGGTGCCCAAATGCGGGTCGACATGGGTGAAGTCGGTGATCCAATAGCCGTGATAGCCTGCGCTTTCCTGACCTTTTGCCCCCTGCACCGGCTTGTTGCGGAAGATGGGGCCAACCCAGATGGCGGTCGCGCCGAGCCCCTGGATATAGTCAAGCCGGCGGGTCAGCCCTTTAAGATCGCCGCCGTGGTAAAAGCCTTTTGCCGCAGGATCATAGCCATGGGTCAGTCGATCGCCGCCATAGCCGCCCTTGTCGTTGCGTGGATCGCCATTGTCGAAACGGTCGGGCAGGACGAAATAGATGACTTCATCCTCCGGCAGGCGGGCGCGAAAATCCGCTGCGGCGGGCGAGGGGGGCGTCTCCGACAGGGCCGGGCTGGCCAGTGCCAGCAGCGCAGCGAACAGCGTGGGATTGCGCCTGCCCATTCCTCATCCTCCCCTTTTGCCGCACCTGCGTGATTGCGGCGGTCTTGTTCCCCCCTTCTTAGGCGGCGTTGGTCCGCCGGGCCAAGCATGTGACATACGTATTCAAAGCCATGTTCCAGACTCAACGCCCTGCTTTCCAAGCGGGCCGGAGGGGCGTAGGATCAGACCATGGCCGTCAATGAAAAAATCACCTCGTTCGACATCGCCACACTGGCCGGCGTTTCCCAGCCGACCGTGTCGCGCGCGCTGCGGGGCGACCCCACGGTCAGCGAGGGGACGCGCAAGCGGATCGAGGCGATTGCGCGCCAGCTCAACTATGCGGTGGACAAAAATGCCTCTTCGCTGCGGCGGGGGAAGAGCAACACGCTGGCCCTGCTGTTTTTCGAGGATCTGCTGCCCGACGAAAGCTGGATCAACCCCTTTTTCCTGTCGATGCTGGGGCCGATCCTGCAAACCTGCGCCAAGCGCGGCTATGATCTGCTGACATCCTTCCAGCAATTATCGACCGACTGGCATGTCGATTATGAGGATAGCCGCAAGGCCGACGGCATCATCCTGCTGGGCTATGGCAATTACGAGATCTACCGGGTGCGGCTGGAGCAATTGATAGCGCAGGGGACGCATTTCGTGCGTTGGGGATCGGTTGACGACCATGCGCTGGGGATGACGATCGGCTGCGACAATCGGCAGGGCGGGCGTGACGCGGGGCGTCGTCTGATCCAACGGGGCTGTCGCGCCATCGCCTTTCTGGGCGATGCGTCCGACCGCTACCCCGAATTTCGCGACCGCTATGCGGGGCTGGCGCAGGTGATGACGGAAGCGGGCCTGCCCGTCGACCCCAGGCTGCATGTCGATGCCCTGTCGATCGAACATTCAGGGCATGAGGCCGCGCGCCGATTGATTGCGGGCGGTGTCCCCTTTGACGCGATTTTCGCGGGTTCGGACCTGATCGCCATCGGCGCGATGCGGGCGCTGGATGAGGCGGGCATGGCGGTGCCGGGCGACGTCGCCCTGATCGGCTTTGACGATATTCCGGCGGTCAGCCTGACGCGCCCGCCATTGACCACGGTGGCGCAGGATTATCTGCGTGCGGGCGAAGTGCTGGTCGATGCGCTGATCGGGCTGATCCAGGGCAAGCCGGTGACGCCGACGCTGCTGGCGCCCCGCCTGATCACCCGCATGACTGCCTGACAAAAAGAAGGGACCGCCAACTCCTTGAAAAGGAGCGGCGGTCCCGGCGCTGCCTGCGTGCAGTCAGGCAGTTTGGCGAAGGGCGATCAGAATTTGTAGGTCAGGCCCAGATAATAGTCGCGGCCATAGCGCTGATAGTCGATGACCTGGCGCGGATCGTCATTCTGATAGGTGACGAACGGCTGGTCGGTCAGATTCTTGCCCTGGAGCAGGATAGACAGGCCAGTGAGCGGACCGGACTGGAATTCATAGCCGATCTGCGCGTCCAAAATCCCTTCCGCCTTGGCGGTGCGGAAGGTCGGGGCTGCCGACAGGCCCGCCACTTCGCCCAGGAAGGAGGAACGGTAGCGATAGCTGACCCGCGCCTGGAACCCGTTTCGTTCGAAATAGGCGGTGCCGCTGGCGACCCATTTGGACAGGCCGGGCAGGGTGACGGTGTCGGTGGGGTTGGAGCCATATTTGACTTCGCTGTGGGTGTAGGAGCCGCTGGCGAACAGGCCGAAGCCATCAAGCGACTCGCTGAACAGCTTGAAGGGGAGCGATGCGGTCCCTTCCACGCCCATGATGGTGCCCCGACCGTTGTTGGCGGGCGCTTTGAGCAGGCCGATCGCGCCGCCATTGGCGATGATTTCGTTGTGGACGTCCACTGGCAATGCCGGAAGGAGCGACGAGAAATCATAGGCGATGCTGTTGTTGGGATCGACGAAATCGGTCAGATTCTTGAAATAGCCCGACAGCGACACATAGCCGCCATTACGGAAATAGCGCTCCACCGACAGGTCGATATTGGTCGACTGATAAGGACGCAAATTGGTGTTGCCGCCGTTTGAACTGAACGGGCTGTTCATGGGGTCTGAACCCAGGCCGATCTTGGACGGATCGAAGCTGAATTCCTGGTTCACGCGCTCCTGATCCAGACGGGGGCGGACCATGGCCTGCGCCGCGCCCAGCTTGACGAAGAAGCCCGGCTCCAGTTCGACCGATATCTGCGCGCTTGGCAGGAAGTCGGTATAGCTGGCCTTGCCCGATGCGGGCACCACCGTGACGACGCCGTTGCTGAAGCTGGAAATGGTGCCGACCGAGCGTTGCCGGGAATGGATCACCTGTACGCCGAAGGCACCCTTGAGCGGCTTGCCGCCCAGTTCGCCGTCCATCGTCATTTTGGCATAGCCGGTGAACACGTCTTCCTTCACGAAATTGTCGCGCACCAGCGATTGCGGGCGATTGTCATACACCGCGTCCAGCACATTGTCGTAGAGATAGAGCGGATTGAGCGTCAGCATCGCCGGGACGCCCAGATAGCCAAGCGAGACGTTGGAGCCGAGCAGCGCTTCGCTGGGGACCGGCGCGGAACCGGGGGTGCCGCCTGCAACGGTGCAATCGGTGCCGCCCGTGGGGCACAGGAAAAAGCTGGTAAAGGCGCTGGTTTTCTTGCGACGGCTATAGTTGCCGCCGATTTCCCAGTTGCTGAACAGGCTGCCTTCGATGTCGCCGTTGAGGTTCATGCGGAGCGAGCGCATGTCGTCTATGAATTTGGGCCGATTGAGGAAACCGGCCTGCACCACGGCGGTCGTGCCATTATAGCCCCAGCCATTGGGATCGGTCAGGCTGATGATCCCGGTGTTGGTATAGTCGATGGTCGGCACGATCTTGAACAGGCCGTTGGACTGGCGGTCGACCCGCACGCTGTCCGGCACGCCCGACCGCAGATAGCCTGTGCCCGAATAGGTTTCGAGCAGGAAGTCGGTGCGCTTGGCGCGCGACCAGCTGGCATCGACGTTCAGGCGAAGCGCGTCGTTCAGGCTGAACTGGTTGTTCCAGCCCAGCGAGATCGTGTCGGCGGTACGCTTGTTATAATCGTTGCGCTGGACGCCATAGACATTGCTGAAGGTCGCACCGGTGACGAAGCCATTGTCGACCGTCACGTCGCTGACGCCCACATCGGCGCCCCAGACGAGCGGGAATTCGATGCCGCGCAGCCGCTGTTCTTCCTCGAAATGCGAATAGAGGACGTCGAAGGTCGAATGGAAATTGTCGCTGGGCTGCCATTCCAGCGTGCCGACCGCGCCATAGCGCTTGAGCAGGTTGGACTGCACATAGGGCTTGGCGCCGCCGATGATCAGGTTGCCGCTGGCGTCGGTGGGATAACCCCAGGCGTTGAAGCGTTCATTCTGCGAGGGGGTTTGCGATGCCGCAAAGCCGATGGCCAGGCCCAGCGTGTCGTCGGCATATTGATCGACATAGGTCGCCGACGCGCGATAGCCATAGCGTTCGCCGTCCGGGTTGAGCTTGTTCATGCCGTTCATCTGGCCGCGCAGCGACACGGCGATGATGCGGTCATTCTTGTCGAGCGGGCGCAGCATCCTGAGGTCGACCGTGCCCGAAATGCCCGCCGCGATCAGCGACGCATCGGTGCTTTTATAGACATTGACGTTCTGGAAGAATTCGGACGGATACTGGTCATATTCCACGCCGCGATTGTCGCCGACCGTCACCTGTTCCCGACCGTTGAGCAGGGTGGTGGAAAAGTCGGGGCCAAGGCCGCGGATCGACAGGCGCTGGTCGCGGCCTTCGAGACGCTGGGCGGTGACGCCGGGCAGGCGGGCCAGCGAGTCCGCGATCGACACGTCGGGCAGCTTGCCGACATCTTCGGCAGTGATGGAGTCGACGATCAGCACCGAATCGCGCTTCATCTTCGCAGCGGAGGCGAGGGAGGCGCGGATGCCGGTGACGACGATGGCCTCGCCAGCTTCGTCGGCTGCGACGGGCGCATCGGCCGTCTGCGCGGATGCGACAGACGCTACGGAAAGCGAAACGCTCGCCATCAAAGCTGCGCGCAGAATGGAACCATGAAATTTGTGCATTGCAGAAACACCCTCCCCAAGACGCCTGTCAGGCGCTTCTTGCCGCTTTCGCGGGTCTGGAGGCGTGATAGCCCTGTGCTGCCCGATCTGCACAGAATCCCACATACGTATTCAGGCGATTTCGCGCGACATCCCCCGCACCCCGGCGGTTCCCCGGCTGAATGGGCGGGCGTTGCGGCAAGGACGGGGAGGGACGAGGCGCCGTTATTTTGTCGGCGGACAGAGAGCGGGCTTGATCAAAGGTCCGCTAGCCAGAGAGGCGGTAGCCAATGCCTATCGTACGCTGCTGCAACGATAGACCAGCCTGTTGCAGCGCCATCCCTGCGCAAAGGGGGCAAGGTGATAGTCGTTGGCGTAGACATTCGGCGCGGTCAGATAATCGGTCGATATGATCTGTGCGCCGCTGGCCAGCGCTGCGTCGCGGCGCTTGCCTGAACCGTCGCGCGCATCAACGGTGTCAATGTCGGCGCGTGTCCGCACCAGATACCCTTTGCGGACAGCATCACCTATTTCAGCGCCGCGCGTCAGCGCATTGTCGAACAGCATGAAGGCCGTGTGCGCCATACCGGCCTGACCCTGGACGAAGGCGGCGCGTCCCTGAAGTGACGGGCGGCCGTCCAGATAGGGTGCGAAGGCTTTGAGATTCATGCCCGGTACGAGAAACAGGAACAGGAATTTGCCACGGGCCTGCCCCAGCGTTGGCCAGCGCTTTGCCAATGCGGCAGCTTCGAGGGTCGGCAAGTCCCCCCGCAGGTCGTCGGGCGTAAACAGCTTGTCGCGGCCAAGGATGCTGCGGATGCTGTCATCCACTTCATCGAACGCCGCCTTGTCGAAGGGCGGAATCTGTGTCGCGCCGGGGATCGCCTTGTCCAGGCCAGACAGCTTGGGCTCCAGCAGCACGAATACAGGGCTGTGGTTCGGAGTGGCGTCCGACCATTGTTTCATCAGTGTCAGGCAGTGGCGAAAGGTCGGGCACTGGCTGCGAAAATCCAGGTCCGCAACGTGCAGCACCTTCATCCCCGGCTTTGCCAATTCATCGCGATAGATTGGCGCGAGATCGGTCACCCCCTGCGCGCGCAACTGGCGATAGGGCAGGGGATCGGCATAGGCGCCACCGGCAGGATCGGGTTGCAGATCGATTTCTATGCTGCGAACGCCGCTGCGCAACTGCGCCTGCAACGGCATCTGCACATAGTCGAGGCTGACCGCCATGTCCGTCAGGCGACCGGGATGTTCATCCAGCATCTGCGCCCGCTGCGCGGGTAGCATCATGTCGTTTATTTTGGCCATGAACGCGGACAGACGTGGCGCCATCAGCGCCATCACGCGCGGATCGGCCGGGATTGCATAGCTGTTGTGCGTGCCGACCACTTGTATGGCGTTGATGGGTACGGCGTCCGCATTCGACGCAGGTTGCGCCACGGCCATTGCTCCACACAGGGTCGCGGCAAGGCCGGCCATCATCGCAAACCGTTTCACTGACCTGTCTCCTGCTGCATCGACCGGACCGGCAAGTCCGCTAAAGCTGTGCCGTTGATCCGAATGTTCCGGCCCATTGGCGTCGTGACGACATAGCGCGGGTCGCCGGGCGTTATCGGATAGAGGCCGAGCATGGCCCACACGTACCAGGCGGACATGGTGCCCGCGTCATCGTCCATGCCGTCGGCAAAACCCTGCGGTGACAAGGCAAAGCTGTGTCCTACCCAAGGCTGTGGCCGCACGCCGGAATTGACGTAGCGATGGGGGACCGACTGGGTGATATAGCGGTGCACCACCCGTTCGGTCGCAGCCTTGTCGCCCGCCCATGCAAAGAGATAGGGCGTATGAATGTCCGGCTGGTTCGTCATGTTGAACAGATTGTCGGCGAAGAAGCGATCCAGTTCAGGCCGGAACCGCGGGCCCAGCGTCTGCGCCAGCCAGGGGAGATCGAACACCGGGGCCCAGCGATATTGGGCCAATGTGCCCTGATATAGCCCCCGCGCCTTCACGATATCAGCATCGTCACCCAGATCCCGAAAGGTGGCCAGCCACATCGGACGATAGCTGAGCGCCCGCGCACGAAACGCCTGCGCGGTGGCGGTTTCGCCCAGGTCCGACGCCAGTTCGGCAATCGCCCAGTCATCATAGGCGGCCTCGATCTGTTCGTCCGGCGTCTTTCGCGCGAGCGTGGCGCTTTCGGCGACCATCCCGGCCAAGGCTGCCTTCGCGTCGAAATCGGTAATGCCCCTGCGTCGGAAATCGAGCAGGGCTATGCCCGCATGCTCGGTGCGCACGGTCAGAAATGGCTCGGTCGGCGTCGCCCAGCGCGCCTTGCCGCTCTGGTAGAGCCTCACCAGCGAGCGTGCGATCTGCGCGGCACGATCGGGATCGATCAGCGCGATCAGGGGCATTTGCGTCCGGTAATTGTCCCAGAGCGCCCAACTGGTATAATGCTGCTGTCCGGGGGAAATCCGTTGGACCATGCCATCGCTGCCGCGGAAGCGCCCGTCAGGGTCTGCGATGGCGACCGGCGACTGCATTACCCGGAACAATGCGGTGTAAAACAGTGCCTGCTGCTTTTGGGAACCACCGATGTGGATGCGGGAAAGTTGCCTGTTCCAGTCGGCCAATATCCGGTCGGCAACGGCCTGAAAGGGGCGGTCGCCCAGTTCGGCTTTACGTACATTGGCTGCGGCTGCCGGATCAACCGAGGAAAGGCCCGTGCGCAGTTCGACAATATCGCCGCTGCGCACCTTCAGCGCCAGTTGCGCATCGTGCGCCGGGTCGCCTTGCCAGATTGCCGTTACCGGATTGCCATTATGGGTCAGACGGGTCGCTGAGTGGAGATGATAGGTGCCTGCGTCACAGACGGTGCCTGCCGAAAAACTGGCCTGTAGATCACCGTCCGGCTGCGCCTGCCAATGGGCGGCGATGCGCCTGGAATAGCCACGATCGAAGGCGATCATGACGTTCACCTGTCCGGATTTCGGCATGGTGAAGCGCAAGGCGCCCGCTCCGCGCGTGGCGGTCATCTCCGCAAGGATGCCCGGACCGTAACTTACGCCATAATAGCCCGCATGGGCGCGCTCACGGCGCTTGTCGATCGGCGCGGAACCAGTGGCGTCATCATAGGCAAGCATGACCTTGACGTCGCCACCCGCCCCGTCACAGCCGACACCGACGCCGCGCGTGTGCGAAAATCCGGTAAGCGTGGTGGCGGCATGGTCATAGCCTGCATGATTGGCAGGCGTCGTGTCAGGGCCAAGCTGGACCATGCCAAAAGGGGCGACGGCCGCCGGGCTGAGTTGCCCATAATCGGCGAGCGTGCCTACGAAGGGATCGACCAGTCGCCCCGGCTCGCGCGCGCCCGCCGTCGCGGCAATTGCGCCATATGCCAGGATTGCCGATAGGGTAGAGACGATGCGGTTCATGGATCGAGCGGGTCGATGGCTTCGACATGGAAGGCCGCCGGGTCCGGCGTGAACATCAGCGTGAACTGATCAGGCCCCGCTGTCAGGCGACCGGGCTGCACGCCCATTTCGGCGAGATTGCGCTGCGCCAGGATGTCGCTGCCGATATATTGGATCGTGCGATGATCCGACACGACCAGCGCTGGCCGGTCGGTCGGAAATTTCGCTGCCAGCAACAGCCGCGCGCAGTTGCGCAAATTGGTGGTGGTATGGCGCGCGTGCGGTTCCATCAATATGCGGTCGGCGGGCAGGCCATATTGCGTGACAAGCAGCCGCTTCATCTCGACCGCTTCGTTGAACGGTGTGCGATTGGGATGAACATTGCCGCCCGACACGATGATGAACGGCGCGACGCCGCGCGCGAACATATCGGCGGCGATGGACAGGCGGATATGCCCCAACACGCCCGTGCGCGATTGCGCATCCTCTGGTCCGTGACCAAAGACCAGCAAAGCGGTATAGGGCTTTCCGCGCCAGTTCATTGCGTCGATGGCGCGGTTCGTTGCGGCATTGTCGCCGCCGAGCAATGGCCGGAAATTGCCCGCGTCGATGCGTTCGTTCATTTGCAGCAGGCCCGTCGCATAACGCAAGGCGGGATCGAAAAACAGGTCGTTGCCCTTGGCCTGCGCAGCGGTGGCGACACCGTGCGCGCTCAAAATGTCGGCCATCTGTGGCGACGCTACAGGAAAGATGGTCGCATCTATGACAGGATAGCGCGGCGCCACACCCTTGGCATAGACAGCGATCACGCGGTTGGTTGCCGCCGCCGTTTCCGCCCATGCCGCAGCCAGCAGATCGGCATCGGACACAGCCGCATATCGCGCAAAACGTCCCGATGGGCGCATCTGCTGCGCGACCAGCGCCTTGCCCAGTTTGGGATCGTCCAACAGGAGCCGCAGGCGGGCCTGCACCAAGGCGATGTCCGCATCGGTCCATAGCCACGCATCGGCCAGACATTGCGGCGATGGCGTGCATGTGCCTGTGGGAATGCGTGCCGCGCGATCGGCCATCAGCGTTTGCAGAACATTGTCGTCCCGCAATGCCTGGGCCCATCCGTCCGCTGTCCGCAACATGGCGAACAGCGGAAAGACGCGCGTCGACAGCGTGTCGGCGAAGGGTGATGCGTACCCTGCAGGTTCCTGCGCCGCCGCCGTTACCGACGCCAGCGACAGGGCAATCGCCACGAAAGGCCCGAAGGCGCAGGCACGCATCAGGCGCAAATCACCAGCTCCGGCTAAGGATGAAGCGGAAGTTGCGGCCGAACACCGGACGACCATAGATCGCATCGCTTGCACCTTGCCCGGCAAGCTGGTCCGTGCGGGGATTGCCTTCGGTCAATCCCTTGGCGTTGCTCAGATTGTCGCCCACCACCTGGAAGCGCCATTTGCCGTAGGTCATGGCCGCGCTGGCGCCGAAGGTCTGATAGGCGGGCAGCGCGGTCAGATTGAAAAGGTCGACATAACGGCGACCGACCCATTCATAACGCCCCGCGATCTGCAATTCGCCTTCGCCAACCGGGAAGGTGAATGCCGGGCGCACATTGCCGAAGAATTTGGGCTCGCGGATGATCTGATTGCCGTTGACTGCGCTGGGATCGGCACCGGACGAGTTTTGCAGGTTGCGATATTGCGCATCGGAATAGGTGATCGAACCGGCCAGTTCGAACCAGCGGACAGGCGCAATCTTGCCATCGATTTCCACCCCCTTCACGACAGCTTCCCCGATGAAGGGCACGGACTGGTCGTTGCGGCCGGTCGCCGGGTTGAAGGCGATGAACGAGGCGTTGAACGGGTTAAATTTGGTGTAAAATCCCGTCACATAGACATAGGCCGGGCCGTAGCTTGCCTTGACGCCCAGTTCATACTGCCGCGCCTTGGTCTTGATGATGGTCGGCGCCGGGGTGGATACGACGCCCATCTGCGGGGGCACTTCCAGATTGGAGACGCGGCCATAGGCGCCCAGATTGCCGTTCAAATCGTAATTGGCGCCCAATGTCCAGTTGGTCGCCGAAGGCTTGAGCGTCCGGGTTACGATCGCACCCGTGAAGGCGCGGGTGTTATTGTCGGCTATCGTGGTGGGATCGCCCAGATTGGCGCTGGTCGACAGCAGCGAATAGCCATCATAATCGTACCATTCCTTGCGGATGCCGCCGTCTATCTTCAACCCGTCGGTGACGTCCCAGGTGTCGTTTGCGTAGATCGCGATCATCTTCGCATCGGCCTTGCCCTGGTTGAGCGTGGTCGTGTAGCGCAAAACCCCATTTTGCGTGACCGAGCCAAGCACAGCGCCCGTGGCCGAATAAGCGACAAGATCGAGCGTGCGTGGCCGGCTCCTCACTTCGATCAGCATGTCCTGATAGGCCTGGAACAGCGTGTTGCCGTAGAATGACCCATAGGTGCCGACGCGCACGTCGTGCGTGCCAAAGCCGGTTTCGAATTGGCGGGTCACGCTCAGATCAGCCTGTCCCGAATAGAATTTGGATTCCGAAACGCGATACTGGCCGGACATGACCAGTCCGGAAGCGGCATAGGGATCATAGACCGTCGCGCCGTTCGTACCGGCAATCGCATAGCCCAGCCGCGCCACGTCAGCACCGAAGGCCGTGCGTGCGGCGGCCAGATTGCTGGCGATGAAGGCATTGCCATCGACCGGGTTGGTGGTCGAATAGAAGGCGTCGAAGCTGTTCTTGCCCTTGGTAAACCCGCCCTTGGCGGATACGATCCAACCGTCGAAATCGCCTTCATATTGAATGCCGGCGTTGAAGAAGCGGATATGGCGGCCATCGGCCAGATCGCGCGTCATGCTCTGGGTCACGCCTGCGCCATCGCGATATTTGAAGTTCACGTTGCGCAGCGACGGCGAGTTCATCGTGCCGGTGTGATAGTCGATGTAAGGATCGAGCGAGACGGAGGGATTGCGCGGATCGGCGATCGGGATCGGCAGATAGAACAGGTTGTGATCGTTCGTATACTGCATCGTCACCTTGACGAAGCCATTATCCAGATCATGCTTCAGATTGGCGCGGATCTGGCCACCCTTGTCGTTGGGAAAGCCGGCGTCGCGATAGCCATCATGCTGGCGCAGGAAGCCGCCAATTGCGTAATAGCTGCTATCGCTGATGGGACCAGACTGCATGGCGTCGAGCCGATAGAGGCCGGTATCGCCCAGCGTGATCTGCGCCTTGCCACGCGATTCCGGGCCGCCGGTTACCGTGATGTTATTTGCAATGGCGGCGGCGCTGCTCGCGTAGATCGGCGCTGGACCACCGCGGACGATTTCGACCCGCTCGGTCATCAGATCATAGCGGTTCATGCCGTCGCCGGAGTTGAAGAACACGCCGTCGATCTCATGATAGAGCGGCAGCCCGTCCTGCTGGAAGATCAGATAGCCGCGATCGGTCGGGATGCCGCGTACGCGGGTGATGTTCTGCACCTCGCCGCCCGTCGCTTCCACCTGAATACCCGGAACCGTGCCGAGCAGATCGGCGAAATTCTTGGGCGCGATCTTCTGGATTTCGCCCTCGCTGAGCGAATTGACAGCATAGGACACGTCAAAGCGGCGTTGGGCGCGCGCGCTGCCGGTCACGACGATGTCCGATTCGGCATCTTCGTCCGCACCGGCAGCAACGGCTGGCGCGGCTTCCTGCGCGGCGGCAGCGCCGGATAGCGACAGCGCCAGTACGCTGAGCGACGTGATCAAAATGGCGGCTTTGGACGTGTGAACTGTAGGTTGCATTGAGCGACTCCCCCGCTTGGATGACGGGCGGTTAGGGGCGCTTCGCGACACAGCCATGACAGTTTGGCCGGCCGACGTCGGAAAGGGTGAGGATGGTTCGTAAAAAAATTTGACGCGCCTTGGCGCGTCATGCCTGGCCCCGATCAGGTCCGCGCCTTGGCGGCCAACCTGCTCTGCTGCCCCTCTCGATCACTCGAATTGTCGGATACAACCAACAGATTTGAAACGATAATGTTGTCGTCGAGAGCGTTATCGCGTTGCTTGAGATGGAGGCTATCTGGTTGCGGTCAGGAGGAAATGGCCCCGGAGCCATGCAGCTCCGGGGTTGGGCACCGGCTGCTTATCGTGCGCCAAAAGGTATGCGCAGGGTCGCACCATATGTGGCCGGGGGCGCATAGATGGAGGTGACGCCCAGAATGCCGAGGTTGAGGGCATAGGCGCGATAGGCCTTGTCGAACACATTGCGTCCCCATGCGGTGAGCGACATGCCCGTGCCTTCGTGCCGATAGGTCAGGGACGCGTTGGTGACATTATAGGCCTTCTGCTGCGAACCCAGGCCGTTGGTCACTTCCAGATATTGATCGTCATACCATACGCCGTCGATCTGCGCGGCGATGTTGCCGCCCAGAACGTCATGGTTGTAGCGCAGCAGATAGTTGACGCTGAAGCGCGGGGCGTTTGGAAATTGTGCGCCTTTAATGGTCTTTTGCGGGAAATCGCAGCGGAACAGGCCGCCCAGATTGGTGCAATATTGACTGTCAGGCGCTCCCGGAAAAAACTCCGGTCCAAACTGGACGTCGGTCGCCGGTATGCTGTCGACCGACGATGTTTCCCATGTGCCGCCCAACACAACATCGAAATTTTTCGACGGGGACCAGAAGGCTTCCAGCTCTGCGCCCGTCGCATGGGCATTGCTGTTGAAAACATGGGGTACGCCGCCGGCAAGGGAAAAAGCCTGATAATCATCGTAGATATAATGGAATAGGGTGCCGTTGAGGCGCAGCGATCGCCCTAGCAGGGATGTTTTGAATCCTGCTTCGAAGCTGTTGAGCGTTTCAGGCCGGTGCTGGAAATCAGCGGCTGCGATATTGGATGAAAGCGACCAGTTGCCGCCCTTGATACCCCGGTTCCAGGATGCGAACAGCAGCGTGTCTGGAGTGGCCTGAAAATTGAGGGACGCGCGGGCTGCCCAATCGCCATATTTTTCACGATTGACGCCAGGTACGACGGCCGCCAGATCCTTGTCGGTGAACAGCACGACGGGGTTGGGTTGCGGCGCGTAGGTGGGATCGCTCAGGATGTTAACATAGGCGATGGATTTATTATCTTTCGAATATCGGCCACCCAATGTCAGTGACAATCGATCCGTCAGCGTGATGTCGCCCTGAGCGAATAGCGACCAGTTTTTCGACCTGATCTTGTAAAATTGATCGACGGTCGGGACGGAGAAACCGCCATTTCCCGACACTGCCAGATCGTAGATCGGCGCGCCGGTGACGCCGTGAACGCCGTCATAGAACATGTTGAGATAATAGGCGCCAAGCTGCCATTTCAGACGGTCTGTCTCGCCCGCAAACCGCAGTTCCTGCGAAAACTGGTGAAAGTTGATCGAGGTATCGACGTTGACGATAAGGAAGGGCAGCGCATCGCCATCTTCTGCATAGGTTTTGTCCATCTCCAGATAATTTGTGATGGATGTCAGCTTGGCCGCGCCAAGATCCCAGTTCAGTTCGGCCTGGTAGCTGTTCATCACCCGGTCGAGCCTGCCTTTGCGCTCGCCGAAATGAACCCATGGCGATGCTGCTTCGCCAGTGACACCGTTGATCACGCCATTCTGATCGTCGCTCAGGCCCGCCGCATTGGTGTTGCAATAGCCATTGTCGAGATAGACGCAGTTTTCAAACACATAGCCGCCGGTCGCGACATTATTGTCTTCGGAATGCTTGTACCAGAGGCTGAGCGTTGCATCGGGTGAAAAGTCCGCCTGGATATTGAGGCGCGCCGCCCATCCGTTTTTGCCGCCCAGATCCTGTCCGCTGCCTGGCGCGATCAGCGAACCATCGGGCGCCAGCGTGTCGCGGGACTTGATATAGCCATCGGCCTTTTCCATGCGGGCGGCGGCGCGGAAGCGCAGCCCCGGCGTGAGTTGCCCGCCGACGGCGCCTTCCAGAGACTTGCTGTCAAATCGGCCATATTCGCCCTGAACATAACCGTTCAATTCGTCACGACTGGCATCTTCGCTGAGATAATGGATCAACCCGCCAGTGGCATTGCGACCGAACAACGTACCCTGCGGTCCGCGCAGGACCTCCACACGCTTAATGTCGAACAACTGGCCCGAAATCGCGTTCATCGATGCGATGTAGGCATTGTCCTGATAGACAGCGACCGGCGCTTCCAGATTATCGGTAAAATTGCTCTGCGATATGCCGCGCAGGCTGAAGATGGTCAGGTTCGGCGACCAGGCATTGACGCGCAAAGAGGGGATTTGCTGCGTGATCTGCGTCGTTTCGGTGATGCCCAGGCGGTTGATCTGTTCGCCGGTAAAGGCGCTGACCGAAATGGGAACTTTCTGCAGACTTTCACTGCGCTTGTTGGCGGTGACGACGATTTCGCCGAACAGTGCCGGCTGCGCGCCGTCATCAGTGGTTTCCTGAGCGCTAACCAGAACCGGAACGGTCAACGCCGAGCACGCCAATATCAACGAAACGCACCGCGCGGCGCGTGTCTTATTCTGCATGATCACTCACTCCCTAGATTTTTTTGTCCCCACAGCACTGCGAACAGGCAAGCTGCAAAACGAGCCGTCGTGACGCGGCAATATAAATTTACAGCAGGCGGTATTATGCTTTCATTGTTCCTAAATGGAAACAATTAATTGATCGATGGAGCCGGTTTTTCTGATTTGAGCGCTGTCAGGCAGATGAGAATGTAACATACTGAATATAGACATTAAATAATCAATCATGGACGCGCTTCATGTTGCCATCACGCAACAATCGCGAGAATTATAGCCGATTGTCAATTGAGATCGCCATGAGGTACATTGGATCAATCGTCGCAGTGATTCGCTGCCCGAAAAGGAGAGCAACGTGCCTCAGGTCCTGAAAGCCGCAAACGGATTATCGCAAATGCACCCTCTGGAAACCAGCATCACCCCGGACGCCATTGTAGAGCGCGCCCGTGCGCTCGTTCCGATCTTGCAGGAGCGTGAGGCACAGGCGATCACCAACAGGCAGGTGCCGGCGGAAACCATCGCTGCGTTTCAGGAGGCCGGCTTTTTCAAGATATTACAGCCCAAACGCTATGGCGGCTATGAAATGTCACCGGCTGTCTATTGCGAGGTGGCAAAGACGCTGGCGGAGGGCTGCATGGGCAGCGCGTGGGTCTATGGCGTCGTCGCCGTTCACAACTGGCAGCTCGCCCTGTTCGATCCACAGGCCGCAGAAGATGTCTGGGGCCAGGACCAAAGCGTGCTGATCAGTTCATCCTATATGCCAACGGGGCAGGCCAGGAAGGTGGATGGTGGATATCGGTTCAGCGGTCGCTGGGCATTTTCGAGCGGGTCGGCGCATTGTTCATGGGTGATATTGGGCGCGAACATGGTTGCAGAAGGGGGGGATGGTAAAGCCGAACCCTATAATTTCCTGCTGCCGCGCAGCGACTATACTATCGTCGATACCTGGAATGTGATGGGCCTGTGCCCGACCGGAAGCAACGATATCGTTGTGGATGACGTGTTCGTCCCGGAGCATCGCGTCCTGCGCGAACGCGACATGTTCAATCTGGATTGTCCCGGACACGCGCTCAACAGCGAAGCGCTCTATGCGATTCCGTTTGCGCAGCTTTTCAACCGGACGGTTTCGACCACGTCCATAGGTTCGCTGCGACGGGCATTGAATGTGTTTGTGGAAACGACGCGCAAGAAGCGCACGACTTATACCGGATTGAGCGTGGCGAGCGATCCGACGATCCAGAAGGCGGTCGCGGACGTGAAGCTCATATTGAGCGATCTTGAGCTGCGGCTCGCGGCGGATCTGGCGGAGTTGGAAGCCAGGGCGGTAAGTGGCGACTGGCCGATCGAGCGCCGCGCGGAATTGGGCCATAGCACCACCGCCATGGTTTCGCGCTGCGTCGAAGCAATCGACAAGCTGATGCTGTTTTCGGGAGGAAAGGCGATCTATTCTGGCAATGTCGTCCAGCGCGCTTTCCTCGATATTCACTGCGCCCGCGCGCATGTCGCCAACAATCCCTATCCCTATGCGCGCAATGTCGGCGGCCTTGCGTTCGGTTTCGACAATGATTGCATGGATTTGTGATCGGATCAGATCAACCCCGGCTTATCCTGGCCCTGCGAGGGGCCGGATACCGAGCTGAAGTGGCGTCAGGATTTCAGGTCGTGCGCGAGTGCCAGCAGGGGGGCTGAAGCGTCCGGCTTGTCAGGCCGCATATTTTCACGAACGAAATCGACGAACGCCCTGACCTTGGAAAGGGCGAAATTGCCGCGCGGGAAGATGATATGAAGCGGGATGCTTTCGCTGACCACATCGGTCAGGAGCGGTTCCAGCCGGTTCGCCGCGATGTCTTCTTCCACCAGGAAGCGAGGCAGGTAGCTGATGCCGAGACCTTGAAGCGCGGCCTCGCGCGCCATGCGAACCGAATTGCTGGTCAGCGGGCCGCGATTGACGGTAACCGAAACATCATCGGAAAGTCGCCATTCGCCCACTTTCGAGAGATGGGTTTCAATGATGAAAGTGTGATCCTTCAGATCATGCGGCGTATGCGGCTTGCCGGTCTTGGCGAGATAGGCCGGCGCTGCGATCAAAGCCATCGGATAATCCCGAAGCAGCACATATTCAAAGCTGGAGTCAGGTGGATCGCCCATCCAGAAGGCCACGTCGAAACGACCTTTGAGCATTCCGACATGGCTGTCCGACAAGTTGAGGAACAGGCGTACGTCGGGATAGGTTTGCAGGAATCTGGGTATTATCGCCGTCAGGTCGAACAGCGAGGAAACGACGGGCGCATTGACCTTGAGATCGCCGCGAGGCTTTGACACCATCCCGGTGATGATCTGATTTGCCTCGTTCACCTCATCGACAATTCTGGCGCAGCGCGCATACATTTCGCGTCCGGCAGGGGTCAGCGAAACGGAACGCGTCGTCCGTTCCAGCAGGCGCACGCCAATGCTTTGTTCGAGTTTGGCGATTTGGCGGCTGACGGCGGCCTTTGAATAGCCCAGCAAATTGGCGGCGTTCGAAAACCCCCCTGTGCTTACAACGGCGGCGAACGAGATCATCGCCATCACGTTACCTAGGTCCGGTCTTTCTTCCATGCCTCTCCCTCTTTCATAGAGCCAGATTAGTCAATCGGATTGCTGAAATAGGGCGAAAGCTAAAGGCGCGCTTGTTCGTAATTGTTGCGATTATGCAAAAATAATATTGTTTTGATATTCACTGTTGCGTATGCAGATGCCCATGCACGAGTGTGCGCCCACTTGAATTGCATGGCGGCGATTCGTGTTGTGGTGATCGACGGAGATTTATGATGTTTGAGAAGCTTTCCCAATCCTCGCAGCGTGACGTGAGCAGCCAGTTTCATCCGTTCACATCGATCAACGATCTGAAGGCTGAAGGCACGATGATGATGGAATCGGGCTCCGGCGTGCGGGTTCGGGACATTCACGGCAAGGAATATCTTGATGGGATGGCCGGCCTTTGGTGCGTGAACCTTGGCTATGGGCGCAAGGAAATCTCCGAGGCGATTGCACGTCAAAGCGAGAAGCTTTCGTTTTTCCACACCTTCAACGGCATGAGCACGGATGTTGTGGGCGAATGCGCGGAGGCGCTGCTGGCGCGCGCGCCGGTGCCCATGTCTCGCATCTTCTTCGGTACGTCGGGAAGCGATGCGAACGAAACGCAGCTCAAGATCATCTGGGTTTACAACAATTTGCGCGGGAAGCCTGAAAAGAAGAAGGTCATTGCGCGCTGGAATGCCTATCATGGCTCCGGCGTCGCCACGGCCAGCCTGACCGGCCTGCCGGGCATGCATAATCTGTTCGATTTGCCCAAGGGGCCGATCCTGCATGTCAGCGCCCCCTATTATTACCGAAAGGCGCCTGACGGCATGTCCGAGCGGGAATTTTCCCGCCAGCTCGCCAAGGAACTGGAAGATGTGATCGAGCGGGAAGGCGCGCATACCATCGCCGCATTTTTCGCAGAGGCCGTAATGGGCGCTGGTGGTCTCATTCCGCCGCCCGAAGGCTATTTTGAAGAGATCATGCCGATCCTCAAGAAGAATGACATTCTGCTGATCGCGGACGAAGTGGTTTCGGGCTTTGGTCGTCTGGGCACCTATTGGGGCAGCCAGACATATGGATATGAACCCGACCTCATTACCTCCGCCAAGGGGGTGACGTCAGGCTATTTCCCCATGTCGGCCGTGTTCATTTCTCCCAAGGTTTGGGACGTTCTGGACTCCGGCGCGGACAAGATCGGCGTATTTGGCCATGGTTACACCTATTCGGCCCATCCTGTCGGCGCGGCGGCCGCGCTGGCCGCGCTCAAGCTGATCGATGAGCTCAAGGTGGTTGAAAATGTAGCCGATGTTGGCCCCTACATGATGCAGGGCTTGCGCGACCGGTTGGGCCAGCATCCCCATGTCGGCGATATTCGGGGCCAGGGCCTGATGCTGGGCATCGAACTGATGCAGGACCGTGAGACAAAGCAAATCCTGCCGCCGGAAAATCGCACCGGGCGTCAGGTTCTCAAAGCGGCGGCGCAACGGGGGCTGATCACCCGCGCATTGGGCGACACGCTTGTCTTCGCCCCGCCGCTCGTACTCACGCGTGCGGAAGCCGACGAGATCGTCGACAAATTCGCGCTGGCCGTCGACGATGTTTTGAAAGCCTGATCGCATAACGGCCGTCCAGACTTTCTGGGCGGCCCGTTCACTAAACCTTGGGAATGGGGCGACATGGAGCTTAACACGGCGATTTCGGGCCTGGGCGCTGCGGAACAAGGCGCGGAACGCCTGACCAGAGGCGGACTGATTTCTGCAATATTGCTTGGGCTGGTCGGCGCGGTCGTGATTTTCGTGACGCCCGGTTTCCTGGCGGTAATAGCGCAGAAAACCGGGTTTAACGACGACCAGCTGGGTTATCTGGCGGCCTGGGACATCAACGCCATGGGCGTGACGATCGGCCTCAGCACATTTGCTTTGTCCAGAGTGCCCTGGCGTGTGGCCGTAGGTCTTGGCCTGGCGCTCATAATAAGCGGAAATATTTTAACGGCAGCCGTTGTCAGTTTTCCGGCCATGGCCGCCGCGCGGGTCGTGGCCGGGGCAGGGGAAGGAATTGCGATAGGCTTTGCCTTTGCAGCTTTGGGCCGCGCGAAAAATCCGGATCGGGCGTTTGCCATATATCTGGTGACCGGCGCCGCATTGAGCTCGCTGTTTCTCTACTTTCTTCCCGCGTTGATGGCGATGTTCGCGCCAAGCACCATTTTCATCGCCAATGCAGGGCTTACGGCTCTCGTGCTGCTCTCGCTACGGGCCTTTCCCGACGGCAGCAAGGATGAGCCGGACATATTCGCGGCGGGCGGCGGCAAGCTGGACCTGCGGGTGGCATCCGGCGCGCTTGTCGGCGTGTTTCTGCTCTTCTTCGCCATGGGCGGGGTGTGGAGCTATGCCGAGCGCATCGGCCAGTTGAGCCGTTTGACGGACAACGCCATTGCCAGCGGGCTGTCCATTGGAACCATGGCGGGCGTCGTCGGGGCAGGGCTGGCAGGTGTCCTGCCGCGCCGCTGGGGACGGAGCTGGCCGTTGATATTCAGCGGGTTGATCGGCACCATCAGCTTTCTGTTGTTCCGCGACCAGGTTTCGAGCACGGCCTATATCCTGGCCTGTGCGATGATGTTGTTCAGCTGGAATTTCGCGCAGCCGCTTTTGTCAGGAATATGCTCGGAAGCCTGCAAACGCGGACGCGTGGTGTGCGCAATGGCGTCGATCCAGACATTTGGCACGGGGCTGGGCCCCGCTGCTGCGGCGGCTAGCCTGATCACGGGATCTTTTGCGGTCATGATCTATGCCGCAAGTCTCATATTGGCGCTCAGCATCATTGTCACAATTTCGACTGCACAATGGGGACGCAGCCCCGCATGAGGGAGATGGCGGGCATATAGTCCCGCATAACGACGCGCCGATGCGTTGCGATCATCGTCCGACGGTTGAAAACGGGCTGCCCCTCTCAGGGCAGCCCATTGCCGTTTAGAGGAATATGGCGCGCGACAGGCCGCCGTCGACGGCGATCGATTCGCCCGTGATCCCGCTGCCCAGATTGGAGCACAGGAACACGATCGGATCGGCTACTTCTTCCACTTCGAGCATGCGTTTCAGCGCGGCCGGATCACCGGCTTCGCGCGCGACGATCGCATCGACCGTGGTGCCTTCCTCGGCCGCCATTTCGGCGAACCATTCCTCGATATGTTCGGTCCGGGTGACGCCGGGGTGAATGATGTTCACCGTGATGCCATCCTTGCCCACTTCGTCCGACAGCGTCTTTGTGAAATGGACGAGCGCTGTATTGCGCATGCCCGACAGCGCTTCGGTGCAGCGCGCGGTCAACCCGCCAACATTGACGATCCGTCCCCAGCCAGCCTTGCGCATGTAAGGGACGCACGCCTTTGCCGTGCGGAAATAGCCGAACAATTTTGTATTGAGGTCCAGCATGAGCGCATCTTCGTCCGCTTCCTCAATGGCATTGCGCACCAGTCCGCCCGGCGCTGCGGCGCAATTCACCAATATGTGAACGGCACCGAATTTTTCCACTGCGATATCGACAAGCGCCTGAACCGATTCCTTGGACGTGGTGTCGGTTGGAACCGCGATGATCTCGCCACCTGTTTCGTCACGCAATTGCTGCGCTGCCGCTTCAAGCTTCGAAGCGGTACGCGCAGCGATCACTACCTTGACGCCGGCAAGCGCCAGCTTGCGCGCCGTTTCCTTGCCAATGCCAACGCCACCCCCTGTGATGACGGCAACCTTGCCTTCAATACCAAGTTTCAAATTCATAACGACTGGTCCTTCTCGTCTGACGGAATGAGGGAGATACGGGCCGCAGGTGCGCCGTCGAAGCTGACGCTTATAGTGTCTCCTGCGAAAATCTCGGTCGCGCCGGTCGTGGTGCCCGATGCGATCAACTGTTCTTTCTTCAAATTGTCATTTTCGTTTTCGCGCAACCAGTTGGCCAGCCAGACGACAGCATCAAGCGGGTTGCCCAAAACTCTTGCGGTCGAGCCTTCGACAGGCGCCTCGTCATTGCGGCTGAGCTTGGCTGGCATATCGGCAAACCTGTCTTCCCACTGCGACGACAGTTTGCCGCCGAGCACAAGGCCGTAGGCATTGACATTGTCGGCGATCAGCAGGGGCAGCGATTGGTGATCGTCGGTAAAACGGGAAAAGACGATCTCGATGCCGGTATAAATCCCCTTGAGCGCCGCGCAGATGTCGGCCCGTGTATAGGGCCTGTCCACCACCGGCAGATCGCTGCCCATTTCGAACACCAGTTCTGCCTCCGCATATATTTCCGGCACGACCGCGAAAATCTGGCTGCGGTCCGAAAATATCGCGCTGGCCGGAAGGCGACCCACGGTTGGCTCGGCAGCGCCGAACGCGTCCTGCGGGGCCTTGCCGGTCAGGCCCAGTTTCCACACCATGATGGGTTGACCAGTCCGGGCGTGGATTCTGCGCTGAATGGCATACGCCTCGTCAACGCTCGGAAATTGCTGGGGCAGGGGCGTCGACATTCGCCTTTCCCCGGTGGCCGCGAGCAGTGCCCTTTCAAGATCGAAATTGTTGTCCTGCACCATGATTCCTTCGGTCTGAACGTCTTTGGCATTGTCGTGCATATGCAACAAATAATCTGATAAATCTATAATTGTTTACATTGTGTCGATCCGCTATTAGATGGATGGAATCGCTCAGGCGTCAAGGCGCCGCGGGCAGAACAGGTTTCAGCAATTGAGGGTCAAGGCCATGTCAGAACAGTCTACAGCATATGCAAAGGCCGAAGCGCTTCGCTCTGATCTCGGCAAAACGCCCCGCGGGCTGATTATCGATGGGAAATCGGTGCAGGCGCAGTCGGGCAAGACCTTCGCCACCGTAAATCCTGCGACGGGCCAGGAAATTTGCCAGGTGGCAGAAGGTGGCGTAGCCGACGTCGATCTGGCGGTCAAAGCCGCGCGCAAGGCGCTGGTCGATCCCAGCTGGCGCGACATGAGCGCAGTGGATCGCTCCAAATTGCTGAATCGTCTGGCCGATCTGATCGAGCGCGATGCAGCAGAGTTGGCCGTTCTTGAGTGCATGGACAATGGCAAGCCGGCAACGCTGACCCAGGCCGTCGAAATCGAAGGTTCGATCAAGACCTTCCGCTATTATGCCGGTTGGCCGACGAAATTTGGCGGTGAAACGCTGCCGGTATCGCCCCGCAGCGGCGCGAAAATCCTGAATTATACGGTGCGCGAGCCGGTGGGCGTTTGCGGACTGATTGTGCCGTGGAATTATCCCATGTCGATGGCGGCATGGAAAGTGGCCCCGGCGCTGGCAGCAGGTTGTACCGTTATCCTCAAGCCAGCCGAGCAAACCCCGCTGACGGCCCTGCGGCTGGCTGAACTGGCTCTGGAGGCCGGTATTCCTGCTGGCGTTTTCAATGTCATAACCGGCTTTGGCGAAGCGGGTGCGGCACTGGTCGACCATCCAGGCGTGGACAAGGTAGCCTTCACCGGGTCGACCGCTGTCGGCAAGGCGATCGTGCGCGGCTCTACCGTCAATCTCAAGAAGGTCAGTCTCGAACTGGGTGGAAAATCTCCGCAGATCGTCCTGCCTGACGCTGATCTCGATGCCGCCGCGGCATCTGTAGCGGCGGGGATATTCTTCAATCAGGGGCAGACCTGCACCGCAGGTTCGCGGCTGTATGCGCATGCCTCGATCCATGACGATCTTCTGGCACGGGTTGCTGACCATGCGGCGCGGCTCACGATCGGCAATGGTCTGGACCCGAGCGTGAATTTCGGTCCGCTGGTGTCACAGGAGCAATGGGACCAGGTGAGCGGCTATGTCGAAATCGGGAAGAATGAAGGGGCTGAAATCCTGATCGGTGGCGGTCGGCCAAAAGCCCATGGCGAGGGTTTCTTCTTTGAACCCACGATCATGGCAAATGCGGGCCGTGACATGCGCATCGTGCGAGAGGAAATCTTCGGCCCGGTGTTGAGCGCGCTGAGCTGGTCGGACCCCGAAGATCTGGTGGCGCAGGCGAATGATTCCGATTTCGGCCTTTCGGCAGGAATTTGGACGAACGACCTCAAGCAGGCGCACCGCCTAGCCGGAGCGGTCAAGGCCGGGACGGTCTGGATCAACTGTTTCAATCTTGTCGACAATGCCACGCCATTTGGCGGCTTCAAGCAGTCCGGCTGGGGGCGTGAGCATGGTCGCCAGGCGATGGAGCTCTACACCGAGATCAAGAGCATCTGGGTCAATCTGAGCTGAACGGCGTCGGACTATAGCAAGCATCGATAGAATAGCAGGAGACCTCATGAGCAGGACCATGATAGTTGCAACCGATGGGCAGGCGATCATTCGCACCCATGACGAGGGCAAGCATTGGTATCGGATCAATATCGGGCAGGATCTGGAATATGACGACCGGGTTCGCTGCCTGCTGATTGATCCCGCCAATCCCGAAGCGCTGTTTGCCGGGGCGGAAAAAGGTTTGTTCTACAGCGCTGACCATGGCGTTCACTGGAGCAGGATTGATTGTGCGCTGAACGGTCTTGCCGTGTGGAAGCTGGTGGTGAGCGAGAGTGATCCGAAGGTGATCTATGCCGGCACTGGCGCCCCTTCGCGCGCTATCCTGTTCCGTTCGCGCGATGGCGGAAAGAGCTGGGAACGCACGCCGCTGGAAATGCCGGAGTTTTGCGCGGGCGTGAATCGCCCCCGCATGCTGGCGCTTGCCGTCGACCCGGCCGATTCCAATGATGTTTGGGCAGGGGTTGAAGAAGGCGGCCTGTACCGCAGCCGCGATGGTGGCGATACGTGGCAACGCATCGATACGAGCTGGTCGGAATTTGGTGGCAATTCCGATCTGCATGACATCGTTATTCTGAAGCAGGACGATGGAACGACAGTGCATCTCGCGCTCACCGTCATCGCGCTCTATCGTTCCACCGACAATGGCGAGACCTGGGTCCGTCTGCCTGCCAAGGAAAGTTGGGGCCTGCGCTATTCGCGACTGCTGATGCGCAAGCCTGGCAGTAATCGGGAGATTGCATTGGGAATTGGTGACGGGACGCCCGGCACCACGGCCGCGATACTGACATCGGACGATGCTGGCCTGACCTGGACGAAGGCGGAACTCGACCGCCCTTCAAACTCCTGCATGTGGGCATTCGGCGCAAATCCGGCCGATCCTGATTTCATGCTGGCGGGAAGCAAATTCGGTTATCTGTATCTCTCGACAGATGCCGGAAAATCCTGGGCAAAGGAATGGCGCGAGTTCAACGAGATTACGGATCTGACCTGGATACCTGGAATTCCTGAAGATTTGGGGTTGCCGCATGTCACAAACTGAAACCTCCCCGATCCGGGTGGAGAAGATCGCCCATATCGTATTGTTCGTGAAGGACCCCGAACTCTCCGCGCAATGGTATAGCGACATCCTCAACATGAAGATCGTCGCTCGTGCCGCCGATGGCCCGTATAAGGGCGGCGTATTTTTGAGCTTCGGGGTCAGCGACCACGATATTGCGCTGTTTCCGGCAGAAGAAGGCGCGACCACAGGCAAAGAGTTTGAGCATGTCGGCCTGATGATGGCTGGCACGAGCATGGACGATTTGCGGCGGAACTACGCTTTTTTCGCGGAGCGTGGCGTCAAGATCGCCGAAATCCTGGACCATGGGGTTTCGACCGGGATCTATTTCTATGATCCTGACGGGCACATGCTGGAAGTGTTCTGCCAGCGCGTTCCCCAGGAAACCGGAGCCTCGCAGGCTGAACTGACCCGCAATCAGGGGCAGGCCGATCCGGTAGATCCGAGCCAACTTTAGCAGCGGTCGGCGAACTGGACCGCCAAGCCAACACACTTTGCCAAACGGCAGAGGCAGGGAGAATGACATGAAGACGTATGAGCCGAACTTCGGCGCTTTCCACATCCGCAAATGGTTCAGCCAGGTGGAAGAAATCTGGGCCGGTGAAACAGGCGCTCCTGCAGATGGCCAGCCTTTGGTCAAATATATGATCGGCGCGTGCATCAAGAACCCCTATGCCGGCCAGTTTGTCGAGGATCTTTCGGCCTGGATCGATGCCTCCCCGGAACTGGGCACGGAAATCGGGCGACGGCTGAATGCGCTGTCGGGTGGTGCCAAGATCGAAAGCTACGGCAAGGCGATCATGGTCGGCATCGATGGTGAGTATGAGCATGGCAATGCCCTGCTGACCAACCCGGCGGCCAATCCGGTCCGTGATGCAGTGGGCGGCGGCGCGTCATGGGTTCCCTCGACGGGCAAGCGCGGCGTTCCGGGCACTATTCTCGACATTCCCTTCGGCCACAAGGATGCTCTCTACGTTCGTTCGCATTACGACACGATGAGCGTTTCCTTCGATGATGCGCCCAATCGTGACGAAGTGATCGTTTGCTGGGCATTTGCCACGCGCGGACGGCTGAATGCGCGCCTGGGCGGCCTCAAGGCCGAAGATGCCGAAGGCAACGGACTGACCTGACGCATGAGCATCCAGACGATGACAGACCAAGGCCAGGCTCCGCTTCCCGTCGCGACGCTTGACAGGGAGCGGACCCGCCGCATTTCGAGCGGCACGTTGGATCTATATGTGCGTGAATGGGGTGACCCGGAAGCGCCAGCCATGCTGTTGCTGCATGGCTTGCGAGGCTATTCCGGGACATGGCGCAAGCTGGCATCGTCTCTGGCCGATCGCTGGCACATGATTGCGTTCGACGCGCGTGGCCGGGGGGAAAGCGACTGGGATGCGGAGCGCAACTATTATACCGACGCCTATCTTGGCGATCTGGAAGCGGTTGCCGATGCCCTGAAGCTCGATCGCTTCGTGCTGGTCGGTCATTCGATGGGCGGAACGACATCCTATTGCTACGCCGCCAAGCATCCGGATCGGTTGCTGGCTTTGGTCGTGGAAGACATCACTGCCGGTTCTTCGGTATCGGGTGCCGGGTTTGAACGGATCGTCGCAGAAATGGCTGCGTTGCCAACACGCTTTGCCGACTGGGCGGAGGCCCGCGCCTATTGGCGCAAGCTGCGGCCCAACGTGTCTGATGCAGCCATCGAGGAACGATTGTTTGAATCGATGCGGGCAGACGACAGCGGTTCGGTGGTATGGCGTTATGATGCGGATGGTATTGCGGCGACCCGCATTCAACCTGATCCATCGCGCGTGGTTGATCTGCACCCGGTGATTGCCGCGATCCGTACCCCCACTCTGGTGATCCGGGGCGGGCGATCGGATTTTTGCAACCTCGATAAGGTGAGGGAGCTGGAAGCCGGCAACCCCAGGCTCGCACATGCCAGCGTGGCTGAAGCCTCCCATTATGTTCATGACGATGCACATGAAAGTTTCATGCGCCTTGTCGAAGGTTTCCTTGCCGGCCTGAAGGTCGGTGGGGCGGCGCTTGGCTGACAGGAAAGAGATATTATGAACGTTCAAAGCGAAGCAAAAGCGCCCGTCAGCGGGCGCCTGGGCGCCGATCTTTTGCTCGACAGCCTGTATGAAGGCGGCGCGCGCATTTGTTTCGCCAATCCTGGGACGACCGAATTGGGGCTGGTCAGTGCGCTGGCGCGTGACGGACGGTTGCGCTGCGTTCTCAGCCTGTTTGAAGGCGTGTGTACAGGCGCGGCCGATGGCTATGCCCGCGTTTCGGGACAAGTGCCGCTGACCCTGCTGCATCTGGGGCCTGGCTTTGCCAATGGCATCGCCAATCTCCACAATGCGCGCCGCGCGGGTTCGCGGATCATCAACCTGATCGGTGATCATGCGACATGGCATCTGGCCTATGACGCGCCGCTGACGTCGGACATTGTCTCGCTGGCACAACCTGTATCCCGTCAGGTCATCTCCCTCGCAAAGCCTGATGCGATCGCTGATGATGTGCGACAGGCGTTCGCGGCGACCAATCTGGCGGAAGGTGGCGCTGCAACGCTGATTTTCCCGACCGATGTGGTTGATGCCCCGGCGCCTGACAACGGAAACACAGTAGGGTTCGTGCCGTACCAGCTGACTTCGGTGGGGGACGACAGGATCAAATCAGCGGTGGCCGCGCTGTCCGAACCGGGCGAAACCATCGTCCTGCTGGGGGGCAGCGCACTCACCGAAGCCGGGATTCGTGCCGGGGCCGCGCTCGCCGCCGCTCTGGGCGGACGGTTGCTGATGGAACCCTATCCGGGGATCGTAACGCTGGGTGGGGATCTGCCGAAAGTGGAGCGTCAGGCCTATTTCCCCGATGATGTCATCGCACAAATGGGCGATGCCCGCGTCGTGCTGGCTGGCGCGCGCATGCCGATCAGCTATTTCGGCTATGAAGGCTGGTCCAGCCAGCTGGTGCCCGACGAAAGGTTGGTGCGCCTGGCTGCGCCTGGCGAGGATGCCGTTGCCGCGCTGGTCGCGCTTGCCAGTCAGGTTGGCGGTGAGCCAGCGCCCGCGCCTGCGCCGATGGAGGCGGTCTGCTCGCCCGAAGCGGACGCAGCTTTAACGCCGGTATCGGTGGTGGAGGAACTGCTGGTCCAGTTGCCGCAGGACGCGGTGATTTCACTTGAAGGGTCAACTCTGGGCGGCCCCTGGCTGCGCAACGCGCATCGCGCGAAGCGGCACCGGGTGATGACGAATACCGGAGGCGCGATTGGGCAGGGGCTGCCTTGCGCGGTCGGCGCTGCGCTAGCGCAGCCTGACGCCCGTATCGTTGCTCTTCAGTCCGATGGCAGCGCACAATATACGTTGCAATCGCTTTGGACGATGGCGCGAGAGGGGCTGAAGGTCACGATCATCATCGCCGCCAATCATCGCTACGCGATCCTGCAGACCGAACTTAATCGGGCCGAAGTGCCGCTCGATGACAAGATTGTCGCCGATCTGACGAAACTGGACAGTCCCAAGGTCGATTGGGTCGCGTTGGCCAAAGGCTATGGTGTCGAGGCGATCCGCGCCACGACGAATGGAGAGCTGTCTGCGGCACTACGCCATGGCCTGACGCTTGATGGGCCGTTGCTGATACAGGCAGAATTGCCATGAGCGGCAGCCAGCGGGTTGCGATCCTGACCGGCGGCAGCGGCGGACTGGTTCCCGGCATCGCCGATCAACTGGCCAATGCCGGCTTTACGATTGTCTTGACGGCGCGTGGCGAGACGGCGCTGGAGGCTGCGGCGGCGCGGTTGAGGGAGAGCGTCGACACGCCTGTCGTCGCGATTGCGTCCGACGCCCGCGATGCCACCGCCACCAAAGCCCTTGCCGAAACGGTCGTCGATCGGTTCGGTCGCATCGATGTGCTGGTCAACGCGGCAGCAAGCTCTACGCCCATCGGCGGCGCTATCGAAGACGTCGATATTGATGCGTTGATTGCCGATGTCGACGTGAAGGTGGGCGGATATTTGCGTTACGCGCAGGCGGTCGTCCCCGCGATGAAGCGACAGGGGGCGGGACATATCGTCAATATCGGCGGGCTGACCGGGCGGTCGAGCGACACTTTGAGTGGTCTGCGCAATGCCGCGGTCGCCCATTTGACAAAGGTACTTTCCGATCAGCTCGGGCGGTTTCGCATTTCGGTGAATGTCGTCAATCCCGGCATCGTCCGGACGCCTCACCTGGACGAGTTGTTTGCCGAAATGGCCGAGGAACGCGATGTTACCGCAAAGGACATCGAGGCCGAATTCGTCCATGACATCCCGACGGGTGAAATCCTGTCTCCTGCCCAGGTCGGGCAATTCATTGCCTTTCTGGCAAATGCGCAGAGTCCTTCGATAACCGGGCAATCCCTGACTATCGATGGAGGCTATTCGCGAGGCGTTTACCTCTAGAGGATCGGGAAAAGGTCATGCAGGAAGACACTGGACGGAAAAGTCCCAAATATCCGCTCTCCATGCGCATTTTGCATTGGCTCCGAGCGGTCATCATTCTGGGCCTGATCTGGTCGGGCTGGTATATGACCAGCTTGCCGGACAGCACTCCGATAGCGAAATTCGAATTTTTCTATCCCAATCATAAGCAATTCGGCGTCCTGGCCTGGCTGCTGGCGGTGCTCCACCTACTTATTCGCTGGCAGAAGCGGCGGGTGTTGCCGCAAACCCCGGACGGTCTGACCGGCTGGGAACGAATGTTATCGCATGCGGTCCACCGTTTGATCATGACATTGACACTGCTGATCCCGATTTTTGGCTATTCAATGTCCTCCAGCTGTTGATTTCCACTGAGAAGTGACCCGGGTAGGGCGTAAATTTCCACTGAGAATTGACCCATGTTGAACTCGTCCCTGGCTTTGGCAAGCGAGGGTATATGGAGTGTTGGACATGGCGTTATTGAGCGTTATCCGGCGCTGGCATTTTCGCGATCATCTACCGATCCGAGAGATAGCGCGGCGCACCGGACTATCACGCAACACGATCCGCAAATATTTGCGGTCCGAGACGATCGATCCGCGATTCAAGGTGCCTGATCGACCAAGCAAACTGGATCCATTTGCTGAGCATCTGGCGGCCTGGCTGCGGCGCGAGATGGGCCGATCGCGCAAGCAGAAGCGCACGATCAAGCAGTTTCACGCCGATCTGGTGAGCCTGGGTTATGAAGGATCCTACAACCGGGTTGCCGCTTTTGCTCGGGACTGGCGCGAAGATTATCGGCGCCAGCAACAGATTGGCGGGCGTGGGACATTCGTGCCCCTGTCGTTCGCGCCGGGGGAAGCTTTCCAGTTTGATTGGAGCGAGGACTGGGCAATCATTGCCGGGGTTCGGACCAAGCTGCAGGTCGCGCATTTCAAGCTCAGTTACAGCCGGGCATTCATCGTGCGCGCCTACCTTCTGCAAACCCATGAGATGCTGTTCGACGCCCATAATCACGCCTTCCGCGTGCTGGGCGGCGTGCCGCGCCGGGGTATCTATGACAATATGCGCACGGCGGTCGACAAGGTCGGGCGTGGTAAGGAACGCACCGTCAACGCACGCTTCCTGACGATGGTCAGCCACTATCTGTTCGAAGCCGAGTTCTGTAACCCGGCTGCGGGATGGGAAAAGGGGCAGGTCGAGAAGAATGTCCAGGATGCGCGGCACCGTCTGTGGCAACCCACGCCGCAGGCCGAGAGCCTTGATGCGCTGAACCTGTGGCTGGAGGAGCGCTGCAAGGCGTTATGGGAGGACATCTCTCACGGGATCGAACCCGGGTCGGTTGCCAATGCCTGGGCCGATGAATCTGAGTGTCTGATGGTTGCGGGCAGGCCCTTCGATGGTTTTGTGGAATATCGCAAACGGGTATCGCCGACGTGCCTCATCCACTTTGAGCGCAATCGCTACAGCGTACCGGCCTCTTTCGCCAATCGCACTGTCAGCCTGCGCGTCTATCCTGATCGCTTCCAGGTCGTCGCCGAGGGGCAGCCAATCTGCGCGCATCAGCGCATCATCAACCGCTCTCACGACGGTCCAGGTCATACGGTTTATGACTGGCGTCATTATCTGGCGGTCGTGCAGCGCAAACCCGGCGCCCTGCGCAACGGAGCGCCCTTCCTTGAGCTACCCGATGCGTTCCAGCGTCTGCAGCGACATCTGTTGCGCAATCCTGGCGGCGACAGGGAAATGGTCGAAATACTGGCGCTGGTTCTTCATCATGATGAGCAACTGGTGCTGACGGCGGTCACCATGGCGCTGGAGGCTGGCGTTCCGACCAAGACCCATATCCTCAATCTGCTCTATAGGCTGGTCGACGGAAAACCGATCTCCACGCCGCCGGTGACGGCGCCCCAGGCGCTCAAGCTGGTCAGCGAGCCGATGGCCAATGTCGAACGCTATGATGATCTGCGCAAGGAGAAGCGTCATGCGTCATGACCCTGCCAGCGGCGCCATCGTTGTCATGCTCCGCAGCCTCAAGATGCATGGCATGGCGCAGGCCGTCACCGATCTCATGGAACAGGGATCTCCAGCCTTCGAAGCCGCCATCCCGATCCTCTCCCAGTTGCTCAAAGCCGAGACAGCAGAACGGGAGGTTCGGTCTGTGGCCTATCAGCTCAAGATCGCGCGCTTCCCTGTCTATCGCGATCTGGCCGGCTTCGACTTTACCAGTAGCGAGGTCAATGAAGCTCTGGTGCGTCAGTTGCATCGCTGCGACTTCATCGACATCGCCGACAATATCGTGCTGGTCGGCGGTCCTGGCACCGGCAAGAGCCATGTGGCAACCGCGCTGGGCATCCAGGCCATCGAACATCATCGAAAGCGCGTCCGCTTCTTCTCGACGGTCGAACTGGTCAATGCGCTCGAGCAGGAAAAAGCACAGGGCAAGGCCGGTCAGATCGCCAATCGCCTCCTGCACTCCGATCTCGTTATCCTGGATGAGCTTGGATATCTGCCGTTCAGTGCTTCAGGTGGCGCGCTGCTCTTCCATCTGCTGAGCAAACTCTACGAGCGCACCAGCGTCATCATCACCACAAACCTGAGCTTCAGCGAATGGGCCACCGTGTTCGGCGACGCCAAAATGACCACGGCGCTTCTCGATCGGCTTACCCATCACTGCCACATCCTGGAGACCGGCAACGATAGCTTCCGCTTCAAAAACAGCTCTGCCAAGCAGGCCAGAACCCAAAGGAGAAAACCACGGGTTGACCCACCCATGACACCCGAAACATAATCCGCAGACGGGTCACTTCTCGATGGAAAACCCGGGTCACTTCTCAGTGGAAATCAACACTCCAGTTTTACGCAGAGCGATGGCGTTCCCTTCTTTTTCTTCGGTCATTTGCCTGAACTACTGCCAAAGAATGATGAGGCCTTTGCGTTATTTCAGGCGCTTCACGAATATGGCGCCTATCTGCTTCTGGCATTGATCGTTCTGCACGTTGCAGGTGCGGCAAAGCACCGCCTGCAAGACAAGGGCGGTGAAACCGACGTCCTGTCGCGCATGTTGTGAGACCATTTTCTTTCATTTCCTTGGAGTTCTGTCGCAATGACTGACCCGGCACTGCATTTGTTACGCCCTGAATATCTTGATCAAGGCGGGCTGAAGGTCACAAATCCGGCAGACGGGCGCGAAGTCACGACCATCCGCCGCTATAATCGCGCGGAATTGGTCGAGATCGTCGAGCGCGCTGACGCGGCACGGCATGAATGGGGCGCTCGCACGGCGAAGGAGCGCAGCGATGTGTTGCGCGCCTGGTATGATCTGATGTGCGAACATGCCGAGGCGCTGGCGATGCTGATGACGCTGGAGAGCGGCAAGCCCCTTGATGAAGCGCGCGGCGAAGTGAAATATGGCGCGGCTTTCATTGAATGGTTTTCCGAAGAAGCGCGCCGCGCCTATGGCGAGGTAATCCCGACCCATGCGTCGGGGAAGAGGATCATCACGCTGCGTCAGCCGGTCGGCACCTGTGCTGCGATCACGCCATGGAATTTCCCGCTGGCAATGATAACGCGCAAGGCTGGACCGGCGCTCGCGGCGGGATGCTCCATTGTCGTGAAACCGGCTGAACTGACGCCGCTTTCGGCGCTGGCGCTTGAAAATCTGGCGCATCAGGCCGGCGTGCCGCATGACCTGTTCCGGGTCGCCCCGGCAGTGCGGTCTTCGGAGGCTGGTGACGTGTTCTGCACCCACCCCCTTGTCCGCAAGATCAGCTTTACCGGATCGACGCAGGTCGGGAAGCTCATCATGGCTCAGGCGGCGGGGCAGGTTAAGCGCCTTAGTCTGGAGTTGGGCGGGAACGCGCCTTTCATCATATTCGATGATGCCGACATCGACCGGGCGGTCGAGGGCGCCATGGCCTCACGCTTTCGCAATGCCGGGCAGACCTGCGTCTGCGCCAACAGGTTTCTGGTTCAGGCAGGCGTTCATGACGCTTTTGTCGAACGCCTGACCGCGCGTGTCGAGGCATTGCGTGTAGGCGACGGCATCAATAACCCTTCGGGCATGGGTCCGTTGATCAGTGACAAGGATGCCGGTCGCGTCGCTGACCTGGTCAAGCAGGCGGAAATCCAGGGCGCGTCCAAGGCTGGAACAGCTCCGGACGTTCCTGAGCAGGGCGCATTTCACCCGCCTGTCGTTCTGACCGGCGTCACCACGGACATGGCGATCGCGCATGAAGAGATATTCGGGCCGGTAGCGCCCGTGATCCGCTTCACGCACGAAAGCGAGGCCATGCAGATTGCCAATGACACGCCCTTTGGCCTGGCGGCCTATGTCTACACCGCCGATTTCGCCCGGCAGTGGCGTTTTATGGAGGGGCTGGAATATGGCATGGTTGGGGTCAATGACGGTCTGATTTCGACCGAGGTCGCGCCTTTTGGTGGGGTCAAGGAATCAGGCTTTGGTCGGGAGGGATCGAGCCATGGCCTGTCGGAATATATGAACATCAAATATTGCCTTATCGGCGGGCTATAGGCTCGGCCTTGGCTCGGAGAGCGGTTATGGACGAAGATCGACTGGCCAAAGGGCTGAGCATTCGCAGCGAGGTTCTGGGCGCGGACTATGTCGCCCGTTCCATGGCGCAGGCAGATGATTTCAGCCGCCCGATGCAAGAGCTTTCGAGCAGCTATTGCTGGGGTGAGATATGGGCCCGCGATGGTTTGTCGCGGCGGGACCGCAGCCTGCTGAATCTCGGCATGATCAGTGCGCTGAACAGGCCGCACGAATTGAAGCTGCACGTCAAGGCGGCTCTGCGCAACGGTTTCACCCGCGAGGAAATTCGCGAAGCCTTGTTGCAGGTTGCGGTATATTGCGGAATTCCCGCCGGGATCGATTCTACCCGCATCGCACAGGCTGCATTCGCTGAATATGACGCGGAACTGGCTGAATAGGCAGCGTTTCTCTCTACTGCCCGCGTCGCACAGGGCCGCGAAGGAGCGTGGTTGAGTTTCCCGCTCTTGCAACGGCAGTTGCGCTGATCAGCATCGGATTTGCCGATCCGCAAATCCGATGCGACCCGTTTCCGCAGCAAGCCAAAAGCCATGTTTCGGCTGTCAGGGCGCCTTTTTCGTAAAGTCGGCGGGAGAGGCTATTGGCTCAAGTCCTTCAGCATCGCCTGGAAGCAAATATCCTGCCGATACGGATCGGCGCTTGGCGTCCTCGAACCGACGGGCATAGTTGCGATAATTGCCATAAAGAGCGCGTAGTCGCGCAGCGGAATAGGGAAGCTTTGTGTCATAGACGACGCCACAGCCGGTTTCATAGTCGGTCCAATATTCGGCGCTTGGCACCATGATCCAGGGCGGGCGTACGCCTCCCACTATATTGCCGGTTTTGGCGTCTCGCCGCACGCCCGCGCCGTCGCGCGCGACCCGGTCCGCACGAGGCATCGGCACCCCCAATCGCACCCATCGGTCAAGCGCGTCCAGCAACGCCGAGAATGGCAGTTCGGATGGCTCGTCGTAAATCTGCTGGCACCGCGGATCGTCCGGCTTTCCGCGCTCGTATGGCATGGGCTCCACTTCGCCAGTCCCCAGATCGGCTTTGCGCAAATGTGGGGTGCCCATCACCTCATAATAACGCAATTTGGGTTGGTCTGTGTCAGGCGGCAGGGTTATCTGTTCGATCGCATCATGCACCGTTTCAGACTGACTGAAAATGGTGACGAAGGGCGCGTCTGTCGGCATGTGGCGCGGCACGCGGATGCTGTCTCCCGCCACCTCGCCATAGGCGAGCTTGCCTGTCATATAGGCGTCGATCAAGGGACGTCCGTCCGGCATACGCCATTGCTGGTGTCGACCCTGATCGAGATAGTCCATCCAGATCTGGGCATTGACCGCCCAGGTGTTGACATAGACCCGTTCGACCTTGCGCCCTGCCAGGGGACCGTGCGGCAGGTTCGATTTGAGCAGCATCGCCAGTTCAGCGCTGATGCCCTGCGCTTGGGGGATGAACGGGTCTGGCTTTCCACCGCGCAGGAACTTGCCTGCGTCGAAGTAGCTGCCAAGCGGTGCATAGCGCGGATAGTCGAAGCGGCGCATGAAATCGAAATTGACGATGTCGCCATATTGCCGGGCGTCCCCGCTCTGTCCGGTTTCATCGGGCGGAAATTTCGGGTCATTGGGCGGCGTGTTGATCGACAGGGTGTAGCCGACGAACGCATATCCTTTTCGGGTGAGGTAATCGCGGGTCAATATCCAGCCGGCAGCCCGCTCCCCAAACCAGCTGAACGGTTCGATAATGACTGTACCGTTGAACCGCGCAGGATCTTTGGGCTGGCGTATCAGAAACCGGGTGATGTAGGGAGCGGTCGTGACGGTCTGACCCGTTGCTGTAATCGCGGGCGCTACGCCCGTGAGATAATATTCCGCCTCTTCATAGCCGACCTCTTCGAGATCGACATATTCGGTTCCCGCCCGCGCCGCTGAAGAAAGCGGTAGCTTTCCGCTGGGCGGGACCGGAGTGACGGTCGGCATCGGCAGCACTTCAGCGTCGGCACCGCTCGCGACCAGCAAAGCGATGGCAAGGGCCAGTGCTGTTCCGCAGGCGGGAGAGCGCCACCGTCGCTTTGTGTCGGGCAATGATGACGCTTTGCTCATAATGGCCATCTCAGAAGTCGGTTCTGAATTGGACGCCAATCTGGCGCGGACGGCTGACCGCACCACGCGGCAGGCGCTGGGCACTGCCATCGGCCAGGATTTCCGACCGCTCGATGCCCGAACTGTACAGGTCGCCGAGGTTGAGGCGCTTGTCGAGCAGGTTCTTGCCATAAAGCGTGATCTGGGAGGTGCCAAACTTCACGCCGATGGAGGCGTTGACAAAGTTAAGTGGCTTGCGGTCGAGGAAGCCGCCAGCGCTGTTTGCGACTTTCAGCCCCCCTGTGTAGCTATAGTCAGCGCTGATAAGGAGCGACGCGTTGTCGCTGATTGGATGATCGTAATTGCCCGAAATCGATCCGGTCCATCTGGGCGTCTGGACGAGCCGGGTATCAGGCGCCTGCGCGAGGAGGCCGGGGTCAAGCAAGCGGCCATCGGTGTAGCCAAGGCCGAGTTGGAGCATCAAGGGCACGCCGGCGATGGGCCTGCCACTCACTTCCAGTTCGCCGCCGCGAATGCGTGCCTTGCCGGCATTGGCGGTGAAACTGAACGTACATGTGGGCAGGATCACCTGCTGCTGGATGTTGGACCAATCGATCTGGAACGCGGCGGCCGCAACGTTCAGCCGCCCTCCGGCGATCCGGCTCTTCGCGCCGACTTCATAGCTCCATAACGTGTCGGACTTGAAATCCTGCGTATCATCCTGCGTGCGCCCGATCGCAGCGAGGTCCGACTGGCAGAAATCCGGCAACCGGCCCTGAGATCCGCCCAGACGAAAACCCTTCGACGCCGATGCGTAGACCGTACCCTCCCGCGGCAGCTTGTAAGAAACGACGAACTTTGGAACGATGCCGCTCTGGCGGCTGCGGCGTGCCGGTGCCAGGTCGCCGCCCGGCGAATTGAAGATGCCTTCGCTCAGCACGGCGTCGGCCTTCTGCTTGATCCAATATTGGCGCAGCCCGCCGGTCAGTGTCAGTTTGGGTAGAATTTCATAATATAGCTCGCCAAATATCGCGCTATTGTCTTCATGCGTCGGGAACGTCTGGCGCGTGATGAATGGCGGATCGAAACCCGCATCCTCGAATTCCGGAACAGGCAGGGCCGGCTGTGCAAAGCTGTTGAAACGGTGCTGATAGAAAAAGCCGACGATGCCGGACAAGCCGGGCAGCAGGGTGCCTTCGTCGAACGAAAGCCTGACCTCTTGCGTGAAGCGCCGGTCCTTGGAAATGTTGATGGTCGGCAAAGGTGGATCCCCGATATCCACACCAAGCACATCCCTGATATAGCCGTTATTGCCTTCGGTCGTGTCTTCCAGTTCCTTCGTTCGACGCGCAAAATAGCTGCTGGAAGAGACGATCGAATATCCTTCGCCCGAATATTTGAGGACAAGCGATCCTAGCCCCCAACGATCTTTGGAATATTCCTGCACGTCGCGATCGCGATCAATCGTGTAGGTCACGGGGCGATAACCGGGGAGGGGGAGATAGGCGGCGGGGAAACCATGCAGATTATATATCTGCCCGATGCCGCTGATCGTCGCCTCCAACTCATCCGTCAGCTTCGCCCGCAAGGATGCGGAGGCCGAGTAGGTGTCGCCGCGCCCCTGACCGGGCACCGAAACAAGGGCCCCAGACGCACCGGGGAAACGGCGCGTGATGAAACCGGACTCGCGCGTGTAGCCGCCAGCGATGTCCAGTCCCACCCGGTCGGGTACGACAACCAGGTTGGCCAGGGCATTGCCGTCGAAATCGAAGCCGCCATTCTTGGTGCCGCCGCCCTGGATTTGGGCGGTGTAGCTGTTTTCGGTGAAGGTCGGCTGGCGCGTGATGAAGCGCAGATTGCCGCCCATCGAACTGGCGCCGAAAAGCGTGCCCTGCGGTCCTTTAAGGACTTCGATGCGATCAAGGTCCAGGGTCTGCGGGCTGATCGAGGCCGGGACGGGGGTATCGTTGATGTAATAGGCTGTCGTGTTGGCTCCGGCGACGCCGCGGATGGTCGTCTGCCTGCCGCCGACAAAGCCGACCGACGAAAAATCGCCGCCCTGGCCGTACTGGAACGTGACGTTTGGCAGTTTCGTCGCATAATCAGCGAAGGTCTGGATATTCTGCTTTTTGAAGAAGTCCGAAGAATAGGCCGTGATCGAGGCTGGCACGTCCGTCAGCGACTCTTCCTTTCGCCGTGCGGTAACGACGATCGCGTTGCTGTCGTCATCGTTGTTGCGGGCTTGTGCTGGTGAGGGCCGATCAACGGCAGAGCCTTGAGATGCCTGAGCCAGAGCTGCGGTGCCGTTGAGTTCTGCTATCAGGACCAGCGTCAGGATCGATACGCTCGCGCTCATGCTCAAAAGGCGCCGGTGGCGTTCGGAAACGAATGTGTCGAAAGGCCTCATACAGTTTTACTCCCTGTCTCATTGGCGGCTACGTCATGCGTGCCGCCTTTTTTTGCCCAAGCCCGGCGCGAAAATCGCAGTCCCGAGAGGGTGCTGGAAAAATGGGTATTTGGGGCTGGTGCTCATCCCATCGCGTCTCAGAGGCTATGGGGGCAACGCCTGTGGGGTAAGTAACGTACCGTATCGCGGCGTAACGATCGCATGTTAATGCAAGGACAGGCCGGATTCGCGGGCGTTACAGCTTTGGCTGCGACCTCGGCGGATAGCCGTAACGGTCGCAGCCATGGGCGCGGGTAACGTTATTATTTCGGGTCGGCTTCTGCCTCGTGCCGCCGTCCGACGCGCACCAGATCCCTGATCTGCCGGCCGGCGACGACAAAGGGTTCGCCATAAAAGCCTTTAAGGGTCTTATGCGGATTCTGGTCGCCGAACTCTTCTTCATTGACGCCCCACCGCCAGGTTTCACCCTTTTTGGGCAGATAGAGCGTGCCGAACATCCAGTCCCACAATGTCAGGACCACGGCGTTGTTCTTGTCGCGATGGTGAAGCTCGATGCTATGGTGCAGATTGTGCATCACGGGTGCCAGCACGATCCGATCCAGCCAGCCATATGATACCGGCACATGGACGTGGGATAGAAAGTCGATCACGAAGAACAATATATAGGCCATAATGCCGACGCAGGCCATGGTTCCAGGGTGCAGAGCCGTGCCCGTGGCATAAAGGGCCACGCCCGTCACCAGGCCGCCAAACACCGCCGGGACAGCATTGACGATGAAGAATTCGATCGGATGCTGGCGATAGAGCGTCCAGGGGGTCAGGGTTTCGGCCGTGTGGTGCGGCTTGTGCAGGGTCCACAGGAAGGGGTTGGTGTGACACCAGTAATGGACCCAATATCCCATAAAGTCGGTGGCCAGGAAAAAGACCAGAAATTGCACGGCGACGATTGCCCAGGCCGCATGCAGCAGCGGGGCGGTGGCACCAAATTCGGCGCTGAGCAAGTTGGCGACGTTGGTCGCGATCGCCAGGCCATTCAGTGCGAACAGGCCGACGAGCGGGAAGCCGATGACGAAAAGGATGATCGCATTCCAGCGATCGACCCGTGCCGAGGCATGGCTGTGCAGGTCGCGCGGGAAGGCGGCATTAAGCAACATTTTGAACGATATGGGGCCGTTGGGACGTTCCGACAGAATGAAGATGATCGCAACCACCGCCGCGAACAGAGGCAGACCCCACATCCACATCGCCATGATTTCAATGGTCGGTTCGTAAAAGGCGCGAATGCCGGACCACAGGTTAGAATTGTCCATGATGACCTCCTGTCGACAGGCATGCGCAGATCGCGAGGACAGAGCGGCCTGGAGGCGGGCGATGTCGGCCAGCCGATCGGTGCGAGACGATTCCATGATCGACGACGGCCGACGGGGGGCGGGCGGGGTTGAAGCATGTAATCATATTGTCTCTCCTATTCGCGTCCGCTCGTTAAGGAGCGTGTTCAGCCATTGCTTGCGCATGCCCAGCAGCGATGCGGGAGCGCGAATGCTGGCGTCGCCACGACGGTGGCTGCTCGCCAGGATGCAATTCGTATCGCCCTGCTTCGCAGCGCAAGCTTGGTTGGCCATGGGGGAAAGCATCGCGCGCCTCGGCTGCGACCAAAAGTAACGAACAGTATTGTGCTGGACGTAACGTACCGTATCAAAGGCTGCGACGCTTTGGATTGACGGCGGATCGCGCCGGGAAGGTGAGGGCCCAAAGGGCCACGAAAATCCGTGCATGAGGCGCCGCGGTGCGGCGTTCTGAATGTGCCGCAATAGTCAGTATGTGCCGGTGAGTGCGTCAGGTTGCTGTTGCAAATATGAGATAATCATTGACATTATTGCGAATTCGCTGCCAATTAATGAACAATGATGAACGGTTGCCTGATCGAGATGCGATAGCTTCGCGAGCGGCGCCGCGTGGGTCAAATTCACATTCATAATATCCACAGCCATAGGTGTATTCGGGCCCGCAAAGGGCGCACGCGCAAGGATTTTTGAGGAGATGAGCACAGTGAATATGTCAATATCGCCCGTAGAAGATGTTGCCGCTGAACCGCAGCGGGAAGGCGGGCTGCGGGTCTTGCTGTCCGATGGAGTCGTTCGGGATGTTGCCGCGTCGCCCGGTCATTCGGTCATGGAGCTGATCCGCGATGCGGGCATTGCCGAACTGCCTGCCTATTGTGGCGGAGTCTGCTCCTGCGCGACGTGTCACGTCTATGTCGGCGCGGAGTGGTTGAGCCTCTTGCCGCCGATGAGTGACGATGAGGACGCGTTGCTCGACAGCATCGCCAACCGGGCGTCGCAATCGCGCCTTTCCTGCCAGATCCCGTTTTCCGCACAGTTGCACGGCATGGAAGTTACCGTAGCGGTCGAGGAGTAATGAACCGGAGCAGGCGTCACTGTCCGATTGCGGCCGCGTTGGCGCCTGCGTCCGCAACATAGGGCGGCATGTGTGACCTAGGGTGTTTACTTACGGACAGAGGGGGCGCAGATATGTTAAGATTGTTGCTTGGAGCACAGCGCTGAAAATTCAACCTGGTCCGTCATTCCGTCCCACGTTCACGATCCCATGCCATGTCGTCAGATGCCATGTCGTCAGATGACAGTGCACGGGAACGGTTGAGAGCATTCGCCGAAACGGTCCGAACGAGTGGAAGTCTGGGAAAATCGGTACAGATAAATCGATTGTTCGACTTCCTCGTCGAATCCTCTCTAGCAGCTAGAACGCCCAAAGAGATCGAGATCGCGCAGGAGGTATTCGGGCTTTCGCCAAGCGATCATCTCGGCCAGGACGCCACCGTCAGGATGAGCATCCACCGGCTGCGCAAGAAGCTGGAAAACCTGCCCCCCAACAGGGAAGGCGAACATCTCGTGCTGCCACGAGGGGAATATCGCCTCCAACTCAGGTCCGACATCGATCTCGATGCTGCGGGACTGGTCGCGGAGGCTTCCATCGGCAAGACTGACGACGCAGAAACACCCGGGCGTCAAACCCGCTACAATATGCTGGCGCGGCCTGTCCTGGCGATCTGCGTCCTTGGAATCATTCTCCTTGCGGTGCTGATGGCCTGGTTCTGGCCTTTGAACCTGACGAGAGATGCTCGGCTGGCGTCCGCGTTCTGGAAGCCCCTGACACATTCGGCGATCCCGACCGCCCTGATTGTGGGTGATCGTTATGCGTTCGGGGAAGTCGAAAACGGCCGGGTCGTTCGGCAGGTGGTCGATCCGCTCGTCACCAGCAGCGAAGATCTCGACCGCTACCTGCTCAACCACAAACGCGATGGTGCCCAAGTGGTCGATCTCAACCAGTTTGACCTGCCAGCGGCGATGGCCCCCGCGCTGGTGTCCATCATGCCGGTCCTGAACCGGGCTACGGGCGATGCCAAGGCCAGGGCGATCACATCGTCGCGCTTCACCACAGACATGCTCAAGACGCATAATATCGTCTATGTCGGTCTGTTGAGCGATCTGCGCGACCTCAGCGAGCCGATATTTGATCGATCAGGTTTTGCTTTGATGCCGACCGGAGACGCGATCGTTGATCGCCGGAGTGGCCGGCGGTTCGAAGCCAATTGGGCCGACCCGTCCAAGGAGCGCATGTTGCGTCGCGACTATGCCTATGTCGCCAGCTTTCCAGGGCCATTTGGCAACCGTATTCTGGTGATCGCCGGAATGAACGATCCGGGTCTTGTGGAGGTGGCACAGATTGTGTCCCGTCAAGCCGATCTGGCCATATTGACAGGGAAAGCCAATGAAAAGTCCGCGTTCGAAGCGCTTTATGAAATCCGGACTTTCGGACCATCCGGCGTGGCAAACCGGCTGATTATCGTGAGACCGACGCAAGCAGGGCGTCAATGGGACGCCACCTTGCAACGATGATGGACTTGATCGGGCTCCGGCGGCCTTCAACGCAGGGATGATTGCAATACCGGCGACGCGGTAGCATCCGCTTCGCTGATCCATGATCGGTCCTTTCCATTGCCTTGGTAACCAAATGGCGCGCCAATCGTTGCACGGTTGGACTCGTGCGCGTTGGCAACTAGAGGAAACACATGAATCAAGACCAAGACGGGCAAAACGACGCTGGCTTTGACGTCGAAAGCGCAGGACAGAGCCAGGGTATTCCGGCAGGCGACACGCTACAGGACGACGGCAAGGATACCACTGGTCGCAAGGCTCGGCAGCATTGGCGCGAAAGTGTTATCACCCGGCCCGGACTCGATGATCGTGGCGACGTCTTTTTCGCGGCGATCGAGATGACCCGCATGCCGATGATCCTGACGGACCCCGCACAGCCAGACAATCCGATCGTGTTCGCGAACAAGGCGTTCCTTGATCTGACCGGCTATGAAGAGAGCGAGATCCTGGGACGGAACTGTCGTTTTCTCCAAGGTGCGCAGACCGATCGTGCCGCGGTTGACGAACTGCGCGATGCGATCGCCCAGCGTGAGTCGATCGCCGTCGAGATACTGAACTACAAGCGGGACGGGACACCGTTCTGGAACGCGGTGTTCATTGGCCCGGTTTACGACACGTCGGGCAACCTCCTCTATTTCTTCGCCAGCCAGTTGGACGTGACGCGCCGCAAGGAAAGCGAGCAGGCGTATCAGCAGTCGCAGAAGATGGAATCGATTGGCCAACTGACTGCCGGGCTTGCGCACGACTTCAACAATCTTCTGCAAGTGGTGACCGGCAATCTGGAACTATTGTCGGGCCGCGTCGCGGATGAAAAAGCGCAGGCTTATCTCGCGCGCGCGCAGGGCGCTGCAGAGCGTGGCGCCAAGCTGACCGGGCAATTGCTGGCATTTGCACGCAAGACGCGGCTGGACCCGCGCGCGATCGATGTGAATGCCTGCATTGTCGGGTTTGCCGACATGCTGGAAAGTTCGCTGGGCCGCTCAGTCGAGCTTCATCTGAGCCTGCGCCACGGGCTGCCCAAGGCGGTGCTGGATGCCGAACAGTTTGAGATGGCCATCCTCAACATAGCGCTCAACGCGCGCGACGCGATGCCAGGCGGCGGGCTGTTGACGATCTGCACCTTGAAGCTGCATCTGAACGGCGATGCAGAGGCGCGGCAGCTGAAATCCGGCGATTATGTCGTCATTGAGCTGCGCGACGAGGGGGAGGGGATGCCGGAGCATGTCGCCGCGCGCGCCGCCGAGCCCTTTTTCACGACCAAGCCGACCGGCAAGGGCACCGGCCTGGGGCTCGCCATGGCTTCCGGTTTCGTCCAGCAATCGCGTGGCCGGCTGGAGATTGACAGCGCGCCGGGGAAGGGCACGACGATCCGCATGCTGTTTCCGGTGGCTGGTGCGGACGCGCTGCCCACGGTTCACACGGCGGGGCATCCTGTCGGCGAAAGCGCCAAGGTGGACGGCGCACACATCCTGCTTGTCGAGGACAGCCCCGACGTACTCGCCCTTGCCCAGGAGCATCTGGTCGAGGCGGGATACCGCGTGACGGCGGTGGAAAATGGCGACCTTGCTTTGGTGGAATGGGAGCGGATTCGCGCGACCGATCCCATCGACCTGCTGTTTACCGACCTGGTCATGCCCGGCACGCTCAATGGCATCGCGCTGGCCGAAGCGATCACTGCGCAGGATCGGGATATGCCGGTTCTCATGACGACGGGCTATAATGAGGAACTGGTTGCAGAAGGACCGTTGCGGCGCGGGCTGGATGTGCTTGGCAAGCCGTGGCGCAAGGCCGAGCTGCTGGACCGGGTGGCGCAAGCGCTGGCAAAACGCGCCGCCGGTCAAGCGCGTCGCATTCCGTCCGAGTTCGGCGCAGCCGAAGAATAGTCCGGTCCCTCGCGTCGACCGATCAGGTGACGCGCCAGACCCATAGCCGGATCGAGTCGGAGTAACGTGCGCCAGAGCAGATGAAGATGCTGCTGTTGAGCCATTCATAAGGGCCAACGGGTGCGATGAATTCGGGGACGGTGCGGAAATAATAACCCGACGGATCGACAGGCTCCCCGCCTGCCAGACGCGCCATGACATCGGCAGGCCCATGCCGCAGCCCCCTGTTGCGGATCTGGATGACCGCGCCATCATCGGTTTCGATCGCATAGGTCGCGTCCGCGACCGTGACGCCATCCGGCCGCAGAAGCTGCCAGTCGCTTCCACCGCCCAGGATATGGCCGCGAATGCCTGGCCCCTCGACCGTGCCGGACAGGATCGGTATGATCCGCCGCATGCCGTCCGGCGTCGGGCCAATCTGTATCGGATCGGCCAGTTGCGCGCTGGCCGCATAGAGGAATTCAAGGCCGGGCCGGATGGCATCGACAGGGATATTGTCAGGCGACATGGTCATCGGCTCCATCTACGGGCGATCCGGTTACAAGAGTGCAGTCTAGCATTTGCCAGTCATGGGCGGGCAAGGCGCTGGCAGGACATCACATTCTGTTGTGCATCGAGCTGAAACAATATGTCCGCGCGCGCCGGAAGGTCGGCGAACATATGGCGGGTCACACGCTCATAATGGCTCACGAAGCGGGCCACGGCGGCGTCATCCATGATAGCTGGCGCATCCGGCGCGGCCGCGCGAAGCTTATGTTCCTGAAGTAGCCGGTTGGCGAGAACATGATCGAACGAAGGCGGCTGCAACATCACCAGATGGTCGATCCGCGAAAACAGCTGCGCATAGGAAGTCTGCAGGGCCATGTTCACATGGCGTCGCCAGATGCCTTCGGCGTCCTCCTGCGCCTCCAGCGCGTTGAGCGGCTTGATCAGGCTGTCGGCATCCTGTGGCCGAGCGCCCACGCACCAGCCTTCGAACAGCAGAATGTCGACCTTGCCGGCATGGCGTGTCCAGTCGGCCCGCGGCAATCGGTCGTCCAGCGCCTTGCTGAACCGCGGGATCAGGGCTTCCCGCCCGGCGGCCATATCATCCAGCAACGCGATCCCCGCATCGACATCATGCGTCCCCGGCACCCCGCGCGTCCGGAAAAGGGGATGTATGTCCTGCGCGATCCGCTCGCGCGCCGCCAGGGGCAGGTAAAGATCATCGAGCGAAACCACCGCCGCCGATACCCCATGTTCAGGTAACAGCGACGCGCAGAGGAAGCGACAGAGCGTGGATTTTCCACTGCCCTGTGCCCCGTTGATCCCGACGATCAGGGTGCGCCCTGCCAAGCTGTGCCACTGCGCGATCTGCTGTGCGAGCGGCCGCCACCAGCGATCGACTATCGCCGCGTAAGAGGCGGGCAACTGTTCCGCCGCGATAAGATTATCAATGGACACAGGCATTACAGGCTATCGCGGGGCGTCCGGCCCTCCCGCCAGTCGTCCAGATTGGCAAGGGCGCGCATGCCCATCGCTTCGCGCGTTTCCCGCGTTGCGCTGCCCAGATGGGGGAGGAGGACGGTATTGGGCGCATCGCGCAGGCGTTGGGAGACATGGGGTTCGCCAGCAAAGACATCCAGCCCCGCGCCGCCGATCCGCCCTGCTTCCAGTGCGTCGATCAACGCGCCTTCGTCGACCACGTCACCCCGCGCGGTGTTGATCAATATGGCATGGGGGGCCATGTGCGCGAAAATGGCCGCATCGATGATGTTGCGGGTTTCCGCGCCGCCGGGGATATGCAGCGATACGACGTCGCTTTGCGCCACCAGATCGACCGGTGACGGCACGAAGCGCGCCCCAAGGCGCTGTTCATCTTCCTGCGCGCCCGGCCGCCGTGAAAAATAGACGATGTCCATGCCAAAGCCGAAACGGGCGCGCTCCGCCATCGCCTGCGCGATCCGGCCAAAGCCGACCAGCCCCAGCGTCTTGCCGCGCAAGCTGGTCCCAAGCAAATGGGTCGGCCGCCAGCCGGTCCATTGCTCGGCACGCAATTCCCGTTCGCCTTCGCCTGCGCGGCGCGTTGTCATCAGCATCAGCGTGATGGCGATGTCAGCGGTCGCGTCGGTCAGCACGCCGGGCGTATTGGTTACGACAATGCCCGCCGCCCGCGCCGCCGCGAGATCGATATGATCAACGCCTGCGCCGTAATTGGCGATGATCTGCACCCGTCGCCCCGCCACGCCCAATATGCTGGCATCCAGCGGATCGGTGATGGTGGGGCAGATCGCATCGAAGTCACGCATGGCCGCGGCCAGTTGCGCGCTCGTCAGTGCCACATCGCTATCGTTGAATGTCGCGTCATAGCGCTGCGCGATCAGCGCTTCGACCGGCTCGGGCCATTTGCGTGTCACCAATATCCGGGGCTTGTCGACCATCGTTTCGGATCAGTTCTTTGGTGCCGAGGCGGAGAAATAGGCCGTGAACGGATCATCGGCATGTTCGGGCGGTTCGCCTTCGCGCACGGTGGTACGCCGCATGTCGCGCCGCTCGTTATAAATGTCGAAATCGCCGCCCCGGTGCATGGTGGTCAGGTTGTCCCAGATCACGATGTCGCCCGGTTCGTAGGCGACGCCGAACACATATTGCGGCTGGGTGGCGAATTCGATCAGATATTTGATCAGCGCGCGGCCTTCCTCACGCGGCAGGCCCACGACATCCATCGCATGGCTGCCGATATAGATGGCGGTACGTCCAGTCGCTTCCTGATGCATGATCATGGGCTGGCGCGCTTTGGGTCGGCCGTCAATTTCTTCCTCCGTGATCGGAAAACCGGCGAGCAGTCGCGAATACCAGAGCGAATGGTCGGCTTCCAGCGTATCGATCTTCGCCCGGATGTCGGCCGGCAGATCCTCATAGGCCGATCGCATGTCCGCGAAATAGGTAAGGCCGCCTTCCTTGGGCACTTCATAGGCAAGGAGCAGCGAATAGGCCGACCGCAGTTCCATGAAAGAAGAATCGGTATGCCAGAGCCGATCGCCTTTCTTGTGCAGCACCATATTTTCATCGACCAGTATCTCGCCCGCCGGGGTGAGGTTGCTGGCGTCGAATATTTCCGGCGTGTTCGGGTGGCGGCGCGGCCGGTTCTTGACCGCAGGCGCGGTTTCCAGATGGCCGAAATGGCGACTGAAGGCGATGTGGGCGGCATTGTCGAACCCGGTCCCGCGAATGACGCATACGCCCCATTGGTTCATCGCGTCCTTGATGGCGGCGAAATCGGCGTCGCTCAACGGTTTGCCGACGTCGATGCCGGAGAGCTCCGCGCCAAAGCGCGCTGTTATGGGGGTCGCAGTCAGAGCCATGATCATAATTCCTGTTAGGCTTGGTCGGCTTTCGCCGGAAGGATGGTGTTTTCGGTGGGAACGGGATTGCGGGCGGCCCGGCGCTTGCCGACACGGGCGAGCAGGACGAGCGACACGGCAGAGAGCAGCGGTGTGGCCGCCAGCAGCACGAACAGCAGGCGCGGCTGCATGTTCATCGCCAGCAGATAACCGCCCAGCAGCGGCGCGAAGATCGAGCCGATCTTCGCCACCGACGTTGCCCATCCAGCGCCATTGGCGCGGATCGCGCTGGGATAGAAGATGCCAGCGATGGAATGCATGCCAAAATGCGTGCCGCTGATCATCGCCATGCTGAGCAGGGAGAAGGCGGCCAGCCCCTGTAGCGAAACGGGCGCCAGACCCATGACCAGCAGCAGCGGCGCCGCCAGCATGGGATAGAAGGCGATGGCGATCGGACCCAGGCGGTCAGTGAAGCGCATGAGCGCCAGCCCCGCGATCGAACCGCCGATCGAACTGACGGACATGATCATCGCCGCCTGGGTCCGGGTGAAGCCGACATCCTCAAAGATGATCGGTCCCCAGTTCGACTTGAAATAGACCGCCATCGAACTGCCGATATAGGCGAGCCACAGCAAGCTGGTGATCGGGCGCAGGTCGCCTTTGAACAGGGTCGTGATGCGGAAGCTTTGCCCGGTTGAGGCCACCGCTTCGTCGGTGACCGTGAAATGATCCTGCGGCCGCGCGCCAAGCCCCGGCGCCAGCGCGTTCAGCGACCTGGCGATCTTTTCGGGCGATCGTCCCTTCACCGCCAGATAGCGAGCGGATTCGGGGAGGAGGGCAAAGAGAATGGGCACGAGCAGCAGCGTCGCCACGCCCGACACCATGAATACCGATTGCCAGCCATAATCGGGCGCCAGCCAGACCGTCATCGGCCCGGCGACCACGCCGCCCAGCGTATAGCCCATCATGATGACGGTCACGACAGTCGCGCGATAGCGGCTGGGCACGAATTCGATGTTCAGCGCCCAGGCAAGCGGCATCAGCCCGCCCAGCGCCAGGCCATTAAGGAAACGGAGGATGAGGAGCATATGCATGTTTGGCGCAAGCGCCATGGCTATGCTGGTGGCGCCAAAGGCCACGACCGATGCGATGATGATCGGGCGCCGCCCATAACGGTCGCCCAGCCAGCCAAAGGCGATCCCGCCCAGCATCGCCCCGAACACGCCCGTCGCGAACAGTTCGCCCAGCGAAATCACGTCCGCACCAAATCCGTCGCGCAGATAGGGCGCGACGAAAGAGATGACGAGCATGTCGAAGCCATCGAGGAAGGTGACCGCCCAGGATAGCGCCACCAGCCGGATGATGAACGCATTGATCCGCTGACGTTCGATCACATCTGTCAGATGGATGACGACAGGGGGTGACGGATCGGTTGCGTTCATGCTCATATCGGCTCCTGTCGATCCCGCGCCTTATGAACCGAAGTGGAAGCGCGCGCCGACCTTGAACGCACGACCGACCGGATCGAACAGAATCTGGTTGGTGCCGCCCGACGGGCCGGGCATTGCGGGCGGATCACGATCCAGCAGATTGTTGACCGTCGCAAACAGCTGGAAGGTCCGGCCATTGCCGGTATCGACATTCACGCGGGCCGTCATGTCAAGGTAGAAGCGGCTGGGGACATTGTTGTTGTCGACGCTGTTGGGCGCGGTAACGGCATAGCCATCCTGATCCGGCCCGACGAAATTGGTCCAGTAGATTCCCGACGGAATGTAGCGGCCATGGCCGGTCAACTGGAACTTGCCAACGGTCCAGGTGAGGACGCCGTCCAGCACATAGTCGGGCACGCCCGGTATCGTCCCGGTGCGAACGCCGGTCTGGCCCGCGCGGTCCACCGCGCCCAGGGCATCGACGGTGGTCAATTCTTTGGTGATGTTCGCGATCAGTTGCGCATTCAGTTCGCCCCACGATCCGATCGGCTGACGATATTGGAATTCGATGTCATAGCCGCTGGTCTTGAGCGCATTGGAATTGAGGATGACGTCGCGAACCTGAAGAATCTGGTTGTTGGCGTCGCGCGTTATCTGGCTGCAGAAATTGGTGGCCCCTTGCGCGCAGCGGTTGACCAGCGTCTGCGCGCCCAGCGCGCCGATCGCATCGGCCATCTTGATATTATAATAATCGACCGACAGACGCAGCCGCTGGAACGGGCCGCTGCGCGGCGCGATCACGAAACCGCCGGTCCAGCTGTCCGCCTTTTCAACGGAAAGATTGGGATTGGAGCCGGTTATGACGAAGGGATTGGTCTGCAATCCCCCGTTCAGCGGGTCGGACAGGCCGATCGAGCGGAGCGTCTGCGGCCCGAACAGTTCAAAGATGTTGGGCGCGCGGATGTCGCGTGACCGCGTGCCGCGCAACCTGACGCCTTCTACCGGTTCATAGACCAGGCCAGCCTTCCAGGTCGTGACCGATCCTGTCGTGCTGTAATGGGTGCGGCGGGCCGCGCCATTGAGATCGAGCGCATAGCCAAAGGCTGAATCGCGCAACAGCGGCACGGCGACCTCGCCAAATACCTCCTTCACGGTCACGCCGCCCGACAGGGCCGACCCGTTGAGCGAATAGAAGCCGTTTGCCGCCGAAATGGGGTCGGCGGTGCCATCGACCGTATCCCGGCGATATTCCGCGCCGACCGCCACCGTAACAGGCCCGGCAGGCAGGTCGAACAATTCGCCGCGCAGGTCGATGCCTGCGACATGCTGTTCATTGACGGTATGTTGCAGGCCGTTGCCGGTGATGTAGCCCACCGACGCCTGGCTATATTGCCCTTCGCCAAAGGGGTTGAAGGGGACGCAGGAGGCATCGTCATTACTGGCGATCGCATCGGCATTGACGCGGCAGACGGTCTGGCCGCCAGACTGTACCGCATCCACCGCCTTCAGCAGATTGGCCTGATTGACGAGGTTGGTCGCACGCTGGGTGAAGTTGGTGCGGCCATATTGGTAGAAGCCGTTGACCGTCCACCTGTCGCTCAGTCGCCCCTCTACGCCTAGAACGCCGCGATAGGTTTCCGTGGTCGATGTTGCACGGCCAGGGCCAAGGTCGAACGCGGCCTTGCCCAGGATGAAGGAAGCCACGCCATTGGCGTCCATCGCCGACGCGACGGTGGCGGGAATGAATGGATTGTCGCGCTTGATGCGGCCCAGCAACGTGCCATTGAAGTCACGGAAGATCGCGCCGTCGACCGTGCCCTTGACGCGGCCATAGGATATGTCGGCGGTGAGCGTCACATCATCGGTCAGTTCCGCCGTCAGCGCGCCATAGCTGGAAACCCGCTCCAGCGGCACTTTAAGCCGCAGGGCCGAAATGAAGCCGTTACGCCCCTGTCCTTCGCCGCCAAGCATGAAGAGCGGGCCGACCAGCGTGCCATATTGGAATTGACCCGGCGTGCCGTCGGGAAGGAACTTCGTGCCGCGCAGCGGGTCGGTAGCCGTCGTGCCGATCGCCTGACCAGCTGCATTATAGGATCGGTTGATCAGGCCGCCCGGCGTCATCGTCGATGTATTGACCCCGGCGATGATGAGGTTGGCGGGCAGGCCACCGGCGCCCGGCGTGTTACCGAGGATCAGGGTCTGGCTGTTGCGCCAGCTACGGCTTGTACAGGTGCCCAATCCTTCCAGCTTTTCATATTCCACTGCGCCGATGATATGGACGCGATCGCTCAGGCGCATGCCGCCCGACAGGCTGGCGAACAGATTGCCGTCATCGCCCCGCTGGGACATGCCGGCGGCAAATTCGCCGTCCAGCCCTTCCTTCTTGCGGTCAAGGATGAAGTTCACGACGCCTGCGACGGCATCCGAACCATAAGCGGCCGAAGCGCCGCCAGTCACGACATCGACAGTGCGCAACAGGGACGATGGAATGAGGTTGGTGTCGACCGAACCCTGCACGGTGCTGGGGACGAAGCGCTTGCCATCGACCAGGACAAGCGTGCGTTGCGGATCAAGTCCTCGCAGATCGAGCAACCGGGCGCCGATATTGCCGCCCAGATTGGCCTGGGCCGCAGGACCGCTCGATGCGCGGAAACTGGGCAGCTGGTTCAGCGCTTCGCCGACATTGGTGATGCCCAGCGCATCCAGACGTTCCGCCCCGATCGAGGTGACGGGCGTCGGCGCGTTGAAGCTGGACCCAAGGCGCGTCCCCGTCACGACGATGTCGGTTGTGGGGAGATCGGCGGGGACCACGTCGTCCGATTGCCGGGTGGCGGGCGGCGAGGCCGTCACGGCATCCTGTGCGGCTGCGCCGATCGGCAATGCCGCCATCAGTGCCCCGGCAATGGCCCGGCCGCTCACATTTGCACGCATGTGCTGGGTGCTCAATCGCATCATCATTTCCCTCTCCTGGCCTTCTGCTGCGGCCTCTGGAGCAATGTATGTATCACGGTACATATATTGTCAACGGCTTCATCCATTGGCCAGATCGGCAGGAAAACGCGCATTTTGCAGTTGCTTAAGAGCGCCGCTAAGAACGACTGAGGGGGATAAAATTCAGCGCACCCCGCATTGCGATGGGAATGATATGGCTACCGACGACTCCAATCCGGTCGACCCGTTCGACAGCAACACGCCGCAATATCGCGCCTATTTTCCCGAAGGATCGCGGGACGATGTCGAATTTCGGCTCACGCGCATGCTCTCGCTCGCGGCGCGGCGTTGGGGAACGCATGTCGAAAGCCGGATGCTGGCGGCGACCGGTCAGTCCAGGCCCAGATGGCAGACCCTTTTCGTCCTGAGTGTTGCGCCGCCGCCTGTTACCACATCGCTGCTCTCGGCCCGTCTGGCGATCCAATGGCCGCCGCTGATCCGGACGTTGAACGCCTTGGAAGCCGACGGTCTGATCCGCCGGACGGAAAATCCCACCGACAAGCGATCACGCCATATCGAGATAACGCCCGCCGGTATCGAGGTCGTCGAACAGGTGCAGCCGATCCTGTCCGAGATCCGGTCGGCGGTATTTGCCAAACTGAGCGAACAGGACATGGAACTGGCGACGCGCGTGCTGGGGATGATCATTGCGGGCGTGGGTGAGGCTCAGGACATGGACGATGACCCCGTGTAACGGGGATGGCTTGTCCCTGTGGCGATTACGCCCGTCTTGCAAAGCTGGCCGGATCGGCCGCGTTCCACCAGTTCGCAAGCCGCGGATCGCGTGCGCCGTCCAGCAATTCTCCCGGTTGCACGAACGGATAGATTTCGTCGATCGATCGCATCTCCGCCGCGTTGATCCGCTGGCGCAGACCATCGGGGGTGAATTCGTCCGGTGAATTGAGGCCAGCGGCCACGACAATGTCGTGGAGCGCGTCGAGCGTCGCCCTCTGGAAGCGGGCGACCCGCTCTGCCTTTTCCGGCACCACCAGCGCACGCTGACGCGCGGGCGATTGGGTGGCTACCCCTGTCGGGCATGTATCGGTGTGGCAGCGCATGGACTGCACGCAGCCAAGCGAGAACATGAAGGACCGGGCCGCATTGCACCAGTCAGCGCCCAGCGCCGCATTCATCGCGATCGCCGCGCCGGAATTAACCTTGCCCGATGCGGCAAGGCGCACCTTGTCCTTGAGGTTCGTGCCCACAAGCGCGTTGCGCGCCAATATCAACCCTTCGCGCAACGGCATGCCGACCCGATCGGACAATTCGGTCGGCGCAGCGCCCGTACCGCCTTCCGCGCCATCAATGACGATGAAGTCGACCAGTATCTCCGTCTCGATCATCGCTTTTACCACGGCGAACAATTCATGCGGATAGCCCACGCATAATTTGATGCCGACCGGCTTCCCGCCGGAAAGATCGCGCATCTGCGCGGCGAAGGCGAGCAGTTCGCGCGGCGTCGAAAAGGCAGTGTGAAAAGGTGGCGACAGGCAGTCCTCGCCTTCTGGAATATCGCGAATCCTGGCGATCTCCGCCGTCACCTTCGGGCCTGGCAGCAAACCGCCATGGCCGGGCTTTGCACCCTGGCTCAACTTGATTTCCGTCATGACCACTGCGTCATTGGTGGCCTTGTCGCGAAAATGAGCCGGATCGAAATTGCCGCTGGCATTGCGGCAGCCAAAATAGCCAGACCCCAATTCCCAGACTATGTCGCCGCCATGTTTGAGATGATAGGGCGACAGTCCGCCCTCGCCCGTGTCATGATAGAATCCGCCAATCCTGGCACCCAGGTTCAGCGCTTCGATCGCATTGCTGCCCAATGCCCCGAAACTCATCGCCGAAATATTGAGCCGTGCGGCGCTGTAGGGTCGACTGCACTGGTCCGTTCCAACAGAGACGCGTGTATATTTCTCGGCATGGCGCGATGGCGCTATCGAATGGGCCAGCCACTCATATTCCTCGGAATAGACGTCCAGTTCGGTACCAAAGGGATGGGTCGACACATCACCCTTGGCGCGCGCATAGACGAGCGCGCGCTCGTCATGACTGAACGGGCGTCCATCCAGATCGCTCTCCACGATGTAGGATCGCAGGAAGGGCCGCAGCCATTCAAAGAACCAGCGGAACCGCGCCGAAACGGGATAGTTGCGGCGAAGGGAATGGTGCGTCTGCAATAGGTCGATCAGCGCCACGACCAGCAGCGGCACGAACAGCAGCAGCAGCCAAAAGGCGCGGGGATGGCGCAAGCCTATCAGCGTCACGGCGATCGTGCCGACCAGACCCGCCAGCAGCAGGGCGTTGCGGGACAGGGCGTGGTCGCGGAACAGGGAGTCCGCCAGGGCAGGGCGCCTGTTCATGACAGCAGGTTCCGCACGATGCCCACGACATCGCGCCCGCGTCCGTTCAGTACCGCCTTGGCCGAATAGAGCGCCATGCCGGCCACCTGCCCCGGCTTCACATTGGGCGGCATCACCAGTTCAAACCGATCGGTCACGACATCGAGCAGTGCCGGGCCCGGCTCGGCAAGCCAGGCTTGCACCATCGATTCAAGGTCTTGCGCCTTTTCGACCCGCCATCCGCGAAAACCGATGGCTTCGGCCACCCGCGCAAAGTCGGGATTGACCAGTTCCGTATAGCTGTCGAGCAGCCCCTCGACCTTCTGTTCAATCTCCACGAAGTCGAGCGCGCCATTATTGTAGACAACCACCTTGATCGGCAGCTTTTCCTGAATGGCGGTCAGCAGGTCACCCATCAGCATGGCGATCCCGCCATCGCCCGACAGGGAAATGACCTGCCGGTCCGGGAAGGCCGCCTTGGCCCCCAGCGCCTGAGGCATGGCATTCGCCATCGTGCCGTGGCTGAGACTGACGACCGTGCGGTTTTGCCCGGTCGAGGCGATATGGCGCAGGCACCACACCATCGGCGATCCGCCATCCGCCGTGAATATCGCATCGGCGTCCGCATGACGGGAGATCATTTCCGTCAGATATTGCGGATGGATCGCGCCGCCCTTGCCTTCCGTCGCGTGCTTTGCCTGCGCCGCCACCGCCTTGCGATGATGATCCAGGCATTCATTCACAAAGCTGTCATCCTCGCGCGGCGTGATGCGCGGCAGCAAGGCTTCAAGCGTCGGGCCAATATCGCCAACCACCCCGATATCGACGGGATGGCGGCGTCCCAGATGCGTGCCGTCAAGATCGACCTGCAGGATGGTTGCCTTGTCCGGGTAGAATTGCCGCCATGCAAAATCGCAACCAAGGAGCAGCAGCACGTCGCATGACATCAAGGCGTGATAGCCCGACTCGCTGCCAAAAATGCCGGTCATGCCTACGTCGAACTGATTGTCGGCTTCCAGAAAATCCTTGGCGCGCGATGTGCGAGCGACCGGCGCGCGCAACCGGCTGGCCAGCGCTACTACCGCATCATGCGCCATCTCGCATCCTGACCCGCCATAGATCGCCACGCGCTTGCCGGCATTGATTGCGCTTGCCAGCCGGTCAAGCTCCGCGTCGGAAGGCAGCACGACCGGCGCGGCGCGGTGCACGGCGAAATGCGGCTCGTCAGGCGCTTTGGCGCTCGACACGTCGGCAGGCACGATCAGCACCGCCACTCCGCGCTTCGCCAGGGCGGCTTGCGCCGCCATCGCGGTCATGCGCCGCGCCTGGGCAGGCGTGCGGATTTCCTCGCAAAAGACGCTGCACGATGCATAGACCGATTTGAAATCGACCTCTTGCGGGAAGTCAAAGCCAAGCTCGTCGCGGACGATCTGGCTGGCGATCAGTATCACGGGCGCGCGATTGCGGTGCGATTCGAACAGGCCGTTGATGAAATGCAGGCTGCCGGGACCACAGGACCCCGCACAGGCAGCAAGTTCGCCGGTCAGCATGGCGTCGGCGCCCGCCGCAAAGCCTGCCGCTTCCTCATGCCGGACATGCACCCAGCGTATGTCGCTGGTCCTGATCGCATCGGTGATGTGATTGAGCGTGTCTCCGGGAACGCCATAGCAGCGGCGTACGCCGGCAGATTGCAGCGTTTCTATGATCACCTGTGCGACTGTCGTCATGCGCCTGTCCTTTGAAGCGTACTCGTCTGAGCCAGGAAACGCACAAGGGGCGCAAGTGGGATCATTGCGCACGCGAAAATATCGCGCAGAAACAAATCAGGCGTAGAGTCGTTCCTGAGGATTGGCTGAAAGGCAGGGGGTAGAGAATGTTGGACGAGCAAGAGGCCGCGACCGGCGCGCAGCCTGCGCCCCGGATGCAGGTGAATGCGCCGGTATTCTATATCTCGGCGGTGCTGATCGTCGCCTTCGCCGCGTTCGGCGCGCTGTTCCCCGATCGTGCGGGGGACATGTTCAACTCTGTGCAGAGCTTCATCGTGCGCGATTTCGGCTGGTTCTACATCGCCTCTGTCGCCGGCTTTCTCATCTTCGCGCTCTACCTGATGCTCAGCCGCTATGGCGACATCAAGCTGGGGCCCGACGACAGCGAACCGGAATATAGCTATCTTTCATGGTTTGCGATGCTGTTCAGCGCAGGCATGGGGATCGGCCTGATCTTCTTTGGCGTGGCCGAACCGGTGCAGCATTATGCACTGCCCCCGGTGGGCGAAGGCAAAACCGTGGAGTCCGCCAGGCAGGCCATGGTCCTGACTTTCTTTCACTGGGGCCTTCACGCCTGGGCGATCTACATCGTTGTTGGGCTGGCCCTGGCCTATTTCTCGTTCCGCCGCGGACTGCCCCTGACCATCCGTTCGGCGCTGTTTCCCCTGATCGGACGGCATATTTACGGGCCGGTCGGCCACGCCATCGACATATTTGCCGTCTTGGGCACGATGTTCGGGGTGGCGACGTCGCTGGGCCTTGGCGTGCTACAGGTCAACGCAGGTTTTAGCCATTTGTTCGGCATCCCCACCAACAGCAGCGTCCAGCTCATACTCATCGCCGCGATCACCGGCATGGCCACGCTGTCGGTCGTGGCCGGGCTCGACAAGGGCGTCAAGCGCTTGTCGGAACTCAACATCGTGCTGGCCATCGCGCTGCTGCTCTTCGTGCTCTTCGCCGGATCGACCGTATTCCTTCTACAGGCCTATGTGCAGAATATCGGCGCCTATCTGGGCGCGGTGGTCCAGCGCACGTTCCGCATGTACGCCTATGAGCCGAACCCGTGGATCGGCAGTTGGACGATGTTCTACTGGGGTTGGTGGATCGCTTGGTCGCCCTTTGTCGGCATGTTCATCGCCCGCATCTCGCGCGGGCGCTCCATCCGCGAATTCGTGACCGGCGTGCTGCTCGTGCCGGTGCTCTTCACCTTTCTGTGGATGACCGTATTCGGCAATACAGCCATCTCGCTCGACATGAGCGGCGTCGCGCCCATTGCCCGGACCGTGGTCAACAACCTTCCCGTCGCGCTGTTCGAAGTGCTGGAGCAACTGCCGCTTTCGACGCTGGCGTCGGGTATCGCGACCTTGCTGGTCATCACCTTCTTCGTAACGTCGGCTGATTCAGGGGCCCTGGTGATCGACATGATCACGTCTGGCGGGGCGGAAAATACGCCCGTCTGGCAGCGCGTATTCTGGGCGGTCTGCGCCGGTACGGTGGCGGCGGTGCTGCTGCTGGCGGGCGGGCTGCGCGCTTTGCAGACCGCCGCCATCGCCAGTGCCTTGCCCTTTGCCGTTGTCATGATCTTCATCTGCTATGGCCTCTTAAGGGCGCTGCAAACCGAGTCCGACACGGACGCGCTCGACCTTTCCGGCGCGCAAGACAGCGAAGATGAAACGCTGGGCTGGCAACGTCGCCTCGCCAATATCGTCCATTTCTACAAGGAAGCGGAAGTCCGCGCCTTCATAGACGATGTTGCGTCCCCTGCGCTGGATGCCGTGGCTGCGGAAATGAGCGCGGCGGGCTTTGCGCCTGACATATCGCGCGGGCCGGACCATGTGACGCTCGCCGTAAACCATGGCGACCGCGGTGCCTTCAGATACAGCGTGAAGCTACGCGGCTTTCGCACGCCAAGCTTTGCCTGGGCCGAAACACGCAAGGCGCAGCAAGGCGACAAGCTGCACTATCGCGCGATGGCGCAAAGCCCCCAAGGCGATCAGCCCCGTGATGTGACCGGCTATACGCGCGAACAACTGATCCACGAAATTGTGGGCCGCTATGCCAGCTTTCGCCACATACGCCGCATGGCTTGATCGCGTGGCCCCGTCAGCATGGCCCCTCCAGCCGGGGATTGCCGGAACCGACGGGCTTGTCCTGCGCGGTGATCGCAGCAATCAGGCCGTCGGCCAGCCATTGCCCCAGCCACTGGCCGACAAGCGCTATGCCGCGATCTTCGCCTAGCTGGACCGTCACCTTTCGACATGCCGCACCGAAGGGCAGGCCGCCACGCAGGTCAAGCAACGTCTGCAACTCCATAGCGTCGATGGTCCTGACGCGACATTGTTCGTCCTGACGCCATAACAGCGCCGTTTCAGGCGTCCCCAGATATTGGGACGCTGGCGGCTCTTCCCCGGCAACCAAAGCGGACCAGATGGCAAAGGCATTCGTCTTGAGGTCAACAAGGTCGATTGCCCTCTGGAACGTCAATAAGGCGTATTCCCAGTCAAGGTCGTGCAGATGATCCAGCGCGACCGCCGGGCCGTCCGCCGAGATGAACAATTCTTCCAGCCCCAGTTCCAGGCAGGCGATTTCCGCGATTTCCGGATCGTGCGGTTGGAGCCTTGCCAGCGTCACGGGGAAATCATGCGCATAGGCGTCGAGCGTCCAGCTGCTTGGCGGCACATCGTCGATATGATGCGCGGCGGCATGCAGAAACCTCTCCTCGCCAATCCAGGCACGGGTTCGCGCAAAGCTGCTTTCAAGGCAGGTGACGAGCTGGGACCGGTAATTATTCTGATAGACGGCAAAGCCCGCCTCGCAGGACGATTGGATACGCGCAGCGGCAGCCATATCGGCGCGCACGAGCCAGTCGCGCATGTCGCGCTGAAGTGCGAGAAGGCTCATGCCGCTGCCCTCACTGCGCCAGCGGCGATCGTCCGCGCGGTGCCCAGTTCCGCGAGCAGCTCCCCCAAAGGCGGTATGTCATCGTCCCGCTCGATCATCGTCGCCACGGGGCCAAGGCGTGGCAGGATATGGGCGTAAAGGTCCCATACCGACGGGGGGACAGGCCGATCATGCGTGTCGATCAGCAGATGTTCGCCCTGGCTATGGCCGGCAAGATGGACCTGACGCACATGATCATGCGGGACACCATCCAGATAGGCGATCGGATCGAAGCCGTGATTGCTGGCGCTGACAAAGACGTTGTTGACGTCCAGCAGCAGGCCACAGCCCGTTCGTGCGCACACCCTGTTCAGAAATTCCCACTCAGTCATGTCGCCCGACGCGAAATCGAGATAGGATGACGGGTTTTCGATCAACATGGCGCGGCCCAGCGCATCCTGCGCCCGATGAATGTTCGCGCAGACAATATCGAGCGCTTCCATCGTATAGGGCAGGGGCAGGAGGTCGTGGGAATTGAACCCCTCGATCCGCGACCAGCTCAGATGATCAGACACGAACAGCGGTTCGATCTCGTCGACGAGTGCGCGCAGGCGGTTAAGATATAAGCCGTCGATGCCGTCGGCGGAACCGATCGACATCGACACGCCGTGCAGCGCGACCGGATAGCGGGCGCGAATGTCGCGCAATATCCGCCGGGGCCGACCACCATCGACCATGAAATTTTCGGAGATCACCTCCAGAAAATCAACGGCGACATCGCGGTCGAAAAAGTCGGCATAGTGCGGCGTGCGCAGGCCAAGGCCGAAGCCGGAGAAGGACGGGATCATCAGGACGCTCCCTGCTGCAAGGGAACCCGGCGCTGACGGGAGCGCCGGGCTTTCGAATGTTATTGGGGTTCGGTCAGGCTGCCGCCAGCAGCCTTGCATGCCTTGACGGTCATGGCCTTGAAGCCGTGGCCCTTGCAGACATTCTGCCCCTTGCATTCGTTGCTGGCCGTCTTGCAATCGGACGTGCCCTTGCAGCTGTTGATGCCGTAGCAATGCACGACCTTCGTATCGGCGCTATCCTTCGCGATGGCCGGGGCAGCGGCGGCAGCCACGATCGCGATGGAGGCAGCGGAAGCGGCGATGCCAAGGCCAGTGTTGAGAGTGAGCATGAGGGATTCTCCAAAAAAGCAGGTTGCGCCACGATGGCTCCTGTCTTTCGGTCCCGCCGGTCGACTGGTTACAGCAGCGAACGAAAATTCCTGCTGGAACGCTGTGTCGCCTCACCAGCGCAGCAGCCTTGGTCCCACCAGCATGCCGAGCAGGGTCGCCAACACGATGCCGAGCGAATACCAGGTCAGAACGAAGATGGCCGACACTTCGGGGCAGTGCAGGCAATAGACGGTCGCCGCAAATGCGCCGGCAGAAAGGCCCGCCGCCGCCCCGGCCGCCCTGAGCCGCGTAGGGGCGAGCCTGCGGAAGGACCAGAGCAATCCCGCAAAGATCGGCGCGGACAGCGACAGGACCATCCATGGACAGCTTTTCCAGCTCTCGCCCAGCCACATCGCCAGCCATTGGGACGACGGAGTCCGCGCCAGTTCGAGAAAGCCTATGCCCGCCAGCAGGACGACCGGGATCACGAGCAGCCACAGGCCACGCAGCCGACCGCTATCGGGCCGGGCGAGTTGCGCGGTTGTCATCAATGCGGCGACCGCCAGGGAAAAGGTATAGCCCCATTTCATCCAGAAGGATGTGCCCTGCATCGCCGTGCCCAGATCCGGCCGCATCCCAAGCGCGATCAGGATCAATATGGCCGATCCTGTTCCTCCGGCGGCCATGCCGATGGCCAGCCTTCGCGCGACGCTATTGCGACCGACCGGGCGCGTTTCCTTGGCCAGATGCCTGACCAGATCGTCCGTGTTCATCGCAGCGCTCCTTGTACCCGACCCATCAGCGCCTTCAGTCCGCGATGTACCGAAACCTTTACGTCCGATTCCCCTATACCCTCCGCGCTTGCCGCCTCGGCGACGCTCAGTCCCTCGATCCGCGTGGCGCGGATCGCCCGCGCCTGCTTGTCAGGCAGCCCTTGCAACAGGTCGTCCACATCCAGCCGGGCGATGCTGCTCGCCTCGAAATCCGCAGCGGTGAGCCATTCATCGTAATCCTCGATCGGCCGCAGACGGCCGACGCGGCGCAGGTGGTCGATCATTTTGTATCGCGCGACCGCGTACAGCCAGGCGGTGAATGGGCGCTCTCGGTCGTAGGTGGCGCGGCGGGTATGAACGGCAATAAGGGTTTCCTGCACCATATCCTCGACATCGTCGTCAGCGCCGCGAAGCCGACGCCGATAGAAGCCCCGCAGCAGCGGAACAAGCAGGCGCAGCAATGCTTCATGGGCCTTGGCGTCGCCATTCAGCCCATCGATCATCAACGCACGCAGATGCTCCTCTGTGGTCTGCATTCTGTCTCCTCATTCGCATGTTCGGAGGAAGTCGTGGCCAGGTTACAGCTTTGCGCGAAAAATTTTCGCGCGAAATGTCTGTAACCGGATTTGCGCCTGTCACGAACTTGCCGACGTGACACGGGCTTTCCCCAGCCTCCTCCCCGGTCACCGCGCGGTCCGGCCTGTCCGGACCGCGTGAAGAGGCCCAGGATCAAAGAGGACATCATGATGCGTACCACCCATGCCGCGCTCGCTGCGAGCATCGCCATCGCTTCGGCAGCCGCGCTCGCCATGCCTGCCCATGCCCAGGAAAAGCCGAAGATGGAAAAATGCTACGGCGTCTCGCTCGCCGGCAAGAACGACTGTGCTGCGGGCCCCGGCACCAGCTGCGCGGGCACGTCCAAGGTCAACTATCAGGGCAACGCCTGGAAGCTGGTCAAGGCAGGCACCTGCACATCGATCAAGACGCCCAAGGGTAACGGATCGCTGACGCCCAAGGCCTGACCGAAGCGGCCGGGGCGTGCCTTCGTCCCGGCCCTGCTGGAGATGATCGATGCTTGTGCCAATCCATGATCGTTGCACTCGGCGCATCGCCGCGATGTTGCCGGATGCATTGCTGCTATTCGTCGCCCGTATGGCCATCGCGTCCATATTCTTCCTGTCCGGACGCACGAAGGTAGAGGGTATCCTGACCATCACGGACGGCACATATGAGCTGTTTCGTACCGAATATGCGCTGCCGCTGGTGCCGCCGGACATCGCCGCGACCATGGCCACCGGGGCGGAACATCTTTTCTCTATCCTGCTCGTGCTGGGGCTGGGTACGCGTTTTTCAGCGCTGGCTCTCCTTACGATGACGTTGGTCATCCAAATTTTCGTCTATCCCGACGCCTGGCCGACGCATCTTAGCTGGATTGCCATCCTGCTGCCCCTCATCGCGCGCGGCGGAGGCGCCTGGTCAGCCGATGCGCTGCTGCGCCGAAGGTCGGATCGCTGAGTTGAGGCCGAACAAATGCCGGCAGGATCGAATGATCCGCCGGCATTTTTTCATATTATAACCGTCCGATCATTCCGCCGCCGGAGCGCTGGCGGGTGTGGATGTGATCGGCCCGCCCTTCACCGCAGGCGCACCTTTCAGATAATGGGCCAGCCAGCCCTGCACCTCGCGATAGAATTGGCGGCTATCCTCCGGCTTGGTGATCCAGTGCCATGCGTCCGGGAAGATCAGCAGGCGGCTTGGCACCTGCATCCGTTGCAGCGTCGACCAGGTTTCCAGCGTGTTCGACATCGGCACGCGATAGTCCCTTTCGCCTGCGGTCAGCAGCATCGGGGTCTTCCAGTCCTTGCCATATGTGATCGGGCTCTGGTCGCGCCAGACCTTGCTGTCGCCCCAGGGCGGGCCGCCGCTGGCCACTTCGCGCCCATAGTTGAAATCGCTGGTGCCCCATTGGGTCAGCAGATCGACTTCACCGGCATGACTGACGATACATTTGTACCGGGTGGTCGTGGCTTCCATCCAGTTGGCAAGATGCCCGCCATAGCTCGCGCCGCCGATACAGGCATTGGTGGTGTCGATAAAGCCGTACCGCTTGCCGGCCTCGTCCACAGCCTGATTGATTTCGTTGGCAGGGCCGCGCAACGGGTCGAGCTTGATGGCGCGGGCAAAGGCTTCGCCATAACCCGTTGATCCGGTATAGTCGGTCAGCAGCACGACATAACCGGCGCTGGCCAGAAGATGGTAGTTCCAGCGCAGACCAATCTGATCAGCGTTGGACGATGCCGGGCCGCCATGCATCAGCACCATCAGGGGATATTTTTTCGTCGCGTCGAATGCGGGCGGCGTGACGACCATATTGTGGATACGCCGTCCCCTGTCGCTGGTGAACCAGAAATGCTGGGGGCTGGACCAGTCGATCGTTTCGGCAAGTGCCGTGTTGACGTTGGTCAGATTGCGATGACGCCCACTTTTGGGGTCGATGCGGACAATCTCCGCCGGGTTCACCGCGCTGCCATAGCTGGCAATCAACTCGGTCGATTTGGCATCGGACGGAATGTCTATGGCGGTATAGCCGCCGACCTTGGCCGCGATCGCCAGTTCGGGTTTTCCACCGGCAACCGGCACGCGATAGACATGCTCCAGACCTGCGTCAGGCACGGTCAGAAACAAGGTCCGGCTGTCAGGCGTCACGGCGTAGCCATCCACTTCGCGATCAAACGCGCCGGTCAGCAGCGTTGCAGCGCCGCCAGCGGGCCACGCAACGCGATGTAGTCGGGCCAGATCATATACTTCATCGCCCTGGCTGTTGAATTTGACGATCAGATTTTTGCCGTCGGGTGTGAATTTGGGATCGCCATATTCGCCCAGGACCGGCGTGGCCAATGTCGGTTCGCCACCGTCGGCGGACATGCGGTACAGGCCGTAATTGACCCGTGCATGGGCTGCATCCCACCGCTGCGTCGTGGCGATGAACAGGATTTCCTGTCCATTGGGACTCCATATGGGCGACAGGCTCGCGCCGCCATCATTGCGCGGGGAGCCGCCAAATCCCTCCATTTTCGCCAGTTGCGTCGTGGAGATGATGTCACGCGCTGCCGCGCCCTGGGTTAGCGGCTGGACCCACAGGCTGGGGCGGCGATCGTCCAGCCATTCGTTCCAGTAGCGGATCGGGAAATGTTCATAGACGCGCATGGAAAATTTGCGCGCCTTGCGCTCATCGGCTGCCTTCTTGTTGGTCGCCGCGTCGACTGCGCCGGGATAGACCATGCTTTCAAACAGGATCGCCTGCCCGTCGGGTCGCCATTGCGGTCTGGCCGCACCCGTCGGCACGTCCGTCGCGCGCCGGGCTTCGCCACCCGCCAGGTCGAGGATGTAGATCTGCGCGACATCATCGCCTTCGCGCTTGGTAGAAAAGGCGATGCGGCGGCTGTCGGGCGCCCAGGCCGGATCACTCTCTCCCGCCTTGCTCGACGTTATCCTGCGCGGAGCCGCGCTGCCGTCGGTCGGCACGATCCACAGATCGCTGACGGATTCATCCTTCGCATAGGATGGTTCGCGCAGGGAATAGATGACCCATTTGCCGTCCGGGCTGGTCAGCGGCGCGCCGACCGACTTCATCATCCACAGCGTCTCATGCGTGAGCACCTGCTTGGGCTGGGCGAACGCTGGCGTGGCGCTCAGCCCCGCGACCATCGCCGCGGACACCAGAAAATGTGCGATCTTTCCCATAGTCAATCCTGTTCCAAGACGGCGGCGCAGCAGTTGTGGGCCGCGCGGCCTCATTCTATCGAAGCTGCCCGAACCGGCAGCGATAACATAGGCATATGCGTCACCTTCACGGCGGACGGAAGAAGGAAGTCGATCCATTCGCCGCTTGAGCGGCGATCGCCCGAACACGCATAGTTGCGGGATACGGGCAATGGTCCGCGAAGGTAGCGCGCTTCCTTGGGCCCGGTTGCTTTGGAGCCAGGTCAAATTTCCGGCAGGGCTTGCGCTGCAAATCCCCAGCCTTTGAGGCCTTTGCTCCTCTTCAGCAGGGTGTCGGGATCATCGATGGAGAAGGGATGGGCGTCCTTCATCCTGTCCAGTTCTTCCCAGTCGATCGGTATGGCGACAGGCGCGCCGGGGCGGGCGCGGGCGGAATAGGGGAGGATGGCCGTGCTGCCACGCTGGTTTCGCAACCAGTCTATGAAGATGCGGCCCTTTCGCTTCGCCTTGCTCATCGTCGCAGTGAAGCGGTCAGGCTCTGCGGCGCTCAGAGCCTGGGCGAAGCGCGACGCGAAATCCTTGTGCGTGTCCCAGTTGTGACCGGGCGTCAGCGGTACGACGACATGCACGCCCTTGCCACCCGACAGCATCGCGAAGGAGACAAGCCCGATGTCAGCGAGATGATCGCGTATATCCTTGGCCGCTCGCTTCACCTTGTCAAAGTCCAGTCCTTCGTCCGGGTCAAGGTCGAAGATCATACGGTCGGGCTTCTCCACATCGTCGGTTCTGCTGGCCCAGCCGTGAAATTCAATCGTCCCCATCTGGACGCAGGCCAGCAGGCCGTCCGCGCTGTCGACATAGATATAATCTTCCGACCCGCCGTTTTTCTCGCGAATGGGCATCTGTCGGACTTCCTGTCCGAAGGCGCCGCTGTCATGCTTCTGAAAGAAGCATTTCTTCGCTCGCCCTTGTGGACAGCGGACCAGGCTGATGGGCCGGTTGGCGGAGAAAGGCAGCATCAGCGGCGCTATGCGGGAATAATAATCCGCCAGTTCCCCCTTGGTCTGGCCGGTTTCGGGGAAGATGACCCGATCACGGCTGCTGATGTCGATCGCGCTCTTCGGCACAGGGGCAGGCGCGGGCTTTTCCGGTTTCACCGTCTTTGCTGGCTTATCGGCACGCAGACCCAGGAAGCTGCCATGACGGACGCGACCATCGGCAGTGAATTCGGCGAAGGCGATTTCGGCAACCAGCTTCGGCTTGATCCAGCTTACGCCGCGCGTCTCCGCGCGGGGCACGTCGACCGGGGCCGTGTCGGTTGCCAAGCGGGCCATGGCCTTGTCCAGTTCGTCCATCGCCTGACTATCGAAGCCGGTCCCGACCTTGCCCTTGTAGACCAGCTTTTGCCCCTCATGCTGGGCGAGCAGCAGGGACGCGAAAGGACGTCCCCTGGCATTGCTCCTGGTCCATCCGACAAGGACGAACTCCTGGCGCCGGGTGCATTTGACCTTCACCCAGCTGCGGGTTCGGGAACTGCGATATGGCGCGTCGGCGCGCTTGGAGATGATGCCTTCCTGCCCGGCCTCGCAAAGCGATCGGAACAAGGTTTCTCCGGCCCCCAGAACATGATCGGAGACATGGATGGGCGATTCCGCCTGATGCAGCAGCGCTTCCAGCCGCTCCTTGCGCTCGATGGTGGGCAGCCCCTTGAGGTCTTGCCCATCGAGCGAAAGCAGATCGAAGGCGAACAGGTGCAGCGGCCGTGTCGCATCCTCCTGCCCATGCCCGCGCTTGAGCGTCTGCTGCAATGTCGAGAAATCGGGATTGCCATTGCCGTCCAGCGCCACCACTTCGCCGTCTATCAGGCACGGCGGCAGGTCCAGCGCGGCGATCGCACCCGTGAGCGGCGCGAATTTTTCGGTCCAGTCCAGGCCGTTGCGCGTAAAAAGCGTCACTTTCTGCCCGCTTGCGGCGATCAGCGCGCGATAGCCATCATATTTGATCTCGTGCAGCCAATCGTTCCCGGTCGGCACGGCATCCACCAACGTGGCGAGTTGTGGCTTCACGAAGCGGGGCAGGGCCGTGGCGCGCGTTTTCCGCCTGTCGCTTATTTTGGCGGTATGATCCTTCGCTGCCGCCATCTTCGCAGCGAAGCCTTTGCCATGCGCCCCGGCAAGGGACTGTTCGCCAGCCTTGTCGGCCTCAATCTCCGCCATCGATCGGCCCGTCACTATGCTGGTAAGCGCACGTTCGACCAGCGCATCGCCCGACCCGGCCTCCTTGTCGTCAATCTTGCGCAACAGCCAGTTTTCGCGCTTCTCCTTGGGACGCCCTTTCATCCGCACCAACAGCCACTCGCCCTTCATCCGCTCCCCATGCAGAATGAAATGCAGGTGCCCATCCTCTATATCGGCAGCGCTCTTTCCTGCGATCGGTTCCCAGGTGCCGCGATCCCACAACATTACCGTGCCGCCGCCATATTCGCCCTTGGGGATCAAGCCTTCGAACGTGCCATAATCCAGCGGGTGATCCTCCGTCCGCACGGCCAGCCTTTTGTCGGCCGGGTCGATGCTTGGCCCTCGCGTTACGGCCCAGCTTTTGAGCACCCCGTCCATTTCCAGCCGAAAATCCCAATGCAGGCGGGTCGCGGCATGTTTCTGCACGACGAAGCTGTTGCCGCCTGTTTTCGCCACCTTGCCCTTGGGTTCGCGCGTGCGGTCGAAATCCCGCTTGGCATTGTAGGTGGAAAGGGCATCCTTTCTGGCCATCATTTCGTCCGATCCAGCGGATCGAGCCAGCGGCGTTCGACAAAGCCCAGGACGGTGAGCATGATGATCGCCACGATCGTCGCGCTGACGACCAGCGGCCAGAGCGCCGCGCCGCAGGCGATGCCGATAACCGCCGCCAGCCAGATATGCGCTGCGGTCGTCAGGTTGCGGACCTCGCCCTTGCTGAATACGATCAGCCCGGCCGCGATGATGGCGGTAAAGGCGGCCGCTGCCTCGAACACGCGCAACGGGTCGATATTGCCCCCGCCTTGCAACTGGAGATGCAGGGCGATGGCGCACACGGTCATTAGCGCCGCGGTAAAGCAGATAAGGCCGTGGGTCCGCATGCCCGCTGCATGGCCACGCAATTCCCGGTCCATGCCCAGCAACAGGCCCAGCACCGCCGCAGCACCCAGCCGTAGCAGCACGGGGCCATCGATCAGATGGAGGGGCGTGACGGGGTTCAGTTCCATCACGCGCTCTTGCGTTTTGACGCTGCGGCTTTTTTGGGCTTGGCCTTGGCGGCGGTGCTTTTTGTGGTCGCGCTCTTGCCCGATCCAGCGGATTTTTTCAGTGCGGCCATCAGGTCGATGACATTGCCTGCCTTGGCCCCGGCCGGTTCATCGTCGACATCCTCGATGATCCGCTTGCCCTTCGCCTTCTTTTTCTTGTCGATCAGACGGTGAAGCGCATCGACATAGCGGTCGTGAAACTCCTCCGGCTCGAAGGGGGCTGTGCGCTTCTCGATGATGCTAACGGCCAGGTCGAGCATCTCCGGGTCAGCCTCATCGCCAGGGAGTCCGCGAAAATAGCTCTGGGCCTTGTTGACTTCATCGGCATAGCGCAGCACTTCCAGCACCAACCCGCGTCCGCAGGGCTTGAGCGACACCAGTTGTTCGCGCCCACGCACGGATAACTGCCCCAGGCCGACTTTCTTCGTCTGCCGCAGCGCATCGCGCAGCACAGTATAGGCTTCCTCCGCCAGATCGTCGGCGGGGACCACGAAATAGGGCTTTTCATAGTAAAGCACATCAATCGCATCGGCGTCGACAAATTGAACGAGGTCCAGAGTCTTGCGACTCTCGATCTTCACCGACTCAATCTCTTCCTGATCCAACAGGACGTAATTGCCCTTGGAAATCTCATATCCTTTGAAGATTTCGTCGCGATCGACCGGACCGATGCCGCTGACCACCTTGTCGTAATGGATCGGCTTGCCGCTGGGTTCGTGGATCTGGCGGAAGGATATGGCCGGTCCAGACTTGGTGGCAGGATAGATTTCGACCGGAATCGAAACCAGCGCCAGCTTGATTTGACCCTGCCAATATGCGCGTGCGGGCATGCATTACCTCCGCGCTATCAGCGTATGGCCGCAAGGTTGGTTCCACCGCCGCACTGGCACGCAGCGGCAAGCAAGTCCCCCCGATCGGCAAGCGGCCTGATCGTCAGCCGCGATTCAAATAGCCCGCTATTTTCGGAAACGAAAAGCAGCGAAAAAGAGCGAAGAAAACATGCCGTCATCCCGTCAGAGAGATGCGGCTTTTCGGGAGGGAATCATCTTGCGCACCAGTCATCTGAGCCTGCTCATCTCCACCAGCCTTGCCGCCGCGTTCGCAGTTCCCGCTTCGGCGCAGGATCAGTCGGCGGCTAACGCGGTCGTGAGCGATCCCAACGAGATTATCGTCACGGCCCAGAAGCGGGCACAGAGCGTGCAGGACGTTCCCATCTCGATCACTGCGGTCGCCGGATCTTCGCTCGGCACGCTACAGATGCGCAGCGGCACCGAAATCGCCCGACAGACACCCAATCTCTCGGTCAGCGTGCTGGGCAATGAGGACCAGCCCAAATTCTCGGTCCGCGGCATCGCCCAGTCGGCATTCGACCTTAACGCTTCCTCGCCCACTGGCATTTTCTACGACGAAGTTTTCGTCCGCGCTTCCTTCCTCGGTGGCGCGCAACTGTTCGATATGGACCGGGTAGAGGTGCTGCGCGGTCCCCAGGGCACGTTGTTCGGCAAGGAAACCGTGGGTGGCGCTGTCAGCTATATCACCCGGGCGCCGCAATTCGACAATTCGGGCTTCATTTCGGCCGAGCTTGGCAATTATAGCTATGTTGGCCTGCAGGGCGCGGCCAATACCCAACTTGTCGAAGATCGTCTCGCCTTGCGCGTCTCTTTCAATACCAGCGACAGCGACGGTTTCGTCAAGAATCTGTTGCCAGGAGGACGTGACAAGTCGAACTTCAACAAGGTCGCGATCCGCACCGCGCTTAAATACAAGGATGATGCGGGCTTCGACGCAACCCTGCGCTACAGTTTCACCCGTAGCGCACCCGAAGCCGTCGGCACCAACGTCACGGGATATCTGCCAGGCAACACCAATGCATTCGGATTTGACCCGCGCCGTGACCCCAATACCGGCGAACTGCTCGGCCCGCGCGAGGGCTATTATGACCGGGACGGTCGCATCCGGGTACGCGGCGATGGCGTCAGTCTCACGCTCAACAAGGATCTGGGCAATGTCGCGCTGACGTCCATCTCCTCCTACCTTAAGGGCTATTTCCTCAACGAAGTTGACGGTGACGGCAGTGCCGCCAATCTGTTGGCTCTGGATTTCGAGGCAAGGACAAAGGAATATTCACAAGATCTTCGTCTTGCGACGCAGTTTGACGGACCGTTTAACCTGATCGCGGGCCTTTATTATTTCCGCGATACGCTCGACAACCTGTTCCATGTGTCGCAGTTCGACGGAGGCTTCGACGCGCGGCAAACCTATCGTCAGACGCGGACCTCCTATGCCGCATATATGGACGGTAGCTTCAACTTCTCGCCGACATTTAGCCTCTATGGCGGTGTCCGAGTGACGCATGACAAGGCGAAAATGCGCAATTTCCAGTCGGTCGTGAACATTCCCGGCCTTGGCATTCCGACGACCAATGTCGATTATACCGAGACCCAGCCCAGTGGCCGGTTGGGCCTGCGATACAAGGCATCGTCCGATTTCATGGCGTTCGTCCAATATGCGCGAGGTTATCGCAGCGGCGGCTTTAACGGGGGTGCGGTTGTGTTCCCAGGTGACCTGACGACCGCCAAGCCCGAATTTCTCGACGCCTATGAAGCCGGGATCAAGAGCCGGTTGTTCGACCGGCGCGTGACATTGAACCTGTCTGCATTCCACTATCAGTTCAAGGATCAGCAGTTCATCGATTCGATTTCGGTGATCAACCAGGCGCTGGTCAATGCGGGCAAATCCCGGATCAATGGCATAGAGGCGGAAATCACTGCCAGCATCACGCCACAGTTGCGGCTATCGACCGGACTTGGATTGCTCGACGCGAAATATACGAGCCTGATACTCAACGGTACGGACCTTGCCGGCAATCGCATGATCGAAGCGCCCAAATTCTCGATGAGCGCCGCGGCAGACTACAGGATTCCGCTCAGCGCTTCGGCCGAACTGACGCTCCATGGCGACATGGTCCACAAAAGCTCTCAGTTCTTCACGGCCTATAACGACAAGGTCTTTCCCTTCAGCCTTGGCCGTACGCCGGGATTCGAAGAATATAATGCGCGGATCGGCGTTTCCTTTGACGACGGGCAATATGAAGTCGGGCTGTGGGGCAAGAATCTGACCGGAAACGACACGCTGGTTGGCGTCGGTATCGAAACGAACACCTTCCTGCGGTTCGGGACTGTCCCCTATCCGCGCCGCTACGGCATCGATTTTCAGGCGAAATTCTGATGATGCCGTACAGGGCCAATCCGGGGCTGCTTGTCGCCCTGATCGCCAGTCTCGTCGCCATTGCCGGGCTCTTCCTCGCTTCAGCGATCCAGACCGGCGACGGCGTGACTGTTTCGGAGGTCCATTTCCGGGGCGCAAGCGGCGCGCAAATGCGAGCATTGCTGTTCCGGCCGCGCGCAGCGACAAGTGCGAAGCCCGCACCTGCCATCCTTGCCGTCCATGGTTATCTCAACAGCGCGGAGATGCAGGCCAACTTTGCAACTGAATATGCCCGCAGAGGCTATGTCGTGCTGGCGCCCGACCAGCGCGGACATGGCGGCAGCGACCCCGTCGCCTTCGCCGATGGTTTTGGCGGCCCGGATGCGCTCGCCTATCTTCACAGCCTGCCTTTCGTCGATCGCCGCAATATCGGGCTGGAGGGACACAGCATGGGCGGGTGGACCGTGCTCAGCGCGGCCAAAGCGATGCCCGACGGCTATCGTTCGCTCGTGCTGGAAGGCTCAAGCGTTGGGGCGCCCTTTGCGCCAGAGGGCACACGGGCTTTCCCGAAAAACTTGCTGGTCGTTTTCGGGACGCGCGACGAATTTGGCGGCTTCATGTGGGGGCCTGAATCGCCACTGGCGACCGGCGCGGTCAAGAAGCTGCGCGACCTGTTCGGCAGTACCGAACCGATCGTACCGGGGCGCCTCTACGGTCGGATCGCAGATGGCAACGCCCGCATGCTGCTGACGCCCGCCGTGACCCATGCATGGTTGCACCAGTCGTCCGCCGGCATCACCCCTGCGCTCGACTGGTTCAGTCGCACATTGGACGGGGGCAGGGCGCTTGACGTCACGGATCAGGTCTGGCCGTGGCGGGAGGCGGGTAATTTCGTGGCGCTCATGGCAGTGCCCCTGCTGATAGCCGGATTGATCGCGGCTTCGGCAACTTTTTTCGCCACAAGGTCCGCGCCCAAGCAGAATCCGGCCCCGCCGCCATCGGGGGCCAGGCCGATCGCCAAACTTGTCGCCATAGCGCTTCTCCCCGCTTTGCTGTTCATTCCGGCCTGCATGGCGACCGAAGCCTTGCTCGGCCAGAACGCCCTTTTCCGGCAGACATTCACAAACCAGTTTGCAGGTTGGGCCCTGCTCAGCGCTTTGATCTCCCTATTCATGCTGCGGCGCAAGGCCGGGGGTCTGGGCATGCGTGAGGTGCCGCGTGCATTGGCGCTTGCCGCGATCATTCTGTTGCCCGCTTACCTGCTGGTGCTGGGGGCGGACCAGCAGCTTCACGTCAATCCTTCCTGGTGGTTCATCACCATCCGTCCGATCTCGCTGGAGCGCGCGCGCGATTTCCTTCTTTATGCGCCCTTCTTCGTGATGAGCTGTCTCTGCTCGCTGCAACTGATACAGGCCGTTTCGCCGCTTGATGTCGGCAGCATGGGCGGCGCGGTGGCCCGTGCCATGGCTGCGCTGGCTGGCGGGTTCGCCCTTTTCCTCGTTGCCCAATATGGCGTGCTGGCGGCCACGGGTCACCTGCTTATGCCTGGAGAGGGACTGCGCGTGATTTCGGCGATCGGCTTTGCGGTGATTCTGGCTTTTGTCGGCCTGTTCGGCGCCGTGTCGCAGCGCAGCCATGGTTCGGTCGTGCCGGGCGCCCTTGTGTCGGGGCTATTCGTTACTTGGCTTCTCGTCGCCACCCAACCGATCGGAGTGTGACATGAGGCGCTTTGTTGCGGCTCTCGCCGCCTCCATGCTCCTGACCGATGCAGCGGAAGCGGCGGCAGCATCCACCGGCGCGCCGCAACTGCGGTTCGTTTTCGAGGAACGCGTTGATCTAGGGCCGAGCGAACCGGCCGGCGAAGGGCCGCATGGCACCGGGAACAGAATCGCTCTGCTGGGCGGCACAGTCAGCGGTCCGGCCTTGAGCGGGGCAGTCGTTCCCGGCGGGGCAGACTGGCAACTGATCCGCAAGGATGGATGTACGGAGATTGTCGCCGATTATTTCATCCGCACGCATGACGAGGCTCTGATCCATGTACGCAACCTGGGCCTTGCGTGCGCGGCAGACGGCCAGCGTATCGCTTATGCACGGGCGAACCCCGTTTTCACCGCTCCGCTCGGCAACCATGAATGGCTTAACAAGTCGGTCTTCACCTCGACGATCGAGCCGGTAGTGCTTGGCGGCCAGCTTCGCCAAGTCATTGTGCGCTTCTATGAAGTCCTTTGACCAAAGCGCCGCATCCGTCGGGTTTGGCCTCCACGACGATTATGTCTATGCGGGATGGCATGGTTCAACGACCCAAATCAGACGAAAACGCCTCACGCGACCTGGCGGCAGTGCGGCAAGTGCGACTGGTCGAGCATCTTGGTGGCGCCGGGCATGCCAAGGTGGAGGATCTGGCGCAGTTGTTGGGCGTAACGCCACAGACGATCCGTGGGGACTTACGCCAGCTGGACGAGCAGGGCGCGGTTTCACGCGTGCGGGGCGGAGCCATGCTGCGATCGCGGCTCGACAATATCGGCTATCATTCGCGTCAGGCCATGGCAGCCGACGCGAAAGGCCGGATTGGCAAAGCCGCAGCGGATCTGGTGCCGGACGGTGTGTCGCTCTTCATCAATATCGGCACCACCGTGGAAGCGGTTGCCACCTTCCTGGCCCAGCGCCAACGGTTGATGGTCGTCACCAACAACCTCAATGTCGCCGAAATACTTGCCGATGCACGGGGGATAGAGGTCATCGTGGCGGGCGGTCGGCTGCGGGCGGAGGACCGCGCTGTTGTAGGTCCGCTCACGGTCGATTTCCTCGGCGCTTTCAAGGTGGATTATGCGGTAATCGGTGCGAGCGCGCTCGATGCGGATGGCAATCTGCTCGATTTCGACATAGACGAGATCAAGGTTTCGCAATCGATCGTCGCGCATGCCCGTCATGTTGTCCTTGTCGCGGATTCCTCGAAGCTTTCTCGCCACGCGCCGGTGCGCTTCGCGACGATGAACGATGTCGATACCTTCGTAACCGACCGGATCACCGATCCGCGCCTTGCACAAATCTGTGCCGAAATGGGCGTTCGGGTCATCGCGACAGACCCGGCGTGATCAGCATGCCGTATCAGGAGCCATGCCCTGTACCGCGCGGCAGCCTTGCAACGCCGCCCTTTCTGGACGTTCGGGACATGATTTGATGCCAGATTCAGCGACAGACCCGGAAATGCCCCCAGCCAACCCTCCGCACGGCATGCCTGCGATATACGATATTCTGGTCATTGGCGCTGGCATCAATGGCGCGGGGATCGCGCGCGATGCCGCGGGCCGAGGCCTGAGCGTCCTTGTCATGGAGGCAGGGGATATAGCCCGCGGTACCTCTTCGGCATCGACCAAGCTCATTCATGGCGGTCTGCGCTATCTTGAGCATTTCGAATTTGCGCTGGTACGGGAATCGCTGGCGGAGCGAGAGCGCCTGTGGAAGATCGCCCCGCACGCGGTTCGACCGATGCGCTTCGTTTTGCCGCACCGTTCGGGCCTGCGCCCGCGATGGCTGCTAAGGCTTGGTCTGTTCCTTTACGACCATATTGGCGGCCGCCGAAAGCTGCCGCCGACCAGTACGCTTGACCTGCGGACACATGAGGCTGGAAAGCCGCTGAAACATGGTTTCCGCACCGCCTTTGCCTATTCGGATTGCTGGGTCGACGATGCCCGCATGGTCGTGCTTAACCTGCGCGATGCGGCTGATCGAGGGGCAACCGTCCTGCCGCATACGCCTGTTGCCGGTCTTGAGCGGGCGCAGGGCGTCTGGCGCATCCGCGCAGGCAATGGCACGCAATATGCGGCGCGCGCCGTGGTCAACGCCGGCGGGCCGGCTGTGCTTGACGTGCTTGACCTCGCCGGCCAGCGTGGCAGCCAGCGCATGCGGCTGGTCCGCGGTTCGCACATCGTCGTATCCCGCTTGTTCGACCATGATTTTTCCTATTTCTTCCAGCTCCCCGACGGACGCATCTTCTTTGCCATTCCCTACGAGCAGGACTTCACCATGATCGGCACGACCGATGCCGACCACAGCGGTTCACTGACCGACATCAGGCCCGATGCCGCCGAGATCGCCTATCTCTGCGAGGGCGCGAACGGCTATTTCCGCAAGCAGATCACGCCCGCCGACATAGTGTGGAGCTTTGCTGGTGTTCGCCCGCTGATCGATGACGGATCGGGCCGGCCGGAAGCGGCGACGCGCGGTTATCGGCTCGATCTGTCGGAGGCGATCGAGGGCGCGCCTTTGCTCAGCGTGTTCGGTGGCAAGCTTACCACCTACCGCCATCTCGCGCAGTCGGCGATCGACCTCCTGGCCAGTCGGATACCGGAACTGGCAGGCCCCGGCTGGACCGACAGCGTGGCCCTTCCCGGCGGCGACTTCCCGATGGACGGGGCTGCCAAGCTGGTGGAGGAACTCATCGCGCACTATCCCTTCCTCCAGCGCGGCTGGGCGGAGCGGCTCATCGCCTCTTATGGCAGGCGCGCCTGGCTCGTGCTGGGCGGCGCGCAGGGTTTGCAGGATTGCGGCGTTCACTTTGGCCATGGCCTGACCGCATGCGAGGTCGATTATCTGATCGCGCAGGAATGGGCGCGAAAGGCTGACGACATACTCTGGCGGCGCAGCAAGCTGGGCCTGCATCTTTCCGCCGTGCAGGTGGCAAGCCTGGAATCCTACCTGGGCACCAAAATGGGAGCGTCATGATGAAGGCGGTGCTGGCAATCGATCAGGGCACGACGTCGACCCGCGCGCTGATTGTGGGCCAAGATGGCGCAATTGTAGCGCGAGCGCAGGTCGAATTGCACCAATCCTATCCCCGGACCGGCTGGGTGGAGCATGATCCGGAGACGATCTGGCGCGATGTGGTGGCAACCGCGCGGCAGGCTCTTTCGCAGGCCACAGAAGCTGGAATTGACGTTGTCGCCATCGGGATCACCAACCAGCGGGAAACCTTTGTGGTGTGGGACCGGGAGACCGGCAGGGCCGTTCATCCCGCGATCGTCTGGCAGGACCGGCGTGGCGCGGCTTTATGCGAACGCCTGATCGGGGAAGGCGTGGAAACGGAAGTATCGGCGCGCAGCGGCCTTCTGCTTGATTCCTACTTCTCGGCCAGCAAACTGGCCTGGCTTCTCGATACCATGCCGGGTTTGCGGGGCGACGCAGAGGCGGGCAAATTGGCCTTCGGGACGATCGACACCTATTTGTTGTGGCGGCTGACGGATGGCCGCGTTCACGCAACCGATCCCAGCAACGCCGCGCGCACCCTGCTCTTCGATATTGAGCGGATGGATTGGTCGGACGAACTTTGCGCGTTGTTCGGCATATCCCGCACTATGCTGCCACAAGTGATGGACAATGACGCCCTGTTCGGTACCGTCGACGCAGCTGTCCTAGGACGGGCGTTGCCGATTACGGGCATGGCCGGCGACCAGCAGGCCGCGCTGATCGGGCAGGGATGTCTGAAAGCCGGTCAGGTCAAGATCACTTATGGCACCGGCGCCTTTGGCCTGATGCACACTGGCGACACGATCAGCCGATCGCGTCATCGGCTCCTTTCTACCGTCGCCTACCGTGTCGGGGGGCAGACCTGCTATGCGCTGGAAGGGTCCATATTCGTGGCAGGGGCGGGCGTGCAATGGCTGCGCGACCGGCTCGGCATCATCGCCTCGGCCGCTGAAACCGAAACACTTGCCCGCACTATTCCGGATAATGGCGGGGTCTATCTTGTCCCTGCGTTCGCGGGGTTGGGTACGCCGCACTGGGACTCGCAGGCCCGCGCTGTCCTGTGCGGCATGACTTTGGGCACGGGCGCGGCGCATGTGGCCAGAGCGATGCTGGAGGCGGTCGCGTATCAAAGCGAAGAACTGATCGACACGATGCGCGAAGATACCGGGCTTTGTGCCGATCTGATCCGGATCGATGGCGGCATGGCGCATAACGCATGGCTCTGCCAGTTTCTGGCCGATGTGCTGGCAACGCCGGTCCGGCGCCCGGACAATGTCGAATCCACAGCGCTTGGCGCGGCCTTTCTTGCTGGCACAGCCGCCGGAATTTGGCCGTCGCTGGCCGACACGCCATCTTCGTCAAACAGGGATGCGGTGTTCGAACCCGCGCTGGCAGCCGCCGAACGCGCGCGGCTGATTGCGGGGTGGCGTGACGCGGTGGCCAGGACCAGGCACCGTACGAACGTGGAATGAGCAGGGTCCGGCGGTCCTACCAATAATTCTCCAGCGCCTTCTGGCAGCGAGATTGTGCCGCTACGATCGGGGCCTGACAGGCATCGTCCAGATGATCCAGAATCTGGACGCTTGCCGACAATAGTTCGCGCGCAGCGTCGTCGGGCAGTGCGGCGCTGCGAGTCCGGCGCATTAGAATGGAAGACGCGAGCGCCCTGGCCATGAAATGCATCAGGGGATTGGCTGCAATGTCGGCAATTTCCCGAATGAAGCTGTACCAGGCTGTGCCAAGGGCGGTACCATTGTTGGCCTGCTGCATCTGAACGAACGCGTACCGGATACGGTTCAGCCCCTCCAATGTGCGCCTTTGCCGCGCAAGTTCGATCATGCCGGTATTGATCTGGTCAAGCACCTCCCGGCAATCGGCAGTGGAAACACGCTGTGTGGCTAAATACGCATTGGCGACATGCAGCGCGCATCCTGTTCCCGACGCGCTGGCAAAAACGCCTCCCGCTCTGCCGCGGCGGACCTTCACGATCCGGGCATCGGCAAGTATACGTACAGCTTCGACCGCCACCTCAAGGCTTACGCCATAGTCGCTGCTGATGTCGGAAAGTGATCCCAGGAAAATGTCCCGGTCCTGCGATACGGAAATTCTTCCAAGCAGAAGATTGGCAAGCCATTCGGCAAGATTGTCGCTCCGGTCGGGCGCCGGCATTGCATCCCTAACCCCCTGAAAGCGCAGTAACGAACGCACCATCTCGGAAAGGGCATCGTTCCGGCTGGCCAGTGATGGAGCAAGCCAATGCGCTGCTTCGTTCAGGACATTATGGGCCTGATCAAGGCGCAGTTCGTCGGCAGCCTTTGCAACCGTTTCCCCCAAACTCGGCGCTGTGACCCAAAGCCCGCCCAGGCCGTTCCCACCGCGGCGCGGAGCAAGGACACCGCGTTGCTGCAATATGCGACTGGTCTGCCGCACAATCCTGCGACCAACACCAAATTCCTTTGAAAGGACGCTTTCGGTAATGGGTCGATGCGGCAGGGGAGCGTTGCAAATCCATTGCTCAACTCTGTCTGCGATCGACGAAGAGTTGGAAAGCGTATCGGCATGTTCGTTGATCACCCGCCTGAACAACTCTCGCGCTCTGGCGCGCTGCGGGTTGTCAAATCCCGGCCCTGTCATTGTGTCGGGCAATGACGAAACGGTCAGATCGCTCTCCATCCCCAACCTTGCCGATCAGCATCCAGAACATTTTCTGATATGAGCTGCGTTGAATGTTTAAGTTCATACGCAGGGCAAGGCCACAAAAATCGGACAAAGAACTGGCCCGCGCGGCTTGAATAGGCAGGTGGGCGCAGTTCTCAACCAGGTGTGATCAAACTGAAGTTCAGCGCAACGCGCAATCTGGCTGAACCGCAACATGCGGCACGAAAAGGGGTAGATATTGCCTTGGCGGGCGATGGATACAGCTCGTGGATTACGCAGTTCCGCTGGCAAAACCAGCCTCACTGCCTATTGTCCCGAAAAACATCTCAATCACACGCTAAGCAGATCACCCACCAGAGCTTTTACAGCTGTCTGTTGTGTTGTTGACCCTAGCGCATCAAACCTGCCGACCGCAGCGCATCCTCGATAATCTTCTGAACGCTGCCCTTATTCGCGGCGGCTCGTGCCGGTTTGACCGACGATAGGGTTTCAAGTCCTGTTTTGGCCGTCGAAAGTGAATTTGGCGTTTCTACTGTCGCTCGATCCATTGGTTTGGGGCGTTGTACGACCTTTTGATCGTTCAGAAGGCCCCATGACGCCGCGATCCGTCGTGTGGAGGAGATACCGGCTTCCAGCATGTGCGGCATCGGTGTTCCGCATGCGTCATTGCCGGTGGTGGCAAGCGGCGTGCCATGGCCCATACCCGTGATGCGATAATCCTCGATCAGAGCGCGACCCTTTGCGTCGTGCCAGATGCGATAGCGATGACCGGAAATATCCTCAGTCGAGTTCGGCGCTTCGTCCAGTTCGTGGACCGAGAGCCATTGGGCCAGGATTGCGTCGGCATTGCTGCTCTTGACGGTTTGGTCAGCCGCGCCATGCCAGATCGCAATGCGCGGCCAGGGACCGGCGTGATCGGATGCGCTTCGTACGCGATCACCAAGCTGGTCGCCAGAGAGCGTGTCAGGCGCGCGCATCGCTTCCAGCGCCTGCTGAACATTGGAGGCCGCGCCAAAGGGCAGCCCGGCTATGATCGCGCCCCCAGCGAATAATTCCGGATAGCTCGCCAGCAATATCGAGGTCATCGCGCCCCCAGCTGACAGGCCAGTGATGAATATGCGCGATGTGTCGATCCCATGGGCGTCGATCATGGTTCCGATCATCTGGCGGATCGACAATGTTTCGCCACGGTCGCGGACATTATCCGCGCGGGAAAACCAGTTGAAGCAGAGATTGGGATTGTTGGAGCGCTGCTGTTCTGGAAATAGCAGGATGAAGCCATGATCATCGGCAAGCTGTGACCATCCAGCACCATGATCATAGCCGTCCGCAGTCTGGGTGCAGCCATGCAGGACGACGACCAGTGCCGGCTTTTGAGCGACTTGCGCGGGGACGTAGCATTTCGCCTTCAATGCGCCGGGATTGGTGCCAAAGGATTCAACCTCCTGCAATCGGCTCGGCTGGTTTGCCTCCATTGTCGGACCTGCGGCGGCGCGCATGGCCACCAACTGGGCGATATTCGCGGACAATTTTCTCATGAAATGACCTCCGGCCTTGAAGAGTGGCCAAGCTGGCCATGATAATCGGCGGCGGATTATGCTGCACTGCACAATATGGCGATCGACATCGCTACGGCAAGGTCAAAGTTCAAAATTTTCAGGTTCGCCCGCTGACGGGCGGACATTGTCCCGGTCCAGGTCTCCGGTAACGAAAAAGGCGGCGAGGTTGCCCCCGCCGCCCCAGCATCAATGCTGCATCGAATGTTTGATGTCGCGCATCTCATCATGGCCGGCCTTGACCGACATATAGCTGGTTTCGACCAGGTCGCGTACGGCTGGGCTCAGCTTTCTGTCTTCCAGCGCATCCTCGAACTTGGCTTTGATATGATCTTCGCCAGCTTCGACTTCGTTGATGATCGCCTTGTCATCATTGCCCGTCACGACCGACTTGAGGTTAAGGAACATGCGATGGGCGCCTGCCAGCAGAGTGCCGTCATCTTCCGGGTTGCCGCCGAGCGCTGCGACCTGCTGCTGCAAGCGAGTGGCAATGGCGCGCCGTTCGCCAGCACGGCTGGTGAACAGGGCAGTGAAGCGGCTGTTCTCGCTGTCCTTGGCGGCTTCGGTATAGCCATCGGCGCTGTCGATCGTCGTCGCGATCAGGCTGTTGAGGGTCGAAATATCGTGGCTGTTGTCGGACATGGGGATTTCCTCCTGTGGGGGTGGCAGTCACCCCGGCGTCGGGCGACTGCTTGGTCCATCAACGACGATCCCTCCGGAAAGTCGCATCGATTATGCCCGGCTTAACCTCTATCAGTATGATTTTTCGCCGGCCGATTGCACCTCGTCAGTATGGACGTCGAACCGGACGAGATTGGTCGGGCCGAATGCCGTAGTGAGCGCCACATCGGTAGCGTCGCGTCCGCGCGCCATCAGGATGCGGCCTATGCGTGGCTGGTTGTGGCGGGCGTCGCGTGTGTACCAGTTGCCGTCGATATAGACGTCGAACCAGGCGCTGAAGTCCATAGGTGCGTCGACTGGCGGGACGCCTATGTCGCCCAGATAACCGGTGCAGTAACGCGCGGGGATATTCATGCAGCGGCACAGGGTAACGGCTAGATGCGCAAAATCCCGGCACACGCCCCGCTGTTCCTGAAAGGCGTGCCACGCGGTCATGTCCGAGCGGGCATGATGATAGCCAAATTCTATATGGTTGTGGACGAAATCGACGATCGCATCGACCCGTGCCTTGGCCGTCGTATAATGCGCGAAATTGCCCCAGGCGAACGCCATCAACCGGTCCGTCTCGCAATAGCGACTGCCCAGCAGGAAGGGCATCACGGCATCGGGCAATTCTTCGACCGGCGTGTGCGGACCGTCGGGGGCGGGAACGTCCACCAAACCGCTATCCTCGATCACGAAATCGCATGACAGGGTGACGCCGCCCGCGGGAATGGTGAGGCGCGTGGCGACATTTCCAAACCCGTCTTCAAAATGATAGAGCGGTACATCCGGGTCGGCCAGCAACCGCTGGGGCGTGCGCAGGTCGAGATGCCGGGAAGGATGCAGGCTGAGCAGCGCCATGATCGCTGTCTTATTCTGTGTTTCAAATCTGATGTCATATCCGCAACGGATCAGCATGGACGGGACTTTCCTGAGGTGCCGACGGAGCGGCCGTTAATGGCATTGTTTGGGGCAGGGCGACGCGGGCCGGGGATCAGTGCAGACCGGGGCGCTGGCCAAATGGCTCCGGCAAGCGCATCAGGGTGGTATGACTATGCAGGAAACCCCGGTGCCGACCGCTATGACGGATAACAAAAAGGGTCGTCGGCTTGGGCATGGGGAAATATCCTGATGGCCGGAGACGGGACGGGTGCATTGTTGGGTCTGAACGATCCGGCACCGTTCGGGCTATTCAACGCAGCAGGCGCTTCCCCGTTCCTGCTGATAGGTGATCATGCAGGAGCGGCCATTCCGGCTGCATTGGGCGACCTTGGCCTGAGCGCTGCCGACCGGCGGCGTCACATTGCCATCGATATTGGCGTTCATGAACTGGGGCATAGACTGGCCGAACGGCTCGATGCGGCCTTTCTGTACCAGACTTATTCGCGCCTCGTCATCGATTGCAATCGCGATCCCGTGCGCGACGATGCGATCCCGGCAGTTTCCGACGGGAGCCGTATCAATGGCAATGAAGCGCTGGACGCGACGGCCCGCGCCGCGCGGGTGGCGGCGATCCACGCACCCTATCATCGGGCGATCAGCGACATGATTGCGGCGCGATGCGCGTCCGGGCGCGACACCATCCTGCTGTCGCTGCACAGCTTCACGCCGGTCATGGACGGGATCGCCCGACCATGGGATGTGGGTGTGCTGCATTGGCGTGGCCGCACCGATTTTGCCCATGCCATGCTGGCTACGTTACGGGATGACGGCGTCCTGGCGGTGGGAGACAATGTCCCCTATGCCATGGACGCGACCGACTTTACCGTGCCATTCCATGCGTTTGCCCGCGACCTTTCCTATGCGGAAATAGAAGTGCGGCAGGATTTGATTGGCCACAGCGAAGGACAACGCATCTGGGCCGACCATCTGCGCCGCGCCGCAGAAGCAGCTTTACTGCGTATCAGCGAATAGTGTCCCGGCATGATACTCACCGTCAATTGCACTTGTGCTAGCGCTGGCAACGATTTAGGCACAACCCATGCCCGACCCAGAAATCATGGCGCTGCAAGTCGCCTCGGACGATGATGTAGCCGTTGCGTTGACGCCGCTCGTGCCAGGGCAGGTGGTCGTCTTGGCTGACTGCCAAGTCACCCTTGTCGACGCGATTGCACCGGGCCACAAATTTGCGGTCCATGACATAACTGCCGGAAGCGCCGTCCGCCGCTATCGTGCCCCGATCGGGGTGGCGACACGGGATATCGGCGTTGGCCAACATGTGCATAGCCACAATGTGAAAACCGCGCTGCGCGGCGAACTGGCCTATCATTATGTGGCCAAGCCTGTTGAGACGGTCGAAAGGCCGGTTGATACGCAGCCCGGTTTCATGGGCTATGTGCGGCAGGACGGCAGTGTCGGCATCCGCAACGAAATATGGATTTTACCCTCGGTGGGCTGTGTCGGACGCCTGGGCGAACGACTGGCGCGCTGGGGTGATGGGCTGGTTAGCGATCATGTCGATGGCGTTCATGCATTCAACCATCCTTTTGGCTGTTCGCAATTGGGGCATGATCTGGAAGGCACGAGCGCGATCCTGGCCGCACTGGCACAAAATCCCAATGCTGGCGGAGTGCTGATTTTAGGGCTCGGTTGCGAATCCAATCAACTCGACCTGATATTGACCCGGATTCCGCGGGAAATGCGCGCACGGATACGCACGGTAAGGGCGCAAAGCGAGCAGGATGAATTTGCCGCGGGCAAGGCGGCACTGGAGGCGCTGGCTGAACGGATGGCGCAGGATGTGCGCAAGCCCGTACCATTGTCGGCGCTGCGGCTGGGGGTCAAATGCGGCGGTTCCGACGCCATGAGCGGCCTGACCGCTAACCCCCTGATCGGCCGGATGGCCGATGCGGTCACGCAGGCAGGCGGCACCGCGGTCCTGACCGAAATTCCCGAGATGTTCGGGGCCGAACAATTGCTGCTCGTGCGCGCGGAAAATGAGGCTGTGTTCCATCGGCTGACCCGGGTGGTCAACCGGTTCAAACGCTATTTCCTGGACCATGGTGAACCGGTGTCGGAAAATCCCAGTCCAGGCAATATTGCAGGCGGCATCACCACGCTGGAGGAAAAATCGCTCGGCGCGGTGCAGAAGGGTGGGCTCTCGAACGTCGTCGATGTCATTGATTATGGCCATATCGCGACCCGGACAGGCCTGACTATATTGGAGGCACCGGGCAACGATGCTGTATCGACGACAGCATTGGCAGCGGCGGGGGTGACACTGACGCTATTTTCCACTGGCCGCGGCACGCCGCTCGGCAGCCCAGTGCCAACGATGAAGATCGCCTCCAACTCTGCCCTTGCGGCGGCCAAACCAGGCTGGATCGACTTTGACGCAGGTATGGTCCTGACCAATGGCATGGACGCAGCGGCTAGCGCGTTGCTGGATCGTATCATCGCGGTCGCCAGCGGCGAACCGGCGTGCAACGAACGTAATGATGAGCGTTCGATCGGTATCTGGAAACGCGGCGTCACTCTGTAACAGCGGCAAGGCGTCCCTATACAAACCGCCATTTGAGCGGCATGCAGCAATTATGGACTCCGTTGATAAGACCCTGGACGAACTTGGCTGGCGCCCGTTTTTCAGCGCGCAAATGTCAGAATTGGGCGATAGCGGGTCCAGGCCGTTTCGCGTTATGGCCGTGCATCGCGGTAAGATCGTGGTCGCTGGCGAGGGTGGGGCTCTAGACATTCAGCCCGGCTTTGGCGACGGCTTGGCGGCGGAGGATCATCCCACTGTCGGCGACTGGGTGCTTGTCGACAGCGCCACTTGCCAGATCACGCATATCTTGCAGCGCGCCAACCTGTTCAAACGGCGCGCGCCGGGTGGTGACCAGAAAACGCAGTTGATCGCTGCCAATGTCGATACGCTGTTCATCGTCGCCTCCTGCAATCAGGATTTCAGCATTCCCCGGCTGGAGCGTTATCTGATCCTGGCGCGCGACGTAGGGGTTCATCCCGTAATCGTCCTGACCAAGACCGATCTGACCGACAAGCCAGAGGCTTTCGCAGCGGCGGCGCGCGATTTGCAGCCGGGATTGGAGGTGGAAAGCATCAATGGCAAAGACCCCGCCAGCGCCGCCCGCCTGTCGCGCTGGTGTGGCATGGGTCAAACGGTCGCGCTTGTCGGATCGTCCGGCGTCGGCAAATCCACGCTGGTCAACACATTGCGCGGCTCTGATACTATCGCGACCCAGGCCATCCGCACAGCCGACGACACCGGACGGCACACCACGACAGTGCGGGAAATGCATCGGCTGGACCATGGCGGCTGGCTGCTCGACACGCCGGGGATGCGCGAATTGCAGCTTACCGATGTGGCGTCGGGCCTTGCCGCTGTGTTCGCCGACATTGTCGAGGCCGCCGAGCAGTGCCGCTTTTCGGACTGCGCCCACAACAGCGAACCGGGTTGCGCGGTCCAAATGGCGATCGCAAATGGCGTATTCACGCCCACCCGCCTGGATCGCTGGCGTGCCCTGGTTGCGGAGGAAGCCTATAATAGCGCCAGCCCGGCAGAACGCCGCGCGCTTGACCGTCTTGCAGCGGCGGCGGCCAGGCGAAAATAGGTTGTGCCGGTTGCGCGGTTCATGCCCGTCCAACGGATGATCGACGAAGCGCAGGGCGCACCGCCCCAGCGCTGAACCGACTGGACAGATCGCTGCAGATCAGCATCTAATGCGCGCGACACAGTCAAAGGTGGGCGGCATGGCGATCAGTCTGACGGTAAATGGCAAGAAGCGGCAGGTGGAGGGTGATCCGGCCAAGCCGTTGCTATGGGTGTTGCGCGAGGATCTTGACCTGGTCGGCACCAAATTCGGCTGCGGCGCCGGGCTTTGCGGCGCTTGTACTGTTCATGTCGACGGACAGGCGGTGCGGTCGTGCCAGACCCTGCTGGGCGATGTGAAGGGCGCAGCGGTCACCACGATCGAGGGTGCGGCAGCCACTGACGTTGGCAAGCGCATTGCCGCCAGCTGGATCGCCCAGGACGTCCCTCAATGCGGCTATTGCCAGGCCGGGCAGATTATGAGCGCAACCGCGCTGCTCAGCCAGACGCCCAAGCCCACCGACGAGGATATTGACGCCGCGATGATCGGCAATCTGTGCCGCTGCTCCACCTATGTCCGCATCCGCGCCGCGATCAAGGCGGCCGCGGCATGAGCCGCGCGACACTCTCCCGCCGCGGGTTCATTTCCGCGTCACTGATCGCGGGCGGCGGATTGCTGTTCGATCTTGCCGTGCCGATCGCGAAGGCGGCGGACGGCACGCCGGTCATCATCAACGCCTTCATCCGCATCCTGCCGGACAATCGCGTCATCATCGGCGCGAAAAATGCTGAAATCGGCCAAGGCGCCAAGACGATGCTGCCGATGCTCATCGCGGAGGAACTGGACGTCGACTGGGCGCAGGTCAGCATCGAACAAACCCATGCCGACGCCAAGATTTTCGGCGGGCAGAGCGCAGGCGGCAGCCGGACGACCCCGCGTGAATGGCTGCCCATGCGGCAGGCTGGAGCGGCGGCGCGCGCGATGCTGGTCGCCGCTGCAGCAGCGCAATGGGGCGTTGCGGCAGAGATGCTGACGACCGGCAGCGGCAAGGTGACCGACCCCAAAACCGGCAAGTCGATCCCGTACGCCACACTGGCAGGCGCAGCGGCGAAGCTGCCAGCCCCCGATCCCGCGACGCTCAAACTGAAAGACCCGGCAAATTTCCATATCATCGGGCAGTCGGTCGGCGGTGTCGACACGCCTGCCATCGTCGCGGGCAGGCCGCTGTTCGGCATCGATGTCAAGCTGCCGGGCATGCTCCATGCTGTGCTGGAAACCTGCCCGGCATTTGGCGGCACGTTCAAATCGGCCAATCTGGACGCCGTGCGCGCGCTGCCCGGCATTGCCCATGTGCTGACGATCAAGGGCGATGGCACCCCTGAATCCGGCTATGATGGTGTCGCGATCCTCGCCAAAAGCTGGTGGACCGCCAATCAGGCGCGCGAGACGCTGAAAGTCGAGTGGGACGACAGCGCGGTCACCGGCTTTTCGACCCAGGGCTATGCCGCGCAGGCCGCGACCCGTGCGAAGGGCAAGGCGGACGGCAATATCGTCCGCACTGGCGATGTCGATGGCGCCTTCGCGTCGGCGGACAAGGTCGTGACCGCAGACTATAGCTACCCCTTTCTCGCCCATGCCACGCTGGAACCGCAAAATTGCACGGCCCTGTTCAAGGATGGCGCCATCGAAATCTGGGCGCCGACCCAGAATCCGGAGAGCGGGCGCGGACTGGTCGCACAGGCGCTGGGCCTGCCGCCGGAGAAGATCCGCATCAATTTCTCCCGCATCGGCGGCGGTTTCGGGCGGCGGCTGATGAACGACTATATGGTGCAGGCGGCGCGCATCGCCGCGCAAGTGCCGGGCGTACCAGTCAAACTGCTCTTCACCCGCGCTGACGACATGGGCCGCGATTTCTATCGCCCGGCAGGCTGGCACGGCTTCCGTGCCGCGCTCAACAAGGATGGGGCGCTGACTGCCTTCCACGATCATTTCATCACCTTTGGCAAGGACGGCAAGCCCGTGCGGTCGGCCGAACTGTCACCCGGTGAGTTGCCTGCGGGTCTGATCGACCATGTGCTGTTCGAGCAAAGTTTCCTGTCCACCAACATGCCGACCGGCTGGCTGCGCGCCCCCGGCTCCAATGCGCTGGCCTTCGTCTATCAGGCTTTCATGGATGAGATCGCGGCGGCGGCGGGCAAGGATCTGCCTACGCTGATGCTCGAACTCCTGTCCAAGACTGCGCAGGTCAGTCAGGGAGCCAATCGCCCGCCCTTCGTCACCGCGCGCGCCAGGGGCGTGATCGAAAAAGCGCTGGCCATGGGCGACTGGGCGAACCGCACAGCGTTGCCCAAGGGGCAGGGCAAGGGCTTTGCCTTTTATTACAGCCATGCCGGCTATTTCGCCGAAGTGGTGGAGGTAGCCGTTGCCGATGGCGTGCCGAAGGTCAGGACGGTCTGGGTTGCAGGCGATGTCGGCGGCCATATCATCAACCCCATCAATGCGCTGCATCAGGTGCAGGGGTCGGTGATCGAAGGGCTGGGGCAGGCGCTCGCCGGGCAGGCCATCACCCAGGTCGCCGGAGCGATCGAGCAGGCCAATTTCGATACCCACCCGCTTCAACGCATTCCCGACACGCCAACCATCCATGTCGAATTCGTCAAGACCGATTACCCTCCCACGGGCCTGGGCGAACCCGCGCTGCCTCCAGTCATTCCCGCGCTGATCAATGCCATCCACGCCGCGACCGGCAAACGCATCAGATCACTTCCGGTGACGGCCGAGATGCTGGTCTGAAAACAACCCGGTCGGGTAGCGCGATGGGTTTTGGCGCGGCTGATTCCGGGCGGCCATTTCAGGATGCTTTCATGCCGGGATCGGCGTGGCACCCCTTCGCGCAAGTGTTGCGATTGGGGGTCGGAAGAGGCCGATCAGCCCGTTTGAAAAAATCTTGATAGCTGTCCAGTTTCCTATGGCGGATTTACACAACGCCATACGTTTCCGAAACGATAGCGCACGATGTGCGTCTGCCTGAGCTTGGGTTTCGCGCATCTTATGGTGCTTGTGGGGGAAACGGGGTGAAGCGGGTAACGGTCTCGAAATTCGGGTTGCTGGCGCTGTTTTCTACGTCAATCCTGTTCGCGCAGGCCGATGGCGGGCCGGATGGCGCGCTTATGAAAGAAAGCGATCCGGGGATCCCGGTCGCAGACGCGCTGGTCAAGGAAAAATGCGGCACCTGCCACGCGCCCGATGCCAAGGGGAATTTGTCGCGGATCAGCTGGGTCCGCACCACGCCTGAAGGTTGGTCGCAGGCGATCAAGCGTATGGTCCGGTTGAATGGCCTGGCGATCACGCCCGAAGAATCGCGCGCTATCGTCAAATCCCTTTCCTCGTCGCATGGCCTGGCCCCGCAAGAGGCGCTGCCGGTCATGTATCTGGCCGAAAAGCGGATGATCGACGAGACCAATATCCCGAACGAAACCATGCGCGGGGCGTGCGCTGCCTGCCATAGCTTTGCCCAGCCCCTGTCTTGGCGGCGGTCGAAGCTGGAATGGAAGCAGTTACAGGATCTGCATGTCGCCATGTATTCGCAGGCGGACGCTCAATATCGACGCCCGGCCGAGGATAGCGAGCAACCGGCGGGCCGCGATCCCAAGGACAAGATGCTGCGCGGCGAATATGCGCTTGGCTATTTGGCGAAGGCCGCGCCGCTGCACACGCCCGAATGGGCCGCATGGCAATCGCGCCAGAGCGTGCCGCGTCTGGTGGGCGAATGGCTGGTCGTGGCATCGGCGCCGGGGCAGGGGCGTTTCGTGGGCAGCTTCAGTATCAAGCCCGGCAAGGCAGCGGACGAATTCCTGACCAGCAGTGTGCTGCGCTCGCTCAACAATGGAGCGTCGGTGAACCGCAGCGGGGCAGGCATCGTTTACGCCGGTTATAGTTGGCGCGGATCGTCAAAAGGCGCGGCCGTCGCTGGCAGGCCCGATGATCTGGGTAGCGCCGCGCGCGAAACAATGTGGTTCGCGCCGGACCAGCAAAGTGCGGTGGGGCGCTGGTATTGGGGCGATTATCAGGAATTCGGGCTGGACGTGAAATTGACCCGCGCAACGGCTGCGCCAGCGGTGCTGGCCGTCATCCCCGGTTCGGTGAAGGCCGGGACCAGGGGCGCGCAGTTCCGCATCGTCGGCCACAATCTGCCCGCTTCGCTTACGCCCGCCTACATTGATCTGGGCATGGGCGTGACCGCGACCAGAATACTGTCGGCCAGTCCGCAGGAACTGGTGGTGATGGCCGACGTTGCCGCCGGGGCGGCGTCGGGACAGCGCAATGTCGCGGTCGGTGGCGCGGTGCTGGAACAGGCTTTCCCGGTCTACAGCAAGATTGATTATATCAAGGTGACACCGGAAACCGCCCTGTCGCGATTGGGCGGGATCAAATTCCCTAAAGGCTACGCCCAGTTCGAGGCGATAGGCTTCGAAAATGGCATCGACGGCAAGCAGGGGACGGCGGATGACATTGCGGTAGGGCCGGTCGACGTCACCTGGTCGACCCAGGAATATCTGGCGGTCTATTATGATGATGACGCCAAATATGTCGGCACGCTCAGTCCCGCGGCGCTCTTCACCCCCAATAGCGAGGGGCCGAACCCCGCCCGCCGCTTTGGTCGCAATAATTATGGCGATATTTGGGTCGTCGCCACGGCCAAGGCCGAAAAGGACAAGTTCGGCAAGCCGCTGACCGCCCGGTCCTACATGGTCGTCGCCGTGCCTGCCTATCAGAAATGGGATCAACCGGAGGTGTCGCAATGACCGTGATGCAGGCACCCACCTATCGCCGGGCGGAATATCACGGCTTTGCCGCAGGCGGCAGCGAGTTCGTCTATCTGGTAAGCGCGGGCGCCATCTTCGAAATCGACACCCATGTCCGTGTGGTTCTGGACCGTCTTGATGGACAGGAACTTACTCACGCAGCGCTCGTGCGCGAATTGGTAGCCGAAGGCAGCACGGCGGAAGAAGCCGATGGGCTGGTGCGCGAATTGCGGCAGGCGCGGCTCATCCATCTGGGCCACGCCATGCCGGTTGCAGAGGCGCCACAAGCTCCTCCGGCGGACTTTCCGTTGCAGGCGCTGGTGCTGAACGTCACCAATCAGTGCAATCTGGCCTGCACTTATTGCTACGAATTCGGCGCGGACAAGATCGCGACGCCAGCGGGCAAACCCAAATATATGACGCTTGAAACGGCGATGGCGTCGGTCGATCTGCTGATCGCGGAGGCGATCGGCCGCAAGTCGGTACACATCACCTTTTTTGGTGGTGAGACCTTGATGAATTTCAAACTGTTACGCGATGTTGTGGCCTACGCTAATGAAGCTACGAACGCAGCCGGCAAGGACATCACCTACAGCCTCACGACCAACGCAACGCTGCTGACGCCGGAGATTGTCACCTTCCTGTCGGACAATCGCATCGGCGTGACCGTATCGATGGACGGCCCGCCGGAATTGCAGGACAAGCATCGCGTCTTCAAGAATGGCAAGGGCAGCTATGCGGCGATCGAGCCGCGCCTGCGCACGCTGATCGCGCATCACAAGACGCGGGCCATCACCGCGCGGGTGACGCTGACCGAAGGTGTGACCGATGTCGTCCGCATCTTCCGCCATCTGAAGGATGATCTGGGCTTCCACGAGGTCGGCTTCGCGCCGGTGACGACGGGGGAGACGCGCGCCTATTCTCTGGACGGCAACGGCATGGATAGCGTGCTGGCGCAGTTCAACAGCCTAGCGGACGAGTGGCTGGAATATGCCCTGCGCGGGGAGTCGCACGGCTTCACCAATGTTAGCGAAACGATCAGCGAGCTGATTTCAGGCGTCAACAAATCGCACCCCTGCGGCGCGGGGCTGGGCCTGATGGGGGTCAGTCCGTCGGGCGACCTGTCGCCCTGCCATCGCTTCACGGACGCTGACACGCATAGCATGGGGCATGTCTCCATCGGCATCGACCGCGTCAAGCAGGGAGATTTCCTGGCCAAGGGGCATGTCCAGGCGAAATATGACTGCCAGAGTTGCTGGGCGCGCCCGCTATGTGCGGGCGGATGCCATCATGAAGCATTTGTCCGCTATGGCGATACCGGCCACGCCAACCTCCATTATTGCGACTGGATACGCCAGTGGACCGACACCTGCCTGCGTATCTACGGCGTGTTGTCGGTGCGTAATCCGGGCTTCCTGGAACGCTTCGCCGAGAGAAAGGGGTTGTCATGAAGCATCTTCGCGCCATCAATAAAAAGGCGCAGCGGATCGACGAGGCCGTGACGCAGATGGAGGCAGCCGCTTCCCCTGATGCGGACATGGAGGAGGATGTCGTCGCCCTTCAGCAGACGCCGCGTCCGCATGTGCCGATGGGTTGTTCGCTCTCCTTCTCTCCCGGCTGGGAAGTCGATGCCAGTGGCGGGACGGCGGGGCTGTGCCAGCCGGTCGAGCGCGATATTTATGATTGCTACGTCACCTGTTTCTGGCCGGTTCAGGTGCCCGATCATGTCAACTACTCGCCCGACTGGGCCAGTAACTGCGCTACCGCGACCAAGGATTGGCGCAATCTCGATCTCGTTTTCCCATGAGGGCCGCCATGCATAAATTTCGTCTGATGCTGGGCCCTGGCCTGGCGATGCTGGGCGCTGCGCCCATGCACGCAGCTACGCTGTTCATGGGCTCCTATCCCGACCGCCTGCTGGTGTTTGAAGAAAGCAAGGGGGCCGTCACCGGCACGATCAAGCTGGACACCGGCCTGCCCACGTCGATGCAATTGTCCGACGATGGCAAGCGCATCTATGTAACAACCATCACCACCGGCGGGATCGAGGTGATCGACACCGCGACGCGCAAGGTGATCAACAAATTCAGCCTGAATGACGGCACCACCCGCTATCGTTTCTGGGGCGGAGTGCCCGATCCTACGGGTCGCTATTTCTACACCGTCCTCTCCAAATTCGATAAGGGCATAGACCGCTATACCGTCAGCAAGCCCATGTATGGCGTCATCGACCTGAAACAGCAAAAGGTTGTCCGCACGGCCGAGCTCGACAAGGAGGATGAACGTTCTGGCAGCTGGCGCGCGGGGTATAAAGTGTCGCCAGACGGCAAAACGCTCTACGCCTTCGGGGAAAAGGTCGCGATCATCGACCTGACGACGCTCAAGGTGACGGACCGGATCGACCTGGCCAAGCCGGAAGGCGCCGGCATGGAAAATGTCGGCTTTGGCGGCACGTTGGACGCCATCCGTACACCGGGGCAATATGTGGCGCTGTTCAATGCCGCCGACACCTATGTCCATAACAAGATGTTCGGCCTGGCGCGCTTCGATTTGTCGACCCGGCAGTTTGATTTTACCCCGATCGGCCCTGCCCCAGACGCGATGGCCGGACTACAGGTTACGCCCGACGGCAAGCAGGCCTACACCGTCGTCACCAACGGCAAATATGGCAATAAGCGCTGCGAATTCTGGCATATGGACATGGCCAGCAATGCCGTGGTCGACAAGGCAGAGTTCCCATGCCGGTCGCGTTTCCGCCTGGGCATGTCCATCGATGGCGCGAAACTATATATTTACGGCGCGAGCTATGATCTGGAAGTCTATGACGCCCGAACGCTCAAGCATGAGGTGACGCTGGATCTGGGCTATGACACCACTGGCGCAGGCATGGTCGCAGTGGAATGAGCCAAAGGCGCTTGATCGTCGGCATCCGGGGCAGCGGGATTGCGGCGACGACATGCGCACATCTATTGCATGGAGCGGGCCTTCGGGTCGCAAGCGAAGCCGCTCATCGCACGCCGGTGCCGACGATCCTGTTGAGCGATCCCGCTCTGGCGCTACTGCGCGACGTGTTCGGGCGGCCCGGCCTCTTTGCCGATAGCCCTAGGATCAAGCGTCGAGTGATCGCTTGGGGCGGTGCGCCGGTGGCGGTCCCCCACAGCGCGGCTCTGGTGTCGGAAGAAGCGGTGCAGGCGGCGTTGGCCAGCGACAAACCTGCCGCCGGCCCCGTGCCGGTCGATTTCTCCATTCACGCCGCGCTGCCGCAGCCATCGGGCAAGATGCGTATCTTTGGTGATCGCAACGCCGTCGCCGCGAAGATACGCTTGCGTGACCCGGCTTGCGCGCAGGAGGGCAGGGTAGAGGCGGTACCGGATGGCTGGCTGTTTCTGGTGCCCGCCGGAACGGGGGAAGGCTGGTTGCTGGGGGTAGGCGGGCCTCTGGACGACCTGCTGGCGCAGAGCGGATTGATTGCGCCAGTGGTCGACGCCGTCGGGGCGGCCTCCATGCCCTTTCTCGCAGCACCGCGCCTGCATCTGCCCCTGTGCGGCGACGACTGGCTGGCCTGCGGAACCGCAGCATTGGGCTTCGATCCACTCTGTGGCGATGGCACCGCGCAATCTGTGCGGGAGGCGATACTGGCCTCCGCCGTGCTGATCGGCATTGCAGAGGGCGGCGATCGCGCGGCATTGCTGACCCATTATCAGTCAATGCTGATTGCGGCGATGCGGCGGCATCTGGCGCTCTGCGCGCAATTCTATGCCAGCGGCGGGACGGGTGACTGGTGGCGGGCGCAGCATGATGCATTGATGGACGGGCATCGCTGGTGCACCGGCCTGCTGGCAAAGATGCCGGAGCCAGCCTTCGTGCTGGACGGGTTCCGGCTGGTGCCCCGGCGGCAGGCGGCATGAGTGGCACAACGCCCACGCCGGTTGCCGACTGGAGCGCTTACAAGCGACTAAGCCCCTTCCTGCGGCCCTATCGCGGCGCGCTGATGGTCGTTTTGGCGATCAGCCTTGTGTCGACCGCGCTGGGGCTGGCGCAGCCCTATCTGTCCAAACTGATGATCGACCAGGCGCTTTTGCGACGTGATATGGGCGCACTGGTGCGGATCGCCGCGATCATGATTGGCGTGACCGTTGCCGGGTTCGCGGTCAATATCCTCGCCAGCTATCGCTATGTCGCCCTGTCGGCGGCGATGCTCTATGATATTCGCGCAGCCCTACTGCGCCATCTCCAGACGCTTTCGCCACGCTTTTACGGCAGCTTCCGGCTGGGCGACCTCGTATCGCGGATGAACAGCGACGTAAGCGATGTGCAGCGGATCGCGTCCGACACTATGCTATCGGTCGTCAGCAACCTGCTCTTCTTCGTCGGCTGCGTTGCCATGATGCTGTGGCTCGACTGGCGGTTGTTCCTGGTAAGCGTCGTGCTGGTCCCGGCAAGTCTCGCGACATTCGCATATTATCAGCGGCGGTTGACCGCGCTGACCCGTGACATGCGGGAAAAGGGCGCGGACCTGGGTAGCTTGCTGGTCGATACGGTCATGGGTATGCGGGTGGTCGCTTCGCTACGCGCAGGCGAGCATGAAGTCGGACGCTTCCAGCGGAAGAATGATGCCTTTGTCGGCGCAATGTTGCGGATGCAGGTCGCCTCCTACATGACTGGCGCGTTGCCCGGCACGCTGATGACCGCCGCGACATCGGCGGTGATCCTCTATGGCGGCTGGCGCATCATCGAAGATGGCATGAGCATCGGTACGCTGGTCGCGTTCATGACCTATCATATGCGGCTGCTATCGCCGATCCAGACGCTGATGGGGCTGACGTCTGGCCTCGCGTCGGCACGGGTGTCGCTGGGGCGGATATTCGAACTGTTCGATACCAGGGCCGATGTGGTCGAGTGCGCCGATCCAGTGCCGCTGGAGCGGGCGCAAGTGATCCGGTTCGACCGGGTGGCGATGCGTTATGATCGTGATGTCGTGCTGCGCGAAATAGACCTGACGATAGCAGCGGGCAGCCTGTGCGCGATTCTTGGACCGAGCGGGGTGGGCAAATCGACCATGGCGGACCTGATGGTGCGCTATCTTGATCCCGATGCCGGGCGCGTGATGGTCAATGACCGTAACCTGCGCGACTATGTGCTTGACGATGTGCGGCGGGAGATCATTCTGGTCGACCAGTCGCCCTATCTGTTCAACGATACGATCGCGGCGAATATCGGCTTTGCGCTTCCGGATGTGCGACAGGCCCAGATAGAAGCTGCGGCCCATGCGGCGGGGCTGGACGATTTTATCGCGCGGCTGCCGCTGGGGTACGACACGCGGGCGGGGGAGCGTGGCATGGCATTGTCGGCGGGGGAGCGGCAACGGATCGTTCTCGCGCGGGCATTGCTGCGCTCGCCCAGCATCCTGATACTCGACGAGCCGACATCGGCGCTGGACGGGGAAACGGAGCAATTGATAGCTGGTCGGCTGCGCGGGGCGTTGCCCGATGCGACCATCATCATCATCACGCACAAGCCTGCCATGGCGCAGCTGGCCGACATGATCGTGACGCTGACGGACGGGCGCGCCAGGGTAGAGCGGCGCGGCGAGCCGGTTCATGCCTGATCCGGTACGGATCGCGATCATCGACAGCGGGGTGCATCCCGACCATCCGCATATTGATGCCGCGCGTCTATTGCCGGGATTTTCCGTGGCGCGCGATGGCAGCTTTACCCAAGGCGATACGCTGGACGACCTGGGCCATGGCACGGCCGTAACCGCTGCCATCATGGATCAGGCGCCCGATGCCTTATGCCTGCCGATCCGGGTCTTTCATGCGGCGCTTCGCGCCAGTGCGCGGGCACTGGTCAGCGCGATTGATCTGGCGGTCGAGGCGCGGGTCGATCTGATCAATCTCAGTCTTGGGACCGTCAATCTGGCGCACAGCGCGGCTTTTGCGGCGGTAGTGGAGCGGGCCAGGGTTGCAGAAATTCAGATTGTCGCGGCGCGCGATGTTGACGGACAGGCCTGCTATCCGGGCAGTCTCGACGGGGTACTGGGCGTCACCCTCGATTGGGATTGCCCGCGTGGAATCTATTCTGTGACGGAAGGGGTCATCCATGCCAGCGGACATCCGCGGCCGATTCCCGGCGTTGAACAGCGGCGCAATCTTCATGGGGTGAGTTTCGCGGTCGCCAATGTCAGTGGGATCATAGGGCGGGAGCGTCAGGCCGGATAGGCTGCGATTTCCGGTCCCAGCGCCTCTTCCAGAGGACCGAGCCAGGGCGCGAAATGCCGCCAATGATCGACGCCATCAGTGAAGATCGGCTGACGCACCTGTTCCGAACTCGCGGTGCGAACTGCCCGCTCCGTCCGCCAGAAGGCAAGGCATGCCTCCTCGAACGGCAGGCCGAGATAGTCGAGCAGCCGCGCGACTTCGCCGGGCGTGTCGGCGACCATATGTTCATAATGCACACGGTGGACATGGCCGGGCGCAGCCGCATCGAACGCGCTCATCAGCGCCACATAATCGCGATAATAGCGACCGATCTCGCTCAAATCGTAAGTAAAGGCCTGACCGCGGGCGAAATGCTGTTTCCATCCCGAAAAGCAGCAGCCCATCGGATGGCGACGCGCGTCAATGATCTTGGCGTTCGGCAGGATCAGCCGGATCAGGCCAACATGCTGCCAATTATTGGGCATTTTGTCGATGAAACGGGGCTTGTCGCTCTGGCGGTGAACGCGGGTGCGATCGATATATTCTTCGCCCAGCCGTTGCCGGTCGGCTGGGGTCAGCGACATGATCATCGTGGCGAAATCGGGGAATTCGCCTTCGTCGATGCGCGATTGCAGACGGCTGGCGATGATCATCATCTCCGGCAGTTCCATCGTCCCCTCAACCTGACTGTGGCTGGAGAGTATCTGTTCGACCAGCGTGGAGCCGGACCGGGGAAGGCCGACCACAAAGACGGGATCGGGCGCAGCGGCGCCGCCCGTTCCCATTCGCGTGAGGAAGGCGGCAGTAAAGCAGGCTTCCGTTGCCTTGACTTCCGCGGCAAATTCATCGGCATCATAGGATAGTAGCGAGCGGCGCAGGCTGTTGCCGCGATCATAATGACCAAAGGAAGCGGCATAATCGTGCGCATCCTCCAGCGCCTTGCCGAGTGAGAAATGGAGGTGGAAGATGTCCTCGCTCCGTGCCGCCGCCTCCGGCGCCAGCATCGACAGCGCCTGTTCCATTACGGCAATATCCGCTGCGTCGAGCTTGACGGTCTTGAGATTGGCAAGGCTCCACCAGGCTTCGCCCATGGTCGGCAGATAGCGCACCGCCTGGCGATAGGCATGAATTGCGTCCGCCTGCCGCCCCACCGTCTTGAGCGCATGGCCCAGATTCTGCCAGAGCTGCGGCTGATCCGGCTTTTGCGCTAGCAGCCTTTGATAAATGGCTGCCGCCTGCGCCTGATCACCCAGCCGCACAAGCACCGAAGCACGCAGCAGCGCATAGCCCGGATTGTCGAGCGGGGATTGCGCCAGAACATCCGCATGGGCGAGCGCATCGGTCAGGCGGTTGTTCTGGAGCAGCAGCCGGATCAGGAAATCGCGCGCCAGATCGAACCCCGGCGCGGTCGCCACGGCCCGTTCGACCAATATCAGGGCCGCGCTCATATCCCCGCGACGCCAGTGAATTTCGCCCAGCAACCGCGCAGCGGCGGGATCGTCCGGCAACCGGGCAAGCCGCGCATCCAGAATCGCTGTGGCATCGTTCAGGCGCCCCTCATTCATTGCCACCGCTGCTTCAAGCAGATCGCGATCGCGCGACGAGGCATGGATGCCCGACAGGTCTGCGCGCCATGCCTGGTCGTCACGGCCGACTTTCCGCAATTCGCGCGCCAGCAGGAACCAGCCGCTCGCCACACCGGCTTGTTGGCGGACCAGGCGTTCCAGCGCGGCGATAGCCTGCGCACTATCGCCCGTTTCGCTTGCTGCCTGTGCGAGTTCCCATAACAGGGCGGCCACGTTCGGCTGGCGACGGGCAAGCGCTGCAAGCCGCGAGAGAGCGGCATCTGACTGGCCCAAGCGCCGCAAAGCCTGGGCAGCGACCAGTTCGGCGGGCGGCAGGCCGGGGGCTCTTGTCAGTATCTCTTCTGCATGCACCAAAGCCTCTGCCGGCCGGGTGTCCAGCAGCTTGGCAGCGCGATCCACCGCCACGTTCAGTGCGCGGGAAGGGGAGACCGGCGGGTGCGAAGCAGCGTCCATGGAGGCTTTTACTTCCTTTCTCGTTTGCACAATGAACAGGATATTGCAGTTGCGCAACAACAGGAGCGACCGAAGGGCGGGAACAGTAAAATTAGGCTGTTGACTCCTGCCATCGTTACAGCATTATCAAACTTGGACAAGCGTACGAAATAGCGAAAGTCCAAGGGGTATACAGGTAAATTGTGATGCCATGCCGTCGTTCGGCAGGTCTGGAGGCGTGCGCCGTTTCCGGTCGTGGGGCTGTTTTGCCCTTGCGAAATTCGGGTTGTGACACGCTAGCTGAAAATACGCTGCAATGCGTCATAATCGCGCGGGATAACCGCGATTTTGGGAGAGTGGAGGGCATCTTTTAAAGGGGGAGTCCAACACTATGAAAATTCCGTCTCGTCGCCGGTCGCAACTTGTGAAGATATTGGGCGTGACCACCATATTGGCCGGGCTGGGCGCTACAGGTATGGCGCGCGCGGCCAGTGCCGTTGCTGACCAAGCCGCTGATCCAGCCATGACATCACCTGCCGATGAAGCGGGCGGTGGCCTCACTGAAATCGTCGTCACGGCGACCCGCAGTGCGCAGAGCATCCAGAAAGTGCCGATTTCCATGCAGGCGCTGGGTGCTGAAACGCTGGCGGAGCGGCAGGTCAAGGGCTTGAGCGATTTCGCCACGCTGTTGCCATCCGTATCGTTCGAGGGGATCGGGCCAGGCCGCAACACCGCCTTTTTCCGCGGCATCGTGCCAGCGGGCGGCGCCTATGCCTCGGTCGGCTATTATCTGAACGACATTCCAATCACGGGCACGGAAGTGCCCGACATCCATGCCTATGATCTGGAGCGCGTAGAAGCGCTGGCCGGGCCGCAGGGCACGCTTTATGGCGCGGGATCGCTGGCCGGCACCATCCGCATCATCACCAACAAGCCCAATATGGACAAGTTCGAGTTCGGCTACGATGTCGAGGCCAATAAATATGGCAAGGGTGACTTTGGCGGCCAACTGGAATCCTACATCAACGTGCCGTTAAGCGACACATTGGCGGTCCGCGCCATGGGCTATTACCGGCGTGATGGTGGCTATATCGACAATAGGCCCAATAACGGTCTGCTCAACAATGGCGATCCGGCCGTTTATACGCTGGGGGACGAAAACCCGGCGACCTTCTTCAATCTCGACAATTCCGACATCGCCAAGGATGACTATAATAGTATCAAGGAATTTGGCGGTCGCGTCCAATTGCTGTGGGAGCCGGTGGATGGATGGTCGGTCGCGCCGGAAATCACCGCGCAAAAGCAGGTCGCCAACGGCTATTTCGGCTTCGATCCGCGTGTCGGCGATCTGGAAGTGCATGATTATGACAAGACCAGGAATGACGATCGCTGGTATCAGGCGGCGCTCAGCATCCATGGTCATATCGGCGACTGGGACATTGTTTCGGCTACCGGCTATTTCAAACGTAGGACGCGAACTCTCAACGATTATACTTATTATACAGTCACTTATGACGGTTTCGGGCCGGGCTACGAAAGCTATTTGCAATTTTTCGATAATTGCACCGGGTCGGGCGCATCACAGCAATGTTCGCTGATCGACCCGACGCAATATTATCATGCCGATACACACCGCAACAAATTTACCCAGGAATTACGCCTTTCGACGCCCAAGGATTGGCCGTTCGACGTGACGATCGGCGGTTTCTATCAGCGGCAGAAAAATAAGACGAACACCTATTATGCCATTCGCGGGCTGGATACGATCACGGGCTATACCCAGACCGGCGGCGGCGATGTGGCAGGTGGCCTGATCGGCGTACCGGCGATGTTCGCGATCGATTATGATCAGGATGGAATACCCGACACCGCGGATGATAGCGTACCTTACTTCACCGACACGGTTATCAACCCCAACGGCAATCCGCTTGGCACGATGCTGCTGGGGACACAGGCGGTAAAGGGCGATGGCTTCTACGCTGTCGAGCAGAACCAGCTTTATCATGACAAGGCGATCTTCGCCGAAGGCCATTATAATATCACGCCGACACTGAAACTGACCGGCGGCATTCGTTATTTCTGGACCGATTATGCGGTCAAGGGCTTTGCCGGTGTCGCAGGGTCTGCGGCGAATACGGTCACGTCGGTCTTTGTCCCGACCGGGGAAATGGGTTGCCCGACTCCGCTCCCAGCCGAGCGGCTGCAATGCCTCAACACCAATTTCCGCGCGACCGACCAGACCGGGCGCTATAAGGAAGATGGCGAAACGCACAAGGTCGCGCTCGACTGGCAGTTCCAGCCCAACAAGATGGTCTATTTCAATTATTCCACCGGCTTCCGCCCCGGCGGTTTCAATCGTCCACTGCGCATCCGCAACTTCGGCCCGGTCGATGTCGCTCCGTTCAAGTCCGAAACGCTCACCAATTTCGAACTCGGCGTCAAAACGACCTGGAACAACATCTTCCGCTTCAATGCAGCGGTCTATTATGAGAAATGGAATAATATCCAATATGGTGTCGTGGTGTCGGGTGCGCAGGGTGCGGGCATGACCGGCAATGCGGGCAAGGCGGTGGTCAAGGGTATCGAATATGATGCCGACCTGAAGCTGGGCAAGGTGACGATCTCGACCTCCGGTGCCTATAATGACGGTAAGCTCAAGGGCAATTTCTGCAACTTCGCGCTGGACAAAGATACATCGACCATCTCCCAACTATCGAGCTGTACGCTAGGTCAGGATGTGCCCGAATCCAGCCCACCAACGCCGCAGGTCGCTGCTGCCAATGGCACCCGCCTGCCACGCCAGCCCAAGTTCAAGGGCACGACATCCATCCGCTACGACACCTATATGGGCGACTATAGCGCCTATGTGCAGGGCGCGGCGCTCTACCAGACCGGAGCGACCCAGGATCTGAACGTCGATAATAATGCGCTGCTCGGCAACACAAAGGGCTTTGTCAGCTTCGACTTTTCCGGCGGCATCAAGAAGGACAGTTGGAGCGTGACGCTGTTCATCCAGAACGCCTTCGACAAGCGCGGTCAGCTGACCAAAAATACCTTCTGTTCGATCGACTTCTGTTCCGGGTCGTCGCGTACCTTCACCATCAAGCCGCAATTTTTCGGCATCCGCTTCGGCCAGAAATTCTGAGCGCCTGCTACTGACTTGATAATGCCGCCGGACCAACGATCCGGCGGCATTATTATTACCAATTCAGTTATGAAATCCTTTTATTCCTGCCCCGGATAGAGCCGTCGCATGGCGGCCGGCGCGCCGCACTGGCGGATTGCCACCTCGACATAGCGGGTGCGCTCCGCCTTCAGCGAAACGGATGTCAGCGCGAACTGGCGTTCGTGTGCCACCTCTTGCGCCGTGAAAGGCTTGGCGCCCTTTGGCACGCTGGCCCCGCCCAGGCCAAAGACCATGTAATTGACCAGATCGGCAAGCTGTTGATTGTCCTTGATCCGGCTGTGCGCGATATTGGGCAGGCGGATAAGATAGGCCCGCGACTGGGGCGTACACATGAACCAGCCAACCCGCCCGCGCAATTCGGGCAATAGCGCGGGTGCAGCGCTGCCCTGAATGCCATGACAGCCACCGCAATGTTCGGCATAGTCGGACCGCGCAAGGTCAGGATCGGTAATTGCGGCGGGCAGCGGACCCAATGGCGGCAGCGCGGCGCGGCCAATACCGACCGCGCCGATCAGGAACAGCGAACCAAGAACAAGCCTGCGCATCGCCGCCCGATCCTAGCTGGCGGATCCTACCAGCACCGCGGTCGAACAATGATACTCCATGCTGGTCGTACCGAAGCACCAGATCACGTCATTGTTGAGTTGCGGCACATAGAGTTGGGTTTCGCGGTCGGTATTGTCGCAACCGCACTGCCCGCAGGCCGGTTTGCCGCAACAGTCGCGATAGGCGATGAGATAGGCCTTGCCGTCGTCCGGGTTGATGCAGGTGCCTACCCAGGACACGGGCGAAGGCTCGGCCCCCGGCGGGCAACTGTGGATGCCGCCGCCGCAGCATGTGCACAGCGCTCCGTCGATGGCGCAATAGCGCCAATAGTCGCACTTGGTGTCGTCTTTCGTCTGGGCGTTGCGCGCGAAACCGGTCTTGCCTTCCGGTGACCGGTCTGGCTTGGCTGCTTCGGCGCGACTGACCGGCAACAGAGGAAAGGCGGGCGCCGCCACCAACGCCGCCCCCAGTCGCGACAACATGGAACGGCGCGACGTGCCGCCCGCCAGCTTGCGCAACAGGCGTTCCCCCATGGCGTCGGCGTCAAATTTCTTCATCTCACTGACCCCCTATATGCCGCTCAGGCAGCCTGCGCCTTTAACGATCCGATATAATCCTGCACGGTCTTGATCCCCATCTCATGGGCCACGATCAGACTTTCGAGATGTTCGCGGCTGTTGACCAGTCCTTTGGACAGGATCGTCCCCTCCGCGTCGATCAACACCGCATAGGGCAACTTCGCGACGCCGAAGGCCTGTCCCACTTCAGGGCCATTCACGAATGGATAAGCCTCCAGCCCGTGCTGCGCGATCATCGCGCGCTGGGCCGCGGCATCATCGTCACCGACGAAACTGAGCGCGACACGCTCGTCGCGGGCAAAGGATTTCGCCATCGGAATGATTGATTTGCACAGCGGGCATTGCGCGGACACGAACATCAGCAGGCGCAGCGGTATGTCAGGGGCGTGCCCGCCGATCGTTACCGGGCCGCCGTCCAGCAAGCGCGCATCGACCTTGACCGTGGCGTCGCCCACCGCCGGGCCACCGCCGGTCGTCAATGCACCGGCAGGCGCAACGCGAATGTGCAGCACGCCGACCTGACGCGCGATCGCGAGCAGCGCCACGCCAAAGCCAAGGATCATGATCCACGACAATATTTGCGAGACAATGAGCGATGTCATCATGATTGCTTATCTCCGGTGGGCGGCGGGCAACGCGAGGAGCGCGCCGATGGAATTGCAGAGTAGATAGGCCAGATAGAGTGCGACACCGCCGACCATGGCCGTGGCGATGTCCATCGCGCCGAGCGGTGGCGCGTCCCATAGTCGCGGAACCAACAGTGTCGCCAGCACGGCGTTGCGGCCAACCAGCGACCAGCCGATCGGATGGCGCAGCTGCGGTCTGCCACAGCCGCAATCGATATGGGTCCGGCCACGCCGGATATTGATCGCCATCGCCCCCCCGAACAACATCAACAGCAGGATCGCCAGCAGCACCGGCAGCGGCCATCCGCCCGCGATCAGTGCCGCGCCAATCAATATTTCGGCGATCGGCAGGATTGTCGCGGCGGGTGCCACCAGGCCGTTGGGGAGTAGGCGGTAATTGGCGATCACGCCGGGCAACAGGATGCGATGGCGCAGCTTTTCAAAGCCCGCGATCAGCAGGATGAGTCCAACGCCTACCGATGCGGCCAGTCCCATGATTGCCAGCCCCAGCGCCATTGTCAGGACGGGTCCGCAACCGTGATGGTGCTGCCCCCGGCTCTTTCTATCCTGTGCTTTTCTTCACCCGTCGCGACGTCGACGACAATGGCGTTGCCGCCTTCCCCATTCATGAACAGCATCGGCTTGTCGGTCTGCGACACCTCGATATTGTTCATCGGTTCCTTGAGCGTGCGCCGCTTGACGACCTTTTGCGTGGCCAGATCGACCTCCCACACTTCGGTGCCGGACGCCTTGTGCGACCAATATTCGCCCATATGCATCAGCACGAACAGATGGCCGGACGGTCGATGCAGCGCCATGGGCTGGCGACCGCCCGGATACCAGTTCAGCTCCAGCGGCTTGGTTTCGCCCGGACGGATGCCAGCGGCCGCCTGGATCGAGAAGGGCGCAGAAATGGTCGGCGTCGGACCCAGCTTGGCCTGATAAATCTGGCCGGTATAGGTCAGGAAGGTCGTTTCCTTCTTATGCTTGTCATAGGTGAAATTGTCGAAGATCGGGTCGTCGGTCGCCGAAAAGAAGGGCGCGCTATGGGTGATGTTCGCCTTGGTCCCCTTGATCGCGACCGTTGCCAGCGATCCGTCCGAGCAAAGGGCGGAAAAGCCAACCCCCGGATTGGGCATCATGCTGGCGCAACCGGGCAGTTCCACGGCGGTTACGAACTTACGCTTGACCAGATCGACGATATTCACCCCGGACACGGGACTGAAATCATAGACATAGGCGGTCTTGCCATCGTCGCTGACGATGAAATTATTCTTCCGCGCGCCAATCAATATGCGGCCCGGCAGCGGGACTTCGGTGATCAGGTTCAATGTCTGGCTGTCATAGACAGAAACCATGTCCTGCCGCGTGCCGCGATCGCCCTTCGACCAGATGGTTTCGGCGACATAATAATATTTCCCCGCCGGATCGATCGCGAAATCGGCTAGGCGGCGGGTTTCAACCATGCCCTTCATCTTGCCGGTTTCGCCGTCGAAGATGCTGGTGCCCGGCATGTCCCAACCGCCATCCACAAAGAACCAAGTTGGTTTGGGCGGAGTGATACTCAGGACGTCAGACGTTTCCATTTCCAGCGCCGCGCCGGTATCGGCGGGCGCGGCCTGCGTCGGGCCGGCGAGCAGTGCCCATCCCCATGCGGCAGCAGCGAACAATCCCCTGGCGGCGGTCCTCGGCATCTGGCGTGATCCCCCTTGATCGTGCGGACGGCGGGGCTGACTCATCGGGTCTGTACGCCGGCGTCTGCGCAAAGATTGGACAGCTGTCCGGTATTGGTCAAGGGGTTTCGGGGGCGGAACGGAAATATATTTTGCAATGCAGCAATATGGTGCCCATTTGGCCGGTTTGTTCGCTCTAGGCGGCCTCTGTCATCAACCCTTCAAGATCCCGCGATGTCACCGTTTTGGCCAGCTGGATCAACGACGTCGCGGCAAGCGCGGTAAAGGCCGGCATTTTGTGCGCCCATGGTTTGCCATAGCCCAGAAACGGGGTGGATCCTTCCATCGACGCGCTGATGAACAGGGCGACGCTATGCACTTCGTCGGCGGTCAGGTCCGGGTTGAGCTCAGCGACATATTCGCCGATGGCGCGATGCACCCGTTCGTAAAAGGCGCGCACCCGATCGGCGACGAAATCGCTATGATTGGCCAATGCCCATAATTCGGTGAATAAATGGGTGGTGCGCTTGCTCTGTATATAATCCAGGCACAGGATGATGACGCGCCGTAGCCGTTCTTCGACCGTCAGGCCCGGCTTGCGCACCATCTGGTCCATCATCGCGCCATAGGAATCGACCAGTTCGTCCAGCATCACCTGGATCAGCATTTCCTTGCGCGGGAAATGATAGCTGACATTGCCGACCTTCATATCACAGCGCGCGGCGATTCGGCGCAAGGTGAAGGCGTCCGCCCCTTCGTCGATCAATACCGCCAGCGCTGCCTTGAGGATCTGGTCGACCGTTTCGGTCCCGCGTGCGTATATGCCGGGACGGGTGGGTGAGGATGTCATGTCACTATCTGCCTTGCGCCGCTCCTATCATCCAATAGGACCGGTGGCCACCCTTTGCCGCCATTTCGGGCGGAGGCATGATGTCATCTGTTGCGTTTTTGCCCGGCTGGCCTACCCCTTGGCCCTGCATGGTGCGTTGCGATTGGCGGCCCAGCCGATGGCGCTTTCGAGCAGGCTGACATGCTGCGCCTGGCTGTAACTTTCGGGCAAATGGCCAATGGCCGAATAGAAAATACGGCCTTTGCCGATGCAGTTTGTCCAGGCCAGCGGGTGATCGCCCATCCGCAAACCATCCGCCAGCTTATAGCTGCTCTCATCCAGGGTCAGCAGCACATCGGCGCCAGCCGCGCGCGGGTTGGTACCGAAAGAATACCATTCGTCGGTCATCCGCCATTCGGCGGGCAGCGCGCTTGCCAGAGGATGCGCCTTGTTCACCGCAATGCGCGCCTCCTGAAATTGCGGATTGGATGGATGCCCCTTGAACCGCGCGCCGATCAGCCTGTCCGCATACCAGTCCCAGAAATACACCGGGTCGCCCGCCGTGCCATGCATGCCCACAAAGCCGCCACCGCGCGCCAGATAGGCCTGGAGCGCCTTGCGCTGCGACAATGTCAGCACGTCGCCGCTGACATTGTTCCAGATGACAGCGTCAAATGTGCGCAGCGTGCCGGGATTGAATGCGCCACCCTTGTCGGTGACGACCATCGACCAGCCCATGCGCTTGGCCATGCCCAGCAACGCCTTGCGCGCTGCATCAACCGACGGTCCGTCGCGAAAACCGTTGATCTTTTCAAACAGCAACAGTCGCGGACGGCCAGCGGGCAGCGCGAATGTGGGCACATCATTGTCGTATCGGGCGCAGCGTGCCGCCTTTTCCGCATCGGTCAACGGCAGCGCCCTAAGCTCAGCCTCAATCGCGGCGACCTTGTCAGGCTTGATCTGGAGCATGCCGACGGCTTCACGAAGCGACAGGATTGCAGAGAAGCTTGGCGGCGTCGTGCCGGTAAAGAAAGGCGGCAATGTATCGATCCGGCCGGGAACGACTTTGTCCACCACGCTCCGTGCCGCAGGGCTACGCAATATGTCGATCAGCGGCGTTGCCGTCGAAAACGGCATATCGCGCAACGGGCAGTCGATCACAGGTTTGGCGATGGCAGGCATTGCCGATATGGAAGCCAGCGCTGCGACACAGCCCAGAAATGCCTGCCTGATCAGCACCGGGCGACGGTCCTTGTCAAATATAGTTCGTTTCCCAGGGACTAGGCCGGGCAAAAACCATGGTCAACCCGAATTATGATAGCGCTATCTTTTACTGGTCGGCGGCGATGACCCTGTATAGCCGCAGCCGGTTGCTGGCAAGCGCAAGGTCCGTGGCGATTGCGGTCCGCTGAGCGCTATAGAGCGATCGCTGGTTGACGAGTGTGTTCAGGAATGTGTCGATTCCCGACCGGTAGCGCTGTTCGGACAGATCATAGGCCCGTTGGCTGGCGGCGACCAGACGGCGTTGAGCCGCCTGTTGCGCGTCGATCGTGCCGTCGCGCGCCAGCGCGTCGGCGACTTCGCGAAAGGCGGTCTGGATCGCTTTCTCATATTGCGCCAGCGCCAGGTCGCGCTGTGCCTTGCTATAATCCAGACTGCCGCGGGCGGGGCCGCCGAATATCGGCATGGTGGCGGACGGGCTGGCCGACCAGGTGAAGGCATCGCCGGTAAAGAGCGAGGAGAGCGCCGAACTGGCAATGCCGATCGCCGAGGTGAGGCTGATTTTCGGAAACATCGCCGCGCGGGCCGCGCCGATATTGGCATTGGCGGCCTTGAGCTGATGCTCGGCCTGCAAGATGTCGGGTCGCTGGAGCAGCATGTCGGACGACAGACCAGCGGGCACTCTTGCGATCCCCGCGATCAAGCCATCGAGCGAGCTTGACAGCAACGCCTCCTCGATCGGGGCGCCGACCAGCAGATCCAGCGCATTGCGGTCCTGCGCTACCTGCGTCACGTTGACGGCGACGTCCGACGCGGCCTGTTCCACTATGGTTTGCGCCTGAAAGACATCCAGCTTGCCGCTCAGCCCCGCGCCGTTGAGCGACTGGGTCAGCTTCAGGCTGCGCTCTGCATTGGCGAGCGTTTGGCGGGACAGGTCCAGCAATTCCCGATCCGCAGCCAGCGTTGCATAGGCCGTGGCGGTTTCCGCGATCAGGGCGATGCGCGTGGCGCGGGCGCCCTCCTGCGTGGCCAGATAATTTTCCAGCGCCGCTTCGCTCAAGCTGCGGACCCGACCGAACAAGTCGATTTCGAAGGCGCTGATGCCGATGTCGGCGCTATAGCTGTCATTGTGCCGGGTGACATTCGCCCCCGCATCACCCGTCAGCGTTGGCAGTTGGGCCGCGCGCTGTACCCGATATTGGGCGCGCGCCGACATTATGTTGGCCAGCGCCGCGCGCAGGTCGCGATTATTGGCGAGCGCCCGTTCGATCACGGTGCGCAGCGCCGGATCGCTGACGACTTGCCCCCAGGCCAGTCCTGGCTGCACGCCAACCTGTGCAGGCGCATAGGCTTCACCCGTCGGGAGCATCGCCGGGATCGGCGGGGCAGGGCGCTTATAGGCCGGAGCCATGGTACAAGCTGCCAGCATCAACCCAGCGACCAAAGGAAGCGCGGTACGGTTCATGCGGGCACTCCGGCAGCGGGCGGGGCCGGATCAGGCTTGGTCGGCCGGTCATTGCCAAACAGCCGGGCGATAGTGACGAAGAAGAGCGGCACGTAGAAAATCGCCAACACCGTCGCCGTCACCATGCCGCCCACCACTGCCGTGCCGATCGCGATACGGCTCTGCGCGCCCGCGCCGGTGGCGACGGCGAGCGGGACGACCCCTGCGATGAAAGCCAGACTGGTCATCAGAATTGGCCGGAACCGCAGCCGCGCCGCCTCCAGCGCCGACGACAGGGCGTCCTTGCCCTGCCGATGCGCCAGTTCGGCAAATTCGACGATCAGGATCGCATTCTTCGCCGCCAGCCCCATGGTGGTCAGCAGCCCGACCTGAAAATAGATATTATTCTCCAACCCGCGCGCCCACACCGCAACCACTGCGCCTATCAGACCCAGGGGAATGACCAGCAGTACGGCAAAGGGGATCGACCAGCTTTCATACAGCGCGGCCAGGCACAGAAAGACGATGAGCACGGAAAGCGCATAAAGCAACGGCGCTTGCCCGCCCGACAATTGCTCTTGGTAGGACAGGCCGCTCCAAGCATAGCTGGTGCCGGCGGGCAGTTGCTTCTGCAATTCGACGATCCGGTCCATCGCTTCGCCCGAACTCGCGCCGGGGCCAGCCTGTCCCTGAATTTCATAGGCGGACTGACCGTTGAAACGCGCAACGGTGGTCGGTCCCATCGTCCAGTGGCTGGTGGCGAAGGCGGAGAAGGGAACCATCTCGCCGGTCGCGTTCGACCGCACCATCCATTTGTCGAGATCGCTCGGCAGCGCGCGATAGGGCGCATCGGCCTGCATATAAACGCGCTTCACCCTGCCGCGATCGACGAAATCATTGACGTAGCGGCTGCCCCAGGCGGATGTCAGCACATTGTCGACATCGCTTTGGGTCAGCCCCAGAACGGCCAGTTTTTCGGAATCGATATCGACCTTGAGCTGTGGCGTATCTTCCAGCGTGGCGGCGCGCACGCCTGCAAGCTGCGGGTCTTTCTGCGCAGCGGCCAGCAACTGATCGCGCAACTCCAGAAAGCGCGCGCGCGACAGCCCGCCGCTATTGAGCAATTCAAAGGTGAAGCCGTTGGACTGGCCAAGGCCGCGAATGGCAGGCGGCGTCATCGCCAGCACCCGCGCATCGCGGATGGCGGCAAGCTGCTTGTTGGCCCGCCCGACAATTGCATTGGCGCTGTTTATGGCGCCCGGCCGATCGCCCCACGGCGCCAGATTGATGAAGCCCTGCGCGGTATTTTCGCCCTGGCCCGCAAAGCTGAAGCCGGTCATGACGAAGGCGAAGGAGATATTGTCCTTCTCGTCACTGAGGAAATAATTCTGCATCTGTTCCACCGCGCGAGCGGTCCGACTGGATTTCGCACCGGCGGGCAGGGTCATTTGCACCATCACCTGCCCCTGATCCTCCACCGGCAGAAAACTGGTTGGGAGCCGCACGAACAGCAGGACTAGGATGGCCAGGATGATCACATAACCACCCCAGAAAAGCGTCCGCTTGCCCAGCATGCGCGTCGTACGGCGAACATAGCCATCGGTGAGTCTATCAAACCAGCGATTGAACTTGCCCGACCAGCCCTGTGTCCGCCGTTCCTCTGCAATGGGTTTCAGGATCGTGGCGCACAAGGCCGGGGACAGGATCAGCGCCACCAGCACCGACAGCAGCATGGACGACACGATCGTGATCGAAAACTGGCGATAGATTACGCCCGTCGATCCGCCGAAAAAGGCCATGGGCAACAATACGGCCGACAGGACGAGCGCAATGCCCACCAGCGCGCTGCCAATCTCCTCCATCGACTTGATCGTCGCCTCGCGCGCCGAAAGGCCTTCCTCCTCCATGATGCGCTCGACATTTTCGACAACGACGATCGCGTCGTCGACCAGCAACCCGATCGACAGCACCATGCCGAACAGGGTCAGCGTGTTGATCGAATAGCCAAACAGCGCCAGCACGCCGAATGTGCCGAGCAGCACGACAGGAACCGCGATTGTCGGGATCAGCGTCGCGCGCCAGCTTTGCAGGAACAGGAACATCACGACGACGACCAGCAGCACTGCCTCGATCAATGTCTTGACGACTTCCTCGACCGACAATTTGATGAAGGGCGTCGTGTCGCGCGGGAATACGATCCTGTAGCCGTCGGGCAGGTTGGTCGACAGCGTCGCCACCCGCGCCTTGACCAGTTCCGCGGTCTTGAGCGCATCGGCCCCCGGCGCCAGCTGCAACGCCATGCCCGACGCTGGATGACCGTTCAGTTGGGCCGCAGTAGTATAGCTTTCATTGCCCAGTTCCACCCGCGCGACGTCGGACAGATGGACGATGGACCCGTCGCTCTGCGTCTTGACGATGATGTTGCGGAACTGCTCGGGCGTCTGCAGCCGCGCCCGCGCCGTGACCGTCGCGTTGAGCTGTTGCCCGGCAGGGGCGGGATCAGCGCCGATCTGCCCGGCGGACACTTCGACATTCTGCGCGGCGATCGCGCTCTGCACGTCGGACGGCATCAGCTTGACGGCGGCCAGCTTGTAGGGGTCGAGCCAGATCCGCATCGCATATTGCGATCCGAATATCTGGGACGATCCCACGCCGTCGATCCGCGCGATCGAATCCTGGAAATGATTGACCAGATAATCGGAAATGTCGGACTGCGAAGCCCGGTTGGTCTCATCATAAAGGCCAACCAGCATCAGGAAGTCGGTCTGCGACTTGGTGACCGTCAATCCCTGCTGCTGCACGGCGTTGGGCAAGCGACTGAGCGCCTGCTGCACCTTGTTCTGCACCTGCACCTGCGCCGTGTCCGGGTTGGTGCCCTTCACGAACGTCACCGTGATCGACGAACGCCCGGTCGAGGAGGATGAGGAGGAGAAATACATCAGCCCGTCGATGCCGGTCAGCTGTTGTTCTATGACCTGGGTAACGCTGGTTTCAACGGTTTCGGCGGACGCGCCGGGATAGGTCGCGTTGACGCCGACCGACGGCGGCGCAATGTCGGGATATTGGGCGATCGGCAGCGACAGCATGGCCCCGATGCCCGCGATCATCACGCCGATGGCTATGACCCAGGCGAAAATCGGCCGTTCGATGAAAAAGCGACTGAGCAAGACCGGGTTCCTACTTCTTGGTCGCGATGGTCACGGGCTTCACCTGGTCATCGGGTTTCACCTTGTCGGTGCCCTCCACGATCAGCCGGTCGCCGGCCTTCAGCCCGTCAGTGATCAGCCAAGCATCGCCAATCGCCTGTCCCGCCATGACCGTCCGCCGTTCGACCTTATTGTCCTTCGTCACCACCAGCGCCGTCGCATTGCCCTTGGGGTCGCGGCTGATCCCCTGTTGCGGGGCCAGAATGGCGTTGGGCACGACGGCCTGCGGCGCGACGACGCGCACGAACATGCCGGGCAGCAACAGCCCGTCGGGATTGGGAAAACGCGCACGCAGCGTCACGGTGCCGCTGTTGACGTCCACGATCGGTTCGGCAAATTCGATCTGCCCGGGCTGGGGATAGTCGCTGCCATCGTCCAGTTTCAGCCGGATCGTCGCGCTGGCTGGCAGCGTCCTGCCCGCCGCCAGCGACCGCCGCAACTGCAACAGTTGGGCGCTCGACTGGGTGATGTCGACATAGATGGGGTCAAGCTGCTGGATCGTGGTCAACGGGTCCGCCTGGCTGGCCGTGACCAGTGCGCCCTGCGTGAACAATGTTCGGCCAATCCGGCCACTGATCGGCGCGCGGACGAGCGTGAATTGCAAATTGACGTTGCTGGTCGCCAGGGAGGCGCGCGCCTGCTGAACGGCGGCGGCCGCCTGCCGCGCGGTTGCGTTGACGTCGTCGCGCTCCTGCGCGCTGACGGCTTCATTGTCCGACAGGGTGGCATAGCGCCGTGCCTTCGCCTGCGCCGCAGCAGCACTCGCCTGCGCGCTCGCCAGCGCGGCAATCGCCTCGTCGCGGGACGCCCGGTACAGCCGCTGGTCGATCTCATAGAGGGGCTGTCCCGCGCTCACCAGCGATCCTTCGGTAAACAGCCGCTTCTGGATGACGCCGGCTACCTGCGGACGGACCTGCGACATCATGGTCGATACGGTGCGGCCAGGCAATTCGCTCGCCACCGTCACATCGCGGGTCGTCAGCGTCACCACGCCCACTTCGATCGGTCCCTTTTGCGGCGGCGGCTTGTCGCCACAGGCGGTCATGGCCAGGCAAAGCGCCAGCAAGGAGAGGGATCGTACAGGCAATGGCGCAAACATAGGCGGCTGGGTTTCCTTCTTGACCAGGCGGAGCCTTGCGATGCGCTTGTCGCGCCGCTTTTGCCTTCCGGGCGCGCAGGGGGAGGGGGGAGCGCGCTGACGGCCGGATCGAGGGTGCTGATTGCCCGTCCCGCTGGACGGACAGGCATCGCAAGGACTCCGCATGGTGTCGGCGAGGGGGCAGCCGACCATCGTGTCTTGGCTATTTTACCAGCACCGGCATAGCCAAATTTGGCTTCCGTCTGTCCCAGTGTGCGGCGCAGCGTATCGCTTTGTATCACCCTGTATCATCGACGACCGCCGGGCAGACTTTCGCCCCGCAACGCGCTAGGGAAGGGGGATGCCCGACACTGCCTCCACTCGTGCCGCAACCATATTGGTCGTCGACGATGACGCGGACATCAGGGAATTGATCGTCGGGCAACTGGCCCAGGAAAATTACCGGCTGCTGTCTGCTGCCAATCTGGGCGAATTGCGGCAGACATTGCGCGATCATGCGGTCGACCTCATCGTCCTCGACCTCAACCTGCCCGACGGCGACGGTCTGTCGCTGTGCCGCGAATTGCGCGGGGAGGGATCGGATGTGCAGATCATCATGGTGACCGCGCGGGGCAGTGCGATCGACCGGGTGCTGGGGCTGGAACTGGGTGCCGACGATTATCTGACCAAACCGTTCGAGCCGCGCGAACTGCTGGTGCGCATCCGCAACCTGTTGCGCCGGGGCCGTGGCGACAATGGCGCGCAGAGCAGGGCAGGGTCGGCGCGCTACGCCCATTTCGGCCCGTGGCGGCTTGACCTGGTCCAGCGACGGCTGATTGCGCCAGATGATCGGCTGGTCATGCTGTCATCGGCGGAATATCGACTGCTGTGCCACTTTATAGAGCAGCCCAATATCGTGCTGGGACGGGAAGCCTTGCTGCCCGAACGGCGCGCCACCGCCGCGTTCGACCGCTCCATCGATCTCCAGATCAGCCGCTTGCGACAGAAGCTGAGCAGTGTTGCGGGCGGCAGCGAACTGATCCTGACAGTGCGGGGCGAGGGCTATGTGCTGGCCAGCGCGGTGGATTATTCATGATAGCGCGGCTGGGCGGCCGGGTTCGCAGCTTTTTCCGGTCCATGGCCGGGCAGATTTTCGTCATCCTGACGCTGGGCATGACGGTCGCGGCGATCATTGCGCTGCTGGTGGCGGAACAGACCCGCCGCCACGATTTTGAGCGGGTGCGGCGGCAGCGCGTGGTGGCCAGCGCCGTGGACATTGCCAACCGTTTGCAGCGGGATGCTGCGCGGACCGAGGCGATGATGGCCGACCACAGCATAGGAGGCGCAGCGCCAGCACCGCCCGGAGTCGCGCTTGCCGAACCGGATACAGCGTTGCAGGAGGCGCTTGTCGAACGTCTTGGTCCGCGATCGCAGCCCGAAGCCGGGCAGGTGCCGACGGGCCTCTGCTTTGTCAGTTACACAAATCGCTGGGAACGGGCAGCCGGCCTGATAGATGCGCCGCGGCCAGACTGCTGGATCGTCCGTTTTACCGACCATGCCGGGCAACGGCGCGAAATGGCGCTCAGCTTTCCGCGCCTCGCCAAGCCGCCCAGCACCATATTCAATCCGCTCTATTTGCTGGTGATCGTCGCCGCGTCAGCCGGTCTTGCGATATTCGTCGCCCGCTTCGTATCCAAACCGTTGCGTCGACTGGAACAGGCAGCGGAGGCTTTTTCGGTATCGCTCGACCCGGAGGAAATTCCAGAACGCGGGCCTGAGGAGGTGCGCGCCGCGCTTTCCACCTTCAACCTCATGCAACGGCGCGCAAGAGCGGGCTTTGCCGAACGGACGCAACTGTTGGCTGCGATCAGCCACGACATACAGACGCCGCTCACCCGGCTGCGTTTGCGGCTGGAACTGGTCGAAAATGCGGAATTGCGCGCCCGGCTGCTGGCTGATCATGAAGCCATGCAGCAACTGGTGCGGGAGGGGCTGGACCTGGCCAGCAGCACGGAAGCGAGGGAAGAGTGGTCGGTCCTCGACATCGACTCACTGCTTGCCAGCATGGCCGAGGATGCGGAAGAACTGGGCGCGCCGGTGCGGTTCCTGACCGGCTGCGGCGGTACCGTCCGCGTCAAGCCCAACGCGCTTATCCGCTGCATCGCCAATCTGGTCGACAATGCGGTACGCTATGGCGGCAGCGCCGACATCAGCTGCGCGCGGGCAGGGAGCCGTGTCCTGATCCATATCCGCGACCGGGGACCGGGCATTCCCGCCGACCGGCTCGACCAGATGTTCGAACCGTTTACGCGCGGTGCAACCGGTCAGCCCGGCGGACGCACCGGCACCGGCATCGGCCTCACCATAGCCCGATCGCTGGCCATGAGCTTCGAAGCGTCGGTACGGTTGCGCAATGCCGATGATGGCGGGTTGATCGCCACCATCGACATGAAGGCATGACGCCTATTTCGTTTCCGCTTTAAGATAGGCGATCAGATTGGCGCGGTCATCTGCCTTGGGGACGCCGGCAAAGGCCATGCGGTTACCCGGCACCAGGGCGCTGGGCTTGGTCAGGAACGTATCGAGTGTCTTGGCGTCCCAGCGGATCTTTGCCTTCTGCATCGCGGGCGAATAGGCAAAGCCCGCCATCGTGCCGGACGTGCGGCCAAACAGGCCAGCCAGATTGGGTCCCATCTTCTTGGGTCCCGGCTTGACATCATGGCATAGTGCGCAGCGCGCGAACACAATCTTGCCCTTGGCTGCGTCGCCGGCTTGGGCCAGCGCGGGCGTGGCAGCCATCGCGACCACAGCGATTGTCAGTCCAGTCAAACTCCGTGCCATCGTCATGCTTCCACTCATCCCTTCGCTATGCCTCATTACCGTGCACTCTCGTTGCTATGGCAATCCGAATGTGAACGGTGATTGAAGCAATTTCCACCACAGCAAAAACCGACCGCCGACGAACGGATGTATCATGGAGCCCACACAGGGCAACCAGCCTTTGGTATGATCGGTCGATCGGCATAGCTCCGGCCAGATCATCGCCAGATAAAGTCCGATAACAAAGATTATGTTAAATCACATATCATCTGCGCCTATGTTCGGCTTAGTGTCGGAATAGCTGATTATCGCTCCCCACTGGTCGGTCAGCGCCGCCTGGTCGTTTCGCCCATCCATATCCGAACACCGCCCATAGCATGCTGTTTTCATGTCTCCGCCGCCAGACCGCGTCTCGCCATTCGCCGGTAAAGGCTCAGCCGTGACACTTTACCGGGTGGCAAAGTGTCACGAGCGACAAAGTGCGACTCGTTGGAAATAAGGGATTCACAAGCCAATCGGACTATGCTTGATTCACCTTATGTTTCATGCGCCCGTCCCATCCCGCATTCCCGTCGGCAGTGATTTGTCCCTGCTGCTCGACCAATTGTCACATTGCTGCTCCCGTCCCCGCTATGCCTTCATGCTGCTGACCCTGATCGCGGACGTCGCCAGGCCTGACGGCAGCGCTGGCCCGATGGTGCGGACGGGCCAAGCGCTTGTGCCGCTGCGCGACTGGTTGTGCGACGCGCTGACCCCGATGGGGCATCGCGATCCCCGGCGCATGGCGCTGGTCGAACGCGTGCGAGAGGAGTTGCGCAAGGACGATCGATTGACCGGGGACATGGCGGTTGATGAAGCGCTGGTGCAGGATGAAGTGCGCACGCGCGTCCGCGCGTCAGGCAAGACGAACCTGAGCCGCGCGGCGTCTGAACTGGTCAAGGCCGGATTGCTCAAGCGCCACTATCAGGGCTATCGCGTCGACCATCTCAATCGCGGGGCGCAGCGGCAGGCCGTCTACACGCTGACGGGGCGAGCGCGGGTGCTGGTCGGTACCCCTCGCCAGACCGCGAAACCGCCCGCGCGCCCGCGACAGGGCGATCTGTTTGCCGTTTAGCCTAAGCCCGTTCGCGCGCGGCCTTTCTGGCCTTGGCATAGCTTTCCCGCCGCATCTGTTCGAACCCGACGCGCTGGTCGTGGCCGGCATCTGCCGGATAGGGACGGAAATCGGCCAGAATTTCGTCGAACACCACCCGCAATTCATCCTGAAATTCCGGATGCGGGAAGATGTGAAAGCGGTTCTCCTGCATCGCCTCCAATGTGCGCGCGGCGATCACGTCCGGCTCCATGCCGAATTCGTGGATCTGGGCCAAACGGGCTACGGCATTGCCGTCGACGGGCTTGGCGTTTTCGCTCAATGTCGCTGGACGAACTTCGTCGCTGGCATAGATGTGGCTTTTGACCAGGCCAGGGCAAAGCAAGGACACGCCAATATCGTGCGGGGCGAGGCTGTAGCGGAGCGATTCGCTCATCCCCCGCACCGCGAATTTCGTCGTGTTATAGATGCCCGGAGCACCGCCGCACAGGAAACTCGCCATAGAGGCTGTGTTGACGACATAACCGCCCAGCCCCGCCGCTTTCATCCGCGGGACGAAGGTCATCACACCGTTGATGACGCCGTGGAGATTGACGCCCATCACCCAGTCCCAATCATCAAAACTGGATTCGTCGATCGTCTGGAACAGGTTGATCCCGGCATTGTTGAACAACAGGCTGATCGGACCCAGCGCCCGCTCCGCCTCATCCGCCGCGTCGGCAAAACCGCTGCGCGATGCGACGTCGAGCGGAATGCCGATTACGTGCTGATTATCCAGCGTCTTGAGCGCGGTATGGATGGCATCCTCGCGAATATCGGCGATCGCGACCTTGGCGCCACGCGCCAACAATGCGCGGGCCAGTCCCAGCCCGATGCCGTTGCCCCCCCCGGTTACAAAGGCGGTTCGCCCTTCAAAGTTCAGCATCGCTCTCTCCATCACCCATATTTCTAACGGTCGTGAATTTTTACTCTCGCCATATTCGTATACTTCACTTACAAATTCTCCAAGCCGAAAAAATCAGCCCGGTACAGGGGCAGGCGGAAAGAGGAGAAGGCTTGTGGCCCTGGCACCTGCGCCGATCGCGACCGAGAATCGATGCGAAGACCATGCGCGCCCGGTCACGCAGGGCGTCGCATCTGCCTATTCCATGACGGCGGCCTATTGGGCCTTGTTCGTCATCATCCTGGCGACGTTCGTGACATTTTTCGAACAGGTCGTGTTCGCCATGCTGGCCGAACGGATAAAGGCGGATTTCGGCCTTTCCGATTCGCAGCTCGGCTTTTTGGCGGGACCGGCGAGCATTGTCTGTTATCTATTCGTTGGCATCCCGCTTGCTCGCCTCGCTGACATCTTTCCGCGCAAATTCGTGCTGGCGGGCGGGGTCGCGGCCATCGGCGTCATTACCGCGCTGGGCGGTGTAGCGCAGAGCTTCACCCAATTTGTCGGCACGCGCGTGTTCCTGGCGGCCGGCGGATCGGCGCACGCGCCCGCATCCTATTCGCTACTGGCCGACGCATTCCCCCCGCGCATCCTGACCCGCGCATTCGCGTTACTACAATTCGGCTTTATCGGCGGTACGACGCTGGGACCAATCATCGGCGGAATGCTGATTGGCGTGGCGGCGGGATGGGCGCCGACGGTCCATGGCGGCTTTACCATATTGGGCTGGCAATGGTTGATGATCTGGCTCGGCCTGCCCGCGTTGCTGGTCGCGCTGCTCTTCCTCACGATCAAGGAACCGTCACGTCAGGCAGCACCCCTCGGCAGCATCATGCCGCCGGCCCACGCACCGCTTGGCCGCCGTATCCTGACATTTACCGGGCTGGATGCAGCCAAGGCGATCCATGCCAAGCGCCGAGTTTATTATCCGCTGTTCGCGGGTCTTGCACTCAGCGCGATCGAGGTATTCGGGCTGCAATTCTGGCGGGTGCCGTTCATGATCCGCACCTATGGCTGGAATGAAGCGCAGATCGGTGCGGTCATGGGATCGATGACCTTGGTCGCCTCGCTGCTGGGATTGCTGCTGGGCGGGATATTCGTCGAATGGCTGGCGAAGCGTCATGCCGACGCCAATGTGCGGGCCGCCGCCATCTTCTTCGGGTGTGTGACCGTCTGCGCCATTCTCGCGCCACTGATGCCCAATGGCTATGCCTCGCTGGCTGTTTCGAGTCTTGGCGCGGTTTTCGGTATGGCGGGGGCCGTACCTCAAAACGCCGCGATCCAGCGCGTTGCGCCTAACGCCATGCGGGGTCAGGTGACGGCCATCTATTTGTTCATGTTTACCTTTTTTGGCGCGATGGGCAGCTTCCTGGTGGGGTTGGTACAGGACAATCTGGTCGGTGATCCGACCCAATTGTGGAAGGCGCTGGTGATGACCGCCAGCGTGCTTTTGCCGATCGCTACGCTCTGCATGGTGCGCGCCATCCGGCCCTATCGCGAAGAGGTAGAAAGGATCGCCGCGCAGGCAATCTGAAGCCTGGTTTCTGTAAGCATCACATACAAAATGGAGAGTGGAATGTCTGACGTGGATCGTATCGCAAAACTCGAACAAAGTGTCGCCAGCCTCTCCAGCCGCCTGCAACGGCGGGAAGATGAACTGGACGTGCGCAAGCTCCAATATCTGTACGGCTATCTGATCGATAAATGTCTGTATAACGAGACGGTCGACCTGTTCACCGACGACGGAGAAGTGCGCTTCTTCGGGGGCATCTGGCGCGGCAAGGAAGGGATACGCCGCCTTTATGTAGAGCGGTTCCAGAAGCGTTTTACGCATGGCACGAACGGACCGATCGACGGCTTCCTGCTCGATCATCCGCAATTGCAGGATATTGTCGACATAGCCGAGGATGGCGTCACCGCCCATGCCCGTGCCCGGTCGATGATGCAGGCCGGGCGGCACAAGGATCATTGTGACCCAAATAATCCGATGTTGGCGCCGCGCCAATGGTGGGAAGGCGGCATATATGAAAATACGTATCACAAGGTGGATGGCATCTGGCGGATCGCGGTCCTGAATTATCTGCCCCAATGGCACGCCGATTTTGAAACCGGCTGGGCCAATACAAAGCCGGAATATGTCCCTTTCCCCAAAGAAGTCTATCCTGCCGACCCGACCGGTCCCGATGCGCTGATCGAGGATGCCTGGCTGTGGCCGACGCACAAGGTCGTCCCTTTCCACATGAAGCATCCCGTGACCGGGCGGGAGATTGTGGCGGAACGCTGGCAAGGCGATATCGACCGCGAACGCACCGCCCGTAGCGCTGTGAACGTCTAATCTCCATGACCTATCCAGAGCTATATTTGATGATCGATGGCCAGCGCGTCATTGGCGGGGGTCGGCGAACGCACAGCGTCGTCAATCCCGCCACAGGCGATGTGCTGGCCGATTTGCCGCTGGCCAACGCGGAAGATCTGGACGCCGCCTTGGCAGCGGCTCAACGCGGCTTCCTGCGCTGGCGTGACTCCACGCCACAGGAGCGCTCAGCGGTGTTGCAGGGTGCGGCAAGGCTGATGGTCGAGCGGCAGGAACAGCTCGCTCGGATCGCAACACTGGAACAAGGTAAGACGCTGGCGGAAGCGCGCATCGAAGTGATGATGAACGTCGGCCTGTTCAATTTCTATGCCGGTGAAACTTTTCGCCTTTACGGTCGCGCACTGGTGCGTCCGGCAGGTCAGCGATCGACCGTGACGAAGGAGCCGGTCGGCCCGGTCGCCGCTTTTGCCCCGTGGAATTTCCCGATCGGCAATCCCGGACGCAAGCTGGGCGCGCCCATCGCGGCGGGATGCTCAGTGATATTGAAGGCAGCGGAGGAAACGCCGGCGTCCGCGCTGGGCATATTGCAATGTTTGCTTGACGCTGGCCTTCCTGGCGATGTCGCACAGGCCGTGTTTGGCGTGCCGGACGAAGTGTCGCGCCACTTGCTATCATCGCCGATCATTCGCAAGATGAGCTTCACCGGATCGACCAGCGTAGGTAAGCATCTGGCCAAGCTGGCGGCGGACGATTGCAAGCGCACGACGATGGAACTGGGCGGCCATGGCCCGGTATTGATCTTCAACGATGCCGATCTTGACCGCGCGCTTGATACGGTGGTTGCAGGCAAATATCGCAATGCCGGGCAGGTCTGTGTGTCACCGACCCGTTTCATCGTGGAATCAGGGGTTTACGATCGCTTCCTCACAGGCTTTGTCGAGCGGGCGGAGAAAATCGTCGTTGGTGATGGTCTGGCCGATGGCAGCATCATGGGGCCTATGGCCAACGCCCGGCGGCTTGACGCAATGGACCGGCTGATCGGTGACGCGGTGGAGAAGGGCGCGTGCCTTGAAACCGGCGGCGCGCGGATCGGCAATGCGGGCTATTTCTACGCGCCAACTGTCCTGTCGGGCACGCCGCTGACTGCGGCGATCCTGAACGAGGAGCCGTTCGGGCCAGTGTCTCTTATCAATAGCTTCCCAGACGAAGTTGCGATGATTGCTGAAGCGAACCGCCTGCCCTACGGCCTTGCCGCCTACGCCTGGACCAGCGACGCCGCCCGCCAACGTCGGGTCGCGCGCGCGATCGAAGCGGGGATGGTGGGGATCAATACCGCGATGATCGGCGGGTCTGACGCGCCATTTGGCGGAGTCAAATGGTCTGGTCATGGCGCGGAGGACGGGCCGGAGGGCATTGAAGCCTGTCTGGTTACCAAAGCCATCCATGAAGGATAATCCATGACGCACGACTTAAAAACCGGCGGCGATCGCGGCTATCTGCGCATCGCGACCGAGGAGGCTTTCGCGACACGAGAGCAGATCGACGCCTATCTGCGCATGGTGCGCGATGGCAGTGCGGACCGGGGCATGACGTCGCTCTGGGGCTTTTACGGGCAGTCGCCTTCCCCGCGCGCTACCGAGATTATCGACCGCCTGCTGGATTTGGGCGATCGGCGGCTGGCCGATATGGATGCGACCGGCATCGACGTCGCCATCCTGTCGCTCACATCGCCCGGCGTGCAACCGTTGCTGGACATGAGCGAGGCCAAGGCGATGGTCAGCCGCGCTAATGATCATCTGGCTGACCGCTGTGCCGCGCAGCCGACACGCTTTGTCGGCATGACATCCATCGCGCCGCAAGACCCGGATTGGTCGGCTGCCGAAATCCGGCGCGGTGCCCGCGACCTTGGCTTCAAGGGCGTTATGGTCAACAGCCATACGCAGGGTGAATATCTGGACGATCCCAAATTCGATCCGATCTTCCGCGCACTCACGGAAACCGGCCAGCCGCTCTATATCCACCCTTCCACCCCGCCCGACGCGATGATCGGGCCGATGTTGGATGCCGGGCTGGACGGCGCGATCTTCGGCTTTGGGGTGGAAACGGGTATGCACCTGCTGCGCCTTATCACCATCGGCATTTTTGACCGCTATCCTGATCTTCAGATCATCGTCGGTCATATGGGGGAGGCGCTACCCTATTGGCTGTATCGGCTGGATTATATGCATCAGGCGGGCGTGCGTTCGCAGCGGTACGAACGGATGATGCCGCTCAAGAAGACCATCCACGATTATATGCGCAGTAATGTAAGCGTCACGACCAGTGGCATGGCGTGGGAACCAGCCATCCAGTTCGCCCAAAAGGTGCTGGGAGAAGATCGGGTCCTGTACGCGATGGACTATCCCTACCAATATGTGCCGGATGAGGTGCGCGTCCATGATCTGCTGGACATATCCGACACGGCCAAGCGCAAGCTGATGCAGACGAACGCCCAGCGTCTGTTCGGCCTGTGAGTTTGGGCGTCCCGCCTCGCAGCACGGCCTATTATGCGCTGGCACTGGTGGCAGCGACCAACATGGTCAGCCTGCTCGACCGCAACATCCTTGCTATACTGGCCCCCTCCATCAAGGCGGATCTGGGCATTGGCGACGCGGAGATGGGACTGCTCTACGGCACAGTGTTCGCGCTCTTCTATGCGCTCTTCTCCTTGCCTTTGGGTCGACTGGCCGATGGCTGGATCCGTACGCGGCTACTGGCGACAAGCATCAGTTTCTGGTCGATCGCGACCGCCGGGGCGGCTTTTGCAGGGGGCTTCTTCACCCTGATGCTGTCCCGCCTGTGCGTCGGCGTAGGCGAAGCGGCCACCCAACCGGCTGGCACGAGCCTGGCCTATGATTATTTTCCCCAGCAGCGGCGCGGTCTGGTCATGGCGGTCATCGCCGCTGCCATAGCCCTCGGCCTTGGCGGGTCGCTGATCATCGGCGGAGTTGCCGCGCAATGGTGGGACGCGCGCTATGTCGGTGGCGGCGCCCCGCTGGGGCTCGCTGGCTGGCAATTTGCCTTCGCCATCGCCGCTGCGCCCGGCTTCATCATCGCCATTCTGATGGCCAGGCTGAAGGAACCACGGCGCGGTGCCATTGACGGCATCGCGAGCCCACCCGATCTCCACCCCTTCCTCGCCAGCTGGGCGGTGTTGGCGGCTGTAACGCCTGGCGTTCATTGGCTCAGCCTCCGGCGCGCGCGCGCCAGTTGCCGGGAATGGGCGCTCAATATCGGGCTGCTCGCCATGATCATCCTCGCTTCACTTGGCGCTATGCACGCTGCGGAATTGGTATCGCCCCGTCCGCCCTTGCTGCTCGGCGGCTTTTCGATCAGCCCGCATGTCGTGCAATGGAGCGTTATTGGCTTTGGCGCCTTCGTCATTGCCAATCTGCTGCAAAATCTCAAACGGCGCGATCCCGTTGCTTTCACCGTCATTACTGGAAAGCCCTCGCTGCTGCTATGCATCGCCGCGGGCGCGCTGCAATGTGTGATCAACTATGGCGTGATGGGCTTTACCCCATCGTTCCTGATGAAGACCTATGACCTTTCGCCTGCAATGACGGGCATGCAATTTGGCCTGCTTTCGGCAGGTTTAGGGGTCGTCGGCCCGCTAATCGCCGGCCCCCTGTCCGATCGCATCGGCGCACATCGTCTTTCACGCCGCGTTTGGGTCGCATTATTTGCCATGGGGGTATCGCCGTTCGTTGCGCTGTGGGTCTATCGCGCGCCCGATGCAGGCGATTTCTACCTGCGCTTCACCCTCTACAGCCTCATCCTGACGATGTGGATGCCGCCAATCTATGCGTTGATGTTCGAGCAAGTATTGCCCCGTATGCGGGGGCTGACGGTCAGCCTTTATGTCGTGGTCTCGACCATCTTTGGCCTGGGGACTGGCCCCTATGTCGTGGGCATGATCAGCGACGCGCGGGGCGGCGATCTGGGCGGCGCGATCCTGGCGATCAACTGGGTCGCACCGCTGATCGTCATCCTGCTGCTGATCATCCTGTTCCGGGTCGAGCGCGACCATGCCAGCCTGCTCCCCCGCGCCCGTGCGGCGGGGGAGCCGGTATAGTCCCTAAGCCGCCAGTCCGATCTGATCGGCATTTGCCCAGTTGCCGTGCAGTCCAAATCGCAGGCGGATGGGTACGCGGATCTGCGCTATCGGTCCCTTGGCGATGTCGGTCGCATCGAACAGCAACAGGTCGGAGCGATGTTCGGCCAGACGATTGCACACCATGACGATCCAACCGTCCCCCTCCGGTGCGTCGACCGATCGCGGGATGAAGCATGGCTCCTGGAGCGACGACACGGGTCCGCACCACCATTTTTGTTCCTTGCCCGTCTTGTGATCGACCATGCCCAGCGTGTTCATGATCATGCCCCCGGCGCTGCCGCCTTTCAATTCGACCGGCTGGGTGGGATCAATCACCAGCATCCAGCCATAGCGATAGGGCAGCCCGGTGAAGCGGTCGTCAATACGCGGAAATTCACCGATCATGCCCGTCAGTCGCTGCGTTCCGGCAAAGGCATCACCATTGGATGCCATGTCCACGGTCCAGCGAGTCAGGAAACTTGCGGCCTCCTGCGGATTGAACGGTGCACCGTGAATGTCGGGGAAGAAGGGAAACATATTGTTCTTCGCCTCTGGCGTGTCGAAATGGATTTTCGTCCCCTCCTGAAATGCGTTCATGACATGGCTGGCGAAGCAGTTGTCGCGCTTGAACCAGCGTATGTCGGCGGCGGTTGCATCGGCGCGGCGAGGTAATACGCCAAGATAGACCGGCAGCGTCGTATCAAACCCGAAATGGGGCAGGCCCTGTTCCAGCCTTTCCCAACTGGACGTGCTGGGAACGACATGGAACAGGGCATAATTTGGCGTAATCGCGAAGTCATGCATCATCGCATAATAGGGAAGCTCGAACCAAAGCTCCTGTTTCAGCGTCCCGTCCGGCGAAACGACATAATAGGTCATATCGCGAGTCAGCACCCCCTTAGCGGCATAGCCAAACGCGATCATGTCGCCGGTTGCCGGGTCAATCTTGGGGTGGGCGGTAAAGGTCTGGCCGGTCATCGCGCCGCCAAAGCGGGTATAGCCGTCCGTCTCCAGCGTCGCGGGGTTCATCGCCAGTGCGGGGCTGTCCTCCTTCAGCGCATAGAGTGTGCCGCCATGGATGAAGGCGGTGGTGTTGGCCGTGCCGCGTATTTTTCCGCTGACGGACTCATCATCGGTCAGCGGGTTGCGATAGGCGCCGAACAACGCCCTCCCCGCTTCATGCTCCAGTCGCCATTTGTCGGTTTTGGCCCAGCGCTGGCGGAAATCGACCCGGCCATCCTTGAACCGGAACATGGTGATCATGCCATCGCCGTTGAAAGCAATATCATCGCCCAGCCGAGGCGGAAATTGCGGGTCGGGCTGGACCCGATAAAAGGCTCCGTCCAGTTCGGGCGGCACCGTCCCGATCATGTCCAGGTCCGCAATGTCTGCCTCGATCCGCGATGGCGTATTGAAGCCGGTGAAGGAAGGCGTTTCGGGGAAATGCGCCACAACTGATCCTCCGCTTATGATTCTTCACCTTATTGTATGTGACACACACATATATTCAAGTTCCAGGATTGACGTAAAAGCCTTTAGTCTGCACACTGTTACTATGAATACCATGAATAAGGATCTTGATCCGCTCGCGCTGTTCCCTGACCCCCGCCTCAGCGGCATCGACGGTCTGGTTGGATTCCATATCCGGTTGGCGAGCGCGGCGGTCTATCAGCATTTTACCGAAACATTCAGCGATCTGGGGCTGACACAGAAACAGGTCGCGGTGCTCTGGCTGATCCAGGATCAACCCGCCATAGCGCAAGCAGATATTGGTCGGCGGCTGAAAATGGACCGGGCCAGCGTGATGGCGATCGTCAACCGGATGCAGGATCGCGGCTTCCTAAAACGCGGAGAATCCAAGCAGGATCGCCGTCGCCAGACACTCAGCCTCACTGATGCTGGGCGCGAGTCGCTGGCGGCGGCCCGCAATTGCATTGCCGAACATGAAAACTGGCTAAAAGCCCGGTTCAGTCCAGCGGAAACCGCGATGCTCGTGGAATTGCTTCGCCGCGTCTATGTCTGACGGGTCAAAACCAGAGGCAAGGTTTATCAAAGAGTTGCTAACAGGCCCAACTCCAGCCTGTTACTGCTAATAACACCAACATAGATACCAGCATTATTTGCGATCTCCCAATATTGGGAAATATTGGGTCAATAGTCGTTGCAAGGCCAAAGAGGCTCTTGCAACGTCGAAATTTGTATGTCTTACTAACAATCGACGCACAGCAGCGTCACAGGCGGGTCACGTCCGGGCAGGACGGATCTCAAGCCAGTTTTGGAGAGGGGGTTCCCCATGCAGTACGTGCTTCGTACCACGATGACGCATGCCTTGTTGGCATCGGCATCAATCCTTGCAATCACGACGCCGGCATCCGCGCAGTCTTCGGCTCCTCCGCCATCGGCGCCGCAGGCCGCTGAACAGGATGCACTGTCGTCCGCCATGGTTGCCGACATCGTCGTTACCGCCCAGTTCCGCGAACAGCGGCTTCAGGATACGCCGATTTCCATCACCGCCGTCAGCGCGGCAGAATTGGAGGCGAAGAGTCAGGTTAATCTGGCCCAGGTCGCGGATGCGTCGCCGAACGTTTCGCTCAAGCCCCAAGGCGCGTCTTTTGGTCCGTCCATTTCCGCATCGATCCGCGGTGTGGGGCAGAATGACTTTAACCCTGCCTATGAACCAGGCGTCGGCATCTATATTGATGATGTCTATTATCCTCAACTGACGGGCGCAGTGTTCGAGCTACTCGATCTCGATCGGGTTGAGATATTGCGCGGGCCGCAGGGTACCCTTGCCGGGCGCAATGCCGAAGGTGGCGCAATCAAGCTCTACTCAAAACGCCCGTCGGGAAACGGTGGAGGCTTTGTCGAGGTCAATTACGGTATCCGTAACCGCATCGGCATCCGCGCAGCGGCGGACTTTGGTATTACCAGCACCCTGTCGGCCCGCATTTCCGGTGTGGCACGGCAGCAGGAGGGGTTTGTCGATCGTATCGACTATGGTTGCGCCAATCCGGGCAGCGGTATCGCATCGACCCAACCTGCGGGCGACTGCGTTATCAGCAAGCTGGGCGGCGTTGGCTATCAGGCGATCCGTGGCATCCTGTTCTGGGAACCGAGCGACAGGTTCGATGTCACGATCATCGGTGACTATACCCGCGACGAACATACGATTGCTGGCGAAGTGCTGCTGGAAACCAGCACGGTCAATTCACCCAACACCAATCCGGCGCCAGGCATCCCCTATGACAATCGGTTCATATGCGGTCGCTATTGCAACTATATTGGCACTGGTCAGCCCGCAGGCGTTTGGACGCCGCCGATCCCGGTCGATCCTTTCGGTGCGGCTGGCACGCCGCTGGCCGCAACGCAAGGGACAGACCGCAGCCTTTACCAAGGTTGGGGTGTGTCGGGCCAGATCAATTACAAGCTGAGTGACGCTTTCGCGGTGACCTCCATCACCGGCTATCGGGCGTTTGATACGCAATTCGATTCCGATGATGACATCTCCCCTGCCAATATCGGCTTTGGCCGCAATTATCTGGAAAACTGGAGTTTCAGTCAGGAAGTCCGGCTGAATGCCGAATTGGGCGATACGTTGAACGGAACTGTGGGCGGCTATTATTTCAAGCAGAAATCGACCTATGATTCCCTTCAGGACATTCGCTATGTCCCGGTCTATCCGCTCCAGTTCCGCCAGCCCGATCCGACCAAGGCCGACGCCAAGGCCGTGTTTGCACATTTGTCGTGGAAACCGATGGAGCGGATGACGATCAGTGGCGGGGTAAGATATACCAGCGAGTCAAAAGATCAGACCTATTTCCGCCTGAACTATGACGGCACCGTCAATGCCTTTCTCGACCCGGTCGGCGCTGTATATGGGCTGAGTTATTCAGGCGCGGACACACTGGATTATAATCGCAACGGCAATGTCACCGAAATCGTGAGGGCATTGTCCGGATTGACCGCCCACTATAGCGCAAAGCGTTGGGACTATCGGATCGCGGCCGATTATCGCTTATCGGATCATGTCATGGTCTATGGGTCGGTTTCCACCGGCTTCAAAGGTGGCGGGAGCAACCCGCGTCCGTTCAATACCGACCAGGTTATCGCCTTCCAGCCAGAAAAGCTCATCGCTTATGAAATTGGCTTCAAGAGCGATATGTTCAACCGTCGTCTGCGTTTCAATGCCGCCGCGTTCATCAACGACTATACGGACATTCAAATCCCGGTGCTGACCTGCCCCGGCGCTCCTTGCGCTGCCCGCCTCAATGCCGGCGACGCGCAGGTCAAGGGGTTCGAGGCGGAGCTGACAGCCTATCCGGTCGATGGCCTCGCGATCGACGCATCGATCAGCTATCTCGACTTTAAATATAAGGCGGGCAGCCTTAGCCCGGCGGCGGCCTATCCGACCAATCCGGGCGGCGTTTCGGCTGACGATCCGCCAGTATCGCCACCCTGGAAGTTCAGCCTGGGCGCGCAATATAAGATCGACCTCGATAGCGCAGGCAGCCTGACGCCCCGTTTCGATGTCACTTATGAGGACAAGAAATATGCCGGTTCCTCGGTAATCGGCACCACTCGCAACCTCAATTTCGTGCCAGCCTATACGCTCGCCAATGCGCGCTTGACCTGGGCAAACGCCGACAATGACCTCGACATATCGCTCGAAGTCACCAACCTGTTCGATAAATATTATTTCCTGTCAGTGTTCGACCTGCGCGGCGCAGGCGCGGGCGTGCGCAAGGGGCGCCCTGGCAACCCACGCGAATGGGCGATTTCGGTCAAAAAGAAATTCTGATCCCCGCCTGACCGGGCGGTCTCGCGCCGCCCGGTCTTCTGGACCATGGAGACATTATCGGCATGACCGACGTTACCCTCTACCATTGGGAACCCAACGCCAATTCGGGCAAGCCGATGCTGGCGCTGTTTGAGAAAGGCGTGGCGTTCGACAGCCATTATCTAGACCTGTTGAATTTCGACCAGCACAAGCCGGATTATCTGGCGGTCAACCCGCTCGGCACCATTCCTGCGATGACCCATGGGCAGCATGTGCTGACCGAATCCACCGCGATCATGGAATATGTCGATGAGGCGTTTGATGGTCCCCGCCTGATGCCGGTCGACCCGGTGGATCAATGGCGCACGCGTTGGTGGATGAAATTTCTCGACCAATGGCTTGCCCCCAGCTTCTCGATGATCGGATGGAGTGTGTTCGTTGGTCCTTCCGTGCGGCAGAAGGACCCCGCCGAACTGGAAGCGGCGATTGATCGCATTCCGATGCCGGAACGACGCATTGCCTGGCGCAAGGCGATCAACGGCGCCTTTTCGGCGGAGGAGATGGCCGAATCCCAGCGTCGCGTCGCTCTTGGCATCACCTATTTGGAAGAGGCATTGGGCCAGCGCGATTGGCTGGCCTCCGACAGCTATGGCCTGGCCGACATTAACGGCTTCAATCTCGCTTACGCCATGCCGCTGTCGCAGCCGCAATTATGCAATGACGATTTGACGCCCAATATCATGCGTTGGCTGCGCGCCATCTACGCGCGCCCCGCGACGCGAGCATGCTGGGCGCTGGGGCGCACAGACCTCGCCCGCCGTATCTCCCTGCTTGAAAGCGAACCAGCATGACGAGGATCCTCTACCACGGCCAGCCCAATGGCCCATCCTTCACCGTTCTGGCAGCCGCATTCGAGAAGGATGTGGCGCTGGACTTGCGGGAGTTCGACCTGGTCGCGGGCGATCGTCACGCGCCCGCCCTGCCCCATCCGATCGAAGTCGACCAGTCTATCGAAGGCGAAGGGCCAGTCTTCATTGTCGATGGCGTCGCGATGACCGACAGCGTGTTCCTGGCTTGCTATCTCGACGAGATTGGCAGTGGTCCTGCGCTGCGCCCGGCCGATCCCTATGCCCGCTGGCAAATGATGGCATGGTGCCGCTATGTCATCGAGCGCGTTGCCCCTGCCGCAGCCTGCCTGGGTGTCGCCGCACACCCGCCTGCTGCTGTTCCCGCCGGGATCGCCAGCGCGGATCTGGAGCAACGTTGGCGCGATGCGGTGGAAGGTCACGCTGACGAAGCCCGACTGGCCGACAGCCGCGTAAAGATTGCCCAGGCGGTCGAGAAACTGGAAACGCAACTGGCCGATGGTCGCGACTGGCTGATGGGTGATTTTTCCATCGCCGATCTGGAAACCCATGCCTGGTTGGCTGGCATGCGAAGCATCGTTCCGGAAGCCTTTGCCGCGTCACCATTGACTAATGCCTGGGAAATCCGATTGCGTGCCCGCCCGGCGGTAGTGCGTGCGCTCGGCCTTGCCAATGTTGCGCATCCCGAAGCGATCTGGGCGCCTGGCCCGGAGATTAACCGCTGGGGCTGAAACAATGCGTGCGATCGACTATTTCGACCGGGGCCATGACATCGACCCCGATCATGCCTGCCTGATCGACGCGGCGAGCGGCGAAACGCTCAGCTTCGCGCAGGTCAGCAAGCTGACCCGGCAGATCGCAGTAGCCCTCTACGCTGGGGGATTCCGCAATCAGGAACCGATCGCACTTTACGGTCCCAACAGCGCTGCAATGATGGTCGCCCTACTGGCGATTTGGCGCGCCAATGGGCAGTGGGTGCCGGTCAACACCCGCAACGCGATCGACGCAAACGCCGCCTATCTCAACTATGTCGGCTGTAGCTGGCTATTCTATCATAGCAACCAGTCCGCCGACGTGAGGCAGCTCAAGGCGCGCGTGGCGGGACTTCGGCATTTCATCTGTCTGGATCGCGCGCAGGATGGCGACCTATCGCTCGACCAGTTCATTGCCAAAGCCGATGGTGACGCCCTGCCCGACCTGTCCGATCCGTTCGGGCGTCCCGACGATGTCGTCGGTCTCTTCCCCACCGGCGGCACGACTGGCCCGTCCAAGGGCGTGGTCGTCACCAACAGCGGCTGGGGCACGATGATTGAAACGGTCGCCCAAGCGGTCGATGGACGCACCCCCGCCCCTGTGTCGCTGGTGGTTGCTCCCATTTCGCACGCTGCTGGCCCGGTCGCGCTGGCGACCCTGTCGCTCGGCGCGACGCAGATCATACTTCCAGCTTTCGATCCCGCCGCCGTGCTGAACGCGATCGCTGCGTACCGTGTGACCCATGTCTATATGCCGCCAACCGCGCTTTATGGTCTGCTCGACGCGCGCCAACTGGCAGACGCCGACACCTCGTCGCTCAAGATTTTCCTGCTGGTCGGCTCGCCCGTTTCCCCGGAAAAACTCCGCCGCGCGGTCGAGATTTTCGGACCATGCCTGTGTCAGGCCTATGGTCAGGTGGAAGCACCGATGATCGTCACCTGGCTCTCACCCGAAGTCGTGGCAGCGGCGGCCGCAGGGGATCGGCCGGAACGACTTTCCAGCTGTGGTTCGCCAACCCGTTCAGTCATGGTCGGCATCATGGACGATGACGGGCATTTGCTGCCCAATGGAGAGGCAGGCGAACTGGTGGTGCGCGGCGCGCTTGTGTCGCGCGAATATTATGCGATGGCACAGGAAACTGCCGACATCCGCACCTTTGGCTGGCATCATACGGGCGACATTGCGCGCCGCGATGACGACGGCTTTTATTATATTGTCGATCGCAAGAAAGACATGATCGTGTCCGGTGGCTTTAATGTTTTCACCGCGGAAGTGGAGGCCGCGATCACCGAACTGTCCTTAGTGCGCGAATGCGCGGTCATCGGCATCCCAGACGCAAAATGGGGAGAAGCCGTTCATGCCGTTGTTGTTGCCGATGATATTGAGGAAGCTGTCATCATTGCCCACGCCAAGGCCCGGTTGGGCGGCGTAAAGGCACCTAAAAGCGTGGCCTTTGTCGCCGCCATTCCACGGACGGCGGCGGGGAAAATGGACAAGAAAGCTTTGCGCGCGGCCCATTGGTCGGGTGAGCGCATGGTGAACTGAACGACGGGTGAAAACATCCGCGAGAATGAAGGACGGGATGAGCATGCGGGTTGCAGTCTGGGCAATGACGATCGGCAGTCTGGCGCTGGCCGCCTGTAGCCAGGGCAATGGCACGACCGGCGTCGGTGGCGTTGACGCGGCACGGATCATTGCCGCCGCGCCCGCGCAATGGCTCTCGACCGGGCGCACCTATGACGAGCAGCGTTTCAGCCCATTGACTGCCATCAATCAGGATACGATCGGCAGGCTGGGCCTGGACTGGTTCGCTGATCTCGATACCAATCGCGGGCAGGAGGCGACGCCTTTGTTCATCGACGGCGTGCTCTATGTCTCGACCGCCTGGAGCATGGTGAAGGCCTATGACGCGCGCACCGGCAAGCTGCTCTGGTCGTTCGATCCGGCTGTGCCGCGCGAAACATTGGTGAAGGCCTGTTGCGACGCGGTCAATCGCGGCGTGGCGGCGTGGGGCAACAAGATTTTCGTCGGGACGCTCGATGGCCGTCTGATTGCCATCGACCGCGCAACCGGCAAAGCGGTCTGGAGCGTCGTCACGCTGGACCAGAGCAAGAATTACACCATCACCGGCGCGCCGCGTGTCGTGAACGGCATGGTCATCATCGGCAATGGCGGCGCGGAATTCGGGGCGCGTGGCTATGTCGCGGCCTATGATGCGGACACGGGCAAGGAGCGCTGGCGATTTTACACTGTCCCGGCCCAGCCTGGCACTGAAAAGGAACCGGACTATCTGAAGGAGGCAGCCGCCACATGGCATGGCGAATGGTGGAAGCAGGGTGGTGGCGGCACGGTATGGGACGCAATGGCCTATGATCCGGAGCTGGACCTTCTCTATATCGGTGTCGGAAACGGATCGCCCTGGAACCAGGCCTATCGGTCGGATGGGAAGGGCGACAACCTCTATCTTTCGTCCATCGTCGCAGTCCATGCCAGGACAGGACAATATGCCTGGCATTATCAGACGACGCCGGGCGATAGCTGGGACTTTACCGCCACCCAGCATATCATGCTCGCCGATCTCGACATCGGTGGTGCGAAGCGCAAAGTGTTGATGCAGGCGCCCAAGAACGGATTTTTCTACATGCTTGACCGTACCAACGGGAAGCTGCTCTCGGCGAAGAATTTTGTGCCGGTCAACTGGGCCAGTGGCATCGACATGACGACCGGGCGGCCGATCGAAAATCCGCAAGCGCGCTATTACAGGACTGGGCAGCCCTTCATCGGCTCCCCCGGCCCAACCGGCGCGCATAGCTGGCACCCGATGGCGTTCGATCCTAAATCCTCGCTGGTGTTCATCCCCGCCAACTTGGCCGCTTTCCCCTATATTCCCGAAAAAGGCTGGAAGGCGAACAAGTTGGGGTTCAATGTCGGCATCGATTTCGCTGCCGCCGCCATGCCCGCCGACAAGGCAACACGCGAGGCGGCGATGAAGGCGACAAGTGGCGCGCTGATCGCTTGGGATCCGGTTGCGCAAAAGGAACGCTGGCGCGTGTCCTATAAAGGGCCGTGGAATGGCGGCCTGCTCGCAACCAGCGGCGATTTGGTGTTTCAGGGCACGGCTACCGGAGAGTTCAACGCCTATGCCACCAGAGACGGACGCAAGCTCTGGTCCTTTCCGGCGCAAACCGGCATCGTAGCAGCTCCGATCAGCTATGAACTGGACGGGCAGCAATATGTCGCAGTGATGGCCGGCTGGGGCGGTGTCTGGGCTTTGGCGCCCGGCATTCTGTCGGACAAGAGCGGGCCGAGCCGCAACATCTCGCGCCTCCTGGTGTTCAAACTGGATGGCAAGGCGGCTCTGCCCGCTGCCCCGCCGCTGGCCAAAATGCCGCTTGATCCGCCGCCATCGACAGCCAATGCTGCGAAGATCGCGGCAGGCGGCGCGCTATTTGGCCGCTATTGCAGTGTCTGCCATGGCGACGCGGCGATTGGCGGCAGCATTGTCCCTGACCTGCGCCATAGCGGCATGCTGAACGACGCTGACATATGGGGGCAAGTCGTGCATGACGGCGCGCTCAAGGATAATGGCATGGTCAGCTTTGCATCGATCCTGTCAGCAGCCGAAATTGAAGACATCCGCGCCTATGTCATCCACCGCGCCAACGAAGACAAGATATTGGAATCCGCCCATGCCGATTGATCCATCCAAAATCCTGGCCATCGACGTGCATGTCCATGCCGAGGTGTCCTGCCATGATCCGGAGGACCCGGTGATGGCCAAATTTTTCGATGCGGCGTCGACCTATTTCAAGGCGGACCGCAAGCGTCCGACCATTCCCGAAACCATCGCTTATTATCGCGCGCAGAATATCGCCTTCTGCCTGTTCACGGTCGATTGCGAGAGTGGCATCGGCGCCAAGCGGATCAGCAATTATGAGATTGCCGACATTGCCGCGGAACATGACGATATCGTCATTCCCTTTGCATCGATCGACCCGCGCAAGGGCAAATTCGGCGCGCGGGAGGCGCGCGATCTGGTCGAACATCATGGCGTCAGGGGATTCAAATTTCATGGCATCATGCAGGATTGCCACCCCGCGGACCGGGTGGCCTATCCCATCTATGAAGTGATCGCGGAACATGGATTGCCCGCCATCTTCCATACCGGCCATTCTGGCATGGGCACGGGAATGAAGGGCGGCGGCGGGGTACGCCTGAAATATGGTCAGCCGATTCTGGTCGACGATGTCGCGGTCGATTTTCCCGACATGAAGATCATACTGGCCCATCCCAGCTGGCCATGGACCGACGAAAGCCTGTCAATGGCATTGCACAAGGACAATGTGTTCATGGACCTGTCGGGATGGTCGCCAAAATATTTCCCAAAGCAGGTGATCCAATACGCGAATACGCAACTAAAGCATAAGATGCTGTTCGGGTCGGACTGGCCGCTTATCCGTCCGGAGAAATGGATCGATGCCGCGCGTGCGGCGGGGTTTCGCGAAGACGTGCTGCCGCTGATCATGAAGGACAATGCGGCCAAGCTGTTGGGACTTGGCTGAAGCGTAGATCTCGATCGCTATATTGTTACAGAATTAAGTCAATCAGTGTCATATAGCTGTCATTCAATCGACATAAACGCCCCCCGGACAGACGAGGGGCGAGCGAATGATCGGATCGAAACATTTCCAGATGGGCCTGGCGGTCAGCCTGCTGGCGTTGATGCCGCAGGCCGCACAAGCCCAGACGGTAGAGCAGTTGCAAGCGCAGATCGACGAGCTCAAAGCCCAGGTTCAATCGCTGATGACGGCCCTTGCTGCGAACAAGAACCAAGCAGCGCCCGTCGTCGCGCAGGTGCCGCCGCAGTCTGCCGCGCCCACCACGACACCGGCCCCGGCTTCCATTGTGCTGGCATCGGCCCCCGCACCGACCCCTGCTGCCAAAGCGGGCAAGTCCAAGGCCTGGTATGACCGGTTGACCCTGCGCGGCTATACCCAGATGCGCTACAATGCCTTCCTGTCCGGCGATGACAGTGCGCCTGCTGGCCAGTCGCGGCTGCGTTCCGTGCATGATAGCGGGATTTCGGATCGGGGCGGTTTCTCGCTGCGTCGTGTCCGTCTGGTCATCCAAGGGGACGTTTCGGATCGCGTCTCGCTCTATCTCCAACCCGACTTCGCTACCGCCGTCAATAATCAGGCGGGCGGCGAACGGCGCGAGGGCTTTGCCCAGTTGCGCGACGCTTATGCCGACATTTTCCTCGACAAGGCCAAGACATTCCGCCTGCGCTTTGGCCAGTCGAAAGTGCCCTATGGCTGGGAAAATATGCAGTCATCGTCCAACCGGCTGACACTGGACCGCAGCGACGCGATCAACAGCGCGGTTCCGGGTGAACGGGATCTGGGTGTGATCGCCTATTACACCCCGCCTTCGGTTCAGAAAATCTGGGATGATCTGGCCGATGACGGGCAAAAATTGTTCGGTAATTACGGCGCTTTCGGCATCGGTGTGTTCAACGGGCAAGGCATCAACAAGACGGAACAGAATCGCGGCCTGATGAAGGTAGCGCTGGCGACATGGCCGTTCGAGATTGGCGACCAGGTCGTCGAATTTGGTGGATCGGCCATGATGAACGACGTCCAGCCCGAACTGCGCAGCGGCGGCGTCAGTCCTGTCACCTACAAGGACAACCGCGTTGGCCTGCACGCCATGCTCTATCCCAAGCCCTTTGGCATCCAGGCCGAATGGAATTGGGGCAAGGGGCCGCAATATGATGTCGCCACCCAGTCGATCCAGACGAAGAACCTGCAAGGCGGCTATGTTCAGGCGATGATGCGTCTGCCCACGGAAGGTCTGGGATCGTTGATGCCCTATGGCCGCTGGCAGCATTATCGTGGCGGCTGGAAGGCCGGGACCAACGCTCCGCGTCTGGAAACCGACGAATTTGAACTGGGGCTGGAATGGCAACCATGGAAGGCGCTGGAAATCACGATGGCTTATGCCCGGATGAAGCGCGCTGAAGCGGACGAACGCCGCACCGGCCGCGCCGAAGGCAATCTGATCCGCACCCAGGTTCAGTGGAATTACTGATCAGCCCGCTGATCCAAAAAGCTGACCGGGCTAGCCCCTTCTCGCCCGGCCAGAGGCACATGATGTTCAATTGGCGACAGTTTCCTTCGCTGTGCGCCGCGCGAGTTGTTCGTCGAATGCAGGATTGGACAACAGGAAACCAATTTCCCTGGCGCGTGCCTGATTGACGGTTTCCTGTGGCATCGATGCCATGATCGCATCGAAGCGCGATTGCATACCCGGCGCAAATTCCGGGTGGGTCAGTATATAGAGGTCATTTGCGCGGATGCCCGCCAGCACCCGCTCACCCACTTCGTCCGCACTCATCCAGAGTGGTGAGACGGGGCGCTTTTCCAGTTCTTCCTCGCGCTCACGATAGCCGCTATCTTCACGATATTCCGCGGGCCGCAATTCGCCGCTATGGGCGATATTGCTCTGCACAGGCCCCGGCATGAACGCCGATACGCCTATATTCTCTGCCGCGAGTTCCCCACATATGGCTTCCGATATGCCCAGCACAGCCGCCTTGGCAGCGGTGTAAATGGCCGAATAATTGATGGGAAGAAGGGCCGACTGGGACGATGTCGTGACGATCTGACCGCCCTCGCCATGCGCCTTGATCCGGGGAAGGATGGTGACGAGGCCGTTGATTACCCCGCCCAGATTGACGCCCATGCCCCAATCCCAATCGTCAAAGCGTGCTTCCAGTACCGGCCCCATCACGCCGACTCCGGCATTGCCGACCAGTATATGGATTTTCCCGAATCGCGCCTCCGCAGCATCGGCCGCCCGCGCGAAAGCAGCCCGATCCGTAACGTCCAACTCCACGGTTTCGACCTGCTGGTCTGCCGCCAGATCGGCTTTGGCTGCCGCCAAGGCACTCTGCCGAATATCGGCGATCACCACATTGGCCCCGGCGCGCACCAGCGCCCGCGCTATGCCAAGGCCGATGCCGTTCGCGCCGCCGGTAATGAAGGCCGTCCGCCCCCGCAGATCGGCCATCGGTGCTGTGATTGCCTGCATCATTTCCCTCTCCTTATTGTTTCAGGCCAAGCATCGCGCGAGTCTCTCCTGCGCTGGCGATATCGCCGCCCATGCGCTCGACCATTTCCACACCCCAGCGCACCAGATCGGCATTGTCAGCCGCCAAACGTCCACGCCGCAGATAGATGGTGTCTTCAAAACCGACCCTGACATTGCCGCCCAGCAGCACCGATTGGGCCGCCATCGGGAAGCTGTGGCGGCTGACCCCGAAGCCCGTGAACGGCGTGTCGCGCGGTATCTGGTTTCTGGCGTAGAGCATCGCTTCGGTCGTGGCGGGCAGACCATATTTGGTCCCCAGTACGAAGGTGAAGGGCGCGTTTTTCGGAATCGCGCCCTTGGCCATCAGATCGTCGGCAAAGACGAAGTCCCCAGCCTCGAAACATTCAATCTCCGGCAAGACGCCGGCATCCTGGATCATATGACCCATGGTCGTGATCATCGGGTCGAGGTTGATCGCGACGCCGCCCCAAAGCTGCATGGTGCAAATGTCGAGCGTGCACATGTCGGGTTTCAGGTCCAGAATATGCTCCAACCGTCGTTCCGCCGTGAACATCAGGGTGCCGGGGCCACAGACCGCGGGATCATCATCGCTCTGCATCCAAGTGCAGCCAGGGCCGGTCGTGACGTTCAGGATCACTTCGTCATTCTTCGCGCGAATGAGGCCTACCACCTCGCGATAATCGTCCAGCGCCTGTGATGGATCGCCGGTTTCGCGGTCTCGCACATGCAAATGGATGATCGCCGCGCCAGCCTGCGCCGCGGCCAGCGCTTCGGCCGCGACATGATCGGGCCGGAACGGGAAATTGGGATGATCGGGCATGGGTGAGCTTCCCGTCACCGCGCAGGTCAGAAATAGCTTGCCAGCCAACCGCACTCTCCTGTCTTGTGTCGGGCATGTCGCCGACCCTTGAACAGGGGTCTTGCAGAGGAAACGGCACGCAAGAAGGCCGTTGAGTGTCCCATTATAGAGAGTAACTGGATAAGGCATGGCACAGCGGGAAGAATTGTCGCGTTTCCTGAAAGCCGCCCGCGCCAAGCTGGCACCGGCCGACGTTGGCCTGCCTGCGGGCGAACGCCGCCGGACGCGCGGCCTGCGGCGCGAGGAGGTGGCGACGCTCGCCGGGATGAGCGTGACTTGGTACACATGGTTCGAACAGGGTCGCGAGGTGCAATTATCCGCGCCGATGCTGGAACGACTTAGCCGCACTCTGCGCCTTAGTCCCAATGAGCGCGAATTTCTCTTCGCCCTGGCTCAGCACCGCCCGCCGCCACTGGCAACCCGCCGCGACGAGACGATCCATGCAGGCACGCAACATCTCATGGACTCGCTGTCCATTCCCGCGCTTGTCATCGTGGAGGATTGGACGGTCATTGGCTGGAACCGACTGGTCTCCCGCGCCTTTCGCGATTACAGCCAGATGCCGCGCGATCAGCGCAACCTGTTCCGCATCCTGATGCTCAATCCGCGCTATCGGGCCGATCCCGACAAGTTTCGCGACATGTGCCGCCGCCTGATCGCGCGCTTCAAATGGGATTATAGCCGCACCAGCCAGCCCGACGTCTTTGAAGGCATCATTGCCGACATGATGGAACAGTCCGAATTTTTCCGTCAATATTGGCAGGAATCGGAAATCATGGCGCATTTCGAAGATACGAACATCGCCGATATGCCCGGGGTCGGCGAAATCATGTTCCGCCATACCAGCTACGCGATCGAGGAAGCGCCGGGGCAGAGGCTATTGCTGTTCGCGCCACTGGATGATGTCAGCGCAACGCGTCTGGCGCAGCTGGTGGCGGAAGCTGATGCGGTCTGCGCCTGATTGGATCGGCCACCAACAAGCCTCTTCTCCAGCCGGGCAATTATGCTATAGTGCCCGGCATAATATAATTGAGAGGAAACCATGCTTTTACTGGCGCGGTGTCTGGACTGGCTTTGCCTGGCGTTTGCTTCGGGCGTTCAGGATGAAATGCGCCTGAACGAGTTGATTTTGCGTGCGAAGCAGCGATCGACCGCTGCGCATGACGCAAGCGCACAATCTCTGCCACGTCGCTGAAACCAGTCTTACCGACCCGCATCCTTTGCGTCGCTGATCGCCAGACGCTTTGCCGTGACCAGCGTCTGAATGACGAACAGCAGGATCAGGACGACGGAAACGGTGCCGACGAACAGGTCGAACCCCGAAATCGCGCCGAACCAACCCGGCGCATAGCCGAGCGCCATCATCGCCAGCGTCATGCCGATCAGCATCAGCCGCAATTCCGTCGGTCCCGCGGACAGGTAGGACAGTTTGAACTCCCCCACCACGCGCGCGGCCAGATAGGCATGGATCGACAACAGCAGATACCCCGCCAGCGCCACCAACGCCACGTCCATGCGGATATAGGGGCTGGCCCCCATCCCGGCCAAAATCAGCAAGGTCGCCAGCCCGTCGCAACTATGGTCGATAAAATAGCCATAGGAGGGCCGCTCGATCTTGCGAAACCGGGCCAGGCTGCCATCCATCGAATCGCCGAACCATTGCAGGACATAGCCACCAATGGCGAGCCACAGCCAATGGACTTCCAGGCTGCTGGCGGCATAGCCGGCGAAAATGGCGAAGGCTCCGATCATGCCGAGCACGGTCAAAACATCTGGCGTCACCCATAACGGCATCCGGGCGCAAAGCCAGTTGAGGAGGCGGCGTTCGGATGCTGCCAGCACATTTTGCTGGATACGATCGATCGGTGGAGAAGATGGGCCGGAGGGCAATGTCATGGTGCCTTATGACGAACGCATGACGGTGTGACAATCACTCCGCCATCTCCAGTCGTCGAAAATGACGATTATATTACGCATTGCCGCCCGGCTCATGCCCAATCGAGCGTTGAAATGCACAAAAAAAGGGCCGATCCGAAGACCAGCCCGTAAAAGTTTAGGAGAGGATGCCTGAAAGGCACCCCCTATGTCCGGCAAATCACGCTTTGCTGCAAGTGCGAAAACCTTGTTCGCGGTTGCAAAATATGCATCTGCCGTATCGGCACAGCTTTCCGTAGCGGAAGCTTTGCGCGCCTTCGTTCACTGCGGATGGCGGGGGAAAGCGAATCGGTCGCCGGTGCGGGATTTGCCCGATAGACGACTCGCGCCAAGCGGGGCTTCACCTGTCATATCCGGTGTGTAGATTGGCGTGGTTGCGGCGGTGCCGATTTGCCGCCCGTCCTGATCGGAGCGAAACAATAATGCCCAATTCCGCCGATAATGCTGACCAACCATGGTGGAAGGGTGCGGTCCTCTATCAGATTTATCCGCGCAGCTTTCAGGATAGCAATGATGATGGCATTGGCGATCTGAACGGGATTACGCAGCGGCTTGATCATATCGCCCGGCTGGGGGCGGACGCGATCTGGATTTCCCCCTTCTACCCTTCGCCGATGCGTGATTTTGGTTATGACATTGCCGATTATTGCGATGTCGATCCGATATTTGGAACCCTCGCGGATTTCGATGCGCTGGTTGCCCGCGCCCACGCTTTGGGGCTCAAGGTCACGATCGATCAGGTTTTCGCCCATAGCTCGGACCTGCATGACTGGTTCACGCAAAGCCGCGCCAGTCGCAACGGCGACAAGGCGGACTGGTATGTCTGGGCCGATCCTCAGGCAGACGGCACACCGCCCAACAACTGGCAGTCGGTGTTCGGTGGCCCGGCCTGGACATGGGATGCGCGGCGCGGGCAATATTATATGCACCAGTTCCTGACCAGCCAGCCACAACTCAACGTCCACAATTCGCAAGTGCAGGATGCGCTGCTGGATGTCATGCGTTTCTGGCTGGATCGCGGCGTGGACGGCTTTCGTCTCGACGCCCTCAATCATGCGATGCACGACCCCGAATTCCGTGACAATCCTCCCGCCCCGGACGATGGTAGCCCGCGCACACGGCCATTCGACTTTCAAATCAAGCGCTATAGCCAGTCGCACCCCGCCATCATTCCCTTTGTCGAGCGCATCCGGACATTGTGCAACGAATATGGCGCGATCTTCACGGTGGCCGAGGTAGGCGGGGCGCTCGCCGAGGAGGAGATGAAAGCCTATACCGCCGGGGAGAAGCGCCTCAACAGCGCCTATGGCTTTACCTTCCTCTACGCACCCGTACTCACCCCGGCGCTGGTCGCGGAAACGGTCGATCGCTGGCCCGACGAGCCGGATATGGGCTGGCCAAGCTGGGCCTTCGAAAATCACGACGCGCCCCGCGCCCTGTCGCGATGGTGCGCCCCTGAAGATCGCCCGGCCTTTGCGCGGATGAAGATGACGCTCCTGATGGCGCTGCGCGGCAACGCCATCCTCTATCAGGGGGAGGAGTTGGGCATCACGCAGGTCGATATTCCGTTCGAGCGATTGCAGGATCCAGAAGCCATCGCGAACTGGCCGTTGACCCTGTCGCGTGACGGCGCGCGCACGCCCCTGCCATGGGCGGCCGACGCCGCGCAGGCTGGTTTTTCGGGCGTCGAACCCTGGCTGCCCCATGGCGAGGATCATCTGGCGCTTGCCGTGGATCAGCAGGAAGCCGACCCTGGATCGCTACTGCACTTCACCCGCGCCATGCTGGCGCTGCGCAAGGCCAATCCGGCTCTGCGCCATGGCGCGCTCGACATCCTCGTGGCCGACGAAGCCTGCCTGGCGTTTCGGCGGACGTGCGCCGATCAGTCTTTGCTCTGCTTGTTCAATCTGTCGAGTGAAGCGATCGCGCGGCCAGTCGATCTTGACGGGTCGGGGCGCATCCTGATGGCCGTCAACGGGGCAGCGCCGGGCGATTTGCCACCCTATGCCGCCCTGCTGATCGAACAATGAGGCTCAGGCCGCGACCAACTGCGTGCGCAGCATGTCGTTCAACCGGCCGCTTATGATCGCTTCGGCATCACTCACGATCCGTTTGACCAGCGCGTCGCACGTCGGAATGTCGTGGATCAGCCCCTGGACCTGCCCGGCCCAGATCAGCCCGGCGTCCAGATCGCCCGTTTCCAGTGCAACCCGCCCCTTTGCCCCGGATACCAGCGGTTGGATGTCCTGAAACACTGCGTCCTCGCGCAGTGAAATCTCAACAACCTGATCGGACACGCTGTTCTTGGCTACACGCCCGGTATTGTGGAACTTGCGGAAGATGAGGTTCGTCCCCCGCTCGTCATTATCGACCAGAAACTGCTTCACATTGTCATGGATAGGCGCTTCAACGGTAGCGCAGAAGCGCGTTCCCATATTGATGCCGTCCGCGCCCAGCGCCAGCGCCGCGGCAAGCCCGCGCCCGTCGCCAAAGCCACCGCTGGCGATCATGGGAATCGTCAGCTTGTCGGCAGCGGCGGGGATCAGGATCAGGCCTGGAACATCATCCTCGCCCGGATGCCCGGCACACTCAAACCCGTCGATCGAAATCGCGTCCACGCCCATCCGTTGCGCCGACAAGGCGTGACGCACCGCCGTGCATTTATGGACGACGATGACGCCATGCGCCTTGAAATGGTCGACATGCTCCTGCGGCTTGTGCCCGGCGGTCTCCACGATCTTCACGCCGCTATCGATGATCGCCTTGCGATATTCGGCATAGGGCGGCGGGTTGACCGACGGCAGGATGGTGAGGTTCACCCCAAACGGCTTGTCGGTCATCGTGCGGCAACGGTCGATTTCGCGGCGCAGATCGTCGGGCGTTGGCTGGGTCAGCGCGGTCAATATACCAAGGCCGCCTGCATTGGAGACTGCGGCGGCCAGTTCTGCCCGGCCAACCCACATCATCCCGCCCTGGACGATCGGATGCTCGATCCCGCACAGATCGGTGAAGCGCGTCCTGATCCCCATTACAGCGCCTCTACGATCGTCACATTGGCGACACCGCCGCCTTCGCACATCGTCTGCAGGCCATAGCGCTTGCCACGAGCCTTGAGCGCGTGGATCAGCGTGCTCATCAACTTGGTGCCGCTGGCCCCCAGCGGATGCCCCAGTGCAATCGCGCCGCCATTGACGTTGAGCTTGGCCGGGTCCGCGCCGATCGCCTTCAGCCATGCCATCGGGATCGCCGCGAACGCCTCGTTCACCTCGAACAGGTCGATGTCGTTCAGGCTGAGGCCCGACCGCTCAAACGCGCGCCGGGTCGCCGGGATCGGTTCTTCCAGCATGATGACCGGATCGCCTGCCGTCACGGTCAGATTGACGATGCGCGCCATGGGTTTCAGGTTGAACCGCTTGATCGCCGCTTCGCTGGCGACCAGCACGCCCGACGCGCCATCGGTCATCTGGCTGGCATTGGCAGCGGTAATCGTCCCGCCTTCCTCCAGCGTCTTGACGCTGGCCATCGCCTCCATCGTGCCACCGCGCCGGACGCCATCGTCGATGTCGAAAAGGCCTTCGGGAGTCTCGACCCCGACGATTTCGGCCTTGAACGCGCCATTGTCGATCGCCGCCGCCGCCTTGGCATGGCTGGCGAGCGCATAGGCGTCCATTTCCTCGCGGGTGAAGCCATATTTGTTGGCGACCGCCTGTGCGCCGTGAAACTGGCTGAATTCAGCAACGCCATAACGGTTCTGGATGCTCTTTGGCCAGGGGCCGATACCCACGCCAGCGGCGGCGTGGAGCTTGTAATTGGACCCCATCGGCACCCGCGTCATGCTTTCCGCACCCGCCGCGATCACCAGATCCTGCGTGCCGGACATGATCGCCTGCGCGGCGAAGTGCAGCGCCTGCTGCGAAGACCCGCATTGCCGGTCGATGGTCACGGCGGGGACGCTGTCGGGCAGCTTCGATGCGAGCACGAGGTTGCGGCCTAAGGCAAAGGCTTGTTCGCCCGCCTGGCTGACGCAGCCGACGATCACATCGTCAATGGCTGCCGGATCGACGCCGGTGCGATCGACCAGCGCGTTGAGAATGGTCGCGCCCATATCGGCGGGATGTACGTCGATCAACCCGCCCTTGCGCGCCCTGCCCCCGGCAGTACGGACGGCTTCAACAATATAGGCTTCTGCCATGCTATCAAACTCCCCTGAAATTGGCGGTGCGCTTTGCGAGTAATGCGCTCAGCCCCTCTTCGCTTTCCGGCCCCGCCCCTGCCCTCGCCATGCTGCGCAGTTCGCGGTCCAGTTGCGTCTCCAGCCCGGTCTCGAAACTGTCGGCCAGCAGCGCGCGACTGGCGGCCAGCGCTGCCATCGGAGCGTCGGCAAGCGCGGCCGCTGCCTTCAATCCCTCGTCTGCCAGAGCCTCGTCGTCCACAATGCGCGTCACCAGCCCGATCGCCTCGGCCTCGTCAGCCTTGATCCGGCGGTTGGTCAGGATGATGTCCTGCGCCTTGCGCAGTCCCACCAGACGGGGCAACAGCCAACTGAGGCCGCCGTCTGGCGTCAGTCCGATCGCGCCATAAGCAGCGGTGAAATGGGCCGACCGCGCGCCGATCACGACATCGCCCAGCATGGCCAGGCTGAACCCCGCGCCCGCCGCCGGGCCGTTGACCAATGTGACCAAAGGCTTGGGCGCGCGCGCCAGTCGGGCAACGGCGGCGTGGAACGTGGCGATCAGCTCGCTCAGCACGTCCGATCGTCTGTCGCCTGCGCCGGCCAGCAACTGCACGTCGCCACCCGCACAGAATAACCGCCCATTGCCGGTCAGCACGATACAACGGATCATATCGTCGGTCTGGCACCGGATCGCCGCCGCCAGCAGCGCGCGCGCCAGTGGCAGGTCGATGGCATTGCCTGCCGCTGGCCGGTCGAGCGTGATCCGCCCGATCCCGTCCTCGACCGTAAAGGCGATCCCGTCCATTAACGCGGCGTCATGCGAATGGCGCCATCCAGCCGGATGACCTCACCATTCAGCATCGGATTGCGGACGATCGATTCGACCAGTTGAGCATATTCCGCCGGTTTGCCAAGGCGACTGGGATGGGGCACCTGCGCGCCCAGCGCATCTTGCACATGCTGTGGGAACGCCTCCAGCATGGGGGTCAGGAAAATGCCCGGCGCGATGGTCATCACGCGGATCTTGTGCTGCGCCAGATCGCGCGCGATCGGCAGGGTCATGCCGACCACACCGCCCTTGGACGCGCTATAGGCCGCCTGGCCGATCTGCCCGTCATAGGCCGCGACGGAGGCTGTGTTGACGATCACGCCGCGCTCGCCGTCAATCTCCTCCGCCGCGGCGAGCCGGGCGGAAAATTTGGAAATGACGTTGAACGTGCCGATCAGGTTGACGGTCACGGTCTTGGCGAACGTGTCGAGCGGATGGGGCGCATTCTCCTTCCCCACCGTCTTGACCGCAGGTGCGATCCCCGCACAATTGACCAGGATGCGGGCGACGCCATGCGCTGCTTCTGCGGCATCCAGTCCTGCCGCGACGCTGGCGTCATCGGCGACATTGACCCCGACATAGATGCCGCCCAATTCCGCGGCGACTGCCTTGCCCGCTTCCTCATTCAGGTCGAAGATCGCAACCTTGGCCCCCTGCGCTGCCAGCATCGTCGCCGTCGCCTTGCCAAGGCCCGAAGCTCCGCCGGTAACGATGGCTGGCAAACCATTGATATTCATAACTATACCCCCTGCTATCAGGCCAGTTCGATCGCCATCGCGGTTGCTTCGCCGCCGCCGATGCACAGGCTGGCAACACCGCGCTTCAGCCCGCGCGTTTCCAGCGCGCCGATCAGCGTCGCGACGATGCGCGCGCCCGACGCGCCGATCGGATGACCGAGCGCCGTCGCGCCGCCATTGACGTTCAGCTTATCCGCCGGGATGCCCAATTCCTTGGCGGCGATCATCGCGACGACGGCAAAGGCTTCGTTGACCTCGAACAGGTCGACATCGTCGACCGTCCAGCCTGCCTTTTCCAGCAGCTTGCGCATCGCCGGGACCGGGGCGGTGGTGAATTTGGATGGTTCATGAGCGTGTGCGGCAGTGGCCACGACGCGGGCGACGATCTTCATCCCCTGCCTGGTCGCGACGCTTTGCCGCGTCATCACCAGCGCGGCCGCACCGTCCGAAATGGACGACGCATTGGCGGCGGTGATCGTGCCATCCTTGACGAAGGCAGGCTTGAGGCCCGGTATCTTGTCCGGCCGCGCCTTGCCCGGCTGTTCGTCAGTGTCGACGACCGTGTCGCCACCCCGGCCCTTGACCGTCACCGGCGTGATTTCGCGGACGAACGCCCCGCTGCCGATCGCCGCATTGGCGAGTTCGAGCGAACGGATGGCATAGTCATCCTGATCGGCGCGGCTGAACTGATAGTCGCGCACCGCTTCTTCGGCGAACACGCCCATCGCCTTGCCGGGTTCATAGGCATCTTCCAGCCCGTCCATCATCATCGTGTCGATGATCCGGTCATGACCGATCCGCGCGCCGCCGCGATGCTTGGGCAGGGCATAGGGGGCATTGGTCATGCTCTCCATGCCGCCGGCGATCACGACATCGACAGCGCCCGATGCCAGCGCCTCATGCGCCATGATCGCGGCCTGCATGCCCGAACCGCACATCTTGTTGACGGTCGTGGCCTCAGTGTTCAGGCCAAGGCCCGCGCCCAGCGCCGCCTGGCGCGCAGGCGCCTGCCCGAGACCCGCAGGCAGGACGCAGCCCATATAGATGCGATCGACCGCGTCGACCGACACGCCCGCGCGCTCGACCGCTGCCTTGACCGCCGCTGCGCCCAGTTCCGTGGCCTTGAGGGGCGACAAGACGCCCTGAAAACCGCCCATCGGCGTGCGGGCATAGCTGGCGATGACGACCGGATCGTCCTGCATATCCATTCCTTTCAAAGACTGCGCGCGATGACCATGCGCTGTATGTCCGACGTGCCTTCGTAAATCTGGCATACCCGCACATCGCGATAGATTTTGGCGACGCCATATTCTTCCAGATAGCCATAGCCACCCAGCGTCTGGAGCGCGCCCGACACGATCTGTTCGGCCGCTTCCGATGCAAACAGCTTGGCCATGGAGGCTTCGGTCAGGCAGGGCTGGCCCGCATCCTTGACCTGTGCGGCGTTGAGCACCAGTTGCCGCGCGGCTTCCAGCCGGGTGGCCAGGTCTGCGAGGCGGAAGCCGACCGCCTGATGTTCCATGATCGGCTTGCCAAAGCTTTTGCGATCCTTGGCATAGGCGACCGCGATGTCGAGCGCGGCCTGCGCCATGCCGACGCATTGCGCGGCGATGCCGATGCGGCCGGTCTCTAGATTCGCGAGCGCTATGCGGTAACCTTGCCCTGGCTCACCGATCAGCAGCTCATCCTCGACGAACATATCGTCGAAGCGCAGCGCGCAGGTGTCCGACGCGCCCTGCCCCATCTTATGTTCGACCTTGTCGACGCTATAGCCGGGCCGGTCGGTCGGCACGATGAATACCGACAGGCCCTTCTTGCCTGCGTCCGGGTCCGTCACCGCGACCAGCATGACCACGCCTGCTATCTTGCCCGACGTGATGAACTGCTTGGCGCCGGAGATGCGCCAACCGCCATCGACCTTGATAGCGCGGGTGCGGACTGCCGAGGCGTCCGACCCGGCGTCTGCCTCGGTCAGGGCGAAGGCGCCGATTGTCCGGCCGCCGATCAAATCGGGCAGGAAGCGGGCTTTCTGCGCCTCACTGCCATCCTTGAGCAGGCCGGAAACCAGGATGCTGTTCTGGATCGACACGATGGTGGACAATGCCCCATCCGCCGCCGCCAGTTCGATCAGCGCCAGCGCGTAGGATACGGCGTCCGCTTCCGCACCGCCAAAGCATTCCGGTGCGGTCATGCCCCACAGGCCCAGTCCTGCCATCTCTTCGAACAGAGCAGACGGATAGCCGCCCTCCGCCTCGAAACGGGCGCTATGCGGCCGGATCGCGTCCTGCGCGAAGCTGCGCACCGTGTCGCGGATGGCTGTCTGGATTTCCGTCAGCATAAAACCCGATCGTCTCTTATATACTCACGGGTATATTGATTATCGACCGGTTTCTTGTCAAGAGAAACGGGTAAGGAGACCAGCTTGCCCCGACCGAACGCCGCACCATCCCCCTTCCGATCGCGCGAGGAGCGCGAACGCGATCGTGAGGAGAAGCGCGAAGCCGTGCTGCGCGCCGCGGTACGCATGTTCAACGCGCGCGGTTTTCACGCCACCTCGCTCGACGACGTGGCCGCGAGCCTGGGGATCAGCAAGCCGACCATCTACCATTATCTGGGCAATAAGGAGCAGGTGCTGATCGAGTGTGTGACGCGCGGTCTGCAATTGCTGAGCGCTGCCGCGGATACGGCGCGCGCGCAGCCCGGCGACGGCCTTGCCAGGTTGCGCAGCGTCCTGCGCCGCTATGCACTGGTGATGATGGACGATTTTGGTCGCTGCGTCGTGCGCACTGGCGACGAATTTCTTTCCGCTGAGGGGGCGGCGCTGTTCCGCGCGCGCAAGCGGGCGATCGATCTGTCGATGCGCGCGCTGATCGAAGATGGCATCGCCGATGGTTCGATTGCGCCGCTCGACGTGCGCATGACCGCCTTCACCCTGGCGGGCGCGCTCAATTGGCCGGGGCGCTGGCATGATCCGGATGGGCCGCTCAGCGCCGAACAGGTCGCCGATTCGCTGGTCGATATATTGATCAGCGGCCTCGCCCCACGCGCCTGATCAGTCAGGGGCGAACAGGGCGCGCACCGCGTCTGGCACCCGCTGCGCGCGCAAACCGCCGGGGCGGGTCGTATCCGCTATGGTCCACACGCGCTTTTCGGTGCATTCCACGCACAGCCTGCCATCGAGTGACAGGCGGTGCGCGACGGTAAAGCTGCTATTGCCGAATATGGGCGCGTCCGCTTCCACCAGCACATCGTCGCCATAGGCGGTCGGCACGAAAAAGCGCGCCGATACGTCCACCATCGGGAAGCCCGCAAAGGGCATGGTCGCCAGCATCTCACGCTTTTTGGGCAACCCGGCCTGTTCGAACAGCAGCATGGTGCTTTGGCCGAAAATGTCGAAATAGCGCGGGGCGTGAACGATGCCGGCGGGGTCGCAATGGCCCCATTCGATGCGGACGGTCCGCTGGAGAAATGCTGTCACGCGATGATGGTCTTTCCTTGCAAAATGGTCTTTTCCGCCATGTCCTGCGCCGATGGCGGTTCTGGCACCAGCAGTCCGCGCTGCACCGCAGGACGTTCGGCGATCCGGTCATACCAGCGCAAAAGATGGGGAAATCCGTCTATCTCCACCCCGGCCCAATCATGGCCGCGTACCCAGGGGAAACAGGCAATGTCGGCAATGGAATAATCACCGACCAGATAGTCGCGGGTCGCCAGTTGCGCGTCCAGAACGCCCAACAATCGTTGGCTTTCGCGGGTGTAGCGATCGATCACGGATGGCAGCTTTTCTTCGAAATAGCGATTAAATACCGTTGCCTGACCCATCATTGGGCCAAGCCCCGACATCTGCCACATCACCCACTGGATCACCTGACTGCGCGCCTGTGCGTCGGCGGGAATGAAGCGGTCATATTTTTCCGCCAGATACAGCAGGATCGCGCCCGACTCAAAAACAGCGAAATCGCCCGCCTCATGATCGATCAGCGTCGGGATGCGACCATTGGGGTTGAGCGCGACATACCAGTCCTGCTTCTGCACTCGGTCGGTCAGCGCAATCGGCGTTACCGTGTAAGGAACGCCCAGTTCCTCCAGCAGGATCGAGACCTTCCAGCCATTGGGTGTCTCTGACGTCAGCAATTCGAGCATCCGCTTCTCTCCCCGGCGGGATCTTTGCCCGCTCGTGCATCACCCAAGCAAAGCGCGGCCGTCCCGGCAAGGCGAGTGGCGGCGCTATCATTGGCAGTGACAGGTTGCGGCCTCCGCCAGCCCGCCGGGTAGCGCCACTGATAGTATAGACAGACGACTTGCGGGCGGTGGCCCGCCCCTGCACCACGGGCAGCGAAAGCGCACAGACGCTGCACATCACAAGGTGAGGAAGTCTGCCATGTTGACGCTCTACAGCTTCGGTCCGGCTGCAAATTCGATGAAACCGCTGCTAACGCTTTATGAAAAGGGGCTGGAGTTCACGCCCCGCTTCGTCGATCCGACCCGGTTCGAGCATCATGAGGATTGGTTCAAAGCAATCAATCCGCGCGGTCAGGTGCCCGCGCTCGACCACGACGGGCATATCATCACCGAATCGACAGTGATCTGCGAATATCTGGAGGACGCATTCCCCGATGCCCCCCGGCTGCGCCCGGCCGACCCGGTAGGGATCGCGGAGATGCGCGTCTGGACCAAATGGGTGGACGAATATTTCTGCTGGTGCGTGTCCACCATTGGCTGGGAACGGATGATCGGCCCGATGGCGCGCAAGTTGAGCGATGAGGAATTTGAGGAGAAGCTGAAGCATATCCCGATACCGGAACAGCAGGCCAAATGGCGCAATGCCCGCGCAGGATTCCCGCAGGCGGTGCTGGACGAGGAAATGCGCAAGATTCGCGTCTCGATCGACCGGCTGGAGAAACGCCTGGCGCAGAGCCCCTGGCTGGCGGGCGACGAATATACGCTGGCCGATATCTGTAATTTCGCGATCGCGAACGGGATGCAATTTGGTCATGCCGATATCGTTAACGGGCAAGCCACGCCGCATCTGCTTGCCTGGATCGAGCGGATCAACGCCCGCCCGGCCACGCAGGCGATGTTTGCCAAATCGCAAACGGAAATGCCGCCGCGCCCGGCCATGTCGGCGGCGTGACGGCCATGGCATGGTGCGACGAACCGCCCGGCGGCCAGCTACGGATGTATCATATCCCCGGCTGCCCCTTTTCCGAGCGGATTGAGTTGTTGCTCGACCTGAAAGGGCTGCACGACATCATGGCCGACCATGAGATCGACATATCGCTGGCCCGGCCCGACTGGCTGCTCGCCAAGACGCGCGGCACGACGTCGCTGCCCGCGCTGGAACTGGAAAATGGCGAAACGCTGAAGGAAAGCATGGTCATCATGCGCTATTTCGAAGATCGCTTTCCCGATCCTGCGGTGGCGCGGCACGACCCGTATGAACATGCCGTCGAGGCGATGCTGTGCGCGGCTGACGGGCAGTTTACGGGGGCAGGATACCGCATGATCCTGAACCGGGATCGGGAAAAGCGCGACGCACATCAGGCCGAAGTCGATGCGCAATATGCGCGGCTGGACGATTTTCTGCGCCATTATGCGCCCGACCGCGACTATCTGTTCGACAGGTTCGGCTGGGCAGAGGTCGCCTTCACTCCCATGTTCAAACGGTTATGGTTTCTCGACTATTATGAAGCCTATGAGATCCCGCAGCATCTGACCCGATTGCTGCGCTGGCGCGAAGCCTGCCTGTCGCACCCCGTTGCGCAGCGCCATCATGGCCATGATGAGTTGATGACGCTCTATTATGACTATGCCCAGGGTGGCGGCAACGGGCGCCTGCCGGAAGGCCGCCGCATCTCCAGCTTCACGCTCGATCCGCCCTGGACCAACCGCCCCATGCCGCCGCGCGACAAATGGGGAAAGCCCGCCACTGATGCCGACCTTGGCCTTCTTCACGCATAAGGACCTGCCCATGCCCAATACATGCAAACATTATATCGATGGCCAATGGGTCGACAGCCAGGGGGGGCGCACGATTGCGGTGATGAACCCCGCAACCGATGCCAGCGCGACAGACATGATCCTTGGCACCGCAGCCGATGTCGATGCCGCCGTGATCGCCGCGCGCCGCGCATTTGAGACCTTCTCGCTCACCAGCAAGGAGGAAAGGATCGCGCTGCTGGAGCGGATTATGGCGGAATATCAAAAGCGCATCCCCGACATGGCTCGCGCGATTGCGACCGAAATGGGCTGTCCCATCTCGATCGCGCAGACGGCGCAGGCTGGGTCGGGTCTTGGTCATCTGGCGCAGTCGCTCGCGGCGCTGAAAGACTATGAATTCAGCGAGAAAATCGGCGACAACAGGGTGGTGCGCGAAGCGATCGGCGTGGTTGCGCTGATCACGCCGTGGAATTGGCCGATGAACCAGATCGTCGCCAAAGTTGGCCCCGCCCTGGCGGCAGGCTGCACGATGATCCTCAAACCCTCCGAGGAGGCGCCCAGTTGCGCCGCGATCTTTGCCGAGATCATGCACGCCGCGGCTGTCCCGGCCGGTGTGTTCAATCTGGTGCAGGGCGATGGCGACGGGGTCGGTACGGCACTGGCGAGGCATCCTGACATCGATATGGTGAGTTTCACCGGGTCGACGCGTGCCGGAATCATGGTCGCCAAGAACGCAGCCGATACCGTCAAGCGCGTCGCGCAGGAACTGGGCGGCAAGTCACCCAACATCATTTTGCAAGGTACGCCGCTGGACATCGCTCTGCCCGGTGGCGTGGGCGGCGTGCTGCTTAACAGCGGCCAGAGTTGCGTCGCACCGACGCGCATGCTGGTGCATCGTTCCCAACATGACGAAGCGGCACAAAAGGTCGGCGCCATGTTCGCGGCCAAGAAGGTCGGCGATCCGCAAAGCGAGGGCGACCATATTGGCCCAGTCGTCAGCCAGCGCCAGTGGGACCGCATCCAGTCACTGATCCAGACCGGGATTGACGAGGGCGCAACGCTGGTAACAGGTGGCCTTGGTCGTCCTGACGGGATGGATCATGGCAGCTATGTACGCCCGACGGTGTTCGCCAATGTGACGCCGGACATGACGATCGCTCGTGAGGAGATTTTCGGCCCTGTGCTGGTGCTGATGCCCTATGACGATGATGAGGCAGCGATCCGCATCGCCAATGATACGCCCTATGGCCTTGGCGCCTATGTCGCGGGTGATCCGGCCCATGCGCGCAAGTTCGTCAGCCGCCTGCGGGCGGGCGCGGTGTTCGTCAACGCGGGCGGCCTGGCCTTCGACATGCCCTTTGGCGGCTACAAGCAATCGGGCAATGGCCGCGAATTCGGCCGCTTCGGGCTGGAGGAGTTTCTGGAAGTCAAGTCCGTCATCGGCGCTCTGCCGGAAGGGGTGGATTGATGGTGGCCGGGACGTCCTGCTGCTGTCCACGCACTGCATGAAGATCGAGGACTGACGGCCGCTTCCTGCGAGCGGCCGTCAGTCCTGTGGCATCAACACTACCGGCTTGATCACCGCCCCGCTTTCCGACGCGGCAAAGGCAGCTTCCAGATCGGCAAAGGCATAGCGCTTGATCAGCTTCTCCAGCGGCAGCCGACCTTCGCGATAATAAGTGATCAGGCGCGGGATGAATAGCTGCGGGTCGATGCCCCCTTCCACCACGCCGACAATCCGTCGTCCCATGCTCATGATGGATGAAGGGTCGATCGTGAAGCCGCCCGGCGGATAAGCGCCGACCAGCGCCAGCGTGCCGCGCTGTGCCAGCCGATCGACCGCAAGGCCGAGCAGCGCCGGGACGCCGGTGGTATCGGCGATATGATCGAACTGTCCGTCAAGCGCGGCCAGATCATCGCCTGTCTCGGTCGCGCCCAGTTCGCGCGCGAGCGCAAGGCGGCTGGCATGGCGATCAATCACCGCAATCCGTCCCGCGCCCGCAATGACCGCCGCCATCAGGGCCGACAGGCCGACGGCGCCGGCACCCAGTATCGCAATCGACTGGCCGGGTTGCACCTGTAATGTTTCCAGCACCGTCCCTGCGCCGGTCTGCACTCCGCACCCCAGAGGCGCCAGAATGTCGAGCGGCAGGTCGCGATCGATCCGCACGACATTGTCGCTATGGGCAAGAGCATGGGTGGCAAAGGATGACTGGCCGAATATATTGCCGCCGATCCGCTCGTCCCCACGCCAGATGCCGCCCTGCCCCGGCGGCGTCACGCCCAGAAAGTTGCGCGGCACAAATTCCGCGCAATAGCCGGGCTGATGATCGTGGCAGGCGCTGCACGCGCCGCAACTATGAAAGCTCAGCAACACATGATCGCCTGGTGCGACCCCATCCACGCCTGGCCCCACGGCATCGACGACGCCAGCGCCTTCATGGCCCAATATGACGGGGAACGGGATAGGCAGCGCCCCGTCGCGCATCACCATGTCGGTATGGCAGATGCCGCAGGCATGGAGCCGTACCCTGATCTGGCCCGGCCCAGGCGCATCCATGGCCAGTTTTTCGAAACGGAAGGGGTTGCCAGCCCCCTCCACCACCGCCGCGTCGATCGCGATGCTACCCATGATCAGAATTCGAACCCGAAGCGAACATACCATTCGCGTGGACGGTTATAGGTGCCAAACATAGCCCCCGCCGCGATGTTCGACCCGCCGGATGTCAGGAAGCGCTTGTCCGTGAGGTTGGTGCCGCCCGCCGTGAGCGACCAGTGGCCGTCGGGTTCGCGATAGCTGATCGAGGCGTTCACGATGTCGGTCGATACACGCTTGAGCAGCAAGGTCCGCTGCGTATCGTTCCACGCGCTGGACGTATAGGTCCAGTCCGCCAGCAGCACCACCGATCCGCCATTGCCCAGCGTCGCTTCATAACGCGGACTGAGATTGACCTTCCATTTGGGCGTTTTGGGGAGAGATTCGCCCACCAAAGTGCCCGCCTGGAAGGGGTTGGCTCCGCCGACAGCCGCAGCCCCTGCCGACACCGACGTATATTGGGCGTCGATATAGCCGATCGCGCCGTTGATCGTCAGGCCATCGACAGGCGCCGCAACCATTTCCAGTTCGAACCCGCGAATACGCGCGTCGCCCGCATTGGCAATGGTTGGCGACGTGCCGATCTGAATATTGAGCTGAATGTCGCGATATTTGGTCGAGAACAACGCCGCATTGAGTTGCAGATGGCGGTCGAGCAGCGTCGACTTGATGCCCGCTTCCCAGGTCGTCGCCTTTTCCTCGTTAAAGTCGGGTGCGACATTGCCCTGCGGGTTGGTGAGGCGCGTGGTCCAACCACCCGTCTTATACCCCTTCGACCAGCTGCCATAGAGCATGACATCTTCCGACGGGTGGAGTTGCACCCCGACCTTGGGCGAAAAATCGCTGAATTTCTTGCGATTGACGCCCGGCGTATAGACGCGCACCGGGTTGGTCGGATCAGGATAGCTCAATCCCACCTGGCATGGGATCGGCGCCAGCGGAAACGGGCCGCCGGGGAAGATATTGCCATTGGCGTCGGCGCAGCCGAACAGCTTATAATTAAACCCGTTCAGTTCCTGCTGCCCGCCTTCGAACCGCTTGCGTTCATTGGTGTAGCGCCCGCCGATGGTGATGCCGATCAGGTCGATGGGCCGATAGTCGATCTGGCCGAAGAAGGCGTAATTTTTGGTGCTCAACTGGTTGGGGCCATCGACCTGCACCAGACCTTCGCCAAAGGTCACATAGTCATGCAGGTCGCCCGCTTCCTTGAAATAATAGGCCCCCAGCACATAGCGCAGCTTTTCATCGAACGCATTGCCGAGCAGCTGGAATTCCTGGCTGAACTGCCACTGGTTCATGGTGAAGCTGAGTTGCAGGAAGTTGAGCGGCGACCCGTCGGCATCCAGCCCTGCATTCCAGTGCAATTCACGATAGGCCGTGATCGATTTGAGCGCGATATTGTCGGCCAGATCGAAGTCGACAATGCCGCTCAACCCCCAGCTTTCCAGATTGGAATAGCTGTTGCCGCTGGCATAGCTGCGGTCCTTGTTGGCAATCAGGTAGGGGCCATCCCAGGGCAGCCGGTCATTCGCCGGGTTGCCATCGACATTCGCGCTGGCGACGCTGGCCAGCTGGAATTGCGGATTGAACTGGGTACCCGATACGCCGCACAGCGCCTGCGCGTTGCGCGCCGCAATTTCCGCGCCCGTGCTGCCGATGCAGAAATTATACAGGCCGGCAAACAGGAAGCCGGTAGTCCCGGTCGGGTCGAAGGCCGTACCGGGCAGGTTGGTCGTGCCAGCGAAATTGCCGGGTACGAATTCAGCCGTGCCGATCAGCTTGTTGGCGGACGTCCCCTTGTCCTTGCTATAGTCGCCGGAGAAGGTCGCCCGCACAGCGCCGCCATTGTCCCAGCGCAGCTTTCCGCGCAGGTTCCAGTTGTCGTTGGCCCCTTCCTTGTTGGCGCTGTCATAGCCAGCGGCGGAAAAGGCGGTGAAGGGGGGCGCATTATTGGCGCGCTGGTCCGGATAGCGCAGGCGCTTGAGAAACCCGTCGCGCGACTTGATGCCAAAGGTCAAGGCAGAGCTGAGGCCATCGGTGATGGGGACGGTTACGGATCCGCGCGCCTGGAACAGATTGTAGCTGCCCACCGTCACATCGCCCTTCGCCTTGAACGCGCTGCCCGGATCGGCAGTGACAATGGAGATCGAGCCGCCGATCGTGTTGCGACCAAACAGCGTTCCTTGCGGCCCCTTGAGGATTTCAACCCGTTCGACGTCCAGCAGATCCTGGTTCGCGCCGACGGTACGGGCGAGATAGACGCCGTCCAGATAGATGCCGACGCCCGGATCGATGTTGAAGGCGAAATCGTCCGAGCCGATGCCACGAATATAGGCGGACAGCACGGCGGTGGAGCCGGAGAAGGGCGTGCCTGCGTCCAGATTGACGTTGGGGGTGATAGCCGAGAGCTGCGCCACGCTGCCGACGGCCCGTTCCTGCAAGGATTCAGAGGTAAAGGCCGAAATGGCGATCGGCACGTCCTGCACATTTTCCGCGCGTTTCTGCGCGGTTACGACGATTTCGGCGATGCCGCCGCTTTGTTCGGCATCCTGCGCCATTGCTGGAGTTACGACCAGCGCGCTGGACGCCATCAGCATCGCAATCATGGACTTGCCCATCTTCATCTCCCCTGGAACATCGCGCCTGTATCGGCGGCTTGATGTCCTGATAGGCGCTATGGAGGCAAAGGTCTTGGATTCAGACGAACCTGTGATCAGGACGCAAGCGAACGCCCGTTGGTGCTTCGCCATTGGCTCGGCGCGACGCCAAAATGCTTGCGAAAACAGCGGGTGAAGAAGGCGGAATCGTTAAAACCGACTTCGAACGCAACGTCGGTAATCGTGCGTCCATCATCGCACGCCAGCAACGCGGCGGCGCGTTCGAGGCGTCGCACGGTGATGAAGGCGGTCGGCGTCAGCCCGACCTGACGGACGAAATTTTTCTGCACGGCGCGCGGCGACAGGTTCAGCGCCTGGCCGATCAGCGCCGTGCCAAGGTCGGGATTGCCCAGATGTTCCAGCGCATATTCAATCGGCGAGCGCAGTTGATGGATGGATGGCCTTTCCAATGTGCTGCGACGGCACATCATCTGCGCCGCATCGGCCAGCAATATCCCGGCATCGTCATCCAGATGATCAAACTGGTCGCGCTGCGACCACAGGCCGTGGAGCATATGGGCCATGAACAGGACATGGGGGTTGGTGGACGGCAACAGGCAACCATGCCAGTCGCGCCCCGCAATATCATCGCCCATCATCGCAACCGGTATTTGCAGGATCAGGCAGTCGTTATACTGCGAAATGTCGATGGAATAGGGGTGGCGGTCATCGGCGATCACGATGTCGCCCACGCGGGCAATACTGCTGCGATCGCCGTGCAGCATGGTCACCGACCCGCGATGGAGCAGATGGAGCAGCAGATGCCGTTCCTCTCCATCGGTCGCGATCCGGCTGACCTGCGCCCGTTCGCTGCGTGCCCGCGCCAGCCCCACGCCGCCCAGGGACCAGCGCGCCAGATCCGCCTTGATGCCTTCGGGCGCGTGTGCGGTCATGCCGGGGAAGGCTTCGGCAACGACCTCTCGCCAGAAACGCTGGCGACGCGGTGGCGGCACCAGCCGGGTGGAAAAACGCTCGACCGCGCTCAGCGGACGCACTCCACACGATCTAGAACATCATGAGCCATGCCCTGCATCCCTCTCTTCGCCCACCGCGACGCTATTGCTGGTCGTCAGCGAGTCATCCCACAGGACGAAAAAGTATCCCAAGCATACGAAACTGGCAATATGGCCGATATATCACAGGCTACCAACGCAGTAGGCCGATCAATTCCCTGCGCCATGGCCAGAGCAGGATGGCGTTGAGCAATAGCGTGACGATGCCGAACGCATATTCGACTACGCCCGGATCCAGCACGAAATTCCAGTAACCGATCACGACATTGAGCGGCACGCTGGCCAGCGCGGCAGGCAATACCGCGCGGTTCGCCAGCACCAGCAGCGCCACGATCACCTCCATGATCTTGATCCAGGCGAACAAGCCGCTGTGGATCAGCGCCAGGGTGAATTCCTGCGCCAGCGGCGTGTTGCCCAGCGGCTGAAGATCGAAGGGGGTGAAATATTCTACCCCCGAAAACAGGAACCACCCCCCATAAATGATACGTGCGGCGGTATAGGCGGCCCCCTGCCCCCGCCCCTGCGCATCCAGCACGATTATGCTCAAAAGCCGCTGGGCGTGGCGTCGAGCAACATGGTCTTGGTTTCCAGATAGGCGTGCAGGCCTTCCACCCCGCCCTCGCGCCCGATCCCCGATTGCTTGAAGCCGCCAAAAGGCAGGCCGAACTCCATCTTCATGCCATTCTGCCCAAATCCGCCTGCGCGGATGCGACGGCCGATGCGATAGGCGGCATCGGCGTCATTGGTCAGCACCGATCCATTCAGGCCAAAGGCGCTGTCATTGGCGATGCGGATTGCATCCTCCTCATCATCGGCGGGAATGAGGCACAGCACGGGGCCGAAAATTTCCTCCTGCGCGATGCGGCTCTTGTTATCCACATTCGCGAACAGGGTGGGTTCAATGAAATAGCCGCTGTTCATATGGGCAGGCCGGTTGCCGCCGGTCACGAGATCGGCACTTGCGCGACCCAGCGCGACATATTCCTCCACCCGTTCAAGCTGGCGCTTCATCGCCACCGGGCCAAGCTGTGTATCGGGCGCATCGCTATGGCCGATGCGGATGCCCTGCATCACCTTTGCAATGGCGTCGGCCAGTTCGTCATGACGATGGCGCGGCACGATCGCACGCGACAGCATGGCGCAAACCTGTCCGCTCATGATCGTGATGGTGTTGCCCAGGATCGCAGCGGCGACCTCTATGGGAAAATCGTCGCGCACGATCGCTGCCGATTTGCCGCCCAGTTCCAGCGTGCAACGCGCGACCCGCCCGGCGCAGACCTCGCCGATCCGCTTGCCCGCCAGCGTCGATCCGGTGAAGGTCACCTTGTCGATGCCGGGGTTGCGGACCAGATGGTCGGATGCGTCGCGTCCCGCCGCGACCAGATTGACCACGCCGGCCGGCACCCCTGCCGCTTCCGCCGCTTCGGCTATGATATAGGCTTCCAGCGGGGTCTCCGGCGACGGCTTCATGATGACGGTGCAGCCTGCAACCATGGCATAGGCGACCTTGGACGACATGATGCCATAGGGCGCGTTCCAGGGCGCGATCGCGGCGACAACGCCAGCGGGTTCCTGCGCAACTATCGCCGTATGGACCTGGCTCGCCGGACGTTTTTCGACAAAGGGAAAGCTGTCGGCATAGCCTGCGATCGCCATGAATGTTGCGGTCGCACCGCCAGTCATGATTGGCGCAAAGCTGGCGAGGCCACCGACCTGCGCCGTCCAGGCGGCGGACAGTTCAGGCGCGCGCTTGCCCAATTCTTCACCCATCCGCCGCACGATCGCGCCACGCTCGGCAGGCGCCATGGTGGACCATGGGCCATCATCGAACGCCGTGCGGGCGGCAGCGACGGCGCGGTCCATGTCCGCTTCGGTCCCATCGACGACGCGGGCAATAACCGCCTCGCTGTTGGGCGAAACGATTTCGATCATCCGGTCAGCCGTCGATTCGACCCATGCGCCACCAATGAACAGCTTGTCGGGGTGGGCGATATGGATGTTGTCGGGAACCATGGTCTATCCTCTTCCTGGCTGGCGCACTACGCCTTTTCAGCGGCACACTATAACGGTCGTTATTATTATCGCAACCCGTTCGCTCGTTTTTTAGCGCTTGACAGGCTGGGGTGGCGCCAACCAATTATATCATTCGTTACGATAAGCGCTGCGCAATGCCCACAGAGAGGAACGCCGATCCATGACCCGTCCGCAGGACATGGGCATAACGCCATCTTTTACCCCGCGGCTGATCCTGTCATTGCTCCTGTGCGGGCTGGTCCTGTTCGTCGATGGCTATGATCTGGCGGCGATGCCGCTGGCGTTGCCCCATATCGCAAAGGCACTCGACATTCCGCCCGCCCGCTTCGGCTTTGCCCTTTCGGCGGTATTGCTGGGCCTGGGCGTCGGCGCGGTTTTGCTGGCGCCGCTGGGGGATCGCTTCGGCCGCCGCCGGATGATCACCCTCTCGGTCATCTGTATCGGCCTGTTGACCATGGCGACGGCCAGCGGAACGAACATCGCCAGCTTCATCATATGGCGCTTGCTGACTGGCTTGGCTCTGGGCGCATGCCTGCCCAACGTCACTGCGCTGGCCGCGATCTGGGCGCCGCCGGGGCGACGCGCAAGCACGTTGACGATCGTATCGCTCGGCATCTCCTTTGGCGCGATCGTCGCGGGCCTGATTGCGCCGCCGCTGATCGCGCTGGGCGGTTGGCGCGCGCTGTTCCTGTTGCCGGGCGCAGCGACATTGCTGCTTGCGCTCGCCCTGTTCCTGCTATTTCCCCCCGAAAAGAAAGCAGAGCCCGGAACTGACGCCCGCGCTGTCCGCCCACTTGCCCGCATATTGCGCAGGCCACTCCGATTCCCGACGATCGTTTTTGCATTACTCTATGGTATCAATGCTTTCGGCCTCTATCTTATCATCAGTTGGACGCCGACCCTGCTGCCGCAGGCGGGCTTCACGCTGGATCAGGCCGCACGATCGATCACCATCATCCAGTCGGGTGGACTGGTCATCGCTCTGGCGCTCGCCTGGCTGATTGATCGCAACCATGCCGTGCTGGCGCTGGCGGGTGCCTATGTCACGATCATCGCGGCTTTCGCCCTGCTGGCGATCCTGTCTACCGGGACTTTGTCGACCAACCTGCTGCTGCTGGTGGCGGGCGGCGGCATTGTCGGGGTCCATCTGTGCATCATGGCCGTCGTCACCGGCGTCTTTCCGCCCGATTGTCTGGCCACCGCCATTGGCTTTGGCGTCGCAGTCGCCCGTATCGGCGCCATAGGCGGGCCGCTGGCCGGTGGCTGGCTGATCGGCAACGGCGCGGGTCCGGGGTCCTTCTTCCTGTTCGCGATCCTGCCGATGGCGCTTTGCCTGCTGATCACATTCGCCCTGCCCGCCGCACGTCGCGCTGGCCAGTCCGGATGCGATCACCCCTAGTCGATCAGGCGCGAACCAATGGCAAAGCGCAGCCCGACGACCCAGGCGTCGCGGATGGTCGGGTCAGCGCCGGGATTGTGGACATATTGCAGGTTGGGCTGCACCGTGAGCCATGGCGACAGCGGCGCACGATAGGTGATTTCGGCGACCGATTCAGTGCGCTGCGCGGCACTGCTTCGGCGATAATCGGGGGATGTGGAGGCGGTCACCACCGCCAGACCAAATTCGTCCTCCGGCCGCCCGTTCACCGCGCCTGTCCATTTTACGCCCAGACTGGCGAACCGGTCGAACATATTGAACCGCCCGCTTGACGTCCCAAGCCGGAAGAAGCCGTCCACCTTCTCATCGCCATCGCTCATCAGCGGCATTTCCCCACGCAGATAGACCCCGGCATTGCCCCGCCCCATGCTTCCATCCCAGGCTTCGAACGTCGCTGTGTAGCGCCAATGCCCCAGCAACAGTCGCGCGCCGGCAATCGGCACGTCGAGTTCACCGATCAGCAGCGCGCCATCGCCGTTACCCAGTTTGATCGCGGTGCGGGCAGGATGGTCGGGATCGCCCGGTACCCCGTCCAATATCGCCGCGCGCACAGCCCAGCCCTCGGCCGGCTGCCATTCGACACGCGCGGCCAGCGATGTCGATGGGAAGATCGACGGACCATTGCGACCCGTCAGCGAAATATCGCTGCCGATCCCATGCGCGCTGCCGACGAAAACGCCAGCGGCATCGAGCGCATCAAATTCCGAGTTGAGATCATATAATCCTGCCTTCAGCGACAGGCCGGGCGCGATCGTCTGGTTGATCCAGGCTTCATATAGTCTGAACGCCCGCGTCCCCGTTTCGATATTGCTGACTGCGTGCACATCCCCCACCGCGTTGGAGATCGACGCGCCATTATTGTAGAGGCCATAGACATGCGCCTCGGCCCCGCGCCAACCGAGCGTCGCCTCCAGATCGGCCTCCAGCACTATGTCGAGATTATCGAGATAGCGCGCGCGCCGCTTCAATCCGCCCGCTACATTGGCCATCAGTTCGCCGGTATAGGTGACCTCCAGCAGCACCGGCCCCTGCGTCTCGTCAATCTCTCCCGCCGCATGGATGTGCGAATGGGGTCGCCGCGGCAACGCATCATCCGCCGCAGCGGCCAGCAACAGAAAGGGGGCGATCATCATGATGGTAAAAGGGCCGGTACGCAGGTCATAGCAACAGGAAGAATAAAGGTCGGGCTGCGGCGTCGATAACGGATGATCCTCGCCAGACGCCATAGTCGACTGAAAACCGACCCCATTTCAGCATGAATATGCGCCAGACCCTCAGCCATCGATTGACGCCCGGTGCAGGACGCCATAGGCGCACCGACAGTTTCAACCCACGGGGTGTCCTGGCGCTGTCAGGGCTGAGAGGCGGATCGGGCGCAGGGGGCGTCCAGTCTGCAAACCCGCGAACCTGATCCGGCTCACACCGGCGGAGGAATAGGGATATGCGTCTTTACGCCATTATGTCGCCTGCCATATCGATCGCACTGCTACTGGGTTCAGGCTACGCCCATGCGGACGACAGCATCGTCGTCACCGCGCGTGGTCGCGCAGAAGCCGAAATCCGGGTGCCCGACACGATCGCCGTCTATGGTCCCGCCGCCATCGCCGCGCAGCGCCTGACCACGATCGACGATTTCATCGCGGCAACGCCCGGCATCTTCATCATCAACGATCAGGATCCCGGCACCAACCTCATATCCGTGCGGGGCGTATCCACCAACCGCAGCCAATCGCCCTCTATCGCCTATATTGTCGACGGATTGGCGTTGCCCGATTCCGAACTCTTCACGCTGCGCCCCTATGATCTGGCGCGGGTCGAGATTTTGAAGGGGCCGCAGGGCGCCTTGTTCGGCCGGTCGGCATCGGGCGGGGCCATCGCCATGACGACCAACGATCCCGGCCCGGACTGGGGCGGCGAAGCAGCCGTCGGGATCGGCAACGGCCTGACCTGGACCGCCGATGGCGTGGTCAACGCCCCGGTGTCGCAACAGGTGCAATTGCGCCTGGCCGGTTCCTATCGCAACAGCGACGGCTTCATCCGCAACAGCTTTCTGGACAAGAAGGTCGATGGCAGCATCAGCCGCAATCTGCGCCTGAAGGCAAAGGTCGCGCTGAACGAAACCGCTACGTTCCGCTTTCGCCTGGGCTGGGCCAACGAAGAAGGCGGGGCGGCCTATATTTCATCGGGCAATGTTACTGGCCTTTATGGCGGGCGACTGTCGGGTGCGGCATTGACCGACCCGTTCGGGGATTTTGAAGGGCGGGCATCGCGTACATGGTGGGGCGCGCAGGCCAGCTATGAACAGGAAGCGGGTGACGGGCTGCTCTTCACATGGACTGGCGGCTATGACGATTATCATAAGGATTTCGTTGAAGAACTGGATTTTCGCAACGACAAGCCATTGACGCTGTTCGGCGCGCCATTATTCCCGGATGGTATTCAACCCATCTCCCAACCTGTTGATATAAAAGCCTGGACCAGCGAAACCCGTCTGACGTCGCGCGGCGATGGGCCGCTGCGCTGGCATGTCGGCCTGTTCTACCAACGGCTGGAGCGCGACCGGACCGATGATTTCGGGCCGCTGCTGTTCGGCAGCGAAGCGCTGCGCGCGGAAACCCGCTCCAGCCAGATCGGTGTTTTCGGGCAGGCGAGCTACGACATTGCGCCACAGGTCGAAGCCACATTGGCGCTGCGCTATGACCGCGACCGGCGCAAGGAAGATACGGTCGGTACTGCGAGTGGAACGACGGTCGCGCAACGTGCCCGGACGTTCGAGAAATGGCAGCCCAAACTGTCCCTCGCCTGGCGCCCGACCGATCATCTGACCGCCTATGTCACTGGCGCGATCGGTTTCAAGGCGGGCGGCTTCAACCCCCTGCCCGGCCCGACCGATGTATGGCAGGCCGTGTTCCCGGCCGAAACCACCCGCTCGGTCGAGGCGGGCGTCAAGGGTGAGAGCGCGGATGGGCGTATTCGCCTGTCGCTCGCGGGCTTCATCACTGACTATGACAACTTCCAGAACACCGTGTTCCTTGGCAATTCGGTCGTCCTGTCGGTGCCACAGGTCGATGTCCACGGGATCGAAGCGTCGGCGCAGGCGGCGCTGGGCGCGGGCTTCAGCCTGGATGGTGGGCTGGCCTGGACCCACAGCCGCACCAGCACCTATTTCACGCCCAACCCCACGCCAGAACCAGGTGAACCCGCTATCCTGAACATGAGCGGCAAGCGCACCCCCAACGCGCCCGACTGGACCATCAACAGCGGCATTGGCTGGCAGGGTGCGGCCGGACCTGCGACTGTCAATGTTCGGCTTAGTGTCGCCTATGTCTCACGCGTCGATTTCGAGATCGACAATATCCTTCATTCACCTGGCTACACCTCGGTTGATGGGCGTATAGGCGTCAGCCACGGGGCATGGACGTTCGACCTTTGGGCCAAGAACCTGCTCGACAAACGCTGGGCGATCTCGGCTTTTGGCCAGCAGCAATTGCCGCTACTGCTGGGCCTTGGCCCTGATGGACCGTTCGACAGTTTCACCATCAACACCGGCCGCCAATTTGGCGCCAGCGCATCCGTGCGCTTTTGACGAAGGACATGGCGATGGGCTTTTGCGATCAGATCTGGGCAGACGTCGCCCCGTTGCGGCAGGCTATCCTGGCCCATCCATTCCTGACCGCGCTGGCAGACGGAACATTGCCACGCGATAGCTTCCAACATTATATCGTGCAGGACAGCCTCTATCTGGCTGAATATGCCCGCACATTGGCGATCGCCGCGGCCCGCGCGCCCAGTGCCGCAGGGCGGCTGGAATTTTCCGACGGCGCGAAAGTTGCGGTGCAGGTTGAAGAAGCGCTGCATCAGGCCTTCTTCGCTCAGTTCGGCGTCAGCGCAACCACAGCGCAGGGTGCCGAGCCAACCCCCTCCTGCCTTGGCTACACCAGCTATCTCGCCAGCCTGGCCGCGACCCGCAGCTATGAGGAATTGGTCGCTGGCATCCTGCCCTGTTTCTGGGTCTATTGGGAAGTCGGCTGCGCCATCAAGCCACGCGCCGTCAGTCCCAACCCCTATGCGCCATGGATCGAAACCTATGCCGATCCCGGGTTTGGCGCGGCGACCGACCGGGTTCGCGCGCTGGTGGACGAAGCGGCCGCCGCCACGACTCCGGCGGTGCGCGACGCCATGGCCCGCGCCTTCCGCAACGCGACCCGTTATGAGTGGATGTTCTGGGATTCGGCCTGGCGCCTGGAAAGCTGGCCGGTCTGATCCGCCAATAGTCCGCTGGCCCAAGCGGGGGGAGCATGGCCATTCTGGCGTCCGGCATGTTGCGGCGGATGGACTGGGCGTTCGCCTCGATCAAGCGAGTGGATGCGGGCAGACAGGGCATATTGCCCTGTGTAAAGAAGCGTCATGACACAGACGAACCCCCTGCTCGATTCCGGCCTGCTCCCGCGTTTTGGCGACATTCGGCCCGACCACATCCTGCCCGCCGTCGAAACGGCGATTGCCGATCATCGCGCGGCGATGCGGCGCTGTGCCAGCGCGCAAGGCTATGATGCGATATTTCTGGCCAAGGATCGCGCCGATGCCGCCCTGTCGCGGGTATGGCAGACCGTGTCCCATCTGGTCGGGGTCGCGAACACGCCCGAACTGCGCGCGGCGCATGGCGACGCGCAGCCGATGATCGACAGCTATTTTGCCGAAGTCGGGCAAGATCGCGCGCTCTATGACGCGCTGGCCGCCATCCCGCGCGACGGGCTGGACGAAGCGCAGGCACGCGCGCTAGCGCTGACATTGCAAGGGTTTGAGCTGTCTGGCGTGGGCCTGGACGGCGCGGAGCGGGAGGCCTTTGCCGCCAACAGCGTGGCACAGGGACGTTTGGCGACCGAATTTGCCAATGCGGTCATGGACGCGACCGAAGCCTGGACGCTGCACGTCACCGACCCCGCCCGACTGGCAGGCGTGCCGGAAAGCGACCGCAACGCCATGGCCCGCACGGCGGAGGAGAAGGGCCTGGATGGCTGGCTGATCGATCTTCACGCGCCGTCGGTGCGCGCGATTACCGGCTTTGCCGACGATCGCGATCTACGGCACACCGTTTATGAGGCCTATGGCACCCGCGCCTCCGATCAGGGGCCTCATGCCGGGCAGTTCGACAATAGCGACCGGATTACACAGTTGCTGGCGTTGCGGCAGGCGGCGGCGGGGCTGTTGGGCTATGCCGACCCTGTCGCCTTGTCGCTCTCCACCAAAATGGCGCGCGATGGTGAAGAAGTCGATGCATTTCTGGTCGATCTTGCCCGACGCGCCCGCCCACATGCGGAGCGGGAACTGGCCGAACTGGCGAAATTCGCGCAGGCGCAACTGGGTATCGACCGGTTGGAGCCTTGGGATATAGCCTATGCGACCGAGCGAATGCGGCGCGCGGTCCATGCCCTGGACGAGGCGGAAATTCGCGCACATCTGCCGCTCGCGCGCATATTGGACGGCCTCTTTGCGCTGGTCACCGAACTGTACGGGGTGGACATCCGACCGGCCGACGGCGCGCCGGTCTGGCATGAGGATGTGCGCTATTTCACCGTGCATGATGCCGATGGCGCACCGATAGCCGCGCTCTATTGCGATCTGTTCGCTCGCGCTGGCAAGCGCGGCGGAGCATGGATGGACGTGTGTCGCCCACGCTTGCGCGAAGCCGAGACGGTGCACATTCCCATCGCCTATCTGGTGTGCAATTTCGCCAGCGGCAGCGCGGATCGCCCGGCGCATCTGACCCATCAGGAAATGGTGACCCTGTTCCACGAAATGGGCCATTGCCTCCATCATCTGCTGACGCAGGTGGATGTGCCATCTGTCGGTGGCATATCCGGCGTCGAATGGGACGCGGTGGAACTGCCCAGCCAGTTCATGGAGAATTTCGCCTGGGAACCCGCGATGTTGCGGCGCGTGTCCGCGCATGAGGAAAGCGGCCGTCCACTGGACGAAGCCATGATCGCAAGGATGCTGGCGGCGCGGCGTTTCATGGGCGCGGTGGCGCTGCTGCGGCAGGTCGAATTTGCCCTGTTCGATCTGCGCCTGCACCAGTCGGCAGCGCAAGAGGATGGCCCGACAGTGCAAGAGATTGTCGCTGCCGTGCGCCAGGATGTGGCAGTGATCCACCCTCCGGCATGGCACCGCTTCTCGCACAGTTTCAGCCATATTTTTGCGGGCGGTTATGCCGCTGGCTATTACAGCTATTTGTGGGCCGAACGCCTGTCGGCCGACGCCTTTGAAGCCTTTGCCGAGGATAAGGCAGATCGCGCCGCGCTGGGCGGCCTCTTTCGCGACCATGTTCTGGCGCGCGGCGGATCGCGCCCGGCAATCGACAATTTTGTCGCCTTCCGCGGACGTCAACCCGATTCCGCCGCCCTGCTGCGCGCGCTGGGACTGGCGGCGTAAGGCCGTGTATCATCCACAAAAGTAATGCATAACCGGCGTCGCTCCTGCGAGAGACGCCGGTTCGGCCAATTAGCCGTTGAGCTTGTCCTTGACCGCCTTGGCCGGGGTAAAGCCGAGTTTCTTCGACGCAGCAATCTGAATGGTCGCACCGGTCGAGGGGTTGCGGCCTTCGCGCGCCGGCGAGTCCTTCACCTTGAACTTGCCAAAGCCATTGAGCGACACTTCTTCACCCTTGGCAGCGGCATCGGCGATGGCGGCAAAAACACCGTCGACAATCTTGCGAGCATCCGCCTTGGTGATGCCGTTCGCCGCGGCAATGCCGTCGGCCAGATCGCTATTGTTCATAAAATGCCTTCCGTATGGGAGTTATTGCCATGCCCGCATAACCAAGGCTGAGGCGCTGGTCCATATGCCACGTTGCGCAAACTTGGGCTTTGCGGGCAGTTTTGGCCGATTTTCATGCCGTTGCGCCCCTTTGCGCAGGTTTCGGGCGGGCCAGGGGACGTGGACCGCGTGGTTTCGCGCATTCGTCATCGACTCTGGACTGACAGGCATGTCGGGGGCTTTGCCATGGCCCCCGGCCTATCTCCTGCGCCAGCTTCAGGCGCGCGCGGCGGTAATGATTATTTCGACCTTGTAATCGGGCGTCGCCAGTTTCGCTTCGCCGGTCGCGCGTGTGGGCGCTGCAACCTCTGCGATCCAGGCGTCCCATACCGCATTCATTTCGGCGAAATCAGCCATGTCGGCGAGCCAGATCGTAGCGCGCAGGATATGCGCCTTGCTACTGCCCGCCAGCGCCAGCAGACGCTCAATTTCCGCCAGCGCAGATTGGGTCTGGGCGGTCACGCTGTCGCCTTCGCCAACCTGGCCCGCCAGATAAACGGTATCGCCATGAATGACAGCCTCGCTCATGCGCGGGCCGGTTTCGATGCGGGTGATGGTCATGAGGCTTCTCCTTGAAAATCAGCGACGATAACGCGCCAGAGCCAGGTCGGCGGTTTCGATGGCAGGGGTCTGGCCGCCGATCAGGTCGGCGATGACCTGTCCCGATCCGCAGGCCATGGTCCAGCCAAGCGTGCCATGGCCCGTGTTGAGGAAGAGATTGTCGATTGGCGTCGCGCCGATTACCGGGGTGGAATCAGGCGTCATCGGTCGCAACCCGCTCCAGAATGTTGCCTGGCTGAGGTCGCCTGCGCCGGGGAACAGCGTGCCGACGCTATGGTCGAGCGTATCGCGGCGCGCCTGCGGCAGATCATTGGTGTAACCCGACAATTCGGCCATGCCGCCCACGCGGATGCGGTCGCCCAGCCGGGTGATCGCAACCTTGTAGCTTTCATCGAGCAGTGTCGAGACCGGCGCGGCATCGGGCCGCACGATCGGCACGGTGATGGAATAGCCCTTCACCGGATAGACCGGAAGCCGCATGCCAAGTGGGGCCAGGAGCAAGGGCGAGAAGCTGCCCATGGCGACGAGATAGGCGTCGCCGGTGACGTCGCCTTCGTCGGTGACGACATGGGTGATCTGCCCGGCTGCGCGCGCCAGCCCCTTGATGGTGCGGCCCATCAGGAACTGGACGCCGCGCGCCCGCGCCATGTCTGCGAGGGCATTGGTGAATTTGAAGCAGTCGCCCGTCTCGTCATTGGGCAGGCGCAGGCCGCCCGCGATGGAGGACGCGCTGGCGGCAAGGCCAGATTCGGCGGCGATACAGCCGGCGCGGTCCAGCACCTCGAAAGGCACATTATCGGCGCGCAGCACCTCAATATCCTTGGCGATGCCGTCGAGTTGCTTTTGTTCGCGAAAAAGTTGCAGCGTGCCCTGACGGCGCTCGTCATAGCTGATGCCGGTGGCGGCGCGCAGGGCAATCAGCTGATCGCGGCTATATTCGGCCAGCCGCACCATCCGTCCCTTGTTGATGCGATAGTCGGCGGCGTTGCAATTGCCCAGCATCGCGATCATCCAGCGCAGCATGGCCATGTCCACATTGGGGCGCAGGATCAGCGGCGCGTGCTGCATGAACAGCCAGCGCAGCGCCTTGGCGGGGATGCCAGGCGCGGCCCAGGGGGATGCGTAACCGGGCGAGATTTCGCCAGCATTGGCGAAGCTGGTTTCCTGCGCCACGCTGCTCTGGCGATCGATCAATACGACTTCATGCCCTGCCTGCGAGAGATACCAGGCGGAGGTGACGCCGATGACCCCGCCGCCCAGGATAACGACCTTCATGCCATGATACTCCTGTCTGGATTAGCGACCGACGCGGGCAGATAGGTCCGCGCATAGCGCTTGCCCAGCCGGGTCAATATTTCGTAGCTGATCGTATCGGCCTGCGCCGAGACATCGTCGATGGTCTGGTGCGGGCCGATCAGTTCGACCGGCGCTCCGGCATGGAGCAGGGCGTCTGGCACGTCCGTGACATCGAGCGCCATACTGTCCATCGACACCCGCCCGACGATGGGCACGCGCACGCCGCCAATCCAGGCGCTACCACGATTGCTGAGATGACGCGGCCAGCCGTCAGCATAGCCCACGGAGATAGTCGCAACGCGCGCAGGCCGATCGAACCGATGGGTCAGACCATAACCGACCCCTGCCCCTGCTTCGAGGGTGCGCAGCTGAACGATATAGGCGTCCAGCGCAATGACCGACCGCATGGGATTGGGCTGGCCATGGGGGGCGCCGCCATAAAGGGCGATTCCGGCGCGGACGATGTCGCCATGTCCCACGCCCGGCGTCATGGCGCCGCCCGAATTGTCGATCGAGCGCGGGACGCCGGGGAACTGGCGAGCGATGGCATCGAAAGCGGTACGCTGCCGCTCGTTGAACCCGTCGTCGGGATCATCGGCGCAGGCCAGATGCGTCATGACAAGGCGCAGGTCGATACCATCCAGTCGCTCCGGCGATATCCGCAGGATCGCCAGCTCATCCGGGGTCAGGCCCAGGCGACCCATACCGCTGTCGATCTGAATCACTCCGGGCAAGGGGCGGCCCATCGTGCGGGCCAAGGCGGCCCGGCTATCAATCTGTTCCAGAGAATTGAGGACGGGCACCGCGCCGACCGCAACGCAATCCCCTTCCGCGCCGAGCGGCAGCCCATTGAGGATGTAGAGGGTGGTATCGATCGGCAGATGCGGTTTCAGGATCGCCGCTTCGCATAAATGAGCGACGAAGAAATGTCGGCAGCCTGCGGCGTACAGGGCAGCGGATACCGGAACGGCGCCCAGGCCATAGGCGTCGGCCTTGACCACTCCAGCAACGGTAGCGGGCGCGACATGCTGCGCGATCAGCTGATAATTGGCCACCAGCGCGCCAAGGTCGATGCACAAGCGTCCCGCCGTTCCATGCTGCAAGACCATTCCCCTTCCTACGTCGAAGTACAATAAATCACGTTTGTTCGAATATCTACGCAATCAGCAGATGATTATTCGATATTTAGCGCCTATATCGCACAATGTTTCAATGGATTTGCACATATGGCCATGTCCTTCGATAATGTGGATCGCGCGATTCTGCGCTTGCTCAAACTGAACGCGCGGCGATCCAATGCGGAAATTGCGGCGGAGGTCGGCCTTTCGCCGTCGGCTTGCCATCGACGCATCCGGCAGCTGGAAGCGCAGGGCTATATTCGCGGCTATACCGTGGTCGCAGGCGGACGGGACGACAACAGTCTGGTCAACGTGCTGGTCCAGGTGACGCTCGATCGACAGACAGAGGATCATCTTGCCCGCTTCGAACATGCGGTGCGCCAATGTCCGGAAATCCGCGAATGCTTTCTGATGACCGGTGCCGTCGATTATTGGCTGCGTGTCGAAGCGGACAGCGTGGATGCCTATGAGCGCATCCATAGCGAAATTTTGTCGCGGATGCCCGGCGTGACCCGGATCAATTCCAGCATCGCCATGCGCGACGCGCTGCGCCCGCGCCGCAGCAAGGGCTAAGGCGATGCCGCGCCGCTTAGCGAAAACCGATGGCCCAGGTGCAGGCAGCGGCGATGAGCAGGCCGACAAGCGCTTTCCACGGTGATCCGACGGGCAGATCGGCCGCGCCTTCCATATATATGGTGCTGCGGCCATGGATCATCGGGCCCATCAGATTATGGCGCAGGCGCAGCAGATAATAGAGGATGGCGGCAATGTGCAGCGCAACGAGCGTGAGCAGCAGGTTGAACAACAATCCATGCAGATCAGCGGCCAGGCGCCCCTGATCGAAGCTGACATAGTCGGCGAGTGGCCCTGATTCGAGGCCATCGACATCCACCGCGAACAGGCCAGCCGTCACCATGGCGATCAGGCTGACGATCATCAGCAGGACGCTCCAGCCACCGACCGGATTATGACCCGCCGTGGCACGATAGGGCCGTGTCCGGAGCGTTTGGAGATAGGTGAAGGCCGAGCGGGGACTGCGCACGAATTGGCCGAAGCGGGCTGTGCTGCTGCCCACAAACCCCCAATAGATACGAAAAACCAGCAGGAACAGGATGGCATAGCCCGACAGGCGGTGCCATTCCATTTCATGCTGTTCGCCGCTCCACCAGGAAAAGGTCAAAAGGGCGACGAGCAACCAGTGGAACAGCCGGATATACATATCCCAGACAAGCGAACGAAGGGATGGCGCGTCAGTCGACACGGCGCAGTCGCTCAATTGTCCGCGCGGAACTGGCGATGACAGCCGGCGCAGGTACCGCCGGTCGCCTTGGCCTGTGCGCGGATCGCGTCGATATTGCCGCCATTGACGACGCCGACCAGCTTGCCCGATTCAGCAATCAGCTTGGCCATCTGTCCATCAAAGGTCGCGCGATCGGTCCAGATGTTCGGCAAGGCGTCGGTGGATAGGCCCGCCGTCGGGCCGCTGCCCGCCGGGAACAGCCGGGATTGTTCCCGCGCCGTGGCGGCGATCGTCTGGGCCGCAGCAACCATCGTGGCTTTTACCGGCGCGCCGCTCTTGAGCTGATCGTTCAGCGCCTTCATCGCCGCGCCCATCTTCTTGTAGCCTGCCTGGCGCGCAGCGATCGCCGCCTTGGGCGCAGGCGCTGAGGTGGGCGCGGCTGTCAGCGGTTGCGCCAGCATGGGCAGGATGATGAGCGGAAGCCCCAGCATTGCGAGCGTCGGGAGACGGAAAGACGGCGATATGGTCATGCGATGTTCTACCTTGCGGTTTGGCTGTCAATGGTCAGGAACGGTCTGCGGCGCGGCACCCGCCATCTTCACCGACATCTTGTCGGGAAAGACCGCGCGAAAAATCTGCTTCACTTCGGTAAGGCCACCGTCCGCCATTTGCGCGGCGGTCTTGCCATATTTGCTGGGAATGTCGGTGCGTGCACCGCGAGCAGCCAGAATGTGCAGCATGGCTTCCAGCTCTGGCTGGACACCGCCGGCAACCAGCAGGTGGAGCGCGGTCATGCCATCTTTCCCCGCTATATCGACGACCGGCGCAAGAGACAGGGCATAGTCGAGCGTCGCCGCACTGCCCCCACGCGCCGCTGCCAGCACGACGTTGGTACCATCCGCCGCGACGAAGCGCGGATCGGCCCCTGCGGCCAGCAACAGCATCATGGCATCCTTGCGGCCATTGGCGGCAGCAATCAGCAACGGGGGCGTGGGTGGTACCGACGGCGGGGGAACGCCGAAATTGGCTTCGGTCACCCAGGTGATCCGCGACGGTCCGGTCAGGCCATTGGGATCAGCGCCCTTGGCCAGCAGTAATCGGATGAGTTCGGCATCGCCTCCCGCCGCTGCGCCATGAAGCAACTGCTCGCCGGTCCGATCCCGCTCCACTATGTCCGCGCCATGCGGCACTAGCAGGACGGCGGCCCCGTAATTTTTCTGGTACAGCGCAAGCTGGACTGCACTACTATTTTCCGGGCCGCGATGGGCGCTGTCCGCACCGGCTGCCAGCATGATCTGCGTAGCGGGGACTACGCCGCTCTTGATCGCGAAGAACAGGGGCGTGAAGCCACCCTTCGACACGCGATTGGGGTTTGCGCCAGCCTTCAGCAACAGGGCCATCGCCACAGTCCGGCCCGCCGCGGCGGCCCACATAAGGGGCGTCTGGCCACGGCTGTCGACACTGTCCGGGGCCGCGCCCAAGGAGAGCATGCGGTCGACGGCTTCTGCGGGACCGTAGCGGGCGCAAATGGCGAGCGCGCTTGTGCCATCGGCCCGTGCGCCGCGCACATCGGCGCGCGCATCCAGCAACTGCGCCAATATGGCCGGATCGCCCAGTTCGCAGGCGAGCGCCAACGGCGTCACGCCATCCTGATCGGCAGTATCGACGGTCGCGCCGCCAGCCAGCAGCGCGGCGACAATCGCGGGATTTTGGGTGTTGACTGCCCAGCCTAGCGGCGTCGCGCCGAAGGCCAGCTTCTGGTTCGGATCGGCTCTGTCGGCCAGTGCAGCCTGAACGGCCGCCACGTCATTTGCCACGATCGCGCGCGCCAGCCCATCATCCCTCTGCGGCGCGCGGGCCTGCGCGATGCCGCATCCCGCCATCAGCGCCAGCAGGGCGACACCCAGGCATGCGCGATCAAACATTGGCCAGCGCCTTGAACGGGCCGTCGCTGTCGCCAAAGCGGGTCGCGGGGACATCCAGCACCTGCAGCGTGCTCAGCAGCAGATTGGACATGGTGGTCCCTTTTGGCGCCACAACATGCCGGTCGCCCGGTACCAGCCCGCCCGCGACAATGATGGGCAGATCCATATGGTCATGTTCATTGGGATCGCCAAAGGCCGACCCGCGCAGCACCAGCGTCCGGTCCAGCAGCGATCCTTCGCCGTCCTTCACCGCCTTCATCCGTTCCAGATAATAAGCAAAATATTCCATATGATGCCGGTTGATACGGGCCAGTTTCGCCTTTTTCTCCGGGCTATTGCCGTGATGGCTGAGCATATGGTGGGAATCCGGCACGCCGATTTCCGGATAGGTGCGGTTGCTGAGTTCCCGGCCGATCATGAAACTGCCGATGCGGGTGATGTCGGCCTGCATCGCCAGCACCTGTAGGTCGATCATCAGGCGGACATGCGCATCGAAACTGTCGGGAATGCCCGCCGGTCGTTCCAGATCAGCACTCTGCGCGCCACCGCCCGACGCGATCGCGCGCTGGATGCGCCGTTCAATGTCGCGGGTCGCTTCCAGATATTCGTCGAGCTTGCGGCGATCCTCCATCCCCAGCGCGCCGCTCAGGCGCGCACTATCGTCCATCACGAAATCCAGGATGCTCGATTGCCGCCGTAGCCGGGCCAGGCGGCTCTTGGCGTCCAGCGCGTCGCCATCGCCGAAAAGTCGCTCGAACACGTCGCGCGGATTGGCGGTGACGGGCAGCGGGACGGTAGGATTGCGCCAACTGATGCCATTGGTATAGGCGCAGCTATAGCCGATGTCGCAACTGCCCAGCAGGCTGGCCTGATCGATACCCAGTTCGAGCGAACTCAGCTGGGTCGCGTCGCCCAGATGATCGGCATAGGCCTGATCGACAGAAATGCCGCAGCGTATGTCGGTGCCTTCGGTCTGTTTCACATGGACGCCGGTGATGAAGGCGGGGCAAGAGCGGCCATGCCCCGCCGGACGATCCCCCATCGCCGCCGCGCTGGGATGGCCAAGGCCGGTGATGACGCTGATCTGCGCGCGATGCGGCGCCAGCGGCTCCAGCGTAGCTGGCAAGATGAAGCCCGGCCCCTCTGATGATGGCATGAACTGGTCCATCATCATGCCATTGGGTGAATAGAATATCTGGAGCCTTTTGGGCCGGGATGCGACATCGGCCGCCTTGGCCGATGGCATCATCGCCTCCAGAAAGGGCAGCGCCAGGGCCGTGCCAGCGCCACGCAACAGGGTTCGGCGGCTAAGCGGTTTACGCAGGATGATCATCGCGTTGCCCTCATTGACCAGTTGTTCGCCGCAGGGTGAAGGGCGCGCTGTGTACGATCCCCTTGATGACGGTCTGGATGCGATAGCCATCTGCGGCGGCGCTGCGGGTGATGGTGCGGATGGCCGGCATGTCGCGCGCATCCACCCCGCGGGCCAGCGCATAGGTCAGCAGCCTTTCGGTAAAGGCGCTGGCGAATTCGTCCTTTTGGCTGAGCAGGATGCGCTTCAACCCCGACAGGCCGGCAAATTGGGTGCCGTCGGGCATCCGCGCCGATACGTCGATGGGCTGGCCCGCATCTTTCTGGCGAAAGGCGCCGATCGCATCGAAATTTTCAAGACTGAAGCCCAGCGGGTCCATCTTCACATGACAGGCGGCGCAGGCCGGGCTTTTGCGATGCAGTTCCAACTGCTCGCGCGCGGTCAGCAGGCGACCGTCATGCTTTTCCTGCAATGCGGGCACGTCGGGCGGCGGCGGCGGCGGTGAGGCGGCGAGTAGATTGTCGAGAATCCATTTGCCCCGCTTCACCACCGATGTGTGATTGCCATAGGAAGTGACGGTCAAGATGCTCGCCTGCCCCAGCAACCCGCCACGATTGGAGGCCGGGTCCAGAGTGACGCGCCGCATGGCGGTGCCGGTGATCCCGCCAATGCCATAATGGTCGGCCAGCCGCTGGTTGAGGAAGGTATAGTCCGCCGCAATGAAATCCAGCAGGCTGCGATTGGTGCGCAACACATAGGTGAAGAACATTTCCGTTTCCTGCGCCATGGCACGGCGCAGGCGCGTATCGAATTTGGGGAATATGCTGATATCGGGCCGTTGTTGGTCCAGGTTACGCAAATAGAGCCACTGGCCTGCGAAATTGGTCGTCAACGCCTGCGCGCGCGGATCGGCGAGCATCCGGGTGATCTGCGCATCCATGACGCCGGGCTTTTGCAACTGGCCCGTTTCGGCCAGCGACAGCAGCGTATCGTCGGGAATGCTGCTCCAAAGAAAGAAGGACAGGCGGGACGCGAGTTCCAGGTCGGTGAGGCGCCGAACGCCGCCCGGCTTGCTGCCTACCGGATCCTGCTCGACCAGGAACAGGAAATGGGGTGAGACCAGTATCGCTTCGACGGCTGCCTCGATCCCATGTTCGAAATCGGACTGGGCGCGCTCGGTCGCATAGACCCGCATCAGCGGCGTCAGGTCATTGTCGTTCACCGGCCGACGATAGGCACGGCGGGCCAGCGCCCCGACGATCTGCCGGGCGCAAGCGGCTTCAGCGCTGGCCCGCCGGGGCTTGCAGATGAAGATGCGATCGCGGCTGGGGGTCCGGCCGACACCCTTTGGCGAAAATGGCCCGGCCACGTCGATCTGGAGGACGTCGCGCGGGAAATTCTGCTGCGAATAGCGCGGCGACATGCGATAGGACCGCACGTTAACGGTTTTGACCCGAACGCCATCAACCGAGACATCCATTGGCAGCATGACCGGCGCCGCGGTCGGCACCGGCACCTTGTCGAGATCATTGCGTAGCGTCTGGACGCTCTCGTCGGGCGCCAGTTGGCGCCGGAAGGACAGGCCGATGACATGTGCCCCGGATTTCAGCGGCACACGGACGCTGACCTTATCCTCTGGCTGGCGGTCGGTTTCATTGTTCGTATTGGCGTTCAGCCAGCCGCTAATCTCGTAGGTGGCATCATAGCGGGCATAATAGGTAAACGCCCCGCCCCCGCGCGAACCGAGCGGCAGATCGTCGCTGGCGCGCTCATTATAGGCAGGGCGGCCCCCATTCATGACCGATCCATCCTTGGGTACTTCATAGGATGTGACGAATTCCCGCCGGGACGTCAGGCCCGTCGCCAGGCGGCCAACTTTGCTCGCGACGGCGATATAGCGGTCCATCAACGTCGGTGAGACGCTCAGCACATCGGCGATATTGTCAAAGCCATAGCCCGAATTGTCCTGCGGCAGTTCCCGGCTGACATCGACGTCGAGCGCCAGAAGGTCGCGCACCGCATTGGCATATTCGACCCGGTTGAGGCGACGGATCGTCGCGCGGCCGGGATCGGGATGCTTTGCGGCATAGGCGTCCAGTCCGCTCTCTAGCCACTGGACGAAAGCGGCTCTGGCGGCAGCTGTTGGCTGCGGCTTGTTGAGCGGCGGCATTTCGCCCTGGCGAGTGCGACGCAGCACCTTTTCCCAGATCTCCATATTCCTGCCATGGAAAAGATCGCCATTGCGCACATCATCGAGCGACAGGTTTGCGACCTTGTCATTGTCGTTATGGCAGCGCGAACAATAGTCGCCCAAAATGGCCGGGGTCGCTTCGGGCGTTGCGAAAGCTTCTACAACAAGCGGCTGCTCTGCTTCGTCCGGCCGCGCCAGAACCGACGCCGTGGCGACCAGCGCGCTGAGCGCCAGAATGCAACTGGGCAAGGTCGGATGCCAGTTCAGGCCCATCACATATGATCCCATGTCCCGCAGGCGGCCATGCGCCGTCCCCTTTCCCCTTGTCATGACGATCGGCGGCCCATCGTCCGCCGTTTGCATGCAAATCGGGTGTGAGCGCGGGCCTATTGCGGATTCCGCGTTGCGTCCATTGCCGTTAACGGGACGGATGAATCGCAAAATTAGGCCACCCCGCGGGATGGCCCCGCCATTCTGCCCGCTCCGCCCGCCGCTCTGATTTTGGCAACGCGATGTCCGCAATATCGTCATTGAACATCCTGGGCCTCGTCGCCAGAAAGGCCGCGAAACAGGGGATTGCTATGACGTGGGTGGCTGCATTGTTGATGGCGCTGATGGTTGGCGCCGGGCCGGTCGTGGCGCGAACCCCAGCCACCGCCTTGTCCAACGAGGCGCGCACGGCAGCCTATCTGGATCGGATCGTGCATAGCAGTCCGCGCCTGCGCATCTTCCTTCAGGCCATGCCCAAGGGCGGCGACCTGCACAATCATGCTGGCGGCGCCAATTTCGCGGAGGATTATCTTCGCTGGGCAGCCGCGGACGGCCTGTGTATCTCGACCGTCACGTATCATATCGTCGAACCGCCCTGTACGCCGCCGGAACATATCCCGGCCGCCGGGCTGGAGCGCACCTATCCCCATTATTCGCGCGCGATCGACGCCTTTTCCACCCGCGGTTTCGAGGCGGGCGTGGGCGACCCGGAAGTGTCGGGCTATGACCGCTTCTTCGCGACCTTCGATGCGTTTGGCCCGGCCTATAGTCGCCATGTCGGCGAAGCGATGGCGCTGACCCGCAGGCAGGCGGCTGCGGATCATGTCTCCTATGTTGAATTGGGCAGCGGCGCGCGCGCAGGCTGGTTGCTGGGCATGAAGATGGCCGATGCCGACGCCAGCGATCTTGCCGCGCTCTACGCCAGGATCGCGCCGCTATTGCCGGATGCGGTTGCCAGCGCGAGGGCCGATTATGACGGCTATGATGCGCAGGGTGCGAAGTTCAACGGATGCGGAACGGCCGATCGCGAACCTGCCTGCGACGTGGCGATGCGCTATCTCTACACGGCGATCCGCACCAATCCACCGGCGCAAGTGTTCGCGCAACTCGCCTTCGGCTTTGCCCTGGCCGATGCCGATCCGCGTTTTGTCGGCGTCAATATCGCCGCGCCGGAGCATGATCCGGTGGCGGTGCGCGACTATGCGCTGCATATGCAGATGATCGCGTTCCTCAAAGCGCGCCATCCCAAGGTGCAATTGTCACTGCATGCGGGCGAACTGACATTGGGTCTGGTTCCTTCGCGCGATCTGAGCTTCCACATTCGCGATGCAGTGCAAATCGCGGGTGCCAGGCGGATCGGCCACGGCATCGACATCGCTTATGAGACTGACGCGCCCGCGCTGCTGGCGCAGATGGCGCGCGATCAGGTAGTGGTGGAGATCAACCTGACCAGCAACGCGGTCATACTGGGCGTGAAGGGCAGCGATCATCCGCTGTCGCTATACCGGGAAGCGGGCGTGCCGGTGGTACTCTCGACCGACGATGAAGGCGTGTCGCGCAGTGACATGACCAATGAATATCTGCGCGCCGTCACCGAACAGGGGCTGCGCTACGCGGATTTAAAGCAGATCGTGCGTAACGGGCTGCATTACAGCTTCCTGCCGGGCGACAGCCTGTGGCAGGACAGGCCGGGCGGTGCGCGGGCTGCGGCGTGCGTGTCAATGGATGCGCCAGGATGCGGCGCATGGCTGGCGAAAAATGTGAAAGCGGCAGCGCAAGCCCGACTGGAGCGCGATCTCCAGGCCTTCGAAGCTGGACACCTCGAAGAACCGCTGGATTTGCGTGTAGGGTCGACGGTGCGGATTGAGGCGGCGTGGAAGGAGTGATGTTGCAGCGTATTTGTCGGTGATTTCGATATTGCCGGTGCCGCAGTGGCCGGATTTACCGTCGGTGGCGCTTGGTTCATATCAAGCAGGCGCAGTTCGCCCTTCGAGCCAGGCCAAGCGCTGGAAGTTATAGGCCAAGTTGGCCATGCCGATCTTGATGGTAGCGCGGGCGATGCCGATGGTGCGCACGACCAGCCCCATGCGGTTCTTTTGCCCGGCGAACACATGCTCGACCTGGGCGCGGATCTTGGAACGCCGGGTATTGGCCTTGGCGATCCGCTCAGGCAACGCTCGCCGCGGTTTACGCCGCTGGTGAATGTGGCTGGTGAACATGCCACTGGCCAGGAACGCCTCGTTCTTCTTGGATCGATAGGCGGTATCAGCCCAGACGCCGGAGGCAGTGTTGTCCTTACTGATCAGAACCGGCAGCCGTGCGCCGTCATGGGCATTGGCGGCGCTGGCATCCCAGGTGCGGATCAGCCCATGGGTTTTGTCGATGCCGATATGATTCTTGTACCCGAACATCGGGATGGCCAGATCGACCGGCCTAGCCGCCTTGGGATCGGCGCCCTCTTTGATCTTGGCCTTGCTGTACTTGATCGACCAGCGCGCATCACGGTCCTTTTGCCGGGTCTTGGCCGGCTTCCAGCCCTCGGGCACGCCGCCTTCCTTGATCGCTGCTTTCTCCGCTTCGGTATTGCGCTGTTTGGGTGCCTGCACGACCGTAGCGTCGATGATTTGCCCGCCCATGGCGAGATAGCCCCGATCCTTGAGGGCAGCGTCGAAGCGAGCGAAAAGTTTGTCTATGGCCTTGGCATTTACCAGGCGTTCCCGAAACAGCCACACCGTGGTCGCATCCGGCACGGTGCCATCGAGCCCAAGGCCCAGGAACCGTTGGAATGACAACCGGTCTTTGATCTGAAACTCGGCGGCCTCGTCCGACAGCGAATAGAGCGCCTGTAGAACCAGAATCTTGAACATCAGCACCGGATCAAAGGGCGGTCGCCCACCCTTGCCGCGAACGCAGCGACGAAGCGCTGCCACCAGCGGACCACGGAAAACCTCGAAATCCACAACTGCCGCTAATCGCTCCAGCGGATCGCCCGCCGCGCTCAGCGCATCGTACCGGTCCGAAAGATCGAAGAAACCAGGCTGACTTGCCATCATCGCCTCCTACGCATCGCCGACGAAGTGAATCAAATCCGCCGATCAAACGCCAGAGTTTTTCGAGGTGTCCAGCTATGCCGCGCTAATCCGATCGGGCACGATCAGGTTCAGGGTGACCGCAACCAGCGCGGCAGCGGTCATGCGCGCCGATCTTTGGCGCGAAACCGCGCAGGATCAGGAATAGCGCGCCAATGGTGACAATATGCCGCTCATGATGCCAGTGATGCAGCTCCGTCGACAATCTCCCAACCGGGGATCGTCCATGCAGACCAGCACGTCGGCATTGCGGATAACGCAAAGCGCCATGCTATTGCGGGACGGTCTTTTCGTAGCGATCCCAATGATCGATCAACTCGTCCACCACCTTGGAGCCCACCAGATAGAGACTTTCGAGCGCGGCGTTCATACCGGCATAGCCTTCATTTTCGGTCAGCAGATAATGGGCGGCGCTGTCGCCGGGCGGGGGCATGGTGAAGTTGCTGCCCGCGCGCAATACCATGAAGCGCTGCTTGTCCACCCGGCCGATGCGGTCGAGATAGACGATCGACTGATAGGTGCCGGTTTCCTCCATGGCGGAAGTGACGAATTCACCCTTGCCCTGCGTCCAATATTTCACCCAGTCATTGGCCCAGTCGGTCATCCGCGCGCCGTGCCAGAATGTCATGGCTGCCAGTTGATCGCCCTTCAGCACGAAGGGCGGGCGCTGCGCCATGGGATGGTCGGTGAAGCGCGCCCGTTCCTTGCGGATCGAAGGATCGTCGGGCAGCGCCAAATCCTTGGTCAGGTCATAGGCCCAGTCACGCAGCGCCGGGTTGATCTCGAATATTTCGCCCTGGCCCACGGGCGGACTGGGATCATTGGGGCCTTTGCTGTGCAGCGGGAAATAGCCGCTTTTCCAGTCGGCAGGAATTTCCCGCGCGTCGATTTCATGGGCGAGATCGCCATCCACCAGATAGCGCGCCCAGGCAGCCGAGCCGATGGAGGCATTTTGCGGATCGATGCCCGCAATGCCCGCGACCAGCCAATAAGCGTGGGAAAGGTCGAACCGCTGATCGAGACCCAGCGCCATCGTCGCAGTCGCCGACTTTATATTGCCCATGCCCGTGACCATGCCCAGTATCTGGGTATCGGGATTATAATAAAGGTCATGATGGGACTGGGGGAAAGGGATACGGGTATCGAGATGCCGCCGTTCCTTCCACAGCTGGAATTCGCCCGGCTTGTCGCCGCTATCCTCGCCGATTTCAAACAGCGACACGATAACGACCCGGACTGGCAGTGGATGGGCGCAGGCTTTGCCGGGCAGGCAGTCCTCGACGCCCGAAGGCAGCGCGGCGCAGGCCGGGACTGGCGCGGCAATGAGCAGGGTCGCACTCGCCAGTGTCGCGACATAAGACAGAAGGCGCATGAAACGTCCCTTATAACCAATCAGCTATGGAAGGCGCCGACAGTCCGACGCCTTCCATAATCATCAGAATTTGTAAGATACCGTCGCCTGGAAACTGCGCGGCCGTTCGGGCAGGACAATCGTGCTGCCGAACAGTTCGGTGAAGTTGGCGCGGAAATATTTCTCGTTGGTCGCATTTTTGACCACGAAGCGGAACAGCCAATTGTCCAGTTGATAGGACGCGCCCAGATCGACCAGCGCATAGCCCGGCAGCTTGACCGCCTGCGACTGGCCGGAAAAGACCGAGTCCACTTTCACGACGCTGGCGCTGAGCGCAAGGCCGTTGTCGAACGAATAGGTGCCGGTCAGCGAGTAGAGATTTTCAGGGATGCCCGCACGACGGGCGTCATTCTTGCTGCCAATCGGCAGCAACGCCCCCGGCTGACCCCCAAAGATCAGCGACGGGTCGTTCAGATAGGCCTTCAGATCCTCATAGCCCAGAAAGCTGAACGCCGTGCCGCTATCCAGGAAGGTCAGGTTGACCACCTTCGTCTTGGTATAGGCGCCGGTAATCAGGAAATGCCGATCAACCGACCAGCGGAATTCCGCTTCCAGCCCCTTGGTCTGTACCGACTGGTTGACCGTGGACGACTGGATATTGTGATCGGTGCGCTCCTGCTTGTACACCGACAGCGCGGCATAGAGCTGGCCGCCGAGCCAGCTGCCCTTGACGCCGCCTTCAACCATTTTGGACGCGGTGATGAAGCCGTTGGCGGCCACCGTGCCGGCATCGATCTCCGAGCCCTGGCCCGCAATCACCGTCGATTGGCGTGAAGCAGTGGCATAGGGGATCAGGCCGAAGGGCATCTTGTAAGACGCGCTTGCCGTCCAGGACCAGCCGCCCTTGCTGCCCTTGGCAGAAGTAACGGCGGGCACATTGTTCATCTTGGTCGGGATGAAGCTGGAATTGACGCTGATATCGTCATAGCGGGCACCCAATATGAGGCCCAGGCCGAAGTTGAAATCAAGGTCGGCCAGGCCCGCAAAGCCATAGTCGGTATAATGGCCCTTGAGATAATTGGAATAATCGCAGTCGCATTCGGTCGATAGCAGACGATCCGACAGAGCGTCGTAGCCCTTGGTCAGGTCGACGCGGTGGAAATATTCAAAATCGAAATCATCGCCATGAAGGAATTTAGTGTAGCGTACCGAAGGCGACAGCTGGAAGGAGAATTTACCCGCGCTGCTATCAAAGCTTTTCGAGATGACGATCTTGTCCTCGATCACCCAGCTTTTATGAAACTGGGAGAAGCCGTAGCTATTTTCGTTATCATTATCGATGCCGTCATAGAAAAACTGGTTCTTGATCTCCAGCCCGTTGTCGGCGGTGTAGATCATGTCGAAATAGGCGGTCTTGGCCTTGTTCACCAACAGATCATTCTTGCCGGTCAGCACTTTCTTCCGGCTGAGCTTTGTCGTGCCGACGTTGGTAAGCCCAAGCCAGGGATAGTTGGTCGCATAGCAGGCGTCATTATTGGACGCGTTGGCAAAGACGCTGCCGCCGCCACAACCGAAGGAACCGAACGGGTTGAAATCGCCGATCGCGGTGAATTCCTGCTGCGATACCTGTCCGTCACCATTGGTATCGACCGGCTGGGCCGATCCGGTGATGTAGGTGCCGTCATCGACCAGAGCCTGAGTCAGGCGGTTCCAGCCGCCATTTTGTTGACCCGAATATTTCTGGTACATGCCGCCAAATTCAATGCGGAAATTGTCGGTGATCTGGCTGTCGAACGCGGCTTGCAGGATCGTCTGGTTGGTCGACATATTGTCGTAATAGCTGTCGCTATCCTCGACCTCGGCATACAGGCTATAGCCGAATTCGGCCGTACCGATCTTCGCCGGGCCGCGCAGTTCTGCCTTCAGCACATTGCGGTTCCAACTGCCGGTCGTGTAGCTGATTTCACCCTCCGGCCCGGTCAGCAACGAACCATCCTTCACGCGCGCGGATTTGGGCACGAAGTTCATGTAGCCGCCGGTTTTGGACGGGCCATAAATGGGCGAGGCCGGGCCGCGCACAATGTCGATCCGGTCCGATGCGCCGATGGGCGTGGGATAGTTGCCGGGATTATCCAGGCGACGAACGCCGCGAAAATAGACTTCGCCGGGCGTACCGCGAATGTCGAGCGCACCACCGACGCCGAAGAAGCTGTTGGTGAAGGTACCGGGCGCCTGGGCGACCAGATCATAAATGTCCGTGATGCCGAAGCGCTCAATCTGTTCGCTGCTGACCGTCGAGGCCGAACGGGGCGTTTCAACCAATGTCTTGGCAAAACCGAAGATCGATCCGACATCCTTGTCGGGCAGCGCGTTCAACGCGCCGGTAACGACGATTTCGGCTCCCGGCTCTGACGCATCGCTCGGCACGGCATCCTGCGCCAGGGCCGGTGTCGTCAGTGCGGTACAGGCCATAAGACCGGCGGCGATCACGCCAAAAGGCCGACTGCAACGGTCCGGACGCGGCGCGACATGGTGCTGTCCGCGCAAGCGATCAATATTCGCCATGAATAAGATACCCCCCTTTTGAAACAGGGCGGCCCATATTGATCGCCCTGCTGTTAATTCTCCCTGTTCCTCTCCCATTTGATCGTCGGCTGGATTTCATTGAGAAATTCCAGCTCTATCCATTTTCACGGTCGGCTCTTGCCGCGGTCGCAAGGCGCCTTGGGCGCCCCCCTTTCGCGACGGTGCATTGCAGCATGCACAGCCATGATCCCCGCCAATCGCCGCCGGACGATGTGGTGTGCATTGCAACTAGGGGCTTGACGTGGTGCGATCAAATGCAATGAATTCGACGCAGTGTTGCAAAAAATAGGGTGGGTATGCCGGCACTTTCACGTTTCTTGCGCTATTTCATAACGGTAGGCCGATTGGGCTCGATCCGGCGCGCGGCGGACGAACTGAACGTGTCTGCGTCAGCGATCGATCGTCAGATTTTGAATGTCGAGGCCAATCTGGGCATGCCGCTGTTCGAGCGGCTGCCGACCGGCCTGCGCCTGACTGCTGCGGGTGAGATCATGATGGCGGCGGGCACCAAATGGCAGAAAAACATGGCGGATGTTCGCGCGCAGATAGAGGATTTGCGCGGGCTGAAACGCGGGCATGTCGATATTGCGGTCATCGATGCCCTGGCCAAGGGCTATATCCCCGCCGCGATCCGGGCGCTGCAAAGCAAATATCCCGGCATCACCATCGGCGTGCGGGTGCTGGAAAATGACGCAGCCCGGCTGGCGACGGTGCGCGGAGAGGTTGATTTCGGCATATTTTTCGAACCGCAGACCGTGCGCGACCTAGCCGTCCGATCCTTCGTGGAGGTCGTGCTGGGCTTCGTCACGCCGACCGGCCATCCACTGGGCGGCAAGAGGGAAGCCCGATTTTCCAGTTGCGTAGGATCAAGGTTGATCGTTCCGGCTGAGCCATTGGCGGTTTATGAGCAGATTTCGGTGCTGGAAGGGACGACCGGCGTGGTGATCGACCGGGCCGTGTCATCGGACAATATCCAGATGATCACGTCGCTCGTATTGCAGGGCATCGGCATCGGCGTACTGACATCGCTCGACGTCATTACCGAGGTGCAGCGCGGCCTCCTGTCCTTCACCAAGATTTCCGACCCGATATTGCGGCCAATGACGCTGGCGCTGTGTACCGCATCGGCGCGCACGCCGTCTTATGCGGCTGGCATAGCCTTGCAGGAAATCGAAAACGGCTTCCCGCAACTCAGCTATCCCATATCGATCGACGGTCCCGCCATGACATGATGGCCCCTCAGCCAATTGCCCAAAGCGTGCAGACCCGATAACGGACAATCTTTCCAGACCGTCAACGGACCTTCTGTCATGAGCCAAACTGCCGAGCCTCAGCTCCACTATATTTCCAACGACGCCTTTGTCGCCGACGTGCAAATGCTGGCGCGACAGGTTGAACAGGGCGACTGGACGCCCGATTTCATCATCGGCATCGGCCGTGGCGGGCTGGTGCCTGCGGTCTATATCTCGCATCAGACCGAATTGCCGATGCTGTCGATCGACCATAGTTCAAAGGTACCCGGCTTTGCTGACGAACTGCTGGCCAAGGTCGCGGCGAAGAGCGCGGCAGGCCAGCGATTGCTGTTCGTCGACGACATCAACGATAGCGGCGGCACGATCGATTATGTGCGGCGGTTGCTGGCCGACAATGGCTGCAATGGCGACAATCTGCGCTTTGCCGTCATCATCACCAACAGCCGATCGCGCGTGACGGTGGACTATTGGGCGGAGATGATCGACCGGGACGAAGACAAGCGCTGGTTCGTGTTTCCCTGGGAAGCGGTCGGTGCAAAGGGTACGATCGTTGAAGAGGCGCGTTCCGTGCCGGAACGGCTGGCCTGATGCGGATCTGCGTTTATCTCGGCTCCTCGCCCGGCAACTCGCCTGTCTATCGCGAAGCCGCCGAGCGGGTCGGCACGCTGCTGGCCGAGCGGGGCATTGGCCTGGTTTATGGCGGCGGGACCGTCGGGCTGATGGGTGTGATCGCCGATACGGTCTGCGCTGCGGGCGGCGAGGTGATCGGCGTCATTCCCGAAGCGCTGCGCGCGCGCGAACATGACCATCCGGGTATCACGCAACTGCATGTCGTCAAGACGATGCATGAGCGCAAGGCGATGATGGCGAAATTTGCCGACGGTTTCCTGTGCCTGCCTGGCGGCATCGGGACGCTGGAGGAGATATTCGAGGCCTGGTGCTGGTCGCAGCTTGGCTATCATGAAAAGCCGTGCGGGCTGCTCAACGTCAATGGTTTCTATACGCCCATGTCGACCTTCATCGATTCTGTCGTTGCGGAGGGTTTCCTCCAGCCCCGGCATCGGGCGATGCTGCTGATCGACAATGACCCGGACATATTGCTGGACCGCATGGCGCAATATCTGCCGCCGCAGACAGAGCATTGGCTGGGCGACGACGACGTTTAGCCGATGGTGTCGATCAGGGCGGGCAGTTCGGCCAGCCGATCGATCTGGCGGAAGCGGGGATGGTCGGCGGGCGTGTCGGCGATTTCATGGACCCACGCCCCCTCCTGCGGGATATAGGCGGCCCAGGCGCCAGCCTCCAGCGCGGGGCGGATGTCCGACCGCAGCGAATCCCCCGCCATGATGGCTTCGTGCGGGGCGGCGCCATATTGGCCGAACACACGGCGGAACGTATTTTCGGTCTTGTCGCTGACGATCTCAATGCCGCTGAACAGGTCGCCCAGGCCTGAAGCTGCGAGTTTCGATTCCTGGTGCAACAGGTCGCCCTTCGTCACCAGCACGAGCCGACCCCGGTGGGCCAGCGCGTCGAGCGTGTCGGCGACATCGTCGAACAGGTCGACCGGATGGGCCAGCAGCGCGCGCCCGGCCGCCAGAATATCCTCGATCATCGATTTGGAAATCTGGTCCCCAGCCAATTCCGCTGCGGTCTCGATCATCGAAAGCGTGAAGCCCTTGGCCCCATAGCCATAAAGTTTGAGATTGCGCCCTTCACAGGCATTGAGCGTGTCGCGGGCGATGTCGGCGTCGGCAAAGGGCTGGAGCATCGCCACCAGCGCCTCTTCGGTCGCGTTGAAATGCCGCATATTGTGCCAGAGGGTGTCGTCGGCATCCAGGCAGATGAGCTTGATTGTCATGTCCTTATCCTAGCGTTGAGCAGCGGGACTGGCTGTTATAATCGACATAGAGCGTCGATCGTCGCGAACAGCGAGAGAAGGACTCCAGGCAGCCTCATAACAGGGCATCCAACCGTTCCAGATGGGCGGCGATGGCATCGGGCGGCAGGAAGGAGCCGGTGAAGCTGTTTCGGGCAAGCTGACCCAACTGCGCCCTGGTGAGCCCACGCGCTACGGCGGCCGCGCGATAATTGTCGGCGATATAGCCGCCAAAATAGGCGGGATCGTCCGAGTTGATCGTCGCGCGCAGGCCGCGGTCCAGCATCCGGTCGATCGGATGGTTGACCAGATCATCGACCACGCACAGCTTGAGGTTGGAGAGCGGGCAGACCGTGAGCGTCATGCCTTCGCGTGCCAGCCGGTCGACCAGCGCATCATCCTCCAGCGCGCGATTGCCATGGTCGATCCGGTCGACCTGAAGCAGGTCGAGCGCCTGATAGACATAGGCGGGCGGCCCTTCCTCTCCGGCATGGGCCGTGAGGCGCAGGCCCATTGCCCTCGCCGCGGCAAAAACACGGGCGAATTTTTCGGGTGGATGGCCGGTTTCGGATGAATCGAGGCCGACGGCGGCGATCTGGTCGAGCCAGGGCTCGGCGGCGGCCAGCGTTTCGAAGGCCGCCTCTTCGCTCAGATGACGCAGGAAGGAGAGGATGAGCGCGCTGCTGATCCCATGGCGCGCCTGCGCGTCGGCCATGGCGGACAGCAGGCCCTCGATAACCGTGGCGAAAGGGATGCCCCGATCTGTATGGGTCTGCGGATCGAACATGAGTTCGGCATGAACCACGCCATCCGCCGCCGCGCGATCGAAATAGGCAGCGGCGAGATCGTGGAAATCCCGCTGCGTCCGCAGCACGTCTGCCCCGGCATAATAGATGTCGAGAAAATCCTGCAAATTGCCAAAGGCATAGGCCGCACGGACATCCTCCACGCTGGCATAGGGAATGGCGACGCCGTTGCGCTCGGCCAGCGCGAACATGAGTTCCGGCTCCAGACTGCCTTCGATATGCAGATGAAGTTCAGCCTTGGGCAGGGCGCGGATGAAGCTGTCGAGATCAGTCATGATGCTGTGCCTTGTCGGTTCCAGGCGCATTGGCCCATGATGTAGGTCCGCGCGATGGCGCGGTCGTCGCCCAGGATTTGCAACGCGAAGAGGCGCTCTGCAAGCGTGGCCTTTGCCGTGCGACGCGCCAGTAACGGCGTGGCCGCACAGTCGAGCAGAACGAAATCCGCTTCCTGCCCCGGCTCCAACCCGCCGACCCGATCGTCGATATGCAGAAGCGTAGCGCTGCCCGCTGTCGCCAGATAAAGGGCGCGGAAGGGATCGAGCGGGTAATCGCGCGACAGGGCGGCCTGATAGGCAAGACCCGCCGTATGGAGCAGTGAAAAGGATGTGCCCGCGCCGACATCGGTGCCAAGGCCAATCCGTACGCCATGGGCATCGGCCTGACCAAAGTTGAAAAAGCCTGAGCCCAGGAACAGGTTGGAACTGGGGCAGACGGCGATTCCAGCGCCGCTTTCCGCGAGGCGGGTGCAGGCATGGTCCGACAGGTGGACGCCATGGGCAAAAACCGACCGGGCACCGACCAGACCAAAGCGGTCATAGACATCGAGATAGTCGCGTGCCGTCGGGAAGCGGTCAGCCACGGCGGAACATTCGCGGAGATTTTCGGCCAGATGCGTGTGCAGCAATATGTCGGGGTGATCGGCCAGCAATGCGCCGGCGACCTGCAACTGCGCGTCCGACGACGTGAGGGCGAAGCGCGGCGTCACGGCATAGCCCAGCCGTCCCTGCCCCCGCCAGCGGCGGATCAGCGCTTCGCTTTCGTCCCGCCCGCTTTCCGGCATGTCCGCCAGCCCGTCCGGCCCCAGATCCATCAAGATCTTGCCTGATAGAATGCGCATGTTCCGGTCGAGCGCTGCGTCGAACAGCGCGTCGACCGAATGCGCGTGAACGGTAGGAAAGACAAGCGCGCTGGTCGTGCCGTTGCGCAGCAACTCGTCCAGAAACAGGTTCGCCAGGCTGGCGGCATGGGCGCGATCAGCAAACGCCTTTTCCGCAGGAAAAATATGGCGATCCAGCCAGTCAAGCAACTGTTCGCCGTGCGAGGCGATATGATCCATCTGCGCATAATGGACATGGGCGTCGATGAAGCCGGGGACGACAAGGCCGGGGAGATGATCGATCGGGATGCCCGGATAGCTGGGGGCCAGACTTGCATAGTCGCCACGTGCGACGATGAGGCCGTCCTCCACAATGAACAACCCATCCGGTTCGTAGCGAACGGCATCAGGATGACGATGCGGATCGCGCGACACTGACAGCATTTCGCCGCGAAAGCCCTTGATCCCCTTGGCCATCTGCATCATGCCGCCCTCAATTGCAGCAGTTGGGCCAGGACGGCGATGGCGATGACATCGGGTTCCTTGCCCATGACCCCCGGCACGCCGATCGGCGAGGTCAACCGGGCGCGGGCCTGTGCATCGATGCCATCGCGCGTCAGCCGCGCATGGAAACGCGCGCCCTTGGTGGCGGAGCCGATCAGGCCGACATAGGCGCAGGGCGGACGGCTCAACGCAGCCTGGGTCAGGCGATAGTCGAGGCCATGGTCATGCGTCAGGATGAGAATGGCGGCATCGTCAGGCGCGTCGGCCACACATTGCTCTATTGCTGCCTCCGGCACGACGGCGACCCCATCGATCGTTTCGAAAACCGGGCGCGTGTCGAACCAGGACAGGCGGAATGGCAGGTTTGCAGCGTGGCGGGCGATTGCCTGACCGACATGACCCGCACCAAACAGATAGAGCGGCCGACGGTACTGACCGATAATTTCCGCCAGACAGTCGCCCGCGCGGGGACGGTCCCCCCGCGCCGACGGGGGCGACGGCACGGCATGATCGCCCACATGCCTTTCCACCCGGTCGGATTGGAACGTCGAAACGAGAATTCGATCGTCCGCGGCATCCGCCAGCCAGCCCATGGCGCCGGGATCGCAATGTTCAATGAGCAACCGTACCCGACCGCCGCAACATTGGCCCAGCAGCGGCCCAAGCGGATAATCCTGCACCCGCCACTGACCCGGCGGCAGCGCCAATATGGCGCGCGCCTGTTCGACCGCGCGATATTCGAGCTGACCGCCGCCAATGGTGCCATGCAGCCCCTGATGCGTGACCAGCATGCGCGTCCCCGTCCCACGCGGCGCGGAGCCTTCGCTGCCCAGGATGGTGATCAGTGCGCTTGGTGTCTTGCCTGCAAAGTGCCGCAGCCAGTCCAGCCACTCGCTCATCGCGCGCGATGCTCGCTGACCGCACGCAATATGCGTTCGGGCGTGGCGGGGGCGTCAAGGCGGGGCAGCGCGCGAACATCCGGCGCAACCGCCGCCACGGCGCGGGTCAGGGCGGAAAAGACCGAGATGGCGAGCATGAAGGGCGGCTCACCGACCGCCTTGGACCGATTGATTGTCGGCTCCACATTCTCCCCGTCCCACAGGCTGATCGTCATATGGGCGGGGCGATCCGACGCGGTCGGGATTTTGTAGGTCGCTGGCGAATGGGTGAGCAAGCGGCCCTGATCGTCAAAGACCAGTTCCTCGGTCGTCAGCCAGCCCTGCCCCTGAATGAAGCCGCCCTCGATCTGGCCGATGTCGATCTGGCGATTGAGCGAACGGCCAACATCATGGAGAATGTCGACGGCCAGCACCTTATGCTCGCCGGTCAGCGTGTCGATCGCGACTTCGGACACGGCAGCGCCATAGGCGAAATAATAGAAGGGGCGTCCCTGATGCGCTTGCCGGTCATAGGCAATGTCGGGCGTCGCATAATAGCCGGTGGCGGCAAGCGAAACGCGGCCAATATGCGCTTTGCGACACAGATGCGCAAAGGTCAGCCGCTCGGTGCCCGCGATCACGCCTTCGGGGGTAAAATGCACCTCGCTGTCGGGGCAGCCGAAGGTGCGGGCAAGGAACCCGGTCAGCCGTTCGCGGATCGTCATCGCCGCCTGATAGGCGGCCATGCCGTTCAGGTCCGCACCGGACGAGGCGGCGGTGGCCGATGTATTGGGCACCTTGTCGGTGCGCGTGGCGGTGATCCGCACCCGGTCGATCGGCACGGCAAAGACGTCGGCGACGACCTGCGCCACCTTGATATACAGCCCCTGCCCCATTTCCGTGCCGCCATGATTGATCTGGATCGACCCGTCGGCATAGACCAGCACCAGCGCGCCGGCCTGATTGAGGTGCGTGGTCGTAAAGCTGATCCCGAACTTGACCGGGGTTAGGGCTATGCCACGCTTGATGATCGGGCTGGTGGCGTTGAAGGCATCGATTGCGGCACTGCGCGCGTCATAACGGGCGTCGGCGCGCAACCGGGCGATAAGTTGCGGTGCGATATTGTCCGCGATGGTCATGCCATAAGGCGCGACATCGCGACCGGGACCATAGAGATTGGCGCACCGCACCGCCAGCGGATCATGACCCAGATGCGCGGCAACATCGTCCATGACGCGCTCTATCGCCAGCATCCCCTGCGGCCCGCCGAAGCCACGAAAGGCCGTGTCGGACACGGTGTTGGTCTTGAGCCGTTCCGACAGGATTTCAACATCCGGCAGCCAATAGCAATTGTCGGCATGGAACATCGCCCGGTCGTTGATCGCGGGGGACAGATCGACCGTGGCGCCGCAGCGAGAGGCGAGACGCAAATGCAGCGCCAGTACATGGCCCTGCGCGTCGAAACCGACATCATAGGTGACGCGGAAGGCGTGCCGCTTGCCCGTCATCACCATGTCATCGTCCCGGTCGCAGCGGAATTTGGCGGGGCGGCCCGTTTTGTCCGCGACCAGCGCGGCCGCCGCGGCGAACAGAGCCGCCTGCGTTTCCTTGCCACCAAAGGCGCCGCCCATGCGGCGTACCTCCACCGTCACGTCGGCGGAGCGGCGATGCAGCATATGGGCGACCAGATGCTGGATTTCGCTGGGATGCTGGGTGGAACAGAGCAGATGAATCTGGCCATCTTCGCCCGGTGTCGCGACAGCGACCTGCCCCTCCAGATAGAAATGATCCTGCCCGCCCATATCGAAGCTGCCAGTCATGCGATGGGGCGCGCTGGCCAGCGCAGCAGCAGCATCGCCGCGCGCCATCCGCTGGGTCGGTTCGATCAGTGACTTGGCCGCCTGCGCCGCCGCGATCGTCAGGCAGGCGGGCAATGGTTCATAGTCTATACTGGCGAGGCGGGCGGCCTTGCGCGCCGCGCGCTGGCTGGTGGCGGCGACCAGGAAGATGGCTTGTCCAACGCAGATCACTTCGCCATCGGCCAGCAGCCGATCGTCGCCTGCGACCGGACTGACATCATTCGCGCCGGGGATGTCGGCGGCGGTAAAGACATGCACGACACCTTCGGCCGCCCGGACGGCAGACAGGTCCATGGACCGGATGCGGGCATGGGCATGGGCGCTCTGGCCAAAAGCCAGATGGAGCATGTCGACAGGTTCCGGCCCGTCATCGGCATAGCGGGCCGCGCCCGTGACATGGAGCGGCGCGCTGTCATGCGGGTGTGAGGGCTTGGGCAGAACATGCCATGCAGGATCGCGATCAGCCATGGACGGCTTCCAGACCAAGCACCGACACGGCCTGCCCCTGTTCCCGGTGCCAGAGGCGCAGCAGCAGATTGGCGGCGGCGTCGAGGCGATAGGCAGCGGACCCGCGAACGTCGGAGAGGGGGGCATAGTCGGCGCGCAGCGCGTCAGCCGCCTTTTCCACCGTCGCCAGCGTGAAAGGCTGACCCGTCAGCGCGGCTTCGCACATCGGCGCCCGGCGCGGCGTGGCCGCCATGCCGCCAAAGGCGACACGCGCGCCGGTCACGATCCCGTCAGCGACGGCCAGATGAAATGCACCGCAGACCGCTGAAATATCGCTGTCGAAGCGGCGGGACAATTTGGCGATATGGATGATGGCTTGGGAATCGGGTCGCGGAATCCACAGGCTTTCGACAAATTCCCAGGGGCGACGATCCTGCTTGCCATAGTCGAGGAAATAGTCCTCCAGCGCCATCGTCCGTCGCCCGTCCCGGCTGCGCAACGTCAGTTCCGCCCCAAGCGCGATGAATGCGGGCGGACCATCCCCGATGGGCGATCCATTGGCGATATTGCCGCCGACCGTCCCGGCATTGCGCACCTGAAGCCCGCCGATCCGGCGGGTAAGTTCGCCCAGATCGGGATGAAGGCGGGCAAAGGCGGCGTGGGCGTCGGCATAGCGCACCCCCGCGCCCAGCCGGACGCCTGCAGGGCTTTCCTCGATCGTCTGTAATTCGGTAACGTCGCCCAGAAAGATCAGCGTGTCGATGCTCCGCAATCCCTTCGTCACCCAAAGGCCCACATCGGTGGCGCCCGCGACCATGCGCGCATCGGGATGGTCGGCGAGCAGGTCAGCAAGCTCGGCTCCACTGCGCGGCGCGAACCAGCGGCGATCGCCATGCTGGCCTGATGCTGCGGGCCGCTCGCGCAACGCCTTCAGCGCGACCGCGGTTGCCGTGTCGTCCCGCTCCAGCGGCCCGGTGGCATCGGCTGCGGCCAGGATGGGGCCATAGCCTGTGCAACGGCACAGATTGCCCGCCAGCACGTCGGCGACCGGCAGGTCATGCCCACTTGCCCCGACGCAGCGACCATAGAGCGACATGACGAACCCCGGCGTGCAAAAGCCGCATTGCGAACTGCCATTGGCAGCCATGCATGCCTGCAACGGATTAAGCGCGCCGGCGGGCGCCAGGCTTTCGACGGTCAGCAGTGCGCGACCATCCAGCATCGGCAAGAACAGGATGCAGGCATTGACCGCGCGCCAGACGATAGCGTCGCCATCCAGATCGCCAACCAGCACGGTGCAGGCACCGCAATCGCCCTCCGCGCAGCCCTCCTTGGTGCCGGTGCGGCGCATCCTGTAGCGCAGATGATCGAGCAGGGTAGCGGTGGGATCGACATCGGCGATCTCGACCAGATCGCCATCCAGCAGGAATTGCACGCTCATTTCAACTGCCCCGATAGGTTGAATAGCCATAGGGCGAGACGAGCAAGGGGACGTGATAATGGCTCCCATCGGCAATGCCGAAATCGATGATGACGGAGTCGAGGAAGGGCGGATCGGCCAGCGCAACGCCGCGCCCGGCAAAATAGCGGGCAATCGCGAATTCCAGCCGATAGCGCCCCGGCGCGACCGGCGGCAGGCCGGGGCAGCGGCCATCGGCATCAGTCACACCGGCGAACAGGATCGTCCCGTCGCTATGGAGCAGGCGCAGCGCGACGTCGGCGGCGGGGCAGCCATGGCTGGTGTCGAGGACATGGGTGGAAAGGCTGGCCATCATGCTGCCTCCTCTTGGGGTTTTGGCCACTGCCCGACAAATTCCGCTTCATCATAGGCCAGCAGGTCAGCGACCAGCGCGGTGCGGTCATCCAGGAAAAGCTGGTCGGTGATGCCGCGCAGCAGCCGGGGCAGCGCGGTTTGCAGGCCCGACAGGGCGGATGCCGACAGGCCAAGGCTGATGAGCGCTGAATAGTTGAAGGCGAACAGTCCGTGCAGCGCCGCTGCGCCAGCTTCGGTCCGGGGTATCAGTTCAAAGCCCTCGCCCAGATAAGGATGCGTATCGATCAGCGCATTGGCGCCGCCGGGCGGAGGGGTGAAACGATCGGCCCAGCGCGCGATATGCGGCGCGACCGCGCCCAGTTCGCTGCGCAGGCCGGGGTCGCTGACAAGGCCGGTCGACAGGATCACGAAATCGAACGCATACGCACCCTGCGGCGTGGTCACGCATACCTGATCGTCGATCAGATCGACCGACAGCCAGGGCGCGCCCAGATGAAGGTCGAAGCCGGGCCAGGCGGCTGCGCGATCGAACGTGTCGTTGGTGGGCGGCTGGTTATGGCCAAGAAACGACGCCATCACCGCATATTTGTCCGCGTCTGACAGCGCGGGATAGCGGCCGGTGAAACCGACCCGTTCCATGAAGCGGATCGGGTTGATGCGCGGCAGCACGGGGCGGCGTATGAAGACATGCGCCTCACCCACGCCGAGGCTCAGCGCCGCATTGGCATTGTCGAAGGCCGAGGCCCCTCCCCCCAATATGCCGATGCGCTTGCCAGCGAGCGCGGCAAAGTCGATCGGTTCGCTGGTATGGGCGTAGCGGTCGCGGGGCAGGGCGTCGCGGATCATGGCGGGCGCGTGCCATTCGCCACCGCCCTGTATGCCGGTCGCCAGCACCACCTTGCGCGCCAGTAGCGGCGGCTGACCGTCCAGATGCAGGCGGTGAACGCCATCCTCCATCGGCTCGATCAGGGAGAGTTTGGTGTCGTTGCGCACTGGCAGGTTCAAGACGCGACGATACCAGCGCAGATAGGCCATCCAGTCGCCACGCGCGATCTTGTCGACCGCCTCCCAGCCCGCCGCGCCATGCTGCGCTTCCCACCAGGCGCGATAGGTCAGCGCCGGAATACCGAAATCGATGGGGTTGAGTTCCTTGGGCGTGCGCAGGGTTATCATCCGCGCATAAGTGTCCCATGGACCTTCCAGCCCGGCAGGATTTTCGTCGATGACCAGGATGTTGGACACACGCTCGCGCAGCAGGCCAAAGGCTGCGGCCAGGCCGCTCTGCCCGCCGCCGACGATGATGACGTCATGGACATGCCCGTTCGGATGGGTGCGCGGACGGGTCCAGTCGGCGCCGCCATGGCCGATCAGCACGAGTTGCCGGGCCAGCTCGGATTCCAGCGCGGCCAGGCTCATGCCATATCCTCCAGCCGCAGCCGGACGATCTCGCCAATCTGGGCAAGCGCGGTTGCGATCTCTTCGTCGCGCCCATGGCTGAGCCGCTGCTCCATGGCGGCCAATATACCCGCCTTGTCGGTCAGCCGCACGCAGATGATGAAGGGGAAATCGAAGCGCGCGCTATAGGCCGCGTTCAAGGCGTGGAACCGTGCATATTCTTGGCTGGTCAGTCGATCCAAACCCGCCGACGCCTGTTCAGCGGCGGAGGCATCGGTCAGTGTCTTGTCAATCGCCGCCTTGCCCGCCAGTTCAGGATGCGCGCGGATCAGCGCCAATTGTTCGTCGGGCGTCGCGTCATGGACAACCGCCATCAGGTCGGCATGGCGGTTGCCCGACGATGGCCGCGCGTCCGCCCGCGCCTCGACCCAGGGACTATGTTCGAACAGCGCAGTCAATGCGTATTGCCCTCCAGACTGACATGGGCCGATACGACCTTCCAGCCATCCGCGAATTTGACCCAGCTCTGGGTCTGGCGGCCACGCCGCTCGCTATTGTCGCGGAAAAATTCGGCGTCAGCGGTAGCGAAGCTGTCGCCATAGACGGTGATCGCCACCTTCCCCAGCTTGCGCTGCGGCGATCCGCCGCGGCCCTTGCGGAATTCGCGGATCTCTTCAATGCCATAGAGCACTTCGCCCACGCCATAACGGTTGGTGGTGGGCGCGTCATGGAACAGCCCGTCCATGGCGGGCACATCATCCGCCATCAGCGCGCGCTCATATTCCATGAAGGCAGCGGTGACTTCGGCGAGCAGGATCGGATCGTCTATGGTCATGCGGGGTGGACCTCCATCCAGTGGCGGGCAATGTCGATGCGCCGGGCGACCCAGGCATCGCCGCTGGCGATGACATGGTCCAGGAAGCGGGCGAGCGCGGCGGCGCGGGCCGGTCGCCCGGCGATGCGACCGTGCAGGCCGACCGACATCATCCGGCCACCCTCGGCACGCAGCTGATCGAACGTGTCGCGCAGATAGCGGAAGAACTGCTCGCCATCGGTAAAGCCGTTAAGCGCAACGCACTTCATGTCGTTGGCGTCGAGCGTGTAGGGGACGATCAGCTGCCCTTCTGCATAATAAGGCAGGTCGTCAGCATAGCTGTCCGCGTCATAGACGAAGCCACCTTCTTCGCGCACCAGCCGCGCGGTGTTGGGCGACGTGCGGCCCTGATACCAGCCGAGCGGGCGAGTGCCGGTCAGCTTTTCATGCAGCGCGATGGCCTGTGCGATATGGGCGCGTTCCACCTCTTCGGGGACATATTGATAGTCGATCCATTTAAGGCCGTGGCTGGCGATTTCCCAATTCGCCGCCAGCATGGCCTCTACCGCACCGGGGTTCATCGCCATGGCATTGGCGACGCCGAATATGGTCACGGGCAGGCCGCGTTCGGTGAACAGGCGATGCAAGCGCCAGAAACCGGCGCGGCTGCCATATTCATACAGGCTTTCCATCGCCATCGCCCGCGCCGGGTGGCTTGCCGCCCCGACCATGTCCGACAGGAAGGCTTCGGACCCCTTGTCGCCGTTGAGGACGCTATTTTCCGCGCCTTCTTCATAGTTGACGACGAACTGGACCGCGATGCGCGCGCCACCGGGCCAGCGCGGGTCAGGCGGGTGCTGGCCATAGCCGATGAGATCGCGATTCATGAACGCATTCCCCACATAAATCCTCCCCCTTTGGGGGAGGGGGACCGTTCGCGAAGCGAATGGTGGAGGGGTGTTCCCCTATCGAGAGAAAGACACCCCTCCGTCTGGCCTGCGGCCAGCCACCTCCCCTGCAAGGGGAGGATGACATAATCGCGATCAACACTCATGCGTCCCACGCCTCCAACGCTGCCGGGACCGCTGCGCCGGGCGGCAGGGCGAAACCTTCACGCAGCAGACAAGCTTCCAGAGCGCCCAGTGTTATCAACACCTTATGCTTCATGGCATTGTAGCCCATCGCGCCCATCCGCCAGATGCGGCCCTGCAACGGCCCGAAGGCGGTGCCGATCTCAATTTCGAAATGATCGCGCATGGCGGCCCGGACCCGGTCATTATCGACGCCATCGGGGATGAACACGCCGGTCACATTGGTCATGCGATGGATGTCATCGCCAAACAAAGTAAGGCCCATGGCGCGCAACCCTGCGCTCATGGCCCGGCCTGCGGCGGCGTGGCGGGCATAGCGCGCCTCCAGCCCCTCCCCCAGCATCACGCGCGCACATTCCCGCGCTGCGTACAGCATGGATGTGGCTTCGGTATGATGGTTCAACCGCTTGTCGGACCAGTAATCCATGATCATGGCGAGGTCGAAATAGTTGGAACCGATACGCGGACCTGCGCCATCGACGCTGTCGGCGCTGCGGATGCCCGCTTCGGTATGACGGCGAGCAAAAATATGATCAGCCGCGCGATCCGAAATGGTGATGGGGGCAGAACCGGACGGGCCGCCGAGGCATTTTTGCAGCCCGCCGGTCACGACATCGACGCCCCATCGATCGGCAGCAATTTCCATGCCACCGATAGTGGCGGTCGCATCGACATAGCAGAGCGCGCCAGCCGCCCGGCACAGGTCGCCAAGGCCATCGAGCGGCTGGGCCATGGTCGTGGACGTGTCGCCATGAACGCAAGCCACGATCCTGGGGCCGGTGCGGGCGATGGCGGCGGCGATCGCCTCCATCGGCACGACTTCGCCCCAGGGCGCGTCGACGGTTTCGATGACCGCGCCGATACGGGTCAATATTTCACGCAGCAGCAGCCCGAAGCGACCAAAGTCGATCACCAGCACCGTGTCGCCCGGCGCGACCAGCGACACCAGCGCCGCCTCTATTCCCGCGCGGGCTGTCCCGTCGATCAACATGGTCCATTGGTTCTGCGTGCCGAAAATCGGGCGATAGAGCGCCATGACCTGGTTCATATAGCCGGTCATTTCCGGGTCGAACTGACCCAGCAGATCGGCCGCCATGGCGCGCAGCACGCGGGGATGGGCGTTGACCGGCCCCGGCCCCATCAACAGGCGTTGCGGCGGGTCGATTTCGCCAAAGAGCAGAGGATCAAGCGGGGTCAAATGTCGCTCCCAATCGGTCGATAAAGCCAAGCATGACCTGCAATGCCACATCAACGTCGGCGGGGTCGACATGTTCGGCCGGATTATGGCTGATACCGTGCCGACAACGGATGAAGAGCATGGCCGTAGGACAGAGCGCTGCCATGACCATGGCGTCATGCCCCGCCCCCGATACAAGGCGGCGGACCGGATGCCCCACAGCCGCGATGGCGGCGTCCATCAGGTCCATGAGCGCCACGTTGCACGGGCTGGCGGGCAGGTCGTGGACGCGCTGGATCGCGAAATCGAGATCGCGGCGATCGGCTATGCCGGCCAGCGCATCGCATATAGCTTCCGCGGCCCGATCACGACGCGCCGCGTCACCTGATCTTATGTCGATCGTGAAGCGGACTTCGCCTGCTATGACATTGGGCGCGCCCGGCATCGCCTCTATCCGTCCCACCGTCGCGACCAGATCGGACGCATCGGCGCGGGCGATCCCCTCGATCGCCAGGATCATTTCGGCAGCGCCAGCCAGCGCATCGCGCCGCAGCGGCATCGAACTCGTGCCCGCATGACCGGCCATGCCCCTGACGATCGCCTGATAGCGCAATTGGGCGGCGATCCCGGTCACTGTCCCAACGGCCAGTCCCTCGGCCTCCAGCACCGGCCCCTGTTCGATATGGGCTTCAAGATAGGCAAGGGTGGAGCCGGGCGCGCGGGCCGCGGACAGATAGTTGGACAGGTTGACGCCCGCATGCGCCAGCGCCACACCGTCCGCATCCACAAGATCGAGTGCGTCGAGAGCCAAAGTCCCGGCAACTGCACGACTGGTGAGCATGGCTGCGGGAAAGCGAGACCCTTCCTCATCCCCAAAAGCAATGACTTCGATCGGGAAAGGCGGGCGCTGGCCGTTCTGTTGCAGGGTCGCCACGGCCTCGACACCCAGCATGATGCCAAGCGGCCCATCATAGCGCCCCCCATCGCGCACGCTGTCGAGATGGCTGCCAATGAGCAGAGTGGGCGCGCCAGGCAACGTGCCTTCATAGCGACCAATAAGGTTGGCGGCGGCATCGCGGCGCACGGCCATGCCCGCCTGCGCCATCCATCCGGCGAGCGCTTCCTGCGCCGCGGCATAGGCCTTGGTCAGATAGCCGCGATAGAGACCATGCGCCATGTCGCTATAGGGCGCGACGCCCAGTGCGTCGCAGCGCGCCACCGCTCTTGCGCCTCCGCTCACCATGCCGCCACCTGTCCGTCGCTGCGCGGATCGGTCGCCCCATCCAGGCGGCCATCGCCATGGCGAACGATCGCCCCGGCATGGCCCATCATCGCGGTCAGCGGCCCGACCCGCTCGACATCATGGCCTGCCGCTGCAAGATCGGTGTAGAGCTTGTCGTCGAACCCGTCCTCCAGCTTCAATGTCGTGCTGTTCTCGCCCCATGTCCGCCCCAGCAGCCAGCGGGGCGCGCTGATCGCCTGCTGGAGATCGACGCCGAAACGGGCGTAGCGGGAGAAGAGCGCAGCCTGGGTCTGGGGCTGCCCCTCCCCGCCCATCGTGCCATAGGCCATGAGGCGCCCATCATCGAAACGGGCAAGCGCGGGGTTGAGCGTATGGAACGGCTTGCGTCCGGGCCGAAGCGCGTTCCAGCCGTCCGCTGCCAGACGAAAGCTGCTGCCCCGGTTCTGCCAGGTGATGCCGGTGCGCGGCAGCACCAGCCCCGATCCGAACTCGAAGTAGGTGGACTGGATGGCGCTTACCATCCGCCCGTCCTTGTCTGCGGCGGCGAACCAGCATGTGTCCCCCTGTGCCGACGGGCGAGGCCAGGGCATGGCGCGGGCCGGGTCGATCGAGGCAGCGATGGTGTCCAGCGCGGCGGGATCATCGAGCAGTCCCTGATAGTCGAAATCATGGAAAGCGGGGTCGCCGACATGGGTATCGCGCAGCAGGAAGGCCTGCTTGGTCGCCTCGACCAGGCCGTGAACATGATCAAAGCCGTCCGCCTGAACCGCGCGCAACCGGTCGAACAAGGCGAGGATCATCAGCGACGCAAAGCCCTGCGTCGGCGGGGCGCTGTTGTAGAGGTCAATGCCGGTGATGCGGGTCTTGAGCGGCGCGGGTCGGCTTGCCTGATGCGCGGCCAGATCATCGCGACCAACCGGGCTGCCCAACTCCGCCAGATCCAGCGCGACCATATCGGCCAGCGCGCCGGCGTAGAAATCGGTCGGGCCATCGTCGGCGATCCGCCGCAGCGTCGCGGCGAGGGCGGGCTGGCGCAGCCTGTCGCCTTCGCGCAAGGGGCGGCCTTCCGGCTCGAAGATAGCGGCATAGGCGCCGGGCTGGATGCGCAGCTCCGCGCCCTTGGCCGCTGCGATGGCCGCGCCGCCGCTGGTCACCGCTACGCCAGTATCGGCATGGTGGATGGCGTCGCGCAACAGACGGGACAGGGGCAGCCTGCCCCCACCGCTTTCCAGTATCGCCGCCCAGCCAGACACCGTCCCCGCCACCGTATTGGCGGCAAGCGGCCCGCGTGTGGGCACCGCGTCCATCCCGGCATAGAGGCCAAGGTCTGCGCGCGCTGCGGCCCCGCCGCAGCCATGGACGCTGTGGACTGCGCCATCCGGCTCGGCAACCAGCCAGAAACTGTCCCCGCCGATGCCGGTCATGTGGGGATAGACCACAGCCAGCGTGGCTGCGACGGCAACCGCGGCTTCAACGGCGTTGCCGCCGTCCTTCAGCACGTCGCAACCCGCCTGCGCCGCCAGAAAATGGGGGGCGGTTACCATACCGTTCGTGCCGCTGATGGTGGAAAGCGCCATCGTCCTAGTCCGGCAGCGCAGCAACGAAGGCGCGCACGACATCGGCGCTGTTGACCGATGCCAGCGCCATGAACGTCGTCATCTGGTTCGCGCCAGCATCTCCCCCGGCCAGATCGGACAGGCTGCGGAACACGATGACCGGCACCTGATTGGCATAGGCGACCTGCACCACCGCCGCGCTTTCCATGTCCAGAACGCGCGCTTTCCACGCCTTGGCCAGATAGTCGCGAAATTCGGCATTGTCGGCATAGACCCCGGCGCTGACGCCCGTGCCGCCAACCACGATTTTGGGTTCATGCGCGAGGCAGGTTGCGCTGGTCGCCTGCCCTTCCACGCAACGGCGCAGGGTAAGGCCCGGCGCGATTTTGCGGGCGATCGCCAGCAATGCCGGATCGACGGCCTGCCGATAATGGCGGCGCGGCGCGTCGGTCGCATTGCCCAGCCGCACCCCGCGCGGGAACATCATGCCAAAGGGCGGCGGCGCGTCGGCATCGACAGGTTCGGGGACAACCCAGCCCTGCGGCGTCTGGCGCGCGAAGGACACTTCCAGATATTGCGCCCAATCTTCCGCGACGATGACATCGCCGATCGACAGGGCCGGATCGACCCCGCCTGCAATGCCGGAAAAGACGATCCGCTTCACCGTGAAACGATCCAGTACCAATTGGGTATTCATTGCGGCGTTGACCATGCTGACGCCGCTCTGCATCAGCAGCACCGGCTTGCCCGCCATGGTGCCGGTCAGGAAAGTGAGGCCGTTGACCTTATAGGTTCGGGGCTTGGCGACGGTATGAGCGAGCGCATCCCATTCTGGCGCAAAGGCGGTCATGACCACTGTACGCGGGGTCCGGTCGAGCGGCTTTGCCTGCACGGACAGGGGCAGCAATAGCGCGCATAGGGCGAGGAAGAGCGCGCGGATCATGCTGCGCTCATCCAGATGAAGCGGACAACGAACAGGCCAGCGAGCAGGAATAGGAACCAGTCAGCGCGTGTCGCCGTGCCGCGCAACAGCTTCAATATCGCATGGGCCGTGATGCCAAAGGCAAGGCCGTTGGCGATCGAAAAAGTGAGCGGGATCATCGCCACGGTCAGAAAGGCGGGAATGGCCGAAAGCGGGTCTTCCCACTCGATTTCAGTCAGCGGCAACAGCATCAACCCGCCAACGACGATGAGAGCGGGCGCGGTCGCGGCCAGCGGGACGATCTGGGCATAGGGGGCAACGAACATGGTCGCCAGGAATAGCAGGCCGGTGACCACAGCGGTCAGCCCGGTACGCCCGCCCGCCTGCACGCCCGCCGCACTTTCGACATAGGAGGTGACGGTGCTGGTCCCTGCGACCGATCCGACGATCGTGGCTGCCGCGTCGGTGATGAGGATGCGATTGAGGCCGGGAATGCGACCCGCCTTGTCGATCAGTCCCGCCCGCTTGGTCACTGCGACCAGCGTGCCGATATTGTCGAACAGGTCGACGAAGAGAAAGACGAAGAGGATTTCAAGGAGACCTAGCCCATGGCTGCCGGTCAGGCCGAACACGCCCGACAGGTCAAGCTGGAAGGCGGTGCCGGTCAAGGCGTCAAGGCTGTAGGGTTCCGGATTGATGACGACCTGGCCACATAGCCATCCTACCAAAGTGGTCGCGACGATGCCGATCAGCATCGCGCCGCGCACGTTCCAGACGCTGAGCACGCCGATGACCAGCAGGCCGAACAGGGCCAGAGCGGCGCCTGGTGCCTTCAAATCACCCAATGCCACGAAAGTCGCAGGATTGGCGACGATGATCCCGGCATTTTTGAGGCCAATAAACCCGATGAACAGGCCGATCCCGCCCGCAACTGCGGCGAACAGATGCATCGGTATGGCCGCGACGATCATCTGCCGCACGCCGGTCAGCGTCAGGATCAGGAAGGCGATCCCTGAAATGAACACACAACCCAGCGCAACCGGCCAGGGGACGCCCATCTGCTGGACCACGGTGAAGCTGAAATAGGCGTTGAGGCCCATGCCCGGCGCCAGTGCCAGCGGCGTGTTGGCGACCAGCCCCATCAGGATCGATCCAAAGGCCGCCGCAAAACAGGTCGCCGCCGCCACCGCTGCAATCGGCATCCCCGCCTGTCCCAGGATAGCGGGATTGACCAGCACGATATAGGCCATGGTCAGAAAGGTGGTGAAACCGGCCAGCACCTCCGTCTGGGCCGACGTTCCCCGTTCCCACAGGCCGAAATAGCGTTCGAGCCCCCCCGCCCCCGGCTGTACCGCCACGTCCGTCATTATGCGTCCCCCTGATATGCGCCCGCTGGCCATGTTATGCCGGTCAGCCCCTTGTCTTCCAATAGGGCGGCGAAACGGAATAATGTCGCTTCGCCCCCTTCCCTGCCGATCAATTGCAGCCCCAGCGGCAAGCGACCCGGACGGCGCAGCGGCACGCTGAGCGATGGCAGGCCGGTGAAGCTGATCGGCTGGCTGTGAATGCCCAGGTCTGCGCGGGCTGGCGACAGCGCGCCGTCGATCAATATCTGCGGATCGGCGATCAGCGGCGCGGGACAGGGCGTTGCGGGGGCCAGCAGCACATCATAGTCCGCCATGATGTCTGCGATGCGTTGCCTATATTCCGCGCGAAACGCCTGCGCCGCGTCATAGAGGGCGTCGGGCAACAGGGCCCCTGCGATCAGCCGGTCCCGCGTGGCAGGATCGAACGCCATTGCGTCGCGGGTGAGCGCCTCTCGGTGCAATCTGCCGCCTTCCGCTGCGGTGATCAGGAAAGCGGCAGAGCGCGCGCGGGCAATGTCGGGTAGTTCGATCAGGGGCGCGTCGGGCGCAATGGCATCCATCGCGGCGATCTGATCGGGATCGACATTGTCACGAAACCGCCCGCCCAATCGCGCGATGCGGATCGGATCATCCTGCGCTGCCTGCCTTTCGGCCAGCACGTCCCAGATAGACCGCATGTCCGCCACGGAGACGGCGAAGGGACCAATATCGTCGAAACTGTCGGCGAAGGTAAATACCCCGCCCATCGGCAGCGCGCCGTGGCTGGGCTTGATGCCGTAAATGCCGGTCAGGCTGGCGGGAACGCGGATCGATCCATTGGTGTCGGAGCCAAGCGAGAAGGGCAGAAGCCCCGCTGCCACTACCGCCGCCGATCCCCCCGATGATCCGCCAGCCAGCCGGTCAGGAGCATGGGGGTTGCGGGTCGTGCCGTGCCGCGCGTTGATGGTGGCGAAGCCATAGGCGAATTCGTCCATGTTGAGCGTCGCGACCAGCACCGCCCCGGCAGCGCGCAGGCGGCATATGGCCTCCGCATCGGATTGCGCTGGCGGCGCATCGGCATAAAGGCTGGACCCGGCCGTGGTGGGCAGGCCGCGCACATCGAACAGATCCTTCACGCCATAGGGCACGCCCGCCAATGGTCCGGCTTCGTGCCCTGCCGCGATGGCGGCATCGACGGCGGCTGCCTCCGACCGGGCGCGATCGGCCAGAATGCGCGTCACCGCGACCAGTCGCCCGCCTTCGGCCGCCAATCCGGCCAGGCATTGCTCCAGCACGGCCATGGCGCTGGTCTTTCCCGACCGGACAGCGGCGGCGATCTCGACGGCCTGCTTCACGCTTTTCCAGCCGCAAACAAGGTGTCGGCATGACGATCCAGCAGCGCCAGATTGGCGCTGACGCCCGCCATGCAGGGTTCGGCGATGGTCAGGCCCCGCCTCTGCGCAGCATCCTCAATCTCTGCCCCGGTGCGCGGCAGCGCCGGGCGTTGAAGTGTTGCCCCGCCTCGCGCAAAGCGACCCGCCAGCGCGGCGCAGAGGAACAGCTGGATCTGGTGAAAGATCATCAGCGGCAGGATGATGACGCCAACCTGCGCGGCGGGGAAAAGCGCGCCCGCCATCGGCACGCCCGACACCAGGCTTTTCTTGGACCCGCAGAACAGCAAGACGATCATGTCCGCGCGCGGCAGGCCGACCAGGCGCGCAAGACCCAGAATCGCGCCCATTACGATGATCAGCATCAACAGACTGAGCAGCAATAGCAGCAACAGGTCCGCAATGCCCACCTGCGACCAGATACCACCGACCACGGCGGCACTGAACGCTGTATAGACGACCAGCAGGATCGACCCGCGATCGACCGGCATCAACAGCTTTTTGTGGCGATCGATGAATGCGCCGATCCAGGGCCGCAGCAGATGGCCCGCCAGAAAAGGCACCAGCAATTGCAGCGCGATGGCCTGCACCGAATGCCAGGAAAAGCCGCTGCCTCCGCCATCCACCGCCATGAACAGGCCGACCAGAAGCGGCGTCAGGATGATGCCGACAATGTTGGACAGGGATGCACTGCATACCGCCGCAGCGACATTGCCACCCGCTATGGCGGTAAAGGCGATAGAGGACTGGACCGTCGATGGCAGCAGGCTGAGATAGAGGAGGCCGGTCAACAGCAAGCCATCGCCATAGCCGCGCAAAAGGGCGACGAGGCTGAGGCCAATCGCCGGAAAAAGCATATAGGTCGAGGCCAGCACATAAAGGTGCAACCGCCAGTTGCCCGCCCCCGCAAGCACCGCGGCGCGCGACAATTTTGCCCCGTGCAGGAAAAATAGCAACGCGATCGCAAAGTCCGTCGCTGCCCCCACCCAGGATATGGCCGCGCCGCGCACCGGTGCGAAAGACGCCCCTGCCACCGTCGCGATCAGGCAGAGCAGAAACGGGTCTGGCAGGAAGGAAGGCTTTGACAGGCGGGCCATGGCCCCCCTTTAGGCCCATCCTGCCCTACCGATCCAATAGAATGACTTGCACGGATCGTTGCAAAAATGCGCTTACCCCAGGGCGAAACATGCCCGCGCGGCCCGTCGCCGCCATATGGATGGCGAATGAGAGCTATGATCGCCTGACCATCATTCCCGTTGGAGATACAGCGTGACCGCACCCGATGGCAGCGTCGTGGCGCTATAGCCTTGCGCCTTGGCCCAGGCGATCAGGGGCGATTCGAGACCCTGGGGACTGGCAGGCGAAGGCGCGCTTTCCTGACCCGTCACGATCGCTGCGGGCGGATAGCGGGTCAGGCCTTCCGCGACGCTGTCGCCATTCAGGACATGAAATGCGGCCCGCTGCGCCGGGGTGAGCAGGTTGCGCGTGCGAAACAGGAACGGGCCTGCGGCAAAACGCGGATCGAGCCTAATCCCGCTGTCAGCGACCCGTTCCGGCGTCAGGCTGACGATCGGACCAGTCACACCGGCGGCGCGCACGATCCGCCCGATCGCATGAGCGTCCATCGTTGCCGACAGGATGGGACTGTCGGCGCTTGCGACGTTCGGGGCAATGCGGATTGCCGTTTCGGCGACCCCTGCCCCCATGCACAATATCAAAATGGCGGTGATCGCGGGGCGCGACCAGCGCAGGTCATCCAGCATCAAGCCGAAGCGGAGAAACAGCGCTGGCAGCAACGGCACCAGATATTGGGCATAAATGGGTCGGGGCAGCCATGCAGCGACCAACCCCGCCAGGATCACGAAGTTCAGCAGCCCCTCTGCCATGGAAGATTTCCCATGTCGAAGGCGCGCCATCCCTATCATGATAAGCGCAAACAGGGCTGGGCCCTGCGCCAGAAAGCGTAGCAGCCGCACCGCGCTGAGCGGCGTTTCCACCATATAGGCCCGCTGGTTCAGCATTTGCCATTCCAATGGCGCCTTCAGGCTATAGTCGATAATGCCGAACCAGGCGGCGTCTGGCGCGATCCCCCACAGGATCAGGATAGGCAATCCACCGGCCATCCCCCCTGCCGCCAGAGCCAGAACGTTCATCGGCCCAACCCGGCGCATGTTCAGCAGCGTGAACAAGCCGATGGCGGCGGCGGGCAGGCCATAGCTGATCTTGGCTGACGCCGCTGCGCCCAGCAACAGCCCGGCGAGCATGTAAGACAATGGGCGGCGAGCCTGACCGAGCGCGCCCAGCAGCAGCGCGAGGCCCGCCATGTGCAGCAGCAAGGGCAAGGCATCGTTGCGCGCGACCGTGGCAGCAAACAGGAAAGCATGGCAGGTGACGAGCGCGATGGTCGCGATCCCGGCGTTGCGCGACGATCCACCCTCCCTGCACAGGGCCCGAAATAGCAGGGCCGCCGCCCCTGCCGCGCACAAGGCATTGACCGCGCGCAGGGCAAGAAACAGCCAGCCCTCGCACAGCCATGCCAGCGGCGCGAAGATCAGCGGTTGCAGCGGCGTCTGGAGATAGGCGAAATCGCGATAGGGCAGACCCGATCGCATCAATGCGACCGCGGCGACATATTGCCCTTCATCATGGTCGATCGGCCGGAACGCTGCGATGCCCAACAGCACGGCGAGCACCAGCAGGAAAATGGAGAGCGTGTGGGCGCGCACGGCCTTGGTCATGACAGGGGAGGACGCTTACCAGCCCATGTCAGCGCTGAACATCACGGCCCGCGCCTGATCGACCGCATGGACGCTCCCCGCTGGCGCAGGGCCAAAGGCGCCGTTGCTGACAAGGCGGCTGGGATTGATGAAGCGCGCGGCAAGGCGCAAACGCCGGCGACCCGTTTGCACCGGCGCATATTCGATGCTGCCTTCCGCACGCAGCGGCGATTGCTGGGCACCCGGCAGCGCAAGCGCCGCACGACCGGTATGCGATCCCTGCGCCGCGACGCGCCACGGCCCGACAGTCCAGGCGGCGGCCAGGGTCATTTCCCGTTCCTGCACCGATCGCCCGGTCATGGTTTCAACCGCCGCCTGCTGGTAGCGAACGGACCAGTCGATCTGCGGCGTCAACTGGTGCCGGGCCATCATCTTCACGCCCAACAGGCTGGCGGACCCGATATTGACCGGCAGATAGGCCCGGTGCGCAAAGGACAGGCCATTGCGGACGTCGGCGCGATAAAGGCTGGTCGTGACCGTCATGTCGCCGCCCGACCATTGGCCGCCTACCGACGCGACACGGCTCTTTTCAGGCCGCAAGGATCGGCGCAACGCTTCGAAATCAGGCCGCGAAAGGCCAAGCGGGCCGGTAAATCCGGTATCCCCATAGGCGCGCATGGCTTCGTTATAGTCCATCGACAAAGTGAGTGCCGGGATGGGACGGAAGTGAACGCTGGCATGGGGCATGAACCAGTCATGTGCGCGCAGCCGATCGTCGCCGCTGCCGATCGTCACATTGGCATTGCGGTTGCTGACCTTCACCCCGGCAAAGCCGAGCGTCATCGCTATCTGATCGGAAAGGGCAAAATGATCATCGACCAGGAGCATTCGGGTACGGCTGCGTGGGCGGTGATCGTAACCCCGTGCATTTAATGGCCATGCGGTGTCTGCCTGCGCAGCGACGAACCGGCGGCTCTGGCGCTGGAGGCGCAGGGCCATGACATGATCCGGCTCGTCACCCGAAAGCGGGCGGATCGCGCCTATCAGGCCATAATCCGGCGTGGTGCTACGCGCTTCCACAAGGGGCGATCGCCATATCGCTGGCTTCAGCGCATAGCTGATGCTCTGATCGATGATCTTGTCCTGTGCCGCTGCAGTGGTACCCTGCAACGCCACCATCGCCAAAGCCAGTAGATGCCGTCCGCGCATCAGCGATGATCCCTTGCGCTGGCGGCTGGGGCATCGGCCATCGCCAACTGCGGGCGCTGACGGTCATAGGATATGACATAGCCGAAATGGTCGGAGAGTGGCTGCCCATCAGGCTCCGATCCGAAAGGCACATGCGCGCCCCTGACGACGAGCGATGAGCCGCGCCCCGCGCGCGCGAAGATCCAGTCCTTGCGGCGCTGCATCGCATGTTTAAGGTCCGCCCGTGCCTGCGGGGCCGGGATCGTCGCCTGATCGAGCGCCAACTGCGCGCCGCCCTGCCTCGCTGCGACGAACGACAGGCCATGGCGAGCAAAGCCGTCGAAGAAGATGCGGCTGCGGTCGCTATTGCCGCCAATATTCATGTCGCCACCGATCATCAATGTGCGCGTGTGCGGGACCGCGCTGGCGATGAAACGGGCGCTCAGATCGACCTGCCGCGCATAGGCCGCCAGCGATCGGCTCACGGAAACGCCCGACGCCTTGCGCGCATTGAGATGGATATTGACAATGGCGACAGGTTCCGCTTCGCCGGGCACCTGCATATCGGCAATCACGACGCCCTTGTTGGCCAGGCAATCGAACCCGGCGCAGGCGAAATCCGGAAAGGCCAGGCGTCGGACGCGCAGGATGGGATAATCGGACAGGATGATGAGGCCGCTGTCGGTCTGCTTCCCCAACGCCTCGCCGCGATCCCAGCGGGCCTCAGCAAGAAACGCCTGATCCGCAGCGCTTGGCGCAATCGGCGAACGCATCTGCCGATCCGGCCCGAATGTCATGTGCCGATAGCCGGACGAGCGCGCAATCTCGGCCGCTTGCGGCGTGAACGCTTCCTGTAGCAACAGGATATGCGGCTGATGCCCCCGTTGCCGAAGGGCGCGCAAACGCGTGCCGATCCGCACCAGCGCGGTATCCCTGTCGACCGCGAGCGGCCAGGGCAAACCCTTGATATTATATGTCATCATGGACAAAGTCGTATTGCCGCCATCCGGCAATGCCTGCACCATGTTCAGGCGGTCTGGCAGGTTGCTGCTGGTCGATCCGGTTGCAACGAAGCTGACCAGCCCTGCAAACAGCATGGCTCGCAAAGTCTTATGCATGATGATGCCCCCCACTGGCTGGCGTCCTCCTAGCTCGCCAATGAGTCGTGCGCGTTTCTTCCGCACTGCAATATGATGAAAGTTGGATGGCGGCGGCGTCACTGAACCGACCAGTAATTGTCATGCAGCGATCGGCAGGCTGCGTCTGGTCGCTTCATAGAGGGTGAATAGGTCGGCGAAATGCGCGTCCATGGTGCGCGTATCAATGGCGGCGGCGCTAGCATTGGCCAGATGACCGGACGGACCCTGCGCCAGGAAAAGGCGAATGGCCGCTGCCAGGCTGGATGCGTCGGCCGCGCGGTAATGATGGCCAGCGCCCGGCACCAGATGATCCGCCGCTGCCCCGCCATCGGGCAAGAACATCGGAATGCCGCTGGCCCGCGCCTCTGCCGCGATCATGCAGAAGGTTTCGGATTCGCTGCCATGGACCAGCGCGTCGGCGCTGGCGAGCAGGCTGGCAAAGCCATGGCGGTCCGTGATCGGCGCCATCAGCCGGACATGCGGATTGTCCGCTGCGGCGCGCTGCACGCTGGCGCGCGCGCGACCATCGCCAGCAATGACGAGGCCGACCGGGCGATCGAAGCCACACGCCGTTACCGCTTCGATGATCATCGGCCATCGTTTTTCCGGGGCGTGACGCCCGGCACCGAACAACAGCAGCGCATCCTCATCCAGGTCGCACCATTGCAGCAGCCTTCGCCGCAGATCGGGGTCGCGGTGACGGGGCGAGAATATGCCGGGCTGCACCCCCATTCGATTGGTGACGACATGCCGCAGGCCGCCATTTACAAGCCGTGTCGCCAGTTCGTCGCTCGCGCACACGATATGATCGAAGCGCGCGTCCAGACGCCGCAAATGCCGCCAGAACCAGTCAAATCCGCGATCAATCTGTTCGCGGCTGGCAAGGCTGCGAAACCAGCGATAGGCGTAGTTGCCCAGTGGATCGGCATGCATGATCAGGCTGCGCGGAACATCGCCGCGCCAGTTGGCGACCATTGATGCGCTCCCCCATGGCGTCGATGCCTCCACCAGATCGGGGCGCAGGGCATCCAGCCGGGCGTGCAGGGCCGCTTCATCATGAAAATAATGATAGCGTCCGTCGAGCGGGAAGCGGCGGCCGGGCACATATTCGATGCGCCCATGATCGCCAAAATATTCCACATGCGCCTGCGCCGCTGGCGCAAGAATGATGATTTCATGCCCGCGTGCAGGCCCGGCCAGCATTTTGTGCCGGACATAGGTTTTAACGCCCCCGCCCTGCGGCGCGTAAAAGGCGCAAATGTCGACGATCCGCATGACCTAAAGCGCCTTGATCGGGCCGAAGGACAATAATCCCCGGCGATAATTCATGATGATCCGCCCGCGCGTCGGCCCGCTGCCGACGATCATCGTGGCGGCTGCGGCCTTGGGCTTGCCCATGCCCAGCTTCGGGTTGCCGCCAAAGCCGACGCCGTCGACCGATAGCCCGAATTTCCGATTGCCGTCGCGATCATGCAGCACGCTGACCGCATAACGGCCAGGCCCCGGCACACGGATGCAAATTTGCGCCACATGGCCATTTTGCGTCGCAACTTGCTCGACCGGCGCTTCCACCCGGCGGAATGTCTTGCCCTGGGAAATCAGGATATTGTCGTCCTGAAGAAAATCCTGATCATTGGCCGGATAGACTTCCGCCTTCAGGCGGCCTTCCCGATCCTTCAGCCCCACTATGTCCAGCAGTAGGGAAGGGCCGTTCTCGCCGGGGCGACAGCGCGCTTCCGCTTTCCCCAGATCCGGGGTCGACGGGATGGTCGGCACCGCCGCAGCGGCGATGATGCCGATCGTCCAAAGGGCCGGAATTGTCATGCCTGCCTCCGCTGTTTCACAAGCCCGCTCACGCCCAGGATCAATCCGACCAGCAGATGCGCGGCCAGCAGCAGGCTGGCGATCACGGCCAGAACCTGCGCAATTTCCAGTTCACGCCCGACGAGGAAAACGGCGACGCCTGCGAACAGCACGTCCTTGTTAGGCACCATCGGCAGGCGGGAGAGGACCAGCCGCAGCGTCGAGAGCATGAACCACCAGCTCAGCGCGACATCGGGCAGCAGCAGGTGCCACAATGTCGCATAAAGCAGCACATTCGCGACAATCCGCGCCAGATGCACCCCCGCCACCATCCGCCGTTCGGGCCAGGGCAGGCTGAAAACCTTGCGGCTGAACAGGATGGGGCCAAAGGAAGTCGCCACAAGGATGGTGAGCGAAATGCCCAGCGCCCGCCCGTCCATCGCCAACCGCAGCGATGACAGCAGCGGCAGCGTGAAGAGCAGCATCGCCAGCGTGACGATATTGCCCATCACGCCCGACAATATCGCTGAATCCTTGACTGCGCCGAAGGGCGATCCGGCCATCGTCACATGCCGCCGCGCCCATGCGTAGAAATAGACATCGCCAAGATAGCCAAGCAGCAATTCATTGCTGATCCGCTTGCGAAACAAGGCTGACAGGCCACCGGCTGGTATCGACCATAATCGGTTGAAAATGACCCAGTCGCACACCGGCGTCAGGCTGTATGTCACGGCAAACAGCAACCAGAAGAGCGGCGTTCTCGGCAGCATCGCGACAAGCTTGTGAAAATCGAAGGAGCCGATCTGGACGAATACGACCGCCAATATCGCAAAGGAGATGAGCGGACCGAACCATGCCGTCCAGTTGCGGCCAGACCGCACCAGCGGTGTCGGGTCCAATATGGCGCGCGCACCCTGCGGGTTGATCAGCGGGGCAAGGGTATCGGCTTGGCTCATGACAGCTGCGCCTCCAGAGGGGATTGCGAATGGAGCGTGGCAAGCGCGGCGTGGCGCTGGCGCGGGGACTGGGTCAGCATGTGACGGAAAAGCGCGCGATAGGCTGGAACGGCGCGTTCGATGGTGAACGCCGCCGCCTTTGCGCGGGCGCGCGGACGATCCTGCATATCGCTGTGCGCGGCACGGATGGCATCAGCGAACGCCGCTTCATCATCGCCATCGACCAGCGTGCCGAGCGCGCCATCGTCAAGCAGGGGCGACATGCTGGCGCAGCATCGGGTGGCGATGATCGGAAGGCCGCATGCCAGCGCTTCGACCACCACGCCCGGCTGCCCTTCATAGCGGGATGACAGCAGCAACACGTCATGGTCCGGCAACTGGCGTCGGACATCCGCGCTGAATCCGGCAAAACAAAGCTTCCCTGCAATGCCGAGACGGGCGGCCAGACGTTCGAGCCCGTCACGCGCGCGCCCTTGTCCAAAAATGGTCAGCCTGTCGTCCGGCCCGCGTCCCGCCGCGAAAGCGCGCAGCATCAGCGGATAATTTTTCTGCCGTTCCAACCGACCCACCGCCACGAAATGCCTGCCCCGGCGCGGCAGCGACGATGACGGCAATGGCGCGACGTCATCGAGATCGGCCAGCGCCAGCACCGGATTGGGCACGACATGCACGCGCGCATGATCAACGCCCATCCGTGCTGCGACTTCCTGTGCCATCGGATCGGACAGGGCGGCAAAATGGTCGATCGCCCTGCCCTGTATGCGCAGCCAAAGCCGATAAAATGGCCGCATGATCCATGGCATGTCGGATCGCATCAGGTCGTTGCTGATCTTGGCCAGAATGAGCGGGCAGCGCCGCCCCAGCCGCAATTTCAGCAGCACGGCCACGATCGCATAGACATTGCCGGCACAAAACAGAATGTCGGGCCGGTACGCATCAATGGCGCGCGCCATAGCAACCAAAAGGCGCAGGCTGGCCAGGCGTCGGCCGATCAACGGCCAGGCCGGAAGATATTGGGTGGCGTCGCCGGGCGGCATTTCATGCTGCATCGACCTTTCAGGGTTGCCGAGGAGCAAGCGCACGTCCATGCCGTCCCGCCGCCAACCGTTGATCAGCCGCAACGCAATGCGTTCGACCCCACCGGGGCCGGGTCCATGCAGAAAGACCAGAACGCGCGGTGACAAAGCCGCTTCACGGTTGCTGCCGACGATAGCATTGTCGCTTGGCGGTAACGGCGGAAGAGAGCAGTGCATGACCCGCCCATGTCGGATATTCATAACAGGCTGATGCATTATTCGTGACGGAATGATGAAGGCTGGACGAACCGCTTGTCATCGTTGCGCCGATCATGAAGCCGTCACAAATGTCGGCATATAGGGTGGAGATGCTCGTCTCTCTCCTTTTGCCCGTGCTGCTTGCCGTTCAGGGCGCGGCGCAGCCAGCCGTCCCTGCCGACATTGCGCCGGTGACCCTGCGCATAGAGGCAGAGGAAGCGCGGCAGGGCGTCGCTTCCGATGGCGTTCATATCTATGCGATCGATAATGATCGGATCGGCAAATATCGGATCAGCGACGGCGTGCGCATCGCGCAGTGGAAGGGCGACCGGACATTATTTGCGCATATGAACAGCTGCACGGTGGTAGGCCGTGAACTGATATGCGCCGCGTCCAACTATCCGGCGGTGCCACAAACGAGCGCTGTCGAAATCTTCGATACCAGGAGCCTGCGCCATATACGCAGCATCAGCCTGGGCATGGGACCAGGATCATTGACCGCGCTTGATAGGCATGACGGGGCCTGGTGGGCGATGTTCGCCAATTATGACGGCAAGGGCAGGGAAGCCGACCGCGACCATCGCTACACGACCCTCGTACAGCTTGACGATCAGTTCCGGCAGTTGCGGGGATGGCTGTTCCCGACAGAGGTGCTGGCGCGTTTTGCGCCGTTCAGCTGCTCGGGCATGAGCTGGGGACCGGACGGGCGTCTATATGTCACGGGGCATGACCGGCCCGAACTCTATGTCATGCGCCTGCCAAGCGCTGGATCGACGCTGGAGTTGCTGGCGACCATCCCCATCGCGACGGAGGGGCAGGCGATCGATTGGGACCCCAAGACAGCCCATCGCCTCTGGTCGATTATGCGCGGCCAGTCCATTATCGCGGCCAGCGACATCCGTTGGAATGGCGGCAAGCCCGACTAGACGCCTTGCCTACAGCATCATGCGCTTTCATCTTCGACCGGCCGAAGCCTTGTTTTCAAAGAATACGGGCGAAACCGGCCACGCCTTCGGCTGCTGGCGCCGATATTGTCGTGGGTCTTGCAACGGGTAAAACCGGGCTACCACCGAAGCCAAACATCGCCTCGATATTGCGTACGCAGAGCGCCACATTCTCGTCCGCCAGCCTGTACCAGACCTGCTTGGCTTCCTTGCGCGTCTGAACGAGGTCAGCGCGGCGCAGTTCGGCCAACTGCTGGCTGAGCGCTGGCTGGCCGATGGAGGTGATGTCGGCGATTTCCCCGACATTATACTCGCCGCGCAGCAGGCAGGACAGGATCATCAGGCGCTGGGCCTGGGCGAATGTCTTGATCTTGTCCGCAGCAGCCGCGGCTGCATCGCGATCCTGGTAGAGCGCGGTCATGACTGGGGCGCCATCCGGCAGAACCAATCGGGCGCGGCGTCGGTGCCTTGCGCAGGCGGCAGCAAGACCGGCTGATCGGGTATCCAGCCTTCCGGCGTCAGGCTGGTTCCGCTGTCGACCCGTTGCAACGCGCATAGCAGGCGCAGCATTTCATCCACGGATCGACCGACATTGTGGGGGTAGGCCGTGGTCGCGCGGATCACGCCCTGCGGGTCGATGAAGAAGGTCGTCCGCATGGTCATGCTGTCCGCCGCATGCTCGTCGATCATCCCATAGGCGCGGCCAACGGCCATGCTGGGGTCTTCGATGATCGGGAACTCGATCTCTACATCGAACAGATCGCGCAGCGCCCGGACCCAGGCGATGTGGGAATACAGGCTGTCGACGGACACGCCCACCAACCGGCAGTCGCGCGCCGCAAAGTCCGCCTGCCGCCGTGCAAGAGCCGCAAATTCGGTGCTGCACACCGGCGTGAAATCAGCCGGATGGGAAAAGAAAATCACCCACTGTCCCCGCAGCGCCGACAACTGAAAATCGCCCATTGTCGAGCGCGCCCGAAAATCGGGTGCGGGGGAACCGATACGAAGCGGGATCGGGCGGGAAGTCGTGACATCATTCATGGCGCTTTCCTGCAACTGCCAGAGGCGTGTTGCAACCCCTTGACGATTTCATATTATATAAATACATGGTATGTGTAAATGTGAAATTGAAGGAGAGTCGCATGACCGATCCCGCACTTGAAAAAGCCTTTGTACAGGTCAGTGTCGCCAGAAGCGGAGTGCCGGTGGTCAAGGCCTTCTTCGACGCGCCGACCTTCACGTTCACCTATGTGGTGCATGACGCCGAAACCCGTCGCGCGGCCGTGATCGACAGCGTGCTGACCTATGATCCCGCCGCTGGACGTACGGGCCATGAAGCGGTCGAACCGGTCATCGCCTATGTGGAAGCGCAGGGGTTGAGCGTCGACTGGCATCTGGAAACCCACGCCCATGCCGACCATCTGTCGGCGGCGCCCTATCTTCAGCAGAAACTGGGCGGCAAGATCGCGATCGGCGCGCATATCTGCGAAGTGCAGCACACCTTTGGCGCGCTGTTCAACGCAGGTACGGCGTTTCAGCGTGACGGGTCGGACTTCGACCATCTTTGGGCCGATGGTGACCAGTTCATGATCGGCAATATCGCGGTCACGGTGCTGCATGTCCCCGGCCATACCCCGGCCTGCGTCGCCTATGTCATCGGCGACGCAGCGTTTGTGGGCGACACCATGTTCATGCCTGATTATGGCACGGCCCGCGCCGACTTCCCCGGCGGCGATGCACGCACCTTGTTCCGGTCGCTCCGTCGCCTGCTGGAATTGCCACCGGAAACCCGGCTGTTCCTGTGCCACGATTATCTGCCCGAAGGGCGCGATCATTATGCCTGGGAAACCACGGTCGCCGAACAGCGCCGCGCCAACATCCACGCGCATGACGGCGTGAGCGAGGATGATTTCGTCGCCATGCGCGAAGCGCGCGACGCCACCCTCGACATGCCCCGCCTCATCCTGCCATCGGTGCAGGTGAATATGCGCGCAGGCCATCTGCCGCCGCCCGACGACAATGGCGTCACCTATCTCAAAATCCCGGTTAACCAGCTATGATAGCGGGGTTTCCAGATGCGCAGCCAATTGCGGGCCTGATCGGCGGCCTCATGATCGGGCTGGCTGCCGCGATCATGTTGCTGGGGCTGGGGCGGATCGCCGGGGTCAGCGGGCTTGCGGCGCGGGCCATCGGCCTGTCTGCCAGCGGCCCGCCGCGCGGCGTGGCGATAGCATTCACCGTTGGATTGCCTGTTGGCGCGGTCCTGGTTGCGCTGCTGTCAGATGGCATCCCTGCCACCTTTCCAGCGCCTGGCTTGTTGATCGTCGCGGGTCTGATCGTGGGATTTGGCACCCGGCTGGGATCGGGCTGCACCAGCGGCCATGGGGTATGCGGCCTGTCTCGCCTGTCCCGCCGATCAATCGTGGCGACTGCCTTGTTCATGGGCAGCGGCTTTGCAACCGTGGCGCTCATGCGCCTGACGGGCATGATATGATGCGGATCATCATTGCCTTATTGTCGGGCGCACTCTTTGGCGGCGGGCTTGCCATTTCGGGCATGGCAGACCCCATGCGGGTTCGCGCCTTCCTTGACCTGTTCGGCGCATGGGATCCCACGCTCGCCTTCGTCATGGGCGGCGCGATGATCCCGATGGCGCTTGCATGGATGGTCCAAAGACGGGTCAGCCGCCCCTTTGCCGACCGTGCTTTCGCTCTGCCCGACACGCGCGCGATCGACGGCAAGCTGGCGCTTGGCGCAATAGTGTTCGGTATCGGCTGGGGCATTGGCGGGCTTTGCCCCGGTCCCGCCATTGCCAGCCTCGCGCTTTCCCCGGCGGCGGCCGCACCCTTCGTGCTGGCCATGCTGGGCGGCATGGCGATCCATCACTTCACGATAAAATCATAACCGGCCGCGCCGGATAGAGGAGGTTCATCATGGCCATCAAGCAATTGACCCCGACACTGAGTGTCACCGCGCAACTAACCCCGGCGGATATCGCGCAGGCAGCGGCGATGGGTTTCCGTGCGATCCTGTGCAACCGCCCCGATGGCGAAGGCGCGGATCAGCCGACGGCAGAGGAGATGGGCGCCGCTGCCCGGGCCGCGGGACTGGACTTTGCCTATGTTCCTGCGGTGGCCGGGGCGCTGACCGATGCCGATGCCATCGCCATGCGAGCCGCGCTCGACAGCCTGCCGGGACCCGTGCTTGCCTATTGCCGGTCGGGCGCACGCGCGGAAAAGCTGGCGGAGATGGCGGGGGCATTGGTCCGTCAGGACGCTGCCCATTATGACGTTGTAATCGTGGGCGGTGGCAGCGCCGGGATCGCGACCGCCGCCAGCATTCTAAAACGACGGCGGGGTATCCGCCTTGCGATCATCGAACCCAGTGAGGCCCATTATTATCAGCCCGGCTGGACCATGGTGGGTGCGGGCGTGTTCGACAGCGGCTTTACACGGCGTGAGGAAGCGCGACTCATTCCGCGCGGCGTGACGTGGATCAAGGCATCGGCTAGCGCTTTCCTGCCCGATGAGAAGCAGGTAGTACTGCATGACGACCGACGGGTCACCTATGGCGTGCTGATCGTTTGTCCGGGCGTTAAATTGGACTGGAACGCCATCCCCGGTCTGTCGGAAGCCTTGGGCAATGACGGCGTGACCTCCAACTATCGCTACGATCTGGCCCCTTATACCAACCGTATCGTCAAACAGTTCAAGGGTGGCCGCGCCCTGTTCACCCAGCCGCCCATGCCGATCAAATGCGCAGGCGCGCCGCAGAAGGCGATGTATCTGTCCTGCCATCGCTGGGAGAAGGCCGGCATGCTGGGCAATTGCGACGTGCAGTTCCATACGGCGGGCGCCGTCCTGTTCGGCGTTCCCGCCTATGTCCCGGCGTTGATGGACTATGTCAGGCGCTACGGCATCAACCTGAACTTCGGGTCGAAGCTGGTCGAAATAGATGGGCCGTCCAAAACCGCGATCTTCGAGCAGGCGGACGGCGACAGCGTTCGGCGCGTGGCCGAGCGGTTCGACATGATCCACGTCGTGCCGCCACAAATGGCCCCCGATTTCATCCGCCATAGCCCGCTGGCGGCGGCCTCTGGCTTTGTCGAGGTGGATGAAGCCACGCTCCGCCACCCGCGCTATCCGGACATTTACGCTCTGGGCGACGCTTGTTCGGCTTCCAATGCCAAAACCATGGCGGCCGCGCGCAAGCAGGCGCCGGTGGTCGCGGTCAACGCGCTGGCGGCACTGGATGGCCAGCCGCCTGTCGCGATCTATGACGGCTATGGCAGTTGCCCGCTGACGGTCGAGGCAGGCAAGATCGTGCTGGCTGAATTTGGCTATGGCGGCAAGTTGATGCCAAGCTTCCCCAACTGGTTGATCGATGGCACCCGGCCTTCGCGCCTGTCCTGGCTGCTGAAGGACACGATCCTGCCGCCCGTCTACTGGCACGGGATGCTCAAGGGGCGCGAGTGGATGGTAAAGCCCTGCCTGATCGGCGCGCAGTCATGATGACGAACATGCAATATCTGCTGGGCGGCCTGTCGGGCGGTCTGGTCGGCTTCGTGCTGGGCCTTGTCGGCGGGGGCGGATCGATCCTCGCCGTGCCGTTGATGGTCTATCTGGTCGGCGTGCCCAACGCCCATGTCGCCATCGGCACCAGCGCTCTGGCTGTCGCGGCCAATGCGGCGGCTGGCCTCGCCAGCCATGCCCGCGCGCATCATGTCAAATGGCGGTGCGGCGGCATCTATGCGGCGGCCGGGATCGTAGGCGCGCTCGCCGGATCGACCTTTGGCAAGATGGTCGATGGCGACAAGCTGCTGTTCCTCTTTGCATTGGTCATGCTGCTCGTCGGTGTGCTGATGCTGAAAGGGCGCGGCAATCCGGGCAATCCTGGGGCCGAATGCAATCGGGAAAAGGCGCCCAAGGTCGTTACCTATGGATTGGGGTCGGGATTATTTTCCGGCTTTTTCGGGATTGGCGGCGGTTTCCTGATCGTGCCCGGACTGGTGGCATCGACGGGCATGCCCATGTTGATGGCGGTCGGCACGTCGCTTGTCGCGGTGACGGCTTTTGGCCTCACAACGGCCGCGAACTACGCCTTTTCGGGTCTGGTCAACTGGCCGCTCGCTGGGATATTCGTGGTCGGTGGTGTTGTCGGCAGCATTGGTGGCACGCGGTTGGCCGAAACGCTGGGCGGCAAGACGGGCCGGCTGACCATGGTGTTTGCCGGGCTGATCTTCATCGTCGCCCTCTACATGCTCTGGCGCAGCGCGGCTGCCTTTTTGCCCGGCATGACAATCTGACCAATCCCCTTCCCCCTCCCCGCCTGCTACATGGCGGGTGAAAGGACATGCCCATGTTCGACTCGCTTGACGCACTGCTTCTTGCCCGCGCGCAATTCGCCTTCACGGTGAGTTTTCACTTCCTGTTTCCTGCCTTTTCCATAGGCCTTGCCAGTTATCTGATGGTGTTGGAGGGACTATGGCTGGCGACCGGCAAGGGCGTTTACGCCAATCTGTTCCGCTATTGGCTCAAGATTTTCGCGGTCGTATTCGCCATGGGCGTGGTATCGGGCCTGGTCATGTCATATCAGTTCGGCACCAACTGGTCGGTCTTTTCCGATAAGGCCGGCCCGATCATTGGCCCGTTGATGGCCTATGAGGTGTTGACTGCCTTCTTCCTGGAGGCCGGCTTTCTGGGCGTCATGCTGTTCGGCATCAACAAGGTGGGGCGCAAGCTGCATTTCACGGCTACGTGCGCAGTCGCGATCGGCACCTTCATTTCGGCCTTCTGGATATTGTCGGTCAACAGCTGGATGCAGACGCCGACAGGCTATGAGATCGGCGCGAACGGACAGTTCCTGCCAGGCCCAAGCTGGACAGCGATCATATTCAATCCCAGCTTTCCCTACCGGCTGGTCCATACCGTGTTGGCCGCCTATCTGACGACGGCCTTTGCGGTCGGTGGCGTCGGCGCCTGGCACCTCCTCAAGGACCGGACCAATCCCGGCGCGCGCACCATGTTTTCCATGGCGATGTGGATGGCGGCGATCGTCGCACCAATCCAGATATTTGCAGGCGACATGCATGGCCTCAACACGCTGGAGCATCAGCCGGTCAAGGTGATGGCGATGGAAGGCCATTATGAGAGCCATCCTGACGGTGCGCCGCTGATCCTGTTCGGCATTCCCGACAGCGCGAGGAAGCGCGTCGATTACGCCATCTCCATCCCCAAGGCGTCGTCGCTAATCCTCAAACATGATCTGAATGCCCCTATGAAGGGGCTGGACAGCGTACCCGATGCCGATCAGCCCCCGGTGGGTATCGTGTTCTGGGCGTTTCGCGTCATGGTCGGCTTAGGGCTTGCAATGCTGGGCCTTGGTCTGTGGAGCCTGATCGCCCGCTGGCGCGGCAAATTGCATGAATGGACGTGGCTGCATCGCGCGGCGTTACTGCTGGGACCATCGGGTTTCATCGCAGTGCTGGCCGGCTGGATCGTAACCGAAGTCGGGCGGCAGCCCTTCACCGTCTATGGCCTGCTACGCACTACCGCCAGCGCTTCGCCGCTGGATGCGCCCGCGGTCGCAGCATCGCTGCTGGCGTTCGTCCTTGTCTATTTCAGCGTATTCGGCATGGGCATCTGGTATCTTCTGCACCTTATGAGGAAGCCACCGCAAGCGCATGAAAGTACGCTGGACGGCGCGCCGATCCGCACCGCCGGCATCACACCTGCACCCGCCATCGAAGGAGGCGAAGGATGATCGACCTGACTGTCATCTGGGCCGCCATCATCGGCTTTGCGATCATCGCCTATGTCGTGATGGATGGATTCGACCTTGGCATCGGCATCCTCTTCCCGCTGTTCAAGGTGGGAAAAGATCGCGACACGGCGATGAACAGCATCGCGCCGGTATGGGACGGTAACGAAACCTGGCTGGTGCTGGGCGGCGGCGGCCTGCTCGCTGCCTTTCCCCTCGCCTATGCCATCATCCTGCCCGCCCTGTATGCGCCGCTGATCGCAATGCTGCTGGGCCTTGTCCTGCGCGGCGTGGCGTTCGAGTTTCGCTGGCGCGATCCGGCCCACAGGGCGATGTGGGACCGCGCCTTTACCGGCGGTTCGGCAGTGGCGACCTTTGCCCAAGGTGTGGCGCTGGGCGCATTGTTGCAGGGGATCAGCGTGGAGGGACGCGCCTATGCCGGTGGCTGGTGGGAATGGCTGTCGCCCTTCTCGCTGCTGACCGGGGTTGCCCTCATGGTGGGCTACGCCCTGCTGGGTGCCTGCTGGCTCAACTGGAAGACGGAAGGCGGGTTGCAGCGGCAGGTGGTGACCTATGCCGGACGGCTGGGCATCGCGCTGCTCATTCTGATCGGCGCGGTCAGCCTGGCCACATTGACATTGGAGGCGAGCTATCAGAGCCGCTGGCTCTCCTGGCCCGGCATCCTTGCCACAGCGCAGGTGCCGCTGGCGACCGTCATCGTCACCGCGCTATTCTATCGCAGCCTGTCGCAGCGCAAGGACGCGCAGCCTTTTCTCTGGGCGCTCGCGCTGTTTGGCCTTTGCCTGCTGGGACTGGGGATTTCGATATGGCCCTATGTCATCCCTGCCCGCGTCACGATCTGGGAAGCGGCGGCCCCCTATCGCAGCCAGTTGTTCATGCTGGTGGGCGGGGCCGTTCTGGTGCCGGTGATCCTGGCTTATACCGCCTGGGCCTATTGGGTGTTCCGGGGCAAGGTCGACAGCGAAGGATATCATTGATGCGCGCGCACCTGGTGAGGCTCGGCTGGTTCGTCGGCATATGGACGGCGAGCGTTGCCGCGCTGCTGCTGGTATCGCTGGGACTGCGTTACTGGCTGGTGTAATGGCTCGGCCGTCGGCCCGATGCCCTGCCCTACCCTGGCTCAGGTCTGCCCATTGTCATGATCTAGGCGTTTCTGCCGGATCGTGACGAGCGGACTCCGCTTCCGCATCTGTCTCGGCCGGCGGTGGCAGGAATGAAAGCGAGAGCGCGTGGTAAAGCCGCTCCTTCGAGACGGTCTGTGCAACCACATCGGCGATCAGCGCCGAGGCGAGCAGCGGCATCATCAAGCCGCGGCTGGCCGTCGTTTCCGAGATGATTATGACCGCAGTCAGCGGTGCGCGAACAACGCCGGTAAAGTAAGCGACCATTCCCAGCAGCACGATCGCGCCACCCGGATAGGTCGGGAACAGCCAGCGAAGCATGTCGCCGACACCTGCGCCGACCGACAGAGACGGCGCGAAGATACCGCCGGGCATGCCCGACACCGCCGTTGCAAGCGTCGTCGCCAGCTTGGCCAAGCCATACCAGTGGGGCGCATCGGCCCCGGTGATGATCGCACGCGCCGCGCTGTAGCCGGTGCCCCATGTCAGCCCGGTGGCGACCCCGATGATCGCGACGATGGCGCCAAGCAGCCCGGCGAACAGCATCGGTCGCGCCCGCAGCCACGCGACGGGAGACCAGCGCGTGCGCCCTGTCACCAGTACAGCGCGCGAAAAGAACGCACCCATCAGCCCGCCCAGCACGCCAGCGCAGGGCGCTGCCAGCATCGTCTCACGCACTGACAGCGTCTGCCGCATCACACCAAAATAGACATAGTCGCCCGACAGGCCGAGGCTGGTCATGCCCGCGATGAGCACGGCGGTCATGACGAGCAAGGTCATGCGCTGTTCATAGGCGGCGGCCAGTTCCTCGATAGCGAAGGCAACGCCGGCAAGCGGGGTATTGAAAGCGCCAGCGACGCCAGCTGCGCCACCTGCGATAAACACCGACGCGCGCAGGGGGATGGCCATGATCCGGTGCGCATAGCCCATGATCGACGCCGCGACCTGAACGGTTGGGCCCTCACGCCCGGTCGATGCACCAACAAGCAGCGTGCCGATCGTCAGGCCAAGCTTTACGATGACGATCCGCGCCGACACGAGCGCCGACATGGCATGATCGGGATCGCGCGTCGCCGCCATGACTTGCGGTATGCCCGACCCGCGCGCCGCAGGCGCGAGGCGAGCGGTGATGCCGGCAATGGCGGCATAGCCCAGCGGCGTGACGATCAGCGGCGCCCACCACCAGCGCATGGCAAGGACGGTAAAGCGTTCGCCCGCCCAGTCGGCGAGATGCGCGAACAGCAGAGCGACCAGGCCGATCGTGACTGCGCCGCCAAGAATAGCGACACGTCGCCGCCATACGGGCGCGGTGGGGCCATGTTCGCGCAGCAGATCGCGCGCCTGTTCGGGAAGATTCACCATGATCCGTCCGCCATAGCGCGTAACACTGCGGAAGTCAGGCAAAGCCGCCCGGCAAATGCGATAATCATGCGGAGCCGCCCAGCCAACCAATATCGTCCCGTAGCCGGCGTTTGTAATCCGGAGCCGCCAACGCCCGGAGCAGAAGGTCGGCGCGACCGACAACCACGTCGCGACACGCCCCGTCCAGCTTCCCCTCCGCCAGCGTCCGAAACGCGCGCGCCTCGTCAACAAGCGTGGCAATCCGCCCAGCATCGTCGCAGCTAAGCGCGACATCGCCGAGCGCCTCCAGGAAGCGCTTACCCGCGATCCTGTCCGCACTGGCATATTGGGCAAGTGCACCGAACGCGCGGTCAATGAAGCCGTCGAACGTCACCGGATAGGCAATGACCCGCAGCGCATGGTCTTCGTCAGTGCGCAGGTGCGATGGAAGGTCGCGTCGGGCCAGTTCCGCCATCGCCGCGCCAAGCCAGTCGAGGCAGCTGTTCGCGGTGAACGGGTCATTGACCCCCGGCGAAAGGGCGCGCGCCGCAATCTCCACCAGTTCATCGATCAGGAAGCGCAGATCCTGGAGAGCCGTGCGCCGCGCGCCGACCGCGAAGGCTTCACGCAACGCCTTCACCGCATCCTCACCGCATCGTTCGGCGGGCCAGGCTTCCAGCAGCACGCTGCCATTATGCGCGAAGTCGCCGGACTGATATTGCAGGCGGATCACCAGATCATGCTCACGCGCGGCCGCGAGCAGCGTGCCTTCGTCGATCAACTGGATATAGCCGATGTTCTTCGATCGAACAGGCGTCCGGCGCTCATATTCGGCAGAGGTCGCGTCTTCGCGGAAGGCGGAGGGAACAGAAGGATTGTCCGGGCGCTCGCCGGGCGCTTCGCCTATATAAGTCGGAAAGCGGGAGTCTATCTCCTCAATCAATCGGTCGCCAATGCGTTCGATCACATTGTTGATATGTATCCGCATCGGCACATGGTGAATGAAGAAGATCAGCACCGCGATCGAACAGAGGACGAGGATCAACGCCACCAGCAGCGCCAGTTGCGGCACGAATGCGGGTGCGCTCGCGCCGCTTTCCCCGGCCGATCGTATCGTGCGCAACACCGTCAGCGAATAGACGAAGGTCGCGATAAAGGTACCCAGCGTTACCTGGTTACCGCGATCGGACATGAAGTTGCTGAGCAAGCGCGGGCCATACTGGCCGGAGGCGTAGACAACGGCGGCGATCGTCACCGAAAAGGTGGTGCCGGCCACCCCGATCATCGACCCGCCGATCGAGGACAGCAGGGCGCGGGCACCATCGGGACGCGCGGCATAGAGCCACGGCATCCCGTCCATCCAGGTCGAACCAGCGTGGCTGTCGACATAGACCATTCCCGACGCCAGCAGCAGAGCGGCGATGGCCATGATCGTCGGCACGAACCAGTAGCTTTCGCGCAGGTCGTTGGACAGTCGCAGCAGGCGTGCCTTCATGACTGGTTCCTCGCATCGGCAGCAGTGAGCCGTTCCAGCACCCGCTTGATCGTGCCGCCCTGAACAATGACGGAGAACAGGACGACGACATAAGTGGCGGCAAGGATCACCGAACGCGCAGGCCCATCGGGCAATCCGAGCGCCAGCGCAATTGAGATGCCGCCACGCAAGCCGCCCCAGATCAGGGTGACCGGCACAACCCGGCCATATCGGTGCCCTGGCCGGATCGCACGAAGCGGCAGCAACACCGACAGCGAGCGAGCTACGAGCGCCAGAGGAATGGCAGCCAGTCCGAGGACGAGGAGCCGCAAATCAGCGGGGATCGTCACAACCTCCAGCCCGATCAGCAGGAACAGCACAGTGTTCAATATATCGTCGATCAGATCCCAGAATTTATGGAGATAATCGCGCGTCGTCTCGCTCATCGCATGCGCGACCCCGGCATTGCCGATGATGAGCCCCGCCACCGCCATCGCTACCGGGCCGCTGGCATGCAGCGGCCGGGCAATCGCATAGCCGCCCATCACGACTGCAAGGCTGATCAAAACCTCGACCTTATAGTCGTCGATCGAACGCATCATCCGGAACGCCAGCCACCCGACAATCAGTCCAAGCAGCACGCCGCCGCCTGCCTCCACCGCGAATAGTTCTGCCGCATGGGCCATTGAGAATGCATCGCCAGACAGGGCGGACGCCAGGAGAATGGTGAAGATCACAACGCCGACACCATCATTGAACAGGCTCTCACCGGCCACAGTCGCCTCCAGCGTGGGCGAGACGTTCGCGCGTTTGAGTACCCCCATCACCGACACCGGATCGGTCGGGCTGATGAGCGCCCCGAACACGAAGCACCAGATCGCTGGCAAATCGAACCCGATCGCGCGGGCGAGCAGCAGGAAGCCACCACCGACAAGGGCGGTGGAAAGGGCTACACCAATCGTACTCAACACAATGATCGGCCAGCGCCCGCGCCGCATCTCCCCCCAGTCGACGTGGAGCGCGCCCGCGAACAGCAGGAAGGAAAGCATCCCGTCCATCAACGTGGTGTGGAAATCAATGCCGGCGATGAACCGAACGACATCGCGCGCAAAGTCCGCGCCGGGCAGAATTCGGTCGATCCCGACCACGAGCAATGAAGCAATCGCACCCATCACGGTCAACCCGATCGACGAGGGCAGCTTCAGATAGCGATAGTTGAAATATCCAAGAGCGGCGGCCAGGACGATGAGGATCGCTGCCGCGTCAAACGGCGTCAGCCTGAGGCCGCCGATCATTGTGCGTCCCCGATAGACAGGCTGAAGCGTTGCCCCCCGCCCGGCGCGGGGGCGGCACGGATGCCCTGCGTCGCCAGCAGGGCGGCCACGGTCATGGCGCGGCGTTGGGTCAGGTTGGGACGTGCTGGCGGTTCGCCGACCGGCAATCCGGGCACAGCCAGCATCGGCACGTTCCAGCGTTGTGCCGCCCAGATGGACGTCAGCACTGCAGCGCGCGCCGATGGATCGAGCGTATCGACATTATCGGCGAAGGCGATCTCCGGCAACGGGCCTTGCGGCGGTACGATCGCAACGTGCCAGCCATCGGTTTCGGCTGCGGCGCGTTCCTCCAATGTGCGATAGGTGGCGACGGTCGCGCCCGGCAGCGGAACGGCGGCTGCGGTCGCGCGGCGGTGATCGCGGTCGATCGTCACATCATCGCTGGCAACTCCGGTGATCAGGGCGATCATCCGCGCCAGCGCGGCCATGCGCTGCGCCTCCAAATTTGTCTGTTCGCCCGCTTGCCGCAATTCCTCGCGCTGCGCGTCGAGCGCGCCGGCGCCCGGTTCGAGCAGGATCTGATCGATATCGAGCCGAACCGGATAGCCAAGCGCCGTCTCGATCGCCTGCTGCAGATCCGCGGTTCTCTGGGTCCGATTGCGTGGCGTGATGACGACCGCACGGACGACATTGGGATTGCGGTCGAACGCCACTTCCAACTGGGTCACGCGCGCATCGCCGCCGAAGCGTTCGTTCAGCAACGATCGAACGCTGGATATCGTCAGCGCCTCACGGGCAATGCGGTTGAGCGACAGGCCGAGCGGCACGGCCATGACGGCAAAGACGAGCAGCAGCACCACGGTCTGCGCCCAACTCTGGCGGCTGGAGAGATGATGCCCGAAGCCATAATAGCGCGCCATCACCGTTGCGGAGAGCGAGATGGTAATGAAGTTGGTGACAAATAGCGCAAGCGCGCCCCCCAGCACCGGCAGGTTCCAGGTCGCAAGACCATAGCCCACTACGGCGAGCGGCGGCATCAACGCCGTGGCGATGGCGACGCCCACGATCGTCTCGCCCCGGCCGCGAATGATCGCGAAGCTGCCGGCCAGCGCGGCAAACAGCGCGACGCCAAGGTCAAAGAGATTGGGGCGCGTGCGCGCGACAATCTCCGCCGTGGGCGCCTGCAATGGCGAGGCTGTCACAATCAGCGCCGTGAAGGCAACGGCAGCGAAGGAGCCGATGGCAAGCGCCAAAAGCGATCGCCGCATCTCGGCGAAATCGAACAGCGCGAGGCTGAATCCGAAGCCCAGAATTGGACTCATCAATGGCGAGATCAGCATCGCGCCGATCACAACCGCCGGGGATGATAGCAGCAGGCCGAGCACCGCAATGCCCGCGGACATCATCGTCATGAAAGCATAGCGGGGCGACCATCCACTTTCGTCGATGATGCGGGCGACGACCGCCTGATGGTCGATTGTCCCGACGACGCGCCGCCGCCACCAGCGATACAGGGCCAGCCGGGCCAGCCCCGCATTCACCCGCCTGCCCGCGACATATGCGCGTTCGGTCAATCCTTCCATGCTCATTCCGCCATGTCCCCCGATGCATGTAGCGCCACATTACCCGCCCGATGCAGCACGGCAAAGCCGATCAGCCCGGAGACAAACGACCCCGTCAAAATGCCGATCTTGGCCTGCGCTTGCAGCAATGGACTGTCGGGAAACGCAAGAAGCGTGATGAAGATGCTCATCGTAAAGCCAATACCGCAAAGAAGCGCTATGCCCAGCATCTGGATACGGCTCGCATGGGCGGGAAAATCCGCTATCCCCATGCGGACAGCCAAGGATGAAAAGCAAAACACGCCGATCGCCTTCCCGAATATCAGCCCGGCGGCGGCACCGAATGTGACGGGCGCCATCAACGCGCCGGATGGCAATCCGAGCAACGGCACGCCAGCATTCGCCAAGCCGAAAATCGGAACAACGATAAAGCCGACGGGCTTTTGCAGCGCGCGCTCGAGACGATGCAAGGGGCTGTCGCAGTCAGCGTCGGAGCGGCCAGGGGTGCGCTCCATCGGTATGGCAAAGGCAAGTATGACGCCAGCCAGCGTCGCGTGCAGGCCCGACCACAATATCAGTAGCCAGAGGAGCAGCCCAACCAGCAGGTAGGGCGACAAGCGGCGAACCCCGAAACGGTTAAACCCGATCAGGACAAAAATCGCGAGGATCGCGCCCGCAAGATAAGGCAGCGAAAGGCCAGACGTGTAAAAAGCAGCGATGATGATCACCGCACCCAGATCATCAATGATCGCCAGCGCAGCCAGAAATATGCGCAGCGATCCCGGCACCCGCCTTCCAAGAAGCGCGATGACGCCCAGCGCAAATGCGATGTCGGTCGCCGCCGGGATCGCCCATCCGATTGCTGTCGAACCTCGATTAAAACCAAGGTAGATCAGCGCCGGAACGATCATCCCGCCAAGCGCGGCCACACCTGGCAGGGCGCGCCGCGGCCATGTGGAAAGCTGGCCATCCAGAATCTCTCGCTTGATCTCCAGCCCGACCAGCAGGAAGAATATCGTCATCAGACCATCGTTGATCCAATGTTCCAGCGAAAGCGGTCCGACGTTGGCATGGAGGATTGCAGCATAATCCTGCGCCAAGGGCGAGTTGGCGATCAGCAGTGCCGCGACCGCAGCGCCCATCAGCACGATTCCAGCGGACGACTGCGCTTCAAGAAAGCGCCGGATCGCGCTCGGGTGCGCGTGGGGGTGGTACATGATATGATCGTCCGAATACGGCTAATGGTCGCTGGCGGCCCGACCAGCGTGAATACCTGCCCGCACCTGCATATGGAAAACGAACACCCGGCGCCTCCATCGCATCGGCGGGAGGCAACCGCAACCGCTTCCGGGATTTTCTGACCAAGGTCTTAGTCCTCAAAGCGCTTCTGTCATGGCGCCGCTGCACCATAGGGGTGAGCAGCCGTTCTCTCAGCCCTTCCGCCTTGAGTGTTGACGCTGCCGAGATTGATGTTTGACGGGACGTGATGGAGCACGAAGGTCAGGGCATTGCATTTCCGACAACGGACGTGATCTTGACCAAGCACGCATCCGCGGTGACGTTCCGTATCAGGATGAAACCGCCGCGAAATGTTGCAGCCGGGCGCCCTTCAGTGCGATTTCGCGAAGTTTGGCAAGGTCGGTGAATATCATGGAGCCCTGATGGAGCGACATGATGCCTAACTCCTGAAACTCGTGCAGCACCTTGTTTACGGTCTGTCGGGCGGTGCCAACCATCGCCGCGAGTTCGGACTGCGAGAGCCGCCGGGACAGACCGATTCCATCGTCGCGCGCAACGCCGAAGGTTTCCGTAATGTCGAGAAGGCGCTGGGCGAGCCTTGACGACACTTCGTCGAACGTAGCCGCCGCAAAATAGTCGCTGAGCAGCCGCATATGCCGCGACAGCAGCTTCAGCAGGGCATCGTTCAGTTCGGGATGCGCTTGCCGCAGTCGGTTTATCGTCGCGCGGTCGAACACCTGCAATGTCACGTGGTCAAACGCTTCTGCGGTATGGGGGCGTGGTTCTTCGTCAACGACGCTGCTGGTGCCGAAACAATCGCCGGGGCTGAACAACTGGTATAGAAGATCGCGGCCATCATCGCCGATCAGCGACAGTCTGACCGTCCCGGATACAAGCCGGAACATATCCCGGCCTTCTTCGGACTGCAGATAGATCGAACTGCGTGCAGGAAAGTGGCGCGTTTTGCCTTCCGCCAGAAACGCATCGGCGGTGTCCTTTGAAAGCCATTGCAGCAAATCGAATGCCGAATATCGTTCAGTCATCACTCCTTCTCCTTCGGTTGGCAGGGGAGAGCAATCTGCGCTGTCATGCAGGTGACAGCGCTTCATCAGCGCTTCCGATAGACGGTCACGGACGAGAAACGGGACCGATATGACCATAATCACCCTAGACGACAAATGGAATGTAACCACTGGGCGCGTGATGCTGAACGGCACCCAGGCGCTGGCCCGCGTGATGCTTACGCAGGCCGCGCTCGATGCGCGGGCGGGATTGAAGACGGCGGGCTATATCAGCGGCTATCGCGGATCGCCGCTGGGCAATGTGGACATGACCCTATGGTCGACGTCCAGGCGGCTTGAGGCGGCGCATATCAAGTTTCAGCCTGGCGTAAATGAAGACCTAGCGGCGACTGCCATCGCCGGCACGCAACAGATCGATCAGCTGCCCGGCGCTCGATATGATGGCGTGTTTGCCGCATGGTATGGCAAGGGTCCCGGGGTCGATCGGTCGGGCGATGCGTTCAAGCATGGCAATTATGCGGGCGCTCATGCCAAAGGCGGTGTCGTCCTGTTCTATGGCGACGATCATGGGGGCAAATCGTCAACCGTCGCGCATCAAAGCGAACAGGCTATTGCCGCGAGCCTGATCCCCTGTTTCTATCCCGCCGACGTGAGCGAGATTCTGCACTATGGATTGCTGGCGCTTGCGCTCTCGCGCCATTCGGGTCTGTGGACTGCCGTGAAGTGCGTCAACGAAGTGGTCGAACAGACCGCTACGATCGATATCGACCTCGAACATTTCGCGCCCGCGCTGCCACCCATCGCATCGCGGCCGCCCGAAGGGCTGCACGCTGCGATCCGACCCTATAATCCGCTGCGCGCGGAACAGATCGTGGTCGAGCACCGACTGCCGCTGGTCATCCCGTTCGTTCGCGCCAACCGGATCGACCGAACGGTCTTTCGTGCGGGGACGCCGCGGCTTGCCATCGTGAGTACCGGCAAGAGCCATGGCGACGTGATGCAGGCGCTGGAACTGCTTGGCCTGGACGCGGTGCGCGCTGCGGCAATGGGCATCTCGCTGTACAAGGTCGGGTGCATCTGGCCGCTCGACGGCGAGCGTGTCGCCGAATTCGCGAGCGGGCACGACACGCTGCTGGTGGTCGAGGAGAAGAAGGCGTTTCTCGAGGTGCAGATCGCCGAGGCGCTCGTCAACGATCGCGATGCGCCGCTTCTGATTGGGAAAAAGGATGAAAGCGGACGGGCACTACTGTCGTCCGTCGTTCAGCTCGATCCCGCCGATATCGCGCGGCTGATTGCGGGCAGGCTGGCCGAACTCGGCATTCGCGACGCGGCAATCGATCGGGCGATTGCGCACCTTACGTCCGCCCGCCCCGACAATGCCCATATAGCCAGTCTGAAGCGGAGCCCGTTTTTCTGCTCGGGCTGTCCGCACAACCGCTCGACACTAATCCCTGACGGCAGCGTTTCGATGACCGGCATCGGGTGCCACACGATGGTCAACTTCGTCACCCCCGACAAGGCGATGCTGCGGACTCAGATGGGGGGCGAGGGCGCCAACTGGATGGGGCTGGCGCCCTTCACCGACACCCCGCACATTTTTCAGAATATGGGCGACGGCACCTATTATCATTCCGGATTGCTAGCGATCCGGGCAGCGGTCGCCTCCGGCGTCAACATTACCTACAAGATCCTCTACAACGATGCCGTTGCCATGACGGGTGGCCAGCCTGTCGATGGCCCTTTATCGGTTTCGGAAATCGCACAGCAGCTTCTGCACGAAGGTGTCGGCAAGGTGGTCGTCCTGAGCGACAATCCCGATCACCATCGTCGCGACCGGACCATGCCGAAGGTGGTAACCATCGAGCATCGCGACGAGCTGGACAGCGTACAGCGGATGCTGCGCGAAACGCCGGGCTGCACGGTGCTGATCTATGAGCAGACGTGCGCGGCAGAGAAGCGACGCCGTCGCAAGCACGGCAATTTCCCTAATCCGCCCAAGCGGATGTTCATCGCCGAAGATGTTTGCGAAGGCTGCGGCGATTGTTCGGTCCAATCGAGCTGCGTCAGTATCCTGCCGCGGGAAACCCCGTTTGGCCGCAAGCGCGCGATCGACCAGTCGAGCTGCAATAAGGATTATAGCTGCGCCGACGGATTTTGCCCGTCGTTCATCACCATCCGCGATGCCGAGCCGCGAACGCCGAGCGGTGTCACACTGACGGACGCGCTGTTCGATTCACTTGAAACGCCCAAGGTGGTGCCGGGCAAATACAACATCATGGTTGCAGGCATCGGCGGCACGGGCGTCATCACCGTGGGTGCCCTGATCGGCATGGCGGCGCATATCGACGGACGCGCAGCATCCCTGTTCGACATGACGGGACTGGCTCAGAAAAACGGTGCGGTGTTCAGCCACATCCGCATCGCAGACACACCGGACGATCTGCATACGCAGCGGCTGGGGAGCGGAGAGGCCGACCTGCTGCTCGCCTTCGATCTGGTCGCGGCGCTTTCGCCCGAATCAGCATCGACGCTGTCGCCGAAAAGCCGTGCCATTGCCAATGAAGCGGTGGTTCCGACGGTGGCGTTTCAATTCGATCGCGACGCTGTTCCGCAAAGCGAAGTGCTGGTCGCGCATCTTGCCGAAAAGATCGGCGCGGAGCGCATGCAACAGGTCGATGCGACGGCGCTCGCGCTTGGCCTGACCGGCGACACCATTGCTGCCAATCTGATGGTCGTGGGCATGGCGGCGCAATCGGGCCTGTTGCCGGTTTCGGTTGCGGCGATGGAACAGGCGATCACGCTGAACGGCGTCGCGGTCCGTCTCAATCACAATGCCTTTCGTCTAGGACGCCTTTTGGTCGCCAATCCCGGTCGGGTGACGGCAATGATGCCTCGGCCAGACGTCGAGGATGCCGTACCCAACACATTGGAAGCGATCGTGGCGCATCGTTCCGCGCACCTTGCCACCTATCAGAACGAAGCACTTGCGCAGCGCTACCGCGAACGCGTTTCGGCGGTGCAGGCGCGTGAAAGCGCGGCGGTTCCCGATTCAACTATTCTGACGACCATCTTTGCGCGCAACTATGCCAAATTGCTGGCAATCAAGGATGAGTATGAGGTTGCGCGGATGCTGGTCGATCCGAAGCTGCACGCGCGTTTGCGCGAGAGTTTCGCCGAAGGCGCGCGCCTGAGCTTCAATCTGGCGCCTCCCTTTCTGGGCGGACGCGGGCGCGATGGGCGGCCGGCCAAGCGCGAATTTCCCGCATGGTTGATGCTGCCCGCATTGCGTTTCCTGAAAGGCCTGAAATTCCTGCGCGGAACGATGTGCGACCCTTTCGGCATGACAGCGGAGCGCCGTGCGGAGCGCAAGCTCATTGGCGACTATGAGCAACTAGCGGAGCGCACGCTCGATGGGCTGAGCGATGCAAATCTGCCGGAAGCGGCTGCACTGCTGGACGAAATTGACGCCGTGCGTGGCTATGGGCCGATCAAGGAGACCGCGATGGAAGCCTATGCAGAGCGGATCGCTGCTGCTGAAGCGCGGTTTGCGTCCCGCAATGGTGCCGCGAGCAGCTGGCCCTGAGCTATTGACGTTGGACACCAGCGGAACAAGACCTCCGCCCCGACGCCCCCGAAGTCGTCACCTTGCGTAGCGACTTGCGATCTGCTCCTGCGCCGCGGCGGCGAGTTGCCGGATCTGATCGGCATTTTCGGGTGCAGCGGCGGTGACGGCAATCTCGAAAGACGGACGGTTCTGAACCCGCTTCCACCATTGATGCAGGCGGGGCCCTTCTGCCTCAGGGAGCAGCAGTCCCAGCAATTCCATTCGCGCAAGAAACGGCGTCAATGCTGCGTCGGCGAGGCTATAGTCGCCCAAGAGGAAATCGGTAACCAGGCTCCGTTCGGCTTCTTGCTGCAACGCTGAGGATCAGCGTGCAATAGGCACCCCCTTCGTGGGGTGATCGGCGTGCAAAAAGGACCCCTTCATCCCGGGGATTTAGTCGGCCGACTGGTTTTGATCAGTTGGCGAGAACGGGATGTTGATCGTGGAGACAGTGGTTCGGATTCGGCGTGAGCATGCAGCGGGTAAGGCGATCAAGGCGATCGCTCGTGACCTTCGTTTGTCGCGGAAGGTCGTCCGCAAAGCGATCCGGTCGCCGGAGGCGGCGTTCAACTATCAGCGCAAAGTCCAGCCGCTGCCGCGGATCGGTCCTTATCAGGATCGTCTCGATGCGCTGCTTGAGGAGAACGAAGGTCGCGGCCGCCGCGATCGGCTACGGATGACGCGTATCCATGACCTGCTGGTGCGCGAGGGGTTCGATGGATCCTATGATGCGGTGCGCCGCTATGCGGCGCGCTGGCGTGCTGCGCGGCGGAAGGATGCTGGCGAAGGCGCACCGGCGTTCATCCCGATGACCTTCCAGCCGGGTGAGGCCTACCAGTTCGACTGGAGCCACGAGGATGTGGAGATCGCCGGCAAGCCGATGCGGGTGAAGGTGGCGCATATGCGTCTCTGCGACTCGCGCGCACCCTATGTCCGGGCCTATCCGCGCGAGGGCCAGGAGATGCTGTTCGATGCCCATGCCCGGGCGTTCGCGTTCTTCGGCGGTGTGCCGCGACGCGGTATCTACGATAATATGAAGACGGCGGTGACGGCCGTGTTCACCGGCAAGGAGCGTGTGTTCAACCGCCGCTTCCTGATCATGACCGATCATTACATGGTCGAGCCGACCGCCTGCTCGCCGGCGGCGGGATGGGAGAAGGGCCAGGTCGAGCAGCAGGTCCAGACAATCCGAGGCCGCTTCTTCCAGCCGCGGCTCCGGTTCGCCAGCCTGGCCGAGCTCAACGGGTGGCTGGAGGCCGAGTGCCGGCGCTGGGCCGAGCATCATGCCCATCCCGAACGCGGGGATATTACCGTCGCCGAGGCGCTGGATATGGAGCGACCGGCCCTGCAGCCGATCCTGGCACCGTTCGACGGCTTCCATGAGAGCGAGCATGCCGTCACCGGCACCTGCCTCATCAGCTTCGATCGCAACCGCTACTCGGTCATGTCGACGGCCGCACGCCGGACCGTTCAGGTGCGCTCCTATGCCGATCGCATCGTCATACGCTGCGGCGATGCGATCGTCGGGGAGCATGAGCGCCACTTCGGTCGGAACCGCACGATATACGATCCCTGGCATTATCTGCCGGTCCTCGCGCACAAGCCCGGCGCGCTGCGTAACGGCGCACCGTTCCAGGACTGGGATCTGCCGCCCGCCCTGCACCGATTACGGCGAAGGCTCGGCACCGGGGACGAGGCCGATCGCAGGTTCGTGCGGGTCCTCTCGGCGGTGCTCACCGATGGCCTGGAGCCGGTAGAGGCTGCCGTGCGCGAAGCGTTGGCGAACGGAACGGCCAGCGACGAGCTGATCCTCAACATCCTCTCCCGGCGCCGCGAGCCGGCGACACCCCACAGCATCGTCACTTCGGAAGACCGGATGCTGCAGCATCCTCCGCTCGCCGACTGTGCCCGCTATGATCTGCTGCGAGGCTATGATGCAGCGGCATGATATGATCGACACGATGCGCGGCCTCGGACTCAAGGGCATGGCGGCGGCGTTCGACGAGGCGGTCACCACCGGCCTCCAGCGCAAGCGCACCACCATGGAGATACTGACCGACCTGCTCCGTGCTGAGGCGACCCACCGGGATGCAGCCTCCATCCGCTATCGGATGACGGCTGCGAGGCTGCCCGTGGTGAAGGACCTGGAGCGGTTCAGCTTCGAGGGCACACCGATCAATGAGGAGATGATCCGCTCCCTTCACGATGGCTCCTTCCTCCCGCCTCGCCGCAATATCGTGCTGGTCGGCGGCACGGGGACAGGCAAGACCCACCTCGCCATCGCGATCACCGCCAATGTCGTGCGAAGGGGCGCTCGCGCCCGCTACTTCAACACCGTCGATCTGGTGACACGCCTCGAAGAGGAGACCCGGATCGGCAAAGGCGGGACCCTGGCGGCGCAGCTGTCGCGGCTCGACCTGATCGTTCTCGACGAGCTCGGTTATCTGCCGTTCGCCCGCTCGGGAGGGCAGTTGCTGTTCCACCTCATCAGCAAGCTTTATGAGCGGACCAGCGTCATCATCACCACGAACCTCGCCTTCGGCGAATGGCCGACCGTGTTCGGCGATCCCAAGATGACCACGGCGCTGCTCGACCGCGTCACCCACCACTGCGATATCGTCGAGACGGGCAACGACAGCTGGCGCTTCAAAAACCGCAGCTGACAGCCACCTTCGGCGCCTTCAAAAATCTATCTTGCGCTGCGCGCGCCTCCGGTCGGGCTACGCCCGCCCTCCGCCGCACGCAGCGCAAGGCCATCTTCAACAAACCAGCATCATATTATCTGAAAAGGGGGTCCCTCTTCGACGCCGATCGGGGGTCCCTTTTGAACGCCGTTTGACATATCATAGTCCGTGACCGTTCAGGCGGGCTCCTCGCCCGGTTGACAGGTTGAATTGGCGGTTGGGATGGTTTTGGCACAAGACTTGTGCGTTGGCGCACTCTGCTGCCATTCGCTGTTGGACTTTTCCCCGGACCTTGCGTGCCTGATCTCGCTTGCATTCCAGGCAGAGCCGCGGCACCCAGCGCCCATGGACATAGAGAAAGATCTGGAAACTACTCTCCTCGGCCCCGTCCTCTCAAACCGGGATTGCGGCGATTGCACGATCTGCTGCACCGTTTTGACTGTCGATACGTCCGATTTCCAGAAGCCGGCTGGCAAAAGCTGTCCTCAACTCACCGCTCAAGGATGCAGTATTCATGCCGTGCGTCCGCATATTTGCCGGACCTGGTTTTGTGCTTGGCGCAGGATCGCCGACATGCCGGACGAAGCCCGTCCCGACCTGTCCGGCATCTTGGTGTCGCTCGATTTCGTCCGCCAACCTCGAAATTGTTTCGAAGGCGTGTCCATATTGGTTCGCCTGCTGCCTGGCAGCGATGCCATAGAAAATGGCATAGCCCGATCCATTCTAGACAGGCTTTGCGATCGGTTGGTGCCTGTCTGGTTTACTGACGGCGCCAAGAAGATGCTGATGCACCCCGAAAATGATGTCGCCACCCTCGTCATATCAGGCGCCGCAGCGCCTGCACATTTGAAAGACGAGGTGGCGGCCTGGCGAGAGCGATATGCAGTGTTCGCTACCAAGGCATAGCGAAAGGGCGGCATTGCGACGGAAAGCCAGCACAAGAGATTGAGGGGGGCACTCCCCGCCATCAAACAGCGGCCGCTTTCAGCGCAGCGTAATTTTGCAGGCTGCCACGCGGACGCTGCCGCAAGGAAAGCCAGCGTTTCCTGCATTACTTGGCCACCGGTCGGTGGAAAATAGCTGAGCTTGACCACAACCGTGCGGCTGGCAGGATCAATATAGACATATTGGCCCTGCAAACCAATCGCCGAGTAAGCAGGCGAATTGGCCATGGTCCACCACTGATAGCCATAGCCGCCTTCAGGCCCTTCCCGCTCGCCAGCCGGCGTCTGCCCCGCCTTGACCCACTGCTCGCTGACGACGTGCTTGCCATTGGCCATGCCGCCATCGAGCATCATCTGCCCAAAACGCCCCCAATCGCGCAAGGTGGCGTTGAAGCCTGCACCACTGAACTCGCGGCCCGTGCCCGGCTGACCGTCCATGATATAGAAGCCGTCCGCCTCCGCTCCCAGCGGCTCCCATAGCTTTCGGGCTGTGTAGGCGGCCACCGACCCCCGGCTTACCCGTTCGATCAGCCAGCCGAGCACAGCGGTATCGATGGTTTTGTAGGCGAAGACCTCCCCTGGCTTCGATCTGCGCCTGATGGTGCGTGCAACATCGGCAAAGCGTACCACATTTTTCACCAGCGCGTTGATGTGGTTGCTCGCCGCGATACCTGGCTTGGCGAAGTCATAGCTCTCTTCATAATCCACGCCAGAGCGCATCTGGAGGATCTGGCGAATGGTCACGCCTTCATAACCGCCCCCCTTCAATCAGGCAGGTATCGGGTGATGTCGTCATCAATCGACGAGATCAAACCGTCCTCCAGCGCCGCGCCTACCAGTATCGACGTGATCGACTTTGTCATCGACCACCCCATGAAACGGGTGTGCTCGTTCGAACCGTTGCGATATATTTCCGAGACGATCCGTCCGTCCTTCAGGACCAGCAGTGCGTTGGTATAGGTCCGCTCCAGCGCTTGCTCGGCCGAATATGTCGTACCGCCGAACGAATATGTGAAGTCCATTGGCCGCTCGACCTTCGGGAACCTCCATGGCGCGCCCGAGTGGGCCACCGTCCGCGTGGTGAACAGTTGATCCATATTGCGAAAGGCAAAACTGTTCACGTCGCCATCGTTCATGTGCCAACGCATGATCTGCGTCGCCACTGGCACATCCGATTTCGCGCCGGCCTGCAATGGAACAGGCAATTCCTGCTGCGCGTGGACCGTGGCAGGTGCGACCAGCAGGCCGAGCAGGACCGCCACCTCCAAGCGAAATCCAAATGTCATTGCATGCTCTCCTTCAAACGATGCCGCATCCTTGCGGTCAGGCCGAAGCCATTGCTTCCAAGGCCGGAATGGCCCGCTCCGCCGCGGCGACATAGCGGTCCAATGCCTCGTCCAATTCGGCATCGCTGATGATCAGGGGCGGCGAGAATGCCGTCACCGGCATCCACGGCAATGCCCTGGTCAGGATACCCTCGGTCCGCGCATGGCCCGCCACGATCTTGTGGCCAGCCATGCCCGCAAAGTCTCTTTTCGCAGCTGGATCGGCCATATATTCGACACCAGCCATCAAGCCTACACCGCGGATGTCACCGACGAAAGGATGGTCCTTCAACCGGCTCCTCAGCCCCGCCAGCAGTCGCTCGCCTTTTGCCGCGACCGGGCTGACCACGTCCTCGCTCTCCATGATGTCGAGCACGGCCAGCGCAGCGGCGCAGCAGACCGGATGGCCGGAGTAAGTGAAGCCGTGCATGAACGCACCAGCCGTAGCGGATGTGTGTTCCAGTACGTCCCAGATCCGGTTGCTGATGATCGTCGCGGACAGTGGCAGGTAGGCGCTGGTGATCCCCTTGGCGAGATTGACGATATCTGGCTTGAGGCCATAGTGCCCAGTCCCGAACCAGCTGCCGGTCCGCCCGAAGCCAGTGATCACTTCGTCAGCCACGAACAATATCTCATGCTCGGCCAGCAGCTTCTGAACACCCTCGAAATAGCCGGTCGGCGGAGGGATCACGCCGCCCGTGCCCATCACCGGTTCCGCCCAGAATGCCGCGATCGTGTCTGGCCCTTCGCGTTCGATCGTCGCACGCAAGTCGGCGACCAACCGAGCAGAAAAGTCCGCCTCGCTCTCGCCTGGGCGCGCGCCGCGATAATGATGCGGTGCCTCCACATGGAGCACGCCAGGCGCAGGCATGTCGAACGCCTTGTGATATGCGTCGATGCCGGTCAGGCTGCCGGCGGCATAGGTCAGGCCATGATACGCGCCTTGACGTGAAATGACCTTCTTCTTCAGCGGCTTGCCGATAAGATTATGGTAATAGAGGACCAGCTTGTAAGCCGTGTCATTGGCGTCCGATCCCGACGAACCAAAAAACACGCGCGCCATTTCCGGCGCTTTGGCGCGCGTACGGAACAGGGTCAGCAACCTGTCGGCCAGTTCGATGGCTGGCACTGATGCCGCGCCACCGAACAGATGCTGGAAGTTCAGGCTGCGGGTCGCTTCGGCAATCGCGTCGGCCACTTCGCTGCGACCATAGCCAATGTTCACGCACCACAGGCCAGCGCCCATGTCGATATAGTCGCGGCCATGCTCGTCGGTGACGATGCTGCCCTTGCCCTTGGTGAGGACGAACGGGCCAGCGCTCGCATTGTCGGCGATCGAGGTGACCGCGTGAAACAGGCTGCGCTGGTCCTTCATGGCGAGAGAGGCGTTCATGCTATGCTCCATAGGGGGAAATAGGGCGGGTTTTGGTCTTGCATCGGACCGTTTCGTCATGTTGTCCCAGCGCCGGCGCAGGGACATTCAATTGCAGCGCTGCGTCACTGAAGCGAATGGGCGTGCGGACGCCGCTCGTTCCGCCCGGAAGGTCGATCCGCAGGCCCCTGGCCAGCACCTGCGGATCATCGAAAACATCGTCGAGCGCATTGATCGGGCCAGCGGGAATGCCAGCTGCTTCACAAGCCGCGAGAATATCCTGCTTCGTCCGGCCCGAAAACGCTGTTTCCAGTTCAGCTATCAGCCTGTCGCGATTGGCGACACGCGCCGGGTTTGTGGCAAAATCAGGATCGGATGCCAGTTCGGCGCGGTCGACAATCTCGCACAGGCGGGCAAACTGGCCGTCATTGCCGACCGCCAGAATGAAGTGGCCGTCGGCAACAGGGAAAGGCTGGTAGGGTGCCAGATTGGGATGGGCATTGCCCATGCGTCGGGGCGCGACCCCACTGACGAAAAGGTTCTGCGCCTGGTTGGCCAGCACGCCCACCATCGAATCGAGCAGGGCGATATCGATATGCTGGCCCTTCCCGGTGCGCTCACGCAGCGACAGAGCGGACTGGATACCGATCACCGCGTAGAGCCCGGAGATTAAGTCGGCCAGTGCGACGCCGATCTTCTGCGGCGGACCATCAGGATCGCCGGTCAGGTCCATCATGCCGCTCATGCCCTGCACGATGACGTCATATCCGGCGCGGGCGGCATAAGGGCCGGTCTGCCCGAACCCGGTGATGGAGCAATAGACCAGAGCGGGATGGTCCTTTGCCAGCGTCTGGTAATCAAGACCGAAGCGGACCAGCCCGCCCACCTTGAAATTCTCGATCACAATGTCGGCATCGGCGATCAGGCACTTTACGAAGGCGAGGTCATCCGGCTTGTTGAAATCGGCCAGAACGCTTTGTTTGCCCCGGTTGCAGGCATGAAAATAGGCAGCGTCAACCTGCCCCTCCTCATTCTCGACAAAAGGCGGTCCCCACTTACGCGTGTCGTCCCCTTGCGGGCTTTCGACCTTGATCACTTCTGCACCCAGATCCGCTAGCGTCTGGCCAGCCCACGGCCCCGCCAGGATGCGGGCGAGCTCAACGACTTTGACGCCAGCTAGGGGCAAGGGACCGCCCGACATGCCTAGAATGCCGCCAGCCCGGTGATCGCTCGACCCAGGATAAGCGCATGAATGTCGTGCGTGCCTTCGTAAGTGTTCACGGTTTCCAGATTCTGCGCGTGGCGCATCACCTGATACGCCTCGCTGATGCCATTGCCGCCGTGCATGTCGCGGGCCAGCCGGGCAATGTCCAAAGCCTTGCCGCAATTGTTGCGCTTGATCAGCGAGATTAGATCAGCGCCGGCGGTGTTTTCATCCAGCATGCGGCCGGCACGCAGCGCTGCTTGAAGCCCAAGGCCGATTTCGGTCAGCATGTCGGCCAGCTTCTTCTGGAAAAGCTGGGTTTGCGCCAAAGGTCGCCCGAACTGGCGACGGTCGAGGCCGTAACGCCGCGCCTGATGCAGGCAGAATTCGGCAGCCCCCATTGCCCCCCACGCGATCCCGTAGCGGGCGCGATTGAGGCAGCCGAACGGGCCCTTCAGCCCTTCGATGTCAGGAAGCAGCGCATCCTCATCGACTTCCACATTGTCGAGCACAATCTCGCCGGTGATCGAGGCGCGCAGCGAGAGCTTGCCTTCGATTTTCGGAGCGGAAAGGCCTTTGGCGCCCTTTTCAAGAATGAAGCCGCGGATCTTGCCATCGTGGGCATCGGACTTAGCCCAGATGACGAAAACGTCAGCGATCGGCGCGTTGGAAATCCACATCTTCGACCCCGACAGGCGATAGCCCGACGGTGTCCTGACCGCGCGGGTCTTCATGCCCGACGGGTCGGAACCGGCGTCAGCTTCGGTCAGGCCAAAGCAGCCGATCAGTTCGCCGCGGGCAAGGCCGGGAAGGTAACGCTGGCGCTGCGCCTCGCTGCCATAGGCGTAGATCGGATACATAACGAGCGAGGACTGCACGCTCATCATCGAACGGTAGCCGGAATCAACACGCTCGACTTCGCGCGCGACCAGGCCATAGGCGACATAAGATCCGCCCAGGCCACCATAAGCCTCCGGAATGGTGACGCCAAGCAAGCCCTGCTCGCCCATTTCGCGGAAAATGGCGGGATCGGTGGTTTCTTCACGATAGGATGCAATGATGCGCGATTGCAGCCGGTCCTGCGCATAGGCGCGGGCCGCATCGCGGATCATCCGCTCATCCTCTCGCAACTGGTCTTCCAGCAAGAACGGATCTTCCCATGAAAATGGGGCAAGTTGTCCGTTGTGGTTATGAGCGCCGGTCACGCGGCAATGCCTCCCAACAAAACATATTTGAGTTCGAGATAATCGGTGATGCCGTGGCGCGAACCTTCGCGACCAAGGCCGGATTCCTTCATACCGCCAAAGGGCGCCACTTCGGTCGAGATGACCCCTTCATTGACCCCGATAATGCCATATTCAAGCTGCTCCATGACCCGCCAGATGCGGGCCATGCCGCTGGCGTAGATATAGGCGGCAAGGCCGTATGGCGTGTCGTTGGCGATCGCTACTGCCTCAGCTTCCGTGGCGAAACGGATGACCGACGCCACAGGGCCGAAAATCTCCGACCGGGCTATGTCCATGTCCGGCGTCACGCCGGTCAGGATCGTGGGTGCGACGAAATTCTCGCCCGCCGGATGGCTGACGCCACCCGTGGCAAGGCTGGCACCTTCGGCGACAGCACCATCGATTAGCGACCGCACCTTGGCCACCGCGCGACGGTCGATCAGTGGGCCGATCTGCGTTTCGGGATCGGCGCCATCGCCCAGCCGAAGGGCTGCGACCCGCCGCACGAACCGCGCAAGGAAAGCATCATAGATCCCATCCTGCACCAGAATGCGATTGGCGCAAACGCACGTCTGCCCGGCATTGCGGAACTTCGCGACCATGATGCCGTCGATCGCCTTGTCAAGATCGGCATCGTCAAAGACGATGAATGGCGCATTGCCACCCAGTTCCATGCTGGTGCGCTTGACCGTGCCCGCACATTGTTCAAGCAGCAGCTTGCCAACAGCGGTCGATCCCGTGAAGCTGAGTTTGCGGATCACCGGATGAGAGCATAGCAGCTTGCCAACCCCTACCGGATCGTTGGTCGGAACCACACGAAACAGGTTTTCGGGAAGCCCGGCTTGAAGCGCGAGATACTCCAGCGCCAGTGCACAAAGCGGCGTGGCTTCAGCCGGCTTGAGGATCATCGGACAGCCTGCGGCAAGCGCGGGGCCGACCTTGCGGGTGATCATCGCAATTGGGAAGTTCCACGGCGTGATTGCGGCCGTGGTGCCGATACCTTGCGTCAGGGTCAGGACGCGCTTGTCGGGGGCGAAAGTCGGCGTGATCTCGCCATAGATCCGCTTGCCTTCCTCGGCATACCATTCGATGAAACCCGCTGCATAGACCACTTCCCCCGCGCTTTCCGCCAGTGGTTTGCCGCATTCAGCGGTGCAGATCGCGGCGAGCGCATCCTTGTGCGCGAGCATGAGATCGAACCAGCGGCGCAGGATGACTGCGCGGTCCTTTGCGGTCCGGGCGGTCCAGGCGCGGCCCGCCATGTCGACCACGGGCACCAGAGCCTCGACCTCCGCCGCAGACCATGAGCGCACAGTCGCGATAACCGCGCCGCTGGCCGGATTGCTGACGGCAAGACCATGCGCGGCAACGCCATGTGCGAAAAGTTCAGCTTGGATCACGTCTTCAGCCCTTGGCCGCTGCATCTGCGATGGCGTGGCAGGCGGCAAAATGCAGTTGATCGACCCGGTTCTCGTCCTCATGGTCCTGCCCGAACGCGGCGTAGGCGGTGGTCTTGGCGATCACCACATCCTTTGCGGGGTCCACCCAGATCATCTGGTGATACACGCCAAGAGCGCTGTAGGCACCGCTATTGTCGGGTATCCACCACTGATAGCCATAGCCCCAGGGGTAGGTTGATGTCGCCCGCTCGCCGGGCTTGAGGTGGTCCTTGGTCGCTGTCGAACAGGCTTCGATCCAGCCAGCGGGCAGAAGCTGCTCGCCGTCTGGAGAAAGGCCGCCGCGAAGCATGAACTGCCCAAGCTTGGCCATGTCGCGCAGCGTAACTTGAAGGCCCATGCCAGCGGCTTCCACGCCCTTGCCGTCGATCAGGAAGAACGCATCATCCTCCATGCCGAGCTTGTCCCAGACCTGATGCTGGAGATAGTCGGTCAGCGACTGGCCGACCGCGCGGCTCACGACCATGCCCAGAACATGCGTATCGCACGTATTGTAGCGGTTGAACGTCCCCGGTGCATGTTCACGCGGCAGCGAGGCGCAGACCGCGTCGAACGATGCCGGTTCGAGATAGGCGGCGGCAAAGCGCGCGATGTCGGAATGGGGATCGCCATAATCCTCGTTCCAACGCACGCCGGAGGACATCTGGAGAATATCCTCTATCCGCACCCCTTCATAGCCCGAACCCTTCAGTTCAGGGGCATATTTGTCGGCGCGATCGTCAAGGCTGGCAATATATCCATCGCGCAGCGCACAGGCCACCAGCGTGGAAACGAAGCTCTTGGTGCAGCTGAAGATCGCGACCTGGGAGTCGGCGCGGTTGCCTTCCCAATAATTCTCATAGACCTTCTCGCCCTTGTGCAGCACCAGCAGGCCGGTGGTCGTCACATCGTCTAGGAAGGTTGCAAGGTCGTGGGTCTGGCCGCTGGCTTGAAAGGTTTTCGGCAGCGAAAGACCCTGCTTTGCCGGCGGAAATGGCCGCGCGTGATCTGCGCGGTTTATACGGCGGCAAGGCGTAACACTCGCCATGCGGCGGAAATGATCTGTTTGAGGTGTGCCTCGGAACAGGCCGGTGTCGCGGGTAGTCCAAACCATGCTACTGGCCCTTGTTAGTGAGTGCGTCTGATGCGGTCAGGTGAGTTGGCGGCCAGCCCAAGGGCAATTACCGCCAAGACAGCCATGCCAAAGCCGACCAGATAGGCAGGTTCGACAGACTGTTCGGACACGAATAACGAAGAAACAAGCGGGCCAATACTCAGGCCCACCATCTGTGCAGCCGCCGTGAGGTAGAGCGCGTGATGTTTGCGCTCGATCTCGCAGATCAGCTTGATCGACAATGGCAGTAACGCAAGCCAGCAGGCGCCCATCAGGACATTGGCCAGAACGAATGACACAGCGCCCATGGGATGCCCCAGCCAGTATATTGCCCCTGCAAGCATGCTGCTGCCGATCATGAGGCTTTTGCCTGACGGCAACCTGTAGCCGACAAGCGCGATCGCGGTAGCACCGGCGACCTGCGCAAGAATGCCAAGCGATGCCGAAAGCGCCAATGGTTGCGCACCGAGATTGGCGGCACGAGCGGTGGATTCAAGAAACACCCATGCGGAAAGCACACCGGCATTCTGCAATATGATGCCCAGGAGCACGAGCCAGGTCGCAAAGGGCCATGAGCGCCAGCTGCTGACCGGCGCGGCCATGGCTTCAGGCTTGTGCCCTACTGCAAAGATCATCACCAGGCCGAACAGGCCAAGACCCGCCATCAGCATGAATGGCCCCGGCGTGCCATAGACAGGCAAAATCACCGTTGGAATGATGTAGGACACGATGGCGATAACGGTATTGGACACAGCCAGAAACAAGGCGTTCATGCGATCGGGATTGCCGGTGTGGAACAGGACCACGAACGCTCCGGCGAGCACGCCGCCCTCTGCAAGCCCGCACAGCAGGCGCACAAGCAGCAGCCCTGTCGAATAGCCTGCATAGGGCGTCGCCACGTTGCAGGCGACAATCAGCGCCGCCAGAACGGCAAGCTTGAGCCGGAAGAAATTTCCCGTCAGCCATCCTGGCAGTATCGCCGATGTCAATGCCAATCCGGCTGTTTCCAGCCCGGCAATCTCGCCAAGCCTGCTCTCGCTCAACCACCCGGCTTCGACCAACGGGCCGAACGCGAGTGGCTGGAGCGAGAGGATGGCGACGGCGCAAATGCCATATCCGATGGCCGCAGCGACATCTATGCGCCGTTTGGCAGGGTCGGGCGATTGCCCGCTCACCACCTGTAGCCCAGCGCGACACCAACCGAGCGCGGCTCACCTTAGGTACGGTAGAAGCTTCCTACGCCGTCGTTGCCAGCGTCCGTGATATAGGCCTTTTCGAACAGGTTCTTGCCCCACACGGCGAGTGACCAACCGGATTCATCGGCCAGCGTGATGCGACCATTGGCAACGCCATAACCCGGAACGCCGCGCAGCGCTTCATCCACCGCAGTCTGCCCAAAGCGCAGACGCGACCGGAAGTTATAGTCGCCCGCAAAGGTCAGGCTACGTCCTGCGCTCAACTCTGCGCGGTAGCTGGCCGAAAGGATGCCGCTCCAGGTCGGTGCATAGTCGAGCCGCTGACCTTCCCAAGGAATGACCTGATTATCCAGCGAGAAGAATACCTTGTCGCTGTCGGTAATCTTGGCCTTCAGATAGCCGACCGACGCCGCCAGCCGCAGGCCGCGCGCCGGCCGCGCCACAACTTCGAGTTCGGCGCCAAAATTATAGCCGTTACCGATGTTGGTCAGACGGAACGCGAACTGACCCGGTGTCAGGGTGCTAGGAAGCGTGGTGAAGGCCTGGATATCGTCATGGTCGTAATAGAAAACCGACCCGTTCACTTGTAGCGTACGATCAAGCCATTCGGTCTTGAAACCGCCCTCGAAGTTGAGGACGAACTCCTCGCCATAAGGCAGCGTATCTTCGGGTGTCTGCGGGAAACCGCCCGGTACGCCGCCCGACTTATAGCCGCGCGAGATGGTTGTGTAGAGCGTGGCGGTATCCGTCGGGCGGTACGATAGCGTTGCCGAACCCGTCCAATGATCGCCAAGTTTATAATCACGGTCGATGTCGCCAACCGGGATAAGGTCGATGCCACCTGGCGCGGGGAAGCTGGTGATCTTGCGGAAGCCGGTACGACCGTTGCGATATGTGGTCTTTTCATCGGAGTAGCGAACCGAGCCGCTGAAAGTCAGTTCCGGCGTGATGTCATAGTCGAACTGACCGTAAATGCCCCAATAGCGGGTCTTCTGGTTATAGGTCACATCAAGGAACAGGTCCTGATAGTCGACACCGAAGATCGGGTTGAATGTATCGAACAGGAGTGGATTGTCGGTCCAGTTAAACTCCTTGAACTCGTTGAACCGATAGTTGGTATAAACCACGCCACCCTGCCAGCGGAAGGCGCCACTGGACGAGGATGCGATGCGCAGTTCCTGGTTGAAGTTGCGCAGTCCGGCCTGTTCGGTCCAACCCCCAAGGTTGAGCTGGCTTGCGTCATAATCGAAAGCAAAACCGAAATCGAAGCGCGTCAGTCCGGTGATCGACGTAATGGTGACACCGCCAAGATCAGCCGAGAGGTTGAGCGTGGCCGAAAGTTCTTCATTGTTGAGGCGGTTCTCTCCCTGGGAAAGGACGCGCTTGCCGTCTTTGCTTTGCGCTCCCGCGCCAGCCAGCGACGGGTCGATGCTCTGGGCCAGCGTGAGGCAATTGGCCTGATCGAGCCGCCCTGCGAGCAAGGCATCGCAAAAGTCCGGACCGGTCGGCGAATAGGCCCCGGACGCTGTTGCCAGCACCGTGTCACTCTTGTCGCGCGCGTAAAAGACCTTCAACTTTGCAGTAAGCGGGCCGATCTCGGAACGGAGCAGTCCGCGCACCGCCAGACGATCAGGCTCGCCCCATTTTCGCCCGCCGGCCAGGCTCTTCTGCCATCCGCCGCCGAAGCTGCCATCGTTAAGTACGGAAAGCCGGAACGCCGTATTCTCCCCCAGCGAAAGCGATTGCGCCGCTTCGATGCGGTAGCGGTTCCACGAACCATAGTCGACATTCACATAGCCGTCCGTGTCACCGGGCTTTGGCTCGTGCGAAATGATCTGCACGGCACCGCCCACAGAATTGCGGCCATAAAGGCCGGCCTGCGGGCCTTTGAGCACTTCGACGCGCTGGAGGTCAAAGATGCCGCCCGCTCCAAGCACTGTCGAAGGCTGATAGACGTCATCGATAAAAATGGAGGTGGACGGGCTGTTGTTGACGTTGAAATCGAACAGCGAAACCCCGCGGATCGTCCAGTTGGGCTGGCTGCCCCCCTTGTCCTGATAAATCTGCGTGTTGCTGACCTGGGTTCCGATTTCGTCGATGGTACGGATACGCTGGTCGCGCAAGGCCTGCCCGGATACGGCCGTGATCGCGATCGGCACATCCTGCAGATTCTGCTCCCGCTTCTGTGCGGTTACCACGATCGCGTCGCCATCGGTCGGCGGACTAGTTTGCGCAAAGGCCGGGGTGGCAAGCAACGCGATCAGCGAGGCTGAGGTGGTAAGACGAAGTCGCATGTCATTTCTCCCCGATTAGTTTTTGGATTTTTGTTGGTTGCTAAATGCCCAATTTGTCCCGCAATCCATAATACCAGGACCCAATGACGCAGTATGGCACGCGCAATAGCTTGCCCCCTACGAACGGAATGTAGGGAAGCCGCGCGAACACATCGAACTTGGTGAGTTGACCGTCGATCGCTTCGGCCAGCCGGCGGCCGAGCATCTGCGTGGTGGTCACGCCATGGCCGCTGTCACCTTGCGAATAATATACGCTGTCGGACACGCGCCCCACTTGCGGATAGCGGGTCATCGTCAGGGCGAAATTGCCCGCCCACACAAAGTCGATCTTCACGTTCCGCAATTGCGGGAATGTCTGCAGCAACTGCGGCATGATCTTGGCTGTGATATTGGCCGGATCGATGCCGCCATAGACCGATCCACCGCCATAGATGATCCGGTGATCGGCGGTCCTGCGATAATAGTCGGGAATGTAGCGTGTATCCTCGACCGCCGCATTGGCCGGGAAAAGTTCGTCCAGCAATTCCTTGCCCAGGATTTCCGTGCCGATGATCTGGCTGGATACCGGCAGGATGCGGCCCGAAAGGTCCGGCGCGGCGTCACCAAGATAGGCGTTGCCGCACACCAGCACCTTATTGGCTACGATATGCCCCTGCGCAGTATGGACAACGGGCCGAGCCGAACGGTCGACCTTGGTCACGCGCGACTGTTCAAAGATGCGCCCGCCCAGTGCCTCAAATGCTGCCGCTTCGCCTAGCACATAGTTCAGCGAGTGCATGTGGCCGCCGCGCGGATCGTAATAGCCACCGACATAGCGATCGGAGTTGACGACCTTGCGGATTGCATCGCCTTCCAGCAATTCGACGTCGGTATAACCGTGGCGGTGCCATTCCTCCACGCGACCACGCAGGAAGCGCATGTGCGCATCGTGCATGCCGACAATGCTGTTTCCGTCGCGCAGGTCACATTCGATGCCATATTTTGCAACACGTTCGCGAATGATGTCCGATCCTTCGCGCGCAATTTCGCCAAACTGGCGCTCCGCCTCCGCGCCATAATGCTTGCGCACTTCGGAAAGCTGGCGGCTGTAACCGTTGACGAGTTGGCCGCCATTGCGACCGGAAGCCCCCCAGCCCACCCGTTCGCCTTCAACCACGATGACGCTATATCCGCGTTCGGCAAGTTCAAGCGCCGCCGACATGCCGGTGAAGCCCGCACCTACGATCGCCACGTCGCACCTTTCCTCGCCGCGCAGCTGCGGGCGTTCGGTCACGCGATTGGCGGTTGCGGCATAATATGAGGGCAGGCCGGCATAGGGCTTGCGGATCGGCGCATGTTCCATCGATCAGACCGTTTCTGGTTAGCTTTTAGAACCGCACGACAACCGTGCGGCTGGGAATAAGTTTGGCGGCAGAACGATCCGGACCCACGACTGCGTGTGGCATTTAACGGACTTCGTCACAGTAGATCATGGATCGTTGCATACTGCTATAATGTGATCACATATTAAGACATCCTTTGGTTGTCAACACCCATAGCGATGCGATAGAGGCGGGATGTTGGCATCACATTTTCCCGTAGCCGTCTGTTTGAGGTGAAAAAATTGTCTAGGATCGCCGAGATTGAGCCGGTGGACCAGGATGCTGCGGTCGACGTCGTGACTGTGCAGCAACGGGTTTACAGCGAGTTGCGGACCGACATCCTGCTCGGCCGGATCGCACCCGGTGAACCGCTAACGATTCGCGGCCTGGCCGAACGACTCGGCGTAAGCGCCATGCCCATCCGCGAAGCGTTGCGGCGTCTTGCCGCGGAACGCGCCGTCGAACTGCTTGGCAACCGGCGCATTCGCATTCCGGTCATGTCGCCCGAGCGATTCGATGACCTGCTGGCGGCGCGCATAGCGCTGGAAACAGAGGCTGCGTCGCGGGCGCTGGGATATGTGGACGATGCCCTGATCGCAAAACTCGTCGAGTATAACGATGAAGTCGATGAGGGAGTCAGGATCAGGGACTATGATCGATGGCTGGCTGGCAACTTTGCTTTTCACCGCACGCTATATTCGGCACAGCCCGATTCGGTGTTCGTACCGTTGATAGAATCACTCTGGCTGCAGATCGGGCCGTTCCTGCGCCAGGCATTGGTATATATCGGGCCTGAATTCACGGTAGATCGCCATGCCGAGGCGCTGGACGCCGTGCGCGCCCGGAACCGGATGGCCCTTCGCATTGCTATCGAGGCCGATCTTCGCGACGGCATCACCCACATCGGCAATGAACTGATGCGCTTCAATGCCGCAGCAGCAGCGAAGGATAGCAAGCCGCGAAAGCGCGGCTAACGACCGGCACTGATCAAGGGTTCAGCAATCGGAATATCGACAGCTGTACCGCCGGCTTCTCGGCAGTACCGCCCTGCCCCACGGTTCCGGTGAAAATATAGCGATTGAGCCATTCGTAGCGACCGTCGGGTGCCTCCAACTGCGGAGTCGTCACCGCATAAGTTGCAGGCCAATCCCCGCTGGCGCTGTACCAAAGACCCTGATTTAACACATGAATCTGGACGCCGTCCGTAGTTTCCATGAAATAGTCGGCGGATAGTTCCCAATAGGCGTCCCGACGCAGGAGCTGCCAGTCGAAGCCGCCCGGCAAAATGCGACCGCTCATCTCCGGGCCGGAGAATGTGCCGCCGATGATCGGCACGCGAAAACGATCGCCCCGTATCGTCTTGCCCATCGGAATGTCCTTCTCAAGCTCCACCGTGGCGTCGTAAATCCACTCCGGGCGCGGCGCAGGTCGCGCTTTGCCGTGCGCCATGCCAGCCGAGGCAGCAGGGGCCGCGCCCGACGCACCGGCACTGGCAGCAAGCAACGATATGCCGCCTGCGCCTGCCGCCGCCATCATCCTTCGCCTCGTCAATTGGGCCATGACATCCTCCTTGTGATCACTAACACGACAGTTGCGGTTGCAAACGGGTTCGAGCTGAGGCAGGATAATGTGATCACACCTTGAGGTCTATAATGAAAAATATCCTTCTGATGGAAGGCAGCAGCCAGCCCGCACGGGAACGCGCCGCGCATCTTGGGCAGGAGACGACGGCTGAAGTCTATGTCCGGGCTTTGCTTGCCGAAAACCCGAACTTGCAGATCGATGTCCTTTACGGCGCCGACGAAGGCGCGCAGCCGCCTCGCTCGCCTGAAAATTATGCGGGCTTTGTCATCTCCGGCTCTGCCCTGCACGCTTACGACAATGAGCCGGACGTCACGCGCCAGATCGACTGGGTGCGGCGCGTGGCTGACGCAGGCCTGCCGATCCTTGGCAGTTGCTGGGGGTTGCAAATTTGCGCGGTCGCGGGGGGTGGCGCGGTCGAGCGCAACGACGCCCATGCAGAGATGGGCTTTGCACGAAAGATCGTCCCAACCACCGATGGGTTAGGCCATCCTCTCCTTACCGACCGCGCCAGCGCGTTCGATGCGCCATGCATTCACTACGACCATGTCTCACGCCTTCCTGAAGGCAGTGTCTTGTTGGCCAGCAACAGCCGCTGCCCGGTCCAGGCCGCCGTCATTCCCCTTGGCAGGAGCATCGCCTGGGGCGTGCAATATCATCCTGAGTTCGACCTCCCGCATCTTGCCGAAATATACGAAGGCTATGGCGACGACATGGTGGGCGGGCAATTCTTCGATACCCGCAATATGCTCGACAGTCACATCGCAGACTTGCGGATCGCTGCGGAAGCCGCGGTCGACGCACCCGTGGTCTGGCGGCTCGGGATCGACACCGACATTCTCGATGGCAGCATCCGCCGCACTGAACTGCGCAACTGGCTGCGCCATCTCGGCGAATAGCAGCAAAGGGTCGCATGCCATGATTACTCCAGATGACGCCTTGGCGCATGTGTCGCTGCTCGTGCATAGCCTGCCTCCGCAGCCGTTCGTCGACGGCGCTTTCCGCGCAACGGCGCATGGCGAAACGCTGGACAATGTCAGCCCGCGCGATGGCACCAGCATCAACCGGATTGCGCGGTGTACCACAGCAGACGTCGATCTTGCCGTGGCGAATGCGAAAGCGACTTTCGATGCCGGACAGTGGCGCCACATGGCTCCGCGCGATCGCAAGCGCCTCCTGCTCCATTTTGCCGACCTGATCGAGGCGCAGGCGGAGGATTTTGCGCTGTTGGAATGTATCGATACCGGCAAGCCGATCAGCGCCACGCGCAGCTTCGACATTCCACAGGCGATCAACACGCTGCGCTACTATGCCGAGGCGATCGACAAGGTCTATGGTGAGGTTGGCCCGTCACCCGCCTCCCGTCTGTCTTATGCCGTGCATGAGCCTCTTGGCGTGATCGGCGTGATCGTACCGTGGAATTTCCCGCTTCATCTGGCGATGTGGAAGATCGCGCCCGCACTGGCGACAGGCAACACCCTTGTGATGAAGCCGTCCGAACTCACATCTCTGACTGCGCTCAAGCTCGCCCGGACCGCGATTGAGGGGGGCCTTCCCGCAGGCGTGCTCAACGTCGTGACGGGCCTTGGGCACGAGGCAGGCGATGCTCTGGCGCGGCATATGGACGTGCAACTGATTGCCTTTACCGGTTCCGAACGAACGGGCCGACAATTGCTGCGTGCGGCTGCCGATAGCAACCTGAAGCGGGTCAGCCTCGAACTAGGCGGCAAGTCGCCGCACATCGTCTTTGCCGACTGGCAGGATCTGGATATGGTGGCCACCCAGGCCGCCTGGGGCATCTTCTATAACCAGGGACAGGTGTGCACGGCAGGCTCACGCCTGCTGGTGGAGCGTGCGGTGATGGAGACGGTGCTCGATCGCGTGACCGCCGTTGCCAGCAACATCATTCCCGCCGATCCGCTGGACGAAGCGACGAACCTTGGTGCGCTGTCGAGCAAGGGTCATCTCGAAGCGGTCTTGGCACAGGTCGACCGTGCACGGGCGGACGGGCTGAGTATCCTATGTGGGGGGCAGGCCGCACGCACAGATACAGGCGGCTACTATATGCTGCCCACGATCATTGCCGATGTGCCGTCCGACCACCCACTGGCGCAGGAGGAGATTTTCGGTCCACTGTTGTGCGTCACCGCATTCGACACTGACGATGAAGCGTTGAGCATTGCCAACGGCACGCGCTACGGCCTTGCGGCAGGGCTCTGGACGGCCAGCATGAACCGGGCGCACCGCTTTGCCGACGCGCTGGTAGCGGGCATGGTATGGATCAACGGTTGGGACAGCTGCGACATCACTATGCCTTTCGGCGGCTTCCGCCAGTCCGGCTTTGGCCGTGACCGCAGCATCCATGCGCTCGAAAAATATTGCGACGTGAAGGTCATAAGCCACACGTTCGGCTAAGTCAGAAGCCATGCGCCGGCCACTGCCCCCGCGTCGGCGCATCCTAGCGTCAGGACGCGAGCGCCTTTTGAATGTCCTGCGCAAGCTTTGGCATCCAAAGCTCTTTGCGCAGGTTTGCGGCTATATCGGGCCGCATTTCGCGCCAACTCACCAGTTGTAACGACCGTAGGAGCAGGAACAGATCAAGCTGTTGCAGAATGTCAGCCTGCAACGCATGCTGCATTTCGTAGCCTGCAAGAAAATGGTCGCGGATCGATGCGAAGTCAGCATGGCCCCAACTGCTGTGCAAGGCCACGCACATATCGAATGCCAGCCACCCATAGCAGCAATCATCAAAGTCGATCAGACCAAGACGGTCTCCACTGATCAACACATTGTCGAGATGACTGTCGGCATGAATCAGGCCGAACAACGCGCCGTTGGCCTGAAGATCATATAGTCTAGCGGTGGCCCATTCCCGCGCGCTCAACAGCAAGCGTTTTTCCTGATCGTCGAGCAACGCGCTGTCCCAGAAGCGACCCCAGAAAGGCGTTTCGCCCACCAGGCCATCGATGTCGAGCCGATGACGAACGAACCCTGAAGGGATCACCCAATTCCGGGTGTGGGTGTGCAATTCGCCAAGCAGAGCGCCCAGCCTGTGGAACCACGGCCAGGTTTCAGGCCCACGGTCCGATCCGATCCTGCTTTCCAGCGTTTGCCCTTCGTGCCAGATCGTCACCCCGGCATGGCGAAACCCACCGGGATCGGGCGTCGCAATAGGCACATACCAGTCTCCATTTGAGGCCCGTCTTCCAGTCGGTACCATCATCCCCTTGTCGGCCAGGGCCGTTGTCCAGTCACGCTCGGAAACCAGCGTGTCCAGCGCGTGATAGCCCGGACGGTGCAACCGCAAGGCATAGAGTTGACCTGTCTTCGCTTCACGCAGTCGAAACACGACATTTTCGGTCATCGAGATCGGACGCAGTTCCGCAGCCTGGAGGCCGAAGGCATCAGCCGCCGCCTGCGCCGCGTCAGCATAGTGCTCGATCGTCAGCTTTTCAGGCATGGATGGATTTCATGACGACGTCGAACGCATCGAGAAACGCGGCGGCGTCGGCAGCCTGCAATGGCAGCGGCGGGCGGATCTTGACCATGTTGTTGAACGCCCCGTCGATAGAAGTGAGGAAACCATGATCGCGCAGGCGGCACACCACGTCGAAGGCGAGAGGCTTGTCTGGCGCGCCCCCGCCATCGACGAACTCGATCCCGATGAACAAGCCGACACCGCGCACATCCCCTATGCTATCCCAGCGCCCCATGCTCTCCATCAGCCCGGCCTTCAGCGCCGCTCCCACGGTGCGGGCATTGTCGATCATCCCTTCGGATTCGAGCGTGTCGATCACTGCAAGCCCGACCTCGCCCTGCAACGGACTTGCCGCAAATGTGTTGAAGTAGCGGGTTTCTGCGCGGAAAGCTTCGACCAGATCCCGGCGAGCGGTGGTGGCCGCCAGTGGCAGGCCCGCCCCCATGGGCTTGCCGGTGACGACGATGTCCGGGATCAGCCCGACCGCGTCATAGCCCCACCATTGTCCAGTGCGCCCGTACCCCGCCTGAACCTCATCCGCGATGATGAGGCCACCGGCGGATTTCACCTCGTGCATGGCCTTGCCCATGAAACCCTCCGGTATGTCCGGAAGTCCCTCGTTAGCGAGGATCGGGCACAGGATCAGGGCAGCGATCCCTGCGCCTTCGGCCTGTAGTTCATCAATCGCCGCGCGGAGCCGGGCGATATAGGCATCGGCCAACGCTGCCCCCGATAAACCATGTTCGATCGGACGATAGGTTTCGGGAAAGGGTATCGACCGCAGGCCGGCATGGCGTCTGTCGTCCACGCTCAGATTGGTGAGCGCGCCGACAAGCGCGTTATTGCCATGGTAAGTATGGTTCGTGCAGATGATCCCGCGCGCGCCAGTAGCAATTTGCGCCATGCGTAGCGCTACTTCGACGGCCTCGGTGCCGCTGCAACTGAACACGGCGCTTTCGGTGACCCGTTGCAAGGCGGTAAGCCGCTCTGCAAGAGCTATGGCGCTTTCGTGTAGATAGCGACTATGCGTGTTGAGCGTGCCTTGCTGACGCGTCATAGCCTCTACTATGCGCGGGTGGGCGTGGCCGACGCAGGGTACATTATTGTACATATCGACATAACGGCGACCGCCCGTATCGAACAGATACGCGCCTTCACCCCGCGTCAGGTGCAGCGGCTTTTCATAGAATAGTTTCGCTCCACGGCCAAAGGCAGCATTGCGGCGCTTGATCAGGTCGGCAATGGCCTGATCATTCATAGGCTCGTTCACGGCGTTGTTCCCTGTCCGGTGGGCTGGCACCAAAGCGGGCGGATCAGACGGTCTTGAGATACCAGTCGTAATCCAGCGAAACGACTTCGCTGAAGAAGCGATCCTGCTCGACGCGCTTTACGGCGCAGTACATGTCCACGAACCGCGATCCGAGATAATCCCGCAGGATGTCGGATTTATCGAGCGCATCGATCGCTGCGTACCAGTTGCCCGGCACCTGGTGGGGCGAGCTTGCAGCAGCCTTATAGCCATCACCTTCGACCGGAGGGCCGGGATCGACCTGGTTGATGATGCCATGGTGGACACCTGCCAGCATCGCCGCCAGCGCCAGATAGGGATTGGCATCGGCACCTGCGAAACGATGTTCGACATGGCGCGACTTGGGCGGCCCGGCTGGCACGCGCAACGAAACCGAGCGATTGTTCACGCCCCAGATCGGCGCTGTGGGCGCATAGGAATTGGCCCGGTAACGCCGGTAGGAATTGGCGTTGGGCGCGAAAATGCCGAAAGCTTCGGCCTGCGTTTCGCGCAAGCCGCCGATGGCATGACGCATCACGAGCGTGCCTTGTGGATTTTCGCTGGCAAAAATATTGTCGCCTGCATCATCGTTGATGCTGAAGTGCAGGTGCATGCTACTGCCTGCTGAATGGGTGAACGGCTTGGCCATGAACGTGGCTTCCATCCCCATCGTCGCCGCCAGGCCGCGCGCCAGACGCTTGTACATCAGCGCCTCGTCCGCCGCGCGCAGGGCATCGGGGCCATGATGCAGCGTCAGTTCCACCTGGCCCGCAGCATATTCCGAAATCACCGCTTCAAGCGGGATGCCCTGTATGTCAGCCAGACGCCACAGTTCCTTGAAGAAAGGGGCATAGTCCTGAATGTCACGCAGGCTGAACACATCGATAAGTTCGGGCGGGTTCGCCTTGCCCGGCGGTGGTGCCAGGCGCAGCTCGCCACGCGGTCCGCGCACCGGATCGACCAGATAATATTCGATCTCGCAAGCAACCACCGGCGTCAGGTTGATCTCGGCAAAGCGATCAAGCACCCGCTGAAGCACATGGCGCGGATCAAGATCGTTGGGTGTATCGTCGAGATTGTACATAGATGTGATCACTTGTGCCACACCTTCGCCCAGCCAAGGCGCCTTGACCAGCGTCCCTGGAACCGGACGCAGCAAGAAATCGGGATCGCCATTGCCCCAGACCAGCCCGGTCTCTTCGCAATCCTGTCCGGTGACATCAACCACCAGCATGGAGCCCGGCAGCAGCCGCCCATTTTCGTATATGTTAAGCAGTTCCGAGCGTCGCACACGCTTGCCACGCGGCACCCCTGCCATCGAGGTAAAAATGACCTCGATGAATTCAATCTCCGGATTCGCCTCTAGAAATTCCAAGGCATCGGCTGGTTGAGGAATGTTCTGCATGGCTTCCAAACTTGACTGACGCGGTTTTATACAGTTGCACGCCAATATAGTGATCACATTATCGACGTGTCAAGGCTATTGTCGGCACTGTGGCAGGCGGTGACAACCAAGTGAATGGCGCGTCGGCGTTTTGCTGGGCCGGAGGGTGTTGTCGAAAATGTACGAGCTTTCGCTGCTGTCGGTGCAGTTGGGTTGTGCGTTCTGGCTGAGTCGGATTATAGGATGACCAGAGCACGCCAACTGATCATAAATTCGCTGCGACTGCCCACCGAGTATATCCACAATGCGAGGTCGAGAAATTATGGACCTGTTCGACACCCGAAAGGCGCTCGTTCGCATTTCAGGACCGGCTCTTCCATGTAAGTAAATGTTGCACAGCAGCATTGCCATCTTGTCGGCGGCCAGCGACCTTTTTACATGCGCCACACACATAAGATGAGGACGGAAATTGGCTGGCGAGCAGTTCGGTCTGCGGCATGCTGCCGCGTGGCTTGGTGAGATAGTCGGACCCGACAAGGGCTATGTGAATGTTGGCGTCGTCTACACGCTGGCCATTACATTGCTGTCACTGGCGACACCGATTTCGGTCCAGCTACTCATCAATTCGGTGGCGCGCACGGCCCTGGTCGCGCCGCTATGGATATTGTCGGGCGTCCTGCTGGTCCTGCTGCTCCTTGTCGCTTGCCTGAGCGCCCTGCGCCTCTACCTGCTGACGATGTTCGAGCGTCGGATTTTCGCGCGGGTGGTCGCCGAAGTCACGGTTCGGGCTGTTCATGCGCAGAACCCGTTTTTTCTGGATGAGAGCCGGGGAAGCCTGTTCAACCGCTATTTCGACATGATCGTCGTTCAGAAAGCGGTGCCCAGCCTCGTCATCGGTGCCTTCACGATCATCCTTCAGGGCGCGGTCGGCCTGGTCGTGACGAGTTTCTACCACCCCTTTTTCCTGGCGTTCAACATAGTGCTGATCGTCACCTGCATTGCCATCTGGATGGTATGGCGTCACGGCGCGATCACAGGCGCTATCGGCGTGTCACATGCCAAGCATGAGGCCGCTCAATGGCTGGAGAGCGTCGGCGCATCGAACGGCTTTTATAAATCGGCGCGGCATTTGACCTTTGCGATGGACCAGTCGGAGGCCGTGACGGCCAATTATATCCGCGCCCACCGTCGCTACTTCCGCTATAGCTTCGCGCAGGCTCTCGCCTATTTCCTGGTCTATGCCTTCGCTGCGGCCGCGCTGCTCGCGCTAGGCGGCAACCTCATCCTGGCAGGCGAACTGTCGATCGGGCAGCTCGTCGCCGCCGAACTCATATTGTCGGGGGTGTTCTACGGGATTGCGCAACTCGGCTGGTATCTCGACACTTTCTACGATCTGGTGGCCAGTTCGGAAGAACTGTCGCAGATTTTCGCCATTCCCCAGGAGGCGCTGGACTTAAATGGCCAGGCTCCGCCTGACGGTTCGGTCCGCTTTCGCAATGTGGAACTGGCCAGCTCACGCTTCAATTTTTCGATCGAGAGCGGCGAGCAGACCGTCATGCTGGCAGAGCCCGGCGTCGAGAGGCAGATCGCGTTGCTGCTCAAGCGTCACGTCAATCCCGATACCGGCCTGCTGACGATCGGTGGCAGCGACCTTGGCAGTTTTGATATGTATCTGCTGCGGTCCGCCGTGGTGGTGCTGAACCGGCCCAGTATCGTCGATGTGACCATCCGCGAATATCTGAACATGGCGGCAGGGGGAGATGCCGACAGCGCCGTCATCATCAAGGTGCTCGACATTGTCGGCCTCACGACGCGCATTTCGAGCCTGCCCAAAGGTCTGGACACGCAACTGGCAAGTTCCGGGTCACCGCTCTCCATCTTGGAGGTGATGCAGCTCAAGGCCGCCACCGCGCTGATCAGCCGGCCCAAAGTATTGCTGCTGTCACAGCTGTACGATATGATGCCCGACGGCCCCCTTCAGGCGACGTTACGGATGTTGCGCGAACAGGGCACGACGGTACTCTTGTTTACCGGAAGGCCCGAAGCCGTACATCTCGACAGCTGCTATTGGCTGGGGGCGACGACGCAACATCGCTTTACCGACACGGCCGCCCTGTCACGGTTCCTGGTTGAGAAGGAGGCACAAGCGTGACGATCAGCGCGAGCCACCTGACGCATTTCCGTTCCCTTGCCAGCCTCAACCCGCCACGCTTGGTCATCGTCGTGGCCTGGCTGATATTCGTTGGCCTGTGCCTTGCCATCGCGATCCTCTTCGTTCCCTGGCGGCAGACTGCGCAGGGCGGCGGACAGGTCATTTCGCTCGACCCGGACGACCGGCCGCAGCAAGTGTCGTCGCTGGTGGAAGGCCGGGTGGACCGCTTCTTCGTTCAGGACGGGCAACTGGTCAAGGCGGGCGATCCGATCGTCAAGGTCGTTGATCTCGACCCCAACTTTCTGGAGCGCCTTGCAGCGGAAAAGGCCGAAGTGCAGGCGCAGATTGCAGCGGTCGAACAGGCCCGCGCGGTCGCCTCGATCGACGTTGGACGCACCGGCCAGCTATTTTCCGAAGGATTGGCCGCGCGACGCGACTATGAACAGACGCAGATCAAGGTTGCGGATGCCAACGCCAAGCTTGCTGAAGCGCGGGCGAAGCTCAAGCAGATTGAAGTCCGGCAAATGCGGCAATCGGCGCAGATCGTCACCGCGCCGCGGGGCGGACGCATACAAAATCTGAACGCGCAAGCAGGCGGCGCTCTGATTTCTGCGGGAACGGTGCTGGCCACCATCGCGCCAGAACAGATTGAACGTGCTGTCGAACTGTTCGTTGACGGACGCGACATCCCCCTCGTCGACAGAGGGCGCCCTGTGCGACTTGAGTTCGAAGGCTTCCCCGCATTCCAGTTCAGCGGATGGCCCGCCTTCGCGGTCGGCATCTACGATGGTCAGGTCCGCTCTGTGGACCCGACCCCGCGCACCGATGGCCTGTACCGAGTGCTGGTCGAACCGCGGCCCGGAAAGCCGGCCTGGCCGGACCGCCGTTTCGTCCGCCAGGGCGGGAAGGTGCTGGGCTGGATACAGGGTGACAATGTAACGGTCGGCTACGAACTATGGCGCCAGCTCAACGATTTCCCCTTGAACTTCGGGCAGGATCAGGTCGCGCAGAAGGCGCAGGAAACATCTGGCAAAAGCTCGATCGAAAAGAAGAAGTGACGATGCGGATCGTGATCGGCATGGCAGCATTGCTAAGCGCTGCCGTACCTGCGACTGTGCATGGCCAAGAGAATGCAGCGCAGTCGTCGGTGAACGAAGCGGCCCGGCCGCTAACGCTGCAAGAGGTATTGCGGTCGTCAGCCCGTTCCGCGCCAGAAATCATCGCGGCACTGGCACGCAACCGTCAGGCCGAGGCGCGCGCGCTGACCGCCCAGGGCGCGTTCGACACTGTCTTTGCGGTCGAGGCGCGCAGCCGGACGCTGGGCTATTATGACGGCACGGAAATTGCCGGCAAGACCGAACAGCCGCTCAGCAACAATGGCGGCTATGTCTATGGGCAATACCGCGCGTCGCGCGGCGACTTTCCCATCTATGAAGACAAATCCTACACCAACCGGCTAGGCGAACTGAAAGTCGGCGGGCTCTATTCGCTGCTGCGCGATCGGCTGATCGACGCGCGGCGTTCCGAGTTCAGGCTGGCCGCCAATGATATCGACATCGCTCGCTTCGAAACCAGAGCGACGAGCATCGGGGTCCAGGCCCGCGCGGTTGAAGCCTATCAGAAATGGGTCGCCGCCGGATTGAAGCTCAAGGCTTACGAAGCACTACTGGCGCTGGCGGGGGGACGTACCGACGGAATCGAGCGGCAAGTGCAGCTTGGTGCCAAACCCGACATCCTGCTGACGGAGAATGAAGCGAACCTGGTCAGGCGGCAGGCTTTCGTGGTCGAAGCCCGGCAGGATTTCCGGGCCGCTGCGGTAAAGCTGTCGCTCTATTATCGCAGCGCGGATGGCACGCCGGTTGTTGTCGACGAAGCGCGGCTGCCAGCCGATGCTACCGCACTCGATGGCATCAGGTCAGATCCCGCCTTCAATCTGGAGGGCCGTCCCGACTTTGCAATCATGCTTGAGGAGATTGACAAGGCAACCGTCAAGCTCGCGCTCGCCCGCAACGACCTGATGCCCCGGCTTGACCTTGGCGGAGAGGTCGCCAAGGACGTTGGACCGGCGGGCCTTGGCGGCACGAACCGGACGCCGCTTGAAATGATCGTCGGCATCACGTTTAAGATTCCGCTCCAGAACCGCAAGGCCAAGGGCAAATTGGCCGAAACACGGGCGAAGATCGATGAACTGTCGGTCAAGCAACAGTTTCTGGCCGAGAAAATCCGCGCCGAAGTCACCGCAATCGGGATAGAAGTGGACACGGCAAACCAGTTGGTCGCGACGACCGAAAAAGAGCTCGTGCTGGCGCAGCGGTTGGCAAGCGCGGAACGCCGCCGCTTCGCGCTTGGATCAAGCGACTTTTTCCTGGTCAATCAGCGCGAGGAAAGCGCGACGAACGCCGAGGTGAAGCTGATAGAAGCCCAAGCCCGCATCGCCGCAGCGCGCGCTGAACTCGCCGCGGCGACTGCCGATGAAGACGCGCTCGGCCTGGCCGTCATTTCAGAGTGATGAGACAATATTAGCAATCGACCAATCGCTGCTGTGATGTCCTCCAGCAGGTCATGCAGCCCTCCGCGACCTTCTGGTTCCTTGCTTCAATATCTTTCATGGGATACGGACTCGAACCTAATCCGCCTATTAGCTATGCCGCTAATCGGCAAATAATCTGTGGACATTGCGATAGGTTATGAAATCCACCCATGCCTCCAGCCTCGCGGAACTGGCAAAGATCGCTGGGGTCTCTGTATCCACAGTGTCGCGGTCCTTGTCGGGCAACCCGATGATCGCTCGCGCCACCCGCGAACGGATCGAGGCGCTGGCGCAGGAACATGGGTTTCAGATCAACCGCGCGGCACGGAACCTGCGGCTTGGACGCACCGGCGCGATCGGTGTGATCCTGCCCCTTGGCCATGAAACGCAGCAGCATCTGTCCGATCCCTTCTTCATGAGTCTGATCGGGCCGCTGGCCGATGCGCTGGCCGACCGTGGCTATGACCTGCTGCTCACGCGCGTCATTCCCACCGACGGTCAGTGGCTGGACCGGATCGTCGATGGCGGGCGGGTGGATGGCGCGCTGCTGATCGGCCAGTCCGACCAGATCGACGTGATCGAACGGGTAGCGGCGCGCTATCAACCGCTCGTCGTCTGGGGTGCGGCGGTCGATGGCTATGCCCAACTGACCGTAGGGTCGGACAATGTAGCGGGTGGCCGGATGGCGGCGGACCATCTGCTGGCGCAGGGCCGCAGCCATCTTGCCTTTTTCGGCAATCCCGACGTCCCCGAATTCGCCGCCCGCCATGCCGGTTTTCGTGCAGCGCTGGCGCAGGCTGGCAAGGGCGAAGGCCTGCTCCTTCCCGCCCATCTGACTACCCAGGCATCCTATGACGCCATCCGTGCCTTCCTGGCCGATCATCCGCCCGTTGATGGGATCGTCGCGGCGTCGGACGTGATCGCCATGAGCGCATTGCGGGCGCTGGGCGACGCCGGACTGCGGGTGCCGCACGACGTTTCGGTTGTCGGCTATGACGATGTGATGGTCGCGTCCCAGACCAACCCGCCGCTCACCACGATCCGGCAGGATGTCGCGCGCGGAGCGGCGCTGATGGTACAGCTTTTGTTCGATCGGCTGGCCGGAACGCCCGCGGAATCGGTCTGTATGGCACCGACACTGGTACAGCGCGCGTCCGCCTGACGATCAGGCCGGAATAGCCGCGCGCGCAGCCGGACGCTCCCGAATAGCCAGTGTCGCGATCGCTGCCAGCAGCATCAATACCCCCGCCAGCATCAGCACGTGACGCGGATCGCCGCCCAGCAGCGGGCGGTAGATCAGCGGCATGGTCAGGCTTTCGATCATCATCGGGATGACGATGAACATGTTGAAAATGCCCATATAGATTCCGGTGCGGGCCGGCGGAATGCTGTCTGCCAGGATGATATAGGGATTGCCCATCATGCTGGCCCAGCCCAGCCCGATGCCGATCATCGGGATGAACAGCATCGCCTGGCTGGAGCAATATGGCAGCGCCAGCATCGCGATGCCTGATGCTGCCACGCTCACCGCATGCACAGGTCGCGCGCCCATCTTGCGGGCGATCGGCACCATGGCGAAGGCCGCGATGAAGGCGATGAAATTATAGAAGCCGCCAATCTGTCCGTTGACCAGCACTGCCTGACGAAAGCCGGCGCTGCCTGAATCGGCCGTATCATAAAGCGAACGGGCGATGGCGAAGGCGACGAACTGCCAATAGCAGAACATCGCATACCATTGAAACAACATGGCGATGGCAAGCTGGCGCATCGGCACGGGCATCTCGACGATCGCCTGCTTCAGGTCGCGCAGCGTGGTCCGGGCGGACAAGGGTTCAGCCCGCATCGCGGCGATTTCCTCTGCGCTCAGCGGCAATTCCGGGACACGCAGCACCGACCAGAGGATGGTCGATAAGGACAGGACCGCGCCGACGATGAAGGCGATCCGCGTGATCACCGGAATTCCCGACGGGTCGACCGCATCGGCGTTCAGCCCGCCCCAGACCAGCAAGGAAGGCGCCAGATAGGAAAGCGTCTGGGCCAGCCCTGTGAACGCGCTTTGTGTCAAAAAGCCGAGCGGTCGCTGCGCCTGGTCCAGCCGGTCGCTGACATAGGCGCGGTACGGCTCCATCGTCACGTTATTGGCCGCGTCCAATACCCATAACAGGCTGGCCGCCACCCACAGCGCCCGGCTGTAGGGCATGGCGAACAGGCACAGGCTGCACAATATCGCACCGATCAGAAAATAAGGGGTACGTCGGCCAAAGCGGGTTACGGTGCGATCACTCATCGCGCCGATGATCGGCTGGACAAGCAACCCCGTCATCGGCCCGGCCAGCCAGAGCAGCGGCAAGGACGCCTCGTCCGCGCCCAGATAGGAATAGATCGGCCCCATATTGCTTTGCTGCAAGCCGAAGCTGAACTGAAGCCCCAGGAAGCCCAGGTTCATCTGCACGATCCGCCCGAGCGAAAGGTGCGGCTTGCGGGGTGTCGGGTCGCTCATGCTCTTTACCTCTCCGGTCTGGCGGACTGTGGCCGTCATTACAAGTCCATCTGTATCAGTTTCTCAATCGATTGCAATTCCGCTTGCAAACGATTGAGAAAAATATCATCACAGGATCAGGCCGGATCGAATCGGCAGGGAGAGAGACGATGAAGATGCGGATCATGGGGCTATTGATGACCTCCAGCATGGCAGTTGCGGTGCCTGCCTATGCGCAGCAACAAACTCTAGCTGAAGATCAATCCACTCCATCAGACGAAATCGTCGTTACCGCGGTTGCCCGCGGCCAGAACCGGCTCAACAGCAGCGTCACGGTCAGTTCGCTCAGCAACGACGACATCGCCAAAGCAGCCCCGCGTTCGGTCGCTGAAATCTTCCGCAATCTGCCTGGCATTCGCTCCGAATCTTCCGGCGGCGAAGGCAATGCGAATATCTCGGTTCGCGGCCTGCCGGTCGCGTCGGGCGGCGCGAAGTTCCTGCAGTTGCAGGAGGACGGCCTGCCTGTGCTGGAATTTGGCGACATCACCTTTGGCAATGCCGACATCTTCCTGCGCTCCGACTTCAACATCAGCCGGGTTGAATCGGTCCGCGGCGGATCGGCCTCGACCTTCGCATCCAATGCGCCCGGCGGCGTCATCAACATGATTTCAAAGACCGGGGAGCAGGAAGGCGGGGCCATTCAGGCGACAGCTGGCATCGACTATCGCGACTATCGCCTGGACTTCGACTATGGCGGCAGGATCAGCGACAGCCTGCGCTTCCATTTCGGTGGCTTCTATCGCCAGGGCGAAGGCCCCCGCCAGGCAGGCTATGACGCCAACAAGGGCGGCCAGATCAAGGCGAACATCACCAAGGAGTTTGCTGGCGGCTATATCCGGCTCTACGGCAAATATCTGAACGACCGCGCCATCGGCTATCTGCCCAATCCCGTGCTGGTGACGGGCAGCAACAGCAATCCCAAATATCAGGATTTGCCCGGTTTCAGCATCAACAGTGACACGCTCCATTCGCGTTACTTCCGCGACAATGTGACGCTGGACGGTCGCAACAATCTGGTCACGCGCGACATTCGCGATGGCCAGCATCCCTTGGTTTACGCAATCGGCCTGGAATCGCAGTTCGAACTGGGCGATGGCTGGAACGTCACCGAACGCTTCCGCTATTCCGACGTGTCGGGCGGCTTCAGTTCGCCCTTCCCCTCCGCCGTCGACACCGGATCGGCCATCGCGACTGCGCTGGGTGGTGCCGGATCGACCCTGACCTACGCCAATGGTCCAAAGGCTGGTCAGGCCTTTGCGGGCAGCGATTATCTGGCACAGATTGTCCTGTTCGACGTCAAGATCAACAGCATGAACAACATTACGAACGACCTGCGCGTCAGTCGGGATTTCGACACCAGCATCGGCAAGCTGACCGCGACCGCGGGCTTCTACAAATCGCGCCAGACCATCGCCACGGATTGGCTGTGGACGTCGCATCTGTTTGAAGTAGCCGGCGGCGGCAATGCGGCGCTTGTCAATCTGACCAACGCAGCGGGTCAAGCGCTCACGCAAAATGGCACCTATGGCTATGGCGCAACCTTCTTTGGCAATTGCTGCCGCCGCAGCTATGATGTCGACTATAACACCAACGCTCCTTTTGCGTCCTTGAGCCTTGCTACTGGCGCTCTGACGCTGGACGGCAGCCTGCGTTATGATTTTGGCGACGCCAAAGGGACGATCGCAGGATCGGATCTGGGCGGCGGGCGTGTCGGCGTCACCAGCCGCGACATGAACGGCGATGGCGTTATCTCGATCCCCGAAACCAATGTCGCGGTAATCCCGACGCCAAGTGCGCCGGTCGACTATAGCTATGAATATCTGTCCTATTCGTTCGGCGTCAATTATCGCCTGGCCGATGATGTCGCGCTGTTTGCACGCTATAGCCGGGGTGCGCGCGCCAATGCCGACCGGTTGCTGTTCGGCCCGGCCGTCAGCACTGTCACCGGCAAGCTGACCGATAGCAGCGCAGCGGTCGATTTCGTCAAGCAACTGGAAGGTGGCGTCAAATATCGCAATGGCGGTCTGACGCTGAACGCCACGGCATTCCACGCCAAGACCGAGGAACAGAATTTCGAAGCGACGACGCAGACGTTCTTCAACCGCAACTATCGCGCTTATGGTCTGGAACTGGAGGGTGGCTATCGCGCCGGCCCGTTCAGCATCTCGGCAGGCGGCACCTATACCGACGCCAAGATCGCCAGCGACGTGCTGAACCCTGCGGTGGTCGGCAATCGCCCGCGCCGCCAGGCCAAATTCCTGTATCAGGTGACGCCGCAATATGACGCGGGAATCTTCACTGTCGGCGCGAATGTCATCGGGACGTCGAGCAGCTACGCACAGGACAGCAACCAGTTGAAGCTGCCCGGCTACACGCAGGTCAATGCCTTCCTGACGGTCAGGCCGATGGATCGCATTCAGCTTTCGCTCAATGCCAACAACCTGTTCGACGTAAAGGGTTTCACCGAAGCGGAGGACGCCACCATTCCCGCCAACGGCATCGTCCGGGCGCGCTCTATCAACGGTCGCACCGTCTCCGCCTCGATCCGGTTCGACTTCTGATCCCCTCTTTCCGGGGCGTTTGACGCCTGTGGAAATCATGGTCTCCGCCGGTGACTGCACGCACCGGTGGAGACCATGGCCTGACCTCCCTGTCCATGGATACCCGACAATGACTAGCCACTGGACCGCCGCCCATGTCGCCGCGATCGATCGCGAAACCATGGCTTGCGCGCCGCTCTTCCCCAAGCCGCAGCCCCTGATACCGGGGGTCGACCTTTGGGATTATTGGCCCGTGCAGGAAGAGGACGGCTCGCAGGCGGTGATAGCAGGCGGCACTTTGTTCATCCTGCTGTCCGCCCCCACATTACTGGATCCCGAAGCCCGTCATGGCATGGCCCGGTTGCGACTGATGCACCGGGTGGGCAACGTCTGGCGCGATCTTGGCTTGTTGTTTGAAAACGGCTTTTCACCGGGTAGCCGCGAATGGTCCGGCTCGGCGATCGTATCGGGCGACCATGATCATATCACGCTCTATTACACCGTTGCCGGCACGCGGGGCGAACAGGTGCTCAGCTACAGCCAGCGCCTGTTCGAAACACAGGCCGCCTTGTCGGTAGTTGGCAACGCCATCACCCTGTCCGCCTGGTCGACCCCGGTGGAGATGCTGGTTCCCGACGGTATCGACTATATGCGCGACATGGAAGGCGGCGGGGCGATCGGCACGATCAAGGCCTTTCGCGATCCCGCCTTCTTCCGCGACCCCGCCGATGGCGCGGCTTACGTCTTTTTTGCCGCGTCGCTTGCGCGATCGGCATCTTTCTGGAACGGGGCCGTCGGCATGGCTCGGCTTATGCCCGATGGCCAGTGGCAACGGCTGCCGCCCCTGATTTCGGCTGACGGCCTCAACAACGAACTGGAACGACCGCACGTCATCGTCCATGGCGGTCGCTACTATCTCTTCTGGTCCACGCAGCAAAAAGTATTCGCAGACGGCGGACCGACTGGCCCGAACGGTCTTTATGGCATGACGTCCGACAGCCTTGACGGGCCATGGCGGCCAATCAACGGCACCGGCCTTGCCTTCGCCAATCCTCCGGGGGCACCCTTTCAAGCCTATAGCTGGTTCGTGCTGCCAGACCTGACAGTCCAGAGTTTCGCTGATATGACAGGGATCGCGCATGTTCCGGTCGATCCGGCGGAGGCTCGCCACCATTTCGGCGGCGCTCCTGCACCCGACTTGCGGTTGCAGATAGAGGGGGACCGAGTATGGCTGGCATGATGGTGGGCGAACCGCTGATCGCGGGAATCGAATTGGGTGGCACCAAATGCATCGCCACGCTGGCGCAAGGCCGCGTCATCCTTCAGCAGCGACGCTGGCCTACCGGAACGCCGGACACGCTGAACCTCATATCGGATGCGCTGGCGCAATGGGCCGAACAAACGCCGTTCGCCGCCATCGGCATCGCCAGCTTCGGGCCATTGCACCTGGACGCCCGCGCGCCGAATTTCGGCCATATGGGCAATACGCCCAAGCCCGGATGGGCAGGGTGCGACATCTATGGCCACTTCGCCCGCCGCTTCGACGTCCCGATAGCCATCGATACCGATGTTGCCGGTGCCGCGCTGGCGGAGGGCATGTGGGGCGCATCGCAAGATTGCGCGGTCCACGCCTATGCCACGATTGGCACGGGCGTTGGCCTGGGGGTGGTCGTGAACGGGCAGGCTGTCCATGGCCATTTGCATCCCGAAGCAGGCCATATGCGGATTCGGCGACAGCCCGGCGACCAATTCGCGGGCGCCTGCCCCAGCCATGGCGATTGCCTGGAAGGACTGGTTGGCGGTCCGGGATTGGCTGCACGCCTGCCAATGCCCGTGGCCGAAATGCCCGACGATGATCCGCATTGGGACCAGATCGCCGGCGATATCGCTGAATGGACGACGATGCTGATCCTGGCCCTGTCGCCGGAGCGGCTTGTCATGGGCGGCGGCGTCATCCAGGCTCGCCCGAAACTGCTTCCCTTGATCGCCGGGCAATCGGCCAGGCTCCTCAACCGCTATATCGAGGATCTGAACGCGCCCGCGCTGGAACAATTGATCGTGGCGCCCGGCCTGGGCGCAGATGCCGGTCCATTGGGCGCGATCCTGCTCGGCCAGCAAGCCGCGATGACGCGAGGCGATGGATAGGCGAACGATATGGGTGGCATTACAGAATGCATCGGTGCGCATTTCTCAGCCCAACAGATCAGCCGCGAAAGCTGGCAGGATCAATCCCCAGCTTTTGCAGCCGGTAGTAGAAAGTCTTTCGTGGCAAGCCGAGCGCAGCGCAGGCACGGGTAACGTCGCCCGCCGCCTCGCCCAGGGCCTCCTCGATGAGTTCGGTTTCGAACGCGTCTAGCCTGCTTTTAAGATCCGTCGGTCCGGCGCTGGCGCTGGCGCCCAGATCATGGTCGCCCAGGCCGAGTACGAAATTTTCAGCAAAGCGCATCAACTCGCGGACATTGCCGGGCCAGTCATGCTTTTCCAAATGCCTGAATGCGCGGGCTTCCAGCTTGGGCGGCGTCACGCCGAGCCGCGCCGCAGCCTGAAGAACGAAACGTCGGAAAAGAGGGGCTATGTCCTCCCGACGCTCACGCAATGGCGGCAGCCTCAAAGTGACGCTGTTCAGTCGGTAGAATAGCGAAAGGCGGAATTGACCAGCCTTCGCAAGCGTTTCGAGATCCAGGCTGCTGGCAGATACGACCCTAAGGTCGATCGATCGCCCGGCGATCGCACCTACGGGCATCACTTCGCGGCGCTCCAGAACGCGTTGCACCGCCAGTTGCATGGAATCGCTGAGCGCGTCGATGTCATCCAGGAATATGGTGCCACGGTTGCCCTGTTCGAGCCGACCGGTGCGCGGCATGCGGCTGCCCGGCACCGCGTCAGCGACATTGCCGAAAAGCTCCGCCTCGACCAGCCCCGCCGGCATGGCGCCACAATCGATCGTGACGAGCGGACCACGGCGTCGCGAAGCCGCGTGCAGCATCTCCGCGACCAGGCCCTTTCCAGTGCCGGTTTCTCCCTGGATAAGAACGTCGACGCCGATCGGCCCGATCTGGGCAATGGTGCGCCGAAGCTGCACTATCGCAGGCGAATGGCCGACCAGCGGCCCCGCATCATCGACAGGCGCCGCCTGCCGAAGCTGCCTGTTCTCCGCAATCAAGCGGCGACGTTCCAATGCCCGTTCCACCGCAGCGACGAGTTGCTCGTTCGAATAGGGCTTTTCCAGCACATCATAGGCGCCCGTTCGCAGCGCCCCCATCGCGGTCGGCACGTCGATATGCCCGGAAATCAGGATGACGGGCATGTCGGGATCGCGCGCGATGACCTGCTGCAACAATTCCAGCCCGTCCATGCCCGGCATACGAATGTCGGATATGATGATGCCATCGAAACCGGCATCGACTTCCCGCACCGCCGCAGCGCCACTGTCAACGGCCCGGACATCATAGCCTGCAAGCGACAATGTTTGCGCGGAAGCCCGGCGCAAATCATCGTCGTCGTCGACAAAAAGGACCGTATTCGTCATGCCATCTCCAGGTCGATTACGAACGCCGCGCCCGCGATCGGCGCCGCTGCGACCAACGTCCCGCCAAAACCGGCCACGATGTCCCGGCATATCACCAGCCCCAGGCCAAGGCCGTTCCGTTTCGAGGTCTTGAACGGCATGAACAGCGACGCCCTGACCTCGTCCGTCAGTCCCGCACCATCGTCTGCGACGGTAATCGCGACACGGTCTTTGTGAGGGGCGACCGTAACCGTGATGGTCAATGCGCCGGCGTCCAGTGCGTTCTGGATAAGGTTGACCAGCACTTGTTCCAACCCGACCCGCTCGGCGCGAACCGCGACCATGGCGCCTTCGATCTCCAGCCGGGCACCAAGCATCCGCATGCGATCGCGCAGCAGCAGCGCCGTGCCTGCCAGCGCCTCCTTCACAGCCACCGGTTCGACGTCGCCCGACGATCGCCTCGCAAAGCCACGCAATTCGCGCGTGATGATGCCAATACGTTCGGTCAGCGCGCCGACCTGCTCGATCGCTTCGGATGCATGCGCATGGTCGCCGCGACGATTGAACGCCAACGCATTGCCCGCATAGGCAGAGATTGCCGCGAGCGGCTGATTAATCTCGTGCGCGACGCCCGCTGTAATCTGACCCAGCGTGGCCAGCTTGTTGGCCTGGACAAGCTGTTCGCGCAGCCCGGCCAGCCGTGTTGCTGTTTCCCGTTCGACGCGCGCTGCTTCGGCGCGGCGCCGCATGCGCCAGAGCAGGACAAGACCCACTAGGACGAGCGCAGTGATCGCGACAGCCAGCCGGGCGAAGTTCACCGCAACGCGGACAGCCCGCTCGGTCGGTTCCAGCACATGCACGCGCCAGCCCCCGCCTACATCCTCGCTCGCTTCGACATAGGCGAACTCCGGCGTTGCCCGGCCGCGCGGCGCGACTTCACCTGCAGCATATAGCGCATTCTGCACCAGCGGCACCGCGCCATATTCGAACGCGCGGCGCGCGCCCGACCGTTCTGACGCCGACAGGGGTTTGGTCGTCTGGAACTGCCATTCGGGGTTTGACGATATGAGGATAATGCCCCGCCCGTCCGTGACAAATGCGCTGGTAGCCGTCTCGCGCCACTCACGCTCCAGTGACGAAAAATCTACTTTCACGACGAAAACGCCGAGCAACCGACCGCCAGACTCTACCCGGCGGGAGATATACAGGCCCGGACGGCGGCTCCGCTGGCCGAGCGCGAATTGCTGCGCGCTGCCCAATCGCGCCGCGTCGCGATAATAGGCGCGGTAGGCATAGCTGTCGCCAACAAAGCTGTCCGGTCTTTGCCAGTTACTCGCGGCGACCGTTACCCCTTTGGCGTCGAGAAGATAGACATTGCCCGCGCGTGTCGCATTGCTCAGTGCCTCCAGCTTCCGGCTGAGTTGCGACAGCCGGGCGGGATCGTGCGTCGACAAGGCCTCACGCGCTTCCTGATCGTCCGCCAGCACGATCGGAACCAACCTGAACTTGTCCAGCTCTCGACGGAAGCTGGCCGACAGCAGGATCGCGGAGGACTGGGCTCGGTTCGAAACGTCAGCGATGCCCTGCTGCTTGGCGACGCGGTCGGAAATGACGAAGGCCAGCGCCAGGACGAGGACCGCCGCTGCGATCAGGATCGATCGAACCACAATTGTCAGCTGAACGGTGCGCATGACAGGTGTGTGGAGAATATTGGCCCATCAGGCAACTACCCATGGGCAACTTTTTGCACACACAAACGAGGGATCTATACCTAATTCATTGATATAACTAAACTATATTGGTTTTCTGTTTTTGTTGCGAAGTTTCGCCTTTTCGAGGATTCAAGGTGGGACGTTCCGAAAGAGGATGCAGATGGAGAGGCACCGCCGACGGGATACCGTCGAAAACATGCCTCTCGCACGAACAATAACTGCCCTTTGTTGAGGGGCGATAAATGGAGAGGCAAGGACATGATGAAGGGGCAACTGCTTACGGCATTGATGGTGGGCACGGCATTGACGGCGGCCGTGCCAGCTTGGGCTCAGGACGTTCCGGGGATGCGCCCGGCACCCGATGAACCGGCCGCGCCTGCCGAGGCCGCCATGCCAGAGGCGCAGGTCGAACCGCCAGCCCCGGACGCGCCCGCGGCGATGAGCGATCCGCAGTCCAGCGACATCGTGGTGATCGGTTCACGCGGCAAACCGCGCACGGACGTGGACCGGCCGGTAGCGGTGGACGTGGTCAGCAATGTCGAACTGCGCGCCACTGGCCAGACCGACCTTGGCCAGCAGATACAGTTCACTTCCCCCTCTTTCAACTCGGCCAAATATGGCGTCAACGGCGCAACCAATTTCGCGGACCCTGCCTCGCTGCGCGGCCTGGCCCCCGATCAGGTGTTGGTGCTGGTGAACGGCAAGCGTCGCCACCAATTCTCCGCCATCAACCTCAACGTGGCGCCTGGCCTTGGCACTGTGGTTACTGACCTTAATTCGATTCCGACTGGCGCTGTAAAACGGACCGAAGTGCTGCGGGATGGCGCCGCCGCGCAATATGGCTCCGACGCTATCGCCGGCGTGGTCAACATCGTGCTGAACGATCAGGTCGGCGGCTATCTTGAGGCCAATGGCGGCATCTATCAGGAGGGCGACGGCTTCACCAACAAGATCAGCCTGAACCACGGCATTGCGCTGGGTAGCGGCGGCGGCTTCATCAACTACACGCTCGAATATTTCGGGTTCGAAGGCACCAATCGCTCCGACACCTACACCGGCACGCTCTATCCCGCGACGCCAGCCGACTACGCCGTGACCGGCCCGACACCCAACTTCCCCTACAGCACCGCCAACCCGCGTGCGGACCGCGGCGTTTATCCGCAGACCCCGTTTGTCGTCGGCAATTATGGCGCGAACCGCAACCGCACTTATCAGGCGTTCGTCAACGCATCCTATCCGGTTAACGACGACACCAATATCTACGCCTTTGGCGGTTACAGCCGGAAGGACATTCGCGCGTTCGGCTTTTTCCGTTCGGCGGCGGTAGCGTCCAACGCCGCGCTCGGCATCTTCCCTGACGGCTATGTCCCGGTGCTGCCGGGCACGTCGATCGACTGGTCGGCTGTGGGCGGCGTGAACAGTGTGGTCGCCGACTGGAAAGTCGATTTCAGCGTCGGCTATGGCGACAACCATCTCGATCAAAATGCCCGCAACACCGTCAACGCATCCCTTGGCAATGCCAGCCCGACCGAATTCTACGTTGGGCGCACCGCCTTCAACCAGTGGACCGTCGACCTCAACGCGTCGAAAGATTTTGGCCCTGTGGGCTTCATCGGCAAGAGCCTGAACATCGCATGGGGCGGGCAATATCGCCGCGACAATTTCATGGTCAAACGCGGCGATCCGGCCTCTTATGCCGTGGGTCCGCTCGCCGTGACAGGCAAGGCGCCGGGCGCCAACGGCCGCCCCGGCTACGCGCCAGCGGACGAGAATGACGTGAGCCGTCACTCGGTAGGCGCATATGTCGATGCAGAGGCTGAGTTCGACGACCGGTTGCTGGTCACGGCGGCACTGCGCTTCGAGAAATATTCCGATTTCGGCAACAATCTGTCCGGCAAGTTGGCCGGGCGGTACAAGATCACCGACCAGATCGCGCTGCGCGGCTCCTACAATCGTGGCTTCCGCGCGCCCTCGCTCCAGCAGACCGGCAACCGGGTCAATACTTCGACGGTGCAGAACAACCAGATCTTCATTACCCAGCAAGTATCGAGCGACGATCCGCGCCTCGCCGCGCTTGGCGTACCTGATCCGAAGGCGGAAATCTCCAATAGCTATTCGCTCGGCATAACCGGCGACCTGCCGGATGTTCTTGGCGGAAAAGTCACCGCCACGATCGATGCTTTCCAGATCGACATCAAGGACCGCATCGTCATCACCGAAGGCCTGCTTACCGCGCAATATCCGGCGGTCCGTGCGCTCTTCCCGCAATCGCGCGAAATCCGTTTCTTCACCAATCAGATTGATACCAGAACGCGCGGCATCGACGTGGTTCTGACCTACAAGACGCAGATCGGATCAGACCAGAACCTCACGCTCACCCTGGCGGGCACCCACGCGCAGACCGACGTGCTGCGCCAGCGGGCGACCCCCGCGCCGATCCTGGCCGGCGCGTCAGCTACGGCGCAGCAGATCCAACTGCTGGGCCAGACCGCGACCGAACTGATCGAGGTCGCGCAACCGCGCACCAAGATTCTGGGATCGGCCAATTATGGCTGGGACAAGCTGAACCTGGGCCTGCGCGCTTCCTATTTCGGCAGTGTCAAGGCGTTCTCAACGGGTCTCTCTTCGCAGGACAAGAATGTGAAATGCGACGCGACGAACCGCTGCGTACAGACATTCCGGGGCAAGGCGCTGTTCGACGCAACGCTGAACTACGCCTTCACCGAATCCTTTTCGCTGACTGTCGGCGCGAACAACATCTTCAACACCTATCCCGACAAGTGGAAGAACAGGCGCGATGGCGATGTCGGTCAGGCGGCGTCCTATTCCGACGGTCAGACACCCTACATGTCAAACGGCGTTCAAAAGGGACCCCCGATCGGCGTCGAAGAGGGACCCCCTTTTCAGATAATATGATGCTGGTTTGTTGAAGATGGCCTTGCGCTGCGTGCGGCGGAGGGCGGGCGTAGCCCGACCGGAGGCGCGCGCAGCGCAAGATAGATTTTTGAAGGCGCCGAAGGTGGCTGTCAGCTGCGGTTTTTGAAGCGCCAGCTGTCGTTGCCCGTCTCGACGATATCGCAGTGGTGGGTGACGCGGTCGAGCAGCGCCGTGGTCATCTTGGGATCGCCGAACACGGTCGGCCATTCGCCGAAGGCGAGGTTCGTGGTGATGATGACGCTGGTCCGCTCATAAAGCTTGCTGATGAGGTGGAACAGCAACTGCCCTCCCGAGCGGGCGAACGGCAGATAACCGAGCTCGTCGAGAACGATCAGGTCGAGCCGCGACAGCTGCGCCGCCAGGGTCCCGCCTTTGCCGATCCGGGTCTCCTCTTCGAGGCGTGTCACCAGATCGACGGTGTTGAAGTAGCGGGCGCGAGCGCCCCTTCGCACGACATTGGCGGTGATCGCGATGGCGAGGTGGGTCTTGCCTGTCCCCGTGCCGCCGACCAGCACGATATTGCGGCGAGGCGGGAGGAAGGAGCCATCGTGAAGGGAGCGGATCATCTCCTCATTGATCGGTGTGCCCTCGAAGCTGAACCGCTCCAGGTCCTTCACCACGGGCAGCCTCGCAGCCGTCATCCGATAGCGGATGGAGGCTGCATCCCGGTGGGTCGCCTCAGCACGGAGCAGGTCGGTCAGTATCTCCATGGTGGTGCGCTTGCGCTGGAGGCCGGTGGTGACCGCCTCGTCGAACGCCGCCGCCATGCCCTTGAGTCCGAGGCCGCGCATCGTGTCGATCATATCATGCCGCTGCATCATAGCCTCGCAGCAGATCATAGCGGGCACAGTCGGCGAGCGGAGGATGCTGCAGCATCCGGTCTTCCGAAGTGACGATGCTGTGGGGTGTCGCCGGCTCGCGGCGCCGGGAGAGGATGTTGAGGATCAGCTCGTCGCTGGCCGTTCCGTTCGCCAACGCTTCGCGCACGGCAGCCTCTACCGGCTCCAGGCCATCGGTGAGCACCGCCGAGAGGACCCGCACGAACCTGCGATCGGCCTCGTCCCCGGTGCCGAGCCTTCGCCGTAATCGGTGCAGGGCGGGCGGCAGATCCCAGTCCTGGAACGGTGCGCCGTTACGCAGCGCGCCGGGCTTGTGCGCGAGGACCGGCAGATAATGCCAGGGATCGTATATCGTGCGGTTCCGACCGAAGTGGCGCTCATGCTCCCCGACGATCGCATCGCCGCAGCGTATGACGATGCGATCGGCATAGGAGCGCACCTGAACGGTCCGGCGTGCGGCCGTCGACATGACCGAGTAGCGGTTGCGATCGAAGCTGATGAGGCAGGTGCCGGTGACGGCATGCTCGCTCTCATGGAAGCCGTCGAACGGTGCCAGGATCGGCTGCAGGGCCGGTCGCTCCATATCCAGCGCCTCGGCGACGGTAATATCCCCGCGTTCGGGATGGGCATGATGCTCGGCCCAGCGCCGGCACTCGGCCTCCAGCCACCCGTTGAGCTCGGCCAGGCTGGCGAACCGGAGCCGCGGCTGGAAGAAGCGGCCTCGGATTGTCTGGACCTGCTGCTCGACCTGGCCCTTCTCCCATCCCGCCGCCGGCGAGCAGGCGGTCGGCTCGACCATGTAATGATCGGTCATGATCAGGAAGCGGCGGTTGAACACACGCTCCTTGCCGGTGAACACGGCCGTCACCGCCGTCTTCATATTATCGTAGATACCGCGTCGCGGCACACCGCCGAAGAACGCGAACGCCCGGGCATGGGCATCGAACAGCATCTCCTGGCCCTCGCGCGGATAGGCCCGGACATAGGGTGCGCGCGAGTCGCAGAGACGCATATGCGCCACCTTCACCCGCATCGGCTTGCCGGCGATCTCCACATCCTCGTGGCTCCAGTCGAACTGGTAGGCCTCACCCGGCTGGAAGGTCATCGGGATGAACGCCGGTGCGCCTTCGCCAGCATCCTTCCGCCGCGCAGCACGCCAGCGCGCCGCATAGCGGCGCACCGCATCATAGGATCCATCGAACCCCTCGCGCACCAGCAGGTCATGGATACGCGTCATCCGTAGCCGATCGCGGCGGCCGCGACCTTCGTTCTCCTCAAGCAGCGCATCGAGACGATCCTGATAAGGACCGATCCGCGGCAGCGGCTGGACTTTGCGCTGATAGTTGAACGCCGCCTCCGGCGACCGGATCGCTTTGCGGACGACCTTCCGCGACAAACGAAGGTCACGAGCGATCGCCTTGATCGCCTTACCCGCTGCATGCTCACGCCGAATCCGAACCACTGTCTCCACGATCAACATCCCGTTCTCGCCAACTGATCAAAACCAGTCGGCCGACTAAATCCCCGGGATGAAGGGGTCCTTTTTGCACGCCGATCACCCCACGAAGGGGGTGCCTATTGCACGCTGATCCTCAAACGTGTTCTTCGAAGAGGCGAACGACTGGGGAATCGCTACTCTGGAACGCGCGATCGAAGGGCTGACATGCGAAACGGCGGTCCACATCTGCTACGGCTACGGCATCAAGGCGAATACGGACTGGAAAAAGACGCTGGGATCGGAATGGCGGCAGTATGAGGAGACCTTCCCCAACCTGCAAAAGTCCAAGATCGACATCATCTCGCTGGAATGCCACCGCTCCCGCGTTCCGCTGGACCTGATCGAACTGATCCGGGGCAAGAAGGTGATGGTCGGCGCCATCGACGTGGCGAGCGACGCCATCGAGACCCCGGAGGAGGTGGCCGATACGCTGCGCAAGGCTCTCCAGTTCGTCGATGCCGACAAGCTCTATCCGTCGACCAATTGCGGAATGGCACCGCTGTCCCGGCAGGTGGCGCGCGGCAAGCTGAACGCCCTGGGCGCGGGTGCCGACATCGTCCGCCGGGAACTTGAGGGCTAATGCTCCGCTAGTCGACCGCACGCGCTTTACCATGGTGGTGCGGACCAGACGGGTCATGCGATGACCGCATTCGCAAAATTCGCTGATTTGCAAAAATCCGTCCGCACCCCTTCGCCTTTTCAGCCATTTTCGAAAAGCCGCGCACCGCCGATAACGCCCCCATGGCGCAGGATGAAGCGCCCCGACCCGATCCTGATGTCGATACCCTGATGGAAGACCCAGCGCCGATGAACGATGCCTATCGCAAACCGCTGCCCGGCACCGCAGTCGACTATTTCGACACGCGCGCCGCGATCGAGGCGATCCGCCCCGGCGCTTATGTTGGCCTGCCTTATGTCTCGCGCGTGCTGGCTGAGCAACTCGTCCGCCGCTGCGATCCTGCGCTGCTGACCGACGCGCTGACCCAGATCGTCGAACGCAGGCGCGATCTCGATTTTCCGTGGTATCCCGCGCGTGTCGTGTGCCACGACATTCTTGGCCAGACGGCACTCGTCGATCTGGCAGGACTACGTGACGCGATCGCCGATCAGGGCGGCGATCCCGCCAAGGTCAACCCCGTGGTGCCGACGCAGCTGATCGTCGACCACTCGCTTGCGGTCGAATATGGCGGCTTCGACCCGCACGCGTTCGACAAGAACCGCGGGATCGAGGATCGCCGCAACGAGGATCGCTTCCACTTCATCGAATGGACCAAGAGCGCGTTCGAGAATGTCGACGTGATCCCGGCGGGTAACGGCATCATGCACCAGATCAATCTGGAAAAAATGTCGCCCGTCATCCAGGTGCGCGATGGCGTCGCCTTCCCGGATACGTGCGTGGGCACCGACAGCCACACTCCGCACGTCGACGCGCTGGGCGTCATCGCCATCGGCGTCGGCGGGCTGGAGGCCGAAACGGTCATGCTCGGCCGCGCCTCGATGATGCGCCTGCCCGATATTGTCGGCGTGCGCCTGACCGGCCGCCGCAAGCCGGGGATAACGGCCACTGACATCGTGCTCGCAATCACAGAATTCCTGCGTCAGAGCCGCGTCGTCGGCTCCTGGATCGAGTTCTTCGGCGAAGGCGCCGACGGCCTTTCGATCGGCGACCGCGCGACGATCTCCAACATGTGCCCCGAATATGGCGCCACTGCCGCGATGTTCCACATCGACAGCCAGACGATCGACTATTTGTTGCTGACCGGACGCGATGCAGCGCATGTCCGCCTGGTCGAGGCTTACGCAAAGCGCACCGGGCTGTGGGCCGATGATCTGCGCGCCGCCGAATATGAGCGCCTTCTGGAGTTCGACCTGTCCACCGTCGTACGCAACATGGCCGGGCCGTCCAACCCGCACCGCCGCCTGCCGACGTCGGCGCTGGCAGAACGCGGCATCGCCGGCCATCTCGTAGAGGCCAAGGCGCAGGAGCGCGATGGGCTACTGCCAGACGGCGCCGTGATCATAGCTGCGATCACCAGTTGCACCAATACGTCGAACCCGCGCAACGTGGTCGCCGCCGGACTGGTCGCGAAAAAGGCGAACGCACTGGGCCTGGCGCGCAAGCCATGGGTCAAAACCTCCTTCGCGCCCGGTTCCAAGGTCGCGCGGCTCTATCTGGAAGAAGCCGGGCTGCTGCCCGAACTGGAAAAATTGGGGTTCGGCATCGTTGCCTATGCCTGCACCACCTGCAACGGCATGTCCGGCGCGCTCGATCCTGCGATCCAGAGCGAGATCATCGAGCGCGACCTCTACGCCACCGCCGTGCTGTCGGGGAACCGCAACTTCGACGGGCGCATCCATCCTTACGCCAAGCAGGCCTTTCTCGCGTCGCCGCCACTGGTGGTCGCTTATGCGATAGCGGGCACCATGCGCTTCGATATCGAAAATGATGTGCTCGGCGTGGCGGAGGGCAGAGACATCCGCCTGGCCGACTTGTGGCCGAGTGATGAGGAGATCGACGCCATCGTGGCAGCCTTTGTGAAGCCGCAGCAGTTTCGTGCAATCTACGATCCGATGTTTGCCCCGCGTAGCCGCGACGAGGCCAGCCCGCTCTACGACTGGCGGCCACAATCAACCTATATCCGTCGCCCGCCCTATTGGGATACCGAAGGCGTGGGCGCGATGGCTGCCTTCCCGCGAACCTTGAAGGCCATGAGGCCGCTGGCGATCCTGCCCGACAATATTACCACCGACCATCTCTCGCCATCCAATGCGATCCTCCCCAGTTCGGCAGCCGGCGAATATCTGGCGCGGATGGGGCTGCCGGAGGAAGACTTCAACTCTTACGCCACCCATCGCGGCGATCATTTGACCGCGATGCGCGCCACCTTCGCCAATCCGCAGCTGGTCAATGAAATGGCCGTGGTCGATGGCGCAGTACAGAAAGGCTCGCTCGCCCGCGTAGAGCCAGAGGGCAAGGTCATCCGCATGTGGGAAGCCATCGAAACCTATCTGGATCGCCGTCAGCCCCTCATCATCATTGCCGGGGCAGATTATGGACAGGGCTCCTCGCGCGACTGGGCGGCCAAGGGCGTGCGGCTTGCGGGCGTGGAAGCCATCGTCGCTGAAGGGTTCGAACGCATCCACCGCACCAACCTCATCGGCATGGGCGTACTGCCGCTGGAGTTCCAGCCCGGCACCACCCGCCTGACGCTGGGCCTCGACGGCACCGAAACCTATGATGTGGAAGGCGAACGCTGCCCGCGCGCCACACTGACTCTGGTGATCCGCCATGCCGACGAAGCGATCACGCGCGTACCTGTGACCTGCCGCCTGGATACGGCTGAGGAAGTCTCGATCTATGAGGCAGGCGGGGTGCTGCAGCGTTTTGCCGCCGACTTCCTGGCTTGCGAAACGGCGACCGTCTGATGTCCCAGATCGCCATCCCCGCCACCTATATGCGCGGCGGCACCAGCAAGGGCGTATTCTTCCGTCTGGAAGATCTACCCGAAGCGGCCCGCATTCCCGGCCCGGTCCGCAATCGCCTGTTCCAGCGGGTGGTCGGCAGTCCCGACCCCTACGGCGCGCAAATCGACGGCATGGGCGGCGCGACGTCCAGTACCAGCAAGTGCGTCATCCTTTCGCCCAGCGCCCGCCCCGGCCATGACGTCGAATATCTCTACGGGCAGGTTTCCATCGACGCCGACTTTGTCGACTGGTCGGGCAATTGCGGCAATCTCTCGACTGCTGCCGGGGCGTTCGCGATCCATGCAGGCTATGTGGACGCCGGTTCGGACGGGGTACGCACCGTGCGCATCTGGCAGGCCAATATCGGCAAGACCATTATCGCCCATGTCCCGGTCAACGGCGGCGCGGTGCAGGAAACGGGCAAATTCACGCTGGACGGGGTGACCTTTCCCGCTGCCGAGATCGTGCTGGAATTTCTCGACCCTGCCGATGAGGGCGGCGCGATGTTCCCGACCGGCAACGTGGTGGACGATCTCGAAGTGCCTGACGAACTAGTCGCTGGCGGGCGGATCAGGGCCACGCTCATCGACGCGGGCATTCCAACGATCTTCGTCGATGCCAAGGATCTCGGCTATACCGGCACTGAACTGCGGGAAGCCGTAAACGGCGATGCGGCTGCACTCGCACGCTTCGAGGCACTGCGCACCATCGGCGCGCTCAAGCTGGGGCTGATCGGGACGCCAGAGGAGGCGGCGAAGCGCCAGCACACACCCAAGATCGCCTTCGTCGCCCCGCCCGTCGATCATCGCACGGCAAGCGGCCGACATGTGATGGCAGGAGAGATCGACTTACTGGTGCGGGCGCTTTCGATGGGCAAGCTGCACCATGCGATGATGGGCACCGCTTCGGTCGCGATCGCGGCGGCTGCCGCCGTGCCCGGAACCCTCGTGAATCTTGCGGCGGGTGGAGGAGAACGCAAAGCAGTCACGTTCGGCCATCCTTCCGGCAGCCTGCGCGTCGGAGCCGAGGCCGCGCTGGTGGACGGCAAATGGACCGTTACCAAGGCGATCATGAGCCGCAGCGCCCGCATCCTCATGGATGGTCGTGTGCGCGTGCCCGCCGCTATACTGGAAGGAGGACAGATATGATCTCCAACCGCCCGGAAAAGGGTCTCGACCTTTTCGGAGCCATGGTCAGCGCCGCCGCCGATCGCGCTTCCTCGCATCTGGTCGGCACGATCCGCTTTGCCAGATGCGAATCTGTCCAGCTCAACGAAGGCTTCGCCTCGCCCGGCGTCGATCTCGAAACCTGGTCGGTCAGCGCCGATCATCAGGCCATAATCGTCTCTGTATTCGCGACCGCGACACAGGACGGCGGCCGGACCATGGCCGCCAGTGGCCGCTTCACTTTCACCACGCTCACCCACAAACGGGACTATGCCGCATGAACGCCGAAACTGCCTTCAAACCCAAAAAATCGGTTGCGCTTTCGGGCGTTGCCGCGGGCAACACCGCTTTGTGCACTGTCGGCAAGACCGGCAACGATCTGCATTATCGCGGCTACGACATTCTGGAATTCGCCGAGGGGGCCGAATTCGAGGAAATCGCTCACCTGCTGGTCCATGGCGAATTGCCCACTGCACCGCAACTGGCCGCCTACAAGGCCAAGCTCAAGGGTCTGCGCGGGCTGCCACATTCGGTGAAATCAGCGCTCGAAGCTATTCCGGCTGCCGCGCACCCGATGGACGTGATGCGCTCAGGTGTTTCTGCCCTGGGATGCGTGCTGCCCGAAACGCACGACCACAACCAGCCCGACGCGCGCGATGTCGCCGACCGGCTGATGGCCTCGCTCGGCTCCATCCTGCTCTATTGGTATCACTTTGCCCACCATGGCCGCCGCATTGAGGTAGAGACCGACGACGACAGCATCGGCGGGCATTTCCTCCACCTGCTGCATGGCAGGCCTGCCCCGGCACGCTGGGTGCGCGCCATGCACACCTCTTTGATCCTCTATGCCGAGCATGAATTCAACGCCTCCACTTTCACAGCGCGCGTCATCGCCGGCACCGGGTCGGACATGTATTCATGCATCGCAGGCGCCATCGGCGCGCTGCGCGGGCCAAAGCATGGGGGTGCCAACGAAGTCGCCTACGAAATCCAGAAACGCTACGCGACCCCTGACGAGGCCGAAGCCGACATTCGGCGCCGGGTAGAGGCCAAGGAAGTGGTGATCGGTTTTGGCCACCCGGTCTACACGATTTCCGATCCGCGCAATGTCGTCATCAAGCGCGTCGCCAAGGCGCTGGCGGACGAGGCGGGCGCCCAGCGCCAATATGCCGTCGCCGAACGGATCGAGCGCGTGATGTGGGACGCCAAGGCCATGTTCCCCAATCTCGACTGGTTTTCGGCGGTATCCTACAATCTGATGGGCGTGCCGACCGCGATGTTCACGCCACTCTTTGTGATTGCCCGCACGTCGGGCTGGGCCGCGCATGTGATCGAGCAGCGCGTGGACAACAAGATCATCCGCCCATCGGCCAACTATACCGGCCCGGAAAACCTGCCTTTCGTGCCGCTCGCCCAGCGCAGCGAAGCGGCTTGAGGAGACACCCATTGCCCTATCTTCTCGCTGACGACCTTCCCACCGAATCCGCCGGCAAACGCTTCCGCGCCGCGTTGGAGCGTCCGGGCATCTATCGGCTGCCCGGCGCGCACAACGGCCAGGCCGCGATCCAGGCGCGCAACGCCGGGTTCGACGGGCTTTACCTGTCCGGCGCGGCGATGACCGCCTCTATGGGCCTGCCGGACCTTGGCATTATCACCGTGGATGAGGTGACATTCTTCATTCGCCAGATTGTGCGCTCTTCCGGGCTGCCGCTGCTGGTGGACGGGGACACCGGCTATGGCGAAGCACTTAATGTCATGCACATGGTCCGCTCTTTTGAGGAAGCGGGCGCAGGGGCGGTCCATCTGGAAGACCAGATCCTGCCCAAAAAGTGCGGACACCTCAACGGCAAGGCACTTGTCTCCCCTGTCGACATGGCCACCAAGGTCGCCGCCGCGAAAAAGGCAAGCCGCGACATCATGATCGTCGCGCGCACCGACGCCGCCGGGGTCGAAGGCTTCGATGCCGCTGTGGATCGCGCTAGGCTCTATGTCGATGCCGGAGCCGACGCGATCTTCCCCGAAGCACTGAACACTCGCGAAATGTTCGAAAAGTTCGCCGCAGCCCTCCCAAACATACCGCTCCTCGCCAACATGACCGAGTTCGGCAAGACCCCATTCTACACAGCAGATGAGTTCGAGGCGATGGGCTACAAGATGGTCATCTGGCCCGTCTCCTCGCTTCGTGTCGCCAACAAGGCGCAGAGCCTGCTCTATGCCGCGATTGCACGGGACGGCGGCGCACATGCCATGGTCGATGCCATGCAGACCCGCGCCGAGCTTTACGAGACGATCGGCCTCCATGCTTACGAAGAACTCGACGCGTCGATCGTGAAGACGATCGTGCCCGAAGCGGTCCCGCAGACCTAGACGCTTTCTGCTTTCCAGTATCCCTGCGTGAGGGTGGTCTTTCGATCTCGATGGATCGGAAGGTCGTTTCCATGCGCGTGCCAATCACGAGATTACAGGACCATCGCCATGACCGCCATAGGCCACGACACCTTGGGCACCCGCACCACCCTGACCGTCGAGGCGCAGGATTATGCTTATTACAGCCTCCCCCACGCTGCTGAGCGATTGGGCGACATCAGTCGCCTGCCCTTCAGCCTCAAAGTGCTGCTGGAAAACCTCCTGCGCTTCGAGGACGGCGCTTCGGTCACGGTCGATGACATCCGCGCCTTCGTCGAATGGCAGCGGGACTATCGCTCCACGCGCGAGATCCAGTACCGTCCGGCCCGCGTGCTGATGCAGGACTTCACCGGGGTTCCGTGCATCGTCGATCTGGCCGCCATGCGCGATACCATGAACCGGTGGGGCGCCGATGCGTCGCGGATCAATCCTCAGATACCGATCCACCTGGTAATCGATCATAGCGTCATGGCAGATGAGGCCAGCACGGCAAATGCGTTCGATGCCAATGTCGCCATCGAATATGCACGCAATGCCGAACGCTACGAATTCCTCAAATGGGGCGCGGCCACGCTCGACAATCTGAAGGTCGTGCCGCCGGACACCGGCATCTGCCATCAGGTGAACCTGGAGCACATCGCCCAGACTGTCTGGACCAGCGCGGACGAAAGCGCTGCCCTGATCGCCTATCCCGACACCTGCGTCGGCACGGACAGCCATACTACGATGGTCGGCGGCCTTGGCGTGCTGGGCTGGGGCGTGGGCGGGATAGAAGCCGAAGCCGCCATGCTGGGGCAGCCGGTGTCGATGCTCATTCCCGAAGTCGTCGGCTTCCGCCTGACAGGCGCGCTGACCGAGGGCGTGACCGCGACCGATCTGGTGCTCACCATCACCCAGATGCTGCGCGCCCATGGGGTGGTCGGGCGTTTCGTGGAGTTCTGTGGCGCCGGGCTCGACGCCCTACCGCTGGCGGACCGCGCGACCATCGCCAACATGGCCCCGGAATATGGCGCGACGTGCGGCTTCTTTCCGGTTGATCAAGCGACCATTGCCTACCTGCGCCTAACCGGGCGGGATGAAAGGCGGGTAGCGCTGGTCGAGGCCTATGCGAAGGCGCAGGGGATGTGGCGCGATGCGGCCAGCCCGGAGCCCGTTTTCACCGATCTGCTGGAGCTTGACCTGGCCTCGGTGCTTCCATCTGTTGCAGGCCCGCGCCGTCCGCAGGATCGCGTGCGGCTCAAGGATGTAGCCCACGGCCTGCGCACCGAACTGGCAGGTGCCTACGGCAAGGCGGACGAACTGAACGCGCGCGTGCCCGTTAACGGCGCGGACTTCACGCTTGGCCATGGTGACATCGCCATCGCTGCGATCACCAGTTGCACCAACACCTCCAATCCTTCGGTACTCGTCGCGGCTGGTCTGGTCGCTCGCAAGGCACGGGCGCTGGGTCTGGTGCCCAAACCCTGGGTGCGTGCGACGCTCTCCCCCGGCAGCAAGGTGGTGACCGATTATCTTGTCCGCTCCGGCCTTCAGGAAGACCTTGATGCGCTGGGCTTCGCGCTGACCGGCTATGGTTGCATGACATGCATTGGCAATTCCGGTTCGCTGGAAACGTCGATCAGCGAGGCGATCAACCGGAACGGCCTTGTCACTGCGGCCGTGCTATCGGGCAATCGCAACTTTGAAGGCCGTATTTCGCCCGATGTTCGCGCCAACTATCTGGCCTCGCCGCCGCTGGTAGTCGCCTACGCCCTGCTGGGTAGCGTGTCGCGCGACATTAGCACCGAACCGCTCGGCAATGGCGCGGAAGGACAGCCAGTATATCTGCGCGACGTCTGGCCGTCCAACGCCGAAATCGCCGCCACTATCGCCACTTCGATCGATCCTGAGATGTTCGCCGCCCGCTATGCCGATGTTTACGAAGGCGACGCGCGCTGGAGGGCGCTGGCGGTCAAGAAAGGCGCTACATATGAATGGCCGACGTCCTCCACCTACATCTCGGAACCGCCCTTCTTCGAAGCCCTAGATCGTCAGCCTGCGCCGGTGACCGATATCATCGCGGCGCGATGCCTCGCCATCTTTGGGGATTCGATCACCACAGATCATATCTCACCGGCAGGATCGATCAAAGCTTCCTCCCCCGCAGGCCAATGGTTGCAGGAGCAGAACGTGCTTCCTGCAGATTTCAACAGCTATGGCTGCCGTCGCGGAAACCATGAGATCATGATGCGCGGCACCTTCGCCAATATCCGCATCCGCAACGAAATGATGGGCGGTATAGAGGGTGGCAACACGATGTTGAACGGCGAAAGCCTGCCGATTTATGAGGCTGCCATGCGGCACAAGGCGGCCGGGACGCCCCTGATCATTATGGCTGGCAAGGAATATGGAACCGGCTCATCCCGCGACTGGGCTGCGAAAGGAACTGCGCTACTTGGAATTCGCGCGGTCATCGCCGAGAGCTTCGAACGCATTCACCGCTCCAACCTTGTCGGCATGGGCGTCCTGCCGCTCCAGTTTACCGATGGGATGACCCGCAATCGTTTCTTCCTACGTGGTGACGAGCGATTTACCATTACCGGTCTCGCTGGACTGCAGCCGCGCCAAATCGTGACGGTCGAAGGGGAACGGGCGGATGGCCTGCGCTTCAGCTTCAAGACGCTCTGCTGCATCGATACGACCGACGAGCTGGCCTACTACCTGAATGGTGGCATCCTGCCTTACGTGCTGCGCAATCTCGCGGCCTGAGCCTTTCGCAAACATTTCAGATTGCGGCTAATGCAAAAATGCGCTGATATTCAACGATAATGAGATCGGGGCCTGAGAATTTGCGAATAATGCGAAGAGCGACAGATTGATGCGCAAGGCCTTTATGGGCGTGCGATTGCGGCGGCTGCGGGAGGAAAAGAAGCTCAAGCAGATCGAACTGGCACAAGCGCTCGGCATATCAGCCAGTTATCTCAACCAACTGGAACAGAATCAGCGGCCGCTGACCGTGCCGGTGCTGGTGAAGATCAACGCCGTATTCGGTATCGATGTCCAGCTCTTTTCCGACGACGAGGAAGCGCGGCTCATTACCGACCTGCGCGACGCCCTGTCGGATGGGTCGGATACAATCTCGCTGGCCGAAGTGCGCGAACTGGCGATGAACATGCCGGCTGTTGGTCGCACGCTCATATCGCTGCATCGGCGCTATCGCGAAGCCTCGGAACGGTCCGAGGCGATGGCTGCGCAGCTAGGGGACGAATGGGTCGCCGGCGGCCCGCCGCGCATGCCTTTCGAACAGGTGCGCGATTTCTTCTACGCCCGCCACAATCACGTCGAACCGCTGGATGAAGCGGCCGAACGGCTTTACCTGCAAGCCGGTTTGACACCGCGAACCATTCATAGCGGCGTGATCATGTGGCTCAAGGAGCGCCATGGCGTACACGTCCTGTGTGACGACAGCGATGCTGAGAACAACTGGACGCAGCGTCGCTACGATCCGTTGACCCGCACGCTCCATGTTTCGGCCAATCTGAATACGGGCCAGCAAACCTTCCAGATGGCCACGCAATTGGGCTTCCTGGAACTGGGCCAAGAGATCGACCGATTGGCAGATGATCCGGTCCTGACTGGAGAGGAAGCGCGCAGGCTGGCGCGGATCGGCCTTGCCAACTATTTCGCAGGTGCGCTCATTCTGCCTTACGGCCCTTTTCTGGCGGCGGCGGAACAGGAGGCCTACGACATCGAGAAGCTCGGCCGCCGCTTCGGTGTCGGCTTCGAAACGGTTTGCCACCGCCTTTCCACGCTGCAGCGCACGCAGGCACGCGGCGTGCCATTCTTTTTCATCCGGGTTGACCGGGCAGGGAATATCTCGAAACGGCAGTCCGCTACCGATTTTCACTTTTCCCGCGTGGGCGGCACCTGCCCGCTGTGGAACGTCTATGAAGCTTTCGCACAACCCGGCCGAGTGCTGACCCAAGTGGCACAGATGCCGGACGGGCGCACCTATCTATGGGTGGCCCGCACGGTGGGCAGCGGCAACGCAGGTTACTCAGAGCCGAGCAAGACTTTCGCTGTCGGCCTTGGCTGCGATATTCGCCATGCCTCCCGTCTGATCTACGCGCGCGGACTGGACCTTGCCGATCCCGCCATGGCGACGCGAATCGGGGCCGGTTGCAAGGTCTGCGAGCGGCCAAACTGCCTGCAACGCGCTTTCCCACCAATTGGTCGCCCCGTGACGGTGGACGAAAACCGTAGCTCAGCCGCGCCATATCCGGTGGACTAAGGCGCGGCACTCAAACAGTCTCAGCCACGCCAAACCGCCACCGGAACAGATCGTCCGTACGCGGGATCGTACCAGCCCCTTGTGATAAGTCGTCAGGCGGGTAGCAGGGCGCGATTGCCCTGTGCTTCGGCGCGGCCATGATCCACAACCGCCTCGCCTATCAACAACAGGGTCGGTTCCTTGTCGCTGACGGCCTGAACCAAGAAGGCGAGCGCGGAGAGTTTGCCCCGAATGAGTCGCTCGGTCGGCAGGGAGACGTTGACCGCGACCATGACCGGCGTGTCAGGGTGCCGCCCCGCATCGATCAGATTACGGCTGATCTCGCTCGCCGCCGCGCGGCCCATGTAGATGCCAAGCGTCCCACTGCTCGCAAGCGCCGGCCAGTCAAGCGCGAGCGGCTCGCCGGCCATTAGATGGGCGGTCACCAGCGTCAGCCCGCGCGCGACGCCGCGCAGCGTGAGTGACATATGGCCGCTCGCTGCCGCTGCGCTCGCCGTGGTGATGCCGGGGCAGATGTGGACAGGGATGCCTTCACGCCCCAGATGCGCCATTTCCTCAGCCGAACGGCCAAAGATGGACGGATCGCCGCCCTTCAGTCGGACCACGCGCCGCCCCGCCTTCGCCGCCGCGAGCAGGAGGTGGTTGATGCTTTCCTGAGCTTTGCTGTGGCGGCCCGACCGCTTGCCGACACCCACCCGTTCCACGCCTGGCGGGATCAGGCCAAGCACCCCCGGCCCTACCAGTGCATCGTAAAAGACGATGTCGGCAGCAGCGATCAGCCGTTCGGCCTTGCGGGTCAGGAGGTCTGGATCGCCAGGCCCCGCCCCCACTAGCCACACCTGTCCGGGCGCTATCGGGGAATCTGGCAAATCATTCGGCTGCATGAAGCGTCTCCTGTTGTGCCTGCGCTAATATACTGGCCAGCGCGGGGCGGCATGACCCGCAATTGGTTCCTGCCCCCAAAGCTGCGCCGATCGCGGACACATCGACCAGACCCTGTTCACGAATGGCCGTGACAATCATGTTCAGGCCAATGTCGAAACAGACACAGATGATAGCGCCCTTGTCGGGCTGATTGCCTGGCCCGCGCGCGGCCAGCACCGATGCGCCGACTCCCTCGACCGCGAGTTGGCCGATCAGCCAGTCGCGGGTCGGCAATATGCCGGTACGGGTGACGATCAGCACGCCCGCCAGCTTGCCGTCGCGGATGATTGCGACGCGGCGGGTACCGCGCGCCCGATCGATCGCCTCGACCCGGTCACCCTTGGGCAGGCAGGCTTCCAGCCGTGCCGGATCGCCATTACCCGCCACTTCGTAGAGCGCGCCGCCCGGCACGGTGATGCGCGTCACCCATAGGCATGGCACGCGGACGGCTTCGGCCCCGCGCAGGATCAGAAAACCCTTCCATTCGGTGGCAAGCTTTTCGACCCGGACGGGGGTGGATTTGAACCCCGGCTGGCCCGAATGGGGATCGACCAAGGGGCGCGGCAGCAGGCCGGTGCGACCGCCGCTCGATTGCTGGTCGGTCCAGTGGATCGGCGTAAAGACTTCGCCGGGGCGCTGGCCATCGCTGATCCGCGCGCGGAACAGACTTTCCCCCTGCGGCGTCGATACGCGGGACAGATCACCATCGGTTATGCCCAGCCGAGCGGCATCGTCTGCATGGATTTCGACCAACGGTTCTTCCCGGTGTCGCGCAAGTTTGGGGCTTAGGCCCGTGCGGGTCATGCTGTGCCACTGATCGCGGTAGCGCCCGGTGTTGAGCGTCATCGGCCAGTCCCTAAGTGGACCCTGCAGGTCCATTTGCGTCACCAGCACCAGCCGCGCCTTGCCGTCGGGGGTCGAAAAGCGCCCGTCGGCAAAGGGCGTGCCGCCCCAGCGGAAGGGTTCCATCGCATCATAGGCGTCATTGCCGATCGTCGCTTGCGCCCGCAGGTTCAGCAGCCGCGCGCCATCATTCTGATAGGCGGTCAGCCGGGCATGTTCGCGCCAGATTTCGGCAGGACGATCATAGGCGAAGGCGTTGCGCCAGCCCATCCGGCGGGCAACCTGCGTCACGATCCACCAATCGGGCATGACCTCGCCGGGCAGCGGCATCAGCGCGCGCTGGCGGCTGATCGTACGGTCGGAATTGGTGACAGTGCCATCCTTTTCACCCCAGGCCGCAGCAGGCAGGCGGACATGGGCGTGGACAGCGGTATCGGTGGTGGCCATCACGTCCGACACGACCAGGAACGGCACCGTTTCCAGCGATTCGCGGACGCGATTGGCGTCGGGCATCGACACGGCAGGATTGGTCGCCATCACCCACAAAGCCTTGATCCGGCCTTCGTTGATGGCGCGGAACATGTCGACGGCCTTCAGCCCCGGCTTGGTCGCCATGGTCGGCGCAGCCCAGAAGCGCCCGACCCGCGCAACATTGTCCGGTGCGAAATCCATATGCGCGGCTATTGTCGAGGCAAGTCCCCCAACTTCGCGCCCGCCCATGGCGTTGGGCTGACCGGTGATAGAGAAAGGCGTCGCGCCCGGCTTGCCGATACGACCGGTGGCAAGATGGACGTTGATGATCGCATTTACCTGATCCGTGCCGCGGATCGACTGGTTGATCCCCTGGCTGAACAGGGTAACGGTGCGCGGCGTCGCGGCGAACAGCTCATAAAATTGCTGGAGCAGCGCAGGCGAGAGGTCACAGGCTTTCGCCGTGGTCCACAGGTCATGGCCGGTGCGAATATGATCCCAGAAACCGTTGGGCGCGCTGACGCTGTCGCGCAGAAAGTCCACGTCAATCAGCTTTGCCTGATCCATCCAGGCCAGCAGCCCGTTCATCAGCGCGACATCGCTGCCGGGCCTCAACGCCAGATGCAGGTCCGCGCCCTCGCAGCTTTCGGTGCGGCGTGGGTCTATCACCACCAGTTTCGTCCCGCGCGCGGCGCGGGCGGCCTGTATCCGCTGATAGACGATCGGGTGGCACCAGGCGGTGTTGGACCCGATGAGGACGATCAGGTCGGCTTTGTCCAGATCATCATAGCTGGCGGGCACCACATCTTCGCCGAAGGCTCGGTTGTGTCCCGCCACCGCGCTCGACATGCACAACCGGCTGTTGGTGTCGATATTGGCCGATCCGATAAAGCCCTTCATCAGCTTGTTGGCGACATAATAATCTTCGGTCAGTATCTGGCCGGAGACATAGAAGGCGACGCTGTCCGGCCCATGTCTGGCGATCGTGTCGCGGAACCGCTTGGCGACCAGGTCCAGCGCCTTGTCCCAACTGGCCCGTCGGTCGCCGATCATCGGATGGAGCAGGCGGCCTTCAAGGCCGACCGTCTCGCCCAGATGCGTGCCCTTGGAACAAAGCTTGCCGCCATTGGCCGGATGCGCCTCATCCCCCCTGATTGTTACGGCGCGGCCGCCGGTCGGCGTCGCTGCGATGCCGCAGCCGACGCCGCAATAGGCGCAGGTGGTGCGGATCGCCTGGCGCATCAGGCAGCCACCTTAGCCATTTCGGGCCGCGCGATCCATATACGGCCATACTCCTGCTTCACCGCGATCGTCGGAGTGCAGCCCTTATCCTCGCCCTGCGCCTCGCCGCTTTTCAGCGCGATGTTCCAGTTATGCAGCGGGCAGGCGACGCTATGGCCATGGACGATACCCTGGCTCAGCGGCCCCTTTTTGTGCGGGCATTCATTGACCAGCGCAAAAATCTGGTCGTCGCCGGTGCGGAATACTGCAATTTCTTTCTCGCCACCGATGTGAACGGTGCGGGCACCGCGCGGCGGAATGTCGGCCAGCGTGCCGATGTCGATCCAGTCGGTCATATGTCTCACTCCGCCGCGATGGAAATGGGGCTTAGGGGCTGGTGCAGGTCGCTATGGACGCCGACTGCACGCTCCGCCCACGGATCATCCTGCATGAACTGCTGCGAAAACAGGAAGCGGGCGCGCAGCGCCTCGCGCCCGGCATCGTCCTCGACGATGCGCTGCTTGACATAGGCGATGCCGACCCGCTCGATCCACGGCGCGGTGCGCTCCAGATAGCGGGCTTCCTCGCGATACAGCTGGGTGAAGGCGGCGCAATAATCGAGCGCTTCCTGTTCGGTCGCGACCTTGCACAATAGGTCGGTGACGCGAACATGGATGCCGCCATTGCCGCCGACATGGAGTTCATAGCCTGAATCCACGCAGACGATGCCGAAATCCTTGATCGTCGCTTCCGCGCAATTGCGGGGGCAACCCGACACCGCGATCTTGAATTTGTGCGGCATCCACGACCCCCAGGTCATCCGTTCGGTCTTGACGCCAAGGCCAGTCGAATCCTGCGTGCCAAAGCGGCACCATTCGGACCCGACACAGGTTTTGACGGTGCGCAGCGACTTGCCATAGGCGTGGCCGGACACCATGCCCGCCGCGTTCAAGTCCGCCCAGACGGCGGGCAGATCTTCCTTCCTGATGCCGAAAATATCGAGCCGCTGGCCGCCGGTCACTTTGACCATCGGCGCGTCGTATTTTTCGACTACATCGGCGATCGCGCGCAGTTCGCGCGGGTTGGTGAGGCCGCCCCACATGCGCGGGACGACCGAATATGTGCCGTCCTTCTGGATATTGGCGTGCATCCGTTCATTGACGAAACGGCTCTGCTGGTCATCGACATAGATGCCGGGCAGCGCACACAGCAGATAATAATTAAGCGCTGGGCGGCACGACGAACAGCCGTCGGGCGTGGACCAGTGCAGCTTTTGCATCACTTCGGGGATGGACCGCATATCCTGCGCCACGATTTCACGGCGGACATCGTCATGGCCGAAACTGGTGCATTTGCACATCGTTTTGGGACCGGACTGCACCTCATCACCCAGCGTCAGCGCAAGGATATTTTCGACAAGGCCGGTGCAGCTGCCGCAACTGGCCGATGCCTTACACCCTGCGCGGACCGCATCCAGGCTGCACGCCCCCTTGTCGATGCAGGCGACGACCTGGCCCTTGGAAACGCCGTTGCAGCCGCAAATCTCGGCATCTTCCGAGAGCGCTGCAACGGCCGCCTTAGGGTCCAGCGCGCCCCCTCCGGAGGCGAAGGCTTGGCCGAAGATCAGCAGGTCCCGAATGTCGGCGACATTTTCGCCGCGCTTCAACAAGTCGAAATACCAGCCGCCGTCCGCTGTATCACCATACAGGACCGCGCCCACGACCTTGTCGTCCTTCACCACGACACGCTTATATATGCCGCGCGATGCGTCGCGCAGGACGATGTCCTCGCACCCTTCGCCGCCGGAAAAGTCGCCCGCGGAAAAAACGTCCAGACCCGCGACCTTCAGTTTGGTCGACGTGACACTGCCCTTGTAGCCACTATGCTGATCGGTCAGGCCATCGGCCAAGGCGCGGCACATATCCCACAGCGGCGCGACCAGGCCATAGACATTGCCGTCATGTTCGACGCACTCGCCCACCGCCAATATGGCGGCATCGCTGGTGACCATATGGTCGTCCACCTTGATGCCGCGCCCGACATCCAGCCCCGCATCGCGCGCCAGCGCGACCGACGGGCGAATGCCTACCGCCATTACGACCAGGCTGGCGGGGATTTGCGTACCATCCTTCAGGCGCACGCCCTCGACCTTGCCATCACCGTATATTTCGGCTGTGTCGGCACCGGTCAGGATCGTCTGGCCCCGCCCTTCCAACGCACTCTTGAGCAGCCAGGCCGCCGCTTCGTCGAGTTGCCGTTCCATCAGCGTGGGCATGATGTGCAGCACCGTCACCTTCATGCCGCGCAGGGTCAGGCCATGCGCCGCTTCCAGCCCCAGCAGACCACCGCCGATGACCACGGCGTCACCGCCGCGATTGGCGGCATCCAGCATCGCATCGACATCCTTCATGTCGCGGAAGCTGATGACGCCGGGCAGATCCTTGCCGGGCACCGGGATGATGAACGGGTCGGACCCCGTGGCAATCAACAGCCGGTCATAGCCGATGGTACGACCTGACCGGCTGGTGACGGTCTTGCGCGCTCGGTCGATCGCCGACACCGGATCGGACGTGATCAGGGTGATGTCATGATCGTCATACCAGGCGCGGTCATTGATGATGATGTCTTGAAACGTCTTTTCCCCCGCCAGCACCGGGGACAGCATGATCCGGTTATAGTTCACATGCGGTTCGGCGCCGAAGATGGTGACGCGGTAGCGCACCGGGTCACGCGCCAGCAATTCCTCGACCGCTCGGCACCCGGCCATGCCATTCCCGACCACCACCAGATGTTCACGCACATCGTCCATTGGGACGCCGATGTCGTCCCCGCTGTCCGTCACCGGACTTGAACCGCCCTGAAATTCCATCCTCGTCACTCCGGAAAACAAAAAAGCCGCCATCCTGACCCCCGGTAAGAACCGAAAGTCAGGATGGCGGCTTTGCCATCATATGCGCCTTGCCGATCCGCCTGTGGACCGCTTCGGCTATGGTAGGAAGGGCAGCATCGCCCTCTTGCGTTGCACCATAAACGGAATCGCCGATACGCTCAAGCGATTCCGTTCATGATCGATCAATAGGACCAATCAGCCTGAAGCCACAATTTCTGCGTGTCCGTCGCCATGGCCTTTGCATCATAGCGGGCGTAGCGGACGGAGAGCGCCGTTTTCTTCACCTTCGCAGATGCGATAAGGTTGATCTCGTCGCCATAATGCTGGTCCAGCCGGTCGCTGTCGAACCGATGCCACACAGCCATCAATGCCGCACCGGAAAAAGGGCCTAGCTGCTTCCAGCCGTAGCCAGCACCAACATAGATGTCGCGAATGCCGTTGCCTGGCGTCGTGAGGAATTTGTCAGCCCAGCCCTGAAATTTGAAATTGGTACCAAGCGGTGTCTGGAAACTGGTCAACGCAGCGCCGCTACTCGCGCCCAGGACTTCGTAACCAGCGTTGAGTTTCCAGCCCTTCACGTCCAGCGTCGCATCGGCCAGCCAATAATCCGCGCTGTAATTATTGGGGTTGGCGTGATGGTCGGCCTGCTTGGCATAACTCAGCTGATAGGAGAGTTTCGCCGCCTTGGACAAAGGCTGCGTCCCTGCCAGCCGCACGCCATAGGTCTGGCTGGACAGGCGGAATGCCTGCATCGCCGCTTCATCCTGATCGACCAGATAGGCAAAGCCGCTCAGCGTCCCGACCGGCGTGACGTAGGACAGGTTGACGAAGATATTGTCGCCGCTCACCGCCTGCTGCCGCGCGCCCTTGCCCTGAAAACCCCAGATGGTGCGCACGCTCCAGGCATAGGACAGGTCCAGTTTCAGCCCCTGCGCGGGGGTCAGTTCCATCCGCATCGCGTCGAATGTCTGGCCATTGTTGCGGAACGCGACATTGCCGACGAACCGTTCGTCGTCCAGCGCGATCCGCTGCCGACCGCCGGTCAGCGTGACCAGCTTGGTCTTGTACTGAAGCTGGGCGATATAGAGCGCGACATTCTCAGGATCGGCTATGATCGGCCGGTTCGCCGCCCCGTTCAGCCCATCATAATATCTGTCGACCACCGCCAGATTGCCCTGCCCAATGACTGTGGCGCTCAGCGCCCCGCTGGTCGCGGCCAGCCCGGCACGGGCGCGGATGGTCAGCGCATCGGACTTGTCTATCGCCAGTCCTTCCTGATCGGCATGTTCGTAACGCAGGCGTGCTTCGGCCACCGGCTTGATCCTGATGTCCTGGGCCTGGGCCGCGGACATGACGGTCCCTGCGGCGGCCGATATGGCCGCCGTCGCAATCATATATTTCATGGATGTCATCCCCCCTCGGATGATGGTGCGACCGGTATAAGGGGGCGGCCTTCCATGAAGGTCCGCCCCTCCCCTCCAAACGTCAACTCAGATTCGGGCGCCCGTGCTCCAGGTTGCGCGCCACCGGGCCTTGACCAGCGCCAGCCCAGCAAAGGCGATGACCGCCAGCCCCGCAAAGATCAGGAAACCGGCCGAAAAGCTGCCGGTCAGTTGCTTGGCAAAGCCCAGCGAACTGGCGAGATAGAAGCCGCCAATGCCGCCCGCCATGCCGACGAGGCCGGTCATCACGCCGATTTCCGCCTGAAACCGCTGCGGCACCAACTGGAACACCGACCCGTTGCCTGTGCCGAGCGCCAGCATGGCGATGACGAACAGGCCCAGCGCAGCCCCCAGCGTGGTGGCGAAGGCTACCCCCGCCAGCGCAATCGCGGCGACGATATAGACCATCATCAGCGCCTTGACGCCGCCAATCCTGTCAGCCAGCGCGCCACCCAGCGGACGGACCAGCGATCCGGCGAACACGCAGCCTGCAGTGCAATAGCCCGCCATCACCGGAGTCAGGCCGAACTGGTCGGTGAAATAGATCGGCAGGCTGGCGGCAAGGCCAACGAACCCGCCGAAAGTGACGGCATAGAAGGCCATCAGCAGCCAGGCGTCGGCCTGTTTGAGCGGCTGGAAATAATCGACCATCTTCTTGGCCGGGGGCGCATTGGGTGCATCCTTCGCCATGATCATATAGATGACAAAGACGATGCTGAGCGGGATGCAGGCCAGGCCCAGCACGGCGTTCCAGCCGAACAATTTGGCCAGGCCCGGCGCGAACAAGGCGGCCAGCACGGTACCCGAATTGCCCATGCCGGCCAGACCCATCGCCTTGCCCTGATGTTCGGCGGGATACCAACGGCTGGCGAGCGGCAGCGCGATCGCAAAGCTTGCCCCGGCGAAACCCAGCACTACGCCCAGCGCCAGCGTACCTTCAAAGCTGTTGATGCCCAGCGCCCAGGCAGTGAACAGGCCGATGATGACGATAACCTGGCTGATCGCGCCAGACAATTTCGGGCCGATCCGGTCGACCAGCAGGCCGTTGACCACGCGCAACAGCGCCCCCATCAGCGTCGGCGTGGCGACCATCAGCCCCTTTTCGGCGGGCGTCAGCATCAGCGTCTTGGCGATCATCGGGGCGAGCGGCCCCAACAGCACCCACACCATGAAGGCCAGGTCGAAATAGAGAAATGCCGCGATCAGGGTCGGCGTGTGGCCGGCCTTCCAGAAGCTGGTCGTGGCGGCGGGTTGCTGCCCTTCGCCCTCCCGGTCCCAATATGCAGTTGCCATGATAGGTCACCCCCAGGTTCGAAAATGAACAAAAAAAGCCGCAGGCCGGACATTTCCCGATGGGACGTCCGGTCAGCGGCTTTGCTGTGTGATAGATCGGAATGGCGGTCCCGACCTTGGGATGACGCATTCCTGTTCAACGCGCATCGTCGCGCGGTTACAATCTTATCTCGCGATTCGCGTCATGTTGCAAGGCACAATTTTTCGCCGAAAATCAACGCAGCGGCGCAAAACCGCTCAGAAATTCGTCGATTCGTTCCGGGTCGAACACCCGCTTGTCAAAGAAGCTGTCCGGCCCCAGCGTCAGCTCGCCCCGGCGCGATCCGACCGCCAGCGGTGCGGCGACCGCCCCTTCCAGCTTCATGCTGGCGCCGGGCATCGGCACATTGCTGTCGGCCAGCGCGCGGCGGAATATGTCGGGGCGGAACACGGCCCCTGCCCGCGCAGCCATATCCGGATCATGATCGACCATGCCCCAGCGCACCAATTGCGAATAGATCCACAACGCCTGACTGCGCCAGGGAAAGGGCGTTGCTTCCCGCCCGAACAGCATGAAATCGGGACTGACGATCGAGGGTTCGCCAGCCCGCGCGACAAGTGTGCCGGAGAGGGCGCGATCGATCAGATAGGCGGGCTGGTCGACATAATCCGGTCGGGCCAGCAAATGCGTCAGGTCGTCGCGGTGCGCTGGATCATCGCACCATGCCGCCGCCCGCACCAGCGCGCGCAGCAGTCGGTCGACGGTTTGCGGATTCTCCTCCAGCCAGGATTCGCGGAAAGCCAGCACCTTTTCGACGCCGCGTCGCCAGATGCGCTCGCCGATCGCCACGGTTTCAGCGAGGCCCGCTTCCACCGCCGCGCTGCCCCACGGTTCGCCCGCGATGAAACCGTCTATCTCGCCCGCGTGCATCGCCTCGACCGTCAGTGAGGGCGGCAGCACGCGCAGCACGACATCGCGATCCGGGTCCACGCCCGCGCTCGCCAGCCAATAGCGCAGCATGATCGCATGGCTCGAAAAGCGGTGGACGACGCCAATCACCGGCTTACGCCGCCACAGGCCGATCGCGGCGGCAAAATCATGCGCGGTGCCCAGCGGATCGGCCAGACGGCTGGCGATAGCCTGCTCCAGCGCCTTGGCGAAATCGCAGGCCATGACCAGCATATTGCCGTTGACGTTCAGCTTGTAGGGCGCAGCCAGCGCGGCGGGCTGCTGGCTCAGCCCCAACGTCACCGCTACGGCCAGCGGCGCCAGCATGTGCGCGGCCTGCACCTGACCAAAAACCAGCCGGTCGCGCAGCGTCGCCCAACTGGTCGTGCGCACGAGATCAAGGGCAATCCCCTCCTCCTCGGCAAAACCCCTTTCCCGCGCCGCCACCAAGACGGCGGCATCGGTCAGCGGCAGGAAGGCGATGCGCAGCCCTGTCGTCATAATCCCCCTCCCAACAGGTCGCTGGCGGTGATCAGCGCCTGCGCCACTTCCACGATTTTCTTGCCCTGATTCATCGCTGCCGTCCGCAGCAGCGCATAGGCATCCTGCTCGCTCAGCGACCGCTGGTTCATCAGAATGGACTTGGCGCGGTCGATGATCTTGCGGTCGGACAGCGCGCTGCGCGCCTCTTCCAGTTCACTCTGGATCTTGGCAAAGGCGTTAAAGCGCCGCACCGCCAGTTCCAGCACCGGCTTGACCCGCTCCTTGCGCAATCCGTCAACGACATAGGCCGACACGCCCGCATCGATCGCCGCACCGATCATCGCCTCGTCAGACTGGTCCACGAACATGGCGATCGGCCGGGCGAGCGCACGGCTGACCGTCAGCATCTCCTCCAGCGTATCGCGACTGGGGCTGCCAAGGTCCATCAGAACCACATCGGGGGCCATGCGTTCGAGGCGCGCGACAAAGCCGCCGCGCGGCGGGACGATATGAATATCGTCATAGCCCGCCTCGTGCAGCCCCTCTTCGAGGACGCTGGCCCGCAGCCCGCTGTCATCAATGATCACGATTCGCATGGAGCTGACTCGCCGGACATGGGGACGGCAGGTCGGGCAACGGCAAGGCAAGGTCAAGAGGAGAAGCCACGGATGCGTTCCCTTCGCCTCAGATGGCCCTGTCACGCCTGCCGGCGAATATCGTCAGGAACTTTGACCTGAAGCTGCCTTGTGCGCCTTTTCGCGGGCTAGCGAATTGCCATGTGGTCGCAGAATACCACTACGGCACTAGCAACGACTTGCGCTATCATAGCGTCACAGTCGGTCGGGGACCAAGGCGTCTGTTCCTCCTCGACTCTCCCGACTTCCGAAAAGCAGAGAGGCGGAAGCGCCGCTTGACTTCACCATGCCAGAATATAACGTTATCTCATATCTGATCGGAGACATGCGTTGCGAGCTGCGGCTTTGTTTTTTTGCCATGCCATGGCGGCTGCGATCCTGATCGCACCGGCGGCGGTCGCGCAGCGTCCCGATAATTTGAAACCGTCAGAATCGATCTGGAAGCCTGCGGCTGCGCCGCCGGGCGGCATATCCTGGGCCGTGCTGGAATCGACCAAGGAGATCCAGCGACGCCAAGCTGGCACCATCTATTCAAAGCCTGCCTTCTCACCGAAGGTCAAGGCGCTGAAAGGCAAGCGGATCAAGGTAAGCGGTTATGTCATGCCGCTTCAGAACAGCCCCAAGCAGACGCATTTCGTACTGCTCGCCTACCCACCCGATTGTCCTTTCCACCTGAACCCGGCTCCTAATCAGTTTGTCGAGATCAGGACCAGTGCACCCATTGCGGTGCGATCGGGCGTACAGTCGTTCGAGGGACAGTTGATCTTGAGTGGCGAAGACGAAAGCGGCATTTTCTACCTTATGAAGGAGAGCCGCGAGATTTGAGCGCGGCGTCGAAAGGACGTGATTTATGCGAGGTCCAGTTTCAATCGGCGTTCAGCTCGCCTCGGCCGCGTCGCTGCTCGTCGCGATGCCGGCCATGGCCTGCGATATGCACGGATATGGCTTCGGGGAAGCGGATATTTTGGCCGCGATCGACTATACTGGCCTGTCCTACAGGGAACAGCTCGCCGCGCAAGAGGAAGCGCTGGCTCGCTATGAACAAGAGAAGGCTGCCGAACTGGAACGGGCCAAGACGGCGTTCGCTTCACGTTTCAAGGTTGATCCCGCACCGGTCGAAATGGCGCAGCAATAAACCCGTATTGACGATGATCAGCCATGGCTGGTGCAAAATGAACTGCCTGCGCCCGATGCTTGATCGCAAAGCCCAGATGCCTATTGCCGAGTAGGCTGCGGCTGGCAGAATCATGTGGTCACTGGCTTGGCCTGTCGCTCAACGATTTTGCCCATGGCAACGCGCTAATCTGATCGGAGCGGGGGCGGCTCATCCCGACACATAGCTGAACATAGGTGATCGTCTGCGCCGAATGTAGCTGCGCCGGACGCCACGAAGCAGCGATGGCAACAGAACCAGCAATATAAAATTACACGCACAGTATGTTATGGTATAACATACTGTGCAATATGAGATCATCTTGCATGTGCAAGAAGGCGGATCGGAAGCGGCTTTGCCTGTCCAAGGCAGAGCATATCGGAGTTGGCGAACGAATGTTTACGGAAGATATGGTGCATAACGCGTTGCAGACATGGTGCGACAACGTCGTCGCAGTCGGCAAGGCGCATTCCGAAGGCGGAGACGCCCGTGCTGTCGCGGTACAAGTCCTGCACGATAATTATGACTATGATAATGGAAAGGTTCTGTTCAAGCCGACCCTGACCTTTGGCACGCAGACCTATCGTCCCACAAAGGAGGGGGCGCTCGCCTATTTCACGGGCGGCGACGAGAATTTTCCCGACGACAATGAGGATCAGCGTGCAATAGGCACCCCCTTCGTGGGGTGATCGGCGTGCAAAAAGGACCCCTTCATCCCGGGGATTTAGTCGGCCGACTGGTTTTGATCAGTTGGCGAGAACGGGATGTTGATCGTGGAGACAGTGGTTCGGATTCGGCGTGAGCATGCAGCGGGTAAGGCGATCAAGGCGATCGCTCGTGACCTTCGTTTGTCGCGGAAGGTCGTCCGCAAAGCGATCCGGTCGCCGGAGGCGGCGTTCAACTATCAGCGCAAAGTCCAGCCGCTGCCGCGGATCGGTCCTTATCAGGATCGTCTCGATGCGCTGCTTGAGGAGAACGAAGGTCGCGGCCGCCGCGATCGGCTACGGATGACGCGTATCCATGACCTGCTGGTGCGCGAGGGGTTCGATGGATCCTATGATGCGGTGCGCCGCTATGCGGCGCGCTGGCGTGCTGCGCGGCGGAAGGATGCTGGCGAAGGCGCACCGGCGTTCATCCCGATGACCTTCCAGCCGGGTGAGGCCTACCAGTTCGACTGGAGCCACGAGGATGTGGAGATCGCCGGCAAGCCGATGCGGGTGAAGGTGGCGCATATGCGTCTCTGCGACTCGCGCGCACCCTATGTCCGGGCCTATCCGCGCGAGGGCCAGGAGATGCTGTTCGATGCCCATGCCCGGGCGTTCGCGTTCTTCGGCGGTGTGCCGCGACGCGGTATCTACGATAATATGAAGACGGCGGTGACGGCCGTGTTCACCGGCAAGGAGCGTGTGTTCAACCGCCGCTTCCTGATCATGACCGATCATTACATGGTCGAGCCGACCGCCTGCTCGCCGGCGGCGGGATGGGAGAAGGGCCAGGTCGAGCAGCAGGTCCAGACAATCCGAGGCCGCTTCTTCCAGCCGCGGCTCCGGTTCGCCAGCCTGGCCGAGCTCAACGGGTGGCTGGAGGCCGAGTGCCGGCGCTGGGCCGAGCATCATGCCCATCCCGAACGCGGGGATATTACCGTCGCCGAGGCGCTGGATATGGAGCGACCGGCCCTGCAGCCGATCCTGGCACCGTTCGACGGCTTCCATGAGAGCGAGCATGCCGTCACCGGCACCTGCCTCATCAGCTTCGATCGCAACCGCTACTCGGTCATGTCGACGGCCGCACGCCGGACCGTTCAGGTGCGCTCCTATGCCGATCGCATCGTCATACGCTGCGGCGATGCGATCGTCGGGGAGCATGAGCGCCACTTCGGTCGGAACCGCACGATATACGATCCCTGGCATTATCTGCCGGTCCTCGCGCACAAGCCCGGCGCGCTGCGTAACGGCGCACCGTTCCAGGACTGGGATCTGCCGCCCGCCCTGCACCGATTACGGCGAAGGCTCGGCACCGGGGACGAGGCCGATCGCAGGTTCGTGCGGGTCCTCTCGGCGGTGCTCACCGATGGCCTGGAGCCGGTAGAGGCTGCCGTGCGCGAAGCGTTGGCGAACGGAACGGCCAGCGACGAGCTGATCCTCAACATCCTCTCCCGGCGCCGCGAGCCGGCGACACCCCACAGCATCGTCACTTCGGAAGACCGGATGCTGCAGCATCCTCCGCTCGCCGACTGTGCCCGCTATGATCTGCTGCGAGGCTATGATGCAGCGGCATGATATGATCGACACGATGCGCGGCCTCGGACTCAAGGGCATGGCGGCGGCGTTCGACGAGGCGGTCACCACCGGCCTCCAGCGCAAGCGCACCACCATGGAGATACTGACCGACCTGCTCCGTGCTGAGGCGACCCACCGGGATGCAGCCTCCATCCGCTATCGGATGACGGCTGCGAGGCTGCCCGTGGTGAAGGACCTGGAGCGGTTCAGCTTCGAGGGCACACCGATCAATGAGGAGATGATCCGCTCCCTTCACGATGGCTCCTTCCTCCCGCCTCGCCGCAATATCGTGCTGGTCGGCGGCACGGGGACAGGCAAGACCCACCTCGCCATCGCGATCACCGCCAATGTCGTGCGAAGGGGCGCTCGCGCCCGCTACTTCAACACCGTCGATCTGGTGACACGCCTCGAAGAGGAGACCCGGATCGGCAAAGGCGGGACCCTGGCGGCGCAGCTGTCGCGGCTCGACCTGATCGTTCTCGACGAGCTCGGTTATCTGCCGTTCGCCCGCTCGGGAGGGCAGTTGCTGTTCCACCTCATCAGCAAGCTTTATGAGCGGACCAGCGTCATCATCACCACGAACCTCGCCTTCGGCGAATGGCCGACCGTGTTCGGCGATCCCAAGATGACCACGGCGCTGCTCGACCGCGTCACCCACCACTGCGATATCGTCGAGACGGGCAACGACAGCTGGCGCTTCAAAAACCGCAGCTGACAGCCACCTTCGGCGCCTTCAAAAATCTATCTTGCGCTGCGCGCGCCTCCGGTCGGGCTACGCCCGCCCTCCGCCGCACGCAGCGCAAGGCCATCTTCAACAAACCAGCATCATATTATCTGAAAAGGGGGTCCCTCTTCGACGCCGATCGGGGGTCCCTTTTGAACGCCGTTTGACAACCTATCCGCAATATCTCGCGCTGGTGGCGCTCAGCAGCAAGGAAAGCCAGACCGTCAGCGAACTGGGCGAGCGACTCCATCTGGAATCGAATACGCTCACTCCCTTGATCAAACGGTTGGAAGCGGCCGGATTGGTGACCCGCACGCGGGACAAGCAAGACGAACGGGTTGTCCGCCTGGGTCTGACATCGGCGGGCAGTGATCTTGCCAAGACAGCTCTGGGCTGCGTCCCTGCTGAAGTTCTCAAGGCAACCGGCATGGATGAAGCTGCGCTGAAAACGCTGAACAGCAATCTTGCCAAGCTAGGTGCCGCACTGCGCGATCCTGCGGCACGATAGAGGCGATCTGGTAAGGTGTCCCGGGAAAGCAGCGCTGAGCAAAGCGGCCAGTATTCCCTCTCCGCATTCGTCGCAGATGCTTGAACACCGATCATGCTAAAATCTGTTTGCGGACGTTCCGCTTGTGGCAACTGATGCGCATGACCAATCTTGGTCGAGGCCGCTACGCAACGAACTGCCCAATGCCCAGGCCAAGATGTTGATCGAAGCCGGGCGGCGACATTGCAACACCATCTGCATGACAACCAAATCCACCTTTGAAATTAATCCATGTTATGTTTTTTGCGACGTGCCGGGAACTTCAGCAAAGACATAACGTATTCGACACAAGTTGAATTAGGCCGGACCATGTTGGTTGGCCGCTCAGGGGTGACATATGGCACATCGGAAAAATTCCGGCCGTCCCAAGGACGAGGGGCTGGCCTGTGGCTGAGCCGCCGCCCCCATTGATCGACAAGGCCGATGGATATGCCTTCAAACCGCATGAAATGCCGATCCTACCCGGATCGCCCGCCAACCCGGACCATCCAGCCCGTCGGCGCGCCGCCTATCTGGCGATCGGCGTATTCATCGGCCTCGTCGGCGGCGCGCAAAATGGCTTCTTGCTGGCGAATACGCCAGCTCTGCAGGCGGAATTTGCGCTGACGCCAGTCGAGGCGGGGTGGATGACGGTCGCATTCTACGCGACCTATGCCACGATGAGCATGCTATTGTTTCGCGTGCGACAAGAATTTGGCATCCAGCTGTTCTTGCGATGGGCGATGGCGGGGCTCGTGCTCGCCAATTTCGTGCAGCTTATCGGGCCGGGCTATCACGCCGAATTGGCCGCGCGTGCCGTTGCCGGAATTGCTGCGAGCGGACTGTCGGCTCTCACTATCTATTATCTTATGCAGGGCCTTCCGCCGACGATGCGGACTGCGGGTCTCGTACTCTCACTTGGACTCACGCAAATCGCTTTTCCGTTCTGCCGTGCGCTGTCCCCCGCGCTGTTGGTCGATGGCGATATGACCCATGTTTTCAAGTTCCAGTTCGCACTCTCGCTGCTGGGTCTTGCTTTTGTCTACCTGCTGCGTCTGCCACCGGGCGTGCGCAAGATGACCTTCGAAAAACTCGATATCCCGAGCATGATGCTGTTCGTGCTGGGCGTCGCCTCGCTCTGCGCGTTCCTGATCCTGGGACGCATCGTGTGGTGGGACGCGCCATGGCTGGGCTATACGGTGGTGCTTGCGGTTATCGGGCTAGGCGGCTGTCTGCTGATCGAGGCCAACCGAAGGAGCCCGATGCTCGACCTGAGCTGGCTATCGAGCCGTGCGATCCTCAGCATCGCGGCGATTGGGGCGACGGTGCGCATCCTGGTCGCAGAGCAAGGTTTCGGGGCGAGCGGCATGTTCACGGCGCTTGGTTATGGCAATGAGCAGCTGACCGGCTATTTCTGGGTGCTGACCGGAGCGACTACTGCTGGCATGCTGCTATCGGTCATCCGGCTCGACCCAAAGGATTTGACCCGGCCCGTGCTATTTGCCGTGCTCGTGATCAGCGTCGCAGCCTTTGCCGACACCCGCACCGGCGTCATGAGTCGCCCTCAGGATCTCTATCTGTCACAGGCAGCTATCGCCTTTGCTGCCGTGTTCGCCATGGGGCCCGTGCTGATGCAGGGGATGCTGCGCGCGCTTGCTGCGGGGCAAAATTATATAATCAGCTTCATTGCCATCTTCTCGCTGTCGCAATCGGTCGGCGGCCTTGCTGGCATTGCGCTGCTGTCCGCCTTCCACACGGTCCGGCTCAAGACGCATCTGATCGATGCTGGCACGACGCTCGCGATGAGCAATGTCCAGCTCTCTCAAGCTTTCTCGAACACGGCGCAGCGCACCGCGCCATTGCAGCAGGACCCGGCGCTGGTGCAGCAGGCTACCTCGGCCAGTATCTCGGCCCAGATCGGCCGCGAGGCAGCGGTGCTCGCGTTCAACGACGTCTTCTTCCTCATCTGCACGCTCTCGGCGATCACCTTCGTTGCGCTGCTCGTGCCTTGGGTGATCAACAAGATTCGCGGGCGCAATCCGCTCGCCAAGGAACTCGCCTTTATCGAGGCCATGCGCGCAAGGAACGACCCATGACATCCGTCAACCCGCAAGCTGCCGCCACCGAAACATCGGCCGCCGCCAGCACGCCTGCGCCGCCCGAAAAGGGCTGGTCGCCCCAGCTGTCGCGCGAGCGCGTGCTGATTGCTGGCGCGCTGATAGTCATTGGCGTGCTGGTTGCGCTGTTTGCTTGGGGGTTGCCACCCTTTGCCGGAGGCGATCAAACCACCAACAACGCCTATGTGCGCGGGCGCACGACCATCGTCAGCCCGCAGGTCGCAGGCTATCTCGTCGAGGTTCGCGTCGCCGATTTCCAGACAGTGAAAGAGGGCCAGTTGCTCGCGCGGATCGATGCCACGCCATTCCGCCAGAAGGTGCAACAGGGAGCCGCGAACATCGCCGCACAGCAGGCGACACTGGCCAATAGCGAGCAGAGCCTGCGCTCGGCCCAGGCACAGTTGCAGCTCCAGGATGCGGCTGTGGCCAGCGCCCAGGCGGGCTACCAGAAGGCACAGGCAGATATGAACCGCATCAACGAGCTGGTCGATGAAGGCTCGATCTCCTTGCGCGAACGCGATCAGGCGCTGGCGGCGCTGCGTCAATCGCAGGCCGGCGTAAGGCAGGCTGAGGCTCAGCGCGCTATTGCGGCCCAGAATGTCCGATCCGTCCGGGTGGGTCGCGGAGCGCTGGAGGCTCAAGTCCAAGGCGCCGAGGCATCGCGCGATCTGGCCGCCTTCGAGCTGTCGCGGACGGAAATTCGCGCACCGCGATCGGGTCGATTAAGCGAAATCACCGCGCGAGAAGGCCAGCTGGTCAGCGCCGGAACCCAGTTGATGTACATCGTCCCCGATGAACTTTGGGTGGTTGCGAACTTCAAGGAAGCGCAGACGGAGAATATGTCGGTCGGCCAGCGCGCCACACTGGAAATCGATGCGCTCGGCGGGGCACAGCTGACCGGCCGGGTCCAGAGCATCGCGCCTGCGGCCAGCAGCGAATTCAGTATCGTCAAGCCTGACACCGGCGCGGGCAATTTCGTCAAAGTGCCACAGCGGATCGCTGTGCGCATCGTGCTTGATCCTGACCAGAAGATCGCCCGACGGCTTGGCCCCGGCATGTCCGTAGTCGCCACCGTGCATACCGGGGAGTGAAGCCGATGCGCAGCCGCTTCATCGCCACGCTCACCGGCGCCCTGCTGATTTCTGGCTGCGCGCCTGCCTTGCAAGATGCACCCCGGGGTGCGTCGGTGGCTGCGCCGATCGCTTGGCGCACGCAGCTTGGCGTGCCCGCTCCGGTCGAGGCGCAATGGTGGCAACGCTTTGGCGATCCGCAAATGTCTGCACTGGTCGAAAAGGCTCGCGCGAACAATCCGGATGTCCGGATCGCCGCTGCCCGTGTCGAGCAAGCGCGCGCCACGGAGCGTGGATCACGCGGCTTGTTGCTGCCCTCGCTCGGCATAGGCGTCGATGGCGCGGTTCGGCGAGAAGTGTCTCCCTTCGGCCAAGGACTGGAATCAGTCGGTGTGCAACCGGCATTTCGCGCCAGCTACGAGCTTGATCTCTTTGGCAAGAATGCCGCGCAGATCGACGCGGCCAGCGCCGGCGTTGCCGCGAGCGAGGCCAGTGAAGAGGCAGTCAGGCTCTCCGTGACTGCCGCAACCGCAACTGGCTATATCACGCTGCTGGCGCTCGACGCGCGTCTGATGGTGCTCGAAGATACGGTCGTAGCGCGTCAGCAGGCGCTCAAGTTCGCCCGTGACCGCGCCGAAGTCGGCTATACATCGCAGCTCGAACTCCGTCAGGCCGAAGCCGAATATCAGGCGGCGGTCCAGCTGGTGCCACAGCTCCGGGCACAGATTGCGCGGCAGGAAAACGCGCTTGCGGTGCTGAGCGGCGATCTGCCACGAACGGTTGATCGTGGTGGCACGCTTGATAACCTGCGTCAGCCAGCGGCGCCCTCGACTTTACCTTCCGAACTGCTTCGGCGCCGTCCCGACATTGCGGTTGCCGAGTATCGCCTCGCCGCTGCCGATGCGCAGATGCGGGCAGCCCGTGCGCAATTTATGCCATCGATCAACTTGGGCGCGAGCGCTGGCATCGCGATTTCGGATCTGCTCGCCGATCCGATCAGCTTATGGTCGGTAGGCGGCAGCATCCTTGCGCCGATCTTTCAGGGTGGACGTCTTACCGCGCAGCTGGACGCCACAACTGCACAGCGCGATCAGGCCGCTTGGGCCTATCGCTCGGCGGCACTCAACGCGTTCCGCGAGGTAGACGACCGTATGGCGGTGCTCGCCAATCTCACCAAACAAGAGGTCGCGTTGCGGGCCCAGAGAATGGCGGTGGCAGACGCCCTGCGCCATGCTTCAAACCGATATCGAGCCGGCTATACGGCCTATATCGAGCAAATCGACGCTCAGCGCGCGCTTTTGGGAGTCGACCTGTCTTTGATACAGACCAGAACCGATGAACTCACTACCCTAATTGGTCTTTACCAGGCGGTGGGAGGCGCGGCAGATTAGATGGCGCCGCCATTATCAATGCGAAAATAGAAACCAGAGCACTTGGCAGCATATTAAGTCCCCTAAACAAGCGCGATTTCATAATAGTGAACCATGCCGGATTTGTCGAAGGCCCCAACTCTTAAGTAGATGGAGCTGATTACACCTTGGAAATGGCTCGACTGGTTGAGAATGCGCAAAGCCCCGGCACTTTTGCGTCGGGGCTTTGAGTAAGGTGTCTGGCATTGGTTGCGGGAGGGCGATACAACCGAAGCCGACATCCAATATCCTCACGTATATGATCGAAGTTCCATATTTTTAATATTATTCAAAGTTTTACATCACTGTGAACACTTACTCCACAGACCGTTCCGCGGCCCGCGCACGGTCCCCATCGATGCATGATGTGTTTGCTTGTAACGGCTACGCGATTGATAAGTTTCGATCTGCCCTTTTCGCCAAAGAAAACTTGGCGGTCGAAATTATCAAGCGATTGACCCATAGACATTGTCGTGACGCCTCGCCGGTAGATTTCCATTCACTCAAATCCCCTTGGGCGAAAGGTGCCGGGAATTCGAACATCTACATTGTTCCGAAATGTGATGTCGTCACCATATGAAGTAGCCCCCAAAAACGCCTGACAGGCCCTCACACTTATGGAAGTGTGATGCATATGCCTGACCGTATGACCGCGTAGAGGTCATTACCTCGGTGCAGCGCCGTCGGCGCTGGACGCCCGAGGAGAAGATTCGCATCGTTGAGGAGACCTATTTGCCGGGGAACTCGGTGTCGCTGGTCGCCCGCCGCCATGGCATCGCGGGCAACCAGCTATTCACCTGGCGACGGCTGATGACTCAGGGTGCACTCACAGCCGCTGCGGCCGGCGAGGAAGTTGTGGCCGCATCCGACTACCGCGCGCTTGAGGCGCAAGTCCGCGAACTGCAGCGCCTGCTCGGCAAGAAGACGATGGAGAACGAACTGCTGCGCGAGGCTGTCTCCCGGGCCGCAGGCCCAAAAAAACAGCTGTTGCGCTCGACCTCGTGGCCCGAGGGTGGACGGTGAGCGGGGTTGCAAATGCCGTCGGCATGTCACGACCGCATCTCTCCGCAATGCAACGACCAGCAGAACGACGGCGTCGCGGGCGGCCGCCCTTGCCCGACGCCGAACTCGCCGCCGATATCCGCAGGCTGATCGCCGACCTGCCAACCTATGGCTATCGGCGCGTGCATGCCCTGCTGCGCCGCGAGGCGGAAAAAAACGGGCGCGCAGCGCCCAATCCAAAGCGCGTCTACCGAGTCATGAAGCTGCATGGCTTACTGCTCCAGCGCCACGCCGGACGCCGCGAGGAACGCCGGCATGACGGCAAGATCGCCGTCGTCACTCGCAATACACGCTGGTGTTCGGACGGCCTCGAGATCGGCTGCGACAATGGCGAGAAGGTCCGCGTCGCCTTGGCCCTCGACTGCTGCGACCGGGAGGCGATGGGATATGTGGCCACTACCGGCGGCATCACCGCCGAGGACGTGCGCGACCTCATGGTTGCCACCGTCGAGCATCGCTTCGGCCAGGTGAACAAGCTGCCCCACACCATCGAATGGCTGACTGATAACGGCAGCTGCTACACTGCCCAAGATACAAGGCGCTTCGCGCGCGACATCGGCCTGGCACCACGCACCACGCCGGTCGAAAGTCCGCAGAGCAACGGAATGGCCGAGGCTTTCGTCCGGACCCTCAAACGAGACTACGCCCGCGTCAGCCCGCTACCCAACGCACAGGCCGTCATCGACCAGCTGCCAAAATGGCTCGACCACTATAATGGCGTGCATCCGCATCGCGCTCTAGGCTACAGATCGCCAAGAGAGTTTATCGAACGTTCAACCCGTGAGGAACTGTCCGGCCTTTAGGGGGCAACAACACCATACAGGGCACGCTCCTAAACAATTTAACATACCTATTATTATCGCGCCGGAATTTTTCTCATGGTGGATTCTAGATCGAAGTGCGAAATCCTAGGATTTATAGGGGTTTGATCCCTTTTCCAGGAAGGCACATGATGAACGGCTATCAGCATCTGGGTTTGGACGAGCGGCGACAGATTTATCAATTGGCTGCAACCGGGCGGTCCGTGCAGCAGATAGCAGCGGCGCTGCAGCGACATCGTTCGACCATCTATCGTGAGCTCAAACGCAACCGGCATCTCGATGACGAGCCAATGTTTCGTGGCTATTTTCCGACCGCCGCACAAACGATGGCGGACAGGCGCCGGGTGCGTGGTGGCAAGATTGCCCGAAAGCCCGAGCTTGCCGCCTATATCGCCGACCGCTTGTCAGCAGCTTGGTCGCCCGAGCAGATTGCGGGATATCTTCGGCGCCATCGCGGTATTCGTGAAGCCGTCTGTCATGAGACCATCTACCAGTTCGTCTATGGGCCGGACGGACGAAGCCAAGGCCTGTGGCGCCTTTTGCCTGTTGCCCGTCGATCTCGACGTCAACGCTATGCGCGTAAGCCCCGCGGTCTGCATATTCCCTTGGTCAACACCATTGGCAAACGCCCTTCCGAAATCGGTAATCGCAGCAGCTTTGGTCATTGGGAAGGCGACCTGATGATCTTCAGGTTGGAATATGGCAAAGCCAACCTCACCTCGTTAGTCGAGCGCCGCAGCCGGTTTACTATCCTCGCCCGCAATCCCAGTCGGCATTCCGCCGGCGTCATGTCGGGAATCCAGCACCACTTGCACATGCTGCCCCCTTCCCTGCGTCAGAGCATCACCTTTGACCGGGGAACGGAATTTGCTGCCTTTGCGACACTCCAGAAGAAACTCGCGATGACGAGCTATTTCTGCCTGCCATCGGCACCCTGGCAAAAGGGCAGCGTGGAAAACAGCAACGGTCGCATACGGCGCTTCCTGCCGTCTGACACGGACCTGGCATTGCTATCGGATAAGGAAATCGAGGCCGTTGCTGATCGCATCAACAGCACCCCTCGCAAATGCCTGAACTATCGCACCCCGCATGACGTTCTGGGAGAGCAAATCAAGCTCCTCAAGGCCCGATAGATTTTGCCATCCAGGGTGGGGCTCGCCCCACCCTGGATGAAATGCTACGCATCCCATGGATGTCGCGCTTCAAATCGAAACCGCCCATCGGGCAGCGTTTGCGAGAGCCAGTATCGAGCTTGCGGACATTGCAACGGCCGCCGTAACAGGAGACAAACCTCCAAGGAGCGCGGTTGGTACGGCAATCATATTGTAGCCGATTGCAGTCAAGATGTTTTGTCTTGAGATCCGCTGATAACGCCGGGCGATCGACAGGGTGATCGCAAGTTGTTCCACCCCTCCCGAAAGGAAGGAAACGGCTGCACTGGAAGCCGCCGCAGGATGGGCGCGCGCGACAACGATCCCGCAATCTGCCGCAGCAAGCGCCGGCGCATCGTTGACTCCGTCGCCGATGAACAGCACCGGCCATGGCAAAGTCCGCACCAAATCGGCCTTGGCGCCCGGAGTGCACTCCGACAGGACTTCGCCGGATTTCAGTCCCACCTCGAGCCAGTGGGCGGGCAAGCGGCGATCTGGAACTGGGTGCGCTGATAATCAGCGAAGCGCGTAGATCAGTGGCCTTGGATGGCAAGGAAATCGCCGTCTCTCGCCGGGAGTTTGCGATCCTGCATGCTTTGGCCGAGCGCCCAGGGCACGTCCTGTCGCGCAGTCAGCTGGAAGATCGCATCTACGGCTGGCAGGAGGAAATCGAAAGCAACGCGGTGGAGGTACACATCCACAAGCTCCGTGCGAAACTCGGCCGGACCCGCATCGAAACGGTGCGTGGTGATCCATCGCGATGACCTGCGGCACGCGCTCGCGATCCAGCAACGCCTGCTGCGCATGGTCCCGCTCCTTTCCGCGATCGGCAGCCGCATCGCGGGCCTTGGCGAAGCGGAGCGCTTGGCCCTCCGACCCTCTCTCGCCACGGCCAGGGCCCATCTCGATGCCGGTACGGAACCGCCACCCGATCTGGCCGATGCCGTGCGCTCGCTTCCGCTCGATGCCAGTGATGCGCGCGCGTGGCAGCAGCTCATTCATGATGCGCTGGCCGACATGCTGACCGAAATGCTGACGCTCTGGAGCGAAGTCTCGCGGATCGAGGCGGCGTTGAGCGGAAAGGCGAAGCTTGCGCCCGCGCTCGCGCGAACAGTCAGCGAGACGCGGGCGTTTCCGCTCAACCCCGACATTGATCACGCTGCCCGGATCGCGGCGGGAATCCTCGTAACCTACGCCCTCCTCTGCGGGCTCTGGTATGCGACGGGCTGGCATCAGGGCGCGAACGCCGTCCTGTTCAGCACTATAGCGCTGGCCTTCTTCGGCGGCGGCGACGAGCCTGGCCGAGCGATCGGAATGTTCGCGCGTTTCGCCCTGCTAGCGACCCTGCTGGCGGGGATCCTGTGCTATGGCCTGCTCCCGCTCGCTGCCGATTTCGCGACCTTTGCGATGATGATGGGCCTGTTCATGCTGCCGCTGGGCGTCTGGGCGGCCGTCAGTCCGATGGCGACGCTGCTCCTCGCTTTCGGGCTCAGCAACATCAATCTCCAGGGCCATTATTCGCCGCCCGATTTCGGAACCTTCGTCGAGGCGAGCGTCGCCAGCATGCTGGGCATATTCACCGCCATTCTCGGCGCCGGCCTGTTCCGTACCTGGGGCGTGCAGCATCAGCTTCAGCGCGTCCTCCGCATCGAAGCGCGCGAGATCGCGCGGCTGAGCCGGTCGCCCAGCCGACGGTTGCGGGACAGCTATGTCCAGCGGGCGCTCGACCGCATTTCGGTGGTGACGGCGCGCCTTGCCGCAGCCGGGCAGATCGAGCGGAGCGCCGGCCTGCTCATCCGGCTGCGGGTCGGCGCGAACGTCGCCGACCTGCGCTCGATGGGCAACGCGCTTCCCGCCGATGGGCGGCAGGCGACGGATCGGGTTCTCGATCAACTCCGCAGCGAGTTCGACAAACCGCAGCCGTCGTCCCGTCTGCTCGCGCTCATCGACGAAGCACTTGATGCGCTCTGGCCGGGAGATGGTTCGCCCGGCGCTCGCCCCGACCGCGCCATTCATGCCTTAGCGGGTCTGCGCATCGCCCTGTTCGAGCGCGCGCCGGCCTGGGTACCGGCGACATGATCGGCGAAATCGACATCGCGGGCGTGTTCGTTTCGCCGCTGCTCCTCTGCGCGATCCTCGGCTTCGCGATGCGCCTGCTGCTGTCGCGGGTGCTCGAGTCCATCAGCTTCTACCGCCTCGTCTGGCAGCGCCCGCTGTTCGACACCGCCCTGCTCCTCATCCTGACCGGCACCGCCTTTCTGGCTCTACGCCTTGTCACCGCATCCTGAAGTGCCCGCCATGACCCTAGATCGCGATACCCTCCTCCGCCTGCTCAAGCCCTTGCTCACCCTGCTGGTGGTGGGTGCGGGCGTGTTCGTCTTCTGGCACCTCTATAATTACTACACCTACGCGCCACAGACGCGCGACGGGAAGATCAGGGCGGATGTGGTCCCTCTCGCGGCAGACGTGTCGGGCCGGGTCGAGCAGGTCCACGTTCGCGACAACCAGGTGGTCAGGCGCGGCGACATCCTGTTTACCATCGACCATGTTCGGCTGCGCAATGCCGTTGAGCAGGCCGAGGCCGCTGTCGCCACGGCACGGGCAACGTTGAACGCCGCCGAACGGGAGAACCGCCGCTATCAGGCCCTCTCTGATATCGTCTCGGGGCAGCAACGTGACGACCGCCGCTCCACCGCCGAGGAGGCCCGCGCACGCTATGCCCAGGCGATCGCTGATCGCGATCTCGCCCGCATCAATCTGGCGCGCGCCGAGGTGCGTGCGCCGGTCAACGGCATCGTCACCAATTTCTCGCTCCGCCCCGGCGCCTATGCCACCGCCGGGCAGCCCGTGATGACGCTGGTCGATTCCGACAGCTACTACGTTGCCGGCTATTTCGAGGAGACGAAGCTTTCGCACATCCGCCCCGGCGTCCGCGTCACGATCCGGGTAATGGGCGAGGATAGGCCGCTTTCTGGCCATGTTGAAGGCCGATCGGCGGGCATTGACGATCGCGAACGGACGACCGCGTCCGGAACGCTACTCGCGAATGTCAATCCCACCTTCAGCTGGGTCCGTCTTGCCCAGCGCATCCCCGTGCGGATCGCCATCGACAAGGTGCCGCCCGGCATCGATCTGATCGCGGGCCGGACGGTCACCGTGACGCTCAATGGCGCGGAAAATGCGCTCGGCCCCGGCCGGAGCGAATGACGATGGGGCGCGTCGGAACGAAAAGGCCGCTCGGACTGATGGGCGCGCTGATGCTCGCTGGCTGTGGCACGGTCGGCCCCAGCTATCGGGCGCCGCCCTTGCCCGCAGGCATCTCGGATCGGCCCGCAAGCTTTGCCGAAGGAAAATCGCCCGCCTATTCGGCTGAACCCTTGCCCCAGCGCTGGTGGCGCCTCTACGCTATTCCCCAGTTCGATGCGCTGGTCCAGGAAGCGATCGAGGCAAACACCGACCTCAGGGTCGCGGCGGCCAATCTCGAACGCGCGCGCGCGATTGTCCAGGAGGTCGAGGCCGGCGCGGGCGTCCAGACTTCCACGGCGGGCGGCGTATCGGTGGGCGAGCCGTCCAATCTCGGTCTCGGCTCGCCCAACGGGACCCATGCGACATTCGACGCCGGCGTCGGCATATCCTATGAACTCGACGTCGTGGGCCGGATTCGGCGCACGATCGAAGCCGCGCAGGCCGATGCGGAAGCGCAGGCCGCCGCCTATGACCTTGCGCGCACGACGGTCGTGGCCGGAGTGGTCGGCGCCTATGGAGATGCCTGCGCGGCCGGCGCGCGGATGACCGTTGCGCGCCATTCGGTCGAACTGCAGCGGCAAAGCCTCGCCCTCACCGAAAGAGGCGTGCGCGCCGGCCTCTACACGCACCTCGACGCCACCCGCTCGCGCGCGCTCCTGGCTCAGCTCGAGGCAGCGCTGCCGCCGATCGAGGCAGGCCGCAAAGCTGCACTATTCAGTCTTGCCGTGCTGCTCGGCCGGACGCCCGAAGATTATCCGCCCAATCTCGCGACCTGCCGGATCATCCCTTCCGTCGACCGCCCCCTGCCGATTGGCGACGGTATGGCGCTGATCCGGCGCCGGCCTGACATCCGCGAAGCTGAACGCCGGCTCGCGGCTGCGACGGCGCGCATCGGAGTGGCGACGGCGGACCTCTATCCGAGCGTCAGCCTCGGCGCATCGCTCGGCACGACCTCGCGGAGCGTGGGCGGGCTGGTCGACGATTCGGCGTTGCGGTTCAGCTTCGGCCCGCTCATCTCGTGGTCCTTCCCGAACCGACGCGTCGCCAGGGCGCGGATCGCGGAAAGCGATGCAGCGGCGCGCGCGACGCTGGCGGCATTTGACGGCAGCGTCCTCGCAGCTCTCCGCGAAACCGAGACGGTCCTCAGCACCTATGCCCGTGATCTGGACCAGAATGCAAAGCTCAGGCGCGCGCGCGAAGAGAGCCGGAGGGCTTCCGGGCTCCAGGCCCGGATAACCGGGGGCGGTCTTGGAACAGGCCTTGAACTGCTCGACGCGCAGCGAAGCCTTGCCACAACCGAAGCGGCGCTGGCGGCCTCGGATGCGTCCATCGCCTCGGATCGCGTTCGGCTGTTCCTTGCGCTCGGCGGCGGCTGGGAAGGAGGGATGGCGGGGCCATGATGACCGAGCCTTCGCGAGGCGTACGCTCCGCGGATGTTTGATGGGGCCGAATTACAGAGGAGCAGCCCCGCCTCGATAGGTATCCTTTGTGCTGACGGATCAGGTCCCGGTGCCCCTCCACGCCGCAACTGACGCCATGGTGGCGGGAATTGAACGATCCGCTGCTCGATCAACTGATTTGACGGGCGCCGTTCTCCAACCCGTCGAATGATATCGCCGAAGCGCGTGTTCGGCACCCGGCAGCCTGATCATGTGGTGGGGTTGGTCTCGCCTCATGGATATCCAATTCGGCACGATGCTCGCCAATGATGCACTTGTGGGTTGTTTAATCGCATCACGGTCAAGGCAATTTCGATCTTCGTCGATCTATGGTTGTGAGGTCGTAAGCTTGGCTGGTTTTACAAGCGGCCCCATCTTCTGCCTGCGGGTGATGCCGTCTGTCGGGTACAAGGTCGTATACGCGGTCAGGACAACTCCCCGCGGGATAGATCTTCGTCGGACAGAAATTCTATTCAATCACACGTCGAGGCCGATAAACTGCTCTGTGGTTGTCTCCGGTCCGATGTTGCGTCCGGCTATGCGGTCGTGAATCCGTATTTCATCCTATCGGGGGCAACCCCCGTCAAAGACATCGCAATCGCCCCGGGGCGCGTTACCCCGCGAAACTCTGTATAATCGCAAGGGCAGCAGGATGGATGCCGAACAGGCGGGTTGCCCTGTGCCAAAAGTCATCATTGGCGGTGGGCAGGGCCGCCGATTCTTGTATTGGCAAGTCCGGACAGATACCATCATTATTTGCTCATAAGGGCTGAAGCTTGACTCCCAGCTTCTGTCCATCCCAGTCCAAGCGACTTCTGTATGGCAACATAGCTGGCGGTGAGGGCCGCAACCGCACTGTGCAGGTTTGCCTCTGCAAGCCGCTGCTGGCGGTCAGCCTCAAGAGTGTCGCCTCTCGAAATGACCTGCCGCGCATAGCGCTGCCGCATCAGCGTTGCCGCTTCATCTGCGGACCGCTTGATTTCGGCAAATGCGGCGACGTTTCGCCTTTGCTGTGCAAAGCGCGCAAGCGACGTCTCCGCGTCCTCAAGCGCGCCGAGCACTACCTGCCTATATTGTGCCTCGGCTTCATCGCGACCAGAGCGTGCCTGCGCTATCGCCGCTGACGTTCGTCCAAAATCGAGCAAGCCCCATTGCAGCTGAGGGACGGCGATGTTGGAAATATTGCCCAGATCTACCAGGTCTCCGATGGACGTGCCGCCAATCCCGAGAATCCCCATGAAGCTGATTTTCGGAAAACGAGCTGCTTCCGCGACCCCTATCCGGGAGGTTGTGGCGGCGAGATTGCGCTCCGCAGCGCGGATGTCGGGACGACGGCGCAGGAGCGCCGAAGGGTCTCCGATCGACACCCGCGCAGGGGGGATCGGGATATCGCGCCGTGGCGTCAATAGCGGATCGAGAGATCCCGGCGCTTCACCGGCGAGAACCGCTAGCGCATTCATATATATTTCGATCTCAGCATCGGCCGCGGCGAGATCGCTGATCGTGGCCTGAACCGCGCGGTTCGCTTGGCCGACAGTGAAGGCCGGGATTGTGCCTTGCCCGAAACGCTGCCGGGCTAGGGCGAGTTGCTGGCGCTGAAGGTCGAGACCTCCCCGAAAAGCAGCGGCGCGCTGCTGCCGGTCACGAAGATTGGTATAGGTCTGCGCGACTTCAGCGCTGAGCTGAACCTTTGCGTCTGCAACATTATACGCCGCTGCGGCCGCCAGCGCGTTTGCCGCTTCGATTTTTCGCACCTGCCCGCCCGCGAGATCTATTTCCCAGTTTGCGTTCAGACCAAGGTTGTAGAAACGCAGAGACGTGTCCGCATCCTGGGCGGATGAAGGTGCCGGAACAGGTGTGGGTAGAGTACTTCCTTGACTGGCCTGGAGATCGATCCCGGGAAGATCAGCAAATATGGCCGCGCCCTGAGCACCAGCCGTCGGCAGGCGGTTTGCTCGCTCCTGGCGTACAGACCCACGGGCTTGGCGAAGTCGGGCCTGCACAACATCAATCGAGGGATTCGCGACAAGAGTGCGCCGCTCGAGCTCATCGAGAACCGGATCTTGCAGCGTCGTCCACCATTCGGCGAGTTCGGGCTCGCTGGTCGACGCATCCGCTGGTTGACGAACGAATGTCGGCCGCGGCGCGGCTTGGCCGAGCTCTGGTGGTCCGGAATAGTCCGGGCCGACCACACATCCACCAAGGAGCAGCGGAAGGATGAGACCACTTAACTTTGCCATTACCACCTCAATGCATCGTCAGCGACATCCCCTTGGGGAGCGGGCGAAGGAAAAACACGAACGGAAGCGTCACAAAAGTCGCTACCGCCATCGTCAAGAATATGTCGTTATAGGTCATGACGAACGCCTGCTGCTGAATTGTGCCAGCGAGCGACTGAAGGCCCGCGTCCATATTTCCCAGAGTATGAGACATCCCCGCGATATACTCCTGCACGCTTGGATCGTTTGCCCACAGCGTTTCCTCCATCCGTCGGCTGTGGAGTGACATACGCTGGTCCTGGAACGACGTCAGGGCCGCCAGAGCGAATGAGCCACCGAGGTTTCGCGCAGCATTGAAGATGCCTGAGGCATCTCCAGCATCCTCCTTGCTGACTGAGGTAATGGCGGCCTGGTTCAGAAAGAGCATGACAAAGATCATCCCCACCCCGCGCAGCAGCTGACCGGTAGTAAAGGCTTCGCCTGCGGATTCCACTGTGAGACTGGTGTTCACAAAGCAGCTAGCAGCCATAAGCGCGAGGCCAGCGCCAACGGCCAGCCTGATGTCGACAACCCGCATCAGAAACGGCACGAACGGCATCACAAAGAAGGCAGGAACGCCCATGAGAAAGATGACCTGTCCGGTCTCGAGGGCATTATAGTCGGCGATAAGCGACAGGAACTGCGGGATGACGAAGGTCGATCCGTACATCACCATGCCCAGCGCTAGCGCCATGATAACGACACTGCCGAACTGTCTGCTCATGACGATTCGCAGCTTAAGGACGGGCTTTGCTGCCCAGATCTGTCCGATCGCCAACATCACAAACCCTGCTACGGTTATAAACGTCAGCCGGATGATAAGCGTCGATTCGAACCAGTCTTCACGGTGCCCCTCCTCGAGCACGATCGTCAGTCCTCCAAGGCCAAGGATCAGGCCTATAATACCCAACCAGTCGGCCTCGCGAAGATAGACCCAATTCGTACGTTCGTGCGGCAGGCCGAGCAACAGGAGCAAGAGGAGTATCCCGCAGACCGGAACATTGACGAAGAAGGCATAGTGCCAGCTCAAATTTTCCGTCAGCCAGCCACCGAGCAAGGGGCCAAGAACGGGTCCCAAGATTACGGTCATTCCGAAAAGGGCCATCCCGATGGGCTGCTGGGGTGGCGGGAGTCGCTTTGCGACAATCGTCATGGCGGTGGGTATCAGCAGCCCTCCCATAAGGCCCTGCCCGGTTCGTCCGATGATCATCGTCATAAGGTCGGTGGCGATGCCGCATAGGATGGAGAACCCGGTAAAGGCAGTCACGGAAATGAGAAGGAGGGTTCTCAGTCCCAAAAGCCGTTCAAGCCAGGCGCTCAGCGGAATGACGACGATCTCGGCAACGAGAAAGGCGGTGGCGATCCACGTTCCCTCAGTGCCGGTTGCTCCGATTTCGCCTTGGATCGTTGGCAGTGCCGAGTTGACGATCGAGATGTCGAGGGTCGCCAGCAGTGCGCCGAGCGAGCCGGCAGCAACAGCGATCCAAGCGGTCAAGTCCGCACGCGCGGAACGAGCTGCGTCTGGAGATGCTGTGACCGTGACCACTGTCAACGCTTCCGGCTTACGGCCTGACGGAGTCGATCCATCTCTCCTCTGGCTGAACGCGTATCGACCGTTACTCCAACCGACATTCCCGGCACAAGGAGCGTGCGCACTTCGAGAGGAGCATCGATTGCAATGCGTACAGGCACGCGCTGTACGATCTTTGTGAAGTTTCCGGTCGCATTCTGGGGGGGGAGCACCGAGAATTGGGCGCCCGTGCCAGGGGCGATACTGGCAATACGCCCGGTCAGTTCGACGCCAGGGAGCGCATCGATTTCGATGCCAACAGGCTGGCCGACGCGCATAAGCCCCAGTTGAGTTTCCTTGAAGTTCGCCTCAATGAACAATCGATCGACAGGAACCAGTGTCATCATGCGTGTGCCGGGCTGCACGAATTGCCCCACACGGACAGCCAGATCGCCCACACGGCCATTGATTGCAGCCTTGAGCACTGTCGATTCGACGTTGACGCGCGCCACCTTGAGTTGGGCACGCGCGGCCTCTGCTTGCGACTGGGCCTGACGCACCTGCGCGCCCAGTGTACCGACACGCCGTTGCGCGGCGATCAGCGCCGCCTGCGCAGCATTGGTTCGCTCGCGAGCTTGTCGTGCCTGCGTCTGAAGCTGCGCGAAACGCTCCCCTGGCTCAGCGCCTGATGCGGCAAGCGGCTGATATCGCGTAACCTGCTGTGCGGCGAAAGCAGCCTCGGCGCGCGCCGCGTTGAGCTGGGCTTGCGCTTGCGCTATGGCTGCCTGCTGTTCGGAAATCTGAGAGCGCGTCGTATCCCCCGCAGCCGTTGCCGTTTCGATCTGGCTGGTAATCTGTTCGGTCTGCGCCCGATATTCGCGGGGATCGAGTTCAGCCAGAGACTGCCCCTGCCGAACCGTCTGATTCTCGATAACGAACACCCGTTCAACATATCCGGCGATCTTGGGCGCTGTGATGACGGAATCTGCCGCAACATAGGCGTTGTCGGTCACCTGCATGTATCGGCCCCGGTTCTGATGATCCAAGTACCAGACAAAGCCACCGATGAGCAGCAGGATCGCGCCAATGAGCATCGCGAGGCGAACGCGCGGCGATTTAAGCGGCGACACCGCAGATTCGCCGAGGCCCTCAGGATCCGCCGAAACAGTGGCCGACTTGTCCGCCATATAAATTACAATCCCAATGTTGCGCGGTGTGGTTCTGTCTTGCAGCATTAAGGAGTGATCGGCAATTGCATATTATATGGAACCTCAGCATTACGCAGAGATAACCCGCTCCTTGCCCGCCGCCGCTGGACCGGTCCTACACCTAAGCCGCATATCAGGCTGTAGCTCCCCCAATCTTCAAGCAAGAATCAAAAGATACCGAGGAGCGGTTTGCCAGGCTGGTGCACAACACAGAAACTGATGGCGCGTGATGCCGAGCACTCCGACGCGAAAAATTACTTTCCCGATCGGGCGGTCGTTAAGAAGTGAGCCTCGAATTGGTGTCCCGTTTCAATCCCCACAATTGTGGCCTATGGTGATATCAGCCAGGGTCACACGAAAGGTGACCCGGCACTTTGATCGGTTGGGCCGCCGTCACCTTGCCTGGAAGCAATAATATAGATTGTTTCTGGCCCGAGTAGCTTTTCGTTATTCCCGCCCCGGCCCATTACCCTGCAATGCCATAGTTCAAGAGATAATGCGCAGCGTCACACAGAGGCGTCGAATTCAATAGCGTCAGCTTTCGTCGCTAATTTTTGCTCCCCGGACAGCGCCGCGCGAGCGCTGTTCCACGAAGAAAGCCGCGGCGTGCGAAGCCGGCGTCAATCGCTGCCGCCAGGCGTCTTTCGGCCGGAGCTGCGCCCGAAATCTCCCGAACTAAGCCCCGAAACGGTATGATTGTGTTAACAATAGTTTTCCCTCCAGCCTCGGCCAGCCGACCAGCCCTGTTCTCTTTTTTGTTGTTGCCGACCGCAAAATCAGGTCCGAGGACGCTATCGAGCTCCGTAGTTGCGGCCTTGATCTGCGCACAGGATTTCAAGCCGGCGAGACCATATGGATTTTCTTGCGCTCTTTCCAGAATAGCTGGAATTTCGGTTTTGGCCGCGCCAATATCTTTCGCCGGCTGCGTGACGATTTCCCGACCGCGGTCAACTGTCTCATCTTTTCTGGCGGGTTGCTCGGGGGTTTGTGCAAGAGCCGCCATGGCAAAAACAAGTATCATCATCCGCCCAATATCCTGAAGACAAGGTTGAAAGCATAAACACGACCGCTGTGGGGTTCGCTGTTACCGCGCTTGAAATAACAGCGGCTGCCCGCCAGGGCATGACGATCACATTGAGTGGCGCCCGTGAAGAACGGGCGCCACTATGATCATTGACCGCCGGTCAATGCTGAAGGAAGAAGTGCCTTCCCATTGGTGAGTTCTTGCTCAAGTGTGGGAACGGCGGTTCCCGCGACTTGCTTCAAGGCTGGGTCGGTGCCGTCTTGCGCATAGCCTTTGTTGATGGCCCATGCCGCCTGTAGTACCTGGGCGGACTGGGATAGATAAAGATTATCGAAGCTGCCGCGCGGCGTCTTCTGGAGCAGCTTCACGAGTGCGGCTCTGTCGGAGGAAAGCGATGACGATGGCGCTTTTATTGTCCGCTGATCGTTGCGCAGCGCGGCCATGAGTGCTTTCTGCGCGATTTGCGCTTCGGTCTGAACACGTTTGGCAAAAGCCTTCACATCGTCACGCTGAGCCTTGGTCACGGCGAACTGCGCTGCTTTTATTTGATAGAGGTTCGCATCCGATGCAGCCATCACAAAGGCTGGCTCATTCTGTCCAGCTATCGGTGTTGTGCCGGTATCCATGCTCGACATTGAACCTGTGTTTGTTGGTGAAACAGCTTGGGCGAGAGCCCCTGAACCTGAAAGCGCTAGCGCGCCCGCGGCCATAATGACTTTCAGCATAATACCTTCTCCGTAGAATAGATTTCGAGCGGTCAAGTGGCCGCATCACGTTAATCGTGACGACGTCGTAACGATGCTGTTGGATAATCGTTCCACCATCGCCCGCATTGCATAAATTAAATTGTCAAATGAGTGTCACTTAAATCGACAGCGGACTGCATTTCATAATCCGATAGCAATATTAATCATTGCGAGATTTGACTTATCACATGGTCGATATGCTATCGCTTATTAAGACGTAGAATCCGGGATTATACTATCTTGCTTACTCTGGCTCCGATCGGGTCAGCCCTTCAGATAAAAACAAAAACTCGTAGATACCTACGAAGCTATCTGGCGCATGGCGATTTTGTACATGCTTTCGCGCCCTAAGATTGTAGAGATCGGCGACAAGTTCATGATCAATTTATCCCCTGCTTGCGTTCCATTCGATCCTTCGATGTATCAAGCGCGCGCTCCGTGGAATGCTTCCGCGCTGCTTGCGCGGACCAATCCGTCAATTCTGTGGTTGAGCGAGCTACTGCACGATCGAAAGCGGCGACTATCCCGCTCGTGGTATTTGCGGACGCTGGCTCCTGCACCAAGAAGCGCTTGGCCTCAACGGGACGACGATCAGTAAGGTCAAACAGGGTTGCATCGCCTTCGATAATGACAGTGGGCGGTGCTTTTTCACCCCCATCTAGGGCATACCGTGCTTCGAATCGCTCGATATCAATCTGCAGCGCATGCGATGCCCCGGTGGCATTTCTGACGCCCGTCAGGCGCACGTCAGGTGCCCGCGCCGCATATTGACGCATCAGCGCCTGGGTGAAAAGATCGGGGACCGGCGCCACCCAACGAACCCCCTTAAGGTAGAGCGCACGTTCCCCCCGCGTGGTGAGCATGCGATCGCCCTCTACCTCCTGCGAGAACCGGGGGCGAAGCAGAGATACAGAGCGAGTCGGGAGCGCACCCTGCATCCCGGTGACGGACGTGGGCTCAACCACGCCAAACCTGAAAAGGTCAGCGCGCTCGCCGCCGCCTAGCAGGTTTCCACAGCTACCCAGCAGCAAGGCGCTCGACAGAAGTGCAAAAGTCCGATTCCTGGTTGATAATGTCACTTAGGCAACTCCAGTTCAGCACCCCGGCTTTTGGCCAGAGCTTCGCGGGGACTTTGTCGGATCCCGCGAATTAGCCCGTCCAGCGATTCAGCTGTTTCTTGCAAGGTCAGCATGGTCGCATTGATATTAGGGATCGTGGTCGTACCGATATCGGCGCTTTGCGTGTCGAGTTTGGCGATCACGCCGCGAGCCTCATGAACTGCCGATTTGAGTTCGTTTGCCGCCTGGGAGATATCGGCGAAGGCGCGCTTGCCATCGCCATCGGCAATCTGCCGAACGGCCGAGGCCGCGCCCTGAATATCGTCAGCCGCCCGATCCAGTTTGGCGAGCGCGGAACCGGCATGGGCGAACATGGTCCGATTGGCCGCCAGTTCCGCCGTAGTCATTCGGACATCGCGAATGGCACCGCCGATGTTGGCGATATTACGATCCGAAAGGACCTTGTTCACACGGCTCAGTGCCTCGGTCGCGCTTGCCACCACCTGTCCTCCGCCTTGCAGCAATGAAGACATAGCGTTGGGCTTGCTGGCGATGACAGGCCGCTTACCGTGATCATTGGTCTTGAGCAGCGGCTTGCTCGGCGTGCCCGCGCTGATTTGCACGATGCTGACCCCTGAGATGCCCTGACTTTCAGAGGATGCGACCGAATCTTCGCGCACCGGTGTCCCGCGCGTCAGTTCGATATCCGTGATCACACGGTTGGGGTCGCGCTGGTCGAGGCGGATTCCGCCGATTTCCCCGACCTTGATGCCGTTGAACTGCACTTCGCCTCCAACGCTTAAACCTCTGACTGGCCCATGAAACACGATCTGGTAAGAATCACTTCCTTTGGCCGAACCGCCGAGCCAGACCACAAAAACAAGCGTGGCGATAAGCAACGCGATGGAGGCGGCGCCTACCAGAGCATAGTTGGCATGGCGTTCCATCAGCTTTCTTTCTCTTTTTTCGCGGCACGGCCGCGCGGTCCCAGAAGATAGCTCCGGATCCACGGGTGATCTGACCGTTCAAGTTCTTTGATCGTTGCAACAGCGGCGATTTTCTTGTCAGCGACAACCGCAACGCGGTCGCAAATCGCGTACAGAGTATCGAGGTCGTGGGTTATTATGAACACGGTGAAGCCAAGAGCATCCCGCAATGTTCTGATAAGATCATCGAATTCGGCTGCAGCAATTGGATCGAGGCCGGCAGTCGGCTCGTCGAGAAAGAGGATATCAGGATCCAGCGCGATTGCGCGGGCTACCCCCGCGCGCTTGCGCATTCCGCCAGATAGCTCGGCAGGCTTCAAGCAGCCTGCATCTTCCGGCAAACCAGCAAGCTTGATCTTCAGCCTTGCAAGATCGTGCACATACTCACGTGTAAGTTTCGTATGTTCCAGAAGTGGCGCCTCGACATTTTCTTGTACGGTGAGAAAGGAGAATAATGCGCCTTGCTGGAACATCACCCCAATCCGACGCTCGACTTCACTGTGCGCTTGCGGATCGCGGATGTCCTGCCCGAATATCTCGACGGATCCGCCATCGGGCTGCTTGAGGCCCAGGATGGTGTTGAGCAGCACCGACTTACCGGAACCCGATCCGCCAACCACACCCAATATCTCACCGCGCTTGACCTCAAGGCCGAGATCCTCATGGATGACCTTGTCGCCAAAAGCCGTGCGCAGGCCTTTGACGCGAATGGGCACGTCTTCGGCATCGGTTTCCACAAGCGCCCTCACAGATCGAGCGCCATGAAGATAACCGCGAAAATCGCATCGAACATAATGACCATGAAGATTGACTGGACGACCGCGGACGTCACATTTTGACCAAGGCTTTGGACGTCGCCGCCGACCATAAGGCCATGCCGACAGCCCGCAGCAGCGATGATCAGAGCCAGAAACGGCGCTTTGCACATGCCTATCCAGAAATGCTTAATGTCCACCGTTTCGAGCGTACGCTGGATGAAGAAGACCGGGCTGATATCAATCGTCACCCAACTGACCAAGAGTCCGCCAGCAAGACCGCCGATATCCGCGCAGAAGGTCATAAGAGGCATCATGAGAAGCGCGGCTAAGATGCGCGGGATTACCAGCGCATCGAAGCGGTCCACGCCCATAACCTGCATCGCATCGGTTTCCTGGTTCATCCGCATCGAACCGATCTGAGCGGCAAAGGAAGATGCGGAACGTCCAGACAGAAGGATGGCAGTGATCACCACGCCGAACTCGCGCAGGATGGCCACGCCCACCAACTGGATCGTGAACACCTCAACGCCAAGCGTTGTCAAAAGGTTGGTGCCAACGAGCGCAATGACCGCGCCGATGAAGAAGGTCATGATAAAAACTATCGGAAGCCCATTAATGCCCGCGTCCTGCATGAACGCGACAAGCGGCGTCATGCGCAGTCGGCGAGGATCGCCAAGGGTACGGCCGAGCGCCACAATAAGCTGCCCAGTGAACACCAGCATCTGGTAGGCGTCATCGGCGATCCCGACTAACTGACGGCCGAAGCGCTCGAAAAATCCCAGAACACCAGTGACGCCAGCCTTACCGGCCGTATCTGATTCAAGGGCAGGTCGAACAAGGTCTATCAGCCTTTGCAAATCCTCTCTTTCGCCAAAGTCTATATCGGCGTCTGGAGCCATGGACCGCAAAAGCAGGAGGGCACCGGCAGTGTCGATCCGCCCCAGAGCAGAAAGATCGAGACGCTGCACGACTAGACTCCTGGCCGCCTGGGCACCCAGGCGCCCTTCCGCATCGCCCAAAGCAAGCGAAGTCCAGTCACCGCTCACATGCAGAGTCGGGCCGCCACCCTCGTCAATATGCCAATCTGCCGCGATCATCGCACTAGCAGCATGGGAATTGAGCAGCGGACGATTTCGGCTCCTGCTGGCATCAACGCCACGCAGCGCATATCTTGAACCTTGGCATGGTCAAGCATTGGGGTCTCACGATGATGATCGAGCAATGGCACGCCATGGGCCAAGAGGTGCCAGCTTCGTCGCAGTCATAACTTTATCCTCTCCCCTTGCCATGCCATCGAAGATTGAGCAAGGACATAACATATGGAACCTCAGGAAGTTCATTTGCGCGCACTCGCGACGGCCTTTGGCTGGACCTGGTACAGAATGCGGCGGCTGATCGACACGCACCTTGCGTCCCAAGGTGCATCGATGGCCCGTCTTAAGCTGCTGGTATATCTCGCCGAGCAACCCAGCCGCTCAACCGATATTGCAAGCTTCTTCGATCAGGCCCCGCGCACGGTAACCCAGGCGATTGACTGGTTGGAGCAGAATGATCTGGTCACGCGCTCGCCCGTTGAAGAGGACCGTCGTGTAAAGCTCGTGGAAATCACGGACGCAGGCAGGGCGATGCTGGAGCAGGCCCTGCCACTCTACGATGGCATTGTGGCGAAGACCTTCGGCAGCTTGACCGCGGAAGAACTGGAAGCATTGGATAGGGCGATCCTTCACCTCGACAAGGTCGTGGATCAACTCGAAACGCAAGCTGGCTTCCGCCAAGGTCGCGTCCCCACGCTCAAGGCACATAATGATGGCTGATCCTCATTTGATGGACGGGCCTGAAGCGGTCGCATTGAAGGAGCGGGAGCGGTTCGCACAAATCCTGCTTCTGTTCGGGCGACACGGCCTCAAGGGAATGGCCTCCCGGCTAGGTCTCAGACTGGGTGGTGAGGAACCATTTGATAGCGCTCGACCAGAAGCAGTCGTTGCGCTGCTGCAAGATATCGGTCCTGCAGCGGTCAAGTTCGGGCAGATTCTTGCAATGCGAAGTGATCTGCTGGAGCCCGATTGGATCGATGCGCTTTCGAAACTTCAGGACCGGGTTCCGCCGCTGCCGTTCGCCACCGTGCGACCACTTATCGAAGAGGCGATCGGCGGAACTGTGGAAAGCTATTTCGCCTCCTTTGAAGACGAAGCGATTGCGGCCGGCTCGATCGCTCAGGTCCATGCAGCAACGCTGCTCGACGGCCGGGACGTTATCGTCAAGGTCCGTCGTCCCGGGATCGAGCGGATTGTCGACGCCGACCTTCGGCTGCTGCGCCGCGTCGCCCGGATCGCAGAGCGCCGCATCCCCGAGATCGCGCGACTAAAGCCGGACGAACTGCTGCGCCACTTCGCTGAAAGTATCGATCGGGAAATGGACCTTGGCGCGGAAGCTCGCGCCAGCGATACGATCGGAGAGTATCTCAAAGCTTTCGGCGTGCGAACGGCTCGCTTTGACTGGGAGTTGTCCGGCAGGCGTGTCAACATACAGGAGCGGTTTCGAGGCGTTCCGGCAAGCAATCTGGAGGCGGCGCGGCAAAGCGACCTTGATCTCATTAGCCTCGCCAGCACCTATGCGCAGGCGATCCTCCACATGATCGTCATCAATGGTCATTTCCACGCCGATCCCCACCCCGGCAACGTCTTTTTCCTGGAGGACGGAACGCTGGGGCTTATCGACTTCGGAGCGGTGGGGACGCTTCTGCCACGACGCCGGGAAGAATTGGTACGGCTTGGCCTGGCGATCGCGGCGGAGGACACAGGCGGGGTCGTCGATATTCTGCTGCTTTGGGCGGGCGACCCTGATGTTGACCGTGTCAGGCTGGAAGAGGCCCTGGCCGAACTGATCAACCGTTTCAGCAATGTTCTGCTCGAGCAAATTGACCTTACCGACATTTTCCAAATCGTCTTTGCGATACTGCGCGACTTTCATCTCGCGCTCCCGCCCGATCTGGCACTGGTGCTCCGGACGCTGCTCACGGCAGAGGGATTTGTCCGGCGCATCGATCCGACATTCGACATCACTCGAGAACTGGCTCCGCTGGCAAAGGAACTGATGCGCGAGCGAACGAGTCCGGCGCGATTGCGTGGCGAAGCGGGCAAGCTGTTTGCAGCGCTTGGAAGAGCCGCCTTGTCAACGCCGAGCCTGGTGGGACAGATCGAGAGAGTTGCGCGTACCGGATCGATCACCGTCAGTATCGCACCCAGGGATCTTGAACGATTGCGCGGCGATGAGCGCAACAGCAGAGCCACTCCCCAGCTCTACCCCGCAGCATTGGGAATATGTGCTGCAATCCTTTTCGCCTCGGAACCGATCATCGCCGGGCTGCTGTCGGTGCTTTCCATTGCCCTGGCAATTGGCGAACGAGTGAAGCGGCGGTGATCACGTTCCAAATCTCGCGAAAATTAAAAGCTCATTTGTCGCGCTACCGGCTCCAGGATTTCTAGGTCACATGGAAACGCGTTCGAACTGGTTGAAGGTGAGCCTTGTTGTCGGCCTGCTCATAACCGCCGTCATTGGGTTCACCCTGTGGCTCATCCAGTCACGTGAGGCTGACGGGGCCACGTATGAGGTGCAGTTTAAACAATCGGTCGACGGCGTTCAAATCGGATCGGGCGTCAACCTTCTTGGTGTTCCCGTTGGGAAAGTAACCCAGGTCCGGCTCCAACCTTCAAATCCGGATACGGTCGTGGTCCGGTTCGTCCTTACCAAGGACATCTTACTCCATCGCGGCGTGACAGCGTCGGTCGATAAATCATTCTTCGATGGATCGGCAGAGATAAGCCTGGCGGGAAGCAACAAGCGTGAACCGGCACTTACAGTTCAAGCGGGACAGCCATTCCCGCTTGTACCAGTGAAGACCGGCGGCCTCCTCAGCGGCGACCTCAATCCAGGCGAGATGATCGCCAAGATATCGTCAGGTGCCGATAGCATCGCAAAGAAGCTGGACCCTGCCGGTCAGCGATCCATCGAGGAACGTCTTGGCCAACTCGCGCTGCGCTCGCGGAACTGGAAAAGCGATGTCAGTCAAATCGCGGGGGAGGCCCTGCAGGAAGACAGGATCCATTCTCTAGGGAATGTAATGGCTCGGGCGGGAGACGACGCGGAGAGGCTTCGCCTGAGGCTCGAGGCATCGCCGGGCGGTCTTCGCGACAGCCTCGGCCGGCCCTTGCATGATGCCGAAGGCAAGGCCCGGTCTCTGGGCCTATCCATTGCACACGCACGGCCCCGGATCAGGCAATTGGAAGGGGATGCGCAACAAATCGCCGAAACCGCCCGCTCCGTTCGCGAACCAGTTCGACGCGTGGGCGATGCGGCCAAGAAGATTGACCGGGAAGGCTTGGGATCTCCCAAACTACCTGACTACCGGCCCACGACTGAGGAACGGAAATAGATGATCGCGATCGACCGCTCAGGAACGGACCAACCCTCGTCTTCATGCACAGGCGCGCAATCAGCTTCTGTGAAGCACGAACTCAGGACGATAGAACAACCCTCTCAATTCTTCGCGCGTGTGTGGATGCAACGTCCTGAAGTGGCGCAAAGGCAAAGCCAAAAATGGACTAAGGGGTTTATCTTCAATCGGGCCTGCAGGATCGAGACTGGTGGATGACCGGGAAGAATTGCAAAATCGATGGAGCCGCTGGTATCAGCCTGGCTGCTGAAGTGAAGGGCGAATGCAGGGCGATGCCCGTCTTGCTTGCCCACGGGGCGGGTCAGACTCGCCGCGCCTGGAAGCGGGTAGTGCAAGATCTGGTCGAGGCGGGGTTTCGCGCTATCGCTATAGACATGCGTGGGCATGGCGATAGCGACTGGTCGAGCGCAGGTGCGTATGACGTGCGCGACTTTGCGGCCGATCTCGTCGCGGTAGCATCAGGAATGGATCGCAAACCGGCTCTGGTAGGCGCCTCCCTCGGCGGCCTTGCCGGAATGATAGCCGAAGGAGACCTCGCCCCAGGCAGCTTCGCATCGCTCACTCTTGTAGATATAGCCCCGCGTATCGAGCCGGGCGGCGTGATGCGGGTGGTCAGCTTCATGCAAGAACATGTCGAGACTGGCTTTTCGTCTCCGGAAGAAGCTGCACAAGTCATTGCGCGCTACATGCCACATCGTCGCAAGCGCAGAGCGGGTGGTGGCCTACGGCACTATCTCCGGCAGAAAGAGGATGGCCGCTATTACTGGCACTGGGATCCAGCATTTATTCGCAATATGGTGGCTGCACATTGCAGCGACACCGCGCATCAGGAGCAGCAAGTCAATATATTATACAAGGCTGCCGCTAATTTGACGCTACCGCTGCATCTGATCAGGGGCGGATCCAGTGATCTTGTCTCGGAAGGCGCTGTCGAACATCTGCGCGAACTGGCACCGCATGCTGAATATACCGACATTATCGATGCCACGCATATGGTCGCAGGCGATGCAAACGACGCCTTTTCTGCCGCAATTCTCGGCTTTTTAGGGCGCCAGTCCAGCTCCTAGAGGGACGAGCATGGGAGAAGAGATTTGCTCCTGATCATCGAGGGTCGGACGACTTGCTGTGCAGAGCGCCATACATTGGTGGGTTTGCCTAAGATGACACTCGGTAACTGGCTGCTGCCTCGCTCACTGGACTGCTATCCATAACGAAGGTGACGAAAGTTGACGACCAGAAATCTGACCGGCATGCTGGCCAAAAAGATGCCGCGGGAAACAGGCACCGCGCGCACAAAGGGCGAAACCCTGTTCCAGCTATTCTTTGCGCTCATCCAATGGCCTTGGCTGTTGAAAAGCCTTTATGGGGGAAACAAAGCTGAAAAAAATGCTGTTCTTGAGCGTATAAACCTTGAACAGGACGCCTTGCCTCATCTTGGCAGCTGGAAAGCAGATACTTACCTTCTTCACAGGATTGTTGATGAGATTGAAGTCCGACAACCGAAAAATGTTGTGGAACTAGGTTCCGGAGTAACTTCGCTGGTTATCGCCAAAGCATTGTCGCTTCACGGTGGCGGGCATTTATACAGCTACGATCAGTATGAACCGTTCGTTGAGCAGATGGGCATTTGGCTCGCTGAGCACCACCTGTCGGCAAGTTTCAGCCATGCTCCGCTGAACTTTCGGGACCAGGCCTGGCCTGGATTATGGTATGCCTTGCACGACCTTCCACAGACAATTGATCTGCTTGTCATAGATGGACCGCCTTGGTCAATTCATCCCTTTACCCGAGGAATGGCGGAACGCCTTTTCGAACGTATCGCACCGGGAGGCCTTATCATGCTCGATGATGCAGCAAGACCGGGAGAAAGATACGTGGCGCGACGCTGGAGGAAAACCTGGAGAGACTTCGAGTTCAAGTTCGAAGGCACGGGCGCCAAAGGCTTGCTAACGGGACGGAGGATCGACAGATCGGATAATCGCCAAAAGTGACGCTGTAATGCATTAGCGACTTCCGTTGCTGATTCGTAAGCGGTGTTTTCAGCCCACGTCGATCCAGGGCATGAGTTTGTCGACGGCATTGGCCTGATGACCTGCGGCGAGGCGCGAGAGCGTAGCCGTCAACCAGTCGTGCGGGTTGATGGCGTTGAGTTTGCAGCATTCGATGAGCGTGGCGATCACCGCCCAGTTATCGCCGCCTTCGTCCGATCCGGCGAACAGGGCATTCTTGCGGTTCAAGGTGACGTGACCCCCTGGTTTCCACCAGCACGGATTAGAGCCCTTCAGCTTTGTTGCGCATGAGCGCGGGTTGAGCAATGGCCTGCGCAGCGGAGCCCGTAGGGCGTAGCGAAGCAGGCCATTGCTTATCCAGTTCAGCGGCGAACGCCGCTGGGGTCTCGTATCCCAGGGATGAGTGCGGCCTCTCCTGGTTGTAATCCTGAGCCCAGGCGGCGATCACCACGCGGGCATGGTCCAGGCTGAGGAACAGCGTCTCGTTGAGCAGCTCGTCGCGCATGCGGCCGTTGAAGCTCTCGACGTAGCCGTTCTGCATCGGCTTGCCCGGCGCGATGTAGTGCCACTCGACCCCGATCTGTCCGCACCAGGCGAGGACCGCGTTCGAGGTCAGCTCGGTGCCGTAGTAAATTGGGAAGCAGGTTCTGGAATGGTCCGGTTGCCTTGATGGAGACAAGAGCGCGTAGCGCCCGCCGGCTTCATCAAGGCGGTCATGATCGCCCAGCAGGTCTCTAAAGTGAGGTTGTCGAGACGACACTTTGGAGGCTGACCAACCATGACCAAGCTCTCTTCTACACCCGCAGGCGCCGTGCTCGTAGCGATCGATATGGCCAAAAACCGCCAGGAGGTGCTCATCGAGCGCCCTGAAGGAGGACGGCGCAGGCGCATGACGGTGCTCGCGACCAAGGCGGACTATGATGGCTTAGCCGAGCAGCTCGCCGCCATTGGCAGGCCCATCGTGGTCGGCTTTGAGGCGACCGGCAATTACCACCGGACCCTTGCGCATCGCTTGCTCACTGCAGGGTTCGAGCTGCGGCTCATCTCCTCGGTTGCTTTGGCGCGCACGCGAGAGGCGTTGCACAATGGCTGGGATAAGAATGATCCCAAAGACGCGCAGGTCATCCTCCACATGCTACGGATCGGTGCCACCCAACGCTACGTCGACCCACTTGCCGCCGGGATCAACGATCTGCAGGAACTGTCCAAGACCCACGAGGTCGTGTCTAGGATGAAGACGCAAACCTGGCATCGCATCTTGACCCACTACCTTCCGCTGTATTTTCCCGAGATCGCGCGCTTTGCCGGCAACAGCCGGTCGGATTGGTTCCTGGCGATGATCGAGCGGTTCCCGACCCCGACGAGCATCACCTCGCTTGATCGGGAGGCCTTCTCGGCCGAGGTATGGCCCCTGATCGGGCGCAAGGTCTCCAAGGCGCGGCTGATCAACGATGTGTATGAGACAGCGTGTGCTTCTACCGCGTTACCAGTGCCAGAGGACTCTACGGCGATCACCATGTTCCGTATGGTCATTGCGCAGGGACGAAGTCTCATCCAGCAGCGCGACGAGATCGAGCGGCTTGCCCATCTCAGGCTCGCCGATGACGTTGACTACCAGCTGCTGCGCAAGATTCCCGGCATCGGTCCGATCAATGCACTGACGATCCTGGCAGAGGCAGGCGATCTTCGCCGCTTCAGCCATCATCGCCAATTTCTTAAGTTCTGCGGCCTCGATCTCGCGACCTGCCAATCAGGCACGTTTCGCGGTCGCACGAAGCTATCCAAGTACGGCAACGCACGATTGCGCCGGACCTTCTGGATGGCCGCCCAAGTCGCCGCGCGCCAGCGCGACAACAGCTTCCGCGACAAGCTCGGACGATATACCGCCGGGCACGCGGACGATGCCGATCGTCGCCGAAAGGCGATGACGGCGCTCACCGCCAAGATGGCGCGCGTGGCTCACGCGGTCGTCAAGACGGGGACAGAGTACCGACCGTTCGTCGAACGGTCGGATGCCAGGTGGAAGGACCCCTCTCTGCAAGTGCCGTGAGGGCGCGAAAGCGACCCTGTAGATAATGTTCGGGCCTTCCACCTGGGTGCGTATCTCGTTCTAAGGACGGTGAGGACCACGGCCGCTTCGGCGCCGCTGGATCCTGTGTTTGCTATGGCAGAGAGCGATCCCGTTGACGGTGGAAGCCACTTGGCTCAGAATGCATGCAGCGCCGACCGTAGTTGGCGCAAAGAGACCTGCTGGCCGAATCTCCCTATTGCTTCCCGACCCAGGACGTTGTCGCTGACGATCATCGACGAGACCCGCGCCGCCCGCTTCTCGCACGGCTCCAGTGGTACCGCCGGCAGTGAGCGTAGCGCTGCCAGGTCAGCAGCCATCCGCTCGCCAATCGTCTCCACGTGACGGCCAGCACGCTCGGTCTGGCGAGACCGGCAGCGGCCGGCGAGCATGGCGTTCAACTCGTCGAAGCTCGCCGCCACCGGTATCGGCACCATAAAGTTGGCGCGCGAGAACTTCACCAGTCCCTCGACCTTTCCCTTGTCGTTGCCCTTGCCAGGCCGGCCAAAGCGGTCGCGGAACAGATAATGGCTGCACAGCTCAGTGAAGGCACGCGTGCGCTCGCGCTTCCCCTCGCCGCAGATCTTCGCCACGGCGATCGTCGTATTGTCGTACAGGATCGAGCACGGCACGCCGCCGAAGAAGGCGAACGCCGACACATGACCATCAAGGAACGCCTCGGTCGTCTCGCGCGGATAGGCCTTCACGAAGCACGCGTCCGATTGCGGCAGATCCATGCACAGGAAGTGGATCTTCTGGCGCACACCGCCGATCACTCCGATCGCCTCGCCAAAGTCCACCTGTGCATGGCCCGGCGGGTGAGACAGCGGCACGAACGTCTCGCGGCCCCGCGCCCGGCACAGCCGGACATAATCCTTCACCACAGTATAGCCGCCGGCAAAGCCGTGCTCGTCGCGCAGTCGCTCGAAGATCCGCTTGGCCGTATGACGCTGCTTCACCGGCGCCGTCCGATCTGCTTCCACAATGGCATCGATGACCGGCAACAGCGGCCCAAGCTTCGGCTTCTCTGCTGGCTTGGTCCGCGTGTAGCCCGGCGGCAGCGAGAAACGGCACATCTTGGCGACCGTATCTCGGCTCAGTCCGAACACCCGTGCAGCCTCACGGCGACTGTGACCCTCTACAAACACGAAGCGCCGAACGGCGGCATAGCTCTCCACGGCAAACATCCCTGGCCGACCCCAAAGCGATCAGCCTAACCACTGGCCGGATTTTACTCCGCCACGCTCAGCATAACGCCAGCGTTCCTGTGGCCGGTTTTGTCACCGCCCTGCACAATATTGCGCGCAGCCGGCGATTGTGGCGTGCCGCGCGACAATCAGGATGAGAGAGCAGCGTCAATCAAGATGAGAATCGCCACCTGCTGATGCGGCGTAGGGCGTAGCCCGGAGCCGGATCAGCAGGTGGCGATGTCGCCCTTTCCGGGGCGTTTCTGATGGTTGCGGCCGGTCAGGTATTCAAAGGCATAACTTCGCGAGAGGGGATGTCGTTCATGCCGGGCCGCCACGTCAACGATCATCAGATGAGGCTCTACATGAAGCTCCGACATACCCATGCCGTTCCGATCGCCGCCGCCAAGGCCAGTATCAGCACGGCGACCGCATATCGCATCGAGGGAGATCCTCGGCTTCCCTCGCAAAGGCAGGTCCAGCGAGAGCGGCGACGCCCGGACCCGTTAGCCGGGATCTTCGACGAGGATGTGGTCCCCATGCTCCAGGCTGCGCCTGGTTTGCGGTCAGTGGCAATTTTCGAGGAGATATGTCGCCGTCACCCTGAGCTTGATGGGCGCATTCGGCGCACATTGGAGCGAAGGATCCGAACATGGCGGGCGATCCATGGTCCCGAGCAGGAAGTGATCTTCCGGCAGGTGCATGAGCCGGGACGGCTTGGCCTCTCGGACTTCACCGAGATGAACGATGAGCACGTAACGATCGTCGGCGTGCCGCTCGATCATCGCCTCTACCATTTTCGGCTGATATGGTCGGGCTTCGAACACGTCCATGTCATTCTGGGCGGCGAGAGCTATGTCGCGCTTGCAGAAGGGTTGCAAAACGCCCTGTGGGCCGTCGGCGGTGCCCCGGTTGAGCATCGCAGCGATAGCCTGTCGGCCGCGTTTCGCAACCTGGACGCTGATGCCCGGCAAGATCTGACGCTGCGATATGACGCGCTGTGCGAACATTATGGCATGACGCCGACGCGCAACAACCGCGGCGTTGCCCATGAGAATGGCGGGATCGAGAGCCCGCACGGGCATTTGAAGGCAGCAATAAAGGACGCGCTGCTGATGCGTGGTTCGCGAGACTTCGATGATCTGGCGAGTTACCGGCACTTCATCGACGAAGTCGTCAGCCGCAAGAACCGGCGCAACGGCCCACGCATAGACGCCGAGCGTGCGATATTGCAGCCCCTGCCTGGCGCGCGCACCAGCGATTATGAGGAGACGATCGTCACGGTCACCTCGACCAGCAGCTTCACGCTTCGTAAGGTGTTCTATACCGTGCCCTCACGGCTGATCGGGCATCGGCTGCGCGTTCGGCTTTACGATGATCGCCTCGATCTGTTCATCGGCGGCACTCACCTCATGACATTGCCGCGGGGGCGGTCGTTCAATAACGGCTCCCACGGCCATGTGGTCGATTATCGGCACGTCATCCATAGCCTGCGGCGCAAACCCATGGCGCTCCTGAAGTTGGTCTATCGTGACCAGCTCTTCCCAAGGGAGCCTTATCGTCAGACCTTCGACCGGCTCATCGCCGCGTTGCCCGAACGGATCGCTTGTCGGCAGATGGTAGAACTGTTGGCAATGGCGCACGAAAGGGCCTGCGAAGCCGAACTCGCGGAACTGCTGGCAGCCGACGTCGCTGCTAACCGTCTCCCCGACATGGATGCCTTGCGAATACGCTTCGCTCCCGATCCGGCGGCACTTCCCGACGTGGTGGTGGAACTGGTCCCCCTTGTCACCTATGATGTTCTCCTGGCGGGAGAAGCCGCATGAGCCGGAACGCACCCGCTATCGACGCCCAGCGTCTGAGCCTCATCCTCAACGACCTGCGCCTGCCAGCAATCAAACTGATCTGGCCCGACTTTACCACGCGGGCAGACAAGGAAGGCTGGCCTGGGGCCCGCCTGCTTGCGGCGCTCGCTGAGCATGAGATCGCAGAACGGGACCGACGCCGGATCGAAAGGCATCTGGGCGAAGCCCGCCTGCCACCTGGCAAGACTCTCGACAGCTTCGCCTTCGATGCAGTGCCAATGATCTCCCGCGCCCGGGTGACGGCGCTGTGTTCTGGTGATGGCTGGCTCGAAAAAGGCGCCAACCTCATCTTCTTTGGTCCACCGGGTGGGGGTAAAACCCATCTGGCAGCCGCAATCGGCCTTGCGTTGATCGAAAATGGCTGGCGCGTCCTGTTTACCCGCACTTCCGACCTGGTCCAGAAACTTCAGGTTGCCCGCCGTGAACTGGCGCTCGAAGCCGCGATAGCCAAACTCGACAAATATCATCTGCTGATCCTCGATGACCTCGCATATGTGACCAAGGATCAGGCTGAAACGTCCGTCCTGTTCGAGTTGATCAGCGCACGGTACGAACGGCGTTCCACGCTCATCACCGCCAACCAGCCTTTTGGTGAATGGAACCGGGTCTTCCCCGATCCCGCCATGACGCTCGCCGCCGTAGATCGCCTCGTTCACCACGCGACAATCTTCGAGATGAATGTCGAGAGCTACCGCCGCCGCTCGGCGATCCAGCGACAATCACGCGCTGGTCGGCCACCGACCTTCGCGACAATCAAGTCCAACGAGGAAATGTCGCGCAGCGACAATCAAACCTGCGAGTAGCGCTTGCCAGCGTCAATCAAAGCAGGCACCACTTGAAAACCGCGACGATCAGTTCTCATCCTGATTGACGGAAACTTCTCATCCAGATCGCCGCGCCATATGTGGCGCATTGCGCAGCCAGGATACGGTTGTCTTCCCGCAGCCATTGTGACCGAATAGGTAGTTGATCTTTTTAAGGTTGGTGAGCTTCTCACCTGCGGCTGGATATGTCGCCTCGCCAGCAATCCCAATTGAAGTCAGCACTCCGCCCCCACGAGATAGTAATTCCCTGAACCGATCTAGCCGCCGGCGCGCCGTGCTTCCAGCCGTATTGCTCAGCTGGATCCGTTCTCGCACTAACGAGTTCTTCCCAAAGGTTCGGCACATCTACGGTCAGACCCTCTGTCCATCGGCATCGTTTGCTTCAGACAGAAGCAGCCATTCAAGCCGTGAGTCAGGAACGGCGGAAGTGTCCCAGCTTTCGTTCGATCTCGGCGCTGACGGCTAAGCAATTTTCGCCATGAGGCGACCTGCAGCGCCATGCTCAGCGGCGAGGTTGCGGTTGTAGGCGAGCGGCATCCGCGGCGATTTCCACCGGAGCGCATCCATAATGCCGGCCAAGTCCTCGCCACTCGCGAACAGATCCTGGTTCAGCCCAATCCGTGTCGAATGCGCGCTGATCCCTTTTAGCAATCTGGCCAAATCCTCTGCGGTCAGATCGGGCAGCGCGCCGCGATCGAACGCCCGCTGGATGATCGACCGAAAGATCGGCCCGATCGAGCCCGGGTGCAGCGCGACGGTGCCGATGTCATATTCGACGCGCGCCTTCACCGCCGGCTTGGATAGCGTCTTGCGCAGATCCCACGTTTCCCTGCCTGATATACTGTCGATCGGCCGCCCCCGCACGGTGGCGCGGGCCTTGTACCGCCGCACCTGCACCCGTCGGAACAGCGGCCCCACCGTGATCTCAGCCGCCTCGGTCCAGGCCACAATCGCTCCCACGGTGCGCGGGCTGAGGTAGGCGGTTGCCCCCTCTCCGTCCTGGTCGCCCTTGCTCCGCAGGATCTGCAGCAACCGTGCCTCGGGATCGATCGCCTCCTCGATATGCTCGACGGCTACCGCCACGAGTTCGGAGGCTCGCAGGCCGGTGTCATAGGCCGCCGACAGCAATGCACGATCGCGAAGGCCCGGCAGATCGTCTTCGCAGCTCTCGAGCAGCGCGCGGATGTTGAGCCCACGCGCCTTGTCGCGCTCGACGTCGCGCACCGGCCCTTTGAACCGCAGCGGCCGCGCCTGCTTCTGCGCCGCCCCCTTCTCGCGGCGCACAGCCTGCAGACGCAGCTTGACCAAAGGTGCCGACGTCGGATCCTTGAGGTCGAGCAATTGGTGGATCTTGGCGATCGACGCCTTGTAGCGCGCGAGCGAAGCAGGCCGGCTCCCCTTCCCTGCCCGCACATCGAGATAATCGGCCACAGTCTCGGCTGTGGCCGGCAACGCGATGCGGTTGGTGCGCCGACACCAGGCGTCGAACGCCTCGGCGTCGGATTTGAGCGCGCGGATGCTGTGGGGCGACGAGGCGGCCTGATAAGCCGCGATCAGCGCCTCGTTGACGATAACACGCTCGCCGGCGCGCATCTGCACGATTGTCCATGCAAGGTCGGCCGGTGATCTGAGGACCGGCATGAACGCCTCCGGCGTCGCCACAGAGGTTTTCTGCCCTTCCTGGGCGGTTTCAGTGCCCATGATGCCCTGCGCTCCTCAGCCGCGCCTATACGCACCTTATAGAGAGCGGTCAATTCCGCTTCTATGATAACTGCAATTATCGAGTGTCCAGTCTTAGTTTCTTCTATCCACTTTTCAAATAATTACGGAGGCTCGTTCTCTGATTTAGTTGCAGCTTGGTATATTTTCATTCGAATAAATCCGAACCAAATCTTTTAATCAGTTTTTCCGCGACATTCGCCCGATAGCGCTGCTGACGCAGCTTTGTCGGACTATGGTAGGCGCCAACAGCCTGCCAGTAATCACCCGTCACAGCGAGCCCAGATAGAAATATCCAACGTGCGGCCCGCACATTAAAACACGCATCGTGGATCAACCAATGGCGCACATCCGACCCGCGATGGCGGAGGATTCTGGAAATCCGTCCCACCCACCAACTATTGACCTGCATCGGTCCCAAATCATAGCTGCCGTCTGTAGTCAAAATCTCGGCACCAATCCACCCACCTTCCTGGTCGCGCAGTCCCCACAGCGTCCTTTCGAGCCATTCGTGTCCCGCCGCTGCCTGCCGAATACATTGTTCGATCTTCGCTTCGTGCGAAGCAGAGAGTATTGATTTGGCTTGTGCGGGCGCAGTTTGCGTCAGCATCAACATTGCGAGCAACGTGACCCCAATACGGCAAACGCTGGTTGCCCATTCAACGATCATGACCACCTCGATGATCACGCGATTGGGGTGGCGTATTAACATCAGATTGTCGTGACGCTGCTTGATCGATACTCTGCCGATGTTGGTTGTCGGACTTGGTCAGCAATGACGTCAGCCACCGATCAACCATCTGTGCAACCGACTGTGCGCGGCCGGCAAGGCTCGTCGCCAGACTGCCAGGCATCGGCTGTGATCGCCTCTCTCGCTCATCAAATGTCCGCATTTTGCGCGCTTCCCGATTCGCCTGCTGTAGCAACCGCAACTCGTCCCAGCGTTGCTCATGTCTGACTGCCCTGCCCTTCACGCTGTCCTTGTCGAGCCGACCAAGCCCTTCGAGCGCAGAGGTCTTGGTGCCAGAATTGCGTTCAAGCTTTTCGATCAGGCGATCCGCACTCTCCGTCCAAAGCTTCACCCCAAAGCGCGCGCGGGTGATGGCCGTGTAATAATTCTTACCAGTGACCAGCGACGAACCTACCGGAGCGAGCACATAGACACGATCATAGGTTTTTGACTGTGCGGAATAGACCGTTTCCGCATATCCATGGTCCCAGTTCTTGTGTCGTGTGAGGTCAATTTCCTGACGTCTGCCGTCACGATCCCATAATATCGTCGCGGTTCGATCTGTCAGCTTTTCTACGGTTCCCCGGTCAGCATTTCGGATACCGAGCGCATGATCGACGAGACGCCACTGGATCCGATCGCCTTTGGCCAGATCACGATGCTCCTCATTGAAGATATTGACCTTTGACGTCCGACCCAAGCGTGGATCCCACAGTATTGTGCGGTCGTTTTCATCGGAAAGGCGGACCCGCTGTCGCCCTGTCTCGTCCTTGGCAATTCCAGCGACCCGATATTCCCTGTCCTGGGCGACACCAAGACCAATATCGTCGCGCGAGAAAAGCACGATCTGCCCGCGCGTGTAGAAGCGGGGGAAACGCTTTTCCTGATCCGTCATCCCGGAAGGCGTCAGAACGGAAAACCCGGTATCTTGTCCGGCGAGCGCTCCTTCGGCCTTCAACGCTTCGCGAATTTTGTCGTTGAGGATGAGACGGGTGGCATTTTCCAGCACCAATATGTTGGTCTTGGTGCGGCTCTTGGCACCGAGGCGCGTCCACTCTCCTACAAGCGCTTGCGCCAGATTTTCGGCGGTATCGCCACTTACCACTTTGTCGAGCGATGCCAGCGAAGCCCCATAATTCTCAAGCCGGGCCTGCGTCACTGCGACCTTCATAGGGCGTGTTTCCTGCCGAACCGATGCGGTCAGTTCTGCCTTGGGCAGCCCCAAGCGCTGCATGAGCCAGAAAGGCTTACCCTGCTCGATCGCACCGGTCTGCATATTATCGCCGAGCAGAATCAGGCGCGCGCCGGTCTTGCGACTGATCTCCAGCACCCGCATCGCCTGGCGGTTGCCAAGCTGTCCGGCCTCGTCAAGAATCAGGACATGGCTGTCATCGACATTGCGGCCACCACCCGCGATCAGGCTGGCCACGGTCCGCGATTCTATTCCCGCGCTGTAACCCAGATTGGCGGCGGCCGAGGAGGTGGGTGCCAGCGCGATCAGGGTCGTTTCAGGCCCGGCGGCTGCGTTCAATACCCTGACCAGCGTCGATTTGCCCGCGCCCGCAACGCCATGGACACCGACCACGCGGTCAACCGTCGTGCCGATCATCACCAACGCCGCAGCCTGCTCGGCGTTGAGGCCATTTTCGCCAGCCAGATTTTGAAGTTTCTTGCCGGTGGCGATTGGCTTTGCATCATTGAGCGCGAGCGCGAGTTGATCCGAGAGCGCCAGTTCAAGCCGCGCGGTTCGACGCGAAGTGCGCCCGCGCGTGTGGATTTCGTCGCCAGTTGGCTGGCGGGTTTCAAGCAGCCTGGCTCTGGCTTCATGCCCCTGCGCGAGGGGGCGGATGTCTTCCAACCGTACTTCGCCGACATGGGAGGCAAGGCTGATACGCAACAGCTTGCCCAGATTATTGACCGCCTCGCGCCCCTCCGCCTGGCGCAGGCCAAAGAGCATGGCGCGCGCAGCGGTGGCGGGTTCGATACCAAGGCGGCGCTCCCCCTTCTGCTCGGCCGCCTCCTGTACGCCTTCGATAGCATCTTGGTGGACACCCAGGCGTGCTGACCAACGGCCGTGCAGCGCGTCCAGGGCAAGTTTTTCCTTGGGACCGCGCGTCTGGTAAAAGGACATACGTCGGGCCGCCTGGCCCGCCAGCCCATTTTCTCTCGCATGCGCCTCGATCTGCTCCGCGCGCTGGGACATATGTTTGATGAGTTCTTTGGGTACGTCACCAATCTCGAACAGTCCCTTGCGCGGATCATAGTCGATTCCATAGCCAAGTTCTTTAAGCCGATGGGCCAGATCGTTGCGATAAACCTGCCCTGCAACCATCTGTTCTGAAAACATCGCCCGGGTTTCGAGGCTGGACATGGGCGTTCCGTCCCCCCGATTTGTCATGTTCATGATCACGACATGGGTATGGAGGTGGGGGTCCAGTTCGCGCGAGGCATGTTCGGTAAACCGAGCATAGATCAGACGCCCGGTGGTTTCATGAGTGATGTTGCCATCGACCCGGTGACGCAGCGTCGCATGTTCCTCCAGATAGGATAGCGCCACGCTCACCGCTTTTTCATGCGCGGCAATGACCCGTTCGTCACCAGCAACGAGCGCCATGATCGACACCGATTTTGGCGCATTCACTGCAAAGTCCCATCCTGGATGATGCTGGATCTTGCTTTCGCCGCGGCGGCGCCCCAGCTTCTGCTCATCGACCTTCCCATCAAGCAAAGCCTGGAAGGTCGAGGGATCGACCTTACCGTTCAGTCCAAGCTCCGCAGCGATGGCGCCACCCCATTGCGAATGTTCGTCGGCACCTTTGGTGTAATAATCACCCACCATATAATAGCGGGTGAGATTGGTCGGTGTGCCCTTCAAGCGACGAGGATGGATCATGCCGGCGTCGCCCTGTTGCGAGCACCATCATGACGCGCATGCTGGGAAAGGCGGAAGCCCGCGGGCTTGCCAAAAAGCTCCAACGGCGGTGGTACAGGTGGCGCTTGGCTTTCACCATCATTCCTGCTCGGCATAACGGCATTTGGTGCGGGCGCATCTACCCCGCCAAAACCGGCTTCTTGTTCAGGCGGAATTTCGGCGGTCGCGTGGGATGACGATGAAGTCTTGCGACGGGTCAGCCTGGCCCCGCGTTTCGATGCAGTGTTTGTCGGTGCCCCTTCCCCATCCAACTGCGGTGACAGGCGGACAGGCGGGGCAATCCGCTCTGCAAACGCGACAGCAATTGAGGGCAACTTATTATAGCTGTCGATAAAGCGCACAACCGGAAGACTGCGACCAAAACGCAGATAGCCGACGAGATTGGGAAGGTTGGTAACCTCGGTATGCATGACCAACGGCCGGGTCACTTGCATGCGCGACAGATTTACCCCATCGCGCATATCGTTGACGCCGTAGGACATGCCCTCATTGGCTTCGACCTGTTCAACCTGTCCCAGATTTTCGCTGACATGCCTTGCGGTCGGGGTGTCGTTGGCGCGCAGCGCTACCCAGGTCGAGCAATAGCCGGTGATGGCTGCTGCATCCTGAATACCATAGGTGGCTTCAAGCTGCGGATAGCTCTGAAACCCCAATATACCACATCCGCCATATTTGCGGGCGCGGGCCAGAAAGTCGGAGAGCGAGGGCAGTTTCTGGAGTGATGGCAGTTCATCGATCACACAGTAAAGACGCCGATCCTGGTCCGGCTCCAGGCTCATGATGGCGCTGATCGCGATGTCCAGCCAGACCGTTATCAGCGGACGAAGCGAGGGCAACTGGTCAGCCTTTACGGTAATGAATAGCCAGCTATCATCCTTTTCATTGGCGACCCAATCGCGGATCGACAGGCCATCATCTGTATCATCCAGATAGGAGAAGCTGCGCATGACCGAAGCGAGTTCCGCCTGGATGCCCGCTGAGGTTCGTTCCCCTTCAATGGAAATAAAGGCCGACGCATCGGTTCCGGCGGCAAAAGCGGCCAGTTCCTTGAGCTTGGACCGAAGCAGGGTGTCCAGCAGGATCGAAACCAGGGTCCGTTCCTGCCGCGCCAACTTGCGCATGACGGCGACCAGCGTGCCGCGCGCCGCTTTCGCCCAGAAGGGATCGCCGGTCTTGTCGGGGATGGTCGATTCCGCAATCTGGTCATAATGATAGTCGCGCGGCACATCGACCCAGGGGGCCCAGGCATCAGCGCGGGCATCGAGCGGGTTGAGGAGGATGTCGGTGCCTGGCCGGTAGAATTTCTCCACAAACGTACCCGCAGTGTCATATATGATAGCCCGGCGCTTCGTCTTGCGTACCCCGTCGAGCATCTTGATGATGAGGTTGGTCTTGCCTGTGCCAGGCGCGCCGCAGATGAGGATATGCTCTGGCTCGAATGCGTGAGGCACGGGAACGCCGCCGATGGCGAGGCTGCCGCGCTTCTGCCAGCGCAACGCCCGGCGTATCTGCCGCACGGTTCCAAAGCGCGCACCGCGCAGGAACTGGTTCGACCCGAGCCCCCTGCCCATGCGGGTAAAATAGAACCAGGCCCAGAACAGCATAGCGAGGGCAAATAGGCCCGAAAGCGCCGCCCCGTGCAGGAGATAGGTTTCGAAAGCGACAAGCGTCTTATGGGCAATGCCGGATTCCAGTATATCTCTGGGCGTCGTCCAATATTCGCGGCCAGCGGGTGTCTTGAACAATATGGGCGTGACGTTGCCAGGGATGGTATCGCCCATCACCATTGCCTGGCCGAGCTTCATCAGAACGAAGCGTTCATAGTCGGATGACTTCTCCAGCGCATACCAGATGATGCCGCCAACCCAGATAATGACACTGGCAAGAAAGGTCTGGTAGAAGACCTGCGTGGTCATGCGGACATTGTGGACGATCGCCTGTCCGCCACGCGTCCAGGACCCCAATGTATCATGCCGGAAAATGCTCATGGCCGATCCTGCTCAGGATCGAGCAGCCCCCTTTCCTTGAGCAGGCGTCGGGCATCGGCCAGCCCGGCTGCCAATATGTCGGGCGTGCGCGTGCCAATGGACTTGGCGAGAATCGCCAGGGTCTGAATGGCGGTCGCGTGCAGCTCATCCAGACGGGCATGATAGCCCGATGGATCATCCCCCTCAAAGCGGTGCAGAATATCACGAAGATAGGCAGACGGAGTGCTGCCACTGTTATGGGCCTGATCGACCAGTCGGTCGAACAGGGCGTCATCGAGACGGATCGTTATTCGGGCCATGCGCAGATCCTGTTTCTGCGCCGACGGGTAGTGAAGCTCGGGCCTTATAGCAGATTCGTCGCTTGATCTCAATGCCATAGAGAAATGTTCAGTGTCTGCCACGTCGGACAAATGATGACATGGGCGATCAAAGACTTAGCATAGATCGACTGATCGGGCGTCATACAGGTATGACGATCAGTGACAAACTGTCCGACCGGTGTGACGGGCATAAGCTACGGAAATTAGGGCGTTTCGCGTTCGCAGCATCCGTGCGTACGGTGCATTACAAAACGGCCTCGTGCCGTGCGTCCTTCCTTCGCAGCGCGCTTGCCACTGCGCTGCCTCGTGCCGGAAGGCGCGGGGCTCCCCGCAGGGGTTTTTGTTCTTTTCTGCGGCACATCGCGCCACAGGCAAACGCACCCCAGCTGCAACATTTCCATTGCGATCATGATGCACTCCATCGATAAGAAACAGGTGGCGGGCAGGCCATCTGAAAGGAAGATGCCATGCCCAGAATGACCGAACGCGAACGCCTCGCTGACCTTGAAGCGCGACAGAGGAAAGTTGCGCAGGAGATCGGCCAGACCCGCCGCGCATTGCGCGGCAAATATGCCGCTATCGTCTCCGAACTGCCGATCGAATTTTTGACCGAACGCGAATTGCGCGACATTCTCACCCACGCGATTCGCGCTGGTGGCACAGCTTCTGTCGCTACGCTCAAGGCCCTGCCGCCCGCCACAATCGCACATAACCAACAACCCGACCCGCGCCCGCAGGGCGTCCCTGCGACGAGCACGGCGGAGCCGCGCGCAGGAGCCGGGGTCGCTCAAAGGGCGACACCGCATCGCTCCGCGACGGACCCCTTGCGGGTCCCTGAGCGGGGCGACATATCCCGACGGTAAAAAACAGGAGGACCGGTCCGACAAACCCGAACCGATCCTCCTCACCCCTTCCCGTCAGGCCGCGCTGTGACGCTGCCCTGCTGAGCCGCTCCGCTGATCTGCAAGCCGGAAGAAGTGCGCGGGCACGCCTTTTGCGCGGACCAATCGTGCCAGATGGGACTGAAGCCCTGAGCCTTCGCACACCACCGCCTCGACCGGCTGCAGTGACAGGAGTTGCTCATTGCGGGCGAACCCGGCCCTTTGTCCCAGCTTGCGGTTGAGGGTGAACGCAATGAGTGGTGTACCGCTGCGTGCCGCCCAGGATGCCGCGATCGCATCGCATCCCTTGTCCTGCGCGCTCGTCGCCAGCACCATTGTCGGAATGCGCTGGCGTATCGCATCAAGGGTCGTAGTGATCTGGTCATGATCCTCCCAGGCTTGCCCACCGGAGAATATGACGATCGGTCCCTTTGGGGAATGGCTTGCGGCCTTTTTCTCCCTGCGAGCGGCCAGGAAGTCCTGGGCGGCAACCACCGAGGCTGTGCGCTTGCTCGACACCAGCGATCCCCGCGGTGAAGACCAGGGTCGCCCGGTTTCGTTATGATAACTTCCTGCGGCATGGTCGCGCATGCAAGCCACCGCATCGCGCGCTTGGTCGAGGGACTGGCAGATAGTTTGCGCTTCCTCCAGCTGCGCCATCAGCACCTCGCTGCCGTCGGCATCGCGGATCAGATCCCGGACCTTGAGCGCTGCCTTGTCCGCCTCGCCATCGAGCTGTCCTGCAACCTTGTGGAAGCTGTGCACGATCCCCCAGGCGATCCGCCCAGCCATGCTTTCAAGCCTTGTGTCTCGCAGGACGTCAAACAGGGTACAGATCATCAGTTCGGTCGCCTGCTGCACCTGCCAGGGATCGGGCATCCCGGCATCGCTCTCCTCTTCTACATGCCCCATGCGGAAACCGTCGATCGTCTCGGTAAAAGCCTGGCTGAAGCGGTCGGACACCTGCCCTGTTTCGAGCGCCAGCAGGTCGGCAATTTCGGGGAAAGAACGGATGGTACGGAAAATCCTTGTCATGAAAACCTCCTCTTTACAGTTTGAGATTTTCTCTTCGGCACGGGCTCCGAGCACCGGGGTCAAGGATCGGGCGTAGCCCGACCGCGCAGCGGCGGTGGGGGTCACGATTTTTTCTGGCGGCCACTCAGGCTGGATCTACAGACACAGGTCAGACCCGCCGGAAAAAATGGTGGGGCCCCGCCGTCCTTGAGGCCGGTGCTGACCCCGTGCCACACTAAAAAGAGTTGAGAGAAGAGAGGAGGCTCCCGAATCTGGGGCTCGATGCCCCTGATTCGGGAATGGATCCTGGGATGACCTGGCGATATTACGCCATCAGCAAACCCCGTTTGAACATAAACACTGCCGGGGCATCGCGCCTAAATATGCCAAAGTTCAGGCCGCCGCCGCGGTGATAGCAAAGGGATCGACCAGGCTATGGATAGGCTGCGCTCGTCCCATCCATGGTTCGGGCTTGATGGCGCGAACCCAATCGGCAAAGGAAGGAATAAATCCCAGATCCTCGATGACATGCTGTTCGGCGATCAGGCGCACGGGAACAATGCGGCCGGTTGAAAGGGTGATCGTTGGTCCGAAAAAATGCTCCGCCATGAAAATGCCTTCGGCATGATGGCGCAGGCTTCGGTGCCGATAGTCAGCGATGATCAGTTTGGACGGCTCGTCGAACCATTGATGGAGAGGCAGGAAATCTTCGGCCTCACCGCCCCATTTGCGTACGCTCGAAAGCGCATGATGATAGCAATGTCCCATGATGCGCCTCCTTTAGAAATGGTGGGTAAATTCTTCCGTGGCGGTGTAGCGGTCATAATGGTCGAGCCGGATCGTTCCTGCGGCAACATCAAAGGTAAATTCACCAAAGGCCCCGTCTCCATTTTCCCAGCCCGGATGGGCTGAACCCAGTAAATGATAGGTGATATTTTCCACGGCCTGGCCCAGCGGAACAGTCTGCGATTTAGGGATATCCTCGCCCCAAGGCAGGACCAGCATGTTCACCGGTGTATCAGTTATCGGAAGGCTGATGCCCTTTGCATCGCGCGCTTCCATCTCTTCGATCTGGCCACTATCGCCCGATCCATCGAAACGGATCAGCACCATGGCCATGCCAGCAGCCGCCAATATTGCGAAAATATTGGTCTTGTTCACCGGCAGAAGCTGGGCCTCCTGCGCTTCCCGGCGCGCCCATCTGGCCATGATGTCGTCTACCTCTACAGGCGACACAGACCCATCGCCCCGTTCTGATCCTTCTTCCATGCGCAGGCTCCTTCATAGCTACGCGATGATCCTGTCATCGCGCCACATCCCCCCTCCTCCGCTCCTATCCTGGGGCCGCAAGCTTGCAGTCGCTCACTTAAGAGCAATGCCCCGACACTCGCCTTAGACGCCTGCCCGCCACGCGCGCAGATCTGCGATCAGAATGTTTCAGGATTTCCCGGTGGCACATAGGCGAGGTAGGGATCGCCTTCACACAGATGCCCGAAAGGCGTCATGATATAAGCCTCTCCATCCCGTCCAACCGCGCACAGAACATATTTTGGTTCGCCCGTCACGGAATCGGTACATTCCATCAGCGCAAGATTGCCGTCTTCCGCTGCCCGCAGCAGCGTTTGAAAATTACGGCTGTGATGATCTGGTATCGCCATATTGGCCTCCCCAAAAAAAGGGGACGGTCGCTCATGCGCCGTCCCCGGTTTAGTAGATTGGACGATCAGGCAGCGGCGCTGCGCCGGCGCATAGCGCCAGGCCTGCCCACGGCCTCGGCCGGGGCCTGATCCGCCTTGCGGAAGGCATGGATTGGAATGCCCGCCTTACGCAGCGCCTGGTATAGATTGGCCTGAATGCCCGAACCTTCGCCCAGCACCGCTTCGACGGGTTTCAGTTCCACCATCTTGCGGTTGCGCAGGAACGGGGCTTTGCGACCGGACCCCGCCAGAGTGTAAGCGACCAGCGGCACGCCGCGGTCACCGGCCCAGGCCGCGACGATCGCGTCGAACCCCTTGCGCTGGGCTGTTGTCACCAATGTCATGTGCGGCACCCGCTTGCGCACCAGATCGAGCCGGTCCCATATCGGTTGCCAGTCATGCCAGTCGGCATGGCCGGAGGCGACCACAATCGGGCCTTTGGGCAGATAGCGCTCGCGCGCAGCCAGATCGCGGGCGCGCATGAAATCCTGCACTGCGATCTGGGTGGCGCTGGATGCAGGCGACGCCCGCGTCCCCCGGGAGGGCGACCAGGGCCAGCCCGACTGGGCGCTATACATATGGGCGGCATAGTCGCGCATACATTCGATCGCTTCGCGCTGTTCGGTGGTCGACTGGCACAGCAACTGCCGTTCTTCCAGCTCGCTGTTGAAGACTTCGGAAAGATCGGGCCGCCGCAGCATGTCGCGTAGTTCATCGACCAGCGCGTCCTCGCGCCGCTCTAGTCTGGACGCCACGAAATGGAAGCTGTTGACGAACCCCCAGGCGATCTCGGCGGCCAGCGGTTCGAGCCGGGTACCAGAAAACAGGTCGAAGATGGTGGCAATGACGGCCCCGCATTCGGCCTGCGCGGCAAGCGGTTCGGGCATGTCATGTTCGCCTGGGCTTTCGCCCGGCTCAATGATGCTGAGCGGAATCGGATCACCAAAGGCCCGCTGAAAATCGGGACTGGCGGTGATGGCGGCATAGAGCGTTTTTAGATCAGCAAAGCTGTCGATGCTGCGGGCATTATCCTGGGACATGGATTGTCTCCTGGGTGATGGCATGACAAAAAAATGGCCGGAGAAGCGAACGCCTCCCCGGCCACAGTGCGGATGATCAGCCGTTCAGCCGTTCAAAGTCGGCTTGCCTGTCGAACCCCGCGTCGGCACCGGCCAGCGACCCGTCCATGCCAGCGGTGCTACCGCCAAAGCCGCTATCCTCTGCCCGATCATAGCCAGCGTCACCGCCACCCATCCGGTCATAATTGGCGGCGCCAAAGCCAGTGCCGCCAAAGTCCGAGCGCAGCGTGTCACGCCGCCAGGCGATCGAATAGCCGCCATTGTCGGTCGGGAAAAAGGCCACCGGCAGCGGTTCGGGCAGGCTGGGATCATCGATATTGCCGGCGAGGAATATTTCGCCCGACTTTTTGGCCACCGCTTCCCACAACGCACCGACCTGCACCCAGCGCCGTGCGACGTTGAGCGCGAGGATTTCATAGACCGGCGCACGGGGGTTCTGGCTGTCGACCTTGCGCAGGCCGATGCGGGGGAGATCGATGGTGCGGGTGGCGACACGGCCTTCCAGACGACCATTGACGATACGAACTTCTCCGATGTTCATTGACTTAACCTTTCCAGATAATCGCTCGAAACCCATTTCCGGCGACAATCTTTTCAGATCCTCCTCTCCTCTGATCCTGCCCTCGCCCCCTGCGCCACTGGTAGCGGCGACCCGCTGCCTTTCCGCCTTATGCCCCCAAGGCCCCACGCCCCACCGCGCCTTCTTTTTGGTCAAACCCCCTCCCCACGCGGCAGGGATGTGCGCCCGTCAGGGCCAAGACCCGCGCAGCGGGGCTTGGGGCGCAAGCCCGCCAGCCCGGTGCCCGCGCACCGCGCGGGCAGCCGCCCGTTCCCAGTTCCGATATCATTCCACTCTTGACGCCCATCGTTCCGGGACGACAGAAATGGCGCATGGCCACATCCAAAACCCTCAATCAGACCAACCTTGAAGCGCTTGGTGCCCAGCGCCTGGCGCAGTTGCTGCTGGAGCTTGTGACGGGGGACGCGCAGGCCAAGCGGCGGTTGCGGCTGGAGCTGGCCAGCGTGCGTGGCAGCGGGGATGTTGCCGGCGAGATCGGCAAGCGGCTTGCGACCATCGCCAAGGCGAAAGCCTTTGTCGACTGGCACAAGGTCAAGCTGCTGGCAGCGGACATAGAGACGCAACGGAGAGCGATCATGGATCATGTTGCCCCCCATGATCCGGCGACGGCGTTGGATCTGCTCTGGAAGCTGGTTGCCCTGGCAAGGCCGGTGTTCGATCGCTGTGATGATAGCAGCGGCCAGATCGGCACGATATTCGCCACTGCGTTACCCGATCTTGCGCCCTTGGCCGCGGCAGCGAAAATGCCAACCGCCCGGCTAGCGGACAGGGTATTCGATAGCGTCTGCGACAATGGCTATGGCCAGTTTGACCGACTCATCTTCCTGATGGCGCCTGTTCTGGCGGAAGGCGGCCTCCGCTTGCTCAAGACCAGGTTCGAGGCGATGGCGACAAACCCTCCGAAACGCCAGGCACAGGCCGGGCGGCAGGTCATCGGCTATGGGTCAGGCGGCGTCCTCTACGAGGATGATATGGAGATCCGGCGTCACGCCCGCACGGTCCAGACTGCGCTGCTGGACATTGCCGATGCGCTGGGTGATGTGGATGCTTTCATAGCCCAATATCCCGTCGAACAGCGCGACAATCCCGCCATCGCCGCGGCGATAGCCGAGCGCTTGGGCGACGCGGGCCGGACGGACGAGGCGATGGCGGCTATCGAGCACGCGCAGGCCGTACGGCAGAAAGGTGGCCACTGGCCGGATTGGGACCGGGTGCGGATCGCTATCCTCGATTCCCTGGGCCGCACCGACGAGGCGCAGACCGAACGATGGGATAGGTTCGCCAAGGCGCTCGACGCGCAATATCTGCGGGCCTATCTCAAACGCCTGCCCGATTTTGACGATCTCGACGCGGAGAAGAAGGCGCTGGCCCATGTCCGCGCTTTCCCGTCCTTATCCCATGCCCTGCATTTCCTGCTCGCCTGGCCTGATATCGAGGGCGCGGCAGCTATGGTGCTGGCGCGCGCTGACGAGCTGGATGGCGATCCGTATGAACTGCTCAACCATGCTGCCGAGGCGCTGGAAACCCGCCATCCGCTGGCGGCCACATTGGCGCTTCGCGCGATGGTCGATTTCGCGCTGGAACGGACGCGGGTCAAACGCTATCCGCACGCCGCCCGCCATCTGGAAAGCTGCGCACATCTTGCCTGCAGGATCGATGATTATGGCGATCATCCCGACCATGAAACCTATGTGGCCTCGCTCCAGGCGCAGCATGGACGCAAACGGGGTTTCTGGGAGGGCTGAACGCAGACCATTTCTGTTCAAGCGACCAGCGCCACGATGGTTTCCTGCAATCTGGGCGCACGACTGGTCGTGCGGAAGGGCTGCAGAGGGTTCGCCGTGCGAAGGATGAACTGGCTGACGCCGGTCTGCCGCTGGCGTTGCAAGGCGACGGCGTAAGAGTTTTCGAACGAGGACAGTCGCTGGCGGCGCGGCGATAGCGATGCCGCAGGATCGGTGTTGGACATTGGGACTTCTCCATCAGGGGCTTTTTGCGCCGATGACTAACCAGCGAGCATCATCAATGCGGCATGACGGTTCGACTCCTGACAGGAAGGAAGTCGGTCCAGCTTAATGCGCGAGCAACGGCCGCCACGACCGGCCGATGCCATATCAGTCTTACGACAGGATAGTGCTCACATCCCGGGCACCGTGGAGAATGCGTTCAATGCGGACACTCCCCGGCACAAGCGTGTAGAAAATCACATAACTGCCATATACTGTGGACCGCAGATCGGGGCGAAGCTCGGAACGCACCGTGCCAGAGCCAGGAAAATCGAGAAGCTTTGTGCAAGCCGCTTGGAGTTCATCGATGAATGTCAACGCCCGATCAACATTATCCCGGGCAATGAAACTGGCAATATCTGTCAGATCAGCGTCGGCTGCCGGCGAAAACGAAAGATGCATCACTGCTCCTTGTTGGCAGCGGCGATGTCAGCAATGCGTGCCCTTGCATTTGCGAAGGCTTGCTCCGCAGGTATGCCAGTCCCGCTGCTCGCACCCAGATCGATCTCGGCGCGTAGCGCCTCAAGCCGCGCCTGTCGCATGGCGTCCTGCTCCTCTAGCAGACGCAGGCTGTCGCGAATGACCTCACTGGCCGATGCATAACGACCGGTGTTCACCTGTTGCTTGATGAAGCCCTCGAAATGGGTTCCTAAGGTGAAGCTGGATGGCATAGTCAAACTCCTTTCCGGCCCAAATATCACTTTATGATATAATTCTGCAAGAGCCGCGCTCGACAGAATGCTGACAAGCAGGTGACGAGAGGCGAAGTGCTCCCTCAATCTGCATCGAATATCGGCCAGCAAGAGGATGGAGGTTCATCCCGGTCGAACAGCAGCCAGGATGCTCCGCTCGCATCGGCTGCCGAAAGAAGCGCCCAAAGTTGAGGCGAGATGTCCGGCGGATCGGCGGCCTGCCAGGCGGCGATGCCACAATGAACGAAGAAGCCGTAGAGATGGGGTTCGATGACCAGATCATCATGCGCGACATGCAATCGGCCATCGTCGCCGCGCTGATCAGCATTTCGATCTTCTGTCGCTCGGCGAGCGGAATATGCATAGTGGACAGGGTGAACATCGCGGATCGTCGCATATCAGGCCTCCCCCAGAGCAGGACTTTTTGGATGGTCTAAAGGCGTCATGGCGCCGGTTCCAATGTCAGTTCGACGCCCGTACGGGTCGCTGTAACCGTGAGAGTGCGGTCCGGCGGTATCAGCCATTGCACTTTATCGGTAAGCCTGTCGCGGATTTGCCGCAGCAGAGCCTCCTCCTCGCTCAGCAGCAACGCATAAGCGTTGTTACGCGCGCTTCGTTGAAAATTATCCTGTTGGGTTTCCCAACTGTCGCAATCGCTGTCATCCGATGCCCTAAAAAGGCTCTGTTCCATTTGCCAGGCCAGATCATCGGGTGAAACGACGGCGTTGCCTCCAATAAGGATGATCGCATCATCGAGATCATAGCCTTCATTGCGACACACCAGTAGTTCAAGCGGGAAGCATCGCTTCGTAAGCGTCGCACCAGGCAATGCGCAATCGGCGATCCCCAGTTCGAGCGTGATTGCGTCGGCCCGTCCCGATGTGCAGGACGGATCCAGTTCGGTGTCGGCCTCATAGATATGTTCGAGGCCATTTTGTTCGATCACAAAGGCAAGAGTCTGCAGGCGGGGCAGCCTGTCATACCAGTCATAGCCGGAAAATTCCGGCGCGATCCGTACCGTGCGCATGCCGAGCTTTTCCGGCGCATCCAATATCGGCGCAGCGCCTTGCTGAAGATCTATCTCCATTGCGGGCACGACCAGCATATCAGGAGACGATATGGGTTCGCCCTGATCGCACCCCATGCTGTCGGCGGTCATTGGTGCCCAGCATGGAAGCCAGGGCGCTGCATGCGGCAGCATGATGCCCAATGCCCTGGCGCGCGTCCATTCCGTAAAGCCCAGTCGATGGTCGCCATTGTCGCAGATCATCCGATAAATAGCGGCTTCTGCCGCGATCTTGAGCGCGTCGAGCCCTGCATTGCGGATCATTTCCTTGCGCGCAGGCAGGACCAGTTGCAGATCGGGCGCGTCGATAATGTCGACCTTCACGCACCATTTGTCGATTTTGCCCACCTCCGACACGAACGGCAAATCGCAAGGCACGGTAAGCCCATGAAAATTGATGCGGGCCATGTCGATCGGCTGGTAGCCGCGCCAGCTGAAAATGCCGATGCGGCAGCCCTGCCAGTTTTCGACCCGCACAGCCTCGGCGAGGAAATCCTCCCGTGGCAGAGGCGTGCCTGACAATGTCACCGGCAGCGGAAAATAGCGGGCGGCGTTGCGGGCGGCGGCCAACAAATTCTTGGTCCATGCGTCCGGCAAAGCGATGCGCAACTGCGTACCGCCGGTTATGGCGCAGGGCTGGATCGCGAGCGGCTCTGGGCTCTGCCAGCCCTGTTCGGGGATCTCGACCATCCAGCCCCTGCCCGCGCCGCACGACCAGGATCGTACTTCAACTTGACGTCCTGCAAGACTGAACATGCCCATGCCGGCCGGATCTTCGCGGTGGGCAACCGCATCATTCCAGCCAGAATAGCCAAGAGTCAGCAGCGCAACCGGGTCATCGATGCCCGAACCGTCATCACTCACGACAAGGATGGGGGCACCATCAGAGCCTTCAAGATCCAGGGTTACAGCGCTGGCGCCAGCGCGGCGGCTGTTTTGCAGAAGTTCGTTCAGCACATCGTGGATCGTGCCATTGAACAGGCGCGTGACGCGCGTGATGAGGGACGCGCCCACCTGTGGGGTGATCCTGAGAGGTAAAGCCATGATATGTGTCTCCTTGGACAGGCGGTCATTTTCCGCCCCTTGTCAAAGTCCCCCTCCCCTCCGATCGCAAATGCGCCGCTGCCAGGCCGATCCACGCAAAGCGATTTGCCGCCGCGTGCTTCATGTTCACCAGTCATGCACGAGCAATTGCGGCAGCGTTGGACCATCGCAGTCGAAATGCAGCAGATCGATGCCGCGCCGCCGCGCAAAGAGGATGGCCGCCATCAGATCGGCAGGCAGGGCGCGCTCGCAATCGGCTGACATAGAGCGGGTCGACAGAAACCAGCCATGAGCGTTGCGCGCCACGATGGTTGGCGCTTCATGGGCGTGGCCATTGCACCAGCTGTCAAGCAACAGCGCCGTGTTCATTGAGAGATGCGCGGTGGAAAGCAGCTGATATTTGCCGATCACGCCAATTGCGGGCGTAGGCGACTGTTCTGCAGGTCGGCTGCGCAATTCAGGATGGGTGCGTGCGGGCATGGACGATCCCGCCAGTAGCGAGGCAAGGCCGCGCATTGCAGAGGAAGGCATAGGAAAACTCCTGAAATATATGGTGTAGGAGATGTGTCTGCGCGGCGACATGGCGCGGTAGACGCACGGTCAGGCCAGCGATGATGTCGCCGTGCGCCGAAGATCCGGCACTCGACTATTGTCGTAAGCGCTCTCGCCCGACAATTGCAGCGCCTGCTGCTCGGCGCGATACCAATCGGGTGCATCGATCTGGTATGTTTCACAGGCATAAAGGTCAGATCCGCTGAAGAAGTGGATATCGACGCGAAAGCTTTGGAGCGAATGCTGGGACGAGGTCCGCATGATGGCGTCCTTTCAAGGGCGAGCGTGACGATCGCCTTCCAACGACCGTCACTGGTGGGGGAATGGGGGATTGGGCGACGCGGTGCCGGGATCAGCCGGGTTTAATGCGCCCGTTCGAGTAAGCGGCGTCCCTTCGCCTCAACGTCGAGACGGCTGTCCTGGTTGGATTTGGACCGGGCATGGGCGGTGATGCCCTGGACAAAGTCGAAAATGCTGGCAGGCGGATGACCTTCTTCGGCCAGCACGGTGGCGATGATCTTGCCGGTTTCGGCTTTGGAAAAACCCTGACCTCGCAGGAATGTCTGGCGATCTTCGTCGCTGCGGGCAACGATGCGCTCGCGCGCGGCGCGGATGCCCTGGATGAAGCCGCTGGCGGAGGAATCAGCGAAGTTTTCAAGTGCAGGCGCGGCTTCATGGGCGAAGCGATTGGCGGCAAACTTGGAGTGGCGGATCGAGATTTCCTCGAAATTCTCCACACCCCATAGATTGCGATTCATGCAGACGGCGCGCAGGTAGAAAGTGGCAATGCCCAGCGTCTTTGACCCGACTTCCGAATTCCAGCAGTAAAAACCGCGGAAGAACAGGTCCGGATCGCCATTGGCAAGACGTCCGGCCTCAATCGGGTGGGTATCATCCACAAGGAAGAGGAAGACATCGCGATCGGATGCATAGAGCGTCGTGGTATCGCGGGTTACATCGACAAAGGGGTTATAGTGCATCGAAGACCAGTCGAGGACGCCGGGCACTTTCCAGCGCGTATCGCCCACGCCGTCGCCCGCGATCTTCATGACTGCGGCGACCAGCTCATGATCCCAGATGCGTCCATAATCAGGACCTGTGACCGCGCGCAATTCAGCGCGGCCATTGTGCGTCTGAAGCAGCTTCACCTGTTCGCCGCGATGGGAGAGCAGGCCATGCTGGAGATTGATGCCAGCAAGCGCTGCGGGCAGTGAGCGCAGATAGGAAGCGGGTGCACCGACCAGGCTGGAGAGCTGGCCAAAGGACCAGTTGGTGGGCGCGATAGGCATATCCTCGCCTGGCAAGAACAGGGTCAGGCGTTCCGGATTATCGGCACGCGCTTCAACCCGGAGCGATCGGCTTTCGACGATCCGTGTCGTCGCTCGCGCGGCCCTTGTGCGGACATTGTCGTAAAGGTCTGTCAGCGACAGGAATTTCTCGTCATCGGGACGCGAAAACCATTCTGACGAGACACGGCTGACATTATGGCCGCGGGAAATATCGACGCGATAGGCCCCTGTTACCGGCGCACTGTCGACAGGTATTGCAAGACTGGACATGGGAGGCTCTCCTCATAGGGTCATGAAGCCAGGGCAGCGCCACTGATCCTCGCAAATCCCTTCCCCCCTCCCCTCCGCATGTGGGGCCACGGACTTGTGTCCCACAAACAGCGTGTCACCGTTCAGATCACGTCACCGCTCAGGGCGGCCGACAAGGCGTGATGCGTGCTTTCAAATTCGAGGCGATCAGAAAAGATGGGCGCACCACCCGCCGCGAAAATGTCCGACGCGCGGTCTGGAACAGACTTCCGCCCATTCAAAACCGATCGGTGCCTGTGCCAGGCTTTGGGCGCAGGAGCGCTGGATCAGCTTTTCGATCGGCGCAGGCTGAAAATCCGTCATCCCGCAAATCACCACTATTCGCATGTCCCGATTATCGCGGTCGACGTCGATCTGGAGATCAGCACCAAAGTCGGGGAAATCGCGATCGTCGAAGATGCTGAGCAGGCCTGACCATGGATCGTCTTCATCAAGAGGGGGAAACAATGTAGTGAGTGCGGCGGAGGGCGTGTCTGGCTCGACGTCATCGCGCAACGACATTACGGCGTACCAGGCTTGGTCCAATGTTTCGGCCTCTTCCACATGACATGTGAACGCAAAACTCCCCTGAATATATATGTCCGCCACTGTCCATATGCTCCTGTACCGGTTTACCTGCCCAATCTGTTTGCCTGCACAGACATGGCTCCCCCTCCCCTTTGACAAATCACGGCCCGGATGGCTAAAGTCCTGTTTTTGAGCTGCGGCTCCTGCAGCGCCGACATTCTTACCATGCCTTGGACAGGATATTCCCATGACCGATGCCGACCAGCCCGACTACACGGTTCTGACCGTTCAGTTGCTCAGCGCCTATGTCACCAATAATATGGTGCCAAGCGCAGATCTGGCAGGGTTGATCCAGTCGACTCGCGCAGCGCTGGTGGCGCAAACATCGGCAGCGGAGGCAGAGCCCGTACCGGAATACACGCCTGCAGTCAGTGTTCGCAAAAGTCTCGCCTCCCGCGAGCATCTCATCAGCCTCATCGACGGCCGGCCTTATAAAACGCTCAAACGGCATCTGGCCTCGCATGGCCTGACGCCCGCGCAATATCGTGAGCGCTATGGTCTTGCTTCAACCTATCCCATGGTTGCACCGGGCTATTCCGCGCAGCGCCGGGAAGTGGCGCAAAGGCTCGGCCTTGGACAGCGTGGAACTGCAGCAAAAGCCGCCTCAGCGAGCGCTGCTAAAGCGTCGCCGGCGACGAGCGAGACGACCGCCGCCGATGTCTCTACCGAACAAGCGTCTGCGCCTGTGACGGGCAAGGAGCGGAAGGTAAAGACGCCTAAAACGACGGTCGCAACAAGCCGGGCCAGGCCCACAAGCAAGGCTGTATCTGCGCTCATAGCATCAACCGCCGATGAGAAGATGTCCGCAACCGACGCTCCAAAAGATCCAGTCATAACGACATCTGCCGACATTTTACCACCCAAGGCATCGCGCAAGGTGAAGGCAGCAGGAGACCAGCCTGTCGCCAAGCCTGCGCGAAAAACGCCTTCCAAAGTCAGCATATCGGCGACATCTAGTGATGCGATCGCCCCACCTGTTGACACCGTCAAAGCCTCGAAGCCTGCGAAAGCGAAACGTCAATCGAGCGTCACCGCGAAAAAGACGCCAGTGCAACCCGCACCCAAAGCTCGCTCTGCAAAGGCCGTAAAATCCCCTCGAAAGACCCTCGGTATCAAAACGCCCGACGCGCAGCCCGCGCCGGAAATGGCGGAAAGCTGACCTAGTCCGAGACATCGAGATAAGCAGGACAGCCGCCGGGGTGCTTGGGTTCCATAAGCTTCGGCGGCCAATGTCTGACCATAGGATTGGTACCTACAAGTCCAGATATTCAGGCTGTCTGGATCTTTTCAATCGCAGCGGCAACATCCTGGATGTTTCCAATCGCCATCGCCATTCTGCGCAGTGCTTCTTCGCGCGTGTCGCAATCCTCGGGGGTGCCCAACTCAATCATCAGAAATGTGAAGAGCGTATCGCTTACTGCGCGAACCTGCTCGATATCTTCGACATGGGCGAAGTCACCCTCGCAATAGGCGTCGGCGCATGTACGCTGAAACGGATTGAACATAAGTTTCCCCTGTCAGATGAGCGGGTTTGGGTATTGCCATGTCACACGTGGCCGTCTCAGCGTCGCTCCGCGATGATCGCGTCGAGTATTTCGACAGCCCTGTCGACGGGAACGAAAAGCCGCGTGCGATACTGGATGATCTCGCTGAACACACCGCGCGCTTTCAGCCAGGCGCGGTCATCAGCATCATAGTCACGGATTTCAAGGCGACGGGCACTGTTGACGAGAACATAGGCAAGACGCGCTTTACCAAGACCCGGTATGGCGACTTCGTCCCCAGCTTTTACGGCAGTAAGCAGGTCTCTGGCACCGAGCCTTATGCCCTGTTCCAGTCCAAAGGCTGCCTGCAGTTTTTCGACCGCGCCCGGACGAATGATCCGGCCTAAGATGGATGTGCCCGCGCCATTATCGATACGCCACACGCGCACATCGTCCTGTGGTAGCCTGTTCCAAACAGGCAGAAGAAGGCCCGTCGCGACCCAGATGGTCTCGAGGTCGAGCCGTCCCTCCGCGGCGGCTACCTCCTCGTCCCAGAAAGCCTTGAATGTCTGGGCATCGATGCAGGCCCAGTGACTATGCGCGAGCGATGCCCGGTCGATCCGCGTCGATCCAGTGGGCCGGACAAGCTGGCACATGAGAATGGGTCGCCCTTCTTCATCGGTGATCGACCAGGAGGGCAATTGCAAGGCGACGCGCCCGGAGCGGCTGTTGCGCAACCAAGCCATGTCATCGATGCCCTGATACCGCTGGTTCAGGATGTGCCATGTGGTAACGCGGGGCCGGATGTGAAGCTCGAGGCGCAACAGACAGGTCTGCGCGCCGGTCACCGGATCTGTGCGCAAAATCTGCTCAAACAAGGTCTCGATCCGCTCGGCGCGAATAGTCTCGACTCCAAGGTCCAGCGTGCCCGCCGCGCGTGCTGCGTCCACCCTCGCCTGGATAAGACCCATATATTCCTCAAAGATCGCATTCTGGATCGTGATCCGCAGCGCCAGGATGCGATTGAGCCAGCGCTGGATGGGCGGGAGGGTTTCAAGCAGGTTACCGCCCTCATCGACGAGCTTGAGACCAGTCAGTGTGACGAAGTCGCCCATCGTCACGCTGGAAAGCTTGCCTGCGAAAAGCAGCCGATACCATTGCCCAAGCGCTTCACGCGCATAGTCGCTTTCAAGATTGTCGGCCGGATCGAACATATTTTGGCCGCCCGTCTGCCGTTGTCCGCGAGTTAGGGCTCCAAGGCCATCCAGCCTTCGCGCAATCGTGCTGATGAAGCGGCGTTCGCCCTTGCAGTTAGTGGTCACAGGCCGGAACACCGGGGGGCAGGCCTGGTTGGTACGATGGGTGCGTCCAAGCCCCTGGATCGCGACGTCGGCACGCCAACCTGGTTCGAGCAGGAAATGGATGCGGCGTTTGTCTGCGCTTTTGCTGGCAAGATCGGCATGGTAGGAGCGCCCGGTGGATCCGGCGTCGCTGAATATCAATATGGGCTTGACCCCTTCCATAAACGCTCGTGTTTCGCTGATATTGGCATGTGTGCCGCGCCGCTCGACCTGCTGCCGCCCGCTGCTATCAACGACGATCCGGCGTGAGCGCCCGGTAACCTCGGCGACCTTGTCCGCACCAAAATGCGCGATGAGCGCGTCCAGGGCAGCAGGGATGGGAGGGAGCGCGCACAGATCCTCGATCATCGTGTCGCGCGCATCGAGCGCTTCCTGGCAATGGACGGGCTGCCCGTCGGCATCGATCATCGGTTCAGAGCGTAGTTCGCCGTCGCTGGCGCGGTACACCCGCATCTGCCGGGTGGGAAAGGCCGATGTGAGATAATCAATCAGGATTTGAAGCGGCGACAGGTCAAGATTTAAGCTGGCACGATCTTCCGCACATAAATCGGCAAGACGGCGTTCCAATATCGCTTCGGCTGTCGTGACGAGTTGCACGACAGCAACATGGCCGACGGCTATCTCTGCCTCTATGGACTTGATCAGGCTCGGCACCTTCATCGCAATCAACAATTGCGAGAAGAAGCGCTGCTTGGCACTTTCAAATCGACTGAGCGCCGCGCCTTTGGCCTGGCCGTTCAGCGTCTGACCCGACATGGCATCGACGACGCCGGAAGTGCCCAATATCTGGTGCAGATTGGCATGGATCACCGCCCACCCATCCGCGAAGGCATCATAGATGGCGATCTGGTCAGGGCTCAATCGATGTTCGAGCGGATCATATTCTACTCCGGCAAAGCTCAGCGCCCGCGCGGTGTAGAGGCCGGTGGCCTTGAGATCCCGCGCCACGATCTCCATCGCGGCGATCCCGCCCCCGTCCATCGCCGCCATGAAAGCACTGCGGTCGGTAAAGCCTGTGCCCGGCCCCCACAGGCCAAGGCGCGAGGCATAGCTGAGGTTTTCAGGCTTGGTGGCACCCGTCGCGGACACATAGGCTATCCGCGCGCGGGGCAGGGCATTTTGGAGGCGAACGCCCGCCAGGCCTTGCTCTGACCCCTTCGCCGTTCCAAAATCGCCTTGCGTGCCCGCAGCGTTGCCCATCGCGTGGGATTCATCAAACAGGATGACGCCCTCAAATTCAGCATCGGTCCAGCCCAATATCTGCTGCAGGCGTGAGATGTTGTCCTGACGGACCGAGCGCAGCGTTGCATAGGTGAGGAAGAGAATGCCAGACGTCATGGCGATCGGCTCACCGAGCGGGAACGCATCGAGCGGCTGGATATCGATCGGCAGGCCGCCAAGGGCGCTCCAGTCCCTTCGGGCGTCTTCGAGCAGGGCAGCACTGCGCGAAATCCAGATGGCACGGCGATTACCCCTGTTCCACTGGTCAAGGATCAGGCCCGCCCCTTCCCGGCCCTTGCCAACGCCTGTGCCATCGCCAATGAAATAGCCCGTCCGATAGGCGCGCCCTGCAGGATCTTCATGGAGTTGATCCCCTGCTGCATTGGGCGTGAACGTACCGGGCAGATCGCGTGAAAAGGCTTCGCCTGCATGGATGATGGTTTCCAGTTGCGCCTCGGACAGGGCAGCGAGCGCCCTTGGTTGTAATAATGGCTGCCAGCGCGGTACGGGCGGCAATACTGATCCCATGGCCAGGGATTCCACCAGATTGTCGGGATGAGGTGTCGCACCTTCGATCGCAATCCGCGCAAGCCGCCAGGGCGCATAGATGCCAACAGGCTCGCCTACCGGCAGAGGCGTGTCGCGAACGGCGTAGGAAAGCGGAACAGCATTGGCATTGTTTGCTGCTATACGCGCCGGCGCGGCGAGCGGCGTGGCGGACAAAGTGCGAAACAGCGATGCCGCCTCATCCTTTGCCTTTGGGCGAGGGAGATGGAACGCGACGGCAGGACTTGGTGGCTTTGGCAACGGCGGGGGTGGCAACAAGGCAGGTGGATCGAGCCGGTCAGGCAGTGCCAGGACGAGATCAAGCGCTGCGTCCAGATTATCGGCGACATGACTTTGTCCCTGACCATGCCATCCCTTGTCGAATAACAGCAGTCGTACAGCGATACCGGTGCCATGTTTGGCAAAGGGGCTGCCCAGGATGGTTATTTCAGCGCGGGGCGGGATCAATTGCGCGATCGTCGCATAGGCGTTTGCGCCGCTGCCATCAGCAGCAAAGCCAGGTGGCATGATGGCGACACAGCGACCGTGCTGGCGCAGTCGTAGCAAGGCCGAGCGCAAATGCCGCGCCCCGGCCTGCCGGTCATTGCCGCGTCCCTCGCTGCGACCGAAGGGCGGATTGATCAGGACCACAGAAGGATCATCGCCCAGGGGCAACAGGTCATGGATATATTCCGCGTCATGGCAGGTGACAGCCTGCCCGATGGCAAGCGTGAGCAGCGCCGCGCGGTCGGGATCGCGTTCATTGAGCGTGAAGGTGCAGCGTCCAGGCGGAATGGGTCCGAGCAACATTCCCGTGCCTGCCGATGGTTCGAGAATATGATCCTCTGGCCCAAGGCGTGCTGCCTGAACCGCCAGCCAGGCGAGGGTCAGCGGCGTGCTGAACTGCTGCATCTCGATCTGCTGTTCGCTGCGATAGCTGTGCGTGGGCAGGCTGGTTTCAAGACGGCGCAAAGCGGCGTAACAGGCAGTCGGATCTCCGGATCTGGCGATGCCACTATTCCCCCGCCGCAGGAACAGTATCAGGGCGATTTCAAGCGCATCATAGGCCTGGCGCATCGACCATGCGCCTTGTGCATCGCTCGCGCCAAAGCTTGCTGTCATCAGCTTTCGTAGGGCATGTCGGGTCGGTATTTGCGATTGCGTCAGACTGCCGGCGAGTATTGTCGCGACATCGAATAGGCGTTGCGCGCATGAACGCGTTGCGACGGGATCAGGCTGCTGCGTAGCGAACAAAGGAAGAGTCATAAAAATCTCCAGGGCTCGGACCCGATCGGTCCACACCTCGTCCGCTCCCCTTCCCTCCCAGGACGGCGGACAGAAAAAGGGACCATGACGACACATCATGGTCCCCAGCATTATACCCCGGGCTCAGGCCGCCTGCGCGACGCGGTCCTCTCCAGAATCTTCGTCAGGCGCCTCAGCAAGCGCTTCCGCCGCAGCATCTCCATCGACACTGACCCGCCCGACGCCACAATCGGCATCGCCATCTCCGGTGAGACTGGCTTCAGCTTCACCAACCGGCACAAAGCGCATGGCGTCCGGCAACCATTGCAGCGCGCGTTCCTTGACCTCTGCCTCGACGATGAGATCGCCGCTGAACAGTCGCTCGGCCGAGAGCGCAAGATCATGCTTCTTCGACGCCGCGTAGCGGGAACTCAGTTCCAGGCCGCCGACCGTTTCGAACGCCTGGAGGATCATCGCCTTGCTGACCCGGTCGAAATAGTTGCGCGCGGTCGGTCGCCACCAGGCGGTAACATCGATCCCGAACTTGACCCCCAGATGGTCGAGAAACACGCTGCCGGTCCGCCCGGCAGGCACCGCCTGGACCGTCCGGGCAATTGCCCAGCTGAACCAGGCAGCCCGTGCCTCATGGCTCAAAGCGCAAAAGGCGTCATAGCGTGTCCGCACATCGGCATGATTGATCCAGCATCGATCAAGATCTTTTTCCAGCTTGAGCCACTGTCCGGCGGCAGGCGTATCGCTCTCATAGCCATGAAGCGGCGATGCGGGGGCATTGGCGCGCAGGTCGGTGGCCCGTTCCGCGCTGCCATAGGTGCGCGTTGCCGCGTCAGCGATGAAGAAGGTGGCGAGATCGAGCGCGAACCGCGGATCGCTGGCGATATGGACGCGCAGAAGTTCAGCCTTCATTTCAGCGAGCTCATCGGCAAGGCGCTGGCTGATCTTTGGCTGGGCCGGCGCCACCTGTGCTGGCGCGCAATCCGCATCCGCATCGCCTTCATCATCACCGGTCGAATCCTGCGCATCGTCGGCCTGTTCAGCCGGAACATGATAAAGCTGTTCGTGGACGCGCGGCTGACCGTCGGAACCGATCACCACATAGGCCAGTGCGGACGCCTTTTGCTCCTCGGTCAGAATCGGTGCCCGTTGCCGGATTGCCTCATATTCAGCATTCAGCCGATCATAGCGCGCTTCGACCTCCTCCTCGGTCTCGTCGGTTTCAACCGGGTTCTCGAACGCTTCCAGTTCCACTTCGATATCAGCAAGCCGCTGTTCCTGCTCTGGCGTCAGCGGTGGCTGTTCGCCCTCAAGGGGCTTGAGATCCCAGGTTGCGCTATAGGCAATATGGGTGGTCGGCACGATGCGGACATCGCCAAAGCCTTCCCGTTCCCGGATCGCTTGCGCCGCCTGCGCCAGCCTGTCGGTCGCCAGTTGATCGAGCAGGTCGCCATCGATCCACATCTCGCTCGCATCGTCGGTGAACAGGTCGCTGTCGATCCGGCCACCGGCGGCCACATAGGCCTCGCGGCCGACAAGCAGGGCTTTAGGGTCATTGCCACTATAGCTGCCTTGGGCAAGCTGGCGCCGGATCTCGTTTAAATTATTGCGGTAATAGCTCTGCCCCAGAGTTTCGAATATCTGCGCCTGCCGGACGGTATCGGGACTGCTGGCATAAGCCGTGGCGATCTCGAGGCTGATCTCACCGTCGCGCAGGGCATCAAAAATGCAGGGCGTCAGATCCGCGAGGCGCAGCCGTCCCAGCACGAAGCGCTCGGACAGGCCAAAGCGTTTGGCGATCTCGGCCGGAGTCTTGCCTTCGGTTTCGACAATATCCTGGAAAGCCCGGCAGGTGTCGGCAGGGTTCATGCTGAGTTTGAAGAAATTTTCCTCAAGGCTGGTGGCGATCGCATCTTTCGCGTCGCGCAGGACCAGTACAGGCACCTGATAGTCTGGCGCAAAGACGCCCTTTTCGATGAGACGATGCACCGCATCGAGGCGCCGTCCGCCCGCGGCGATACGATAATGGCCTTTCTTGCGCGCGACCGGCACGCCGATCAGATTCTGCCTTACGCCCTTGGCGGCGATATTGGCCTCAAGCTGGGCGTCGGCGACAGCATCGCTGGACTTGCGGACATTGGATGGCGACTTGCTGAGGTTCGCCGCGGCAACGAGAATGGGAAGCTGGTTCATCGACTTAGATCTCCAGGCGCCAAAGACCCGACCATCGGGTCTTCCTGCGCCACATCATCCAATCCCCCTCCCTCCCTTGCCTGCTGGACATCGTTCCAGTCATTATAGCCTGATGGCGGCCAGATATGCCTGACTGGCCTGCCGGCGCCGCGATACGCCGCCAGCGCACGCATTGCGGCGATTTTGCCCGCACGATCGTTGTCGGGCAGGATAATTAGCCGCTTAACCGACGCGGGAATGGCAATGCTGTGCAAGCGCTCGCTGCCGAGCGTGGCCCAGACCGGAATGTCGAGAAAGGACATGGCCGACAGGGCCGTCTCGATGCCCTCGGCAAGGCCAAGAATATTGGTAACTGGAGCCAGCATGACGGCACCATGGCCGGGTCGGCCCAGCAAACGACGGGCCGGTTGTACCTCGGTAGCGAGACGGGAATAGCGAGGATCAAGGAATGTCCGGTGGATGGCGACAATTTCTTCTCTGTCGCGCACGGCAGCAATCATGGCAGGGCGAAACTCAAGCCCCGTGTCGGTTCGCAAGGGCGTTCGCGGATGAAAACGCAGCCATTCTCCCAGATTGGTGATGGACCGCGACTGCAGATAGGCCTGCGCCAGCGTGTCAGCGATCGGTCGGCTCGCACGCCAGATGTCCCTCGCCTGGCGCCGGAAACCGGATTGGAAATCGCGCGTCGAATGATCTGGCTCATGACAAGCTGCCAGCGCCTGATGGTCGATCCGTGCGATTGCGCGCAGGACATCGCTGGCATGGCAGCCTGCAAAGCATTTGAAGAGCAGAGCTGTCTTGCCCAGTCGGACAGAAAGGCTGGGATCATGATCGTCATGGGCCGGACAAAGGCACAGACCGCCAGACGAGGCCCAGCGGCCGCCCAGACGGTTGACCAGCAGCTTTGCGCGCGCTTCCATTACAAGCCGGTCGATGGGAACCGTCATTTCGTCAAAGCCTGTTGCGCGCAACGATCGCTACGGCTCGCCGTAAATGGCGACGAACCCGGCGGGGGCGGATCTCGAAGGTTCGCGCAATGTCGTCAATCTCCATGGCATAACGTACGCGCAGCAAGAGAAAGAGCCGGGTCAGGGTTGGCATATGTTCAGCGCAGCGTGCGGTCATATCGGTTTTGTCGGAAGGCAAAGCAGATTGCTCGCGAGGCCATGCGGATCGGTCCTGCGACCGCTGCTTGGTTAGAAGATCATGCCGATCCGCTTGTTCCTGGTCATCGAGCCAGACAAATATAGTGCCTATGAGAGCCTCATCACTGCGACAACGCAGGCAGGCGAATATATGGCGCGCGAGGCGGACGATAAGTGCGTTCATGGTGGATATCCGTTGGGACGTTCTGGCCGAAACCGGCCACGATCATCCCCTGTCCATCCCCTCCCCTCTATGCCCGGAGGTCTGGATGGCGGCATCCCGCACTAGGTCAGTCGCGACATCGCTATGCAAATTTTCTTCAATTCGTCTCAATTGCTCGGCCAAATGGTTGCGTTTGCGTTGCAATTTCATGACATTGTGAGCGGGGCCGCAGAGGAGATATCAGGCGCGACCGATCTGCCCCGATGCGTCGCAAGGCTGGAGACAGTGCGCGATGATGAACAAACCACCCGTTCCGCCCGACATTGCGGTATTCAGGACAAGGCTTGCCAGCCTTACGGGTCGGCAACGACAATGCCTTGTCCTGGTGGCGCAGGGCTATTCCAGCAAGGAAATTGCTACGCGACTGGGCAATAGTTCCGGCCGTGTTGACAAGCATATATATGAAGCGCGCGGGAAGCTGGGCGGCATTGGTCGGCAGCAGGCGGCACGCCTCGTGGCTGCCTATGAAGCGGATCGCACCGAGACGTCTTTGGGGGCCCAAAAAATAGGCGCCCAATCTTTGGTTCTGCCATTCCCGGCTGCGTCTGGCCAATCTGATTCCTCTGACGATCAAGTGGACGCAGATATTGCCGATGCCGGTTTATTGGCCGCACAGCAGGAGGGCTACCATGGTTCGGTACGCTTTCCCCTGATGGGCAATTTTCTGCCATTCCGCACAAGCGGGAGGCCCGACAATGACCTGAATTCGAACATGACGTTGATTGCTCTGGCGATCATGGCGGCGCTTGCTCTTGTGATGGCAGGATCGGCCGCGTCTCTGCTCTCGGCGCTAGACGCCCTGGCTCGCCAATAGAACCAACATTTTTATGTTTTCCCTGTTCACCCGCTTTTGCGGGAAGGAGATTCTATGCGTATTAAACGACAGACCATCGCCAAATCGGTTGCCGAGCGGCTGTTTGCTGCCGAAGCTGCGCTCGATATTGCTGCTGCCCGGATTGCCGAACTCAACGCCTCGCTACCTCTGGCCCGTCTTGATGCCCGTTTTGCGGCCGCGATCGGCCAGGAGGCTATCGCGACATCTGCCGCTGCTGTCATGCTGATTGCGCAGACACGCGAGCAGATGGTCATAACCCACGCCCATCTCAAACGGGCCAGCGATGATGTTGGCCTCGGGCAAACCGCCTATGGCGATCTTTTCAAAGTTGTCTCGCATGATCAGCCTGCCCATCTGCGCGTCGTTTGACGCGCACGAGACGATTGACGCAATGCGGCTACCTGGGTTCAATCATGGTCATGACCCGGCAAATCGCGTTCCTGACCCTGCTCATTGTCAGCACCCTCTATGCCGCATGGCGGGGCGGCACGCCCGAAAGGATCGGCGCTGCAGCCCTGCTGGGCGCTGCCTGTCTGTCCGTAGGGCTTGTCGACCCGTTCGGCGACCGGTTCCATCATATCGAGATCGCCATTCTCCTGGTCGATTTCGCTTTATTGAGTGTGTTTATATGGCTTTCTCTACAAAGCACACGGTTCTGGCCGCTCTGGGTTGCGGCGATGCTAGGCGCAGAGGTAGCCGTGCATCTGATGCGGATCCTGATGCCGGCGATTGTACCGCGTGCCTATGTCGATGCGCTGGCGGTGTGGAGTTGGGTGGCACAAACCATGCTCATCGGCGCGACCTTTCGACATCGCAGCCGGATAAAACAGCGCGGTGTCGACAGGCCCTGGAAGAGCTGATCGCGCTCACCTGTCCGGCGCGCGCGCCCGAACTGGCGCAGCGGCTGGTCGACAGGTTCGGTTCTTTTGCTGCAACCCTCTCTGCGCGGCGCCAGGACCGGATGCGCCTTCTGGATGGCGCGCTATGTGTCGAGCGGACATTTGAGTGCCTGCAAATGTCTATCCACCATATTCTGCGCGGAAAACTCGCCGGTAAATCGATACTCTCGAACGAACAGGCACTGCTGGACTATCTGCGCGCCACCATGGCATTCGCGCCGGTCGAACAGTTGCGGGTGCTTTTCCTCAACGCCGTCAATGAGATACTGGCAGATGAGGTGCTGGCTACCGGCACCATATCTCATGTGCACGCCTATCCGCGCGAAATCATGAAGCGATGCGTCGAGATAGGCGCGACCGCAATTTTTCTTATTCATAATCATCCATCGGGCCAACCTCAGCCTTCACGGGCTGACCGGGCCTTCACGAGGAAGATTGTCGATGCCGCACGCTGCCTGGATGTCGCGGTCCATGATCATCTGGTCATCGCCCATGCCGGACATGTGAGCTTCCGCCAGGCGGGGTATCTTTAGCCCCACGCCCCGCCGCGCCGCACAGCAGGCGTAGCCAGAAAGGCGGCAACCACTTCAGGCGAACTGCAATGATCGATGTGGCTGTCAAACATGGCCCGCTCGTCCACGGGCCGAAGAGAGGAGCGAAGGGTCAGTATCCAAAAAAGGAGGCATGACATGACGCAGATATATCCCCCCGACAGACGTATCGATATGTGCCGCAGGCTGGTGGTGATGCGGCGGACGATTGGTGAGGCTATTGGCTATCGTCTATGCCCCAGCCCTGTCTGGGACATGCTGCTCGATCTTTACCTGGCGCAATATGAGAAGCGGGAGGTCTATCTCTTTTCCCTGTATACCGCCGCCCCCGACATTCCGCAATCGACCGCCCACCGCAAGATCGCCGAGATGGAAAAGCGGGGGTTGGTGACGCGGGACATTCCTCGTCCTGATGGGCGACGCGTCGCGATTTCGATGACGGCCCAAGGCCTTGCCATCGTCGACCGTCTGCTTGATCGGATTATTGAGTTATGGGAAGGCGGGAAATCATAAATCACCTATGCGATTGCCTTCTAAGCGCAGCGTCCCAATTTAGGCATGGATGGCCAGCCTGTTTCCCGATCTGTTCGAGCCCCCGAAAATTCCGGGCCTCTCCTATCGTGACGACCTTCTCTCTCGCGACGAGGAATTGAGCCTGATAGCCGGGATCAATGCTACCACGCTCGAGCCATTTCGCTTCCAGGGCTGGCTTGGCAAACGCCTGACCAGTTCCTTTGGCTGGCGTTATGATTTTGACGATGCGCGCTTCGGGCCGACCGATCCCATGCCTGATTGGCTGCTACCTACGCGCGGCAGAGCCGCCGCCTTTGCCGGCCTTGAGCCTGCTAGCCTCGCCCAGGCGCTCCTCATCCGCTACGATCCGGGCGCTGGCATTGGCTGGCACCGCGATCGTCCGGTATTCGACCATGTCGTTGGCATTTCGCTGGGCGTGTCCGCACCGCTACGCTTTCGGCGGCGCAAGGCCGGCGGGTTCGATCGCGTCACCGTCCCGCTAGCACCGCGTTCGATCTATCACCTTCAGGGTGAAGCGCGGCATCAATGGGAACATAGCATAGCTGAAATGGAAGAAACCCGCTGGTCGATCACCTTCCGTACGCTGTCAGACACACTGACGGACCGGAACATGGTCAGATAGCAACAAAGCTTCAGTGCTCCAGGGCGCCTGCATCAAGTAGCTGATCGAGCCGTGTTGCAATGTCGAGCCATCGCGTCACTCCTGCCTCATCACCCGCCAGTGCGAGAGTTCTTACTCTTTCTGCGATAAATTGCCCTGCATCGGCGCCATGTTGCCGCTCTACCGCCAGTGCTTCGGCCCAGCGCTCAAGATCGCCCCTCACAGGAGCGACGGCGCGGATGCTGCCACTCGTGGCTTGTTCCAGGGATCGCTGGTGCGCGTCATCTCGATGAGGTGGTCGGGGAAGCAGCGATCCTGGAAAGCGACTGCATCCTCGAACGATCCGCCCAGCCAATGGTCATATTCATCCTCATGCAAAAGCACAGGCATGCGATCATGCACCGGGCGGATCGCTTCATTGCAATCCGTCATGACGCCTGAATAGACCGCGCCCCATTCCTGGCTTTCTCGCCAAAGTCCGGCCCAGGCGAAAACAGGCCGCTCCTTCAGATTGAACCAGGTCCGGGTCTTGCTCCCTTTCTCGCCTTCGGCCTCTGCAAAGGCAGTCAGCGGGATGAGGCAACGCCATTGGGGCTTTCGCGCGAGGCCGATCCACATGGGTTTGCGCAGGTCGGCAATGTTATTGACAGGCTTTGGCTTGGATCCAGGCTTCATGCCGCGCAGGACCAGCGGAAACCCCCAGACCATGGATTGAAGGACGCGCTTTCCTTCCGTCTCGCGCACCACCATGCCGGGATAGCCGGGATAGACTTCGTCCGGCACGTTCATGGCGGCGATGTCGGGCGCTTCGACGCCGAAATGCGCCGCCACCTCGGCTGCGCTTAGTCGCTCGGTATAAAGAGTACACATCGTCGCACCTGCCTAGTCGCGCCGCCCGACTGCAAGTGTTGCGCGGCGTTCAGAGCAAGGCAAGCTGCGGCTGGGCTTTCGCCGGCAATTTTCCGCTGCGCCAGAGATCTTCTGTATGCTCGACGACCATGCGCTCAGCAGCAAAGGGTGCGCGATGCTGGAATCCGATGACGTCCCTGATGCCTCCGTGCAGCCATGCGTCATAGTCGTGGGGATCAAGAAGAACCGGCATCCTGTCATTGGTCGGCATGACAGCGGCGTTCGCCACCATTGTCATGCCCGCATAGACAGGGCCGTAATCAGGCAGGTTCCTGCAGAAGCCGGCCCAGGCCATGACGGGCGCATGTTTGACCGAAAACCAGGTTCTCGTCTTGTGGCCGGGCATGCCGTCCGGATTGGCGAAATGGGTCAGGACGATAAGGCAGCGATAGCGCGGGTCCACGACCATATGCTCCCACATGGGATTGGTGAGATCGGCAACCAGCCCCAGCCGCTGAGGATCATCGCCATGTTCGCGCATTTCGCGGGTCAGGCGCGGGAAGCCCCATCCCATCGACCGTAACAGCCGACGTCCCCGACTTTCGAAGACGACGAGCCCGTCGGCGCCCTCGGTGGTTTCACGAGCAAAATGGACAGGCCCTTGCGGCAGCGCCGCACCGAAATGCATGGCGACTTCGCCGACACTCGCCAGGGTCGTATGCAATCTGGACATCGACCGCTCCTAGGGAGACTCGAAAGACATCCGATGATTGGAACATAAAGCGAACAATATTGTCAACCGGCGATAGCCGGGAAGCGCCGTGGACGGACGTTTCCCGGCGAAATTTCAGCCGTTCAGTTTATCCTTTATCGCCTTGGCGGGCGTGAAGCCGAGCTTCTTGGCAGCTGCGATCTGGATAGTGGCGCCCGTGGAGGGGTTGCGACCTTCGCGCGCTGGCGCGTCCTTGACCTTGAACTTGCCAAAGCCGTTCAGGGCAATTTCTTCGCCCGCTGCTGCAGCATCAGCGATTGCGGCGAAGACCGCGTCGACCAGCTTGCGGGCATCCGCCTTGGAAAGGCCGTTGTCGCCGGCGATCTTCTCAGCGAGGTCGGTATTGTTCATGGGCTATATCCTGTGTCGTTGGACGGCGGGCATAGACGAGGGCGCAAGCCAACGTCCAGCCAGGACGCTATCGCTTTTTGGCAGTCTATTGGCTTCATCGTCCTCCCAGGCCTTGCTTGCCTTTGCGGGGCCTGACATTCGGGATGCCCGATCCCATCTATGGCATCTATGCCATCCAAGACGACGCATGATGGAGACCAGAATGGCTACGGCGCCCAATGATGCCCTGATTGTCATATGTCCGGCTTGCGCAACGGCGAACCGGTTGCCCCGCGAAAGGCTGGCCAAGGGAGGAACCTGCGGCCGATGCAAGCGCCCCCTATTCTCTGGGGAGCCCGTCAAACTGACCGCAGATAATTTCGACGCGCATGCCGCGCGGTCCGACATTCCCCTGCTTGTCGATTTCTGGGCGAACTGGTGCGGCCCCTGTCGTCAGATGGCCCCCGCCTTCAGCGCCGCGGCCGGACAACTTGAACCCTATATGCGCCTTGGGAAACTCGATACCGAGGCGCATCAAGCGATCGCGGGTCGCTATGCCATCCGGTCCATTCCCACGATGATCCTGTTTCGGGGTGGCCGCGAAATTGCGCGGCAATCGGGCGCTATGCCGCAACAGGCCATCGTTGCATGGGCGCGCGAGGCGGCACGACCGGCGTGAGCCGGGAGCCCGCCACCCACCCGGCGACGCCCGATGGCCGTTATTTCGTCGTGCGCGGTCGCCTGTGGCGGCTGGCCAATCCCGCGTTGGACGAGGACGTTCGCGCCACCCTGGTATCGGATCTGATGCAGGCGCGTAGAGCCGTGCGCGACGCCCGTAAAAACGGCGATGTATCGGCCGAGCGTGAAGCGCATGCGGCGGCGGACATTGCCAAACGCGGACTTGGCGAGCGTGGCTCAGTCTGGTGGACTGATGGCGCACCTGACTATAATCGCCATATGGCGCGCAATACGCCCTATGCTGACTGGTTTGCAGCCCTCGACTGACGCGCCTTGCGCACCGGCTTGTTGGCCAGCTCAATCCAAACTGGAGCATGGTCGCTCGTCTTTTCCCATCCGCGCGGCGCTGTATCGACCTGCGCCCATTCAAGCTTGCTGCGTGCCTTTGCGTTGAGCAGAATATGGTCGATCCGAAGGCCCGCGTTGCGCTCGAACGCCCCGCGCCAATATTTCCAGAAGGTGTAGATGGTCTCATCAGGATGCAATTCGCGCAGAGCGTCGCTCCATCCCTGCTCCAGCAGATGGCGATAGGCGTCCCTCACCTCCGGCGCGAAGAGCGCATCGTCCCGCCACCGCTCGGGCGCATAAACATCCAGATCGGTTGGCATGACGTTGAAGTCCCCGGCGACCACAACCGGCGCATCGAGATCGACGAGCAAGGCAAGGTGATCATGAAGCCGCTCGAACCAGCGCAATTTGAAGTCGAACTTGGGTCCAGGGCGTGGATTGCCGTTGGGTAGATAAAGACCAGCAACCAGGACCCCGGCAACCGCCGCTTCGATGTAGCGGCTTTGCGTATCGTCCGGATCGCCGGGCAGGCCGCGGCGCGTCTCATGGATATCACCGACACGGCTCAGGATCGCAACGCCGTTCCATTGGCTTTGCCCATGCCATATCGCGTCATAGCCTGCGTCGCGGATCGCTGTTTCGGGAAATTTGCCCTGCGGCGCCTTCAGTTCCTGCAGACAGACGATGTCGGGCTCGGCTTCGCCCAGCCATCTTAGCAGGACAGGCAGGCGCCCGTTAATCCCGTTCACATTATAGGTGGCGATCTTCATCGTTGCGTTGACCTAGCTGGCGCGGGAGAGGCATGGGAATGGTTATAAGCCATGGATGATCCACACATCCCTGCGATCAGCCTGGCGCGTCGAGCGCCAACAAATCCTGCTCCTCTGGATGGCGATCAAAATAGCCGGCGACGAATTCGCATAGCGGCACGACCTTCAATCTCTTCTCCCGCACGTCCGCCAACGCGCCGGCGATCAGCTTACTGGCAATGCCTTGCCCTTCCAGCGCCTCAGGAACCTGCGTGTGCGTGAAGATCAATGCGCCATCGCGCCGTTCATAGGCCGCAATAGCCGTGCTACCATCGACCTTGAGTTCATAGCGGCTCTCGCCTTCATTATCGCGGACGTCCTCGTCTCAGCCATAGTCGGTTCCTCTTTCTTTCGGGTCATATGCATCGGCGATTTTCGCAGAGCCGGTCGATAGATCGAACAGATGGACAATGGCGCGGTTCCGCTAGAGCTGTCTGCTGACGAATGTGGCCTGGCCTTTGCGTTCCGATGCCGTGGCAGCCACAAGCCTTGCTGGAAAAAGCCGAGCTGCAGCGCTCATGAACAGCAGCTTCACCCGTCATTCATCGCAACATGCTATTTCATGTTCTGTCGCTTCTTCCCCCCTTTGGAGCGGCACCTCCCTGAACTTCGGTCCCGCCGCGAGCCTTGCTCTGGCGGGGCTTTTTTTATGCGTCCCCTGCTTTCATCACGATCGCCTTTTGGGTGTCACCTTGATGATTGCTTGTCTGTACGCGACCACCCATAGGGTCCAAATGGACCAAGAGACTTCCGAGCTCATCATGCGTGTCATCGCGCGCGCGCCGCAATGGCTTCGCCACGACCTGTCGTCAAAGGACCTCAACGCCCGTGGACGGGCCGAAGAAACACTCGCCGCCATGATCGTCGATGCGCTGTCGCACGGAACGCCGCTGGAGCCGGAAGGTTAAGCTTCGCGTGGGACCCTCCCATGGAGCATCTGTTTCGATGGGACGCCTTCTCCTCCCTGCCCTGCTTGTCGCCGCTGTTCCGACCGCAGCCTGCGCATCGGACAGCGAGCAGCTGACCATATATTGCGACGGCGGTCGAACCTTCCTTGCCAAGATCAGCCGGGATGGCGCGCTCGTAACGATCGGGAGACGGACGGTCGCGCTCAGGCCACGGGACTCATCGCTTGGGCGACGGTTTGAAGCAACAGGCGCTGCCCTGATCATAGATGGCGAGATGGTCGCTTTGGTACTCGATAACGATATCGATTTTCGAAACTGCCGGGTGAACCCGCCTGGTTCCTAGCTTCGGAACGCCGGATGAACGTCACCAGCCTGATCTCTCCTGTTTCGAGTGCTGGTAAACAGACATCTGCTTCTCTTTGATGGTCCCCGATTCGGAATGCGAACACGGCGAACAGCGACCGAATGATTTGGCGATTTCGATTCGGGCATCGCCCCTCGATTTTCTCTCGCGCTCGATATTTTGTGAACTCACGATCGCGTCGCGAAACGATTCAGGGAATCCATGACGTTGGATCCGTCGGATGCCCCAAGCAGGACCTCGTTCACCCCGAAACATGCGCTCGACTAACTTGACAGTCCGGGGAGTCATGGAGAACAGAAAGAGAACATATTGCCAGACTGATGAGACCAAGGAATGCCCCGCAATGCCATCCTCGAGGATTTGCGTTCGTCGATCGCCCATGTGACGGGCGATGGGCGCCGTCATGGCGTCCATCCTTTCGGCCTTGACGACATCGACGATCATCTGCCCGGAAATGGTCTTGCAACCGGCGCATTGCATGAGGTTCTGGGCTCTCTCGACATTTGCGACGACGCAGCCGCAACGATATTCATCGCAGGCATATTGGCGCGCATGGAAGGCCCGGTTTTCTGGTGTCTGCGCTGGCGCGATTTGTTCACCCCTGCCCTCGACCTTGCAGGCCTTCATCCTGACCGCCTGACCATCGTCGAGCCTGGCGATGACAAGGGCGCGCTGATCGCGATGGAAGATTGCCTGCGCGTGGCTGGCATCGCCGGCGTCGTGGGCGAGGTCTCGAAGCTCTCAACGACCGCGTCGAAACGGCTTCAGCTTGCTGCCGAAGGGTCCGGGGTGACTGCGTTCATCCTGCGTCGCGCCGCCAAGGCGGACGCACTGATCGAGGGCTCAGCAGCGCAGACACGATGGCGCATTACGGCGTCCCCCAGCGAGAATCTGGGCATCCCTGCCCTTGCCCGCCCGCGCTGGTCGGTCGCGCTCCAGCGCGTCCGCGGCGCAGAACCCAAAAGCTGGATAGTGGAGGCCTGCGATGCGCAGGGTCGTCTCGCTCTACCTGCCATACTGGTCGACCGACCGGATCAGCAGGAAGCGTGGCGTATCGCCGTCTGAGGCGAACGCAGCGCCATCCCGGCAGCCGCTTGTCACGGCCATAGAATCGCACGGTCGCAAGCTGATCGCGGCGGTGGACGCGCTTGGCCGCAGCCTTGGCATCACGCCCGGCATGAGCGTCACCAAGGCAAGGACCCTGGTGCCCGATCTTGACGTGCTCGATGCAGACGAAGCGGCCGACGCGCAAGGGCTTGAGCGGCTCGCCTTGTGGGCAGGGCAGCGCTACGCCCCCTTCGTCGCGGTCGATTACCCCGATGGCCTATGGCTCGACATCAGCGGATGCAGCGAACTGTTCGGCGGCGAGGAAGCGCTGGTCAAGGACCTGTTCCGCCGGGTGAACGGCTCGGGCCTTACAGCACAGATCGCTGTTGCTGACACGGCAGGCTGCGCGCATGCGGTCGCGCGCCATGTCCCTGCCGGTCGCCCGGTTATCATTGTTCCTGGAGACCAGAAGAAGGCGGTCGGCCTCCTACCCCTTGCCGCCCTGCGCATCCCGGCAAAAGTGGCAAGCGATCTGCACAAGATGGGCTTCACCCGGATCGAGCAACTCATTGCCGAGCCGCGCGGTCCCATTGCGCGCCGCTACGGACATGAACTCTACCGCCGCCTCGACCAGGCCCTTGGCCATGCGCCAGAGGCGATGGCCCCGATCTTCCCGCCGTCACTGCCCCAGGCGCGCCGCGGGCTTCTTGAACCCATCGGTACGGCCGACGCCATCGCGAAGGTCATCGGCGATCTCACCGACGACATTTGCGCTGCGTTGATGCGGGACGGTACCGGCGCGCGGCGCCTCGACCTCCATTGCGAACGGGTCGATGGCCAATATCAGTCCGTCAGGATCGGGATGGCATCTCCTACAAGGGATGCCCGGCATCTGACAAAGCTCCTGGTTCCCAGGATCGAGCGGATAGATCCAGGCCTTGGGATCGAGACCATGATCCTGATCGCGCCGATCGTCGAACCACTCCGCAGCGCACAGGCTGATCTTGCAGGCGATACGCATCGCGGCCCGGACCTTGGTGCCCTTATCGACGCGCTGGCGAACCGTTTCGGCTATGACCGGCTGTACGGCACGACGCCCTGCTCGTCCGCCATGCCCGAACGCACGGTCAAGCGAACAATGGCGCTGCGCGAGGGTGCGGATCGGCGCTGGAACGCTGTCCTGCCGCGCCCGGGCCGCATGATCGACCCGCCTGAGCCGGTCCAGGTGATCGCGATGATGCCGGACCATCCGCCTGCCCAGTTCGTCTGGCGGGGCAAGCGGCGCAAGGTAGTTCAGGCCGATGGTCCCGAACGCCTCCAGGGCGAATGGTGGCGCGCCAAGGGCCTGGAAGCCGACAGCCCCTATCTCGTGCGCGACTATTTCCAGGTCGAGGTCGAAGGTGGCGGGCGCTACTGGCTGTTCCGCTTGGGCGACGGCCAATGGTCGTCGACCGGACCCATGGCCTGGTTCATCCATGGCGCCTTCGCATGAGCCTTGCCGATCAGCGCTATGTCGAGTTGCAGGCGACGAGCCATTTCAGCTTCCTGCGCGGTGCATCCTCGCCTGAGGAACTGCTGACCGCAGCTGCCATGCTGGGCATGCCTGCCATCGGCATCGTGGATCGCAATAGTCTGGCGGGATTGGTGCGCGCCTGGGACGCTGGCCGTTCGACGGGCGTGCGCGTCATCAACGGCTGCAGGCTGGATCTTTCCTGTGGCACCGGCCTGCTTATCTATCCCACCGATCGCGCAGCCTATGGTCGCCTTTGCCGGCTATTGACGCTCGGCAAATCGCGCGCCGGCAAAGGAAGCTGCGAACTCCATTGGGATGATGTCGCGACATGGAGCGAGGGGCTGATCGCCATCCTTATCCCCAATAGCGATGACGCAAAAACGCAGGCGGACCTCGTCAGCGTCTCATCGATCTTTCAGGAACGCAGCTACCTCGCGCTGACCCTACAGCGGCAACCCGGCGATGCGTTGCGGTTGCGGCGCCTGACACAGATGGCACAGCAGGCGCGCGTCGCGACCGTCGCCACCGGCGATGTCCTCTACCACACGCCCGAGCGCCGGATGCTGCAGGATGTGGTGACCTGCATCCGCGAGAAATGCACGATCGACGATCTGGGCGAGCGACGCGAGCAGATCGCAGACCGGCACCTTAAGGACGCCGACGAGCTGGACCGGCTGTTCGTGCGCTATCTTGGGGACACAGGGCCAGTTCGGCGAAGTGTCGCTATCGCCGAGCAATGCCGCTTTTCCCTTGAAGAGTTGCGCTATCAATATCCCGATGAAATCGGTAAAAGCGGGCGTACACCGCAGCAGGAACTTGAGCGCCTTACCTGGGCAAAAGCCCCTGCCCGCTATCCAGACGGCATCGACGACAAGACAAGGGCCCAGCTGGAGCATGAGCTGCGTCTCATCGCCCAGCTCGATTACGCACCCTATTTTCTGACGGTCCACGCGATCGTCGATTTTGCGCGCTCGAAAGACATTTTGTGCCAGGGCCGGGGATCGGCCGCGAACTCGGCGGTCTGCTACTGCCTTGGCATCACCTCGATCGATCCGGTGCGCACCGAACTGCTGTTCGAACGGTTCGTGAGCGCCGAGCGACGCGAGCCGCCCGATATCGATGTCGATTTCGAGCATGAGCGGCGCGAGGAGGTGATCCAATGGATCTACGAGACCTATGGCCGCAACCATAGTGCGTTGACTGCCGTGATCTCCCGCTTCCGTACCAAAGGCGCGATCCGTGAGGTCGGCAAGGCGCTTTGCCTGTCGACCGATGTCACCGACGCGCTGTCAGGACAGGTCTGGGGCTGGAGCCGCGAGGGTGTGCAAGACCGCCATGTCGCCGAGCTCAATCTTGATATGACCGATCGCCGCCTTGCCCTCACGCTGGAGCTGTCGCGTCTGCTCATGGATACGCCGCGCCATTCCTCGCAGCATCCCGGCGGCTTCGTGCTGACCCGCGACCGGCTCGACGAGTTGGTGCCGATCGAACCTGCCCGCATGGATGATCGCCAGATCATCGAATGGGACAAGGATGATATCGACCTTATGGGGTTTATGAAGGTCGATGTGCTGGCATTAGGCATGCTCAGCTGCATGCGACGCGGCTTCGATCTCCTGCGCGAGGAGAAGGACATCCACCTCGACCTAGCCACGATACCGGCCGAAGACCCGGCAACCTATGCGATGATCCGCAAGGCTGACACGCTTGGCGTCTTCCAGATCGAAAGCCGGGCGCAGATGGCGATGCTGCCCCGTATCAAGCCAAGGACATTCTATGACCTGGTCGTCGAGGTCGCCATCGTTCGGCCCGGCCCCATCCAGGGCGACATGGTCCACCCATATCTAAGGCGCCGCGAAGGCAAGGAAAAGGTCAGCTATCCCAGGCCGGAGCTGCGCCGGGTCCTTGAAAAGACGCTCGGCGTCCCGCTCTTTCAGGAGCAGGCGATGCGGGTCGCCATTGAGTGTGCCGGGTTCACCGCCAGCGAGGCGGACCTTTTGCGGCGGGCGATGGCGACGTTCAAGCTGACCGGCGGGGTCAGCCATTTTCGCGACAAGCTCATCGGCGGCATGGTCGAACGCGGCTATGAGCAGGCTTTTGCCGAACAGACCTTCAAGCAGATCGAAGGCTTTGGCTCCTATGGCTTCCCCGAAAGCCATGCCGCAAGCTTCGCGCTCATCGTCTATGCCTCCTCCTGGCTTAAATGCCATCATCCAGATGTCTTCTGTGCGGCGTTGTTGAACGCCCAGCCCATGGGCTTTTATGCACCAGCCCAAATCGTCCGCGACGCACGCGAACATGGCGTTGAGGTCCGCCCGGTCGATGTGAACCATAGTCGCTGGGACTGCACGCTTGAAGTGGGGAACCGGCGGTACAAGGCCGTGCGCCTTGGGCTGCGTATGGTCCGCGATCTTGCCAATCCGGACGGCGCGGCGATCGTCTCGGCCCGCGGCGCAGAGCCCTATGCTTCAGTGGAAGAAATCCAGCGCAGAGCCGGCGTGGGTGCTGGTGCGCTCGATCGGATCGGCGATGCTGATGGCTTCGGCTCGCTCCGGCACAGCCGTCGCACTGGCCTGTGGGATGTGAAAGGGTTGCGCGACAGCCCCCTGCCCCTTTTTGCCGCAGCAGACGAGCGCGAGGGGAAGCTCCGCGCCGAAGCGGTCGAACCCGAGGTCGCGCTCTCGCCGATGGCGGAAGGCCAGGAGGTAGTGGAAGACTATCGCAGCTTCGCGCTATCGCTCCGCGCCCATCCGGTAACCTTTCTCAGGGAGGATTTGGCAGCGAGGAAGATGGTCCCGTGCGCGGCGCTTTCTGACATCCGCGATGGTCGCTGGGTCAATCTTGCAGGGATCATCATGGTGCGGCAGCGGCCCGGCTCTGCCAAGGGTATCATGTTCATCACCATCGAGGACGAGACCGGGATCGCAAATCTTGTAGTGTGGACCAAAGTGTTCGAGGCCAATCGCGGCACTGTCCTTGGCGCATCCATGCTCGGCGTGCGCGGTCAGGTCCAGAAAGAAGGCGAGGTCATTCACGTCATTGCCCAACGGCTCGAAAATCTGTCTGGATTACTGGCAAGCGTGGGCGAACGGAGCGATCTTTCCAACGTCTTCCGCCCGGCGCGCGGCGATGGCGCGAAGAGTGGCGGCGGACCTGATCCCCGGGACCCGGACAGCAAATTGCTCGGTCGAAAAGCGCGTGAGATATACATCCCTGACCTGCGGCTGGGATCAGGCATCATGCCCGGGAAGCCGACCGAGGGCATCGAGGTGAAGCCAAGAAATTTTCGGTGAGAATGTCAACATCGACATCGGCTCAGACAAAAATCGGAGGGCGTGATAGAGCAGTTTTGCGAGATTTCTCGTCGCCAGATCTGCTTGATTAGCCTTTTGTAGCTGCCGACCCGCGCGATCTAATCAGAACCCGATACGGAAGCCTACCGGTGTCGACCCATGCCGGACGCTCAGCGCCCGATTTTCTATCTCCAGCAGCAGACGTTCCGCTTTTCCGACGGATGTCGACCAACATACGCCGTTCACTTATGCGGGACGCTGCGATCACGATCGCTCTCGACCATGAGGATCGCGTTGATTGTCCGTAGCTGCTCGGCCAGCACGCCGGCGCCATCAGCGAGCGCGTGATTATGGTGCGCGCAGTAGATGCGCTTGTTAACGCGGCGGCCACCCAATGCGGCGGGGAAGAGATGCTCGCGCGATCCGGCGGGCTCGGCACAGATGATGCATGTTCGTCGTGCCATGGTGTTCGCCTAGAGACAGCCCTCGACATATTCGATGCTGGGCGAACCAACTGAGATCCCACTGACTTTCCCGCCGTTTATCGAGAATTTGATGCCGCGTTCTCCGCCCGGTTCATAATAGAAGAGCTTTTTATCGGGCGGCTCGGAGTAGATGTCCGGCAGCTGCTTGAGCCCGGCATAGGCCTGGCGCACCGCCGCCTCAGAATCGCCGAGCTTCACTCCACGGTCAGTCATGAAGGTCGGTGCGGGAGGATCGAGATAGGCCTCGACCGTCGTCACCACCCCGCTTTCGACCAGCATCTGCAGATTCTTGGGTCCTCCGATTACCTCATAGGCAAGGCACGTCCCGTCGCCAGCCTCGGTGTAATGGCCATCGTCGCCGATTTTAAGGCCCGATGCCGCCTGCGCGCTGTCCGTCGTTACACCGGCCTCGATCCCGCCCCAGCCAAACGGCGTCAGCACTCGGCAAGTCATGCCTTTGCAGGCTGCGAGCGTCGTAGACGATGCCGACGGCGACGGCGCTGTCTTCGCAACTGGCGAGGGCGCGGGCTTGGGGAAGGCCGTTGGCGTGCTGGCGGTGGCTATGGGAGCCGGTGGCGCCTGTCGGTTCGCATAAGCGACAACCGTGATGACGGCTGCTATCGCCAATCCACCGATGAGCAAGCCCCGGTGCCGAGCCGAGGGCGGGTTCGGATTTGCCAAGGCCTCTCGAACCGGCGCGGTCTTTGGGGCTGCCGGCCCGAGCGTCTCGTCGTAGGCGCGGCGACGCTCAGCATCGCGCAAGGTGGCATAAGCTTCGTTGAGTTGCTTTGCGCGGCGCTCACCCTCGGCTTTCAGTCCGGTGAAGGTGTCAGGATGATATCGCCGCATCATCGCCCGGTAGGCGGCGTCGATGACCTCCTGCTCGGCGCTCCGATCGACCCCTAGAATCTCGTAATAGTTTGGCACGCGCACCCCCATTCAGGCAGATGAAACGAGAGGCACGGTCGAAGCAAGGCAAAGCTCAATCATGCGGTGCTATTCCGACCGAGAAGTCGATGACGCTAGCACCCGGCGCAGGCTTCTTGGGAGCCGCCGTTCCGGAACTGGCCCTTCGTAGTGATTCTGCGATGCCGTTCAGTAAGGCACTGGATGGCAGGATTGTCTCACTACACGGCGTTTGGCACTTAGGAAAACCGACCCATTCCGGCCACTCAGTCGCCGACTTTCCATACCCAGGTGCGGTCAGTCTGCTTTCCCATTCTGGACGCGCAAGACAGGCCTTTAGACGACTGTGTGGTAGGGGACGTAAGCCGAAGCTGCCGCTGGCTTTATTAAAAAGCCGGTGCCCGGTCATTAGCGCATTCGCCGATGCAGGGTCGCGTCGCCTTGAATGGTATCCTATGTGTCATGATCCAATCGAAATTCTATGCGTCATCGGTCGTCGGTTTGGTTGATCAGCGGCTGTCCGCGAGAACTCTGGACCCCTAGACGGCCTCGTTCGCTCCAAGCGTCGGTCTGCTCTCGGTCCTATGCGCCGTTCAGAACCGGCTTAGAGGAAGATTTCTCACGTTTGGCCGTCACCAGTTTATCAAGCAGATCGCCGACAGCTTGAAACGGACAAGGGTATTGGGCTACCGACGCCAGCGCTGGCTACAGATCATTATCCCCGAAGCCGATAGCGGGCACTTCGCGTTCAACCGGAACGGGACCATGCGCGAAGGGTTGTTGCCATAGACCGACAGGAGATGATCATGGTTGCACGACCCTATTGGAAAGGCCAGATCCGGCTCGCGCTCGTCTCCATCCCTGTCGAGATCTATTCCGCCACCAGAAGCGGTGCTACGATCGCTTTCAACCAGATCCATGAGCCTTCGGGTAAGCGTATTAAATATGAGAAGATCGTGCCTGGCATCGGGCCGATCGACCTGGACGACATCGTCAAAGGCTTTGAATATGCCAAAGGCGAATATGTGCTGCTGGACGAGAAAGAGATCGAAGGCGTCAAGCTGGAGAGCAAGAAGACGCTGGAGCTGACCCAGTTCGTCGATGCGCATGACATCGACATGATCTATTTCGAAAAGCCCTATTATGTCGTGCCCGCCGACGACCTGGCGGAGGAAGCCTTCATCGTCCTACGCGAAGCGTTGCGGCGCAGCCGGAAGGTTGGCCTTGGCCAACTCGCGATGCGCGGCCGGGAATATGTCGTCAGCATCAAGGCATGCGGGCGCGGCATGGTGATGGAGACGTTGCGGTATGCCGATGAAGTCAACAAAGCTGCGCGCTATTTCCACGAGATCGGCGATGGCGAGCCGGATGACGAATTGCTCGATCTCGCCACGACCTTGATCGACAAGAAGACCGGTAAGTTCCACGCGAGTGATTTTCACGATCGCTACGTCGATGCGCTGAAGGAGCTTATCGAGCATAAGAAGAAGGGCAAGACGCTTAACATCGACAGCGACGATGAAGGCGGTGCTGATCCACGTGGGAATAACGTCGTCGATCTGATGGCGGCACTCAAGAAATCCATCGGCCCGGCCAGCAAGGCCAAGGCGACGGCGAAGAAGCCAGCGGGCAAGGTAGCGGCCAAGAGCGACGCGAAGTCGGCAGGCAAGACATCCGCCAAAAAGCGGGCGTGACGGGGACGTCCCTGGATCATGAGTGACGCGACCAGGGATCAGACGCTGCGTGAAATGGCCGCCCATCGTGGTTTCAAGCTGGTAAAGTCCCGCAGGCGCAAGGTTGGTGCGGGTGATTATGGCAAATATGGGCTCACCGATGCGGGCGGGAAGCCTTTGCTCGGGGTTGGCGATGATGGGCTGACCGCCTCGCTGGAGGATATCGAAGCGTTTCTGCGCAAGGGCGCGACAAGCAGCTGGAAGGCATCGGCTCACGCCATGCCTGTATGTGCCGCACCGACAAGGAAAGCGACAACAGCGACGCATGAAAACGTCGAGCCCGCCCTCCGACCGCGCGCGAGGCGTTCCATCGGGCAGACGCCAACGCCCGCGAAGAAAATAGCGGCCAAGCCTGCGCCCACGCCCGAACCGGCCCCGCTCCGCATTCGCGCCGCCAAGCGGACCGATGCGGCAGGCATGGCGGTGCTGCTGCGCCAGCTTGCCCAAACGACCATCGATGAACACGGTGTCGCGCATAATCTTGAGCGGGTCAGGAAGGCTAGAGGCGGCGCGATCGTCGCTGTTCTGGAGGGGATCGTCGGTTGTTGCGGCTGGACGCTGATACCCACGCTTCACCATGGCCTGATCGGCCGGATTACTGTGTTGCTGGTGGATGGGGCGCATCGCCGCCGAGGCATCGCGACTGCCATGCTGGATGCTGCGACAACGGCGCTGCGCGAAGCAGGATGCACGCGGATCGAAGCGATGAGCGACATCGACATCAAAAATGCGCATAATTTCTTTCGGGCTTCGACGTTCGAGCAGACCAGCTACCGCTTCGCGCGCGCCATCGATGCGGAGGCGTGATCGTTTGCGATACCCCCGGAACGAGTTGGCACGCTTGCGGATTGAGGGGCAAAGCAACGGACCGAACCAACATGGCAAAGGCGCAGGACAAAAGCCCTAAAGACAGTCTCGACCTCTATCGGGCAAAGCGTGACTTCGCACGCACGGCCGAGCCTGCTGGTGCGGAGTTTCCGACGGCCGGCAACGGCTTTGTCGTCCAGAAACATGCAGCGTCGCGGTTGCATTATGACTTCCGGTTGGAACTGGACGGCGTGCTGGTTAGCTGGGCCGTCACCCGTGGGCCGAGCGCCAATCCCGACGACAAACGCCTGGCGGTGCGAACCGAGGATCACCCGCTTGATTATGCACGGTTCGAAGGCCTGATCCCCAAAGGGGAATATGGCGGCGGCACCGTCATGCTGTGGGACAATGGCACATGGGAACCGATAGCAGGTAAAGACCCGTGCAAGACACTGGCCGAAGGGCATCTCCATTTCATCCTGCATGGCCGCCGGATGCAGGGAGAGTGGGTCTTGTTCCGGCTCAAGCCACGCGGAAAGGAGCGCGGCGAAAACTGGATATTGCGCAAAGTCAGCGACGCTTTTGCCGGCGGGTCGGACGATCTGGTCAGTCACCATCTCACCAGCATCGACAGTGGCCGCACGATGGAGGAAATCGCCGCTGGCAAACCCATTTCCCAGCGCAAAGTCGCAAAGGCGAAGGCGACTGCGCGCGGGAATGCCAAGGGCGATGTCCCGCCGCCTTTTCAGCCTGTGCAACTGGCGACACTTGTCGACCATGTGCCTGCAGGCAGTCATTGGCTCCATGAGCTAAAATATGATGGCTATCGCACGTTGCTGGCCATCGGCGGCGGCAATGGCCGCGCCTATACACGATCCGGCCTCGACTGGTCCGATCGCTGTGCCGGGTTGATCGCCGACGCGACAAAGCTGGATGCATCAAGCGCCCTGATTGACGGCGAGGCCGTGGTGATCCTAGCCGATGGCCGCACCAGCTTTCAGGGTTTGCAGGCGGCGCTCAAGGACGATCCCGGAAAAATCGACTATATGGCCTTCGACTTGCTGGCATTGAATGGCGAGGATTTGACCGGGCGGCCCTTGCTTGAACGCAAGGCGATGCTCGCCACGCTGCTCGGCGATGGCGCGGGCCATATCCGCTATTCCGACCATATCATCGGGCGCGGCGAGCAGTTGTTCGAGCGCTTTTGCGGCGCGGGACTTGAAGGCGTCATCTCCAAGCGGGGGGATGCCCGCTATTCCGGATCGCGATCGAGCGGCTGGGTCAAGACCAAATGCACCCGCCGTCAGGAGTTCGTGATTGTGGGCTGGTTGCCCTCGGACAAGCAGCGCGGGTTCCGTTCGCTGCTGCTGGCCGTCCATGACAAAGGCACGCTTCGGTTCGCCGGGAAAGTCGGCACCGGCTTTTCAGCGGACGAGATGGAGCGGCTGCTGGCCTTGATGGCACCGCTAGCCCGGAAGACGCCGACGGTCGAGGCCCCGCGCGCGGCAGTACGCAACGCACACTGGATCAAACCGAAACTGGTCGCCGAGGTCGCCTTTGCGGAATTTACCGACGAAGGCGTGCTGCGCCATTCAAGCTATCTCGGATTACGCGAAGACAAGAAGCCGGAAGCGGTGGTGCTGGAGGTCGAAGCGCCCGTCGAACAGGCGACGCAGCCCGCCGCGACCAACGGCGTTAAGATCAGCAATCGCGACCGGGTAATCTTCCCGGAGGGCAAGCTCACCAAGGGCGAGCTAGCCGACTATTATGAAGCGGTAGCGGATATCATGCTGCCTTGGGCAGGCAGTCGGCCGATCAGCCTCGTGCGCTGCCCGCAAGGCCGCGACAAGAAATGCTTCTTCCAAAAACATGATGCTGGCAGTTTCGGCGACGACGTCAAACAGGTGGGCATCCTGGAAAAGGACGGCCATGAAGAACCCTATCTGTTCGTCGATACGCCCGCAGGGCTGCTGACCTGCGTTCAGATGGGGACGATCGAATTTCACGGCTGGGGTGCCCGGATCGAGGATGTCGAGAAGCCCGACCGGCTGGTGTTCGATCTTGATCCCGACGAGGGGCTGGCGTTCAAGGATGTGGTGTCGGCGGCCTTCCATCTGCAGGATATGCTGGTGCAGATGGGGCTCGTCACCTTTCCGATGATGACCGGTGGCAAGGGCGTGCATGTGATCGCGCCGCTGACCCCCAGCGCCGAGTGGCCGCAGGTCAAGGATTTCGCGCATCGTTTCGCCACCGCGCTGTCACAGGCCGACCCCGACCGATTTACGGCTGCGCTCGCCAAGGCGAAGCGGACGGGCAAGATCTTCATCGACTATCTGCGCAACCAGCGCGGCGCGACCGCCGTCATGCCCTATAGCGCACGGTCGCGGCCGTTCGCACCGATCGCGGTGCCGCTCAGCTGGGAGGAACTGCGCACGCTGGACGGCCCGGACCAATGGCATATCGGGGACGCAGGCGAAATGCTGAAGCGCGCCGCTTCCAAGGATCTGGCCCATTGGGGCAGAGCCGACCAGATCCTGCCCGATCTTTAGTCTGTTGCGGCCAAAGACGTCGTCATTCGGTGAACCGGGGCATGGCCAAGCCTAACGCAGGAACTGGCGGCCGGGGTGGCTCGTAATTCGACCTTCAGCCTTCGGAGCGACGGCGAAATGTCCGCTCGCCATTCATCAGCAAGGAGCCATCATGGCCGATCGCCTCACCCTGCAAGATCCACGCGACCAATATCCCAAACCGCCTTTCCCCAAGCAGCCCCAGCCAGCCCCAGGCATAGCGGCGCAGATGGACCCGACACCGGACCATGGCGAAGAGAGCTATGTGGGGTCGGGCAAGCTTAAGGGGCGCAAGGCGCTCGTCACGGGTGGCGATTCCGGCATTGGTCGGGCAGCGGCTATCGCTTACGCACGGGAAGGGGCCGATGTCGCCATTGCCTATCTGCCCAGCGAAGAGAGCGATGCGCAGGCCGTGATAGCTCTGATCGAAGCGGAGGGGCGCAAAGCCGTCGCGCTTCCCGGCGACGTGATGGATGAAGCCTGGTGCCGCCAGTTGGTCGACGATGCCGTCGCCGGTCTTGGCGGGTTGGACATATTGGTCATCAATGCGGGCCGTCAGCAGTTCCGGGACGATGTGCAGGTGCTGAGCTCAGATGATTTCGACCGCACGATGAAGACCAACCTCTATGCGTTGCACTGGATCGTGCAGGCGGCGGTGCCGCATCTGCCTGCCGGTGCCTCGGTCATCACGACCGCGTCGATCCAGGCCTATGATCCATCGGCCATCCTCCTCGACTATGCGACGACCAAGGCGGGGATAGTGGCCTATACCAAGGCGCTGGCCAAGCAACTGATCGAGAAAGGCATCCGCGCCAATGTCGTGGCGCCCGGCCCCTTCTGGACGGTTATGCAATCCACTGGGGGTCAGCCGCAGGAAAAGGTCACGAAATTCGGCGAGCAGAGCCAGTTCGGCCGCCCCGGCCAACCCGTCGAGATCGCGCCCATCTATGTGCTGCTGGCGTCGCAGGAGGGCAGTTATATCACCGGCGAGGTCTATGGCGTCACCGGTGGTGCGGGTATTGCCTGAACGGTGCGGTGTTGCCGACGTGCCCAAATCACCAAACATTGTCTGACAGCTGGTTGGCCACCGGCGCGTGCGATCCGTGTTAACAGGTGATCTCTGCCCTCGACCCGAATCAGCCGTTTGGCGACCAAATTTCTCATCGCAACAGCAGACCGTCCGCAATTCTATTTGTAAGCTCGCAAACTGCTGCAAAGCCGGACTGGCAGCTGCTCCGATTCATGCTGCAACGAAGCTGCTTTCTGGCTGACATTGAACCAGCGGCATCTCACTACAATCTCGCAATCAAAGATATTTCAGCCACCAGATATCCTTGCGGCGCTGCTTGAGCCGGGCGAACCATCTCGTTGGAAAATAGAGAACCGGGATCAATATAAACACCCAGATCCATACCCACCTCAGATTATCGACACCGAACACGGCGCCCTTCGTCGGGCCGTAAAGCAGCATCGCGATATTGTAGAGCAGCTTGAGCGTGTAGAGATGGAGGATGTAGTAGAACATCGGCGCGCCGCCCAGCATGGCGAGCGTCGGCATCATCTTGCTATCCTCGAACTTCTCGCACAGCGCCAGCAACAGGCATCCGGTGCCCACGGTCAGCATCAGGAAGAGCAGCGATGGCGGATATTTGGTGAGCGCGAGGAAGCTCATGACGGTTCGCAACGACGTGTCCGCGATGAACCAGGGCTTGTCGCCATAGAAATTGAGCGTGCGGATGAGCAGGAAGCCGACAAGCAGGCCCAGGCCAAGCATAGCCAGCCGCTTGATCCTTGGCTTGGGATCGGTGCCCCGCGCGAACCACGGACCGCAGGCATAGCCTAACAGGATGATGCCGATCCAGGGCAGCGCCGGATACGTCGTCTTGAACAGGATCCCGGCGATCTCGAATTTGTCGCGCTGATGGAGCATCGCCCATGGAATGAAGAAGGGAGAATCCGGGCTCAAGCGAATCGGATCGAGCAGATTGTGAAGGCAGACGATCGCCAAACCCAGAGCGAACTGCGCAGGGCGCGGCAGATGGAGCAGCGCCGCCAGCGCGATCATGCTGATGCCGATCGTATAGATCACCTGGAACCAGATGGTGGGGGGCGGGAATGTGTTGGCCTGTGTTGGCCAAGCGTAGCAGACAATCGTGAATTCCAGGAAGATCAGAAAAAGCCCGCGCTTCAGCAGGAACTCAGACACCTGAGCCCGACTATGCGACTGGCCGTAGAGCCATGCCGAAAGGCCGGTCAGCGCGACGAAAGTCGGCGCGCAGAAGGTGGAGAGCAGGCGCGTGAAGAAGAGTCCCGGATCGGTTATATTCGCGTCAACGGGATCTGTGACCTGCAAATGCAGGAACCATGTTTCGCGGACATGATCGACCAGCATGAACAGCATCACCAAACCACGCAGCGCGTCGATGGCGATCAAACGCGTGCGCGCCTTTGCAGCGGCGACAGGCGATGTCATGCCGGGGTTTAGGGCTGTAAGGGGCGCCTGGCCCGCAATGCTGTTCATCTGATTATCCCTCGCCTGGCTCTTCACTCACCCTTGGGCAGGAAGAGATCCTTGTAGAAGCCGACCGTCTTGACGGTGACGGTGATCGGCGTTTCGCCCTTGTTGCGGAAATACCAGCCATGGGTGCCATCGAAGGGCGCAGTGAAGTCGCCCTGACCGCCGGTAAGTTCGAGTTCCTTCCAATAGTCGGTGAAGGAGCCGTCGGTGACGCCGGTTTTTTCGCCGTGCATTTCGGCCTTCACCGGACCACCTGTCGACTTCCACTGGAAGATGAAGCTGTCACCCTTGACCATGTGCGCCTTCACCTCTTGCCCGCTATGAGGTGCCAGAGTGATGGTCATCTCGTCCTGTCGCCATGCGGCCGACTTGGCGATGGTCGCCTTGGTCGGAATCGCGATGTCGGTTGGGCCGGCAGCTTCCGGCGCGGGCGCGGGGGCTGTTTCGGCCGCTTCGCCGGTGACCATGCCGTTGAGGCCAAGCGCCGTGCCGACGCCGGTGGGGTCGATGCCATATTCGGCCGGCAGCACGAACAAGGTGAGAATAGCAACGGCCGCGATGGCCGCGCCGCCGGTCGCCTTGGCAAGCGTGGAAGGCGAGGGCTTGATCGAGGTCGGAAGTGCGGAAGCAGTTTGCATGGTCATGTCAGGCACCCTGGGTAAAATAGCCGGCCAACTGGAAGCCGATGAGGACGAAGCCGGCGGTCATGAGCGCGGCGTTGGCGACGGTGGCCGTTCGGTTGAAACTGGACGACATGCGCCACAGGTTCATCAGCAGGAGGATCACGGTCAGCGCCATGAACTGGCCCATCTCAACGCCCACGTTGAAGCTGATGAGGTTGGGGATCAGCCCGTCCTTGGCCAGCGTCAGTTCCTGGATCTTGGTGGCCAGGCCAAAGCCATGGAAGAAACCAAAGATCAGCACCGCCGCCTTGGGATTGGGCGATACGCCGAACCAGGTCTTGAACCCGTCCAGATTATCGATCGCCTTGTAGACGACCGACAGGCCGATGATCGCGTCGATGATGTAAGGGTTGGCGCGAATGTCGAAGATCACGCCCAACAGCAGCGTGGTGCTGTGGCCGATCGCGAACAGCGTCACATAGGCGCCGACGTCCTTCAACCGATAGAGGAAGAAGATGACCCCGGCCAGGAACAGCAGATGGTCGTAGCCGGTGACCATGTGCTTGGCCCCCAGATACATATAGGGGATGATGTTGACGCCTGACGCACCTTCGATGAAGGCCTTGTCATTCTCGTTGACGCCATGCGCCCAGAGCGTCGCGCTCATGAACGCCATGGCCAAGCCCAAAAGCAGCAGCACGATCCGCCGCAATATCTGGGGTTGGAGCGGAAACCGGATCGCGCTGTGCATGTCGGCGCCTTTACTTGGTCTGGAACGTCGCGAAGATTTTCGCGCCGCTCTTGTCGATCAGGGCCACAACGAGTTTCGCGCCCTTGGCCGCCTTGAAGCCGGCAGCAGTCAGCTTGTTGCCCCCGGCAGGCTTGAGCGCCGCTTCGGTCTTGGCGCTCCCTGCCGTCTGGGTGAGCTTGGCGGTGTAACCGGCGGCAGGCACCGGCTCATCTTCTTCGCTCAGATAGACGTCGACACCCTTGGGGCCGGTCACCAGTTCGATCAGGGTTTCACCCGACATATGTACGAGGCCGCCATGTTGCGGCTTCATGCTGCCATGCGCGAAGGCGGAAGCGGGCAGCGCGGCAAGTGCCAGGGCAGCAAGCCCCGTGCGGAAAAGATCGATCTTCATAATGCATGTCTCCAATGGATTGGCCGAAAGGCTTATTCGGGCAGGTGAGGGAGGACGAAGGACAGCGAGGCGCGATATTCCTCATGATCGACCTTCTTGTCGGTCGCCTGGCCAACATAGATCGCCATCAGCACGTTGATGCCCTGGTTGCGCAGCTTGATCGTGGCGGTGCCATCAGCGCCGGTCTTGGCCGGGGCGACTTCGTCGGGATCGTTGACATAATCCTGCATCACGGTGGCACCGGCGACAGGCTTGCCCTTGTAATAGACGCGCACCTTCATCGGCTCGCCCATTTTCTAGGGAATGGCAAGGTCGGCGGGCACGACCTGAAGCGTGTGGCCCTCGAACAGCGGCACCGGCTTGGTCGGCACTTGCGTCAGATGGACCGCATATTTGAAATTATGCTCGGCAAGCGTCGCGTTGGGGACTTCGTCGCGGCCCTTGTTATGCCACTCTCCGTCCGGGGTCTTGCTCCAATAGCCATAATCCATGGTGGCCGCGACGGCCGCGACCGGTTCGTCGCTGTCGACGACCGGGATTGCACCGGCGGCGCGAAGAGAGGTGGTGACGGGTGCCCAATCGCTGTCATAGCCGGTGACCGTCTTGACCAATGGCAAGCGCTTGACGGCGTCCAGATCGTCGGCGCCAACGCCATAGACCAGCGCCAGTTGGCGCGCCCGCTGCGCGAACCAGATGCCGTGCGCACCGACCGGCGCGGTTGCCGCCAGCAACGTGCTTACACCCAGTGCGACGGATAATGTTCGAACCAGTCTCATACGAGTCTCCAACCTATTCAATTTTCCAATTCTTCAGCCATCATGCGGCACAAGGCCAAGTGATCACTGAAATGCGTTAGGTCATATTGGTAATGATGCGCGACTTTTAGGGCGTTTCCGCACGATTTTTCAAATGCCTGGGAAGTAGAAAGCCCCGGATATTTCTTATTGATCTTCTCCCATAGTCTCGCATTTGTTCGGTCTGCATAGGCACGACATTGCCCCCTGACTGCGTCCCGGTGCAGGCCGTAATAATAGCGAAGGCTATGCTGCGGGCCTCGTCGCTCGCGCACATGGCCTTCACCAGCCGTTTTCCAGCATGCCGCAAAGACGCTCTGAGCATGCGTTGTCGATCCAACGACGGGAGCAGCTTTCTCCTGTATCCCGCCACAACCGCTGATCATGAGCGCAGCGATCAACAGTCCCGCGGCTTGCAATCCGGGGCCATTGCGCCGCTGGTCACGTTGCGTTTCCATCTCGCGTGCAGCCATTGTCTTGGCTCCCCAAATTCGTATCGACATTGAGAGGCGTAGGATGTGGTTTGAATGCCATTTCGCGGAATAATCCTCCGAATTCCTCGCATATTCCGTATCAAATCGAATGTTTTCGGCGTTCGCTCACAGGCTTTGTAAAAGACATGGAATCGGGCGTTACAAGCGTCCGATTCCAGATCATTTTCACGGCTCAAGCGGCTGCGAACGGGCCTTTTTCCGAGAACTTCGCCACCTTGCCGCGAGCGCCGTTATTGCGGGAAGCACAAGCAATGTGAGCGCGGTCGAGGTGATAAGTCCGCCGATGACCACTGTCGCCAAGGGCCGCTGAACCTCCGCCCCCGTGCCGGTGGCGAGCGCCATCGGCACGAAGCCAAGACTGGCGACCAACGCCGTCATCAGGACCGGCCGGACACGCTCCATTGCCCCCCCGATAATGGCGTCATCCTCGCTTGCGCCATCTTCGCGATGCTTGCCGATGGCGCTCATCATGACCAGACCATTCAGCACCGCGACGCCGGACAGCGCGATGAAGCCGACCGCTGCCGTGATGGAGAAGGGGATGCCGCGCAGCAGAAGTGCGAACACCCCGCCCGCCAGCGCCATCGGCACCGCGCTGAACACGATCGCCGCCGGAATGAAGCCGCCCAGCGCCATATAAAGCAACGCATAGATGGCGAGGAAGCAGATCGGCACGACCAGCATCAACCGCAAACGCGCCGACTGCAGGCTTTCGAACGTCCCGCCCCATTCGGTATACATGCCTGACGGGAGTTGCATCTGGCCGATCGCCTTTTGGGCTTCCTCGACGAAGCCGCCAAGGTCGCGACCACGGACGTTGACCTGAACGACCACCATCCGTTTGCCATTTTCGCGGCTGATCTGGTTCAACCCCTGCGTATAGCTGAACCGGGCCACCTCCCTTAGCGGAATGGAGCCTGCCACCTGACCATCGGCCGCAGGCAGCATGACCGGGATCGATCCCAGCGTTTCGACATCGTCCCGCTGCGCATCGGGCAAGCGCACCACCACCGCGAAGCGGCGATCGCCCTCGAACAACAGCCCCGCTTCCCGGCCACCCAGCGCGGCAGAGACAGTGTTGGCCACTTCCTCCACCGAGAGGCCGTAACGTGCTGCAGCCTGCCGATCGATCTTGACATCGAACGTCGGCGCGCCGTCGGTCTGTTCGGCGCTGACATCGCCTGCGCCCGGAATCCCGCGCAGTACGCCAGCGATGCGACGAGCCTGCTCGCTCATCGCCTCCAGATCGTCACCATAAAGTTTGACCGCGACGTCGGCGCGCACGCCGGCGATCAGTTCGTTGAAACGCATCTGGATGGGTTGCTGGATCTCCGTCCGATTGCCGATGAGCGGCTTCATGCGCTCTTCGATACGTCGCAGGATATCTTCCTTCGACGTCACCTCGGCCGGCCATTCGCTTTCCGGCTTGGGAATGACATAGGTGTCCGACGAGTTTGGCGGCATCGGGTCGGTGCCAAGGTCGGCATTGCCGTTCTTGGAAAATACCAGTTCCACCTCGGGCAGCGTCTTGAGCGCATTCTCGATCTGAAGCTGCATTTGCGTCGATTGGTCGATCGAGGCGGATGGCACCCGGAAGTTGGTGACCGTGATGTCCTTCTCGTCGAGCTGGGGCATGAACTCCTCTCCCAGCAGGCCGAACGCCAGAACGGCAGCGAAGAAGATGCCCGCACCGGCCGCGACGAACGGCACCGGCCGCGCCACTGCCTTGTCGAGGAGCGGCGCATATTTCTCCTTAAACCAGCGGATCGGCTTGACTTCGGTTTCACTGACCTTGCCGCTGACGACGATCGCGATCATCGCCGGCACGAAGGTGATCGACAGGACGAACGCCGATGCAAGCGCCAGCATCAAGGTTGTCGCCATGGGCGCGAAGGTCTTGCCCTCCACCCCCTGGAAGGTCAGCAACGGCACGAAGACGAGAAAGATGATGAGCTGGCCAAAGACGGTAGGCCGGACCATTTCCTTGGCCGCATCGATCGTTTCGCTCATCCGCTCGTCCAGCGTCAGCAGACGACCTTCATGTTCCTGTCGCTCGGCCAGACGACGCAGCGCATTTTCCACGATGATGACCGCGCCATCGACGATAAGTCCGAAGTCGAGCGCGCCCAGGCTCATCAGATTACCCGATACGCCAAGGGCGTTCATGCCGGATGCCGTCATCAACATGGTGATCGGGATCACTGCAGCCGTGATCAGCGCCGCGCGGATATTGCCGAGCAGCAGAAACAGTATGACGATGACCAGAAGCGCGCCTTCGATCAGATTCTTTTCGACGGTGGCAATGGTGGCGTTGACCAGCTTGGACCGGTTGTAGACCGCCTCGGCAAAAACATCTGGCGGCAGCGATTTGTTGATATCGACCAATTTGTCGGCGACGCGGGTAGCCACGACCCGGCTGTTTTCGCCGACCAGCATCAAGATGGTGGAAATGACCGCTTCGGAACCCATGCGACTGCCCGACCCGGTGCGCACGGCGCCGCCGATCACGACGTCGCCTACATCGCGCACCCGCACCGGAACACCTGCCCGGGTGGCCACGACCGCGTCCTGAATATCCTCGATCGACTTCAGCCGCGCGTCGGCGCGGACGAGGAAACTTTCCCCGGCGCGGCGCACATAGTTGGAGCCAGCCGACACATTCGCCCGCTCCAAGGCGTCTGCCAGTTCGGTAATCGACAGACCATAGGTGGCAAGCGCGTTCAGCTTGGGCTCGACCAGATATTGTTTCACATAACCGCCGTTGGAATCGACGCCGGCAACGCCCAGAACATTGCGCATTTGCGGGCGAATGATCCAATCCTGCACCGTGCGCAGATAGGCGGCCTTGGCCAGTTCGGTCGTCAGCCGCTCGCCCTCGGGCGTCAGATAGCTGCCGTCCGACTGCCAGCCTGGTTTTCCATCTATGGCCTTTACGCCTTTGCCGTCGGGATGGCGGAAGGCGACCGAGTAGAAAAAGATCTCGCCAAGGCCGGTGCTGAGCGGCGCGAGGTTGGGTTGGACGCCGTCGGGCAGGCTGTCCTTGGCCTGGGCCAGGCGCTCTGTGACCTGCTGACGGGCAAAATAGACGTCGGTGCTGTCGGTGAATACAGCCGTGACTTGGCTGAAGCCGTTCCGCGAGAAGGACCGCGTCATTTCAAGGCCGGGAATGCCGGCCAATGCCGTTTCGACGGGGAAAGTGACCTGTTTCTCGACGTCGACCGGCCCCAGCGAGGGCACGAATGTACTGATCTGCACCTGTCGATTGGTGACGTCTGGCACGGCATCGATCGGCAGCTTAGTGATCTGCCATCCGCCAAAGGCCACGACCAGTAGCGTGAGAAACGCCACCAGCCATCGCATCCTGACGGACAGGCTGAGAATGCGCCCGATCATTCTGCCGTTTCCTTCTCAAGTTCGGCTTTGAGGAGGAAGGCATTGGTTGTGGCGATCGGCGTCCCCGCCTTGAGGCCCGCGGCGATCGACACCATGCCGCCGCTGCGACTGCCGATCTGGACCGGCTGCGCCTTGAACCCGGATCGGGTGCGGACGAAGACGACATCATGGTCGCCGATCGTCTGCACCGCGTCCTGCGGCACGGTGACCCCGCCGCCAGCGACGCCGACGTCGCCCGTGGCGAAGATGCGCGCCTGCACCAGTTGACCCGGCGCGACCATGCTTGCGCCACTGCCGGGCGTGATGATGATGGTGGCTTGCCGCGTCTGGGCGTCGACGACCCCGGTGGCCGACCGGACCCGGCCTTCAAGCGTGCGGCCATCATTGGTCGCCAATTCAACCCGATCGCCGGCCTTCACCCGGCCAGCATCGCTGGGCGGGACGCTTGCTTCGATCTGGATGCGCCGCGGATCGGCGACCCTGAACAATTCCGTCTCTGCCTGCACATAGGCCCCAAGGCTTGCAGGGGCCGATGTGATCGTGCCGGACACGGCGCTGACCACGGCGACGGATCGCCCGTCGCCGGTAACGCGCGCCGCACGCGCTGCGGCCTCTGCCTGGCGCGCCTCGGCTTGGGCAACGGCAAGATTGGCCTGGGCGGTTTCGAAGTCCGCACGCGGTGAAACGCCCTGGTTGAGCAGGGTTCGTTCGCGGGCGAGTTGACGGGACGCCAGCGTCACCCGGGCGGAGGCGGTTCCCCTGTCCGCCGCGATGGTCGATGCGTCCCGGCTTTCGACCAGGGCAATCGTCTCCCCCGCCTGGACGCTATCGCCGATCCGCTTGAAGATGCGGGTGATGGTGCCGGGCGCCCTTGCGGTCAGCACGGCTTCCGCATCGGGGGTCGCCTCTACCCTCGCGCTGGACATTATGATGCCTGACAGCGCCGTACCCGCTGCGGGCGCGATAGTGATGGCCGACATCCTGATCCCTGCCGCATCGATATCGACGGTATCGGCTGAAGCCTCAGGCGCTGCCGCCTGGGTCTGCACGACCGGCGCGTCGGGCGCGGTCATGCGCGCCAGCCCGAAGCCTGCAAGAGCGGCAAGGATAAGACCGACCGCGGCGCCGGCATAAAGTCTGTTGTCAGGCGTCATTGGATCGGATCTCCGGAAATGGTGCTGCCCGTCAGACGGGCAAGGCGCGCGCGCGCTTCGAAAGCGGCTAGGCGCGCGTCGAGGACGCCGCCGCGCGTGATCGCAAGACCATGGCGCGCGGCGAGCAGTTCGATGATCGACGACTTGCCGGCTTCATAGGCGATGCGGGCCAGTCGATAGGTCTCGTCGGCGGTCGCCTGCGCGCCCAGCGCGGCGGTCACGCGCGCCATGGCGGCATGGAATTGGGCAGCCGACGCCTGCGCTTCCGCCCGCGCATCATTCTGCGCCATGGCAAGCCGCGCCTGCGCGGCGTCGGCTTCCGCGCGGGAGGCCGCTATGTTGCCGCGATTGCGATCGAAGATCGGGAGCGGCAAGGACAGGCTGCCCAGCAGCGCCGTGGCATTATCATATTCGAGGCGACGAACGCCGATACTGGCGGTGACGTCCGGCACGGCCCGCCGCTGCTCGGCTTTCAGCCGTCGATTGGCGGCTTCGCGCTCCGCCTGCGCGGCCAGATAATAAGGGCTGGCAAGAGGATCGACCGGTCCGACGGCAGGTGTCTTTGCCCCCAAGTCCAGCACGGATTGGGCCAGGCTCGCAAAAGGGGTTTGCGACCCCGTCAGGGCGGACAGGCGGGCAAAGGCCGCGATGCGATTGGCGTTCGCAAGGTGCAGCGCGGCCTTGGCTTCGTTGAGTGAGGTTTCTGCCTGGAGCGCCCGAAGCCTGGCTTCCTTGCCGGCATCGACGAGCGCCCTTGCGGCGCCCAGATCGGCCTCGCCCTCTTCGACCTCGTCCTGGGCCAGTGCGTTTCGGCTGTCTGCGGCTTCGGCCGCCGCGTAGGCCAGGGCCAGATCATAGGCATAGGCAGCGCGGGCGTCCTGATCGCGCGCCTTCGACGCGGTCACACCCGCCTCGCCAGCCTCGATCCGGGCGCCACGTTTGCCCCCCAGTTCCAGCGTGTGATTATATTGCAGCGTCGTTTCGGCCCGATCAAAGCCACGATAGGGCGAGGACCCTGTGACATTCTCGGTCATCAAACTGACGCTGGGATTGGGCCGCGCCCGCGCTTGCTCCGACAAGCCTTCGGCGCGCCGGATTTCAGCTTCGCTGAGCGCAAGGCGCGGCGCGTCAGCGCTCTGCCGCAATAGCGTTGCATAGGGCGGCGCGACTTGCGCGCACGCCGTCCCGGCAGCCGCCAGAAGGCACGTCGCCACGACCACGCCGGATACCGCGCAATGCGGCAGCCGGCCTCTAAAGGCTTTCATCAAATATTCCCCTGAACGAATGCGTAAAAACGGGCGCGACGAAACGCGCTCGCAATTAGATTCGTGGGGGGCGAAGCAAGGATTGCGGCCTGACCGACCCGATGTCATCGACCGGGACCACGCCCCAGGACATCGCAGACGAAATCATGGCCTGCGCGACGACAGGCGCCGCAGGCACGGCAACGGTTTGAGCCACCACATGGGCGGCGACATGGACAAGGTCGGAGAAATCGTCCTGATCCGAAGAGGCGTGGTCATCCACGTCGTCATGGTCATGATGGTCGATACCGACGCTCACCGTCTGCGCTGAGGCATGAACATGCGGCAAGGCATCGTGCCAGGTCGACAATATGATCATGCCAAGCAGCGCCAGCACGCCCAGAAGCGCAAAGCTGCGCCTTGGGTTGTGGGGCGTTGCATAAGCACGCTGCCGGATTGGCGCGACCGTCATGCGGCAAGGAGTATAGGCAGCGCAGGCAGTTCACAAGATGCTGCGGCGGTCAGACGATATTTTCCCTTCATTGGCGGGGCCAATGCTGGTGCAGGTCGTCGATAATGAATATATGGTGGCGATCATCGCCATGCGCCTCTCGGACATGGGGATGATCGCGTTCAAGCTCGGGGTGATCGTGCGCCACAATGTCCGGATCGCCGGCAGGCCACAGGAAAACGGCTAATCCCGTTCCGACACTGGCGATCACCGCCATCATGAGAAAAGCGACACCCTGGCCCACATTGGCGCCAAGCTGCCCGACCAATGGATAGCATAAAAGCCAGCAGCAATGGCTCAGGGTAAATTGCGCGGCGAACAATGCAGGGCGGTCGCTGGCCGTTGCCGATCGCTTGAGCAATCGACCCGATGGGGTGATGCTCATCGCATAGGCGATCCCAAGCAGGAACCATCCGCCCAGGATGACCCACCAGAAGCCCGGCGCAGCGCCGTACCGGAAAGTCGCGACGGCCAGCAATGCGAGCAGCGACGCCATCGCCGTCCCTGCGCTCAGCATGATGGTGCGATCCGCGATCCGATCGAGCAGTCGGGGTAATGTCAGTGCTGCCAGAATAGACCCTGCGCCATAGGCGGCGAGGGTCAGCGCCACATCGCTCTGGGCAAGGCCCAGCCTGTCACGCACGATGACGATCGTGTTGACGATCACCATGGAACTGGCCGCCGCCGATGCCAGCGTGAGGGCAAGCAACCCGCGCAAACGCGGGGTCTTGAGATAGATGCGTGTGCCGCACGTGGTCCTGGCGTAGATATCGCGCTGTCCTGGCCCGGCGCTTGCCACCCTGGGCAGGACGGTCGTGGCGACAAGCATCGCCGATCCAAGGAAGCCGATCGCCGTTCCCGAGAACAGCCAGTGGAAATTGATGACCGAAAGCAGCGCAGCGGCAAGGATCGGGCTGGTCAGGCTTTCCATGTCGTAGGCGAGCCGCGATAGGGAGAGCGCGCGGGTATAGTCGCGTTCCTCGGGCAGGACATCGGGAATGGTCGCCTGGAAGGTCGGGGTGAAAGCCGCCGATGCCGATTGCAGGACGAATATCAGAATATAGATCTGCCACGTCTGATCGACGAATGGCAAGCAGAGGGCAACCGCGGCGCGCACGATATCCATCGCCACCAGAAAGGCGCGGCGCGGCAGGCGATCGGCAAAAGCGCCGACAATGGGCGCTACGCCGATATAGGCGATCATCTTGATCGCGAGCGCCGTCCCCAACACCGCCCCGGCATTGCCGCCGGCTATGTCATAGGCCAGCAGACCGAGCGCCACGGTCGCAAGGCCCGTGCCCACCAATGCGATGACCTGCGCACAGAAAAGATGGCGATAGGTGCGATTGGCGAGCACGGAAAGCAAGGGCGACTCCAGCGAATCCATATCCTCCAGGGGGGATATACAGATCGTTGCAATATCCTCCCCAGGGGGATAGGTAAAGGCTGTGACACTGAGGAATTTTCACGAGTGACCATCGAGCATCGGCATGACAGCCATCCCGCGATCGTAAAGCGGCTGAACCGTGCGGGTGGCCATCTGCGCAGCATCGTCGAGATGATCGAAAGCCAACGCCCCTGCGCAGACATCGCCCAGCAACTCCAGGCGGTCGAAAAGGCTATCGTCAGCGCCAAGAAGGCACTGATCCACGATCATCTCGACCATTGCCTCAGCCACACCCAGGCGACGGAAGGCATGGGTTCGGCCGTCGAAGAATTCCGCACGATCTCGAAATATCTATAGGCGCTGCCGACCTCAGCTGGCCCCGACCGCTATCGCCTGCGCATAGCGCCGGTCGGCCGCCTGCCAGTCGAGATTGCGGAACCAGGCGTCGATATATTTGGCGGCCTGCGTGCCATAATCCATGTGGAAACTATGCTCGTACATGTCGAGGGCGAGGATCGGGATGCCGGCGGCCGCACCATGCATATGGTCCCAGGCCCAATGATTGTGCAGCGAACGGGTATGGAGATTATAGGCGAGGATCACCCAGCCCGATCCGCCGGCCAGCGACAGGCCCGTGCGCCGGAAATCCTTCTCCCATGTCTCGAACGATCCCCAGGCTTTGGCGAGCGCCGCGCGAATGGAGCCAGCGGCCTCGCCATTACCGCCGAGTCCATCGAAATATATCTCATGGAGAATGACCGATCCGGTCCGGTGCAATTCCTCGCGCTTGAGGCCGCCATAGAGGACCGGCGGCATGTCCACATCGGCCAGCGCGGCGGCGAGCCGGGTTTCGACCATGTTGAGGGTTTTTACCGACCCGATATAATTATTCTCCCAATGCGACCGGATGAGGCGCTCCGACAGCCCGTCCAGCTTCGCCGGATCGAAGCGCAGCGGCTTGGGCTGGTGCGTGCCGGCAAAGGCTGGCGGCAAGGCGGCGGGCGGCGCGGCGACTTGTCCGCTTGCCGTATCGGTGGCGGCCATGGCCAGAGCGCCTGCTCCCAGGGTTTGAAAGGCGGTACGACGAGAGACATCAACCATTTTTACAGATCCTGTCAGACGGTAAGGGTGTAGATCGCGCCCAGCGTCGCGCAGCCGGCGAGAACCGTCAATACGCCCAGCTTGAACCTGAAGATGGCGACGGCGGCGGCGGCCGCCAGCACGACCGCTGCTATATTGATGGAAACGGGAATGGGAACGTCGAAGCTGCCGGTCGGCGAACGGACTGCCATCGTCTGGCCGAACAAGGTGTGGATCGCGAACCAGATGGCGAGGTTGAAGATGACGCCCACGACCGCTGCGGTGATGGCGGTCAGGGCCGCCGAGAGCGCCTTGTTGCCCCGCAGCCGCTCGATGAAGGGCGCGCCGGCGAAGATCCACAGGAAGCAGGGCACGAACGTCACCCAGGTCGTGAGGATCGCGCCCAGCGTCGCCGCCAGTAGGGGCGCCATCGTGCCCGCATCGCGAAAGGCGGCCAGAAATCCCACGAATTGCGTCACCATGATGAGCGGGCCAGGCGTCGTTTCCGCCATGCCCAGGCCATCGAGCATTTCGCCGGGGCGCAGCCAGCCGAACGTGCCGACCGCTTTCTGCGCCACATAAGCAAGAACGGCATAGGCGCCGCCAAAGGTCACGACCGCCATCTGGCTGAAGAAGGTGGCGATGTGGGTGAACACATTGTCCGGCCCCAGGATCAGGAACAGCCCGGCAACGGGCGCCAGCCAGAGGAATGACAGGATCGCGCATATCCGCAGCGACCACCCCAGATCGGGTCGCGCATGGTCGGGCAAGGCTTCACCCAGCGCGGTGTCCCGGTCATGGACGACCTCACCACCTGTTGAGCCATGACCGCCGCCGCCCTTGAACTGGGGCAGCCCGCTGCGCCCGCCGATATAGCCGCCGAGACCGGCCGCCAGTATGATCAGGGGAAAGGGTGCGTCGAGAAAGAAGATCGCGACAAAGGCTGCAACCGCGATGCCGCGCATGACATTATTCCTAAGCGCGCGTGATCCCACGCGCACGACCGCCTGGACCACCACGGCCAGCACAGCGGCCTTCAGCCCGAAGAATATGCCCTCGATCAGCGGCAACTGACCCAGCAGCACATAGAGGTAGCTCAAGGCCAATATGGCGAGAAAACCGGGCAGAACGAAGAGCGCGCCCGCGATCAGCCCACCGCGCGTCTTGTGCAGCAGCCAGCCGATATAGATGGCCAACTGCTGCGCCTCCGGGCCGGGCAGCAACATGCAATAGTTGAGCGCATGGAGAAACCGCTCCTCGCCGATCCAGCGTTTCTCCTCGACCAAAATGCGGTGCATCACCGCGATCTGGCCGGCCGGTCCGCCAAAACTCAATGCGGCGATGCGCGCCCAGATGCGGGTCGCCTCCCCAAGCGGGATGCCATGATCGCTCGCTTTCGGCCCAGATGGATCGGCGAGCATGGAGCCGGTTGCGGTCATCGGTCTGCCTTTCGGTTCGAAAAATAGGCGTGGAACTGGTTCAGCGCGTCGCTGGCCGTCGCGATGCGCTGCAGGTCGTCGTCGGTGGAGGCGCAGACGCCCGACAGCATCGCACCAAGGCCCGCCGTCTCGGGCCGCGCGAACTTGCCGTCGGCAATATCCAGGTCGTGAATAATCTCCGCTATGGCGATGAGCGCCGGATCATCGGTCAGGCCGCCGCGCGCGACCAGGGTTTCGAAGCTGCAATTCTCGCCCTCATGGGTGAATTCGGCATCCGCCATGTCGAAACGCAATTCGTCCTTTTGCGGCGCGTAGCTACGGCCATCGACGAAACGGAAGGTCGCATCCGGGTCTATGAAGCGGCGGATCAGCCAGGCGCAGGCGATACGATCGACATGGACGCCGCTGCGCGTCACCCATGTCCTGCCCCTCAGATCGCGCGGCAGGTCGGCGGCCGGTTCATCGCGACTGACATCGGGATGCTGATAGCGTTGCCTGTCGAGATCCGCCAACGCGGCTTGCGCTTGCTGCCGCCCGTGCGCGCCGAAAAAGTCGAGTTGGACGACATCCGCCATCCGCTTCTGGAGCTTGGCGATATCGGTGCCGCTGGCAGGGCCGGTGTCGATCAGCCGCCGCGCGGCCTGGGCTATGTCGTCATAGTCGGAGTCGCGTGCGGCGTCGAACATCGCGCGGATATCACCGTCGCTCTGGCCGCCCAGCATCCGGGCTTCGATGAGGGTCGCCTCGCCGCCGCCTTCGATGATCTCGGCCATCAGACCGCGAAACGCCGCTTCATGCTCGTCGCGGAGAGGCAGGACATGCACCGCATTTTTGAGCGGCACCGCACCGATCGCCTGCAGGCGACGCCAGATTTTCACGCGCAGATAGGGCGGCTTGACGGGAAGCTGGTGCAGCAGGGCCAGCCAGATGGAGGGTTCGCTTGTCGTCATGATAGAACATATATATCATCTGATTCGGATTAAAGGAATATATATATCTTATGCCGCTTGCGCCTGTCCGATTGTCTGCTGCCCTGACTTGCTGCCTCGCGCTCAGCCTGCCGTCCGTCGCAATGGCCGATGATGCGCCTGACGGTCTCACCGTGAGCGGGGCGATCCGCGTCCGCTACGAAGCGATCGAAAGACAGGCGCGCACGGGCTTCAACGCTAGCGACGACCTGCTCAATGTCCGCACAAACATTCTCGCCGAATATAGGACGGGCGATGTGCGGTTGGGGGTCGAACTCTATGACAGTCGCGTGTTCGGTGACGATGCCGGCACGCCTGTTACGGTTGGGGAGGTGAATGCGCTGGAGCCGGTCCAGGCCTATGTGGCGGCCGACATCCTGGCACCCTTCGGCAAGGGGTCGAAACTGACCCTGACGGCAGGGCGGATGATGCTGAACCTGGGATCGCGGCGTCTCGTCGCGGCCGATGATTATCGCAACACCACCAATGGCTATACGGGCGGGCGCGCCGATCTGGTCATGCCGAAGGGGATCAAGGCGACGCTGATCTACACCCTGCCGCAGGTCCGGCTGCCGGACGATCCAAAGGATCTTCGCGACGCCAGGGTCAAGCTCGACAGGGAGAGTTTCGATCTCGTCCTATGGGGAGGCCTGATGACGAAGAGCAATATCCTGGGATCGGCAACAGGCGAAATCAGCTATTATCATCTTGGCGAACGCGATGCGCCCGGGCGGCCGACGCGCGACCGATCGCTCGATACGTTCGGGGTTCGCATCATCGCAGAGCCGCGCGTTGGAAAATTCGATTATGAAATCGAAGCCCTTTTCCAGACCGGCGCCATCAGTGCGTCGCTTGCGTCTGCTGCATCGCGCCAGTCGGTCAGCGCCAACTTCATCCATGCCGATATCGGCTATAGTTTTGCAGCTGTATGGAAGCCCCGCCTCTCTGTGGAACTCGACCGCGCCAGCGGTGACCGGCGTGGCGGACGCTATGGGCGTTTCGACACACTATTCGGCATGCGCCGGGCGGATCTGGCTCCAGCGGGTCTTTACAATGCGATCGCTCGCACGAACATCATGACGCCTGGCATCAGGCTGGAGGTCACGCCCAGCAAGCGCCTCGACGCCTTTGCGGTGTATCGGGCGATGTGGCTGGCCGCCAGCGAGGACAGTTTTGCAGGGACCGGGGTGCGCGATGCATCGGGTCGGTCAGGGGATTTTGCCGGCCACCAACTGGAAGCACGGCTGCGTTACTGGCTCATCCCGGCGCGATTGCGCTTCGAATTTGACGGACTGCTGTTGGCCAAGGGCCGCTTCTTGCGCGACGCACCCAACGCGCCGGCGGGGCGCTGGACCAAATATGGTTCGTTCAATCTGACCGCCAGTTTCTGAGCTGCTCTGGCTCTAACTGATGGATGTTGCGAAGGCTGGCTGACGAGGGTCGACCCTTCTCGGGCATTCAACTATGCCACCTCCACATTCTAAAAGCGGACATTAGGTTAACGAACACGGGCTTCTGCCAGGCGTTGCATCAACCGGATTTGCGCTTGGTCCTGACCTTGGGAGCAGGTACTTCCTGAGAAGTGATACGAACGATCTCGGCAAGCCACTCACGGTCATCCCACTTTTCCGCGTCGATCAGGAGAAAGGGCTTTGCACCGGGATATGGAGGGGCTTCTTCCGCACCGGCAGCGAATGCCCGCCCTCCAATCGTGGGCTTTAAGAATAGGTGGTCGTCGCAGACCAATGCGACCATTTTCCCATCGCAATAAATGCCGAATTCGCCAAACATCGCCTTGGCTGAAACGGTACCGCCGCCTGCCATCTGCTCAACAAGGAATTCAACGGTTTTACGATCGGACGCCATAAGGCGATATTGCCAGTCCTGATGAAAAGGTCGAGGGTCAATCGACCCTTCCAAGACGTTCAGCCGCCGAATTTCGGTGCCCAAGTGCGGCCGGTCCGGTTTGATACCCTCTCAGAGAACGAGCGGCGCGAATTGAAGTTGTTTGGAACGCACTGCAGGGCCAAGCCGATGGCCGATCGACGCGGCGTTATGATGTCACTGCGCCACGATCTTCAGCGCATCCAACACTTCTGGTGTGATCGTTCCAGTCACCTTCAGATTGAAGTCACCCTGGAATTTCTCCAATGCGGTCCGGGTTTCCTTGCCGACAACGCCATCGATTACGCCCTGATAATAGCCGTAGGATTGGAGCCCAAGTTGCACCCTCTTGGTGATCGTAGTGAAGAGTTCCGTCCGACCGCTAAGCGGAATGGGAGCCTGAGAAGGCGGAGTGGCAGGTGCATCCAAGAGCGATGACGCCCCATTCGTCGTCGATCGAGAGCGCGATGGCGCCGGAGTAGGAGTGGGTGCCGAGGTGGGATAGCTTGGCGTATATATAGGCGCGCGATAAATGCTGCCGCCCGAACCAGACCTATGGCTGCTGTGAGACGAATGGCTGCGGTGGGATCTGTGGCTGGCCAAGGTGAATTTATGCTCTTGGCGAAATTGCTGGATCAGCGGTTGCTTGCCGGGCTCGTCGACCTTGAGGACCGCCTGCATGAATTGCGCCTGCGCGGCTTCTGCCGCGCCCAGTCCCGCAAAAGTCAGACCCGAGATAAGGAACCGCGATTTCTTCATAAGGGAACCACCTTGAGATCGGCATCCTTGGGATGCCATTCGAAAAATCCACCGCATTGGTCACGTTCATGGCATGGGGCACATGCTGGCGCATATCGCCGCTTCCAATCCGAGATCGACGCCATTGCGTGCCGCCGATATTCCTGTGGCACACTGCATCGTGGAATGTTGAAGAGGCGCACGTCGAGGCCCAAGAGTATCGCATGGTCAAGAGCCTGACCCAGGGGCGCGAAATCCTGCTGATGATCGACGTAGAGAGCATCCCAGCGGTTCTTGGCGAAGCCAGCGTTTTCGAGCTGCATTAACGACCAGTGCTCGATGAACGGCAGGCGCGTTGCCACATACCGCGCTAACCGCGGCAGATCATGATAGTTATCGGATAACATTACGGTCCGCAATTCGATGCGGGCACCCGCTGCCAGCAAATGGCAGAAGCTCTTTTCGAGACGAGCCAATGCCCCTTCTTTCGCCACGATCTGGTCGTGGGATATATGATCGGCTGAATAAACCGGAATTCCCCATTGCACCCGTTGGTAGCAGGGCTGCCGTAATCGTTCGACATCGTCTTGCTCGAAATGTTGCCCATTGGAGAGGATATGAAAAGCCAGATCCGGCCGCTTGCCGAGGACTGTTTCCAGCAACTCGAGCAGTTCAGCTTTGAACAATGTTGGCTCGCCGCCTGATATACCGATGACCGAACGTTCCGGAGCGAGCAAGCAGGCGTCTGTAAATGCGGCGAAGCGATCATCATGGGTCTTTTTGGGCGGCTGTGAACACATGATGCAGAGCTGGTCACATCGCTCGGTGACCAGGAGCGTGTTATGGTCGGATCCCGCGCGTATCAGGCGTTCGGCCCTGCCAGCGCATGGATCGACGAGGACTATGTCACCTTCAAGGTTTATGCCTTCCGGGCGATCGATGGTGAAAAGACCAACGTCGCCGCTGTAAAGCGCGATGCCACCTGCATCGCTCAACAGCCTCGCATCCCGATTATCGCCACCCCTTACCGCGCCTAGACGCGTTACGAATGGCGTGGCAGCATCCGATGTCGAAGGAAGAACGAGAGGGATCATTGCAAGTGCGCGCCAATCGGTCCGAGTAATCCGGGCAAGTCGAGCCAGCGGCGAACGGAATAATTGGTAGCCTCATCCTCCGAGAAGATCAGCGAGAATGCCAAATCGAATATGTGCAGGTGGCGCTGACAAAAGGCCGTCTCATGCCGTGGCATATCGACCCGACCATAACGTGAAAGATCATCAATGAGATCTCGACCGCAGAAAGGCTGATAGGCGCAACGCTGGCAGGCCGGATCGAAGCTATTGGTTGCATGAGCGTTCAGAGCATCACGCGCTCTGAGGTCCATCCCGGTTGAGACGTGACCAATGCCCAGATCAATCACCCTCGATCGGGTGAGCATGCGCGCCTCATCGGTCGGGTAGAGGCCGCCGTCATAATCCACGACGACATAGTCATGGCCAGCTGGATTAGGGTTGCGAAGATCGACATGGCGATCAAGTCCAGGCTTAAAGATGCGCCTTAAGCACAGGCTCAGATAGCTCTCCTCGACAACCTGGCTGCGATCTGACCAGTTTCGTCGAATAATTTCGCTGACAAAAGACTCATAGAATGTGCGCCATTGCTCGTCGAAGCTGCGCGAGCCTGGATGACGCTTGCGCGCAAAACCCTGGAAATTGACCGGGCGGAGGAAGATGCTGGTCAACCCAAAGTCGGTATATGCTTGTATCAGATCGGCGGGACCGGGCAGATCATTCGGGTCCAGCGTTGGCAACGCCGAAACTTTTCCGGGACCATAACGATCCGTTATTTCCGTCAAATTGGCATGGAAACGGTGGGTCGCCTCCGTACTCCTGGTGCGGTTCTTCCGATGCAGGTCTGACGGCCCGTCCAGAGACGTGCTGATCTGCACGTCAGGCCGGTCAATCAGTGCCCAGGAGGGCCCATCGAGGGTCATCAAATTCGTACAGATGACAAAGCTGGCTTCGGTGAACCGCGCGCATCGCTCGATGACTGCATGGATGAGATCGGGTCGGAGCAAAGGCTCTCCGCCCTGAAACTCAATTTTGATGCTCTGCGTGTCGAGCTTATCGATCATCGCGAGAACGGCTTCCAGCGTATCTTGAGACCAATCAAAGCCGGCTGCATGCTCAGGTGCGCGAGACACCTGGCAATAGCTGCAATCAAGGTTGCAACGCAGGGTCGGAACGAGGATGAGATAATCCAGCGGGCCAACTTTGGCCAAGCGCTGCGCTACCCCATAGGCGTGTGTAATCCACCCCAGATCGCCCCGATCTGAGGTAGCATGGCCTTCCTGAGCCAAAAATCGCATGTCAGCGTCGGTGAGCGCGTCGCTCTGCAAGCGGTCAAGAAATGCTGTTGGAGCCGAAAAGAAATGCCCCCCGTCTCCGACGAACGTCAAAGATTGTGACGACCGTGCGCGAGCGCGGAGTGGGAAGCGGATCATTGGAGCAGGAGATCCCATATCGCCTGCCGGTGAGCCGCCATTCTTGCATGCTCGACGCCGTTATAGGCGGCGACGGAGGCTCGGAGAGTATCGAACGCTTCGACGCTCGTCATTTGATCGCATCGTGCCCTATTGTCGCTCGGGATTCCATTGCCGGCGGCGGCTCGTGACAGCTCTTCAGTCCTCCCAGTCGCATCAGGTGCCAAACCTTCGGTCACAACGCTGCGCTGTCTGTGAGGGCATGAAAATCATCCAGCGTTGCTTCGAAATAATGCAGCCGAGGTGCATCGAAGGTTGCCATATAAAGTTGCCCCTTGATCAAGGCAGCCCGTGCCTCTCCCTTCCTTGGAAGATTGTCCGCATCGACATATTCATATGTAAAGCGGATACCATCCTGTCCCAAAAACCGGTCCGGTTTCGAGTTTGTAACGGAAAATGACCCGATCCCCTTCTCCGTCCGGTAAGTGCCTTCCAGCAGCTCGGGTATCTCAACCAGCAATGTGTCGCTGGTGAATTTGGGCAAGGGTTTATGCTTCTTGCTCGTTTCGCGAATCAACGGTTCGCCCGGCACTATACCGCCGTAAAAGGTGACGTCGTTTAGCTGTTCTCCGTCCAGCGTCCAGGTCTCGGCCTTTTTGCCCGGACGGATCGACAGGCTGTTCCAGTCACGAACGGGCGTGACCTTCATGGCCGATTTCGCGACTTCGACCTGCATATTCTTCTCGCGATAGCCGTTGGCGCAGGCCACCGACACCGACAGCATGGTGACTACGCCAACGAGAGCCGCACGTGTCCACATCGTTTTTTTCATCATTGCCCCCCGGCGGCGGGTGCCAGCATGTTGATCATGGCGGCATCCGATGCATTTGGTTTGAGTTCGAGATAGCGGCGCAAGGCGGCCTGCCCTTCCGTGCGACGGCCAGTCTTGAAAAGGGATAAGCCTAGTCCGCGCTGCGCTTCGGGTAGTCCGGCATCCATCTCGACCGCTTTGCCATAAAATTCTGCAGCTTGCGCCAGATCACGCGGGTTGCCGCGCGCCCGGTAAAGATCACCGCGAGCCACCAGGAGTGCTGCGGTCCAGCCATTTTGCGCCAGCGACGATATGATATAGTCGCTGGCGCCAAAATCATTCAGCTTGATCTGATCGTCCAGAAAGGTGGGTAGCCAGGGCGCCAAAGCTGCTGCGTAGCGTGCAACGCCATCGTCCCGTTCAGCGCCCGCCGGATCGGCGAACGCCGCCAGGGTAGCGGCGCGTTCGCCACTAGGAGGATGGGATGCAAAGAAGGCAACTTTATTGAAGTCAGGCTTCCTGACGCCCTTTGCCAGCGACGAGGCTTCCTGTTCTGCCATCAGATTTTGCCAGACCACAGATGCAGATTGAGGGCGCAAGGCGCTGTGATTGAGATAACCCAGTCCGAGCGCATCAGCCTCACGCTCCTGATCGCGGTTGAAATGAGAAAGGCGGCCATAAACCGACAGCTGCAAACTATCGAAATTGGAATATGACTGATATGTGTTGCCCAGCAGCGCCAGGACTGCCGCCCAGCTCAGCAGATCGGTGCTGGATCTTCGTGCTTTCCAATCGGTTAATGTGTGCCGTTCTTCGAAGTGACCAAACTCATGGCCTAACACCGTGGCGAGCTCGGCCTCGTTGCGGACGCGAAGCAGCAGGCCGCTATACACCCGCATCGTGCCATTGGGCGTCATCGACGCGTTGAACAGCGGAACCCGCAATATATAGAGACGGACGGATCGGCATCGATCGTCCCCAACAGTCGCGCACAGGACGCCTTTGACATAGGCGTTGAGCGCTTCGTCCCGAAGCAGGATCGGAGAATTGGCAAGGATGCGTTCGTCCTCATCTCCTTCGCCCCAGAGCCCTATCTCATCTACACCCTGCGGCTGATAGGCGCCCGCATAAGGGGGAGGGGGTGGCGCAATCTTGCTCTGCCCGATCGCCGCAGGTGCCATGAGCGCTGCAGCCATCGCAACCAACCCGGCCGGTCGTTGCATCATTGTTGCGCAGTCGCCAGCTTAGGCTGCGCGCTTCCTGGAAACTCCTCCAGCAACTGACCAACCCGCTTGTCGGCACCGTCTACTTCTCGCACATCCCCGCCCATCGCGCCGTCCGCATTAAGCCATAGAAGGTTGCCGGTCTTGAGATCTATAAGGCCTGCATAGCCGGCATGTTCGCCCGATTTAACTCCTACGCCTCCCAGCGCTGCGGCAAATTGCAGCATCTTCCGGCCGGTAGAGCCATAGGCATCCTTGTTATAGATGAACAAAGCATAGTCGGCGTCCTTGGCGCCGGGCAGCGCGCCAACGCCGCTGCCGAGCGACCATTCGAATATATCTGCCTTATTGTCGCGCTTTTTCGTGGGAAGACGATTGCCCACGAAAAACTGATACTGGATCACCGACTGTGAAACCGCCGCAAACAAGGCCGAATATTCTTCGACCAGTTGCGCATCCTCGCCATAGGAAACCGGCGCAGAAATCACCTCGTTGCCCAAGGCCTGCTGACGTTTCGCCAGAGCGTCGTCGATATTCTTACGCGCCTGATCCGTCCAGTCTGCGTTGGGCTCGAACATGCCGCCTGTGGATTGGGCGCCGACGCGTACCGTTGGGCGAAACACTAGGATGGTCTTGCCGCTGTGTGGCGCAAGACTGAATCCGCCCTTGGTTGCGGTGCGCTCTTGGCCTGCTGCTGGCGCGACTATATACGCTGCGATCAACAGAGCCGCGATTGCGCGACGTAAAAAATTCATATTTCCCCCCTGCTGATTCCCCGTAGCAGAAGGATAGTGCTAATCTTACCAACAACTTCTGACAAGCTGCGAAGGTCGTTGATTCATGTCGATTGCTGTCATCTTTTATGACAGCGATAGCCATTGGCCTGGCAAGTTGACCTTTGATGTAGGCTGAAAACATAATCGACACGGAGCAATATAGCGCCCCGTGTCGATCATGACGCTTTACCCTTAAGTCGGCTTCGCACCGGGTGAGCCGCACTTGGCGAACTTGCCCTTTGCATCCTTGCAACGCTTGGGAGCGACCTTCTTTTCAGGGCATTTGGTGAATTTGCCCTTGGCGTCCTTGCATGGGGCGGCGGTAGCGACAACGGGCAGGGCCGCGATCGAGGCGGCGGCCAGAAACGAGAACAGGATCTTCATCGGCTTCATCCCTTGAAACAGATGGGGTGGTTGCCGCCCTCCCCAGACGGCATCGCAATGTGCCAAGATAGTGGTGTTGAAAGGCCACTGAGCGGAAAGGACGGCAACCGTGACAAAGGATATGATGATCGGGGTTGATTTGGCAAAAGCTGTTTTTCAGCTGCATGCCGCGTCGATGACAGGTCAGCTTCGGTTTTGTAAAAAGCTGTCGCGGCAGAGTTTCCTCAAGTTTATGGCCGAGCAGCCTCGTGCGGTGGTTGTGATGGAGGCTTGTGGCAGCGCGCATTACTGGGCCCGCGAGATGACCAGCCTGGGCCACGAGGTGAAGCTGATTGCGCCGCAATACGTGAAGCCGTTTGTGAAGCGGCAGAAGAATGATGCGGCAGACGCCGAGGCGATCGTGATCGCCGCCCAGAGACCGGAAATGCGCTTCGTCGAGCCAAAATCAGCCGAGCAGCAAGGTCGGGCAATGCTGTTCCGGGCGCGGACCCGGCTAGTTCAGCAGCGCACCGAACTGGTCAACATGCTGCGCGCTTTTCTTTACGAGCTCGGTCATGTGGTGCCGCAGGGCATCAATAACGTGTCCCGGATCGCCGCGATCATCACCGAGCCCAACAGCGATCTGCCTGAGATTGCCCGGATTGAATGCCGCGATTTGCTGGAGCAGATCGAAGCAATGACCGTGCGGATTGCGACAAGCGACCGCCGGATCAAGGATCTGGCAGGGCAAGCAGACATGGCTCGAAGGCTACAGACCATGCCTGGAGTGGGGCCGATGACGGCTCTGGCAGTCGAAGCGTTTGCCCCGCCAATGGAGAGCTTCAAATGCGGCAGGGACTTTGCCGCTTGGCTGGGATTGGTGCCGAAACAGCATTCGAGCGGAGGCAAGACCCGTCATGGCCGCGTCTCCAAAGCCGGGCAAAGCGACATTCGCCAGCTGCTTATCATGGGCGCCATGTCGCGATTGAACTGGATGGGCCGAAAATCGATCTCAGAAACATCGTGGCTAGCCCGCATGCTGGCGCGCAAGCCACGGATGCTGGTGGCAATCGCATTGGCCAACAAGATGGCCCGGATGATCTGGGCGATGTTGACGAAACAGGAAGATTATCGAACCCCGGCAACGGCAATCGCCGCCTGATAGAAAGGCTGCGCAAGGCCCAAGCTGGTAAGGGGGAGTGAGAAGGCGACGACCCGAATGGGCAAAATGATCGAACAGATCTGGATCAGGAAAACCAGTTAAGAGTCCCGAGTTTCGAGCTCGTGAATCAGATTTGGACCTGATCCGCGGATCACCATACCGGCCAGCGGCTTCTGGAAAACGCTGCAATCAAAGGCCTGACAGAAGACCGCGCTCGATCACCTGTTCACCGGTTCAAATACTTCTTGCCTCACGGGCGGCAACCACAGAGGCTCTTACATGAGTCGCTAGCGCAGGATAAACGCCTGTCTCAGGCAGGCTCAATGCGTTTGACGTCCAGCATGTCGAATTCCGACCTCGTGCCCGAAACCCGGACGCGTCGTCCAAGCAGATGATGATAGCGGCCGCTCACATCGAGACGCCATTCCCCGCCATCATCCACGCGCAGAACAGGATAAGGCCCGTCACCGAGCAGAATGCCGGTCAGGTCATGCTGTGAGCCTCTAGGCACCTCATTTCGCCTTGGCAGCTATGGCGTTGGTGGGCTCGAACACCCAGTTGAGATAGGCAGCGATACGAATGCCGGCATGTTTGAGCCTGTCGTCCAGCTCGGCGCGATGCTGATAGGCATAGTCCCAGGAGAGATTGGGATCGGTCGGATAGATCGTCTTGCGCAAAGCGATGCTTTCATGGAGCCAGACTGAAGGATCACGGTCATTCCAAGCGATGACTTGAGCAGGCGTGATCGAACGCGAGAGCCAGCCTGCCAGTTCGGAATAGGACAGGGATCGCTGCTCGATCATCACAGAGTCCCACACCGAATGTAGATTGGTCGACCGGCCGAACCAGGTCACTTTCACATCGTTGCCACCCCGGTCATTGCCGCCGCCTGCATGGAGCGGCTGGTGCAGATCGCCAATGATATGGACGATAAAGCGGAAGGCGAGACGTTTGTCGTCGGGCGACGCTTTTGGATCGCGCAGAGTTGCCGTAAACCGCGTGAGGGCTGTCATCGCGTCGCCTTCGGCGTGCGCATCTGAACCCTTATAGTCATCCCCTTCGCGGACGGTCACATAATGCCAAGGGCTCGCCGTCTTCTGCCAGAAATTGGCGGGATCGGATTTCATGTCGTCTGGCCAGGTCGCCGCTTCAGCCAGATCTTCTGTCCCCAGCAGGATCTTCACATTGGCGCGGGCAACACCGCCGAGGTTCTCATCGGCGATGGCGCCGGTGACCCGGTGGCCTATTGGCCCCCAGGCTTGAGCCGTTGAGGTGACGGCCCCGAAACACAGGGCGATGGCGAGAGAGATTCCGATAGTCCGCATGGGCTCTCCATGGCCCGATTACATGGGTAAGTGAAGTCATGTTCGGTCATTCGGCCGGGTCAGGAATTGGTGAATATGCTATGGGGTGCGAGTCATCCTGATTTACAGTCAGGGTCAGACACATAGAGGTGAAAGGGGAAGCCGATATGCGATTATGGATAGGCACCATTCTTCTGGGCTGCACGGCCGCTCCTGCGATGGCGCAGAGCTTCCCCTGCAGCAACGCATCCGTGTCACCCTATCTAGCGCTTGTCACAACCGATCATGACCACCAGCGTGTCGCGCCGGCCGGCAGCAGCCTGACCAAAAGATTCACGGCTTATTACTCTTCATTCGATGACGGCAAAGACAGGAATGGAGAGGCCAGGCATATCCCGCGGCTCAATCCGCAATTTGTCGCCTATGAGCTTCGTGGCGTAGGTCCCGATACCAATGGCGACTATGCCGAGCCGCCGGTGTCGATCGGACGGCCCAATCGCTGGTATAGCTCGCCCGAGCTGGTGCCGCTGGTCGACAATATTCAGGGAGTGACGAACCGCCGCATCGATGACAGCTATCGGGGCGCGGGCGAGGTCTGGAACCGGGGCCATCTAGCGATGAGCGATCATGCCCAGCGGATCAACGCACAGGCGAGTTGCAACACGCACAATTTCTGGAATGCCTCCCCCCAGGCCAAGGACCTTAACCAGGGGCCATGGCAACATCTGGAAAATTACTCGGCCGCAGCCTCCAACAAATATCGCAGCATCTGGTTGATAACCGGTCCTATCTTCGACCCTGCCACTCGCGGACTGACGATCGGCGATCCTGGCGAGTTGCCGGTCGAGATACCCGACGCTTTCTTCAAGATCCTGATCCACGAGAGCCCATCAGGCATCGACACGCTGGCCTTCGTCTTCGAGCAACCCAACCAGCTGAACGAAGAGGGAGAGCCTGTTCCGGGCGCGGCCTGGGTCAACTGCAATCAGGCACGGGCTCGCGATCATATCTATGACCACCGGCCGCAACTTGTGTCGATCGCCCGGATCGAAGCGCGAACCGGTCTGCGCTTCTTTCCGGATAGGCCGGACAGAGACACCCTGATCAATGCGCAGGCCACCGCGCTCTGGCCGGTGGAAACCCGTTATTGGGATTCTGGTAACGCCGTTTGCGCGCGGCAGCGCAGCCATCCCTGAGCCAATTGGACGAAACTCTGAGAAAGGATGCCCTGCATGCCCAAAAGCATTGTCATCCTGCTCGACGGCACCTCGAACGAGATAGAGAGTGACCGGACCAATATCCTGCGTCTCTACGGGATATTGACCAAGGATGCCCAGCAGCTCGTCTATTATGATCCAGGCGTTGGCACATTTGGCGCTGAAGGCGCATGGTCGCGGGCCTGGCGCAAGGTGCATGAGATATGGGGGCTCGCCACCGGCTGGGGGCTCGATCACAATGTGAAGGAAGCCTATCGCTTTCTCGTTGAGAATTATGACGATAGAAAAGGACCAGGCGGAAGCGGCGAGCGCGACCGTATCTATATTTTCGGCTTCAGCCGCGGCGCCTATAGCGCCCGAGTTCTGGCAGGTTTCATCCATGCAGCAGGATTGATCGAGCGACGAAACCTCAATCTGCTGGATTATGTCTACCGGGCGTACAAGCGCATCGGAGAAGGCGCAAAGCAGGAAGCCTTTGCAGAAATGCGTCTCTACGAGCGCATCCTTGATACAGACCGTCCGCCGATCCGCATGCTGGGTCTTTTTGACACCGTTGCATCCGTTATCGAGAGCGGCGGTCTGGGCATCAGGCTCAAGTCCCATGCCTTCACCAGCCGCAACAGCAGCGTGGAAACGGTTGCGCACGCCGTCGCGATCGATGAGAGACGCACCATGTTCCGACCAAAGCTCTGGCCAGCCGATCAGGAATATTGGGGCAACTCATTTAACAAAGGGGCTGCCAGACCGCAGGACGTGAGCGAAGTCTGGTTTGCTGGCGGGCATGGCGATGTGGGCGGAGGTTATCGCGAGACGCAAAGCGCCTTCGGCAAGGTGCCGCTGGTCTGGATGATCGAGCAGGCGAGGCGCTGTGGCCTGAAGTTCAGGCAGCAAAGTATAAACTCGGTGGTGATGGGTGAGCCAGCCGGTTCCAAATATGTACGCCCCGATCCCCTTGGGCCAGCCCATGAAACGATGACCCTGGGGTGGGCGCTTCTGGAATTTATACCACGGCGCAAAGCGAAAAGCTCATCTCGTCCTTCCATTTTTGGGCTGAGCCTCCCACTATTTGAACGCCGCACCATTCCCGCGACAGCACGCCTGCATGGATCTGTCATCGAACGTCGTGACCGCCTGGGCCACTGGAGCAGGAACATACCTGCCGACTATCTCGTAGAAGAATGAGCGACTGCGCCAGTTAGATAGCGTCTTCAACCCTTTGTCGCCATTCAGCCATTAAGTTTCGAATCCTAGGTTCGGACGTTCCGTTTTAACATTGCGGACGCCCAAGTCGCGAAACACTCTGGTTACTCGGCTTGTGAGGGTCGGATCGGGATTAGCGCACGTATCGCTGAGGGCGCCGAAATAGACCAGGGGCACCGGATGGTCAGCCACCCTCAGCCTTTCCGGCAAGAGCTGTCGCTGCGGCCACGACATCCAGCCAGTGGCGGTGTTCGTCCAGAGCATCCGCGAGCGCGCGGTGTGTCGGCTCCCCCTCTTCGCGCCTGACGTCGACCAGGTTTAGCAGATCGTCGATCTCTATATGCAGACGTTCGGGCGAAACGACCGGCGCGAGTATCCGCCTGGCGGCTTCAGCGCGCGCCTCTTCGGGGTCGCGGATACGTAAGGCGTGGCGCGGGAGCTTGGCGGCACGAAGAAGGGCGCTCATCCATTTTCCGTCCCAGGACGGCGCGCTTGCAAAAAGGGTGTGACCGGACAACTGCTCAACCATGCGCCACGCAACGACGTCGTGCGGGAGGCCGTCTTCTTGCAGCATTTCTTGTGAAATGTGATGGACAGCCTCTGCTTCGACATCCCAGTCCGTCCATTGCTGCGCGGGCCGGATCAGGTAGGATTCGCTCCTGCCATCCTCAAACACCCAGGCAACTTCGATCGGGTAGCTCAGCTTGGAGAGGGATGACGCCTCGAAGTCGAGAAAGGCGAACATAGGGGAAGAAACGATGGACGGGGTGATAAGCTTCATCCTTCAGGAGCGGGAGAGGACGCCACGTGCGAACGCAATCGCGGCAGAAAGGCCGTCCGGCCCTACACTATGGCCGAGACCTGACGAAGCAAGAGTCTCCCAACGGCGGCGAGTGCCGAAGATGCCAACTCCATCGAACGGAATGGTACAACATCGTCTTGCGTGCCATGGATAAGCAGAACCGGAGGACGGCTGCGTATGTCTGCCTCCAGGCTTTCCGGGGCAACCAGCATGCCTGAGATACCGACAATACCCGCAACAGTCTCCGGCCGGCGAAGTCCGACATGGAGCGCCATCATCGTACCTTGACTGAACCCCACCAGCAGCAGGCGATCACTGGTCAGGCCGGCCTTCTTAAGTTCTACAGAGATAAAATCATCAAGGGCTGGCGCCGCGGCAGCTGCGCCAGCGGCGCGCTCGGCCATGGAGAAAGTCTCGATAGGCCACCATTGGTGGGCCGCTGCCATTTGAGGAAGCAGCGAAGGCGCATTGGGCGCCACGAAAACAGCGTATGGCAGCCAGGGCTGCATCATCGCTGCCAGCGAGATCAAATCCTCGCCATTCGAACCGTAGCCGTGGATCAGTTTGACCGTTGCTTCAGGTTTCGAGCCTGAAAGCGGATTCAGGCGTGGGCCTTCGAGCAAGAGTGCATCCTTATCGGTATGTTCTGCGGTAAAAATTCTCTCGCTGTTCCACCGATACTAGACGCGAATGCCAATCGGCGCCAACTCTCCACCTATTGGCGCAGAGCCGATCGCACTGATGCGACAATGGCGGGCAGTTTCAGCGGCATGTGAATCGACCCTTCGTCGCCATTCGCGCGCCAATTCTCATCCCTCCAGTCCAGACCGACAGCTTTCCTATCTCTAACGCCAAGGTCTGCGCAGTGAGCCGCCCAGCAAGTTCTGGGGACTAACCCGCCAAAAAGGGCATCGCGCAAAGCCTTAAAATAGCGGAAGCTAGCTGTAAGCGCCTAACAGCTAAAGCAGGGGATATGAGTCTTCGTTTTTATATCGACGATAGCGGGAAAAATGATCCACCGGTCTTCGTGCTCGGCGGCGTTGCGTTTCAAGCCGAACAGGTTGCGACCTTCGAAGCCGAATGGATAGCGGAACTGGCCTCACCGCCCGCGATCCCATTCTTAAAGATGAAGGACGCCAATGCCGGGCGCGGCGCTTTCAAGGGCGTTCCGCGCAGCGAGCGGGACGCCAAGCTTGCCCGGCTCGGAGAAATCCTCCGCACACACGCCACGGCCACTGTCGCGGTGATCGTCCGCCACGACGATTACGAACGCATCTTTGCGGGTAAGATGATGGCTTGGATGGACCGCCCGTACCAGATGATGTTCCACCTCACGATTGCCACCGCTTACAAACTGGTGGCGGAGCATGGGTTTGGTAAGACCGCAGAATTCGTGTTCGACCGCCAGATCGAGCACGAAACGGCGCTTCGGGAATCCTATCCCGCGCTGAGGCAGGGTATGGAACCGGCCCTTGCCGCATTCCTTCTCGAAAATCCGCGCCACGCCGACGATCAGATCGAGGTCGCATTGCAGGCAGCCGACATGATCGCCTGGCATGTTCGCAGGACGTGGCGTGACGGGACCGACGCAATGGCCCGCGCATCGGGCGCCGGTCCGTCGATCGTGGCTATTCCCGGCAAGCACGATCTTTTTACCGAGAAGACACTCGCGTTTCTGGCGAGCGTCGCGACCGGCACGGTTCGGCGCCTTAACACCGTCTTTCCCTATGAGGCGAAGCAGATTGGCGAGGATTTCGAGGCAATGGCGACCTACGCCAATCTTCAGCTGATCGCGGAGGCCCGTCCCCTTCAGCCGGTCGAGCTCATTTCCTTCCCGGCCACCGGAACCGGCACATATCAGCTTGTCCGTAGCTGTGCTGCGCTAGGCAGGCCCCATCTCCACAGGCAATCTGGAACGCGGTGCCTAGGAGAGGCGTCGGCGGCGTAACGCCATCGATCCGGGCGAGCACGATCGGGCCGCCGCAGCTCTTGCAGGCGACGCCGAGGTAGAGGCTTCCCGGCTTGAGGTCGAATTCGATCGCGCGCCCGATCGGCTCCATCACTCGACCACCGATATTTGATCCGGCTCGAGCAACTTGCGCTCGAGAAGCTCAGTCCGAGCGGCTGCTGGGTTGGGTGTGAACAGCAAGACACGCAGATCCTCCAGCGCACGGGAGAACGAGACATAGGCGAGTTTCCGCCCGCGCTCTCTTTGGCCGTCGGTGGGCTCTCCTGCGGTCGCGGGGGTGAGGATCTTGGTGAAATTGTAGTTGTTCCAGTTCGCCTCGACATCATCATAAACTACCAGCACCTTGGGATACTCCTCGCCCTTCACGCCGTGCTGGGTGCTGAACGCCGTATTGCGGGAGATGAAGGTCGCGTAAGGCGCGATCTGGTCCACGCCCATCTGGAAAAATGCATCGGCGAGCCAGTCACCCTTGTCGAGGCTATGGGCATCGGCGTCATACTCCTCGGCGCGCGGGGCTCGGGTGAGATGCTCGCGCAATTTGTCGGATGTGCGAATAATCTGCCTTTCGTGACAAAAGCGAAGGAGGTCGCCGAGCGTGCCAGTTGTCCAGAGGTCAGCCAGCTGACCAACCAGCGCATTGGAAGTGTCGATCATCATTTTCAGCGTGTTCGGCGCGTTCGGCCCGTCCGCTGCAAAGGCGGGACTATCGCGTCTCAAAATATCGATGATCGCACGGCTGTCGCCATCGCCCCGCGCTGTGATCAATGGCAGGATCGTTTGTGTGAGCGGAACAAGCAGAAAATGCTCGCCGGCTTCGAAGTCGTCTTCGGCGCGCGATGAGGCATACGAGCCGTTGAACAAGCGATTGAGCTCGGCAAACCCCATTCGACGCGCGATCATCTGTCGAACGAGGAAGAGCTTGATCACATCATCGCGATCCTGCCAGTCCCAGTCCGCAACCGCCGCATCCATCCGGACCAGCGCCCGTTCGATCTGAGCGTCAGAATATCGGTTTCTGGGAAGCTCAGGCACCTCAGACTGGACTAGCCTGAATTCTACACTGCCCTCCCGTCCTTTATTGTCACCCGCAGCATATTGTTCGACGTCACTTCGATATGCGTTGAGGAGCCGGATGACGCTCTCGGAGCACCGGAAATTTTCGGTTTTCGTGATCGTCTCAGCGCCTTCGGGCGGCGCGAAGGAATGGGCGGTTTCATCATAGATCTGCTGCCACGGATCGCCGAAATAGCCGACGATCGGCAGGCCCTCCCCGACACCAACGAGATTGAGGCCCGTGACAATGCCTTCGAACGTGTCTTGGGCTTCGTCAACGAAGATGTAGGGAAATCTGAGGCCAGTGATCCGCCGAAAGGTGGCATTATGAGCCAGAAGATACGATGCGATCGCGATCACATCGTCATGGCTCAAGCGGCCTTTCGGATAGTCGCTGAACCGGACATCCCGATACTGAAACTCCTTCACCTCATCGAGGCCGGCAAGTTCCCCGTCCAGACGCTCAGCCTTGGCACGCGCATCGCGCGCGGTTCGGCTATTGCCGCCATTGTCCTTGTCCCGCTCCTTCTGAATCAGGGCCGGCAGCCGGTCAAGGCGCAACGCATCCCGAATGTCGTCCTGAAAACGCCCAATCTGTTCCCAGAGAAATCCGTGCAGCGTAGAGACGAGATAGAGATCGTCGAAACCCAGCCGCGATTTGATCACCTCGACCGCACGCTTCGTGAACGTGATGCAGGCGATGCGTTGGCCATTCTGCCGTAGCGCGCGGCCTTCACGATCACGGACACGGTCCAATGCCTCGACTAGCGAACTCGTCTTGCCGGAGCCCGCGCCCGCAATCAGTGCGAAACTGCGGTGGCCATCGAGGCAATCGCGCACCCTGGCGTCGGCTTCGCTCTCGACCCATGTCGCCATCGTCAAACTCCCGCTGGGGCATTCGGTGCCGGCGCTGGCCCGCACAGGCGTGTTTCAAGCCAGCCGAGCCCCTCACCGATGTAGAGCGGCACCTTCCAGGCCGTGGCACCGGCCAACAGACTCATGGCAAAGTCGGTCTTCTTGAAATTGTCCGACCGGATGCGATCATAGATCGCCTGATAAGCGTCGGGAAGCACCTCTGGAATGTCGATGCCGACGGAAAGCGTGCCCGCGCGTAGGAGCGCGAAATTCTCGTAAGCTATCGCCTCCTCCAGCGTTCGGGGGCGCAATGCTTGCTGCACGGCGCCGTCGGTGACGGTGATATCCGTCTGGAAGGCGATACAGCGATCCTGCGCGACATTGATCTTGTCGGCGGATGCCATCCCCATCAGGCCGCCGATAGTTGTCTGCACGCAGAGCTTTTTCAGTGTTGCGTTCGATGTCCGTGCATCGGGCACGTCGGCTCTGCAAGCACTCGGATAACCGGTCGGCGCGACGGAATCGATGTCGGTCACGACCAGATATGGGATCCGCAAAAACGCCAGTAGCCCCTCGAAGCGGTGCGCGAACGCGCCGCCTACCTCCAGAACGGTCAGGTATGTCGCCCGCAGTCGGGACGCCGAGGCTTCGATCATCGACGGCATGAGCAATTTCTCGACGGCACCTTCCACGAGAATAGCGGCATCCGCGAAGAACAGATCGCAGTGAGTGAGGCGGAGATAGCGTTTCAGGAATGCCAGTGATTCAGCGGGTGATACGAGTATGCCGTCGATGACCTCTGCCTCGGGCTGAAAGGCCCGCAGGCTTCGAACGTCCGAAGCGTTGCGAATACCGCCATTGGCGACCTCACCGCTCAGATGGCAACGCTGGAAATAGCGAACTTTCTCGAAGTCGACCGCATCCAGAATGTGGGACGAGTGCGTTGTGACCACCAGTTGCGGTACGAGGTCTGCCTGCCCCGCCGCCTTCGCGGATTGATCGATCACGCTCCACACGTTCGCAATGAAGGTCTGCTGGACCTGAGCGTGGAGATGCACCTCGGGCTCCTCGATGAAGATGAGGTGACAGAGCGGGCGATTCTCGGCGGTAAGGAGCCACTGCGAGTGAAAATGTCTGGCCTGAATGGCCATATATATGAGGTTCTTGAACCCCAGCCCGTTGTAGAGTTCCGGCAGTTCATGCGCGCGCCCGGGATCGACGTAGAGCAACTCGGTATTGCCGCGTAGCGCGGTCTCCGGACTGAGCGACGATATGATTCGCAGCTCGCGATCGTTGATCGACGGCACGCCAAGATCTTTGATCAGGCTGATCAGCGGATCGAACTGCTTCGCGTAATGCTCGGTGAGCTTCTGATTGTTCTCGTCGATGACCCGATGCGCTTCCGCAGCATGGTCTGTCTGCTCCAGATTCTTTCGATAGTAAGAGGCGAAGGCGGACGAGAGCCGATTGCTACGGCTGCTGTCATCGTCATTGATATTCCGCTGCGCATCGACAAAATCGACTCGAATGAGATGCTTAAGTAGGCGACGGCCCTCGTCGGGATCCAGCTGGTTAGCATGCACCTCCAGTCCGCCGCCTTCGACGGCCCTTTCCTCCAGCGATGCATATCGCACGGCGGAATGTCGGCTCAGATTGTTATCAGTCGACAGATACTGGGAAAGCGTTTTCGCCCGACTCCCGTCGGCATCGGCGGGGTAAGCGGCGAAATATTGATCTCGCAGCTTTTTTGGCTCCTCGACGCCGTATGACAGCCGGATGCCGACCCGAGTGAAGTCCGACAATTTTGGAAGCAAAGTGAAAACCCGCCCGAAGGCGATCGTGTTCGGATCGATCGTGAACCAGAGGTCGAGTGATATTTCCGGCAGCGAGGTGGCTTCGTCATCAGCCCCGAAGGCGTCGAAATCCGCCATCCTAGCAACCGCGAAATCGTGGATTTTAAAGTCTCGGTCGCCGAGAAATGAGCGAAAGATCGCGGTCGCCGATGTCTTTCCGCTGTTGTTGGGTCCGACGAAGATAGTCTCCTTGTCCTCAATGTCGATTGCGACGGCTTCCAAGCGTCGGAAATTACGTATCGAAACGGCGCTCAGCTTCATAATCCCCCCGCGTGCTGCGCCCCGATATTAGCAGTTCGACCGCCTGTTAAACAGCGATCGCTCCTACCGGCCCGCGCCTAGATTGTTGCCCGCTTATCATTGTCTAACAAGGAGGCAAATGTCATCATTCTGGAGCTATCTGCGGTGAGTGTTAGTCTGATCTCCAATCGACAAGGCGATTAGCCGCCACGATACATATCTCCTTTTAACGACAGCCACCCTCAGCCGGGCTGTCTCCAATTGCCCGACGCTCTTCCTCAAAAATGCGCACGACGGGATCCCTGAACGGCAGCTTATTCCGATGGAGCGCTCCGAAGCGGACAGCCCGGAAAGTCCCAGTCCTTGCCGTCTAGCTGCTCAACAGGCGGGCCAGCGATTTACCTCACACCGTTCGCCTCGCAACGCGCCGCCACCTCGCCCACGGCTGCCCGGTAATGTCGACACACCCGCTCCTCGCGCATTCCAAAACGCCGTGATACTTCGGCCACGCTCATTTTTCGTCCGACGACAAGAATGAGTATGCCGCGCGTCAGCGGCTCCATTCCGGCGACAACTTGCCTGATCCGCGCAGCTTCCTCGCTGCCCCCAGGGCCAATCGGTTCGGCTATCATCTGCAGGTCAACAGTATCGAGATAGCGGTCGATCCGCGCGCAGCAACGGTCATCGTCCGCCAGGTTTTGAAGGCACAAAATCAATTTCGCCAATGCCTGGCGCAGGACAGTTAGATAGGTCACATCAGGACACTCCGCAAATCGGGTTCAGTCCCTCCAGGGACACCCAACCCACTCTCCCTCCCCTTCTAACCCCTGGAAATGCTGTTTCCCGTGCGGGAGGCATCACGCGTCCTGCCTGTCCCCTACCCTCTTTCTCCTCGCCACCTCCCAGCTTCACACCCCGCCCTCACCGCTGCGACAGCGATCACCGCCCGTAGGGCCGGGATCGGCGCAGCCGAGCCCGGTCGGCGCGGCGGCACGCCGTGCCGACACGAGCGCGATGCCCGCGCAGCGGGCAGTCGCCCACCCCCTGCTTCAGCTGCTAATTCGCTTCGTAAAAACGTCATAATGGGTTTCTTAGGGGGTTGCGCTGCCCCGCCAATCCGGCAAGGTAGCCCCGCTTCTGTTGAAAGCGCAGAAGTGGGGCTTAGTAACCCCTGCATATACAGCTCGGTCGCAGTTTCACTGGGGCCGGGTGGCATGCGCGTATGTCCAGCCGGCAACGGTAAAGGCGCATGCGCCTGTGTGTATGCCAGGTTACTAACATCCGGCTTTGGCCGTCGCCCCGAGAGGACATAGGTGCGACGAATGAGCCAGGGCAGAAGCGAGGATCGCCTGCGCGATCCGGTCATAACCAGAGATTCCGGCAGGTTCAGCTTCCCGGAATTCTACACAAGGGAGAAGCCCCGCCTCATGCGCTTCTTCGCGCGCCAGCTTGGCAATCAGGCCGATGCCGACGAACTCGCCCAGGAAAGCTTCACCCGATTCGTGCGCGCAGCGCCCGCACAAGCGCTTGCCAGCCCGCAGGCTTACCTCACGCGCATCGCGACGAACCTGCTGCGCGATTTCGTCGAGCGCGGATCGACCCTGTTGTCGAAACGCACCAAGCCGCTCGACGATGGCCTGCATGCAATTGCCCCATCCGACACCCATCGCGAGTTGCAGGCAAAGCAAGATCTGGCGCGCTGGACGCTGATCCTCAACCAACTTCCGCCACAAACGCTCGATATCTTCATGCGCAATCGGGTCGAAGGTCAGACCTATGTCGCGATTGCAGCGGAGCTCGATCTTCCGCTCTGGGTCGTGCAGAAACAGATGCTCAAAGCCATTCGCCATGTTACAGCCTATCGCGAGGCGAATGATGACTGACCAGCCTGCTGATCAGGATCCCCACGAAGGATCGCGCGATGCCCATGAATGGGCCATGCTCATCATGGCCGACGTGGACGCCGTGCCAGACCCCAGGAATCTCGACAGGCTGGGTCCGCATCAGCGTGCCTTTGACGTCTGGATCGCCGAAAACCCATCCCGTAAGCTCGCCTATCTGCGCGTGGTAGACACCGTGCAGCAGGCAAGCCAAGCCGCGGCCCAAACGCATTCGCGCGGGCCTCTCCTGCACCAGACGCGAAAAGTGGAAAGCCGTCAACCACGGCTTCTCCTCGCCGCATCAGTGGCGCTTTGCCTTCTTGCGGCAACGGCTCTGCTTTGGCGTTCAACCGATGGGCCTCCCTCGCTGATCGGGCAGAGCGAGGCGCGCACGCCGCTGGAGACGCGGGTCGGCGAGGTGCGCACGGAGCGCCTTGAAGATGGCAGCTCTATCTTATTGGATACCGACACCTTGGTTCTGGTCGGATATACTGCCGAGCGCCGCACGATCGAACTCAAGCGTGGACGTGCCCGCTTCACCGTTGCCAGCCAGACGGCAAGGCCGTTCATGGTCCATGGCCGCGGCATTGAGGTGACGGCAGGCGTCGGCCAGTTCGACATGACGACCCGTGAGCGCACGCGCGTTCATGCCATCGAAGGCGAGGTCAATGTCACACTACCCCGCACTTTCTCTCGCGAGCGGCCCAAAGCCCTTACATTGCATTCCGGCCAGCTATTGACGCTCAAGGCTGGACAAATCCCGGATTTTTCCGTCAATTCTGCCAAACCGTCAGAGCAGCAATGGGTGAGCGGCGTGAAGAGCTATGATTATGTCCCGATCAGCGACGTCATCGCCGAAGCAAACAGCTATAGCGAGACCAAGATCTTTCTGGCCCAGCCGACCCTGGGCGCGCGCGAGATTTTCGCTGACATCGAAATCCGCAATATTGAGCGCGTTGCCCAAGCCTTGAGCGGCTTTCTCAACCTCAAGATCGAACGAACCCAGAAAGACATATTGCTGCTCACCGCCGAAAAATAATGACGCATTGCAGCTTTAGATAGGCACGCGCCCGTCTTCCGTTCTGAGCCTCAATAAGAGGCCCTGCGGAACAAGGGGGCAAGTTTCATGCGTATCGGTAAAATTGCACTTCTCAGCGGCGTTGCACTTTCCATGTGCATTCTGGTTCCCCAGATCCATGCCCAGGAAGCACCCAAAAGCTACGATCTGCCTGAGCAGGATCTTGGCGATGCGCTGCGCGCCATAGCCAGGATGAGCGATTATCAACTCGTTGCCGACGGCCGGTCGCTCAAGGGTCGTCGCGCCCCGTCTCTCGCCGGGGCCTACACGCTCGAAGACGCTGTAGCCGCCCTCCTCGCGCCTTCGGGCCTCACCGCTGACATCAGGGAGCGCACCATCACCCTGCGGGGGCGAGAAGCGCCGTCGCGCGAGGCGGTAACCAGCGCGACGGACATCGAACTGTCGGTCACCGGATCCCGCATTCGCGGCGCGAAGCCAACATCTCCGGTAATCTCGGCGAGCCGCGAGAAAATCGTCGAGCTCGGCCATAGCGACCTTGGATCATTCGCACGCAGCATCCCGCAAAATTATAATGGCGGCCAGAACCCAGGCGTGGTGTCCGCTCGGCAGAATGGTTCGGAAAATGTCACGTCGTCGTCCGCCCTTAACCTCAGGGGACTGGGCGCAGACGCTACGCTCACCCTGCTCAACGGACATCGGCTTGCCTATGACGCGGTGAGCCAGGGCATCGATATCTCGGCTATCCCGCTGGCCGCGATCGAGCGGGTCGAAATTGTCGCTGACGGCGCATCGGCACTTTATGGTTCCGATGCGGTCGGCGGCGTCGCCAACATTATCCTCCGCCGCGATTTCGACGGCCTGGAAACCAGCGCGAGAATTGGCGGCGCGACCGATGGCGGGGCGTTTCAGCAGCAATATAGCGGCGTGACGGGTCGCCGATGGAATAGCGGCGGCATCATGATCGCCGGCGATTTCGCCAAGGCGACCGACGTCTCTGCCGGCCAGCGTTCCTACACGCATGGCGATGTGAACCCTGAAATGACCATATTTCCGTCAAACAAGCAATTGAGCGCTGTGGTTGCAGGCCATCAATCCTTGGGCGACGTCATGGAGTTCGGGCTCGATGCCCACTATATCCGCCGTAAATCCCGTTTCTCACTGCCCAATGGCAGCGGCACGAATATTCAGTCCGGCGCCACCGCCTCCCCGGACGTCGAGAGTTGGTCGATCAGCCCTTCCCTCACCTTCCACCTGCCTGCCGACTGGGAAATGACCGCCCGCTTCACGCGCGCTATCAGCGATAGCGGGGTCAAGGCGGAAGTCTTCTCAGGCAGCAGCCGGTTGTTCGTCAACGATGTGCGCTACAAGAATGACCTTTGGTCAGCAGAGTTCAGCAGTGAAGGCCCTCTCTTTGCCTTACCGGGTGGCGACGCACGTGTCGCGCTGGGGGCCGGACTGCGTGCCAACGGCCTGGATGGCTCGATCTTCAGAACGACGTCAACTGCAACCTTTGCCATCCAAAATTATACAGACTCGCAGACCGCTCTATTCGCTTATGGCGAGATGTTTCTGCCGCTCATCGCTGGCGCAAATGCATTGCCCCTCATTCACGCGCTGGAGATCACCGGCGCGTTGCGATATGAACGCTATGACCAGATGGGCAGCCTTGCGACACCCAAGCTTGGCATTGCCTATCAGCCGATCGCCGATCTGACGCTCAAGGCTGCGTGGGGGAAATCGTTCAAGGCGCCGACGCTCAGCCAATTAAATATCGCTCCGCAGGCAACGCTTTACGCTTCAAGCCGATACCTGCCAGCGCCTCCAACCAACGAAAATGTTCTGCAGATCGACGGAAGTCGAAAGGCGCTGGAGCCTGAAAAGGCCAGGACCCTTACATTCACCGTCCAGTTGGAGCCTTCATCGATAGCGGGTCTGAAACTCGAGGCCAGTTTCTTCGACGTCCGCTACAAAAACCGCGTAACCTATCCCATAGCGTCCAGTTCGCAGGCATTCAGGGACGAATATGCCGACCTCATCATTCTCAATCCGACCCTCGATCAGGTATTGGCGGCAACTGCCAGCCTGCCGCTCGGCGTTCAAAATCTAAGTGGCGCCGCTTATGATCCTGCAAATCTTGCTGCGATCGTCTACACCGGATATCAGAATGTCGCCCGTCAACATATTCAGGGGGTGGATAGTTCGATCGCCTATGCTTTCTTTACCGGCAGCAGCGATTTCAAGCTTGAAGCCAATGCAAGCTACCTCAAAAGCGATCAGCAGCTAAGCGCGGGGCAACCCGTCTTCGAACAGGCCGGCACCATATTCCGGCCACCGCACTGGCGCGGGAGCGCGAACGCTAGCTGGAAGCGCGGCGAGATAAGCATAGCGATCGCCTATAATTATCTTGGCGGCACCAAAGACAGCCGAACCAGCACGACCTACCGGGTCAAAGCCTTTCATTCGGCTGACGCCACCATTGGTTGGAAGCCTCACGGTAGCGGCCTCTGGGCTGGTTGGTCATTCCTACTTGCGAGCCAGAACATCCTGAATCGGAAGCCGTCGCTTATTCGCACGACAAGCGTCGCCCTGCCCAATTATGATGCGACAAATTATCCCGCGATCGGGCGCACCATCAGTCTTACCCTTTCCAAGGCCTGGTAATGCTCATCTCCCTCGCGATGAGCCTTGCTGGCGCAGCTACGGCCGCCCTGCCGGTCGTAGCTGCGGATCTGGATTGCGCGAAGATGTTAGAGATTCGCCGGCCGGCGGGAGCCACTCGCCCCATCGAGGCCACCGATCTCATCGAGACTCTGGATATCGGCTCCAATGGCGGGATGGAAAGCGATCCTGTTTTTACCCTCTCGCCCGATCAATCACGCCTCGCTGTTGCCGTGCGAAGGGCCGACGGGAGGTCCAACAGCTATTGCTCCGGCATCTATATCGTCAACCAGGATGGGCAAGCATCGCTGATCGACGCGGGACCCGGCGTCGCCTTCTGGCGCTATGATAATTTCTTTGGCACGCGAGGATTTCCTACTGGCATCACCAAGGTCATCACGCCTTTATGGTCTTCAAACGGAGACAATCTGGCTTTTCTGAAGCTCGTCAATGATCGGTTGCAATTGTGGCGTTGGGATGTGGGGGGCCATAGTCGCCCCGTCGCAGCACCAGAAGATGATATCGTCGATTTTCGCTTCGGGGCCGACGGCAAAAGCCTGGTGTACAAGCAGCGCGCGGATGGTTCGTCGACGGAAGAGCTGAACCAGGAAGCGGCACGGGGCTACCGTCTCGATGATCGCTTCTTTCCATTCGCGTCGCGCGCGCCCTTTCCGCGCGGTGGTGCTTCCTATCGTTTTTATAGAGTGGATCTGGACGGCAGCGCTCGCGGGCCAGCAACCCAGGCGGAGATCGCCGCCTTCACCAACGATCGATCCGCGGCTCTGCGCAGCGGCGCGATAATGGTCGATGTCAAAGCGGATGCCGAGGGTATGAGCCGGATCCATATGGTGTTCGGGACGGCGGCGCAGTTTTGTCGCCGCGCCAGCTGCACCGACATCGAAGGTCAGCCATGGGTCACGCAGGCCGGACATATCCGGTTCGTACGGCGAGAAGGATGGGGCCGAAGCCTCGCTGCCATTTACGAATGGAAGGGCGGCGACACAGATCCTGCCCGCCTTTTCCAGACGAGCGACCTACTCAGGGGATGCGTACCCATCGACGATGATGCCCTGTGTGTGCGCGAAAACGCGACCCGGCCCCGATATATAGACAGGATCAGTCTGCAGGACGGCAAGAGCAGGCCCATCTTCGAGCCAAATCCCGATTATGCAATGATCATCCGCGGTAGAGTTGAGCGGCTGCAATGGACCAATGCGATGGGAATCCGCAGCTTTGGCGATCTTGTCTATCCACCGACATTCCAGCCGAGCCGCCGCTATCCGCTGATTATCACCCAATATGAAAGTAGGGGATTTCTGCGCGGGGGCACGGGCGATGAATTCCCCATCCAGCTTTTCGCAAAGGCAGGATATCTGGTCCTCAACATCGAGCGCCCCCAATCGCCCGTCTCCGCCAAGCATCTTACGCCACTTGAACGGCAAAGGCGCGAAAATGCCGACTTTTTCGCACGACGCAATATCCTGTCGACCATAGAGACCAAGGTCTTGGAGTTGATCGACGCAGGCCTGGTCGATCCGGACAGGATCGGGATTACTGGACTCAGTGACGGCTCGACAACGACACAATTTGCGGCGCTGCACAGCCAAATGTTCAAGGCTGCATCGATTAGCGGCTGCTGCTGGGAGCCCTCCCAGACCTGGCTTCTGGGTGCCGCCATCCAGCAACATTATCAAAGCATAGGCTGGCCCGCTTCGCCAGACGCCAGTTCAGCCATCTGGTCGCAAATGTCGCTTTCCCGCAATGCCAGCCGCGTTGCTTTCCCCATTCTCATGCAAGTGGCTGATGGTGAGCTTTACCCCACGCTGGAAGCCGTACGCGCGCTGCGCGCTGCCAATAGTCCGGTTGATGTCTATATCTTCCCTGACGAACTCCATATCAAGCGCCAGCCAATCCACCGCCTGAACGTCTATCGCCGCAATCTACGATGGTTCGATTTCTGGCTGATGGACAAGATGCCCGCCGATGGCATCGAGCGTGAGGAAGCGTCGCGCTGGGCGCAGATGAGGAGAGATTGGAAACAAGACCCAATACATTTGCCGACATCGGATTAGATGCTCAGCGCGCTACATAGCCGCTACATCATCCGCGCCATTGTTCGATCCAAGCTTCCATGTCGAGCAGAGCCGATAGGCGCATATAGCTCAGCTCTAAGCCGGAATCGGATGCCAAGGCCACGGCTAGAGTGTCGGCATCAACCATGCCCCGCGCGACCAGCTGGCCGTCCATCAGGCGGTCGCAAACTTCCTTCCTTTTGCTGCGGAGAAGAGCGATTGCAAAACTGCTCGGACTGCCCTTGCGCCGCCGGTCCCGGATGATCGGCGGCAATGCATCATGATAGGCCTTGCGTGCGACGGCGCGGTCGCGGCCGCCCTCGACCATGTGCCAGGCGGGTATTGCAAGCGCCAGTTCGACAATGGGCTGGGAGATGAGCGGATTTATGAGCGGCATGTCGAAGGCGCGCAGATAGCCCTCAAGGTGATTCTGGATGCGCAGCAGAAAGGCAACATGCCCAACCTTGCCTGCGCGCGCGCCATTCTGTTCTTCAAGCCACGGATGGGATAGCGGCCTGGACATTATGTCTTGCCGGGCCTCACGCGTCATGAATTGGAGATTATACTGCCAGGCATAGGGGCGTTTTAGCTGTCGATATTGACGCACGGCCTGGCACAAAACCGTCCATGCCGATAACTCCAATTTTCCGGCAATATCGTGCAATGTTCGCAAGGCGTCGGCACCAAGGCCTCGTGCTCTTATGCAATCAAGCAACGGGCGCAGCGAATTGCTGTTGTAAAAGACATTGTCTCCGCCACTGCCGGTGTAGATTGCATCGGCTTCCGCCACCCCTGCCACACGCATCGCGGCGGCGTGAAAAGCGGTCTCATGGATCAGGCCAATCGGCTTGGGAAAATGTCTGGCGCTCGACACGGAAAGGTCGATGTCAGCCAAATCATAGTGCGCCTCGATCAGAGAAGCACCGACAGCGCTGGCCATAGCATGGGCATAGTCCCGTTCATTCCCAAGCCCATCCCCGGTGCTGATCGTAACACAGCTAAAGGGCCTTTTGCTTGTTCTCAAAGCCGAGGCGACAATTGATGAATCAAGGCCACCCGACAAGGTCAGGAGTGCAGCGCCTGTGGTTGACGCCCATGATGCAACGCAATGATCCACAGTCCGCTTTAGGCGCTCCTCCATCGCCGCCGCGCCAGGCCGCTCTACCGGCGATATATGGTCCCAGGGTGACCAGAAGCTAGTTACACTGCTCTGCTCGTCCTCAAGACGCTCATAGGTTCCCGGCAAAATCTCCCGAACATGTTGAATGGCCGTCCTTGTAGCAGGCAAATCTTTTGCAGCGAGATAACGCGGTATTTTGTCCCAAGCGATTGTCGGCTTCAAAATACCGGCGGACACGAAGAGAGATACGTCGGACGCCGCTGCCCAGCCACCCGATAGCGGGATAATATAGCAGGGCATCGCGCCGGAGGGATCCCGCATCATTGTCAAACCGCCGCCATCGGCAAGCAGGGCGACATATCCACCCCAAAAGCGGTCACGCAGCGACCCTTTAGGATCAGATTGCGCCAAAGGCTCGAGCCATTGCAGATCGTCAGGTGCTATTCTGCTGGCAGGCCCATATTTTGCAAACAGGGTGCCAAGGATATATCCCCTGCCACCCGGTATGATCAGAACATCCTCGATCGATCGGACAAGGATCGCGAGCCCTTGTTGCTGGATGGCGTGACGCAGGCCGGTCGCGCTCTGCGCTCGCTGGATCAGCCCGTCGAGCGCAACCTGCGCCGAACTCGAAAATATGAGAAACTGACGCAGCATCAGACGCAAAAAATTGGTTGGAAGGGTCGAATATTCTCAAGTCGGTCATTGAGGACGGTATCGCCGGACTGCACCCAGCAATGCGCAGAGAAAGGTTGGGCACTTACGCCCATCACCAACGTCGCGGCCATGCCAGATGCACGGACCATATCGACATAGGCGATCGAGCTTGAGAGGCAATGGCGATGCCGGGGGCGCAATGGCGCAGTCGCAGCAAATGCCTGGCTAAAGCCTATGAAATCCTCCGCGCGGTTGGCGGTATTGGCCGGATGGCGCGTCCCAAGTCGGTTGATAATCACCTCAAAACTGGACAGGCGCAGCCACACAATTGCGCGAAGCTGGCAGAGGATGCATCGCATCGCATAGCGAACAAAGGGCGATGACGGTTTAAGACTGAAATCCCTGGTTGGCCTTTCGATAGCAGCCGGGCGGATTGGCGCGCAGGCGCCATCGCAGCGGATGAGAATGCGCGCGCGCTCCAGCTCCGCAAGTTCAGGCACGGGCTTTTCATCTTGCGAGAATTTTTGAAAGGCGCTGTCCCATTCCGGTTTGAGCGCGAAATAGCGGTCGCCGGGCACATCGAAGAATATCGTGCGGCCGTCGGACACGCAAAAATGAAGACCGTCGCGAAGCCTGTAAGCCATGCTCGCACCTATTGCTGAGTGGCGAGAAGAAAGGCGCGCATCGCCAGGGATGCGCGCCTTTCCACGATCAGTCGTCGGCAATGCCCATTTGCCGGATTTCGGTGCCCAGACTGTCGGCGTTGCCGACGCCGGCACCCATGGTCACGACCGAGGCAGCGCCCAGATCGACGACCAGTTCGTCATGTTCGATGATGTTCGTCATGTTCATCTCCATCACAAAGCCGCACTATTTGCGGCGTCCATAATGGTAGGCGGCAGATGACATATATCCGATCTTATATGCTCCCATTCTGAGAGCTTATAAGCTTGATCCGTCAATCGACTCACAGTCGTTTAGTCTTCGGCTTGTTAAGCCGTTCATTTAGCGCCGCTGCTAAATCCTCACTCCTCTGGTGGCAGCCAATGAAATCTCATCAGCGCGTAACAGACGTCGACGGTGATATTGCCACATTGCGATACGCGTCGCATTTCTGTTGCCCGAACGGGTGACATTCCAAAGCGTCGCGAGTTCTTCACCCTGCCGCCCGATGCCACCCTCATGGAGACGCAGGATGGCGAGTCGCTCTCCGGCCTGGATGATGGCGTCGAGATGCTCGCCATTGGGCGAACAGCCTGCCAGCAAGGAGAAGAACTCGGCCGCAGCGGCCGCGATGGCAGCACCATCGGCTGTCTTGCTGACTAGGGCGACGGGCGGAGCGCCGATTTCCTCGAAACGGATCATCACCTTCACGATCAGGCGAACAATGTCGGCATGCCAACTATAGAGATGAAAGGCGCTGCGTCTGCTAAGGGTCGGAATCGCGAAGCCGCCACCGCCCTGCATGTCGACAAGTCGCTCGCCGACCAGACGGTTCAAAGCATCGCGGACTGGGGAAATACTGGTCCCAAACCTCTCGGCAAGGGTCTGGGCGACCAATGGCAGGCCCGGTTGGAACCTGCCTGCTATGATCAGTTGCTTGATCTCCCGGTGAACCCGGGCGGCCGTATAGGCGTCAGGCGCCATGGCGCCACCTATGCTGCAGTGCCTGAGTCTGCCGGACCATTTTGCCCACCACCAGTCGGGCGGAGAAAGGTCCTCAGGCTCAGGCCAGATATGAATTCTATGCAGCGGGCTTCGAGTTCATACATGTCATCGAGGAAAAAATGGCGTGGAAAGTGCATATGATGCTCCAGAAACAGCATTGGAATGAGGAGATGCGCCGCCGAAAGGCCAAGGGCGTGCGTGCAGGCGACATGATCGTCGAAACGGGACTTCGGGTTGCCCGCTTCGATTTCGCGCAGCCAGCGCACGCCGATCCCGACATCGGCGGCAAGTTGCTGTTGGGTTATACGATGGCGCCTGCGCCGTTCTTCAATGCGGCGACCAGAGATCGACTTGACCTCGGCCAGTATCGACGCCCCCTCTTCAAAGGCGCCACCTTGAGATGAGATCATCAGGTCCTCCCTGATCGCGTCTCAAAGCGTCCATGCACGTTCCAACGACCGCAGATTCGCGTGGATGACGCAACGCGTCAAATATATTCGTTTCCATTTTGAGACTATCGATTTCCCCCATAGCACCGTCGCGCTCGGGATAGGCAGACATGGCGTTCCAGTGCCGCAATTGTCCTGATCGGATCATATCTCTCGCTGTCGGTCGACCCTGCTATTTTTTTGCGATGCCCGCCTGCACGCGCTGCCAGGCCTTGGCTAGCTCATGATCTTCACAGCTTTCCATCAGCATGATCGCCAGATTGTGCAATGCTCCGACAGAGAGACGGACACCGATCAAATCCGATTCCGCGAGCCGACTGAGGATGGAGTCCGTCGCGCCATTGAGCGCAGCGGTTGCACCGACAAAATGCTCGCATTTGCCTGCCAGACGCTTGAGCGATGGCATGGTCAGCTCTGCTACGAGCGCGTCGGTTTCCACCTTTTCCATGAGCATCACAGCAACGCCCAGGGTTGCGCCATAGGGAATGAAGCTCCTGGCGATCCGGGCGAGACGGTGGTGCTGGGCAAGGAACAGGTCTGTCCCCTCTTCCGACAAGCGCAGCCGGTACGTCCGCGAACGATGCCCTGTCATGCCTCAAGCCCTTTGCGATTCGGGTGGATGACCCCTTGATCAAGACGACCGAGCGCGAATTTGAAGTCGCTCACCGCCAATTTTTTCTCAAATTTGCCAAAAAACGGCACTGAGATGCCGATTTCGGCACTTCAGTGCCGCTTTCGGCATCTCAGTGCCCTCCCCATTGCGACCATGAGAAAGCTGGCGCAACTGATGGCCATCGCGATGTGGACGACAAATTTCAGGCTGCTGCGGCAGAGAAAAGCCCAAGCCTGACCGTCATCTTGCGTCGCACCGGAGGGCTAAACGCCTTCGCAACAGGAGACCTATATGAAACTGGCAATTGGGCCTGCCGTTGCGGCAGGGATGGTATCGGCTGCCTTGCTGGCACCATCAATAGGATGGTCACGCCCGGCGAAAATGCCGGTGGCCCTTATGCCCCTGGCGCATCTCGATATCGGTGAGGCGAACGGGCAATTTGTGATCCGTCCCAAACCAGCTGCATCCCCGACCTCGGCTGATCTTTTGCCGATTGGCGCATCGATCATGATCGATGCACGCCTCATTGAAGCCCAGGCCCGGCGTTACGGGGAACTGGCCCGATGAAATACGCCCCTGCGCTCACCGCCTTCGCCTCCATTTTTGCGCTTGCCGGTCCCAGCCAGGCTGAGGACGCGACGTCGGAACCCAGCCTTGCCATTGTTGCAAAAGCCGCTGAGAAACAGCTGCGCCAGACCTTCACCAATCTCCAGTTCGAGGATTTTGGGCCATCGCCGGTCGCAGGGCCGATTTATCAGGCAAGTGCCGGTGGTCGGCTTATCTATTATGCCCCGCAAAGCGAGCATATCCTCTTTGCGACCATCTATGATCGCAATGGTCTCAACCTCACTGCGCTGGATCAGGAAAACCGGGCGCGCAAGCAATTATCCGCGATCGATCCGGCGCAGGCGCTGGCGATTGGCCCGGAGAATGCGCCCATAATCATCGAGTTTACCGATCCCGACTGTCCCTATTGCCGCGCGCTCGACCGCTTCTGGGCGACTAAGGCTGCCGAAGGGAAGCCGGTGCGCCGCCTCATCTTCTTCGTGTCGGGCATTCACCCGGACGCTGCATCAAAGGCCGAGCATATCTTTTGCTCACCTGAACCGGCAGCTGCGTTCAAAGCCCTATATGATGGCGCGAAACCGGCAAAGCTGGAGACCTGTCCCAAAGGACGCGCGAAGGTTGAAGCCGATAGCGCGCTGGTCCGCAAGATCGGCGTGAGCGGGACCCCCACCCTGATCGCCAATGGCACGATCATTTCGGGGTTCCAGCAGGCGCAGCTGGAGGCGTTTCTCGATACGCCACAAAGTAGGCCACTGGGAAAGACCCCTTCGAAGGCATTGCCCGATGCACACCGGTGATGCCTCTCATCCTGCCATGGCTCCCTTGTCTCCTGCGCGTGCGGGAACAGGCGGACCGGAATGCCGGCGGTCGCGCGCTCATGGAGCTGTCCCATGCGACCTTCGGCGTGCCAGCGAGATCATTCGCGGGCGAGGCGTAGCTGCGGACGGCTCCCTTTTCGATGGAGACCAAAGATGATGACCCTATCGCGCAACCGCGCGCTTGCCCTTGCCGACCATGGCACCACTGCCCTTGTGGCGCTGCTCGCCATGACCGGTATCGCCCATGCTTTTTCCGCGCCCGCCGCCGGCGACCTTGGCTACGATATCTACGACATCGTGGTGAACCAGGGCGTCAAGGGACCGCTGGGCTTTGTTGGCGGCGTTGCGGCATTCCTGTTTGGCGTATCGCGCCTGTTTTCCAATATCATGATCGGTATCCCGACCATCGTGGCGGCGGTCTGCCTCATCAAGGCCGACAGCATCCTCCAGTCCTTCGGGATGACCATCTGACCTGATTGGCACGGATTTCGGGCGTTCGCCCGAACGCCATGCCTTCCGAGCTGGAAAGCCAATGGTGGCTTTTCAGAACGCCCCGCCGTGCGGGTAGCGAAGCCTGAGGAGAAGGGTATCATGGACGAACGTCTGCCCCAGTATTTGCATCGGCCTGTCCAGATTCTCTGGTTTGGGTCGGACGAGTTTATACTGGTCATGTCGACCATCTTCGTCGGACTAATCGTTGGCGGACTGATCGGCTGGTCGCTCGTTGGTGCCCTTCTCCTTTTCATCCCCTGGAAGCGGTCCAAACCCCGCGGCTTCCTGCCGCATCTCGCCTGGCGCTGGGGACTGCTGTCCTTTCCCCATTATCCAGGGCCCACCCAGACCCGCTTCTACGAGTGAGGGAGAAGGCAAATGTCGCTCTTTAGCCGCAAGGCCGGTGCTCCGCCCGATCCGCTGATCGGCAAGCCTGCCAGCTTTGGCATTCACCGCTATCTTCAGGGTTCCTCGAACCTCTTTGAAGAAAACCGCCTGCTCAAATTTGCGATTGTCGGTCTGTTCGGCATTACCGCAGTGCTGGGCGCGGTCGTCTATTCAAGCGACCAGAACAGGCGCACGGTCGTCGTGCCCTTCGGCGCCAGCGGCGATCTCTATGTGACCGGTTCCACACCCTCAAGCGGCTATTTGCGGGCGATGACGCGTAACATCGTCACGCTGTCGGGCACCTATTCGGCCTATTCCGCCGATCGCCAGTTCCAGGAACTGCTCTCGATAGTGCACCCGTCCGCCTATGAAAGCATGCGTGACACGCTGAACGGGGTGCTCGACGAACTCTCGACCAATCCGACCCTGTCGATCGCCACCTATATCCGGCCCGATCAGCCCGTCAGCTGGACCGACAGTCAGATCATGGTTCCGGTCGAAAAGGTTCGTGTCATCGGCGGCGTCATCCGCAAATTCCGCGGCACGCTGCGCATTGGCTACGCCATCGAAAATGGCCGCTTCTGGCTCACCCGCCTGTCCGAGGAGAAATTCGATGCCGAACTTGGGTAAAAGCGCGCGTGCGCCGCTCTCCTGCGCGCTGCGCGCACGCACGCCACTCTGCTGCCTTGCTCTTGTCATGGCTATGCCTGCCTTCGGACAGTCGATCACCGCTCTGCCCGATCAGACCAGCACAATCCGCCTCTCCAACCGCGACGTCAATCATCTGGTCTGCGTTGGCGGCGAAATCGAGGATGTCAAATTCTCGGCGGAGAAAGCGATCAGTGTCGAGAAAGGCGGTTCGGACGCCTGGATCAAATTTCTGGTAAAGGAGGTCGATGACGCAGGTGCCGTCACGCGTAGCTTCGTGACAACGGCGTCAGAATTTTTCGTCACCTGCAATGGCGCCATCTATCCGCTCTATGCCGAGCCATCGGATATTCCGGCCCAGACCGTCACGCTTGCGCCAGGCAGCGCCCAGCGGGCCAGAGCCAATGATGAGCTGTTGGCACCGCTGGTCGAGGAAGAGCGTACCGTCTCGATCACGCTGGCCATGCTCCAGGACCGTATTCCGGCGAGCTTCTCGGCCGTCGCGCCGCGTGCCGGACCTATCCATGTCGCCACCCTGCCTGACGCCCGCATCAGCGAAATACGCCGTGTAGCGGTCGAGGGCTCTGGTCTTTCCGCATCGGAATATAGAGTCGAGGTGTCCACAGCGACCCAGCTGGATGAACGGCTGTTCCTCGATTCAGCACTGGGCGCACGGATATTCTCGGTCACCGCCGACAGACTGGATCTTAAGGCTGGTGAAACAGCACGAGTCATCATTGTGCGTCGGGGAGAGGGGCTGTGAGCGAGAAAGTCCCGCCGCGCAGCCGCAGCCGCGCTGCCCCATTCAAACCGCAGGCCAGCGAAGTCGACAAGCCTTACAAAACAGACGCCTCCCAGATCGCACCCCCCGAACCTAGCCCTCCAATCTCTCGCGGTCCAGCGCTGCTCGACCTCAAGATCCATTGGGCCGCAATGTCGGCGAGCCAGAAGCTGCGGGCCAAACAGGCAGGCCTTGCCGCCACTGTGGCGGTGCTGGGCTATGGTCTTTATACAGCTTCGGGCAATAGCGCGACCGATCAGCCGGTCATCCCTGCTGCCTCCAAGCTTGATATGGGCGCGGGACTGCGCGGCGACAGCCTCGAAACCAAGCTGCGCGGCGATGTCCGCAAGATTCTCGACGGCCAGACATTGCTTGGCGATCGCATCACCGCGATTGAAGAGGGCAAGGTCATCCCCGGCAGCAAGCCACCGGGCTCTTTGTCGGACGGCGAAGACCTTCCCTCCGCCTTGCCAGGCAGCGCGCCCGCTTTTCCAGACCCTCCGGGCAATGCAGAACTGGACAGCGCGCTGGGCGATATTCCGCCCCCTGCCCCACCAATCGCACCACCGGCGCCTCCAGCGCCACCGGTGGAAAAGACCGTCGGCGCGATCGGCGCGGCGACCGCCACCCTTTCGGCCGTAACGGGAAAGGAGGGGACGCCGTCGGCAGCGCGAAAAAAGACCCGGACGATCTATTTGCCGCCTGGTTTCATGAAGGCGCGACTGCTCACCGGTATCGACGCGCTGGCGAGCCGCGACGCGACGTCCAATCCGGAACCCCTGATCGCTCGCGTCCAGGCCCCCGCCGTCCTGCCCAATGATGTTAAAGCCAATCTGGCCGGCTGTTTTGTCATCGGCAATGCGACGGGCAGCCTCGCCAAAGAGCGGGTCGAGGTCCAGCTGGTCTCTCTGTCCTGCGTCGATTTCGACGAACATTCGGTGGTCGACATGCCCGTCAAAGGCTTTTTCGTCGATACCGATGGCAAGAAGGGTCTGTCAGGCAAAGTCGTGACACGCGCCGGCGCTGCGCTGGCACGAACCTTTATCGCGGGCACCGTCAGCGGCTTTACCAGTTCGGTCGAGACCAGCTTTGGCGATCTCTCGACCTCAGCGCTCGGATCGGTGCGATCGCTCGATGCGGGCGATGCCGCCAAAAGCGGGCTGGCAGGCGGCCTCTCCAAATCCTCCGATAAGCTCACCGACTTCTATCTCGACCTCGCCCGCCAGGCCGGACCCATCGTCGAGGTCGGTGCAGCCAAGGATGTGGTGGTCGTCATCCAGGAGGGCGTGACCCTCGAAATCAAACCTACAGCGGGGAGCAAATTCTGATGTCGATCCTTAGCGAAAATAAAGCGTCCGCGCCGCTACTGCCTCGTGCATCGAGGTGCCCCGGACGCAGCATCCTCCTGGCTGGCGCAGTGTTGCTGCTGCCCGCCTGCACAACTGTCGGCTCGCTGATGTCGCCCTATAGCGAAAAGTTCAGCTGCAAGAATAGCGATCATGGCCAGTGCATCCACCCGGACAAAGCCTATGCCGACGCGGTCGCCGATGTGCCGTCGCGTTCCGACCCGGCGGTGACCAACGACAAGGCGATGCTGCGTGACAAGGCCAATAGTCCTGCCAACAGCGGTGCGGGCAAGCGCAGAAGCAACGGCGCTGCTCCCTTCAACGGCTATCGCGACAGCGTGTATCGAGAGCTGCAGGGTCTGGTCGAAGCGCCAGTTACGCCGATGCTCCGGCCTGGGCGCACGGTCCGCACGCTGATCCTGCCCTATGCCGACCGCGAGCGGCCCGACCGGCTCTACATGCCGCGCTATGTCTATGCCATTCTCGAACGACCCCAATGGGTGGTCGGCGATTATCTTGTCAATCCAGTCCAGCCTGCAGCCCGCGTCCCCATATTAGAACAGATACGCGAGCGGCCTTCAGTTGATCGCGCCAGCCAAGGCGAACCTGCCGCCGTGCCTGCTTTGCCTGTGGAGACACAGCCATGAGCCCGCTCGGCGCGCGAAATGGCGGCGGCCTGACCATCTCAGCGTTGCACCGCGCGGTTGCGCGCGACGCCTATTCCGATTTCCTGCCGATGGTCGCCTGGGACGCGCAGGAAGAGGCGTTCCTGTGCATCGATGATGGCTGGGGCCACGCCTGGGAACTTGTGCCATCGGCCTATATGTTTGCCCATGTCCATCAGGCGCTTCTGGGTTTGCTCAACGTCCATTTTCCAGATGGCACGGTTCTTCAGCTCCACGGCTTTGCCGATCCGCTGATCGATGACGCGCTTGACGCTTTCCTGGATCTGAAGACCCGGCCCGATCCGCTGATCCAGGCCTCGGCGCAGCGCACCGCCGATTACATGCGCGCCGGTACCCAGGGGTTGGACGCGCTGCACGGCATTCCCGTCCGCAATTTTCGGCTATTTCTCTCGATCAAGACGCGGGTGAAACTGGGCTCGGATCTGCGACGGCAGGTCGAAGAGCAGCTGTCCAAGCTTGGCATCCGCAGATTGCCGCCAGAAGAACTGGTGCGCTTCTATCGCCGGATATTCAACGGTCTCTTCGCGACTGCACCTGGCATTTTTGCCGATGGCGGCAATGGTCATCCCGCGCCCCCTATCCGCAAGCAGATCATCGATGCCGGACCCGATCTGCTATTCGACGGGTCCGAGGTCTTTCTTGGGTGCCAGGTCGCGCGCTGCCTGACGCCGCGGGCCCCCGCGCGGCGTATCACCGCCGAGCGCGCCAACCGGCTGTTGGGCGGCATGCGCGGCGCTGCCGAAGATAGCGATCAGATTGGTGGTCCCTTCCTCATCACGCTCAACATCCTCTTTGATCATAGCCAGTTTGAAATTCACAAACGCGCCCAGATTTTGTCCGCACAAAAGGCCGCAGGCAGTTTCGCGGTCGAGGTCGGTAAGCAGATCGAAGAAATTGGCTGGGTGCTGGATGAGGCTGGCAATAGCCGCTTCCTCTCAGTGATACCTATGGTCTGGGTGTTTGGTCGCGACAGCGCCCAGGCGCGCGAAATGGCCGCGCGCGCCAAACGGCTCTGGGAGAGCGAACCGCTTCCCTGGATGATGCAGGAGGAGAGCTATCTCAATCCGGTCCTGCTGCCGATGAGCCTGCCCTTTGGGCTTTACCCGGAAAAGCGGATGATGCGTTTGCTGGAGCGCGACTTTCGCATGCCGGTCAAAGCCGCAGTGCTCCTGGCCCCGGTGCAGAGTGACTTTCGCGGTGGTGGGCGCCCGGCGCTGCTCTACACGGGGCGCAAGGGCCAGCTTATCACGCTCGACCTGTTCGATCCGCGCATCAACAATTATAATTTCATCGTTTCGGCCGAAAGCGGCGCGGGCAAGAGCTTCCTGCTTAATAATCTGTGCCAGCAATATTATGCCCAAGGCGCGCTCATCCGCATCATCGATATCGGCGGGAGCTATCGCAAACTCTGCACGCTGTGTTCAGGACGCTATATCGACATTGGCGAGGAGCGCCTGGTTCTCAATCCCTTCGATATGGGGTTTGCGCTCGATGGCGACGACCGCCAGTCGGCCATTTCCATGGCGGTCGCCATCGTCGCAGAAATGGCCAATGCCGCCACGCGCAAGGGCGTCTCGACCTCGGAATGGAATCTGCTCAAATCCGCCGTCCAGTGGACGATCGATGAGGGCCATGCCGAAGAAGGCATTGATGCGGTCCGTGCCTGGCTGGGCGCCTATCCGCAATTTGCGACTTCCGATCTCGACCGGGTCGATCATCTGGTCCCCGTCGCGCGCGAGCTTGCCTTCAATCTGCGCGATTTTGGCAGCGAAGGCGCGTACGGCCATTTCTTCAACGGACCGTCGACCTTCGACATAAGCCGCGACGAATTTGTCGTGCTGGAGCTCGAACGGCTCAAATCCATGCCAGACCTGTTCAACGTCATCGTCATGGTAGTGGTGAATGCGGTCACGCAGGAACTGTATCTTTCGGCCCGTGACCGGCCCCGCTTTGTCCTGTGCGATGAAGCCGCCCAGTTCATGACGCGGAGCGAAGGCCAGGATCTCTCCCGGCTCGCCGAAGCGTTCGGCCAGGGCTACAGGCGGGCGCGCAAATATCAGGGCAGTTTCGGGGTGGTGCTCCAGTCGCTCAATGACCTGCTGCTCTTTGGCGGCACCGGCCAGGTGATCCTGGAAAACGCCGCCACCCGTTTCCTGCTGCAGGGCTCGACCTATGCCCAGGCGGTCGAAAACAAGATCCTCGATTATTCCGGGTTCGTGCTCAATCTGTTGAAATCGGTCCGCAACAACAAGCCCCATTATAGTGAGGTCTTCATCGACTCCCCGCTGGGCCTTGGCGTGGCCCGCCTCGTGGTCGATCCCTTTTCCTACTGGATCAATACGTCAGCCCCCAATGAGGTGGCCGCATTCGACGCATTGATCCGCGCGGGACGCAGTCCGTTGGAAGCCGTGTGCGAACTGGCAGGCGTCGATCCGGCGCAGATATTGCCTTCCCGATCCGGCGAGGAGATCGTCTGATGCGCCGGACAGCCCCCCATCCTGACCAGTTGCCGCTCGGATTTGGCAGGGATGCCGAGATCGAGCGCATGATCGAGGCGCGGGTTGCGATCCGCGCCGAGGCTGAGGCGGTACGCTGGCGGTTCCGGCTGATGATCGTGGAAACCGTGCTTCTCACCACGATGGTGATCGTCACCGGGCTGGTTCTCCACCAGCCCACCGCGATCATTGCGCGCGGCGCGCTTTTGATTGGTGCGACGTGCCTGAGTACGGGCATCCTGCTCATTTTGCTGACCGGCTTAATGGGCAAGCTTTTGTCCAGGACCCGCCAATGGCGGTCACGGCGCAGCGATGCGATCCTGCCATGGCGGCGGCCATGAACGGGATATTCTCGCCCCGGCCCTGCCAGACCGCGATCCGGTTGATGATCGGCGCGCATTTGCTGCTCATCATTGAGGCAGGGCTCCTCGCTTGGTCGACAAGCATCATCGATATGCCGCTCCGGCTTATCTTGGGCGGCACCGCGATGCTTGCCCTGTTCGCTTTTGCAAGCGCTGTTCATGGTGGAAGCGGCGGTGATGGAGAGGTCTGGCGACCCCGGCGCGGCCACGCCACCGCCGCCATGCGGGAGGCAGGGCGATGAAGCGCATGCTGTCGGATTTCGCTGGCCGAGCGCGCTGCCGGGCGGCCATCATGCTAATCGCAACGGCTTTCCCTGCCGCGGCACTGGCCAATAGCGCTACGATCGGACGGACCTGGCCGATCGCCGAGCCCGATGCGCTGGCTGAAATCGAAGCCCAGGCCGCGCGCCAGCCTGCCAATATGGCAGCCAGCTTCGGGCCGCGTTCCGGTTGGTCGGCGATGCAGTCCGCCCCTCTGGCCACGGTTATACAGGATCGCACGCGCTACGTCGTGCCCTTCTACACCCTCGATCAGGAGATCCGCCTTCCCGATGGCAGATTACTTTACCCCAAAGGGTTCACCTTCAACCCGCTGACCTATGTGTCGTTGCCCCAAAGGCTGGTGATCGTCACCCCGCGCGACCTTCCATGGGCGCTCGATCATGCCGCGCTGACCGATTTCATCCTGCTGGCGTCCGGTATTGCTGGCGACGCGGACGCTATTACGCTGGGGGAGCGGCATGGCCGCGCGCTGTTCATCCTGGAGGATAGGGTGAAAGAGCGGCTCGGCCTGACCCACGCGCCGGTCATTGTGCGCCAGATGGGGCAGCGCCTTGAGTTGCAGGAAGTGCGGGTTGGTACTCGTGCTGGCGCAAAGGCAAGCCGATGATCCGCGCCTGCACCCTTTTGCGTTCGGCCGCGATTGGCATGGCGATCGCCCTGCTTTCGCCAGCGACACCGGCTCTCGCCTCCAAATGTGAGGCAGACACGATCTTCAATCCCGTAACCAAGGTCCGCTGGAACTGCATCTTCCCGATCACCATCGGCGGCGTCCGGGTCGGCAGTTTTGACAAGCTCGACAAAGCACTCGATGCCCAGTCGGCCTCAAAACCTTTATGCGCCTGCCGAAAGGGGGCCAGCTTCTGGTTTGGGGTGAAGGTCAGCTTCTGGTCTCCCAATCGCATGGTCGATGTCGTAACAGAACCAGGCTGCATGATGGCGCTGGGTGCCGATCTGATGCCGACCGGCGGCAAGCTCCAGGGCAGCCAGTCCTCAATCGCCGACGGCACCAATAGTCGCAAGATGTTCGCGCAGATGCACTATTATATCGCGCCGGTCTGGAAGATGCTCGACATGTTCACAGACCTGCCCTGCATCGAAGATGAAGGGTTCGACGTCGCGATGATTACTGAGGTCCTGCCAACCTGGCAGTCAGGCACGCTTGGCGCGATCATTCAACCTGAAGGCATCTTGTTCGGCAACCCCGCAGCGGGCCTGGCTTGCATGGCCGACAGCGCCGCCGCGGCAGCGGGCAAGGTGATCGATCCGCTTTTCTGGTGCATGGGCAGCTGGGGTGCGACCTATCCGATCGCAGGCGACATTCATTTCGATGACAGTGTCGAGGCCTGGGCGGGATTAGCCGCGCGCGGCACTTTCATGATGGGGCGGCTTGGCGCGCTGACCATCTCGTCGCCTGATGGCTGTTCGTTCAAACCGCAGCCGATCTGGACCAAGAGCCGCTACAAGCTGCAGCTTATGGAGCCGGTCAAGGGCGGCAAATGCGTCAATATCGGGCGTCCCGGCGCGCTCTGGTCAAGCGCCAAACATGCGCCGGGCAAAGACAATGCCCAATTCATGCTGTTTGAGAAGGTCATCTGCTGCGCCGGGATCTCGACCCCATGAGCAGTCTTCCTTTCCCCTCCCTCGCACCGGTGCGGGCTTGTTCCGCGCCTGCCCGCCACAGCCGTGGTTGCGGTCCCGCACGGTGCGAGGACGGAGCGATGGCGTCGTCCCCCGACGTTGTCGCTCCACCTATGGTCAGCACGGCCGCAAAACCCCATGCGATAACGGACAATGCCCCTCTCCGTCCTGGCGTCGCAGCGACCGTGCTGACCACCCACCTTATCTGGGCCTGCTTAAAGGTGTGCCCATGAAGCGGGGCCTGATCCTCGCCGGCGGTTGTGCTTTAGCCTGCCTTACCAGCAATGTTCTAGCGCAGACGATCGAGGAGCGTGCACGCGCCGCCGCGCAAGCCTCCCGCAAAAAGAGCAGCGACAGCGACGCCTTGCAAAGCAACTATCTGACCCCAGGGCTTGGTGGTCAGCCGATCGCCACCATCGATAACAGCCAGCAGTTCACCCCCAGCCTTGCCTGCCAGAAATCGGCAACGGCGCTGGAAATATTGGCCCAGCCTGGACCTGGTGGCGATATCACGACCCTGCGCCTGACGCGCGACAAGGATCTGGACGGCACGTTCGACGAGACGCTCAATGTGCCCGTGCCGATTTCAGGCATCTGCGCCAATGGCGTCATTGCCTGCAATCAGGCAAGCTGGGACCAGTGTCGCAATTTCCAGTGGACCGTCGGCGGCGCTGGCGAGGTCAGGCTGGCCCAGGTCGAGCTCACCGCACTGGCAGGCTGCTATTGCGTCAACAATAGCTGCGGCGACAATCTGGTCTGGGGCAATATGGCTTCAGTCCTGAAGGATCTGGGCGGCGGGGTGGTAGGCGCGCTCACCACCGCCGATCCGCGCATAGGCATCACTCAGGCACAAATCGATGGGCCGGTCATCCGTTATACCGGCGCGCAGACGACCGCCTGCACCGCCAATCCGTCGGTCATCGCCACCGCCTACCGGAGCGATCCTGCCGCGATACAGGGTGACGCCTATAATACAGCAAAAGCCAGCAGCCTGTTCTTGGGCCTAGCCGGTTCCGCGATCGGCAGCGGCAAGGCCCAGGAAATCCGCGCCTGCACGATCACCCGCGACATTGGGGTCAAGTCCTGGGGCTATGACGACATTATGGGCGTTGGCGGCTCGATTGCGTCGGTCACCAGTTGCGGCGCGGGGTGCCGCCGCTACCAGATCCGGGGACCGGGCAGTTGTGGCAATAGTCCGCCCATCCATAGCGCCACCTTCGACCCCATCGCGCCTGACCGGATCCTGTCCGCGCGCATCACCGAGATGGGCGCGGACGACTGGGTACAGGCGCGGGTCAATGGCCAGATTATCGGTTCCGCCGGTAAGCGACCCTGGCCGGGCGAGGCGCTGCCGTCCGGCGACTGCCGGATCAGCGACGATCCCTGGGTTGAGCATACCACCATCGATGTGACCGCTCAGCTTAAGGCAGGTGCCATGATCGTGGGCGCCCGCGTGCGCGGCGGCGGCGATGGCAATTGGGGCTATGTCACGCTCGAAGTTCAGGTGGATACTGCCTGCGAGATCAGCGAAAGGTTGGTGGACCTGTGCTCAGGCTATGCCGCCGATCCGGCATGCCATCTTGCCAGCGAGACGGTCGATGGCGTCACGACCTTGCGCAACGGCGTCAACACCGGTCTTAAACCCCTGCCCTCAGCCAGGCTGTTTGGTACCGGCGCCTGCAGCGTCCAATATATGCGCGACTTTTTCGAGCGCAGCCGACGCTATGCCTGCACGCTCGATTTGGGCAGCGCGATGCAGCCCGATCTCACCCGTGGCGCCTATATCATCGACCATTCCACCGAGAGTCTACTCGCCGACCGCACGAGCGCCAAAGATGGGACGGTCGCCACATCGACTCGGCCCTTCACCTTGCCCGACCAGGGATCGTTCGCTACGTGCGAACCCATCTGCAAGACCCGCGCGCCCAAAGCCAATAGCGATGTCGCAGTCGATGGGGTCGTGGGCGCCCGACAGAATGATCCGGCCGGGTGGGACATCTATTTTCATAGTTGCACAACTAACAACGCTTGTCCGCTGGGCGAAGGCGAAGAACTGATCTCGGCCTGTGGCTGCCTCGATGATTTTCCCGAGGCCGTCGTCATGATGCAGACGGTTCGTCTGTCTGGTGCCGACCTAGTCTGCAGAGCGGAAGCCCGGTGATGCGCGTCACTCTTCCTGCCGGGCTCGCTATCGCCGCATGGGTGATGACCGCCAGCCTGTTTGCTGCTCCGTCTGCGGCGACTGCCCAACAGATTTGCGCGGCCGACCTCAATGGCAATGGCGATGCTGCCGATCCCGGTGAAACAGCAAGATGCGACGAAGCGACGGGTAGTGGCGCGCTATGCCCCATTCAGCAGGCAAGCTGTGTCGAGGATGCCGGCGGCACCTATAGCTGCCCGCTGGGAAACCAATATGCCTGCCGCACGCCGGTCAATGGCGGAACGCCCGCCTGTTCGCCCCATGCCTGCACGCCCGTTGTCGGCGGAGCGGTGGTGGTTGAGGCGCCGCTGGTCGATGATCCTGGCGCGTCAAATGACGGTGTTGTCGATGCCGACGGCAATTGCCTGGGTACGATCGAGATATTTTCGGGCCGTGCTGTGCGCTGCCGTCCCGCCGGCCTCAACACCAGCTTTTCCAATTGCTGCAAGGATCAAGGGAAGATCGTCAAGGACGGCATGGGGTCGTCCCTCTCTTCGATCGGCACCAAGATCGCTGTCGCCAAAGGCGTCTGGACCGGCATGAAGGCGGCCTATACCGCGTTCAAGGCAGGCGCGACAGCCAGTCAGGCGGCCAGCGCCGGGGCCAACGCAATCATCATCGGCATTGATCCCACCTCGATCGCGATCAGCCTTGCCATCAATGTCATGATGGATTTCCTGCTCTCGGGCTGTGACCAACAGGATATGGAAGTGGGCATGCTAAGGGACTCAGGCATGTGCCATGAGGTCGGCACCTATTGCGCCTCCAGCATCCTTGGCGTCTGCGTGCAGAAGGCCAAAGGGCATTGCTGCTTCAACAGCAAGCTTGGCCGGATCATTCAGGAACAGGGCCGACCTCAGCTTAAAAGCTTTAATGCGCTGGGCTGGGGAACCGCAAAACAACCCTATTGCCGGGGCTTTACCCCCCAGGAATTTCAGGCGCTCGATTTCTCGCGGATGGATCTGTCGGATTATTATGCCGACATCGAGGCGCGCGCCCAGAGCGATATTCAGATCGATATGGAGGACAGGATCGATGCGTATCTGCAGACGGTCAATCCCTAGCTGCGCCTGGAGCGCGACGGGACTGATGCTGATCGCTATGCCCGCGATGGGGCAGGATAAACCATTCACGCCAAACGGGCGCGACCAGGCGCAAGCGCAAGGCGCTGTTGCCATGGACCGGCTGAAGGAGAGTATCGCCAGGCGCAAGCCCGATACCACCGCCGGGCCGACGCAACTTCCCGCACTGCCCGATGATCAGCGGCGGCGGGCATTTGAAGGGTTACGAAAACATGGCGCATCGCCGGTCATGGATGCACGGGCGCGCGCGGCTCTCGACAAAGGCAAGGCAGGCTTAGCTGCCGAACGCGAAATTGCCGCAAAACGCCTGGCACAGGCATTGGGCCTCGAAGCGCCGGACATGCAGGCGGTAGCAGCTGTCATAGCGCCGCCCGTACAATCAGGCAGGGCTCCGCTGCTTTTTGCCTCATCCTCCATGCCTGTTGCGATCTTACGTTCCTATGCTGCCCAGCTTGAGCGCGTCGGCGGTGTGATCGCCTTTCGCGGCATGCCCGGCGGACTGTCGCAGGTCGCGCCGATGGCAAAGCTGAGCGCCCAAATTCTGCGGATCGACCCAGGTTGCGAAGGCCCGGCCTGCGCGATGCGCAATGTGCAGATCATCGTCGATCCGTTGGTGTTCCGCCAGCACGGGATCATACGCGTACCTGCGCTGGGTCTCATCCCTGCCGATCCGACCCAGCCCTATTGTGAACGCGAGGAGAATAGCCCGCAAAGCCAGCACCTCATCTATGGCGATGCGGCACTGTCGGGATTGTTGGAAGAATATGCCCGTCTGGGCGGAGCCAGGGAGGTCGCCGATGTTCAGGCTCGCCTGGAACGCCGCTAGAGGTATCGCGCCACGGCTGCGCGCGCTGCCAAAGGAAGCCGCGCTAGCGCTTGGAGCGGCGCGATCTGATGAACCGGGCCGCACACTCCAGCTGGCCAAAGCCTGCGCGATCATTCTCCCGATTGCGGCCGTCACCGCATGGGGGCTCCCGCAACTGACGCTCATCATGTCCCCTTCGATCGACGCCTGGCTGGTGCGCAAAGCGCCGGGGCCTATCCACCGCGGCGATCTGGTCTCGTTCAAACTCGTCCATCCGCTGGCCGGACCCGCGCCGGTCGATGTCACCAAATATGCGCTCTGTTTCCCCGGTGACCGGATAGAGATCGTCGAGACGCCTTCAATGACGCCGGGCGCCTGGGATGGCCGCTACTATTGCAATGGTCATCTCCTCGGCATCAGCAAGGCGATCGGACAAGATGGCCAGCGGCTTACCCACTGGAAACCTACCGCCTCGCGCATCGCTGCGGGGCATATCTATGTCGGCTCGACCCATGCGAACGGGTTCGACAGCCGCTATTATGGTCCAGTGGCCATCTCGCGCCTTATCCGGATGGAGAAGCTGCTATGATGCGCGTGCTCACGGCCTCGCTGTGGGCCGCTCTTTTGCTGCCTCAGCCTGCATATGCACAGCACTCCACCGGTACGCCGACGCCTGCGACAGCATCGCCATCCGTCCCGGCCATGAAGCAGGGCTATTGGTGGTATGCCCCACCGCCAGAGAAAACCAATGACACGGCTGAACCCGACACCCTGAGCAAGCCCGTCATTCCGCCCATGGCGGAGCTGGCGCGCTGGACCCCACCCAAAATACGCAAGCTGATCGAGGACCAGCGCGACTATGCCGCAACCGTGCTGAGCGTCGACGCCGTGTCCGATTTTTGGCGCTTGCAGGATTTTGCCCGGCGCAAGGCCCGCGCCTTTGCCGGCGTCACCCAGATCGCCATGCTCCAGCATCCTGAACTCAACGCCAAATCCGCCAATCCGATGGTGAGCGATGCGCGCGACCAGATGTTGGCGCAAAAGGACGGGGTGCGCCGCGCTTATCTCCGCGCACGGTCTCAGGAGTTTGCGCTTGTCATGTTCTCGCGCGCCAGTTGTGGCTATTGCCGGGTGCAATGGCCCATGGTCCAGCGGTTCCAGGACGAGATGGGCTGGCAGGTGACGCTCCAGGAACTCGACCGGCGGCCAGAGATTGCCCAGCGCTATGGGGTCGAGGTAACGCCGACAACCATGGTCATCCGGCGCGGCAGCGCGCAGCGTATGGTGATCGCCACCGGGGTCGAAGCCTATCCCAATCTCATCCAGACCGCCTATCAGGCCGTGCGCCTGCTGTCGGGGGATATTCGGCCAGAGCAGTTTCTCACCGGAGCCGGTGAAGAGGACGGCTTTTTCGATGCGCTTGCCAATGGGCCAGTCTCTACGAGCAGCGTCGAGGAACAAATCTCGGCGACCGGTGGGATGGTTGAGCCATGATGTGGCGGCGCTTCCTGTTCGTCCTGGCGGCGATCATCGCGCCATGGACAGCGGCGCAAGCCCGTTCGCCTTCGCGCGACGACGCCATGCGCGCCGCCATCCATCCGGTTGCTACCAGCGCTGCCATGCAGACATGGCTGGCACGCGTGCCGGTGACGCGGGATTTCCCGGCCGATTTTGCAGCGACGTTGGCACAACAAGCCCCGCTTTACGTCATCGAAATGACCACCAACCCGGCCTGTCTCCCCTGCGCTGATCTCTGGGCAAAGCTTGGCCGCTTCTCACGCACCTATCGCTGGCAGGTCCGTACCATCAGCGGTCAGGAAGCCCTGCTGCGATCGGGTCGCCTTGGGCTTCCATGGGTCGGCCACCCGGTCGCCTGGGTCCGACCGCTCAGCGACCCCAATCGCATCATCCCGATAGCGATCGGCACCGACCAGCCGCAAAATCTCGCGCGCAACGCTTATCTCGCCGCCAAAATGCTGACCGGCGTTCGCCCGGCCGTGGGCCTGCGCGCCATGGCGAAATTTACCGGAATCGTAGGCGCTCCACCCGCGCAGTCGGGGTCATCGCGTTGAGGCGCTCCAACCATATTTATCTCAATCTCGCGAAGGCGTCCCGCTGGCGGGCGGACGCCTCCTTGTCTGCTCATTCTCAAGGAAGCCCGCCATGCGTTCATTTTCCCAACGCCTTTCACTGACGGTCTGCGCGCTGCTCGCCACCTGCGGTGCGACCACTCCTGCCTATGCCCAGGGCTGGGCGGAAAGCTGGTTCGACAATGTGACCTACACCGCTCCTGGTTCCTTTGAGGACCAGACGCGCGGCTATGTGACGGCTGGCGGCATGTCCGGGCGCGTCGATGTCCATGATGATTATCTTATGTCGCTGACCCTGCCCAAGGTGAAGGCAGGCTGTGGCGGCATCGACATGTTCCTGGGTGGCATGTCCTTCCTTGACCCGGACTATCTGGTGCAGAAGCTGGAGAGCATTCTCCAGGCCGCGCCCGCCGTCGCGTTTCAGTATCTGCTCGAAACGCTCGACGAAAAAATGGGAAATATCATCTCGAAAATGGAGGCTGCGACCAATTTCCTCAATTCCATCCAGGTCAATGACTGCCGCCTCGCCAATCGCATGGTCCAGATCGCCAAAGGCGATGACAATATGTCGGGCATCATCGAGGAAATGACCGGCTATAAATCGGTGAAACAGGGCTTTGCCAAAAGCTATCAGCAAAGCCGCGAGAAGATCCAGGCGAACCAGAATAATCCAACCGAGGATTTGAAGGACGCGCTGGCCAATTGTCCCGCCGAGGTGACCGACATCTTCCGTACCGGTTCGCTGCTGTCGCATGCAGCCACGCGCGTGGGTGCAGGCGACTGGGCAGGCGTCATGCGCGCGCGGGTCGGCGACGTCTATATGCGCTGGGACGCGACCGACAAGGTGCCGATCTTCTCGGCCATCCCGGCCTGCCCGCACCAGGACAGCGAGAGTTCGCAGGATTTTCTGGCCGGCAAAGTCCAGAGCCGGGCGCTCGCCATACCGCCCACCGCCACAGACTGCGCCGCAGACGGCGGCAAGGGTGCGCTCGCACTGGCGCAGGCGCGCATGAACTCAATCGCTACGAAAATCCGCACACGCGCAGCGCTGTCCGCCGAGGAACGACAATTTGTCGCCAATGTGCGCACCTTGCCCGTCTATCGCCTGCTCGAATGGGGGGTGCGCCAGGGCGTGTCCGACAGCGTTATCGCCGACACGGACGAACTTGTCGCGTTGACGCTTGCCTATCAGATGCTCAACGACCTCACCCGCTCGATCGACTTTGCAGTGTCGAATGCCGAACGGGGAGCAAACGTGGCAGGCGCAGCCGATGGCGCGAATGCCAATATCTGCCAGACGCGCATCCTTACCAAGGGCATGGAGCAACTGCGCGACCTGCGCGACGAAGTGCTGCGCCAGCGCGCGCAGATGCGGCAAAGCTATATGGCCGCGCTCGCACAGGCCAATCTCTCAGCCAATTATGCAAGCCTGCTACGCACCCGCGATCGCGACGCGCGCGAGGCGACCGGCACCGTTTCCGGCACCAATCGCTGAACATCCCAGAAAGGCTCCACCGATGCGTCGCCTTGTTCGCGCCCTATCCGCCCTTCCCATTCTATTTGGCTCCACGCAGGCCTTTGCGCTGGAATCGAGTTTCCATACCTATGATGGCTTTGCCGAAACGGTCGATGCGTTCCGCCTGGTTTCGATGATCTTTGGCGACCCACGCTATGAAACGCTGGTCCTGATCTGCGCAGTCGTAGGATTAGCGCTGGGCGTGGTGCTGGCTTCCATTCGTGGCCAGGGCATGGGCCTTGTCGGGTTCGGCTTCCAGATGCTGATGGGTGTTGGCCTCTTTGTCGGGCTGATCGCCACGACCGGTACCGTCCATGTCTATGACCGGGTACGCAATGCCTATCAGGCAGTCGGCGATGTGCCCAACCTGATCGTCCTGGTCGCAGGCGTCACCAATTTAATGGAACGGGCGCTTGCCGAAACCATCGATGACAATAGTCTTGATCCCAATGCCAAACTGGAATTTGGCGCAGGCGGTCATTCCTTCGACCTGTTCTTGAACGCAGTATCACCGCGCGGGCCGATGACCGACAGCTTTCTCGATGCCACGATCAAGGATTATGTCCGGCAATGCTATCCGGTGGCCCGCATATCGCCTGCCTATGGCGTGGATGACGACCAGCTGTTCCGCGGGACGACCGACCTTCCCGCAGCCTTCGCCGCCATGGCGGGACCAGCAACGTTCAGCACGGTGTTCACCTCGGCCGACAAGGCGGGCACGACCATGACGTGCCAGGGAAGCTGGGATCATATCCAGTCGCGTCTCAATGACTCCACCTTGTTTGAGGAATATTCCCGCCAAGTGTGCCAGAGCACAGGCTATGATGTGGCAGACGCCAGTCAGCTCGCGCGCTGTCGCACCCGGCTTGGACAAATGGGCGAGGTGATGATGGGGACGCCGCTCACGCTCCAAGCGTTCATGAGTGACATATTGCTGGGCAACAGCGTGGGGGAGGTGCTGTACGAGGATAGTCCAGCAACTGCCGCGCGGGTCATGGCGAACCGGGCAGTCATCTCAAGCGGGCTTTCGACCATGTCGGTTGCCAATCAGTGGATGCCGACCATTCGTGCTACGGTCTTTGGCATCATGCTGTTCATGATGCCGATCGCGCTGCTGTTCATCCTTACCCCCATCAACCTTCGGGTAGCCAGTTTTGCGCTCGGACTGTTCGTATTCGTCGCAATGTGGGGCGTGATCGATGCGGGCATCTATCAGCTCACCGTGGGCCGGGCGATGGGGGTGCTGGCCGAAATGCGGTCCAACCATGTAGCCGTCAATGCCTGGATGCTCGCCCCCTCTTCGGCGATGAAGGCGCTGGCGATATTCGGGACGTTTCGCACGGCTGCCGCTGGCCTTGCAGGCGCATTCGTGTTCACGGTGTTCCGCTTTTCGGGCAATGTCTTCTCTTCCTTCACCGGTGGCGCGTTGCAGGCACAGGGCCAGGGTAGCGCGGCGGCCGCACCCCTTATGACGCGGGAAGGATTTGCCTCGGCGCTGGAATCGCAGGCATCGGCTAGCGGGACGATGGCCCGGCGCGGTGCAGCATCGAGCTTCGGGGACTTTGGTGAGCGCTCAACCTTTGGCGGCAACCGCGCCTTTGGTTCAGCGGGCAGCGTGATCGGTGATCATGGCAGTGGGCTCGCTGGAAACAGCGCGATGGCGCTGGGCGGCATTGATGCGGCGCGAGAGTTGGGCGGGCTGTCGCCAGCGCTTGTCGGGCGCAACCTTGCCGATCCCGCGACGGCACAAGCGGTTCGCGCCAGCGCCACGACCGGCGCTATTCATGACTTTGCCCAGAAGGATGCGTTGCGGGCGCTTGGCACCGGCTATTTTGGCGAAGGGCAATCGGGCGAGCGGGCGTTTGCGGCGTTCGCCCAGAATATGGTGCAGTGGAAGGCGTTCGGCGACAATCGTGCCTATGACATGATGTTGTCTGGCACCCAGCGCCATTTTGAGCGCAACGGCTATGATGCGAAGGACGCAGCGCTCAAGGCTTCGACCCTGATCGGGCAGGCTGCTGCTGATCCGACTTTCGCCAAGCTCAGCGCCAATGCTTTCGATCAGGTGCAGATGTTGCGCAATGACCTGACCGCAGCGCAGGTGACAGTCGGCGCGATGGAAGGTCGCCGTGACTATGCCGGGGACCATGTCACCCAGGTGGAGCGTGGCAATGTGGCAACCGAGCAGGGCTGGCGGACGGGCAGCAATGCGGGGCAAAGAGAAGCAGCCTCTATGCTCGGCCTGTCGATCGACGAAACCGGGCGACGTGTATCCTTCATCAACGCGCTGTCTGGAGAAGCACGATCGAGTGCCATCACCCAGCTTTCGCGTGCGACCGGGCGCAATGAGGCGCAGGTCATGCATGCACTGGAAAGCTATAATGCCGCAGCCCAGGTGGGAACAGCCGATGGTGCGACTGCGGAGGCCGCGCGTGAAGGCACGAGCGTCTATGGACGGACGCGGGAAGCGGCGGGCTATGATTTTGCCGAGCGGTCGGGAAAGCTCGACGCGCAGCGCGAAGTTGGCCCGGACGGCACGCGCTCGGCCGCGCGCATTGGCGAACAGCGGCGGCAGAGCGAGAATTTTGGGTTTGCACAAGGGGCGGCTGCGGCAGGGGCTTCGGTGCGCGAGGCCGCGCGGCTCGACAGCTTCATCCAGGCGCTCAGCCGTACCGCCGGGAACCAGGTCGACATGGCCGAGGACGGCACGGCGGGCATCGCCGATCGGGCGCGCAACGAGCGGCTTGGCCGCATCGTCGAGAATGAGAGGCTGACCCGGATGCAAGGATTGCTGCGCGACAATGGTGTCAACCTTACCAAAAGGCAGATCGCGATGGACCAGAATGGCGACCTCAACCTCAATCTGACGCCGCAGACCGCAGCGCAGATGTGGCAGGCGGGCCTTATCAACGAAAGCCAATTGGGCGCAATTGCCAAGGGCGGGCGGGCGCGGCTGAGTTTTGCCCATAACGACCTGTTGGTATCGAGCAGCACCGGGTTCAGCCAGTCGGCGCGCTCGGACACCAGTACGCGGTTCGAGGCAGGCAAACAGGCTGGGCCAGATACGGTCGAGCATTTCCTGGGCGGCGGGGCGGAAGGCCATGCCATGATGGCAAACTGGCTGCGCGGCGGATTCGAGATGGATCGCAAGGGGGAGTGGCGACTGAAGCCGCAAGTTGTTGACACGCTTCAGCGTGACGTTCAGGCGATCATGGCGCAGACAGGGTGGACCCGGTCGCTGTCGCGTAGTGCGAGCCACCAAGTGTCGAATAGAACATCACTTGGCGCGAATTTGGGAGGGAGCGTCGAAAGCCAAACTCAAGGCAAACCAGATTCGCGTCAGACGAGTGGTCATTTGAGCGGTCAGGCGGGACTAGAAACGTCCGATGCAGGACTGGGTTCTACCGACGCCACAGCGGGCATCGATATCGTCAACTATGATGTCAGGAATGCTATTGCGGCAGCTGAATTGTCGGCATCCCGCTCGACAAATCCCCCAGTTACATTTGCTACCGAACTCCAACGCCAAATTCTTGGGCACGACGGTCTTCGCAATCGCTATTTGAGGGAAGCAGACGCGGGACGAGGCACATGGGATCTCACTGCGCCACTCACATCGTTCGAACAAAGCAAGATTTTGGATAGTGGTCGCTTTAGCGGCGATCGTAACGCGGGTGTTGGTGATGGCGACCCGACATTTAAGGACCGCTAATGCTTCCCCCTGACATGCTTATCGAGCCACGCTTGGCTGGCAGGGTTGCCAGGATGCCAATGGTAGCTTGAATCAGCTGGGTCGGTAGGATCCATTCGAGGAAACTGGTGTACGCGGCGAGCACTCGAATCTGGCTCGTGCTCCGCCTTCACCTCAAAATGATAGCGTATCCACGCGCGGAAAAAACCAAAACCCAGCACTGGCACGATCAAGAATGGATGGAAAAGCAGGATGATGGGGGTGATATGTTCTGCATTGAGAGAGAGATTGGGCGCGAAAAACGCAATCAACCAGAATATTGCAGCTGCTGTCCACCATGACTTGGCATACCATGGCCGCCAGAGCCAATGTGCTGCTTCAGGCTTTACCAGATCTGGGGTCTGCGGCGGTTCACCTGGAATGGGTTTGTCATCCGTTCCGTTCATGCGATGCTCCTTCTGGTCGATACTATCACGCCCGGGGTTCCGCAGATAAAAAATCACTCCCAAAATGAGAGCATTCACCCTCCCCCTCTCCTCCCCTTGGATAATTGCTGAAAGGTTGGTCGGAAGGCACCCATGCTCCAATTTTCGCAAAGCGCATGAGAGCAAAATGACAAGAAGGGCCGATCCTAAGAGCCGCCTGCTCCGCCTTCCAAGCAGAACCCAGCCACCGCTTGCAAGCTTGCGCAAATTCCCGCGAAATTGCGCGCAACCGCGGTTAGTTGCGCATTGACTCTTATAGTTGCGCGATTTATCTTTTGCGCAAATAAGGAAGTTATGTGGCACGACTAATACCTGAAGCTGACCTACAAGCGATCGAGGCCGCTGTGGCCCAATTCCCGGATGGTGCGTCAGCAGCGCAGATCACTGACGCGCTCGCGGAACCTGGTGCCCGTCGTACCCTCCAATATCGTCTTCGCGCATTGGTTGACGCGGGTCGGCTACGCCTTACCGGCGACGGGCGTGCAGCCCGATATCACCATGGTGATGAGATCATCGCCCAGCCTGACCCAGCCGACATCGTCCCGATATCACCTGAAGGCAGAGCTGTCCTTGCCTATGTGCGCCAGCCCGTCGCGGTGCGACAACCGGTCGGCTATGACCGCACCTTCCTGGATCGTTACCGGCCCAACGAAACCTTCTATCTGACCCAGCAGCAGCGCGATCATCTGGCTACAATCGGCAAGCCGCAGATTGAGGCCGCAGCGGCAGGAACCTACGCGAAGCAGATACTGAATAGGCTGCTTATCGACCTTGCATGGAATTCCAGCCGTCTCGAAGGCAACACATATTCGCTGCTCGATACGCGGCGGCTGCTGGATTTCGGGGAAGCCGCCGAGGGACGCGGACCGCGCGAAGCGCAGATGATCCTCAATCATAAAGATGCGATCGAGTTTCTCGTCGCCAACGCCAACGATGTCGGGTTCAATCGCTATACGATACTCAACCTGCATGCGCTATTGGCGAACAATCTGTTAGCTGACCCGACGGCGGTGGGGCGACTGCGCCACATCATCGTAGGGATAGACGGTTCAACTTTTCATCCACTGGAAGGTCCGGGTCTCATCGAGGAGTGCTTCGATCAAATCCTTGCCACAGCGGCGGCCATCGACGATCCATTCGAGCAGGCCTTTTTCATAATGGTGCAGCTTCCTTATCTTCAGCCCTTTGACGATGTGAATAAGCGCGTATCACGCCTCGCCGCCAATATTCCCATGATCCGGGCGAACCTTGCGCCGTTGTCGTTCACCGAGGTTCCAGGCGACCTTTACACGCGCGCCACGCTTGGCGTCTATGAACGCAACGACATAACATTGCTCCGCGACGTATTCCTTTGGGCCTATCAGCGATCCGCAGCGCGCTACGCCGCCGTTCGTCAATCAATGGGTGAGCCAGACCCGTTTCGCCTGCGCTATCGGGAACAGTTGCGCGATGTCGTTCGGGATGTTGTGCGCGGTGCCATGAGCCGACAGGCGACACGCGCGCATCTGGTCACGACGTCCCGTCAATTCATCCCAACGGCCGATCAGGACCAGTTTGCCGAGGTCGCAGAAACAGAGTTGCTGGGCTTGCACGAGGGCAATTTCGCGCGATACCTGGTTCGTCCGTCGGAATTTGCTGCATGGCAACAAATCTGGAACGCAGGGTGATTGCTACGCTTAACTCAATGGCTTGGATTGGGACTTTCCCGAATGTCGGCTTCGGAGCGTCGAAGCGTGGAAAGCAGACGTTAGGGATGGCCATCGCTGTCGCTACCGTTTTCGACCTTACGAATCGCCGCAATGGAAAGGCGAGCTTTTCAGTAGAGCCGAACCTAACTGCTCAATCAGTCCAGCAAACTCCAGAACTGCCGACTCTTTGATTACCAGCCGCTGCCCAACGGCGTAGGTCGCATCGCCACTCCGCGTAATGTAGTCTGCGTCTACGATGCCCTGTTGGTGAGCAAGTAAATGGCGTTGCTGGTAGAAAACTCGGAGACGATCCATAGCTGCCGTGCCTACAATTTTCTCAAACGACGACCCCGCCACCGTATCCCACAGATTGGATCCCGCATCGAGGTTTTGAAACGCATTTCGCCGGGCCGATACGCCGGCCCGGCTTTCGTAAATCTGCTCCGCTAGGCGCTGAAACGACATCACCGTATCCTGAATAGCCTTTTCCAGCAGTGTGCGAGTCATCAACTCAGCTTCGTCCGGGCCTAACGTGTTGCGTAGAGTTTCACGTAGCCCAGCGGCGGTCCTGATGGTGGCGAGGGTCTGCTGAAATGTGTGGTGGGCAGAGTTATGCCCGCAACTAGGACAGAAATATGCGGCACCTACGTATGAATAGCGACAGCCGCAAGAATCGCATTTGGTACGCAAGCGCATGGGCTCTGCGGATGCAACCGGCAACAACACTGCGTTGCGGCCACCTTTCACGTTTAGGGTGATGCTTAGGAACGAGCCTGGCCGCTGTCGCCGCTTCGAAGCCGCGGCATCTGCTCGCATCGCCCCGTTGATGCGATTAATCACGACTCCGCGCGCGTACTGCTTGGCCGCTTCTATCTGCTCCGTCGTGTACCAAGACTTTGCCGGTGCGGCATGTCGGCAGGATGGGCAGAACACTTCCTCATCGCGGACGAGATTTGTCCAGTCTTCAGCAACTATCTTGAATTGGAACAGGCATGCTTCAGCCGGGCATTCCTTATCGGCATATCCCTCAGAATCGGCTTCCAAAGGAACCTCTACCTGTTGAAGGCGGGAGAGGCGGTCAAGTTCGTGTTGGAGGTTCTCAAACATGCAGCCGCTCGGATGTTGATGGTTCAGTACATAACATGAACGAATGGAGGGCATATGTCCAGTTGCGCTGACCTTGTTCGCCTAGGCTGAACGAGATTGATCATTGCGGAGTGCTTCGAGGCAATTTGGAAATGTCGTCCCGAAAAGTTCGGAAAGCTCTTCTATGGTCGCGGATGTCGGGATGTGCCGTACTTGTATCGTTGCGATAGCATCACGATCTTTACTGCTCTGCAAGAGGACCACGGATCATGACCGAAATCGACTGGGACAATCTGCCGCCGACGACAATCCCAACCGATCTGGGACTCACTGTGAAAGGGTTCGAAAACGAGGAGGGCGCGCGCGAACTCGGTCATGCGGTGCTCGATGCCATTAGGCTGTTTGGCCGCTTCATGAACCTGTCGACGCTTGATGGGGTCACGGTTGCGATCGACTATGATCAAGCCCTAGCCGATCTCGACCGCGGCCTGCCTGGGCTAAGGCCGCTTACCCGCTCGAACACCGCCGAGATGCAGGGCGTCGCGATGTCGCCGGCGGTGATGCGCGACGGTCAGGTCAAAACACACCTCGTCTTTAACGCCCAGATGGTCGCAGGCCTTACAGCCGACATCGCGGCCGAGGAAGACAAAGCGGCGGCCATCGGAATCATCGCGCATGAATGCGCGCACGTGCAGGTCACGGCCCAGAAAGAGGCGGCAATCCCCGAGGCGCGCTTCGGTACTCGGATCGAAGGCTATGAGCGTTCGGTGATGTTCCAGATCGCCGAGGTCTGCTGGGACGAATATGCCGCCTGCCGAATGTCGGCGCTCTTCAATCGCCAGCAGACCCGATACCATGGCGAGTCTATGATCGGGACCGTCGCGATCGCCCGTGACCGCGCCAATGCGGCTATCAAGGCTTATCGCACCCACGCTGATATTGACCAGCTTGTTGGCGAAGCAGGTCCCGCGCTGGTCCAACCGATCAAGATCGGCGCCTATCTGCTGGGCGGGATGGACGGGGAAGGCTTTGACTGGACCGATGTCCCAGGCATAAGGGCGGCGATCGTCAATGCTGGCTATGACGATTTGATCGACGAGCTTCACGCCATCCTGCGAGAGCTTTGGGACAGCCAAGGCGCATGGGACCCGAGCATCGCTACGTTCGAACCGCTTATCGATTTCGCCCATGAGGTGTTCGCCGATGGTGGGCTTATCTTCCACACCGAAGATGACGGGCGCTGTCATATCGACGTGCCCTTCTCGTCGGAAACGATGCCGAACGCGTTTTACCATTGATCAGCTGTATCGCGGCGAAACCGCGTCCCCTCGTCAGCGCGCGGTATTGGCGGTGTGAAACCTTTGCGCAGTGAACACTACTATCTTCGGTTGACTGAGAAAAAGGATGTTGGACAGCAGCATCAGGCCTCTCAATTCGCACGGCGAGGGCGTGTGTTCGCCTGGCCCGCACCATCGACTGATGGGCTAAAGCCGGCCCTCGGTCACGCGAGAGGGTTGTCATCCTCCTCGGCGACAAGATTTCCCGGTGCGAAATTCAGCGCGATACCTGGCGTTCTACCGGCTTCATGGAACCATAGGCTGACGATCTTCGCGTCGTCGCTCGCTGGAAGGGGTTTCGCACTGCGAACCTTGAATGTCGTAGGCAGGTTCACCGCGTTCCCGAACACAAGCGCATGCTGCTTGGGCAGCGTCGGTAGACGCCGGAGGACGCCCTCGGAAATCGACGGGGACATCTGGCGGATCTGCGACAGATCGTCCGGATTCTGGATGCGGTGCACCACGAAGTTGGAGCACTGTGAAAGGACGGTCTTCGACAGCTCGCTCGGGCGTTGCGATGCCACGATCAGGAAGAGACCGTACTTCCTTCCCTCCTTGGCTATGCGGTCGAAGATCCGCCCGGCGTCCAGCGCATAGCGCGACGGTGTCGCGGAAATGTATCGATGCGCCTCCTCTAGCAGCAGGTGGACTGGAAAGCGGTTACGCGGCTCCGCCTGCCGCAGAAGGCGAAACACCATCCGCGCGGCGATCGCGCTCACCAGTTCGACGACCTCGTCTTCGACGGCATTCATGTCGATAATTATAATCTGGGAAGTCTTGGCGCTCGCGCCCTGGACGGAAGCGAGGCCCAGCAGCCTTCCCAGAAACGGCCCCGTCTCCTTGGAATCTTCCGCTGCCGAATGACGAAGAAACGCATAGTCCTGGCGTTCGAGCAGGGCCTTATATCGCGTAACCATTTGCGAGCAATAGTCGCGGATCTGCCGATTCCCGTGTGCCTCTTCATAGAGCAAAGCGAGATCGATCGCCTCGCCCAGCGTGTCGAAGTCGAATGGCCGGTTCGAATAGTCAGGTAGCCTGAAGTCGTTGATGACGTATCCGCCCTGGCCATCGTCACCCGACAGATAGGCGAACGCGCCATCCACATCATTCATGTTGCCATAGTGGACGTGGATCATGGCGCCGATGGTGGCAGAGTTGATCTCGTCCGTGCGGAACCGTTGGAGGATTCCCAATATCCGGGTCTCTTTCGCACCCGGTGGACTCTCGTCGGAAAGGATGCCGGCCACACACTTGGCGAGGATGTGGTTGCGGATCTTGGTCAGCTGCTGGCCGGCGCCGCCGTCGAACAGGGTGGCCAGTCCCAAGGCCATACGAAGGATCGGCACCTGCGTGCGCTCGCTGGCCTGGAGCAGCAGCTCCCATTCTGACAGGTCGAGGAACCAGTGCGGAATTCGGAACCGGCCAGGGTCGGCCGTGCCGTCGAGAATGAGACGGTCGACCCCGATCACTCCGGCCTTCCTGATGTCCTCAAATGCCTGATGGTACTCGCCGTTGACGTCGAGCACGACGAACGTTGCGCCACGGGCGTGATGCTCGGCTGGCTTCGTGAAAAGCTCCTGCAGGATCGACGCTACCGTACACGACTTGCCGCTGCCCGTGTTCCCCAGCACGGCGGCATGCCCCCCGAAGAGGTCGTCTATCCGCGCCTTGACCTGATAGCCGTCGAAAACCACAGACTTGCCGATTTCGAGAATGCGCAGGCGTGTCGCATCGTGGGGAACGCAGGGCCCCTCATCGGGGCCGGCAGAGGGTTCCGACGCCGGGTTGGTGTCGAATATCCGATCCAGCTCATGATCCAGCGCGTAGAGCGCATCTGCGTAGAGGGAAGGAAAAACTGATACGCCGAACCTGAACCGCCCCCCTTCGATGGGCAGCATGCCGACCGGCACCACGTCGAGGAACTTGGCGGACGCCGCCTTGTCGATGTCTCCACCCGACCCGGCATCCTTCTCGCGCAGGCCGACGATCTCCGCGACCACATACTCGGCCTGCGCCGGTATCATCACGAACGATCCTAGCCGCGCGACGTAATGAAGGTCGTCGAAGCCCACCACGGTGAAGCTGTCTGTCCCACCGCGCATCTCGATGACGAACTTGTCGGCCGAAACCGCGACGACCGAGCCGATCGCCCGCCGGCGATCGTCAGTCGCCATCGGTCGCGTCCTGCGCCGAGCCGGTGCCTTTGGCCATCTTCTGAAGGACCAGCTTCACGGCGTCGTCTATCCGGTCGGACGGCTGACGTGGAAGGAGGTGTTGCACGATCGTGGAAAAGTAATGAGCTGGCGCACCGTCCTTCGGGCCTGGTCCGCCGATGATCCATATCCGCGGATCGCCTAGGGCGCGCAACTTGGCGATATCGCCTTCCGATTCGGGGTCGGCGAAAATGATCAGCCTGAAGGTTGGGACGGTCAGGGCCTGATATATGATATTGTTGATGTGCTCGTCGCCGAATGCGAATCCCATCGTGATGAGAACGCTCTGCTCGCGTACGATGCGCGACTGGAATTCCCTGAACAGATCCGAATAAGGTGAACCGAGGCTCGAGTTCTGCTTCGAAGGTGTCGGAAAGATCATCACCTTCGACGGCTCGCTCTGCGGCCACAGCTCCCGGATGGGGAAGAGACCGTGATCGTCCTCGGTCCAGCTGATCGAACCGTGCAGCTTGCACAGATAGACGAAGCCGTCGACCGCCGACCACTTCCTGTTGGTGATGTCGAGCTGCTCCGCCATCGCGTATCTGAAGGTGGACGGGTTGAACCGGCGCTCGACCACGCCCGAGAAGCCGTTGGCATATGGCAGACCCAGACGGTCCATCGCTCGCTCGTTGAACAGGTCGTAGTTCGTGGAGAATATCCACGGTCGTGGGAGTGATCGGTCGCGAAGGATCAGCCGCCGATAGAATGACTCGTACGTTCCCAGCACGGAGTCGTCGCCCTTCGAGAACAGGCCTGCGGTGCACCTCTCCCACAGGAAGGCCTGCACCTTCCCGATCATCTTCTCGATCTTGGCGGCCTCCTCCTCGTCGCCATCATCGTCACTGCGCCTCAGCACGAACCGCAGCGCGTGTAGGGTCTCCATCAGGCGTTCGAGGTTGCGTGCATACTCGCCTTCGAGGCTCAAACCGTAGCCGGCAAGGCAGCTTCGCTCCGACGCGTCGAACACCCAAGGCTCGGCACCTTCTGGAGCAGCGCAGAATTCCCTGGCCAATGGCAGCATCGTCGAGATGCCGCGCTCCTTATCATCGACCACCATCGAGGAGCAGCCTGCGCCGAGCAAGAACGCGACGTTCCGTGCACCCAACGCCTCGGCAAGGGCCTTGCGTACCTGATCGGGCCCCTTCTCCCAGTCCAAGTCCTGAGCGGCGTGATCACCTTGTCGAATGAAAGAAAAGCCTGAGGTCGGTGCTGGCGCCGGTGCCAGATTTTCGTCCTGAGTATTTACCGCTTCGCTCACGCGTCATCCCTGATCCAGTTACGATAGCATATCGACACCATTCAGCCGAGTAATACAACCGTTGCGACGGGCGAGGTGGCACAGGATTTTTCTCGACCTCTGACGCTTCGCCTTCGCCCTTCCATTTCACCCTCAATCATTGGGATGATAAACACGGGGCGGCATCGACCAATCGTACGTTCAGTATGGGCAAGGGGTCACCACTGATTGACCGCTGAATGCAACTGCCAGTATTGGGGCACATTGCTATCTGGCGGCTTCGCATTTAGCGGACAGCAAGTTCTAGGAGGAGCTGTCTATCCAAGTCCGAACGTAAACGAGGCATCTTGGTCGACAGCTGCCGGAAAAGCGGAATGTCTGCCGCTGGGAATCGCAAATCTGGCGCCGAGCGACCGGCATGGGTCGCGATCGCAGCCGGGTGACGGCCTACGCTGATATGCATTCAAGGCCGAATTCGCCCTGCTAATGAAACAGTCGCACTCTCTCATTTTCCCGACTGCTCAACCAGCCTTGCCGCCAAATCTCGCGCGGTGCGTGCTGCCCCCATTAATGTCGCCGATCCCGCCCCACTCCAGTCACCATAGCCCGCAAGCCAAAGCCGCGGTTCCCTGATCGATCGTTGCCCGTTTAACAGTACGCGGCCATCTCCCTCGACCACGCCTAGTTCGAAAAGGTGATTCAGCGCGGGCCTGAACCCGGTACACCAGATGATGGCATCGACGGCCATGTCCGATCCGTCCGGCCAGACGATGCCAGTGGGCGTCATCCGGTCAAAAGGCCTTACCGAAGACAAGTCGCCCCGGTCGCGCGCGGCCTTGACCGGCGGAACCATGACGATGTCGCCAATGCCTCCGACCGGCATATCATTTGCGTCGCCCTTCATGCGCGCGACAGCCCGTTCGAACAGCACGCGGCCATCGACGTCATCGGGCAGGAAGATCGGTTCCTGGGTCGTTACCCATAGGGTACGGGCTATCGGGGCAATCTCGGCTATGATCTGCGCGCCGCTGTTGCCGCCGCCGACCACCAGCACGGTCTGACCGGCATAGTCTTCGGGGCCAACATAGTGCGCGGAATGAACCTGACCGCCTTCGAACAACGCGCGTCCGGCTATGTCCGGCACATAGGGATGCGACCATGTGCCGGTCGCGCTGACGACCATCCTCGCCGTCATCTTGCCCTGGTTCGTGGCGATCTCCAGCCCTGCGCCGCCTGGCTCGATCGTCTCCACACGGACAGGTCGGCGGATCGGCAGGTCGTAGCGGTGCTCATAAGCGCGCAGATAGGCGAGCACATCGTCGCGGGTCGGATAGCCTTCATGATGGGGCGGCGGCATCATCCAGCCGGGAAGCGAACTATATCCAGCCGGCGAGAACAGCCGGAGCGAATTCCAGCCATGGCGCCACGCACCGCCAGGCCCGTCTTCGCGATCGAGGATCAGGAAGTCCGCTTTGGCGCGGCGCAAATAATAGCCGAGCGCCAGGCCCATCTGTCCGCCGCCGACGATGATGATGTCATGCCTGTTCAATGCCTGGTCCTGACTCAAGCCGGCAGAAGGGATCGTGCCGGGTCAGTCCTGCATGGGCTATTATGTCACCTGTGACGATAGACGATGGAGGGCGGCGCTAGTTGCGAACGCTATTCGGCGGACGACCCTGCAAGCGCCTCGCGCATGATGTAATAGAGGCTGTGCTGCTCGATCGTGCCCTTGACCAGATGCGCCATCGGCCCTGATGCGCGGGCCAGCACATCGTCGCCACCGTGCGTTTCCGACCCCAGCGGCACCAGCGCCTGCTGGCGATAGTCGAGCGCCGTCGTGTCGGTCTGGAGCGGATCGGCGCGCGGCGTGTCGATCGTTGCGCCCGGACCATTGGCGTAACCCAGCGTCGTATAGCCTTTGCCGTCCTTCGCCTTGAGCGCCTGACCGCCATTGGTCACCGTACCCAGGATCGGGTTGCCGCGACCGGGGTAGCCGCTGATCGCGAAGGTGTGGCTATGGTCCGCGGTTGCCAGCACCAGCGTATCTGTGCGGTCGGTCACCTCCATCGCGACCTTGACTGCCTCGTCCATGGCGATGGTGTCCTCCAGCGCCCGGCGGGCGTTGCCAGCATGATGCGCGTGGTCGATCCGGCCACCTTCCACCAAAAGGACATACCCCTTTTCGCGGCTGCCCAGCATGGTGATTGCCGCACGGGTCATATCCGCCAGCGAGGGCTCTCCGCCGAAGTCCTTCGCGCGATCGGCTTCATATTGCATATGGTCTGGCTCGAAGAGGCCGAGCAGGCGCGAGGTTTTGGCGAAATCGACCTTGGCAAAGGCGTCGCTGTTCCAGACATAGGCGCCACGCGGATTGCGCCGCTGCCATGCTTTGGTCAGGTCTTTCCGATCGGTGCGCTTTCCCTTGGCAGCGGCATATTCGGGGTCGCGACTGGTCGTCGGCAGAAAGTTGGCGCGGCCACCGCCCAGGATGAGGTCGAGCCGTGAACCGACATCGCCTTCGATCATCTGCCGCGCAATGTCGATGCAGCCCTGCGCGCGGGCGTCGGCGGACAGGTCGCCATCGGCTTCCCAGTCGCGCTGGCGGTGTGGGCATAGGTGGCGGCAGGCGTCGCATGGGTGATGCGGGCGGTGGAGATCACGCCTGTCGCCATGCCCTGCACCTGAGCAAAGCCAAACAGTGACGGCAGTTCGTGCGCCTTGCTGCCGGCGCAGTCATTTTCCGCCACTTCGGGGCCGACGCCAATGACGCCATTGCGCGTCTTGACGCCGGTCAGGATCGCCGTGGCGGTTGGTGCCGAGTCCGACACCTGCCCGTCATGGGAGTAGGTCTTGATCAGCGCGGTGTTGGACAGGCGGTCCATGGCGGGGACGAAGGATTCACCATCCACGCCCTGCCGCTGCCCCTGATGGATGCGCGCTGCGGTCAGGGTGCTTACGCCCATGCCGTCGCCGATGAACAGGATGATGTTGCGCGCCTTGCCGATCACCGGTGCATCCGCCTTGATACGCTCCAGTTCAGCCATCGCCTGCGCGCGATAGGCGTCCGTCGTCGTGGCGTGCTGGGCCAGCGCCGGACCTGCGGTGATGAGTAGCGCAACGATAAAAGGGCAAGCGAAACGGCGGGCTGCCAGCATGAAAGGTCTCCTTTGGGAGAAGCTCCTTCCACGCAATGATGACATAAAGACTACAATGATTCGATATTTTTGCGTTTCTCGAAATATCATTGACGGCCGTCTTGTGGGACCATAATTCGACGATGATCGAATCGAGGGTAGCAATGGATCAGGATAAAGCTGTCGCCGCACTTGCCGCGCTGGCGCAGGATACACGGCTTTCGGTGTTCCGCCTGCTGGTGAAGGCCGGTCCCGATGGCATGATTGCGGGCGCGCTTGCGCAGGCAATGGATGTGCCGCCGTCCACCATGTCCCACCATCTGGCCAAGCTGGAGCAGGCCGGACTTGCCACCTCGTGGCGGACGAGCCGTCTCATTCACTATGCTGCGGACTATGCCGGGATGCAGGCGTTGCTCGGCTTTTTGATGGCCGATTGCTGCCAGGGCGATCCCCAGATGTGCGACAGCCTTCTTTCATCCATCCGTTGCGATGCAGTTTCCCAGGGAGCCCCAGCATGACCGACAAGATCTATAACGTCCTGTTCCTGTGCACCGGCAATTCCGCCCGCTCCATTCTGGGCGAAGCGTTGATGAACAAGCTGGGCGAAGGCCGTTTTCGCGCCTGGAGTGCAGGCAGCCAGCCCAAGGGCGAAGTCCACCCCATGGCGCTGTCCGTCCTTTCGGGGCTGGGCTTCGACGTCGAGGGGATGCGCTCCAAAAGCTGGGACGAGTTCGCCGTGCCCGGTGCGCCGCAGTTCGATTTCATCTTCACCGTCTGCGACAATGCGGCAGGCGAGACCTGCCCGGTGTGGATCGGTCATCCGATGACCGCGCATTGGGGCATCGAAGATCCCGCGGCGGTCGAGGGGGATGGGCAGCGCGACGCATTCCTTCAGGCGCTGCGCTTTCTGCAGAACCGCATCGCCCTGTTCCTGGCACTGCCGCTCTCCAGCCTGGATGACATGGCGACACGCCGCAAGCTCAAGGAAATCGGACAGAGCGACGGTGCCAGCACCAAGGCGGGAGCGGACCTATGACACCGGACATCATCATCTATCACAACCCGGAATGCGGTACGTCGCGCAACACGCTGGCTATGATCCGTAACGCGGGTATCGAACCGCATGTCGTGGAATATCTCAAGACGCCGCCATCCCGAGCCATGTTGGAAGGCCTGATTGCGCGTGCCGGGATCGCCCCCCGCGCTCTGCTGCGGGAAAAGGGCACGCCCTTCACAGAGCTGGGGCTGGGCGATGACAGCCTGTCCGACGCCGCGCTGATCGATGCGATGATGGCGCATCCGATCCTCATCAACCGCCCCTTGGTGGTGTCGCCGCTGGGCGTCACACTGTGCCGTCCTTCCGAAGCCGTTCTCGACCTGATCCCGGCAGCCCAGCAAGGCGCCTTTGCCAAGGAGGATGGCGAGCAGGTCGTGGATGCCACTGGTGCCCGCGTGGGCGCGGCCTGAACGATGGCGGCTACCGCTGTCCGTCAGGCAATTCAAGCCGACGCTTCGGCGATTGCCGCCATCTACGCCCATCATGTCCGCCATGGCACGGCCAGTTTCGATACCGTGCCGCGCTCACTGGTCGAAACCGAAGGCAGGATCGCGGAATGTTTTGCGAGAAGCTGGCCCTTTCTGGTCGCTGAGCAGGACGGGCAAGTGGTGGGCTATGCCTATGCTACGCAATTCCGTGACCGCCCTGCTTACGGGTCGACCTGCGAAAACTCGATCTATGTTCATCCCGACCGTCAGGGCCAGGGCATCGGCAAAGCGCTTCTGGGTGCCCTGCTGGGGCAGGCACAGGCGGCCGGATTTCGCCAGATGATCGCCGTCATCGGGGGTGGCGAACCGGCGTCGGTCGCCCTTCATGCCCGCCTCGGCTTCCAGCACGCTGGTCGCATGCACTCGGTGGGGCGCAAGTTCGGTCGCTGGCTCGACACCATCTACATGCAGATTGCGCTGGGTGCCGGAGATTCCGCCCCTCCGCTCAAGGAACCTCAATGACCCAGACCTGTCGTCCGCGCCTGTCGTTCCTCGACCGCTACCTGACCTTGTGGATTTTCCTCGCCATGGCGCTCGGCATCGGCCTGGGTACGAGCGTCGAGGGGCTGCCGCAAGCGATCAACAGCCTGTCCTGGGGCACGACGAACATCCCGATCGCCATCGGCCTTATTCTGATGATGTATCCGCCGCTTGCGCGGGTGCGCTATGAAGAACTGCCGCGCGTGTTCGAGGATAGGCGGGAGCTGGCGATCTCGCTGATCCAGAACTGGATCATCGGGCCGGTGCTGATGTTCGCGCTGGCGGTTCTCTTCCTGCGTGACCAGCCGGAATATATGACGGGTCTGATCCTGATCGGCCTGGCTCGCTGCATCGCCATGGTCATCGTCTGGAACCAGTTGGCCAAGGGCGACAATCAATATGTCGCGGCGCTGGTGGCGTTCAACTCGATCTTCCAGATCCTGTTTTTCAGCGTCTATGCCTGGTTCTTCCTTGCTTTCCTGCCACCACTGTTCGGGCTGGAGGGCAGCGTCATCGACGTCAGTTTCTGGACGATCGCAGAGGCCGTGCTGATCTATCTCGGCGTTCCGTTCCTGGCGGGATATCTGACCCGCAAACTGTTGGTCAGGGCGAAAGGCGATGACTGGTATGAAGGCGTATTCCTGCCAAGGATCGGTCCCGTCACGCTGATCGCCCTGCTGTTTACGATCGTCGCCATGTTCAGCCTGAAGGGCAATGAGATCGTCACGCTGCCCAGCGACGCGATCCGCATCGCCATCCCGCTGACCATCTATTTCGTCGTGCAGTTCACGATCAGCTTCTTCATGGGCAAGCTGATCGCCAGCGATTATCCACGCACCACGGCGGTAGCCTTCACGGCGGCGGGCAATAATTTCGAGCTTGCGATCGCGGTCGCCATCGCCGCGTTCGGCCTTGCCTCCCCCGTGGCCTTTGCCGCGGTGATCGGACCGCTGGTGGAGGTGCCGGTTCTGATCCTGCTGGTCAATGTCGCCTTCTGGTTCGGACGCCGCTGGTTCCCGGATACGGTTCCTGCGAGAGATCGGGCATGACCATGACGGAACAGAATTGGAATGCAGCCGACTTCCGCTATCTTCGCACCCTGACCGATATCGACGCGCTGCCGGCGTTGAACCCGGACTATGCGCATCGCCGTCCGGCGTTCGGCCTTGGCGAACTGGATCCGCCACCCCGTATCCTGCTGCTCTACGGATCGCTGCGGGATCGGTCCTATTCGCGGCTCGTTGTCGAGGAGTCGGCGCGCCTGCTGCACTATTTCGGATGCGAGACGCGCATCTTCGATCCAAGCGACCTGCCGCTGCCCGATCAGGTTGCTGGCGACGATCATCCCGCTGTCCACGAACTGCGTGCCCATTCGCTCTGGTCGGAAGGCCAGGTCTGGTGCAGCCCGGAACGCCATGGCCAGATTACCGGGATCATGAAGGCGCAGGTCGACCATCTGCCGCTGGCCTATAAAGGGTTGCGACCGACACAGGGGCGGACTCTCGCGGTTATGCAGGTGTCGGCGGGATCACAATCGTTCAACAGCATCAATACGCTGCGTGTCCTTGGACGATGGATGCGGATGTTCACGATCCCCAATCAGTCCTCCGTCGCGAAGGCCTATGAGGAGTTCGATGAAGCGGGACGGATGAAGCCGTCGGCCTATTATGATCGTATCGTCGATGTCGTGGAGGAACTTGTCCGCTTCACCGTTTTGCTACGCCCCCATGCCGACCAGCTGGTCGATCGCTATTCGGAACGCAAGGAACGCGACGAACCTATTGTTACGCATGTCGAAAAGGCAGGAATCGCGAAAAATACCGGCGCTTAACTCGGGCAAGCGATCTTCTTAGCTTAGATTGTGCAGAACCCTCCGTCCAACTACCGTTTTGGCTGAAGGTCGAAGCTGGTGGAGCCAGAGCCGATCAAGCGACTGCTACACCTCAAAGTAGGACGGGTAGAATCGAAAAGCGGTCGGACCGCTCCTAGGAAGAGAAAGCTGGACGCTGAGCGTCTGGCATGGGTCGATTAAACGAGTTGCGTGCTTCGCCTCAGCAAAGGGTTGCGTGAGGAGGCAGCTTGCAGCCTAGTTTGCGGTTGCCTCCTTCGAAGGTTCGGCCTGAAAACCGGCCAGGATGTCGGGATAGCGGTCCAGAATCGCGCTGGCGACCCCGTTGGTCCAACCGAATCCATCCTGCAGCGGATATTCGCCGCCGCCGCCCGGCCGCCGCTCCTCTACATCATATTTTTCCAGCATCTTGCCGGTTTGGGCATAGGCTGCCGCAACCGTGCCCATCCAGCGGCCAGCGATATCGCGTGCGAGCGCTGTTTCGCCATTGCGGGCCAGGCCATCGATCGCCACCCATTGCAGCGGCGCCCAGCCATTGGGGCTGTCCCACTGCTGACCGGTACGGATGGGCGTGGTGCGAAGACCTCCGCTGGCGAGCAGCGTCGTGCGGACGGTGGCCGAAATGGCCTTCACCTGGTCCGGCGAGGCCGCCCCTACGAACAGCGGATAGAGGGTGGCGGCCGAAACGATGGCGGTCGGCTTTCTGGCTATGCGGTCCCAGTCCGCATAGCGACCCTCATGCCCGACCCAGAGATAGCGGTTGATCGCTGCCTTTCGGCGCTTGGCCATCGCGGCATAATTCCCCGCGCAAACGGTGTCATTCGCTGCGCGGCAACGCGCCTCGATCCGCTGTTCCATTGCCAGCATCAGGCTGTTGAGGTCGACTGGCACGATGCTGGTGGTGTGGATGGTCGAAATCTTCTGCGGGTTGGCGAACCAGCGTGCGCTGAAGTCCCAGCCGCTCTCGGCGCCGGCACGCAGATGGCGATAGGTGACGGCCTTGGGCGCATGCGCCTGCGCAGCGGTGGCGACATCTTCTGCCCAACTTTCATCGCGCGGCGTATCGAGATCGTCCCAATAACGATTGAGCAGGCTGCCGTCGGGCATCTTCACCACGCGGGCGCAGGCGCGATCCGCATCAAGGCAGGATGCGCCCTTCATCCAGAAATCATGTTCCTTGCGCAGCGCGGCCAAGCGACGGGCGGCCAGCGCGGGACTGTCGTCTTTCGACAGATCGAGCATCAGCGCATAGAAAGGCGGTTGAGAGCGACTGAGATAATAGGTCCGCATACCGTTTGGGATATGGCCCTGCGTTTCGATGGTCGCGGTGAAATCCACCAGCATCGATTCGATCAGCGGCTGCTGACCGTCCACCGCCAGGCCCAGCATGGTGAAATAGCTGTCCCAGTAATACATCTCGCGGAAGCGGCCGCCTGGAACGACGAAGGGCGCGGGCATCGGCAGCGCCGAACTGCCGACCTTGGGCTCGACCGGCTGGCGGACAAGCGTGGGCCAGAGATTGCGGACATGGTCGCGCAGACCCGCCGCATCATGATCATTGATGCCTGGAACGACGAAATGCGCGAGTATGAAGGCGCGCAGCGCTTCCTTATCGCGTGGCTGCTGCTGGCGATAGGCGGCCATGATCGTATCCGGATCGGAACGGGGCGTCGCATCCACGAAGGTCTTGCCGTCGGAGAACAGCTTTTCCATCTGTACCCGCTCGAACAGCGGTCCATAGACCTCAGCCGGGGAAGGTTGCGCCTGCGCTACGCACACCAGCATCAGACATGCGGCGGAGGCCGAAACGAACGAATGGATTTTCATCATCTACCACCTCTCTTGCCCTGTATCGGACGCCCTGCCGTGATGGGGGCATCGTATTATAGGGTTGCAAGCTCAACCTCATCTACGACACCGTACACGCTTTGTAAGCAGCGCCGCTTCAGCGCCAGCCAACGGTTTTATGGAAAGGGGTGACGGACGTTGCTGCATATATTCGCGTCGTTGCGAGGCTGCTTCCCGGCATTTGGTAACGAATTGTCTCATTGTCAGCGCGGCGTGACAGCTAATTTTGCGGGTCATCCGGTTACGGCGAGACGGAGCGCTGAATGCTAAGATGAACAAGCGGCAGATGCCGGTAACGCGAATTTTGCTCCGGAACGACCGCCACGAGCCGAAACCCACCCACTGCTTATCGGTTCACCGTGCGAAATGAGCTGGCCATGCCCCTGAGGAGGCGAGACCGCGCCACTTTTAGGCCGTTCTGCCACACATTCCACGCGCGCCCGGGCTTATGCTTGACGCCGGTTTACGCGGTTTCTAGCATCCGCCACAGGCTGGTGGTACATTTGGAGGCTGCGCCGATGGACGACATTGCCAAGGAGCGCCCGCCTGGTTATCGCTATTCGCGCCGGGGCACCTTGCCGCTTATCAGGCAATTGTCCGTCATCAACAACCGCCGCAATGCGCTGCTGCTTGCATTCCAATGGGTGATCATTGTCGCGGCCATGGCCGTCGCGATCCAGATCGACAGCGTACCGGTCTATCTGGTGGCAGGTTTCATCATAGGAACCCGCATTCAGTGTCTGGCGGTGATGATGCATGATGCCTGTCACAGCCTGCTGTTCAGCAATCGCCGCATGAACGATCTGGTGGGGGATATTTTTGTCGCCTATCCACTGATGCTCAGCCTCGACCTGTATCGTGCCAACCATTTGCAGCATCACCGCCACACCAACACCCACCATGATTATGACCATCGCATCCAGCGACGCGACCCGGACCAGCATTTTCCCAAATCCCCGCGCGCAATGTTCTGGCTGCTGGTGCGTAGCATGACCGGTCTCAACTATTATCGGGTGGCGCGCGCTGGACGCATCTGGGCACCCATCGCCAATTTCCACAATCCCAAACGCTTCGGGTTCGATTACCGCCTGCCCCTGCGACTACGCTATGTCGCGTGGGCCTTGCTGGTCTATGGCGCGATATTGTGGTCGCCTTTCCGCTGGCAGATATTGGGCCTCATTCTCATCCCGCAATTTTTCTGGGTCAATGTCTTCAATCGCATCCGCGCCATGGCCGAACATAACGGCCTTCCCGACGACCACGAACTCAACGGCACCCGCACCGTTATCCCGACCCTGCTCGACCGGCTCCTCATCGGGCCTTTCAACGTCAGCTATCATCTGGAGCATCACCTATTCCCGTCAGTCCCCTGGCACAATCTGCGCCGCCTGCACGTCCATCTGATGACCGACCCGACCTATGCGGCGGACGCGCATGTTACGCGCGGATATTGGGGCATGATCAGGGAACTCATGCCGACGCGTGGCGTGAGCGGGAGTGACGGGGGCGTGTGTGACGCGGCTGCCCAAACATCTCGCTGACGCGACTGCGCCATCCTTTTGCCGGTGGATAGAGCAAACATGATTGCCACACGCAGACGTTTCCACGATCGCGAAGGCGGCATCAATGGTATGTTTGTAAACATCAAAAAACTCTCAAACATTCTTTGCCGCATATTCCAACAAAGCGCCGATATTTGTTGCCTATTTTCCAGAGTCTATGGATATGATTGGGCAGGCGAAGTCTGGTACAACAAGCCCAGATTAAGGGATTTTTGGTTTTGGGAAAGCAATTTTACCTGGAGCAGTTGGTGGCCTTGAGGCGCGCATACCTACCTACTCACAGAGGGGGCATAGTTAGTGTTGCAAGCGCAGTACGGCCGTGTGAGAGCCCAGCTTGATGGGTCGTTTTCCGTTCACTGTACCAGCCTTTCCTTGTTGCCTCGTTCCCTCAACCACATGCCGTTTTGAGTTGGTCGCTGACGCGGCCAGGTTTCGCCGTAGTCAGCAGTGTCGCATGGCTATATGTCCGGGATGATGATCTGAGCATGGATGTCGATCCAGCCTTGCTGCTTGAAAAAGCATGCAGTCGGCGGGATTGACGGATGCGGTCCACCTCATGACATCTCGAGATATCACCAAGCATCACAAGTCTCAGGCGTCCTTCGGGCGGGCTACGGCCACCTGCCTTGCGACCGTCGGCCTTGGTAATGCGGTGCGCATCGGTTCTGCACCCCTCGCTCATCAAGGTGTCGGGACGATCAACCTCCTCGTTCATGTCGATCGCCCTTTGTCATAAGCGGCGCTCGTGGAGACCATTTCAATTGTTGCCCAGGCGCGCACGGTTGCAATGATCGACCTTCCCTGGAAACCATCTGGAGTGGCCGTGACGGGCACTGGGACCGACTGCATCGTCGTCGCAACTCCTGTGCATACAGACATGGAAGGGTTTGCTGGCCTGCACACCGACATAGGCGCAGCTGTCGGTCGGGCCGTCTATGACGCAGTCTGGTCGGGTGGAAATGTCTGGATCGCCGAACAGCAGCGGCCCGAATTGCGATCTACATGCGCATTGGCGCCCGCTGATTGACTTTGACAAGAAAGACTTGGCCAAACGAAAAAACTGCCCCGCGCGGCATCAGTTTTCCCGGCGTGCCGTTACGGCATTTTCGATTGAACTGCTTAGGGACAGCGCTGCGACGCCATTGCAAAGCGCCGAACTGCAAGTGGCGCAGGCACGCAGGGGGCGAAGCTTACATATAGGGTGTATTGCGCGGCGTGCGCCGGGCGCCATCAAAACCGACAACGTATCATTCTGGTCGGCGCGCTCATAAGCGCCCCTTCGCAACCGGCCGGTCTTGCGCCGTCGATGAGGGAAAGCCGACAGGCCGCAGCTGAGGATGAGAAGTCAAAGGCTGAACGTCGCATAAGGGTCGACGGCGGGACGTCAGCTACGCGCCCTATCCGGTTGTCGAGCTGGTTGTAAGTGATTCCCAATCGCCGACCGGCAGGTTCCGCATGGCGCATCTAGCGCCGAGTTAATTCGCTGATGATGCCCGGGCAGCTTCCGCCGTTTGCACGGCGATGAAGCGCGCTAGTGGAATCTGGCTCAGAGGTCGTTCCGAAGCCATCTCCCGAGCGACGAGCGCCATGCAGATCCAGTCCGAATCATTTCCATCACTGCGCTGTGCAAATGCACTCCAAGCGACGACGCTGGCCCAATAGGTCCGCTTCGGTTCCAGCACCGTCTCGATAATCGCGACAATTCGGTCTTCGATCTTGCGCTTGCCTTTGATCGCTACGGCGACGTCATCGCCATTCTCAAACCAGGAATTGAGCTGAGGGTTGGTCGCCAGCCACCGGCCCGAGGCGCGCACTGCCCTTTCTACCGCCTTGGCATCGGTTACCGCAGCTTCGGCTTCCGAGAGCATCAAGGCAACGAGATCATCCACCGATACAAACTTGGACGCGACATCCGAGAGCCCGATAAGCGTGATAGCCTGAATGAGGCCGAACGGGGGTGGCGAGCTAGCCGGGCCGTCCGCCAGGGCGCTGCTCAGGATCAAGGCCGCGTCCTCGGCTGTCGTTTCATGGACCGACATCTCGGACGCAATATGGTCAAGCATGTCTTCGATCTCGGGCCTGCTTAGTGAGCCCGCTACCCAGGCGTCCCGCACACCATGGCCCTGCTTGATCAGAATCGATACCAACGCGTTCTTTCTGCCCTGCTTGATCGATGCGAATATGCTTTGCGCTCCCGCCCCATCGCGCTCGGATATAAGAAGTTCCCTGACCTGAATTACGGGACGCTTCTCTTGCACCGACCCGACAGCGCGCGCGGCTCTGATGATCGCGTCGATCGCACGGCGACGATCTTCCGATACCCAGTTACGGATCAGCATGAGGTTCGTGACCGACATTGCGGATACAAGCCCTTGTCTGGCCGTCTCTTCGATCATGGAGGCTAACGGCGTAGCGATCGCAGATTCTGCAAGAAGCCAACCGATAGCGGCCTCGCGCAGACTGGAATCGTCGGCGAGGACGAGTCCTTCCAGCAGACTGAGTTGCAGCGCGGCAGGAAGGGCTGCCGTCATTTCGGCGAACTGGCTCTGGATCAGGAACGGGTCACCCTCACAGGCTTTCACCAAGTCCTGCAACATCTCGTCGACATCGGGCGTCGGGAGAGTCTGCTGGCCAGCTCCGGTCTGGATCATCGCCTGATCCATTGCGCTGCGTATCTCCTCCCCCACCTCGATCCCGGCCCGTGAAAATGCCGAGACAAGGGCCATCGCTGCGGTCGGCACGAGCTTGCCAATACGCATCTGCTGAGCGATCGCGGTTCTGACATTCTTTATGGCCATGGTCGCATGGCCGTTGCCGGCTTCGCTTCGCTGACGTAGCTGCTCGAGAGTCTGGTCAAGCATGAACGAATATGCGTGATGCATCATTGCGTCAGGGCGCTTCTTGCGACCTTCGGCTCCGGTGAGATCGACGATCAGCAGTAAGGCTTCGGGTTGCGCCGCTAACATATCTCCGACGCTGTGGGCTCCAGGCGACAGTTCACCCGAGCGGATATCGTCCCGAACCATGCGTGCAATCTGCTGGATGGCGGCACGTGGCGTCACGATTGATGTTCCTTTCTCGCACGGCGTTTGCGTGACCGGTACAACTAGCGGCGGCGCGACGACAACCCCACAGTATCCGATGGGATATCATACTACTCGATCCACAGGCCACCTCGTCAACAGCCGATTGCCAGTCAGCAGCCCGGATGAACCTTCCCCAAGATCCGCAGGTGATGACTGCTTCCTTCGTTGGAGCGCCCGGATGCTCCCGTCCGCTAGCTGCCATCTTGCGCCAGCGGGATGGAAAAGCGGCCTGTCTGAACTTGATGAGAGGAAATCGGCGGCTGAACGTCTTGGAAGGGTCGATGATTGCCCTACTCCGCCACCATCACCCGCTGGATTATCCGAGTGATGTCGGTGTCAGCAACAATTTGCAAAACTGAGGCCGTTGCAGAACGCCGCATTCCAAGGCATGATCGGAAGCGTGGCGGGCAGGCCCAATGTAGGGCATGCCAAGTGATTATCTTTTCATCGATCGCCGGGTTTCGGCGAGATTTATCCCGAAACGAAAGCATCCCGCTTCGCCGGCCAGCTTTAGCGGTCCGGCGGGACGAACCGAACCCAAAGCATCTTGCAATCTGCTGGAATCGGATTCACGATGGCAACCGGTAGCCGTCAGCAGCGAAAGAAGTCATCCCGGCCTGATGAGCCGGTGCTCAATCTGGCCTCCTGCGGCAGCGGCCCCGATCCGCGTCTGGTCAAGCTGGTTCGCCTGCTTGCCCGTCGTGCCGCGCGGAAGGCGTATCTGGAGATGCTGGAGGAGCGCCGCACGACCCGCTCCTGAGACGAGGAGTTCCGTTCCGTGAAGGTTGCTTTATACGCCCGCTATTCTTCCGACAATCAACGTGACGCCTCCATTGCCGACCAGTTGCGCATCTGTCGCCTGCATGCCGAAAAGCAGGGCTGGCAGATTGTCGAGGAATATACCGATCATGCCATTTCAGGCGCTTCGTTGCTGCGTCCCGGCATTCAGGCGCTGATTGCAGACGCCAATCGCGGCCGCTTCAACTTCGTGCTGGCCGAGGCCATGGATCGCCTGTCGCGCGATCAGGAGGATATTGCCGGGCTGTTCAAGCGCATGGCCTATGGCGACGTGAAGATGGTCACCCTGTCAGAAGGCGAGATCACCCATCTGCATATCGGCCTTAAAGGTACGATGAACGCCCTGTTTCTGAAAGATCTCGCCGACAAGACGCGGCGTGGCCAGCGCGGCCGTGTCGAGCAAGGCAAGTCGGGCGGTGGTAACAGCTATGGTTATGACGTCGTCAAACGGCTCGATGCCAACGGCGAACTGATCCGCGGCGACCGCTCCATCAATGACGCACAGGCAAGCGTCATCCAGCGCATCTTTCGCGACTATGTCGCTGGCAAATCGGCCAAACGGATAGCAACCGAGCTGAATAAAGAGGGTATCGAGGCACCAACCGGTGGCACCTGGGGCTTTAGCACCATCAATGGCAATCCCAAGCGCGGCACCGGCATCCTCAACAATGAGCTTTATATCGGAAAGTTGATCTGGAACCGGCAACGCTTCATCAAGGATCCCGATACTGGCAAACGGCAAGCCCGGCCCAACCCGGAATCCGAATGGATCATGCAGGACGTGCCCGAACTGCGCATCATTGATGATGCTCTTTGGCAGCAGGTTAAGGCACGACAAGCATCCTGCCAGGTGGATCAACTAAATCCCGCAGTGGGCTCCGCAAACTTCCGCGATCGCCGTCGCCAGAAATATCTCCTGTCCGGGCTGTTGCAATGCGGTTGCTGCGGCGGTGGATATTCGATGATTTCAGCGATGATGCTGGGCTGCTCGGCAGCCCGGAACAAGGGTACCTGTGACAACCGCCTCAATATCCGGCGCGATCGTCTGGAAGGGCGCGTGCTTCATGCCTTGCGCCATCATTTGATGGACTCGGCCCTGTTCGCAGAATTTTGCGACGAGTTCACCAGGGAGATGAACCGCATGAGGGGCGACGCTGGCGCTGCTATCACAGCGGCGCGGGCAGAGATTGCCAAAATTGACCGTGATCTCGACATGCTGGTGAACCTGATCCTGCGCGGCGGTGCCGCAGACAAGATCAACGCCAAAATGGTAGGGCTCGAAGCGCGCAAGAAGGAACTGGAGCGCGACCTCGCCCAGGCTCAGGAGCCCCCTCCCCTGCTCCATCCCAACATGGCCCACCATTATCGGTCTCAACTCGACAATCTCTATCGAGCGTTGGAGCATGACGACGAGAACAAGCGCTTCGAGGCGGCTGAGGTCATTCGTTCGCTCATCGAGGCGATCATATTGGTGCCTGAAGGCAGCGAACTGAAGATCGATGTGCGCGGCGATCTGGCGGGCATCCTCGCGATCGCGGTGGAACGCAAAAAACCCGCCTCGAGGGCGGGTTCTTCGAAGGCTGCGACCTCCGGTGGGGTATCGCAATTTCAGATGGTTGCGGGAGTAGGATTTGAACCTACGACCTTCAGGTTATGAGCCTGACGAGCTACCGGGCTGCTCCATCCCGCGTCACCAAAGGACAAAGGGCGGACCTTTTGGGTCCGCCCTTTGATGAACTGTGAATGGGTTTTTGTCCTGATATGCGCGTGCTTCAATGCCTGGCGACGCCCTACTCTTCCAGTGCTTGAGCAATAGTACCATCGGCGCAGACTGGTTTCACGGCCGAGTTCGGGATGGGATCGGGTGGGTCACAGACGCTATGGTCACCAAGCAATGAAGCAGGCGCATATAAGGGGTTTCAATCGATACCGTGCACGTTTGTTTGTAAGATGTGTATCTGGCTGGCTTGATAACCGACCATGTCTGTCAGGCATCTGTTGTCCAGAGCTGTCATTGATGGTGGGACTCTGCGGTTCGTTATGAACCGTTTAAGCGCGAATAGGACAATTAGTATCGGTTAGCTTCATACGTTACCGCACTTCCACATCCGATCTATCAACGTGGTGGTCTTCCACGGTCCTGTGAAATCTTATCTTGAGGGAGGCTTCCCGCTTAGATGCTTTCAGCGGTTATCCCGTCCATACATAGCTACCCTGCTGCGCCACTGGCGTGACGACAGGTACACCAGAGGTATGTTCAACCCGGTCCTCTCGTACTAGGGTCAACTCCTCTCAAATTTCGACGCCCACGGCAGATAGGGACCAAACTGTCTCGCGACGTTCTGAACCCAGCTCACGTACCACTTTAATTGGCGAACAGCCAAACCCTTGGGACCTGCTCCAGCCCCAGGATGTGATGAGCCGACATCGAGGTGCCAAACGATTCCGTCGATATGAGCTCTTGGGAATCATCAGCCTGTTATCCCCGGCGTACCTTTTATCCGTTGAGCGATGGCCCTTCCACGAGGGACCACCGGATCACTATGACCGACTTTCGTCTCTGCTCGACTTGTCAGTCTCGCAGTCAGGCGGGCTTATGCCATTGCACTCTAACAGACGGTTTCCAACCGTCCTGAGCCCACCATCGCGCGCCTCCGTTACTCTTTAGGAGGCGACCGCCCCAGTCAAACTACCCACCACAGAGGGTCCCTGCACCGGATAACGGTGCGAGGTTAGACATCAGAAAACAGCAGGGTGGTATTTCACCTATGGCTCCACTCAGGCTGGCGCCCAAGTTTCAAAGCCTCCCACCTATGCTACACAGCTCTTTCCTAATGCCACTCTGAAGTTGCAGTAAAGGTGCACGGGGTCTTTCCGTCTAACCGCGGGTACTCCGCATCTTCACGGAGAATTCAATTTCGCTGAGCATATCCTGGAGACAGTGGGGAAGTCGTTACGCCATTCGTGCAGGTCGGAACTTACCCGACAAGGAATTTCGCTACCTTAGGACCGTTATAGTTACGGCCGCCGTTTACCTGGGCTTCAATTCAGAGCTTGCACTCCTCCTCTTAACCTTCAGGCACCGGGCAGGCGTCAGGCCCTATACGTCGTCTTGAAGCCGACTTAGCAGAGCCCTGTGTTTTTGCTAAACAGTCGCTACCCCCTGGCCTGTGCCCCCCACAAGTGCTTGCGCATATGTGGGGCCTCCTTCTTCCGAAGGTACGGAGGCAATTTGCCGAGTTCCTTCAGGATACTTCTCTCAAACGCCTTGGTATACTCTACCATTCCACCTGTGTCGGTTTAGGGTACGGTCTATACGGAGGGGCTATTTCCTGGGACGACTTCACAGCCTGGAGCAATCCAATAAGCCCAGACCATTTACGCCATCCGTCACACACCTCCAGGCCCACGAATATTAACGTGGTTCCCATCGACTACCCCCTTCGGGCTCGTCTTAGGGGCCGGCTTACCCTGCTCAGATTAGCTTTAAGCAGGAACCCTTGGAATTTCGGCGACAGTGCATCTCACACTGTTAATCGCTACTCATGTCTGCATTCGCACTTCCGATACCTCCACGACCCATTACCAGATCGCTTCAACGGCCTACGGAACGCTCCGCTACCGCTCAGTCAAAGACTGAACCCTAAGCTTCGGTGCATCACTTTAGCCCCGTTACATCTTCGCCGCAGGATCTCTTGTTTAGACCAGTGAGCTGTTACGCTTTCTTTAAAGGATGGCTGCTTCTAAGCCAACCTCCTGGTTGTTTTGGAAATCCCACATGCTTTCCCACTTAGTGATGACTTGGGGACCTTAGCTGTAGGTTAGGGCTGTTTCCCTTTTGACGACGGACCTTAGCACCCGCCGTCTGTCTGCCGAACTAGACTCGTTGGTATTCGGAGTTTGGTTAGAGTTGGTAGATCTCGCGACCCCCGCATCCATCCAGTGCTCTACCCCCAACGGCAATCATTCGACGCTCTACCTCAATAGATTTCGCGGAGAACCAGCTATTTCCCGGCTTGATTGGCCTTTCACCCCTAAGCACAACTCATCCGACAATTTTTCAACATTGAACGGTTCGGTCCTCCAGTGCGTGTTACCGCACCTTCAACCTGGTCATGCATAGATCGCCGGGTTTCGGGTCTAATGCATCAAACTTCGTCGCCCTGTTCAGACTCGCTTTCGCTGCGCCTACACCTAACGGCTTAAGCTTGCTTGATACACTAAGTCACAGACCCATTATGCAAGAGGTACGCGGTCAGGTCTCAAGGACCCTCCCACTGCTTGTAGGCATCCGGTTTCAGGTACTGTTTCACTCCCCTCATCGGGGTGCTTTTCACCTTTCCCTCACGGTACTGGTTCACTATCGGTCATGTACGAGTATTTAGGCTTGGAGGGTGGTCCCCCCATGTTCAGACAGAGTTTCACGTGCTCCGCCCTACTCAAGTCCTGTGATCTTGCTTTCGCATACGGGACTGTCACCCGCTATGGTCAAACTTTCCAGAATGTTCTGCTTGCTTAATCACAG
>NZ_JBWKZI010000002.1:432500-562500 GCF_059424385.1 Sphingobium sp. GW456-12-10-14-TSB1 | reverse complement strand
CGCGGCGCGCTATAGAGACCATGTGCGGCTCGATATTTTCGCGGTTGGCTAAGAATAAAGGATTGAGGATGGCGGAACAGGCAACGGACCTCCGGCGGCAACTGGACGAAGCGCCGATGGGGCGGCTTCAGATCATTGCGATCATATTATGTGTTCTGCTCAATGCGCTGGACGGGTTCGATGTGCTGGCCATCAGCTTCGCGTCGCCCGGCATCGCGAAGGAATGGGGTGTCGATCGCGCTGCGCTTGGCCTCGTCCTCTCGATGGAACTGATCGGCATGGCGGTCGGATCGGTCCTGCTCGGCAATGTTGCCGACCGGATCGGACGACGCCCGACCATTATCTTCTGCCTCATCGTCATGGCGCTCGGCATGGGCGCGGCGACGCAGGCGTGGGACGTCATTTCGCTCTCGATCATCCGCCTGGCCACAGGCCTTGGCATTGGCGGGATGCTCGCCTGCACCAATGCGATGGTCGCCGAACTCGCCAATGCCCGCGCGCGCAGCCTGGCTGTCGCCATCATGGCGGCGGGCTATCCTGCGGGGGCGATCCTGGGTGGATCGGTCGCCTCCCAATTACTGGTCGCGGGCAATTGGCGCGACATCTTCCTGCTGGGCGGCATCGCCACGGCCCTCTTCCTGCCGTTCATCTGGTTCCTGCTGCCCGAATCGATCGGCTTCCTGCTGCAAAAGCGCCCCGCCAACGCCTTGTCGCGGATCAATGATGCGCTTGGCCGACTGGGCCAGCCGCTGATCAATGCCCTGCCCCCGGTTGATGCCGGCGCGCCCAAAGCCTCTTTCGCCGCGCTGTTCGCACCGGGCCTGGCGCGCACCACCATCCTGCTGACGCTGGCCTATTTCTGCCATATCATGACCTTCTATTTCATCCTGAAATGGGTGCCCAAGATTGTCGTCGACATGGGCTATGCGCCTTCGGCCGCGGGCGGTGTGCTGGTATGGGCCAATGTCGGCGGCCTGCTTGGCGCCTTGCTGCTGAGCGCGCTCAGCTGGCGGATCGCGATCCGGCCGCTCGTCATCATCGCCATGGTCGCCTCGACCTGTCTCGTTACCCTGTTCGGTCAGGAGCAGACGACGCTGCCGGGGCTCAGCCTGATTGCCGCCGCCGCCGGTTTCTGCACCAATGGCGCGGTCGTCGGCCTTTACGCGCTGGTTGCCCAATCCTTCCCGACCGCCGTGCGCGCCGGGGGGACCGGCATTGTCATCGGCGTCGGCAGAGGCGGCGCGGCGCTGGGCCCCATATTGGCGGGCTTGCTGTTCAGCCTCGATGTCAGCCTGCCCTGGGTTGCGTTCGCCATGGCGCTTGGATCGCTGATCGGCGCAGGCCTGCTCATCCCGCTGCGTCCCCGCCCCGCCTGACGCGCCCGCGCATGTCGGTCGACCCGGTCCCCAGCTTCTATCTTTATGGCGAACCGCAGCGCAGCGTGGCGGAAGGGTTCGTCCATGTCGAAAGTCTGGACGACCGATCCCGCCCCAGCGAATGGACGATCCGCCCGCACGTCCATCGCGATCTCCACCATATCATCCTGATCGCGCGGGGCGGTGGCGCGATGCAGGCCGAAGCCCACGAATTCCGGTTCGAGGCGCCCTGCCTGTTGCTGGTCCCGGCGGGAATCGTCCACGGTTTCACCTGGCATCGCGAATCCAGCGGCCATGTCACCACCATCGCGGCGGCCTATCTGCGCCATCTTGTCGCCCGCGACGCCGATCTCGCGCCACTCTTTGCCCATCCCCATGCGGTCATGCTGCCACAGGCGGAGGGCGACGCTGCCGAAGCGGCGATCGCGCGGATGGCGCAGGAACTGGGCTGGTCCGGCCCCGGCCAGCGCGCTGCGGTCGAATCCGCCCTGCTGCACCTCATGGTCCTGGCGCTGCGCCACGCTGCCCTCACCCAACAGGCGCAGCCCGGCACCGCGCGTCAGGCAGCGCTCGTCGCGCGGTTGCGCGAACGGATCGAACGGCGCTTCCGCCAGCGCGAGCCGGTATCGGAGCATGCCCGCGCGCTGGGCGTCAGCCTTACCGCCTTGCGGCACGCCTGCGCGCGCGTCGCGGGCACATCGCCCGCCCAAATGCTCGATGATCGTGCCTTGCTGGAGGCGCGCCGCCTGCTGCTTTATTCGCAAATGTCGGTGGCAGAGATAGCCTATGCCACAGGCTTTGAAGACCCCGCCTATTTCTCCCGCTTCTTCGCCCGCCATATCGGCCAGCCGCCCCGTGTCTGGCGCGCTGCCAGAGACGGTTGAACCCGCCCGCCCCCGGCCCTATGCGTGGCGCATGACCGTGGACAAGCTGACCGACCTGCTCGTGGCGAAATTGCTGCGCGACCATGGCAAGAGCAAACATCATTGGCGCACGCTGATCGGCCCGATCCGCCTCTACAGCCGCGCCACCCACCCCCATTGCAACTGGTCGGTCACGCCGACCGGCCCCTTTGCCGATGTCGCCCGGCTCGAAACCCTGCTCGACGAACTCAGGCTGGCGCATCCTTTCGTCACGGCCTGACACACGGAAAAGGCGCGGTCGGTTTCCCGCCGCGCCCTTCTTGCGACCCCGAAGGGATCTCCACTATACCAGTTGCTGCTCCAGCTCGCCCAGCACGCGATAGCAATCGAACACCTTTGCAACGCTCGAATTGGGTTCGCGGCCTTCACGGATCGCGCTGATGAATTCGCGGTCCTGCAATTCGATGCCGTTCATCGACACAGCGACGTTGCTGACGTCGATCGGCTCTTCCTTGCCGTTCACCAGATCGTCGTAGCGCGCGATATAGGTGCCAGTGTCGCCGATATAGCGGAAGAAGGTGCCTAGCGGCCCGTCATTGTTGAACGACAATGACAGGGTGCAGATGGCCCCGCTTTCGCTCTTCAACTGGATCGACATGTCCATCGCGATGCCCAGTTCCGGGTGGATCGGTCCCTGCATCGCATGGGCGGACACGATCTTGCCCGCCTGATAGGCAAACAGATCGACCGTATGCGCGGCATGGTGCCACAACAGATGGTCGGTCCAGGACCGCGCCTCACCCTTGGCATTGATATTCTTGCGGCGGAAGAAATAGGTCTGCACATCCATCTGCTGGATGTTCAGCTCACCTGCCGTGATGAGGTTATGGACATATTGGTGGCTGGGATTGAACCGCCGCGTATGGCCGACCATGCAGGTCAGCCCGGTTTCCTTTTGCTTGGCCAGCACCGCCTGCGCATCGGCCCAGCTGTCGGCCAGCGGAATTTCGACCTGGACATGCTTGCCTGCATCCATGCAGGCAATGGCCTGCGCCGCATGCATTTGCGTCGGCGTGCACAGGATCACGGCGTCGACATCATCGCGGGCCAATGTGTCCGCAAGGTCGGTGGTCGCATGACCGATGCCATATTTGTCGGCAATCGCCTGGGTCGCGTCCAGACGGCGCCCGACCAGCGACGTCACGCTCACGCCGTCGATATTCTTCAGGCCATCCAAGTGCTTTTCGCCAAAGGCGCCGGCACCAGCCAGGGCAATACGCATGGAAAACTACTCCATAATAAGCCCCTCCCTTTCAAGGGAGGGGGAAGGGGTGGGTGCGAGCGATGCGAGCCTGCACCCATCTTGAAGGGGGTTTACTCAGCCGCGATCGCGCTCACCGTTTCGCTTCCGGTCATGTCCAGCCCCTCGCCATTGTCGGGGCGCAACACCATATGGCCGATCGCGGTGTTGGAGCAGGGCACATGATAGTGGCGGTGCAACGCGCGGGTTTTCTTTCCCAGTGCGCCGCGCATCACCAGCCACATCACCATCTCGATGCCTTCGCTGCCGGTCTCGCGCAGATATTCGATGTGCGGGATACGGCGCAGATGGTCGCTGTCACCGATCAGGCCGTCCAGGAACATATTGTCCCATTCCTTGTTGATCAGCCCGGCGCGCGGCCCCTGCAACTGGTGGCTCATGCCGCCCGTGCCCCATATCTGCACGTTCAGATCTTCCGGGAAGCTGTCGACCGCCTTGGCGATCGCCTCGCCCAGCGCCCAGCAGCGATTGCCCGACGGCGGCGGATAGGTGACGACATTGACCGCCAGCGGCACGACCTTGCACGGCCAGGCGTCGGGCTTGCCGAACATCATGGACAACGGCACGGTCAGGCCATGGTCGACATCCATCTCGTTGATGATGGTCATGTCGAATTCGTCCAGCACCAGGCTCTGCGCAATATGCCAGGCCAGGTCAGGATGCCCCTCGACGTCGGGCACCGGGCGCGGACCCCAGCCCTCGTCCGCCGACTTATAGCGTTCGCCGCAACCAATGGCGAAGGTCGGGATGATCTTCATGTCAAAGGCGGACGCATGGTCGTTATAGACCAGGATGATGACATCGGGCTTTTCCGCCTTCTCCCATTCCCGCGTCCAGTCATAGCCGGCAAAGATCGGCCCGAAATAATCGTCGCGATCCTTGTCGAAATCGGACGCCACGCCCAGCAGCGGCACGTGGCTCGACGCCACACCAGCAGTTATCCGCGCCATTATCTGGCTCCTTCGTTGGTTTCGCCGCTCGACGCGGCGTTGGCCCTGATCGACCGCACGCCCTCTGGCGACCGGCCACCGTTCATCATCATTTCGCGATATTCGGGAAAGCTCATGTCGGTCATGGTGCTGACCGCTTCGGCGAACGGAATTCCGTCGGTCGAAAACAGCTTGGCCAGGAAATAGACATTGCCACCCAGGTCCAGGCAGCGATTATAGTCACGCGCCAGCAGGGCTTCCTTCTGTTCCTCGTTCAGCGGCCATTCGTCCAGATAGGCACGCTCGTCGGCCTTGAACCTTGCGCGATTCTCATCCTTCATCAGGCTCATCGCAAACTGGTTCATATGATATCCCTTGCGGGCGCGCGCCGCCGTATAGACGCGCGTGCCCGGAATATCCTCGAACTCGGCAAGATATTCGTGAATATCCTGATGCTTGGGATCTTCGGTGATCATAGTCCCCTCTCCTTCAATTTGGCGTCAAGCCGGGGAAAGACGCGACGGGCATTGCCCTCGAAAATGGCGGCGCGCTCGGCATCGCTGATGTCCAGCGCGTCGACATAGCGTTTGGTGTCGTCGAAATATTGGCCGGTGGTCGGATCGATCCCGCGCACTGCGCCCACCATTTCAGACCCGAACAGGATATTCTTGTTGTCGATCACGTCGGCCAGCAGGTCGATGCCTGGCTGATGATAGACGCAGGTGTCGAAAAAGATGTTGTTCATCAGATGGGTCGACAGATCGGGCTTTTTCAGCATGTCGGCCAATCCGCGATAGCGCCCCCAATGATAGGGCACCGCGCCGCCACCATGCGGGATGATGAAGCGCAGCGTCGGGAAATCCTTGAACAGATCGCCCTCCAGCAACTGCATGAAGGCAATCGTGTCCGCCGCGATATAATAGCCGCCAGTCGCGTGCATCGCCGGGTTGCAGCTGCCCGACACATGGATCATCGCCGGGACGTCCAGCTCGACCATCTTCTCGTAAAAGGGATACCAATATTTGTCGGTGAGCGGCGGATGGGTGAAATGTCCGCCGCCCGGATCGGGATTGAGGTTGCAGCCGATAAAGCCCAGCTGCGTGACGCACCGCTCCAGTTCTGCAATGCTGTTGCTCATGTCCGCCTTGGGCGACTGGGGCAGCATGCATACGCCGACGAAGGTTTCGGGGAACATCGCCACCACCCGCGCGATCAGGTCGTTGCAGCGGATCGCCCATTCCTTCGCCATCGCCTCATCGCCCACATGCGGGGCCATGGCCGACGCGCGCGGCGAAAAGATCGTCAGGTCCGCGCCGCGCTCCTTGATCAAACGCAACTGGTTCGCCTCGATCGTCTCGCGAATTTCCGCGTCGCTAATCTCCGGATAGGGCGGACACGGCGTCCCGGCCTTGAACGCGGCCTTCTGCTCTTCGCGCCAGGCATCATGCCCTTTGGGCAACACCGTATAATGGCCATGGCAATCGATAATCAGGCTCATCCGCGCTTGTCTCCAACTATCCTATCCAACGCCCCTCCCCTTATCGCGGCGCTCCCGCGAAGGCGGTCGCCCGGTTCGGGTGGCGGGACTGGACTCCCGCCCTGGCGGGAGCACATAAGTCTATTCCGCCGCCTCGCGCGCCACCGACGCCGAAGCAGAAATCATCCCAATCTTCGCCCCCAGACCCTCCGGGACCGTCGACGCCCGCAAAGCACCGATCGCCCGCTGCCGCTCGACCGTCCCGCGTGTCATCGCCGCGCCCGTGCCAAGCCCGTCGAGCGTCTTGACGACTTCCTCCATCTCGGCCGCGCGGCGCAGGCCATGCACCAGCATCCGGTCGAGATTATAATCGGCCCGCGCGTCCCACGGCCTCGCCTTCTCGCTCGCGTCGAGCGAGGCCAGCACCTCGTCCAGCACATCGGCCGCGTCCGCCGCCAGCACGCACTCGGCGGTCAGCGCTTCGATGCCCTTGACCATGACCGACCGGATCATCTTGATCGACGATGCCCGTCCGACGTCGGCGCCCACGACGCGCGTCCTGGCAAAACCCAGGGCCTGAAGCCCGGCCTCGGCCATCGGCGCCTTGTCGCCGCTCAGCAGCAATGGCACGTTCAGCCGCGCCGGATCGACCGGGGCCATCACCGCGACATCGACATAATGGGCGCCCGCCGCTTCGATCGCCTGCGCCGCTGCCTGCTTGGTCTGCGGCGCTACGCTGTTCAAATCACAGAAAATCGCGCCGGGCGCGATCAGCGCCGCCGCCGCTTCCGCCACGACAAGCGCCTGGTCCGCCGTCACCAGCGACAGGATCAGATTCACGCCGTCCAGCGCATCCTCGATAAAGTGCGCGGGCAGCACGCCCGCCTGCGCATAGGCAGCCAACATCGCTTCGCGCGTGGCCGCAGATTCGGTTTTGATGTCATAGACATGGGCAGCGGCCGCCCAGTCCCCCGCCAATGCAAAGGTGGACCCTGCTTCGCCAAACCCGATCAGACCGACTTCCTGCTCCATGAAAAGGGGGATGCCGGATTGTATGCCGAACGGCCAATCACATCCGGGGACAGGCTATAAGAATTTACGAATTTACTTCTCCCGCTGCCTGTTCGATCGCTGCCATGAATTGCTGCTGCAAGCGCGTCGGTCGCCAATCGGCCCGGCTCGTCAGGCCGATGGTGCGGCTGATCTCGCCGGGCGCCGGGCCAATATCCGCCACCATTCCGCTATCCAGTTCGACCCGCAACTGATCGACCGACAACAGGGTCAGATAGTCGCCGCTCACCAGCAATTGCCGCACCGTCATCACCGATCCGCATTCGATCGGAACCGCAGGCAAATCGCCGCCGAGCGCTGCGAACATCGCCCGCCACAACTGGCGCAGCGGCGTCCCTTCCGGCGGCAATATCCACGGAAAGCGGCGCAGGTCGTCGCCGTCCCATCCCTGCTCCAGCCTATGTCCCGCACGCGCAAAGATGGTCGGTCGATCCTCGAACAGGGGCTGCTGCACCAGATCCTGTCCGATCGTCGCATCGCGCAAGGCGCCGACCATCATGTCGATCTCGCCATCGCGCAGCGGCCCGACCAGTTCGGCATGCGACCCTTCCACGACCGAAATATCGACCTGCGGGGATTCGCGCCTGAAATTGGTGATCGCCAGCGGCAGCAGCCGCGCTCGGCTGAGCGGCATCGCGCCTACCAATATCCGGCCGCTTTCCTGCCCCCGAAGTTCGGCGATTTCCTCCAGCCCTTGCCGCAGTTCGGCCAGCGCGAGGCGCAACCGCCGTGCCAGGGCCACGCCGGCGCGGGTCAGCATCAGCCCCCGCCCCCGCCGCTCGGCCAGCCGCACCCCCAGCGCCAACCCCAGGTCGCCGACCGCGCGGTGCAGCGACGGCTCCGCTACCCCTACAATGGCCGCCGCCGCCGCATAGCTGCCAGCGCGCGCCAGCGCGACAAAGGCCCGGATTTGCGCCGCCGTCACCCGGCTGCTGCCGATCAGCCGCAACGCAACCTCGACACGCGGCCTGAACCGCAACGCCACGTCGGTCGGCACCATCCCGCCCGGCCGTCGCTCGAACAGCGGTACGCCCAATTGCGCTTCCAGCTTGGCGATCCCCTGCGTCACCGCAGGCTGCGTCAGGTTGACCGCCCGCGCCGCCAGGCTGACACTGCCCTGATCGACCACGGCGGCCATCGCGGCCAGATGCCGGATATTGAACTGATCAGCCTCCATTTTTGATAATTAGCAAAATTTTATGTGCCCGCGCCATAACCGATTTGAGCATTGCGCTGCATATGTCCATGTCACTGTCGGTTTTAGGAAAAGGATCAGCGCCATGTCCGGCATCGTCGTCCAGAATATCGAACGGGCGGAGCTTTCCGTCATTGACGGCCTCGCCCACTGCGGCGTCGCCACCGTCCATGAAGCCCAGGGCCGCACTGGCCTGCTCGCCCCCCATATGCGCCCCATCTATCCCGGTGCGCGCATCGCTGGCAGCGCCGTCACCATCTCCGCCCCTCCCGGCGATAACTGGATGGTCCACGTCGCGATCGAGCAATTGAAAGAAGGCGATATTCTCGTCCTTGCGCCGACCAGCCCCTGCACCGATGGCTATTTCGGCGACCTGCTCGCCACCTCCGCCCAGGCGCGCGGTTGTCGCGGCCTCATCATCGATGCAGGCGTCCGCGATCTGCGCGACCTGAAACAGATGAATTTCCCGGTCTGGTCCAAGGCTGTCCATGCGCAGGGCACGATCAAGGCTACGCTGGGATCGGTCAATGTTCCGATCGTCTGCGCCAACGCTCTGGTCAATGCGGGCGACGTCGTGATCGCCGACGATGACGGCGTCTGCATCGTCCCCCGCGCCGATGCCGCATCGGTGCTGGAAAAGGCGCAGGCGCGCGAAGCGGCCGAAGAAGCCAAGCGGGTCCGCCTCGCGGCGGGTGAACTCGGCCTCGACATTTACAACATGCGTCCGCGGCTTGAAGAAATGGGCCTCAAATATGTTTGATCGCGCCCGCGTCATGTGGATGCGGGGCGGCACGTCGAAGGGCGGCTATTTCCTCGCGGACGACCTGCCCGCCGACACCGCTGCCCGCGACGCCTTCCTGCTGCGCGCTATGGGATCGCCCGACCCGCGCCAGATCGACGGCATGGGCGGGGCCGATCCGCTGACCAGCAAGGTCGCGCTCGTCAAAAAGTCGCAGCGTGAAGGGGTCGATATCGACTATCTCTTCCTGCAGATCTTTGTCGATCAGGCGATCGTCAGCGACGCGCAAAATTGCGGGAATATTCTGGCGGGCATTGGCCCGTTTGCCATTGAACGCGGGCTGGTCCCCGCCCAGCAGGACGAAACCCGCGTCGCCATTTTCATGGAAAATACCGGCCAGATCGCCATCGCCACGGTCCAGACGCCCGGTGGCGTCGTCCGCTATGATGGCGAGGCAAGGATTGACGGCGTGCCGGGCAGCGCCGCCCCCGTCCCGCTGGAATTTCGCGACACCGCCGGCTCCTCCTGCGGCGCGCTGCTGCCCACCGGCAACGCCTTCGATACGGTCGAAGGCGTGCCGGTCACCCTGATCGACAACGGGATGCCCTGCGTCGTCATGAAGGCGAGCGATGTTGGCGTCACCGGCTATGAAGACCGCGATACGCTGGACAAGGATGCTGCGCTCAAAGCCCGGATAGAGGCGATCCGCCTGGCTGTGGGCGAACGCATGAACCTGGGCGACGTCAGGGAAAAATCTGTGCCGAAAATGATGCTCGTCGCCCCGCCCCGCAATGGCGGCGCAGTCACTGTGCGCAGCTTCATCCCCCACCGCGCCCATGCCTCCATTGGCGTTCTGGGCGCAGTCAGCGTCGCCACCGCCTGCCTGATCGAAGGGTCGCCCGCGGCCGAGGTCGCCAGCATCCCGGACGGCAATCGCAAGACGCTGTCGGTCGAACATCCGACCGGCGAAACCACCTGCGTCATGGAACTGGACGAAAGCGGTGCCGTCACCAGCGCCGCCATGCTGCGTACCGCCCGCAAGCTGATGGATGGAGATATTTTCGCATGACCGACCGCATCACCAGCTGGCACGGCAGCCCGTCCAGGCCGCTCTACACCCCGCCGCCCGGCGCGATCGATGCCCATTGCCATGTGTTCGGGCCGATGGCGGACTTCCCGTTCAGCGCGAAGGCGAAATATCTGCCACAGGATGCCGGGCCGGACATGCTGTTCGCCTTGCGCGACCATCTGGGTTTTGCCCGCAATGTGATCGTCCAGGCCAGTTGCCACGGTACCGACAATGCAGCGACGCTGGACGCTATCGCCAAATCCAACGGCAAAGCGCGCGGCGTCGCGGTGGTGGATCCGGCGATTTCCGACGCGGACCTTGCCGCCCTGCATGAAGGCGGGATACGCGGCATCCGCTTCAATTTCCTCAAACGCCTGGTCGATGACGCGCCCAAGGACAAGTTTCTGGAGGTTGCCCGACGACTGCCCGCGGGCTGGCATGTCGTCATCTATTTCGAGGCGGATATTCTGGAAGAATTGCGCCCCTTCATGAACGCCATCCCCGTGCCACTGGTCATCGACCATATGGGCCGCCCGGACGTGACCCAGGGGCCCGATGGCCCGGACATGAAGGCATTTCGCGCCTTCCTCGACAGCCGCGACGACATCTGGTTCAAGGCGACCTGCCCCGACCGGCTCGACCCGACCGGCGACCCATGGAACAGCTTTGCCGACGCGGTCGCCCCGCTGGTCGCCGACTATCAGGACCGGGTGCTGTGGGGCACCGATTGGCCGCATCCCAATCTGCAGGATGCCATTCCCGATGACGGCCATCTGGTCGACATGATCCCGCGCATCGCGCCCACCGCCGATCTGCAACGCAAGCTGCTGATCGACAATCCCATGCGTCTCTACTGGCCCGAAGAGATGCGCGCCTGACTGCGCATCGGGGTCAGGCACACAGCCTGATCCCGGTCAGGCAGAACGCAGGCGTGGAGTCTGCCGCGCGTCCCGATCCGCGCTGGCATTATACATCGTCAGAATGTCAGAGACTGGCATGGGTTTTCCGAAAAGATAGCCCTGCAATTCGTCGCATCCAGAAGCAGACAGAATGGCGGCCTGTTCTTCATGTTCGACCCCTTCCGCGACGACACGCATATCAAGTCCGCGGGCCAGGTTGATCGCGCCCGTTACCAGCAGGGTCGCCCTTTTGTCATGGGGAAGACCAGCAAGCAGGGATTTGTCGATCTTCACATGGCTGAACCCATAGGATCGCAGATAATGTATGCTCGTAAAACCCGTGCCGAAGTCGTCGAGCGCGATCGAAATACCCATCGCCTTGAACGCCTTGATCGCACGAATGGCGTTTTCCGGATGGGTCAGAAGATAGCCTTCGGTTATCTCCAGTTGCAGCCGATGGGGCGGGAACTTAGTCTGTTCCAGAACGTGGAGGATCTGCCGTTCAAATCCGGGATCGCGAAACTGCGCTGGCGATACATTCACGCTCAGCTTGACGTTGTCCCATGACAAAATATCGCGACAGGCGCGATCCAGCACGAACAGGCCAAGGGGATGAATTTGCCCCGTAAGCTCGGCAATCTCGATGACCTGTTGCGTATCGATCGGTCCGGCAGGGCGTCGTGGCCAGCGGATCAACGCCTCGACAGCGACGATCGCGCGCGTATTGGCATCGACCACCGGCTGATAGAAAACATCGAATTGCCTTTTCGCCAGCCTTTCGCCGATTTGCTGTTCAATCTCCAGCCGGTGCAGCCGACCCTGTTCGAAAGCCGCATCATAGACGGCGATCTCGCCCTTGCCGGACATTTTGACATGATACATCGCGGTGTCGGCGCGACGCAGCAATTCATGCGCGCTGACCAGATCGCCGTTTCCGGCCAGGCCAATGCTGGCGCCGACCTGCAATATATGCCGGTCCACCAGGATCGGTAGCGAAACCTCTTCGTTCACCCGCTGCGCGATCTCGGCAGCGACCCCAAGGGCGCCGGGCGTCTCGATGAGAATGACAAATTCATCGCCACCGACGCGCGCCAGCATGGCAAATGGCGGGCACAGGGCGCGAAGGCGCTCGCTCAGGCTACGGATCAGGCAGTCGCCGGCCTGATGCCCATGCATATCATTGATGTCCTTGAAGCCATCCAGGTCGATGAAGATGACTGCCAGTCCATCGGCCACCTGACTTTGGCGCCCTTCCACCACATCCAGTTGCGCCAGCAATTGACGTCGGTTGGGCAGTTCGCTCAGGGCATCGGTCAACGCAATCCGGCGATTTTCCTCGCTCAACTGTTCGGTTTCCGCCTGACGGCCCCGCAGGTCGCGTTCCGAACGAACAAGCTGGGAGAAATCCAGATTATAGCGATGCGTAACGACCATCATACCCGCACCGACAAAGCCCAGGACGACTGCCTCCACGAGCATGCGACCCTCGTCTGCCCAACTGAAGAACATCACGAAGGACAAAGTGCTTACGACGGCGACACGCATGGCCGCAGCACGCAGCGACATCAGGCAAAAGACGCAGCTGACCTGCGTCAGGGCCAGAAAGAAGGTCAGATGACCACGAGCATAGGCGCTCCCGCCATCATATATCCATATACACCATAATTCGAAGGCCAGCGTCATGATCACGGCCAGCGTGCAGGTGCGTTTGATATATCCGGCTATCTGCTCGTCGGTGAAATTGTCGCCGCGCGATTGGCGCATCCACCAGATTGCCCTGGTCAAAGCGAGGGTACATATGAAAAGCGGCGTAATGGCCGTCTTGAAAATCATGTCGGGTCGAAAGAAATCGACCCAGATCGCGACCGCATTGAATATCAATATGATATAGAGAAGCGGCATCTGCTTGGAAAAAGACTGAAACTGCGCGCGCAACAGGTCTCTGTCATCGGTGTCCAGCTTGAAAAGACCGGCAAGCGCTGACACTGGAACCACCCTCTCTAATCGGCGCTGAGATCGCTCATGTTAAACGCGCACATTAGGGCCATGCCGTTAATAATGGATGAAATTATAGGATCATCCTAAGCTGGACGATCTGCGGGATTTCAGGATTGGTGCGACAGCCCTCATTCCTCACTATCGCTTGGATGACGCGCTGATTTCTGGCCAAGCGAATATGCCAAAGCCGCAGCTATTGTGTCACCCGTATCAGGGCTGATCCTCGCGGAAGCGATCCATCTGGTGCATCCGCTCATGAAGGATCGTGACGATCCCCACGGCACCATCGTTCAACACACGCCAATAGATATAATGATGCTCGAACCGGCAGTAATAGCCGTCCACGCCAAACTCTGCCGGGATCACCCGCCAGGCCGCGTCTCGTGTCGCAATGGCCTCGAACTGGGCGAACAAGGCGCGAATATAGCGATCGGCCTGCGCTTCACCCCATGTGTCGCGCGTATAGACATAGATTTCGTCCAGCCTGCGGCCCGCCGCGTCCTGTACCCGGAATGCCGCCATCAGCGTCAGGCGCGACGATTGCGGGCGATTACCGCGTCTGCATCCAATATCTCGTAACTTGCCTCCGGCGCGGAGAAGGCGCGCGCCAGCTCGGCTTTCAGCCGGGCGAAGCGATCGGCCTCTACCCGTTCCTTGTCGCGGCGGATCAGATCACGGACATATTCGCTGACATTGTCATAGGCTCCGGTGTCACTGACATTGGCAGCAACAAAGTCACTCAGCGCGCCGCTTACACGTACATTAAGTGTCATCGGTCTGGACATGGCGACCCCTTCCCGTCCTCAATATAATGGATATCGAGGACGGATCAAGCAGCTTGATGGTTCGGTTCGAAGCCCCCTCCCCCTTTTGACACAGCCTGACTGTCGGGCAGGCGGGCCGGGCCATGGCGGCTCAGACCGTTATTCAAGCGGTTCGCCGTCCCAGGTTTCGGTATCTATCTGCGCCTGCGCCGCGCGGGGATAGCGCGGGCCGGATACAGCCTCGAAGGTGAACAGCGCATCGACCGCCGCGAGCGTCTCGGCAGGCAGGTCGATCGACAGCGTCGCCATATCCTCGTCCAGATGGGCGGTGCTGGTGGTGCCGGGGATTGCCACGACATAAGGGCGGCGCGACAGCACCCAGCCAAGCGAGAGTTGCGCCATGGTGCAGCCGGCATCTGCGGCGATCCGGCCGAAGGCGGCAGCAAGCTGAAGATTATGGGGCAGGTGCGGCGGGTGGAAGCGCGGCATGGAGGCGCGGACATCGCCCTCCTGCACCCCCTCTGGCCCCACCCCGCCAGCCAACACACCGCGCGCGACAGGCGAAAAGGCGACAAAGCCGACGCCCAGTTCGCCGCAGGCGTCCAGCACAGCCACTTCAGCGTTGCGGCTCCAGGGCGAATATTCGGTCTGCATCGCCGCTATGGGGTGAACCGCATGAGCGCGGCGCAGCGTCGTGGCGGACATTTCCGACAGGCCGATGGCACCGATTTTGCCAGCCTCGACAGCGCGCGCCAGCGCACCGACCGACTCCTCGATCGGAACATTGGGATCGAGCCGGTGGAGATAATAGAGATCGATATGATCGACATTCAACCGCCGGAGCGAATCTTCCAGCGTGGCGGTGATTGCCTGGGGCGATCCGTCAATACCGCGCTTGCCATCCTTCCCGCCCAGCACGCATTTGCTGGCGAGGACAAAGTCGTCGCGCCGGTGCATCAGGGTACGGCCCAACAGTTCCTCATTCGCGCCAAAGCCGTACAGCGCCGCGGTGTCGAAAAAGTCGACGCCGATGTCGAGCGCGTGGCCCAACAGCCGTTCCGCCTGGGCAGGTTCGGGCCGGGGCAGGTAGGCATGGCTCAAATTCATGCAGCCAAGGCCGATGGCCTTGACCGTGAATGGACCAATGGTGCGGGGCGACAGCGGGGCGCTCATATCGGGGCAATGTCCTGTGTCTCTTGGGGGTTGGCTTCCCATAGCGAGGCTTAGCGGCCCGAGGCTATGGGTTTTTCTTGGCTTGACCGCAAAAGACGGCGATAAACTCGTGGTATCGGGCTGAATGGAAGGACAGTGACATGACGCAGGACGCTGACAGGAAGGGCGCCACCGCCTACCCCCGCGCGGTGCTCGATTTGTTTGACGCTTATGTGCATGGCGCGATCGACCGGCGCGGCTTTGTGACCCAATGCGCCGTGCATGTCGGCAGCGCGGCGGCGGCCACGACGATGCTGGCGGCGCTCAGCCCCGATTTCGCACGCGGACAGGTGATCAAACCCGACGACAAGCGGATCATCATCAGCCATGTGGATATCGCTTCACCCGCTGGCAACGGGACGGTGCGCGCCTATGTTGCGCGGCCAGCGGCAAAGACCACCGCAAAGCTGCCCGTCGTCATCGTTGCGCATGAAAATCGCGGCCTTAACCCGCATATTGAGGATATTGCCCGGCGGCTGGCGGTCGATGGCTATATGGCGGTTGCGCCGGACGCCCTGACAACGATCGGCGGCTATCCGGGCGACGAGGACAAGGCGCGCGCTGCCTTTGCCACGCTGGACCGGACCAAGATTGGCGAGGATTTTGTCGCCGCGGCAACCCACGCGCGCACCATGGCGGGCAGCAACGGCAAGATCGCGGCAGTCGGCTTCTGCTTTGGCGGTTGGATCGCCAATCTGCTGGCAACACGCCTGCCTGACCTGCGCGCGGCCGTGCCCTTCTATGGCAGCCCGTCCGCACTGGCCGAGGTGCCGAAGATCAAAGCGCAACTACTCATCCATTATGCCGGCAATGACGCGCGGACCAACGCAGCATGGCCCGAATATCAAGCGGCGTTGAAGCAGGCCGGAACGCACTACAAAGCCTATATCTACGAGGGCGCGGAGCATGGGTTCAACAATGATACGACCCCGCGTTTCGACAAGGCGGCGGCCGATCTTGCCTGGGCGCGGACTTTGGCGCTGCTCCGGCAGACGATTAGCTGAACGGAGGCAGGGGCGATCAGTACCTTGATCGTTTCGACCATCCTTTCGGTCGGGACGCGGCGTTAGACCCGCCCCGTCACCGGGATCAGCGCGCCAGTGATCGGCATGGCGTCACTGGACAACAGGAAGGCCACCACGCCTGCAAGCTGTGCCGGGGATACCCATTTTGCGACATCAGCGTCTGGCATATCGGCGCGGTTCGTGGGCGTGTCGATGATACTGGGCAATATGGCGTTTACCCGCACGCCCTCTTCCTTCAATTCCTCGGCCAATGCTTCGGTCAGGCGCGCAACGCCGGACTTGGAGGCGGCATAGGCGCCCATGCCAACCCCGGCTTTCACCGAAGCGGCTGCGCCGATATTGACGATCGCCCCGTGGCTGGCGCGCAGCAATGGCAAAAGCGCGCGACTTGCGATCAGTGCGGTGCGGACATTCATGGCATAGAGCCGGTCCCATGTCGCGACGCTGCCGTCTGCCACGGTTTCCCAACTGAAACCGCCTGCGATATTGACCAGGCCGTCAAGCCGCCCAAGCTCCTTTTCTATCCGAGCGGCAGCGACGCCGACCGCCGCTTCATCGGTCAGATCGACGCCACCCAAAGCGAGCGCAACGCCATCCGACGCCACCTTGCCTAGGTCGATGCCGACAACCGTCCAACCGCCCGCAGCCAATATCTCGACTGTCTTGCTGCCCAGCGCGCCCGCTGCGCCCGTAACCGCCACTATGCCTGTCATCGCTTGGTCCCGCCCTGATTTTGCCTAGATGCCTGCCATGCACATATATTTGATCTCGACATAATCCTCGATACCATGACGCGATCCTTCGCGGCCCATGCCTGATTGCTTGATACCGCCAAATGGCGCGACTTCGGTCGAGATCAGACCTGTATTGATGCCGACCATACCGACCTCCAGCGCTTCCCCTACCCGCCAGGCGCGCGCCAGATCGCGCGTGTAGAAATAGCCCGCCAGGCCGACGTCGGTGTCATTGGCCATCGCTATCGCCTCCTCTTCGGTATCGAAGGTGAAAAGCGCGGCCAGCGGTCCGAATGTCTCCTCGCTGGCCAGCGCCATGGCTGGCGTACAACCGGCAATGATGGTGGGTTCGTAGAAACTGTGGCCCAGCGGATGACGATGCCCGCCATGTACCAGCCGGGCGCCCTTGGCCAGAGCATCGGCGACATGCTCCTCCACCTTGTCGACCGCCTTGTCGTCGATCAGCGGACCCTGCGTAACGCCCGCCTCGGTGCCTGGTCCAACCTTGAGCTTGGCAACGGCATCCGCCAGCTTCCGTTCGAAGGCTGCGGACACATCGCGCTGCACGAAGAAGCGGTTGACGCACACGCAAGTCTGCCCGCTATTGCGATATTTGGACGCCATTGCCCCTTCGACCGCGGCGTCCAAATCCGCGTCGCGAAAGACGATGAATGGGGCGTTGCCGCCCAGCTCCATCGACAATTTCTTCATCGTCGGCGCACATTGTCCCATCAGAGTCCGGCCAACCTCGGTCGATCCGGTAAAGCTCAATTTACGCACCAGCGGATTGGCGGTCAGTTCACCACCAATAACTCGTGACGATCCCGTAACAACATTGAAAACACCAGGTGGCACCCCTGCCCGTTCGGCCAGAACGGCAAGCGCCAGCGCGGTCAGCGGAGTCTGCGTCGCTGGCTTCAGAACCATGGTACAGCCTGCCGACAATGCCGGGGCGGCCTTGCGGGTGATCATGGCCGCCGGGAAATTCCATGGCGTAATCGCAGCGACGACGCCGACGGGTTGCTTGATAACGACAATGCGACTGTCGGCCCGATGCGTCGGGATGATCTCGCCATAGATACGCCGCCCCTCCTCCGCAAACCATTCGACGAAACTGGCGGCGTACCCAATCTCGCCCTTGGCCTCCGCCAGCGCCTTGCCCTGTTCACGGGTCAGGATCATCGCCAGATCATCCTGATGTGCCGTCAGCAGGTCGAACCAGCGGCGCAGAATGCGGGCGCGTTCCGCTGCCGTCTTTGCGCGCCATGCCGGCAGCGCTGCATCCGCTGCGCAGACGGCGGCTCGGGTGTCGCTTGCGTCCAGATCGGGGATGGAGCCGATAGCCGCACCGGTCGCCGGGTCAGTCACAGGGATGGTCGGCACCCCGGTCCACATGCCGCCGATCAGGCATTGGTCACGCAATAGGGACGGATCGGCAAGAGTGATGGTCATGCTGTCAGCTTTCTGGCGAATGCCAATAGGATTGAATGATTTGGCCAGGGCCCATCATCGCGTCAACGCAGGCCATCAAGGATCGCTCCCGCGATGCGCCGATGAGCGCAGCGAGGAGATGTAGGAGCATACTTGCTATATGGCGTATATCGTTTAATATAAACCATCATATTGCTGTTATTCAATGATTTTTATCATACTCATATATTGAGCAAATACGTACGATGCAGCCCACCTTTCCCTCCTTGGACCATGAATCCCGGCTCATTTTGGCCTACGCTGACGCACAAGGCGCGCTGGAACGGCTGGAGGAACGCCGCAGGCTTAGCCCGGTTCGTCGCCCCTGGAGAATTCGCACACTTATCGCTGAGCGGCAAGCGCTTGCCCGGATCGACAATAGCCCGATCGATGATCAGGCCTTCACAATCGACGGGCGCGGCGCAGTTCTTCCCTCGGCGTTTGACCTTAGCCATTGGCGGCAGGCGATCGGCGCGCCGATTACGCTCGACATGTTGCTCAATGACGGTTTAGGCGTGATGCGCTGGCTCGGCATAGTGGCGGCGGACGGGATGAATGCAGCTCCAGCCCTACGGTCCGGGCGGAGTCCAGAGGACATATTGCCAGCCATTGCCCAATGGCAGCAGGCGGCAGCCGCGCTGCCCCCCTCCCCTCCCCTGCTTCAAAGCGCGCAACTATTCCACCTTTGGCAACGCCACGCGCCGATCGGACACGGCGATCTGGTCGCCAGCCTACTCGTCGGCGACCGCTGGGGGCCTGGGCGGTGGATAGGGTCTGCCGGAGGATTGATCGCGCTGGGACTGGACAACAGCAGTGTGGCATGGCGGCAAGCATCGGGCGAGCGCCTGGACCTGATCTGGCTTGAGGCGATCGCTACTGGCGCGCACGCCCATCTTGACCTGGAAACACGCCTGCGCGCCTATGCCTGGCGGGCGGCCCAGCACATCGAGCGGAGGCGGCGGCCGGGACGCCTGAAGGATGTCCTGCGGCTGGCCATGACCCACCCGCGCATATCGAGCGGCTCTGTCGCCAAGGCCTTGGGTCTGACATCTGCTGGCGCAATCAAGTTGCTGGCGATTGCGGAATCCGAAGGCTTGCTGATTGAACAATCAGGTCAGGCGAGCTACCGCAGCTACGCCCTGCCGATCAACATGACGCCAATTGCCGCGCGTCGCCCTCTTCAGGATTGGCTCATTGACGATTTTTGGTCCGACGAGCCAGAAAATACGGCCTCGCCAGAGCCTCTCTAAGAGCGATTTGAGCTGCCCGATGACCCAATCTATGTCGGTGCGACAGAAGCGCTCTACGGGTCTCTAAAGGGCCATATCGCGACTTTCGTCTTTTGTTCGCATTATCGCGCGGCATTTTCCTGCGTCACTGGTCGCAACGACGCGTGTCCAAGGATGATTCTGAAAACACGTAGGGATTAACGCGCTGGTGATGATGCACCAAGAGAGCAGGGCGCATGACTCGTATCTCCGGCCTATTCGACTGGGTGATATGCTTGTCATGTTGGCAACGCGAGCGGCCATATCAACAAACCCGTCTGCTCAACGTGTTTTCAGAATCACTCGTGCCGACAGACCAAAATTGCATCTGACGATGGTTCTCCGTCGCGATCACGCGTGCCAAAGCCTGTATCTACAGGGCTTTATGGAACATCGTCGGCACCGATGAATGCCATCGATCAGCATGGGAGCTGTCAACGCAGCTCAGTTACGTCCTCAATGCGTGATTCTGAAAACACGTCGAGGCCGTCATTGCGGTGACAGCCTGCCTGCCATCACAGACGATATTTATTGCGCCGATGATGTTCCTTAACGAAGCCGTAGAAGCGCTTCGAGTAATTGCGCGGGAGTTCCGAGGGGTTGGCACCGAGAAAGGCATCAAAGCGGCCCAGCAATTCATCATAGTCCCAGCCAGGGAAATCGGCGCGGATGGCGCTGTAGATTTCAGCATCGATCATTCGACTGGCTATAGCGCGACCGGTCGCCATGGTTCGGCGGGGCGCGGATGATCCGATCACACGTCGCGGCGTATCTTCTCCGCTGACCCGCATCCCCTTGGACAGACTAGAAATCATGCCCAGCGCCAGACGGGGATCGACCATATCCTCGTCATTTTCGACTGCGGGAGGAGGGGAGGGGAGGGCGTTGCGCCCCCGATTTCCAGCCCGTCTGCTCAAGTGGCGCCGCATCACCATCTTCATTTTGGGCCGCGGGCCATCGCCATCGATGACCTCCAGGCTGATATCGGGCAGATCATTCACCCGTGCCAGATCCAGCAACTTGCGCTTGAATACAGGGTATAGACTTTCGCTGCCACTCTTCTGATGGAGCGTCTCAAAGCCGATCGTAAAGCCTTCCGCGCCATTCCCCCCGGCATGCTTGCGTGAGGCCCGATACAGCCATTTGCCAAGGCCGCTCGTGATCTCAAAATAGAGCGGCGAAATCGATAGCACGTTGCGCTTGTCCATCACGCCATCGAAGAACCATTTGGAGAGGGTGATCTCCATACCGAGCGACCGCTGGGTGCGCTCGTCCACCAAATGGGTATAGCTGTCGATCCAGGAGAAAGTCGTCTCGCGGCTCTTGGCACTGGCCCGAATATTTGTCTTGATCGTTGTCGCCTGAAGCCTGTCGAGCGCACTGACCAACCGCTCATAGGCGCGGCCGCTGGTCCCCCAGCAAATGCGCTTGAGCAGATCGCCTGGCTGCAGCCGGATAACGGGAGACAGATCGTTAGCCCCACGTTCGCGCAACTCGTTGAGGTGGGACGCGAGATAGATCATGATGTCTGCGTCCCAGATCGTCGCCATGCCATAGGCAGGGTTGGGGGAGACATGGACGCTGACCGACTTATCGGGACTGGTATACTCTATCGGCTTTATGCGTTTGCGCTTCGACAGGCTGAAGAAGGGCCGTTGCATCGTTTCCTGATAATCACGCAACGAAATATCACTGAAATCGGGCAGGGTGAAGAACATTTCGAACTGGACCTTGCGCTCCTTAAGCGCCGTCTTTAGTTCGCCCTCAATCTCCACCCTATCTGCCTCGCCCTGCATTCCCCCCAGAGGGAAAACCAATATAACACTCTGAAATATAACGATAAAAGCTGATATTTCAGCTTTCTAATCTCACTTGCTCAGCGCCGACGCGCGCGCATAATCTTCGCCTGATCAATCACTGGCCGCAGCGCTTCCAATATCGCATCGGTGGACAGGTCCGATGGCATGAGCGTCAGCGTCAAAAGCTTCTGCTGGTCCTTCTCCACCTGTCCCACCGTCGCCCCGTCGGCACTCGCTATCGCGGCTTTTTGCACCCGGCCCTTGGTCGTTACCGACTTGAGCAGCCGGGCCAGCACTTCGGATCCGGCGATCGGCTGTTCGTCACCCGACCGACGAAAGCTTTGCTCCGATGCGATCTGGTCGGCGGCTGCCTCCAGCTTGCTGCGTGTGGTGGGATCACGCAGCAGGGGCAGAAGCTTCTCGGCATATTTGGCCTGCAGGTCCATCGGCGAATGAAAGGCGCTGACCAGCAAGGGCGGAATTTCGGTAAGGGCAATATAGCGGGACAATTGCGACTTGGAGATTTTGAGCCGTTCCGCCATGCGCAGTTGGACGCCACCATAAAAGCGATCAACCGCCGCCTTATAGTTGGCACCGCGTTCGAGATCGGAAATATCCTCCCGCTCGCGATTTTCAATGTCGGCCAGACGAAAGGCCGCCTCATCGTCCAGATCCTCGATGATCGCGATCAGTTCGATGTCGGGATAATGATTGGCGTTGAGCCAGGCGATGGCCCAGTGCCGCCGTGTTCCCGTGACCAGTTCATAGGGATGGTCACCCTGCGGCGTGCGTCGCACCACGGCAGGGATGCGATTGCCCCCCTCGGCCAGGATGGAATCGATCAGGCTGCGCAGTCGATGTTCGTCGAGCAGCGAATAGTCACGCGCGTTGCCCGGCCAGATCGAACATTCAGAAGGCTTCAACCGGATCGTCGGTCGCTTGACGATCCGCGCCGCCTCGCCAAAGGCTTCGAGCCGCTTGTTGGTGAAGTTCGACCGCTGAGCCGGAGCGCCCGCATCGCTCGCGACGACCGGCGCAGGTGCGGGATCGTTAAGCGAGGCGGCAAGAGCTTCGCTGATCAGGGAACGGCGGCTCATGCCGCGACACCCACACTGGCGTTGGCGGTCAGGCTTGTCGACGGCCATTGCTGACGGATCTGCTGCTCGACCTCGGCAAAGACGGCGTCCAGATTGTCGCGGCACCGCGTATATGTCTGGTGCGAGGCGGACGGCTTGGATTCATAAATTGAGCGGAATGCCTGGGTGGCGTTCTTGATCTCCTCGGACGCGAGGATCGGCTGGCCCAGCAGCAGGCCTGCATAGGTCGCCTGCATGATCCGCCACATATCATTTTCGCCCGGCTTGCTTGGCGAGAAGGCGGAACAGACCACGCGAATGAAGCCATAATCCACTGGCGTGCCATTTTCTTCGAGTATCTCGATATTATCTGCGATCGTCTCCATGAAATGGATGGTCGAAAGATAATCGAGCTGCCGCGCCGGCACGGGGATCAACATGCCCGTAGCCGCGGCCATGACGTTGAGGCCAAGGAAGCCCATGGCTGGCGGCGGATCGAGCAGGATCACGTCGAAATCCTTGGTCACACTGGCAATGCCGATGCGCAGCGCCTGCAGCCCTTCACGCACCGCCTGCCCGCCTTCGCGCAAGGTAGAGGTCAGATCCCATTCGGCGTCCTGCAGGCCAAGGCTGGATGGCACGATCTTGATCGTCGGCCAGGGCGTGTCGCGGATCGTCTGCGAAAAATCACTGAAGGTGCTGCGCGGCGAGAGGAAGGCGCCAAGTGTCTGTTCGTCGTCGATCAGCGTTTCGGGCTGGATGTCGAACATCGTCGTCGTTGAAGCCTGCGGATCGCAGTCGATCACCAGCACGCTGTAGCCATGCAGGGCGAGATAGTCGGCGAGATGCTTGGTGATGGTGCTCTTGCCAACGCCGCCCTTGAAATTCTGCACCGCCAGCACGACTGCATCTTCGTCCGGCTGCTTGCCGACCTGTATGCCAAGTGCGGCGCGAATCTGGGTGAGATCCTCCAGCGTGTAATAGCGGCGGCCATTGGGCAGTTGCTTGGGCTGGGGCAGGCGGCCTTTCGCTTCGGCCTTGGCCAGCGCTTCGGGCGTGCGACCGATCAGCTCGGCTGCAACCGTGGGGCCAAAAGTGATGTCGAGCGTCTTATGATTTTCCGGCCTGAACACGATCGTCTTGATATGATCGCGCATCTGTTGGCAAGCTGTGGTGACGTTACGCAGTGTGTTGACTGTAAACGACATGGTGCCTCGCATGGCCGAATCATGGGCCGTAAAATAGTTTGTGTTTAATGCTCCTATTTTACCCTGAAAGTCAAACCGATGGAGCAGGGTGCCGGTGATCCCAACTTGCTGCGCTGCATCAACGTCAAACCATAACCATGATCCTGCTAGATGCCGGATGGGCTTGGTGCTGCCTGATAGCCCGCGAACTTCAATCCTGTGCTGAGAGTTGCGTTGGGTAGCGAACCTGGAGCCATCCTCTTCTGCCGTGCCAAACCATCCGCTTAGAGATTTATTCTGGGATTAGCAGGGTTACGGTCCAGAGTTCTGATGATTTTCGCTTTAATTTCCGTCAGTTGGATAGGCTTAGCCAAATTCGATCGCACGTCCGATCCGGTTTGAAAACACGATGCCACGATTCTGAAATCACGTTGGATTGTCACTGATAACACGTCGGATTATCGGTATCGATCGGGCGCTGCGACGTCATCGGCATGGCCGGTGCTGATGCTCGTCAACGCCAAAGCCGAAACGGCGCGCAGCAATGGCACAGGCATATCCGTCCGGTGGGGGCATAGCCGACCAATCCGGCATGGATACCGTCAGCCACGCAACGCATCCTCGACCATTGGTTCCAGCCTGCCCACGATGACCCCAACGCCCTTGTCATTGGGATGAATGCCGTCGGGCAGTTGCAGCGCGCGATTGCCGATGACCCCGTCCAGCATGAAGGGGTAGAACGTTGTACCATATTTCTTCGCCAGTGCCGGGAAGATAGGATTGAATGAAGCGGCATAATCTGGCCCCATATTGGGTGAGGCTAACATGCCTGTCAGCAGCACGGGAATATCCCGCTTCTTCAGTTCAGCCAGGATCGCGTCGAGATTGTCGCGCGTGGTTTTCGGGCTCAAGCCGCGCAGCATGTCATTGCCGCCCAGTCCGACCAGCATCAGGTCGGGCTTGCGCGCGAGGCCGTCCAGCGTGAAGGCCAGCCGCGCCAGTCCCGCTGCGCTTGTATCGCCGGATACACCGGCATTGACGACCTGCGCGTTGACGCCGCGCGCGGCCAGGGCCCGCTCCAGCACCGGGGCAAGCCCCTTGCCCTGGTCCAGATTATAACCGGCATAAAGACTGTCACCAAATGCGACGATCAGCTTGGCATCGGCGGTTGGCGCAGTTGATGGCGTTGCCTGCGCGCTATTGGCGGCAGGGGGTGGGGGAGGGGCCTTGTCTGAACATGCCGAGCCCAGTTGGATAATGAGCGCCAGCGCCCCATATTGCCAATATCTGCCCGCCAAGGAGCGCTCCTTCTTCATGCACATGCCCATCGATCCGGCCACTATCGCGATCCGCGCGCATAATGTCACCCTCTCGCTTGGCACCCGCGATGCGCCGGTCGAGATTTTGAAGGGGGTCGACCTTGTTATGCTGCGTGGCGAAAGCATCGCGATCCTGGGCGCATCGGGATCGGGCAAAAGTTCGCTGATGGCCGTGCTGTGCGGGCTGGAGCGGGCCAGCGGCGGGGATGTGCATATCGGCGGGGTCGATTTCGGCGCACTGGATGAAGATGCGCTGGCCCGCGCCCGGCGCGGTCGCATCGGCATCGTCCTGCAAAGTTTCCACCTGCTCCCGACCATGACCGCTCTTGAAAATGTCGCCGTGCCGCTGGAACTGGCGGGCGATGTCGATGCCTTCGCCCGGGCCGCGGATGAATTGCGGGCAGTTGGCCTTGGCCACCGCCTCGACCATTATCCCGCCCAATTGTCGGGTGGTGAACAGCAGCGCGTCGCCATCGCCCGCGCCGTCGCGCCACGGCCGACCATCCTGTTCGCCGACGAACCGACCGGCAATCTTGACGCGACGACAGGCATCACCATCATGGACTTGCTGTTCGATCGGCAGCGCGCGGCTGGTGCAACCCTTGTTATCATCACGCACGATCCTTCACTGGCTGAACGATGCGGCCGGATCGTCGAAATGCGCGATGGCCAGATCGTCTCGGATCGCACCGCATGAACGCGCTGGATTGGGCGACAAGCTGGCGCATCGCCCGGCGTGATCTTGTGGGCCGTTTCCGGGGATTGCGGCTGCTCTTTCTTTGCCTGTTCCTGGGCGTCGCCACGCTGGCCGCAATCGGCAGCCTGACCTCCGCGATCACGCAGGAATTGAGCCTGCGCGGGCAGGGATTGCTTGGCGGCGACGTGGAAATCGCCATGACACAGCGCGAAGCAGGCGATGGCGACAAAGCTGTCTTTCGTGGTTTGGGCACAATGAGCGAAACGATCCGCTTGCGCGCCATGGCGCGGGGCGACCGGCCAGACGCGCTCGCCGTTCTGACCGAACTCAAGGGCGTCGATAATGCCTATCCGCTCTACGGCACGCTGGCGTTGCGGCAGGGCGATTATCGCGCGCCGCTTGCGCCCGACCGCATATTGATCGGCCCCGCCCTTGCCGATCGGCTGAATGTCGGTCCGGGCGACCGGCTGGTCTATGGCACAGCCACTTTCACCATCGCCGCGATCATTGCCGATGAGCCCGACCGGCTGGGCGAAGGCTTCACGCTTGGCCCGGTCGCGATCGTCTTGCTTGATGGATTGCGCCGTACCGGGCTGATCCAGCCGGGCAGTCTTTATGAAAGCAAATATCGTCTGCGCCTGCCTGCCGGCGTGGATGCGCAGGCCGTGCGGGAGCGCCTCGAACAGCAATATCCCTCGGCTGGCTGGGAGTTCAAGGACCGCGATCGGGCGGCGCCCGGTGCCAGCCGCTTCATCATCCGCATGGGCCAATTTCTCTCGCTGATCGGCCTTGCCGCACTCGTGATCGCGGGCATCGGCGTCAGCAACGGCGTTGCCTCCTATCTCGCCCTCAAACGGCCCGGCATCGCGACGTTCAAGGTGCTGGGCGCAACGTCGCGCGATATTGCGCGCATCTACCTGCTGCAGATCGGCTGCGTCGCACTGATCGGTATCGGCTGCGGGCTTGTCGTGGGCGCTCTTCTGCCTTCCGTCATCGTCGTACTGGCCGGCGATGTGCTGCCGGTCAGTCCTGGCTTTCGGCTTCATCCTCTGCCGCTCGTCACCAGTGCCGCCTATGGCTTGCTGATCGCCTTCCTCTTCACCCTGCCGCCGCTGGCGCGCGCGCGGACCCAGCCTGCCGCATTGATCTTTCGCGGCGTCGTAGATCCGCGCCACGGCATTGATCGGCGCACTATCCTTGCCATGGCGGCGGCAGGCCTGCTGCTTGTTGGGCTGGCGCTCGGCACGGCGCGCGAGCCGCTCTTTTCCGCGGCGGTCCTTGGCGCGACGGCGGCGGTCCTGCTGCATTTGCTTGGTATCGGCTGGGGCGTGCGCCAGATCGCCCAGCGTGCGCCGCGGCCGCGTCGGCCGTTGCTCCGGCTGGCGCTGGCCAATCTTCACCGCCCCGGCGCGCAGACTGCCGCGCTGATCGTCGCGCTTGGCCTCGCGCTCACCCTGTTTGTGACGCTAGCTGGTATCCAGACCAGCCTTGACAGCGAAATCCGCAATGTCGTGCCCAAAACAGCCCCGGCCCAGTTCGTGCTCGACATCCCCTCGGATCAGGCGGACCGTTTTCGATCCATCGTGCGCAAACAAGCCCCCGACGCTCAGTTCAACATCGTCCCCGCGCTCCGCGGCACGATTGTCGCCTATGGCGATCAGCGCGTCACTGACCTGAAGGAGCTGCCCGAAGGTGCCTGGTTCCTGCGCGGCGAACGTGGCGTGACCTATAGCGCGGCCCTGCCGGCGGGCAGCGAACTGGTCGCGGGCCAATGGTGGCCGCGCGACTATGACGGGCCGCCGCTCGTTTCCTTTGACGCTGAAGCGGCCAGGATATTGGGTGTTGGCCTTGGCGATACGCTGACGGTCAGCGTGCTGGGGCGCGAAATTACCGCCCGCATCGCCTCGCTGCGCAAGATCAACTGGGACACGATGGGCCTCAACTATATCCTCGTCTTTTCCCCCGGCATCGTCTCCGCCGCACCGCACAGCCTGGCTGCGACCATCACCATGGACACGCGCAAGGATGGCGCCGTCACGCGCGACCTGCTGGCGGCCTTTCCCGGTATATCGGTGATCGCCGTGGGACAGATCATTGCGCAGGTGGGCGAGATCATGACGCAGATGTCCGCGGCGATCGTTTCAGCAGCGTCGGTCGCGATTCTGGCGGGCATAGCCGTGCTGGTCGGCGCCATCGCCGCGTCGCGACAGGCGCGCAGCTATGATAGCGTGATATTGAAGACGCTGGGCGCGACCCGCGCGCAGCTGCTGGGCGGACAGGCGCTCGAATATGGCCTGCTCGCCATCATGCTCGCGCTGGTCGCGCTGGCGCTGGGGTCGATTGCCGCCTGGTTCGTGATCGTCCGGATCTTCGAATTCAGCTGGTCGCCCGACTGGCTGGTGGTTCTGGCGACGCTGGGCGGTGGCGCGCTGCTGACGCTGGGCATCGGCCTGGCCGGGTCGATCCCGCTGCTGTCGGTGCGTCCGGCCAGCGCGCTGCGGCAGCTTTGAACGTCCCGGCAGATGCAAACGGCACCATTTGCGCGTCGCTGATGCGCGCTTGGTGCAACCTGCCGTCAGCATCACGCTAGCTTGCCGCAAATTTCTTGAGGGAAGCCAAAATGACGACCAGCCAGACCGCAACCCGCTCCTTTGTCGACCTGCGCGCCTGGGCGGCGGGGGTAACGGCCCAGCCAGGGGAGGGCGAGACCTTCCTGTCTGCCCGCGCCGAACTGCCCCAGCCTGAAGGCCCCGTTTCGATAGGGCTGATCGCCCTGCCGCAAGGGAGTGGCACGGTCGCGGCAATGCCCGCCGATGAATTCGTGATCGTTGAATCGGGCAGCGTGCAGATCGATGATCGCACGCTCAACGAAGGCGACAGCATCGTCCTGTGTGAAGGCGCAACCTTTGGCTGGACTGTCGCCGCCGATGCGCGCCTGCTGTTCGTGCGCCGCACTGGCGGGTCTGCCGCCGACGGTGCGATCATCCCGATCGACACCAATGCGACGCTCGAACCGTCCGGTGCGCCGCTGGCTGAATTGCTTGTCGGGCCGACCCCGTCCTGCCGCAACTTTACCGACTATCGCTCAGCCGATGGCGAATTTGTCTGCGGCACCTGGGATTCCACCCCCTATCACCGCCGCGCCATGTTCTATCGCCATTATGAATTGATGTATCTGCTGGAAGGCAGCGTCACCTTTGTCGATGGGGCAGATGCAACCGCGACATTTGGCAAGGGCGACATTTTCCTGGTCGAACAGGGCGCTTCGTGCAGCTGGGACAGCCAGGTGCACGTCAAGAAAATATATGCGATCTACCGTCCGGCCTGATGGCTCAGGCCAGGGGATCGAGCGTCCCCAGCCAGGCCACCAGCGCCAAAATGCCGATTGCCGCGCTCGTCTCCACACAGAGTGAGAGACGTAGCGCGGCAATTGCATGTTCGCCCCGTTCCAGCGCCGGTGTCAGCCGCCAGCGATTAATCCCCGCCAGCGCCAGCATCCCGCAGAACAGGACCAGCTTTGCGCCCAGCAGCCAGCCATAGCGGCTGCCCGTCAGCATGCCCATGTCAGCCACGCCCACGATCATGGCGGCGTTGACCGCGCCGGTCACGATCAACGTGGCGACGAATATGGTGCCCAGCAGCGAAAATTTCGCCAGCATCCCGGCGATCCGGTCGCCCGGGGGACGCCGCCTCGTCACGGCATATAGCAGTGCGGCGAGCGCACCGATCCAGCCCGACGCCGCCCAGATATGCGCGACATCGGCCATTCGGTGGATCGCGCCTGCGCCATGCTCGCTCGCGCCGGTATGGCCGGTCCAGGCCATGGTTGCAGCGGCGATGGCCGCCGGGACCAGTACCCAGCGATCCCGCCCCGCCATAGCCAGGCCCAGCGCGGCAAGAAGGGCGCCGCCCCGCACCGCCAGCACCGGGCCGATCGGGGTCATCGTCAGCACTATCTTCGCCGTCGCCCAGTCGGGCGGCAGCATCGGGGTGCCCGCCATGCTGGCCGCGCTCGCCAGCAGCCAGAGCGCAGACAATAGCATGCCCCCCAATGCCAGCCCTGCCAGCAGCACGCGCTGCCCCGCCATGCCCATGGCCCACCAGAAGAGCGGCAGGCCCATGAGCAGGGCAAGGTCGGCCATCAGGCCAAAGCGCGCCAGGAGCAGCATGGGTGCCTCTATCCCCCCGGCCATCACGGCTTATTTGACCTTGAAGCTGTAGCCGCCTTCCATCTTATGTTGGTCGGCGCCGACAATATGCCATTTCAGGTCATAGCTGCCGGCGGGCAGCGCGCGGGGCAGGGTGACGACCATCGTCTTGCCGTCAGGCGCAACCGTCGTCTTGAATCCCTTGATCGGCATCGGCGGATGGTCGCTCATGCCCGGCATTCCGGTCATCACCAGATCGACGCCGGAAAGCGGGCCCAGGAACGTCTCGGAAAAGGTCAGCGTCAGCTTGGTCGGCTTGGCGACCGTCGCATTTGCAGCGGGACTGGACGACAGCAGCTTGGAATGGGCGAACGCCGCGCCCGGTAGGATCGCGATCGACAGGGCAAGGGCGGCGGACAGGAAACGGGACATGCTCACTTCTCCATGATGGGTATTACGCAACATTACGCATGGACTTGCCCGATCCCTCATCACAGGTGCATGATTTTTGTCCTCACCCAATGAGGGATCGGCGCCTGATGCGCGTATGCCGTGGTGAGGATGGAGTATGTAGAGATGAGTGATCTCGATCAGATGCTGGCGCAAATACGGGCCATGCCGGTCGATAACCGGCTGGAGCAGATGGACGGTGCGGTGATGCAGGGGCTTACCCGCCGCCGCGAACAGGGCGTGGCGCGGCGCAGCCTGATGCTCGCCGGGTTGCTGGCGGTCGGCATCGGCTGGGCGGGCAGTATCGTGCCGTCGGCCCCAGCGCAGGCGGCGCCCGCGCCGATCGGCATGTCCGATTACGCGCCATCGCGCCTGCTGGGCCAATGACGACCCGGCGCTATCTGCTCGTCGCGCTCGTCGCCTTCGCCGCGGCGCTGGCGGCGGTGCTGTTTGCGCGCATGTGGATCGCGCCGCAGCCCCGCGTCGAAAGCGAAATCCATGCGCTGCTGCATGAAAAGCTGACGCTCGATGCGGCGCAGGAACAACGCATCCACACGCTCGAAGCTGCCTTCGCCATCCGGCGTGAAGCCCTGGAAGCGGAAATGCGCGCCGACAATGCGCGGCTGGCGCAGGCAATTGCCGCGGAACATGGCTATGGGCCGCAGGTCGCGCAGGCGGTGGATCGTACCCATCATGTCATGGGCGCCCTGCAAAAGGAAACGCTGCAACATATTTTCGCCATGCGCGCTGTGCTGCGTCCCGATCAGGCAGCGCAATTTGACAGCGCGGTCGTCAAGGCACTGACCCAGCCCGACCGCCGGTGACGCCCGGCGAACCCGATGACAGGACGCTGGCGGCGCATGCGCTGGCCGGGCATCAGGACGCCTATGCCGCGCTGATGCGCCGACATCGGGATGCCGTGTGGCGACTGGCGCGCGGCCATGTGGGCGATAATGACGAAGCGCTCGACATCACGCAGGAGGTGTTCATCGCCGCCTTTGCCGCGCTGGCCCGCTATGACGGCGCGCGTCCTTTCCGCGCCTGGATCGCGCGGATCACGCTCAACAAATGTCGCGACTGGGGCCGCCGCCGTGCCGTGCGGCGCTTCTTCGCTTTTGCCCGCCCCATCGACGAAGCAGGGGACATCGCCGATGTTGCGCCCGATCCTGAAGCCGCGCTGCAATCGCAGCGTGAGCTCGCCCGTATCAACGCCGCCATCGCCGCGCTGCCCGCTCCGCTCAAGGATGTGCTGCTGCTGCGCACGATAGAGGCGATGAGCCAGGCTGACACCGCCGCCACGCTGGGTCTCAGCGAAAAAGCGGTCGAAACCCGCCTTTACCGTGCGCGTGCAAAATTGTCGGAAAGTTTGAGGGATGACGCTGCCCCCCGCGTATGAAGGGGCATGACCCATCTGACCCTCGACCGCCGCGCCTTGTTAAAGGGCGCGGCTGCCCTCAGCCTCAGCAACGCCTTTCCAGCCTGGGCGCAAAGCGGCACCCACGGGCTGCATCCGGCGCCCGGCGTCCTGTCGGGTGACAGTATCGCGCTAACCGTCGCCAACATGTTGATTTCCACTGAGAAGTGACCCGGGTAGGGCGTAAATTTCCACTGAGAATTGACCCATGTTGAACTCGTCCCTGGCTTTGGCAAGCGAGGGTATATGGAGTGTTGGACATGGCGTTATTGAGCGTTATCCGGCGCTGGCATTTTCGCGATCATCTACCGATCCGAGAGATAGCGCGGCGCACCGGACTATCACGCAACACGATCCGCAAATATTTGCGGTCCGAGACGATCGATCCGCGATTCAAGGTGCCTGATCGACCAAGCAAACTGGATCCATTTGCTGAGCATCTGGCGGCCTGGCTGCGGCGCGAGATGGGCCGATCGCGCAAGCAGAAGCGCACGATCAAGCAGTTTCACGCCGATCTGGTGAGCCTGGGTTATGAAGGATCCTACAACCGGGTTGCCGCTTTTGCTCGGGACTGGCGCGAAGATTATCGGCGCCAGCAACAGATTGGCGGGCGTGGGACATTCGTGCCCCTGTCGTTCGCGCCGGGGGAAGCTTTCCAGTTTGATTGGAGCGAGGACTGGGCAATCATTGCCGGGGTTCGGACCAAGCTGCAGGTCGCGCATTTCAAGCTCAGTTACAGCCGGGCATTCATCGTGCGCGCCTACCTTCTGCAAACCCATGAGATGCTGTTCGACGCCCATAATCACGCCTTCCGCGTGCTGGGCGGCGTGCCGCGCCGGGGTATCTATGACAATATGCGCACGGCGGTCGACAAGGTCGGGCGTGGTAAGGAACGCACCGTCAACGCACGCTTCCTGACGATGGTCAGCCACTATCTGTTCGAAGCCGAGTTCTGTAACCCGGCTGCGGGATGGGAAAAGGGGCAGGTCGAGAAGAATGTCCAGGATGCGCGGCACCGTCTGTGGCAACCCACGCCGCAGGCCGAGAGCCTTGATGCGCTGAACCTGTGGCTGGAGGAGCGCTGCAAGGCGTTATGGGAGGACATCTCTCACGGGATCGAACCCGGGTCGGTTGCCAATGCCTGGGCCGATGAATCTGAGTGTCTGATGGTTGCGGGCAGGCCCTTCGATGGTTTTGTGGAATATCGCAAACGGGTATCGCCGACGTGCCTCATCCACTTTGAGCGCAATCGCTACAGCGTACCGGCCTCTTTCGCCAATCGCACTGTCAGCCTGCGCGTCTATCCTGATCGCTTCCAGGTCGTCGCCGAGGGGCAGCCAATCTGCGCGCATCAGCGCATCATCAACCGCTCTCACGACGGTCCAGGTCATACGGTTTATGACTGGCGTCATTATCTGGCGGTCGTGCAGCGCAAACCCGGCGCCCTGCGCAACGGAGCGCCCTTCCTTGAGCTACCCGATGCGTTCCAGCGTCTGCAGCGACATCTGTTGCGCAATCCTGGCGGCGACAGGGAAATGGTCGAAATACTGGCGCTGGTTCTTCATCATGATGAGCAACTGGTGCTGACGGCGGTCACCATGGCGCTGGAGGCTGGCGTTCCGACCAAGACCCATATCCTCAATCTGCTCTATAGGCTGGTCGACGGAAAACCGATCTCCACGCCGCCGGTGACGGCGCCCCAGGCGCTCAAGCTGGTCAGCGAGCCGATGGCCAATGTCGAACGCTATGATGATCTGCGCAAGGAGAAGCGTCATGCGTCATGACCCTGCCAGCGGCGCCATCGTTGTCATGCTCCGCAGCCTCAAGATGCATGGCATGGCGCAGGCCGTCACCGATCTCATGGAACAGGGATCTCCAGCCTTCGAAGCCGCCATCCCGATCCTCTCCCAGTTGCTCAAAGCCGAGACAGCAGAACGGGAGGTTCGGTCTGTGGCCTATCAGCTCAAGATCGCGCGCTTCCCTGTCTATCGCGATCTGGCCGGCTTCGACTTTACCAGTAGCGAGGTCAATGAAGCTCTGGTGCGTCAGTTGCATCGCTGCGACTTCATCGACATCGCCGACAATATCGTGCTGGTCGGCGGTCCTGGCACCGGCAAGAGCCATGTGGCAACCGCGCTGGGCATCCAGGCCATCGAACATCATCGAAAGCGCGTCCGCTTCTTCTCGACGGTCGAACTGGTCAATGCGCTCGAGCAGGAAAAAGCACAGGGCAAGGCCGGTCAGATCGCCAATCGCCTCCTGCACTCCGATCTCGTTATCCTGGATGAGCTTGGATATCTGCCGTTCAGTGCTTCAGGTGGCGCGCTGCTCTTCCATCTGCTGAGCAAACTCTACGAGCGCACCAGCGTCATCATCACCACAAACCTGAGCTTCAGCGAATGGGCCACCGTGTTCGGCGACGCCAAAATGACCACGGCGCTTCTCGATCGGCTTACCCATCACTGCCACATCCTGGAGACCGGCAACGATAGCTTCCGCTTCAAAAACAGCTCTGCCAAGCAGGCCAGAACCCAAAGGAGAAAACCACGGGTTGACCCACCCATGACACCCGAAACATAATCCGCAGACGGGTCACTTCTCGATGGAAAACCCGGGTCACTTCTCAGTGGAAATCAACATCCAGATGCTCAACACGGTATGGGATGCCGATCCTGTCGCGCAGAGCGCCAATAGCACGCGCGCTCGTCGCCTCGCGGTGATCGACTTCGTCGATCGCAACCTGGCCGACCGCGATCTGGATGTGGCCCGGATCGCGCAGGAAATGGGTTACGCCAAACGGACCCTGCATAAACTGTTCGCCGATGACGCCGAAACGCTGGGCCGGATGATCTGGCATCGGCGGCTGGACCGGTGCAGGCAGGACTTGCTGGACCCTGCGCAGGCCCACCGCTCCATCACTGACATCGCGCATTATTGGGGTTTCAACGATTCCCAACACTTCAGCCGTTCGTTCAAGGGGCGTTTCGGCGAAACGCCCAGAGCCTTTCGCAGCAGTCGCCTGTTTCACTGAAACCGGCCGGGGAAGGGAGCTTCACCGTGGCGACGAAAGCCGCCGCGCGTTTTGATGTGCCGTCTGCTGCCCTTCCCCCAATCACCCAGAGGATCGACCATGCAATCCATCTTTCCGACTTGCCCGCCGGTAACAGGGGGGCGACCATGACGCCCGGCGCACGCAGGATCGCGCTGTTCCTGCTCACCGCCATCTACGGCTTTGGGTTCATTGACCGGATTGTCATTGCGCTGGTCGCGCAGCAGATCAAGGCCGATTTCAGCCTGAGCGATTTTCAGATCGGCCTTCTTGGCGGCACCGCATTCGCGGTGATCAACACCTTTGCGTCGCTGCCGCTCGCCTGGCTGGCGGATCGCTATCCGCGCAAATGGGTAGCGGCTGGATCGCTCATGTTCGCATCGGCATTCACCATGCTCTGCGGCGCGACGAGCAGTTTCATGCAGTTGATTGCGGCGCGGTTCGGGATGGCTGGTGGCAGTGCGGGGACAGAAGCGCCACCCCATTCGATGATTTCGGACATGTATCCTCCTGAAAAGCGAGCATCGGCCATATCATTGTTCATGCTGGGCGTTCCCGTCGCGGCTTTCCTGGGCTCCTCCATTGGCGGGTCGATCGCCGCCTCGCACGGCTGGCGTGCTACCTTCTACGTGATCGGTGGCATCGGGTTACTGGTATCGATCCTGGCGTTGCTCGTGATGCGTGAGCCTCCACGCCAGGATGTAGCGATCAATGCCGAACGGATGCGTTTGAAGGATGTTTTCCTCATCCTGGTGCGCGATCGTTGCATGCGGCATATCCTGATCGGCGTATCTGTCGTCAGCCTGGGTGCCTTTGGCATCAACACCTTCCTCCCTGCCTTCTTTGCCCGCAGCTTCAATCTGGACGTAGGACAGGCGGGGCTAGCCTTCGGCCTGTTGAGCGGCATAGCGTCCGCCATCGGAACGATTGCAGGCGGCTATGGCGCTGAATGGCTGGCTCGGCGCGATGCGCGAATGTTGATCGCGGTGCCCGGCATAGGTGCGATCGTTGGCGCGCCGATCTTCATTATAGGGGTTATGCAGAAGGATCTGGTTCCCGCCTTTTGTCTGATGCTGGCGGGTTCGCTATTTTTCTACATGGCGATGGGACCGGCCATCGCCGCGCTCCATGGACTGCTCGATTCGCGTAGTCGCGCGACCGGATCGGCGCTGTTCTTGCTGATCATGTATTTGACGGGGCAGGGCTTTGGTCCGCCGATTGCCGGCCTCGCCAGCGATCATCTTTCTGCCTGGGCCTATGGATCAGCCAATTTCGCGGCCCAGTGCGCTGGCGCTGTAGGGCAAGTGTCCGGATCGGCTTGTGCGCAAGCCGGCGCGACTGGCATCCGCCTGGCAATCGCATGCTTTGGGGCCTTTTATATATGGAGCGGCCTGCATCTTATCTGGGCGGCGAGATACCGACGCGTCTAGGGTCGGCTAGGGTCGGCCAGGGGCGGCTCGTCCTGCCTAGTGCAGCACGGGCGGCCCTTTCGTCCATCACGCGCCTCGCTTGGACGATGGACAGCTACCTATATTTCAACAGGCGCATTCCGCTGTGCGGCCAGACCTTTGCCTGTTGCATCGACCAACGGCATGCGACCCAGGCATTGCCCTGATCGTCGCACTGCCGTGAAATCGAGCAGGAATCAGGGATCGATCCGCTTCTTGTTCGGGTCCAGTTTCAGCATCTCCGCGCTCTTCATTGCCGGGTCCCAATGTTCGACGATCAGGCCGTTTTCGACCCGGAAAACGTCGAACCAGCTGGTGTAATAGGTATCACCTGCCTCGTCCTTTTCCTGGCGCACGAACACGAACGTTACCATGTCTCGTTCCGCAATGATTGCGGTCAAGGGTAACGCAATGCGATCCTCAATCGGTCGTTCGGGCCGCGAATTGCGAATGAACTCTTCCAGCGCGGCGGCACCGCTGACGACATTGGGGTTGTGCTGAATATAGTGGGGACCGATGAATTCACGTACGCGGTCGGCGCGACCGGCTTGCAACAACGTCCGATACATATCGTAGCATAACTGCTTGTTGGCACGCAGGCGCGGATCGTCGCTGGCCAGCAGCGCATCATGATCGGCTGCGATCATAGGCGGAGTCTGGCCTTCGGGCACCTGCGCCGCCGGGATCAGGATCGTGACGGGCGTTTGATCTCGCATCTGAAAATCCTCTTCCTCGTTTCGCTCACGCCGACGGGGCAAAGCGTGTTTGGTTGTTTAGATAACAGTAACATTCGTTAGGGATACCGCAAGGCCCGATACGGCTCCGGTCTTAAGGCTTTGGAGCGAGGGACCTGTCAGACCAGAATGGCATGAAGACCGATTTCGGCATGTTCCGTCGCGGCTCGTACATCCTTGCGGACGTCTATCCGCAAAAACTGTCGCGAAGGGCGATCAGATTGGGGTCATGCCGCGCTGAGGGGCGTGAGAGCAGCCGGATCTCGACAGGCGGCAACGGCGTGGCAAGGTCCACGCGTACAAGCCCGGGAATCATGTCATCTACCGAATCCTGAAACAAGCATATCCAGGCGCGGTTGCGACGCACATTATTGAGCATCAGCGCGAGCGCGTCCGTTTCCAATATGATCTTGCCCGGAACAGCGCCGATGCGGTCCAACGCCAGATCGGTCAGACGGCGTTGCGGATTTTCATGCCGGAGCATGATGGCCGGATGACGGCCGAGCTCTGCGCCGGTCACACCTTTTGCACTGGCCAGTGGATGGTCCGGTCCGACGTAGATGGCTAGCTGCTCGTGCCCGACATGTACGCTGCCAGGAACTTCATCCTGATCCATTGTATAAAAACAGGCGAGATCGACCTCGCCCCGATGCACCTGCATAGCCAGCGTCCGATTATCCGGCGGATCAAGCCGAATGTGCAGCTCGATCTGCGGCCTTGCGTCCTCGAAGGCGTCGATCCTGTCCTGCAACTTCAGCATGATGAAGCCATAGGTCGTAAGGTTCAGTGTCCTACGGGTCTGTTCGCCCGTCAGTTCGCGTTGCAGATCGTTCAGGTCGGCCAGGATCGCGGAGATGCGTTCGAACGCATGCTGCCCTTTCGTGGTCAATGCGGCGGCATGGCCGGGGCGCCGCTCAAAGAGCGACACGCCCAGCCTGCTTTCGAGTTCGCGGATATGCGCACTCACGACCACCTGGGTGAGGCCGGCCTGTTCCGCGCAGGCACGGAAACTGCCATGCCTGACCACGGCGGCAAAGATGATCATCTGCCGGATCGTCAACATCGCGACACGCGCTTCCTCCTCACTCCCTCCCGCTCACGGGATTGGTGTAGTGATAGGGCGGAACAAAGACATCGGGAAAGACCGGATAGGGTTCGCTATATTCGTCCGGCTCCAGGTCGTCGAAATGGGTAACGAGGGGCAGGGCTTCCTTACCCCAGCCGCCTTCGTAGGGAACGTAGAAAGTCTGGTATGCGCGCAGCGATGCGATTTTCCAGACACCATCCTCCTTGATATAGCGATTTTCGTAGATCGCTTCGCCGAGGCGGGCGACACCGCCCAATTCGCCGACCTGCATCATAGCGCGCCAGCGGCCATGCGCGGTCTCGCCATCCTCGTCGATGTGGATGACTGGCTGCAACTGGATATGGTTCATCAGCACGCCGCGCTGCGCCGGCCCGAAATGGCGCATATATTCGCGAATACGCTCATGCCCCTTGAACTTGCCGCGCGCATTGATTTCGATGATCGCGTCGCGGGCGAACAGGTCGGCGACCTGTTCCCATTGGAACTTGTCGACATAATAGCCATAGGTCCGCTGGAGATTGGAAATGGCGATATAGTCTTCTGCCGCCTGCGCGCGCTTTTCAACACGTGCCAGGGCTTCGGTGAGAGCTTGTAACTTGGCCTCGATGGTCATGGAAAATCCTCTACTGCACTGATTAACATTGACGTACGTCGCGTTACCGGGTGCCAGACCCGTTGTTTTTCGCATCCTGATTGGCGCGATGGATGAGATAGGCGCGGATCGCCTCAAGGTCGGATGCGGTGATCTGCGTCCTGAAACCGGGCATTCCCTGGTCCTTGAGCGCGCCGCCTATCACTATCTGGTTGAAGGCGTCGGCACTGTGGATCGCGCCGCTGTGCCGCAGGTCGGGCACCATGCTGGCGCTAACCGCCGCCATGCCATGACAGCGCAGGCAGTTTTCTCCATAGAGACCGTTACCGCGCGCAATCAGGTCTGCAGATGCCGTTTCGGTCGGCGGATCGAGCTGCCGAGGCGCTGCATTCGGGAGGGGTGGCAGGATACCCTTGCCGTCGAGGCGGAACACCAGCAGCCGGTTTGGTCCCACCCCGTTTACCGGCTGTTCCGCCAGTTGCCCGCCCAGCATCGGCCATGCGCCGCCCCATCCGGCCATGACCGCGACATATTGAATGCCATCGATCGCGTAGGTGATCGGCGCGGCGGCGATGCCGGTCTGCGCATCGAACTGCCAGAGCAATTCCCCACTCTTGGCATCATAAGCGGCGAATTTCCGCTCAGCGTTACCTTGGAACACCAGGCCGCCCCCCGTCGAAAGCACGCCGCCGTTAAAATTGGCGGCCAGCTCGCGCTTCCATGCGACCTTTCGCCGTACGGGGTCCCACGCCATCAGGAACCCTTTTGTATCCTGGCGGATGGATTTCAGTTGTTCTGCGTTCCAGGCGGTTCCGCCCTGCATGTCGGTGCCGGTGTTATAGACCCCGGGGACCGGCGTCGGACTGCCACCCTGGCTGAGCGGGATGCCCATTTCCATGACCGGAAGATAGACCAGCCCGGTTTGTGGGCTGTAGGACATGGGCTGCCAATTGTGGGCGCCGCCGGAACTTGGATACAGGATCGTCGTCTTGCCAGTGCGATAGTAGCGGGCATCCGGATTTTCCACCGGGCGCCCGGTTTTGAGATCGATGTGGCTGGCCCATGTCGTCTTGGCGATGGGGTCGGCGGACAGCAATTCGCCGGTCGCGCGGTCCAGAATGTAGAAGAACCCGTTTTTCGGTGCCTGCATCAGCACCTTGCGCATTTTTCCGCCTATTTCGAGGTCCGCAAGGATGATCGGCTGCGTCGCAGTATAGTCCCAGCTTTCGGCCGGTGTTTCCTGATAATGCCAGACATATTCGCCGGTATCGGGACGGACAGCGACAATTGAGGCCAGGAACAGGTTATCGCCCTTGCCGTCGCTGCGCAGCCCATGATTTGTCGGGCTGCCATTTCCGACGCCGAAATAGAGCAGGTCAAGTTCGCGATCATATTCGATCACGTCCCACACAGTGCCACCGCCGCCCCAGCGCCACCATTGCCCGTTCCATGTCGATTGCACCTTGCCAAGCATCGCATCGGATGCGGCATTGTCCCTAGTCCCCGGTTTGCCCGGCACCGTGTAGAAGCGCCACTCTTTCTTCCCGCTTTGGGCGTCATAGGCGGTAATGAAACCGCGCGCGCCGAATTCCGCGCCACCGTTGCCGATGATGACGCGCCCCTTGATGACGCGGGGCGCACCCGTGATCGAATAGTTGACAGCGGGCGGCCAGGCGTCGTCCAGCGTCTGCACTTGCCAGCGCACTGTGCCGTCCTGCGCATTGAGTGCGATCAGGCGACCGTCCAGCGCTCCCACATAGACAAGCCCGTTTTCCACCGCTACGCCGCGAGACACTGGACCGCAACATGAGCGGGCGGCCGCCGCACGCACCTGCGGGTCATAGGTCCAGCGCACCTCGCCCGTCCGCGCGTCCACCGCGCGCACCACGTCATAAGCACTGATGATGTAAAGGGTGCCGTCCCGCATGATCGGCGTGGCTTCTTGACCGGCATTGGTGTCGAGATCAACCGACCAGGCAAGGCCCAGTCGGCCCACCGTGTCCCGGTTGATGCTGTTGAGCGGACTGAAGCGCTGGGCGTCAAGCGTCCCGCCGGTCGTCGGCCAGTCGGCACCATCGCGGGTGGCGGAATGTCGATCCGTCCCGCCACAGGCGCTCAGCAAGGCGATCATGCCTGCCATCCACGCCAGTCTTGCGATGCCCTTCATGTAACGACCTCTCAGCCCATCAGGCGAACAGGTGCGACAAGGCGCGTCAGGATGAAATCGGAAGCGGATTGCGCCAGCCGCCAACGCCAGCGGCCTTTGATCCGCGCCTGTTATCACCCCTCTTGCCGTTCTTCGCCATCCTCTTTCGTCCGCGCTTTCCCCTGTTCTCTGGAGACAGCTTATAGCCCTCAATGGCCCTTCAGAGGGGGCTAGGGGAACCCCAAAAAGCGAAAGGTCGCGATAGGTAAAATGCTATCACTCCCTATCGATTTAACACGTTCTCTCCCGTCTTAGGTGGGCCTATGCGTTGCACCATAGACGCAGTGCCAGCGGCGGCGGCGCATAAAGCCAGAAGGCTGGCCAGGAGAGGTGGGAATGATGCTTGACCAGGCGATCAACGCCTCTGGCACGGTTCATGACCGGCTAACAGCGCGAACCGTCGCAATCCTGTTCTTCTGCGCTTTCTTCATGCTGATCGAAGGGCTGGACCTCGCTGCAATGCCGCTCGCCGTGCCGCGCGTGAGCGCGCAATGGGGCCAGCCTCCCTCTGCCTTCGCCCTCAGCCTGTCCGCCGTCCTGATAGGCATCGGTCTCGCGTCGGTGTTGCTCGCCCCGCTGGGGGAAAGGTTCGGCCGCAAGCGCATGATCGTCTGGACGGGCATGCTGGCGGCGGGGGCTACTTTCGGCACCGCCACAGCAGACAATGTCTCGGCGTTCGTCGTCTGGCGCTTGCTGACCGGCATCGGCCTTGGCGCGTGCCTGCCCAATGTCACGGCCAGCGTGGCCCACATCGCGCCCGTGCATATGCGCGCCAGAATTCTGGCGATCGTCAATACGGCGATCCCCGTGGGGTCGGTGATGGCCGCACTGATTGTTGCGCCGGTGGTGAGAATAGGCAATTGGCAGGCGCTGTTCGTGATAGCGGGGCTGCTGACGCTGATCGCAATAGCCGGTCTGGTGATCCTGATGCCGTCGCATCAGCAGGCGATCCCGTCTTCGTCCACCACAACCAGGCGGCAGCCTTCAGCCTCTCCGCTTTTTGAGCTATTCTTGCCTGCCCACCGGATCAAGACATTGCTGCTCCTGGGGTTGGCGACGACCAATACGTTTCTCATCTATATGATGATAAATTGGCTGCCGACCCTGTTGCCTCGTGGTGGCATGCCGGTAGACACGGCCGCGCGGCTCAGCGGATTGTTTCAGTTTGGCGGCATCGTGGGCGGCTTTTTTTTCGCCTATCAGTTGGATCGGGGTCGCGCGGTCAGGACGTTCGTTGGCGGATATCTTTGCGCAGCCGCCGGACTAATCGGCATCGCCGTCACTGCCTATAGCGGGACGCTCTGGGCACTGTTGCTACTGGCCATAGGCGTAGGAATTTCCGGGGCCCATATCGCCATCACCATTTTTGGGATGATTTTCTATCCGCAGCATCTGCTGTCCAGCTTTGTCGGCCTGTCAATCGCCGTCACGCGATCGGGTGCGATCTGCGGGCCGTTGGCCGGCGGCTGGCTGGTCGCTCATGTAGCAGGTGTCGGCGGCTTCATGCTCGCCGCTCTTATCCCTGTCGCCCTGTGCATCGCATGGGTGTTGATCATCGGCAGGGCAGAGCGAACCGGCATCATGGCGTTGCCGACAATTACCAAGGAGAATTGCGACCGTGCGTAACTGGATCAAGCTGATAGCTGCAACCACAGCAATGGTTATGCCGGCAACTGCAGTTCTTGCTAGCGACGGTAGCGTCGCCGCTCCGCAGCCGGCATTCAAGACCTATCCCGCCCGCCCGCAGGCTCCCGCCCAGGCACCCAATATCCTCATCGTCCTGACCGACGACGTCGGTTTCGGGGCAAGCAGCACCTTTGGCGGACTCATTCCCATGCCAAATTACGACGCACTGGCGGCGCAGGGTGTTCGATACAATAATTTCCACACGACCGCGATGTGCTCCCCGACGCGCGCCGCGCTGCTGACCGGCCGCAATCATCACCGGGTGGGGTTTGGCGCCATATCCGAGGTGTCGATAGATGCGCCCGGCTATAACGCGTCCATTCCGAAAACTGCCGCGACGATTGGTCAGGTGTTAAAGGCCCATGGATATGACACCTCCTGGTTTGGCAAGAATCACAATACGCCTCCCTGGGATTTGACGCCCTACGGGCCGTTCGACCGATGGCCACTAGGGCTGGGCTTTGACTATTTTTACGGTTTCAATGGACCGGCAACCAGCCAGTTCGCGCCGATCCTGACCGAAAATCTCAACACCATCCGTCCCTATATCGGCAAGCCTGACTATATTCTGGATCGCGATACGGCCGATCATGCGATCCAGTGGCTGGGCGGGCAGAAGTCGTTGCGCCCAGATGCGCCTTTCCTGATGTATTGGTCGCCCGGTACAGCGCATGGCCCTCAGCAGGCACCCAAGGAGTGGATCGCCAAGTTTCGCGGCAAGTTCGATATGGGCTGGGACAAGCTGCGCGTCGAGATATTCAAGCGGCAAAAGGCAATGGGCGTCATTCCCAAGAATGCGCGCCTCAATCCGCGTGAAGCCGCTCTCCCGGCATGGGATTCCCTTACGCCCGAGCAGCAGAAAGTGTCGGCGCGGATGATGGAGGTTTACGCCGCCCAGCTCGCCTTCTTCGACGATCAATTCGGCCGGTTATTTGGCGAACTCAAGCGGCTTGGCGAATATGACAATACGCTGATCATCTACGTTCAGGGCGACAATGGCTCGTCGGAAGAGGCCGGGCCGCGGGGTACGAACAATGAATATGCCTCAATGAACAACAATGATCCTGAATGGGATCAGATGATTGGCAAGGAAGACAGTCTGGGCGGGCCGCACAGCGCGGGCGTGTATCAGGCGGGATGGGCTTATGCGATGAACACGCCCTTCCAATATTCCAAGCAGGTTGCGTCACACCTTGGCGGCACGATGAACGGCATGGTGGTATCCTGGCCGGGCCATGTCGCCGACCAGCGGCAGACCCGTGGGCAGTTCACCCATGTTATCGATATTGCGCCGACCGTCTACGAAGCGATCGGCATTACTCCGCCCACGCAGATGAACGGGGTCGATCAGATGCCGATCGACGGCGTGAGTTTTGCCTACACCTTTCGTGAGGCAAAGGCCGCGAACCGCCATACTGAGCAATATTTCGAACTGATGGGCAATCGCGGTTTTTATAAGGACGGTTGGCTCGCCAATACGGTCCCGGCACGCCCGACATGGGATCATAGTCCGACGCATGTCGACCCGCTCGCATTCAAGTGGGAATTATACGATCTCAATCGGGATTATTCGCAGTCCGTCAATCTGGCGGCCAGACATCCCGAAAAGCTCGCCGCGTTGCAGGCCGATTTCGAAACGGCTGCGAAGGCGAACAACGTCTTCCCTTTGACCTCCGATTTCTTCAGCCGTCTCGATGCCCGTTTCCGTCCGTCGATCTTGGGGGGACGCAACAGCGTGACATATTATCCCAGCACGGCGCGGTTCAACTATGGGGCCTTCCCCAGCCTGATGCGGACCGGATGGTCAGCCAGCGCACAAGTAGATGTTCCATCGGCAGGAGGGGACGGAACCCTGGTCGCGCAAGGCGGCTGGGCGATGGGCTGGGGGCTTTTCGTGATCAACGGCAAGCCGGTTTTTCTCTACGATCCTTCCGATCACGATACCGCCATCCGGCTGAGCGGGTCTGAGTCACTCTCCCCAGGCACGCATAGCATTATGGGGCGTTTCGTCCCGGACGCCATGCCGGGCCGGGGAGGGACATTGGAACTGTCGGTCGATGGCAAGGAAGTGGCTCGCCAGACTACACCCATGTCGTCCTCTTTCCTCGGCCTTGCCGGCTCCGTTGGGCAACTGGGTGATGAATCTGTCGCCGACGATATGGAACTGCCCTTTGCCTATCAAGGGCGGCTGCTGTCCGTAACCATCAGCCAGGAGAAGGAAACCGGCGCGCGATAGAAATATCCGGCCCGGTTGCCCCCTGTGGGTGCACACAGGAACAAGTCGCCAAGCGTATGAGCCAATATGCACTGCGCTCAAGTTGGCCGGATACCCCCTCTGGCACGACGGCGCGCTTGATTACCGACTAACGGCGGAAAGCAAAGGCCTTCGCAAGCAGGGTCGACAAGAAGATTGGGAAAGGACTGATGATGCGGCAAGGGTATCTGAAGCGGGTGCGTGCGCGATTGGCGAAGGATATGGCGCGTGTGATTGCCGCCGGCCTCGTCGCCTCCCTCAGTGGGCAGGCTTTGGCACAGGCTGGTGGCGACGCGGCATCTGCGCAGCAGCAGCAGCAACCGCTGCGCACACAGGCTGACGGGAGCTGGCGCTATTATCCCAATATTCCCAAGGCACCCAAAGGCGCTCCCAATGTCCTGCTGGTGTTGACCGACGATGTCGGTTTTGGCGCGTCGAGCACGTTTGGCGGGCCGATCCCGACGCCCAATTTCGACATGCTCGCGCGCAATGGACTAAAATACACGCAGTTTCACACGACGGCCATGTGTTCGCCCACGCGGGCGTCGCTGCTGACCGGACGCAACCATCATGCGGTCGGATCCGGATCGATCAGCAACGTGTCCGTGGATGAGCCGGGCTATACATCTGTCATTCCCGACAGCGCGGCAACTCTGGGCCAGGTGCTGAAAAATAACGGTTACGACACCGCCTGGTTCGGCAAGAACCACAATACGCCAGACTGGGAACTGGGGCCGATGGGACCGTTCACGCACTGGCCGAGCGGCATGGGCTTCGATTATTTCTATGGCTTCAACGCCGCCGGGACGGATCAGGCCAATCCGCCGTTGCTTGAAAATCATATCGGCGTCCGCCGTGATCCCAACGATCCCAACTATATCTTTGAAAAGGACATGGCCGACCATTTGCTCGCCTGGATGAGCGCGCAAAATGGCTCCAACCCCGACAAACCCTTCTTTGCCTATTATGCGCCAGGTGCCATGCACGGGCCGCAGCAGGCGCCCAAGGAGTGGATCGACAAGTTCAAAGGCAAGTTCGACATGGGATGGGATGTCGTCCGCGAACAGATACTTGCTCGCCAAAAGAAAATGGGTGTGGTCGCGCCCGATACGAAGCTGGCGCCGCCGTTGCCGGGTGTGCCCGCGTGGAGCAGCCTGTCTTCCGACCAGAAGCGTCTTTATGCGCGCATGATGGAGGTCGCTGCCGCCCAGCTTGCCTATACCGACGATCAGTTCGGCCGGATCATCGCGCGGCTGAAGGATACCGGACAACTCGACAACACGCTGATCATCTTCATCCAGGGCGACAATGGCGCGGCGCTGCACAATCTTCGCGGCACGAACAATGTCTATTCGCTGTTCGCAGGAATCGAGCCTTCGGACGAAGACATGTTGAAAGACATCGACCGACTTGGCAGCGAGCATGTGCTGAGCAACTATCCGGTCGGCTGGGGTTATGCCACCAACACGCCCTTCCCCTGGGGCAAGACGGTCGCGTCCAAATTGGGCGGACTGCGCGATGGCATGGTCATTTCATGGCCCAAGGGCATCGCCGACAAGGGCGGCGTTCGCACCCAATTCAGTCATGTGATCGATATCGCCCCCACCATCTATGAGGCCATCGGCATCGCACCTCCGGAAAAGGTGAATGGCGTTGTCCAGCAACCGATTGACGGCGTGGCATTAAATTATACTTTCAAGGATGCCAAAGCCCCGACCCGCCATCGCGAGCAATATTTCGAAATGCTCGGCAGCCGCGCCTATTACAAGGACGGCTGGCTGGCAGGAACAGACGTGAACTGGAAGCCTTGGGGCCCTAATAAGACCAATCCCTACAAAGCGACCTGGCAGCTTTACAATCTGAATAATGATTATTCCCAGACCGTTGATGTGTCTGCCAAATATCCCGAAAAACTCGCCGAACTGAGGGCGGATTTCGACAAGGCTGCTGCAAAGTTCAACATCTATCCCTTGTCCGCCGATTTCTTTGAACGGATCAACTCGAAATTCCGGCCGCCAGCGATCGAAGCCAATGTCGCCCATGTCTACTATCCTAGCGACATACGCTATCCGGCGGCTGCCTTCCCCGAACTGACGCCGGGCTGGGAAGCCGTTGCGAAGGTAACCGTTCAGGGCATGGAGAACGGGCCGATCCTCAACCAGGGGGGCGTGCCGTCGGGCTATGCGCTATCGCTGGAAAACGGGGTGCCGGTCTTTACGTATAATCCGTCAGGCCGGGCACAGGAGCGCCGGACAGTGAAGGGCGGCGGCGCGCTCGCTCCCGGCACTCATGAGATTTCGGTCGCATTCGTTCCTGCGGACAAGGGCTTCACGCTGACCATGAAGGTCGACGGTAAGGTGACCCAGACTGCACCTGTCGATCGCATCATTCGCATCCTTGCCGGCGAAGCGATTATCGGGCGGCCAGCGCTGGACGATCGCACCGGGCCGCGGACCTGCGGGTGTGAGATAGAGAAAGTGACGGTCGGCACGGCCAAATCATCGTGATGCTCCACTGGAACAAGGCCGGGCCCGCATGTGATGGCCCGGTCCGGTTCCGACCATCAGGGGGCCCGCGCCCCAACCAGGGATTTCGTCCGGAGATCAAGGAATGACACGCTTTTTGTTGCTCGCGGCTACTGCCTTTGCCGCAATGTCAGGGGCCGCGACGGCTCAGCCCTCCGCTGCAACGCCGACCAAGCAGGACAGGATCATCCTGTTGGGAACTAAGGGTGGTCCGGTGGTCGACCTTGAGCGGTCGGAGCCTGCTTCCCTGCTCGTCATCGGCGGCACGCCCTACCTGATCGACGCGGGCGCGGGTACCGCGCATCAGTTTGTAGCGGCCGGATTTCCAATTGGCGCGCTGCGAACAATCTTCATCACGCATCATCACCTCGACCATACGGCGGGACTGGAACCGCTGATGTCGCTCAACTGGATCGGTACGGGGCTTCGCGGCGCCAAAGGGCCGCCGGTCGAAATCTATGGTCCGCCCGCGACCGAATTCCTGGTCGACGCAGCGCTGCGCTATCTAAGCGTGTCGGAGCGGATTTTTCGCGCCGGCATCCCTAGCCTGCCACAGGCCAAGACGCGCTTTGTCGGTCACGACAAACAGCCGGGCCTGATCTATTCTGACGACAAGGTCAGGGTTACGGCGGTCGAGAACTCGCATTTCGGGCACAAGTCCGTCGGGCCTGACGGCAAGGTCGACAAAAGCTATTCCTATCGGTTCGATACGCTCAGCGGATCAGTGGTGTTCACTGGCGATACAGGACCAAGTGACGCCGTCGCTGCCTTGGCGAAAGGTGCCGACATTCTGGTCAGCGAAGTCCTGCCGCCGCGCGTCGACGCGGCGCCTGTGGACAACAGCGGATCAGTTCGCACCGAACTTGCCGCGCACATGACGCTCGAACATCTGACGCCGCAGGAAGTTGGCAAGCTCGCCGCCAAGGCTGGGGTCAAGAAGCTGGTTCTGATGCACATCGCGGGCTTCCTGACCCCTCAATCCACGCAGGTTGTCGAACAAGAAATAAGGGCGAATTACAGCGGCCCTCTCATAATCGGCAAAGATCTTCAATCGATAGATCTAGCCAAATAGAATTATAAATCGCAATACATATAATAATAATAATCTTATGAGTCATATTATATAATTTTAATAATAGACATTATATCCAAATAAATATTGGGAGGGAGTGATGAAAATTATCTCACAAAGCCATCTGCTTTTGGGAACTGCCATCTGTGCTTTGCTAACGACGCCAGCGTTTGCGCAGGCAGATGCGGCAGGGCAAAATGCCGACGGCGAAATCGTCGTAACGGCCCAGCGCCGCGAACAGCGACTGCAGGACGTGCCAGTCGCCGTTTCGGTCGTCGGCGGCGAGACGCTGCAACGCCAGAACATCACCAGCCTGAATGACATGGCGGTACGCCTGCCCAACGTACGGATTTCGACCGGCACCATCGCCAATGCGATCACGATCCGGGGCGTCGGGTCAGGGCCCAATCCCGGCTTCGAACAGTCGGTCGCAACCTTTGTCGACGGCGTCTATCGCAGCCGTTCGCGCTCCACTCGCGCAGCCTTGTTTGACCTTGAACGGGTCGAGGTGCTCAAGGGACCGCAGACAACCTTCTTCGGGGCGAACGCGATTGCCGGTGCGCTGAACATCGTCACGCGAAAGCCAGGCGAAGAATTGAATTACAATGCGGTTGCGACCTATGTTCCCTCGACCCAGGAATATGATGTGCAGATGGGGGTGGACGCGCCGCTCAGCCCATCGCTCAGCGCCCGCATTGCTGGTCGCGTGTCGGGTAGCGACGGATATATCAAAAGCAGCAATACCGGCGAAGATGGGCCGCATGACCGCACGGCCCAGGGACGTATCGCTCTCAAATGGGAGCCGGACAGCGACTTCCGGTCGGACTTGCGGATAGACGGCGCGCGCTCGCGCACCCGTGGTTCAGGGATGTACCAAGTCATCAACTGTCCTCCTCCGCCGGGCTTCGCGCTCGCCCCGATCAATGTCTGCAATCGCTATCTCAATCAGAATGGCGGCAACATTGACGACACGCTCGATTATCATTCTGCGACCGGCCCTACTCAAACCAACTATGACTTCATTGAAGGTGCATGGACGAACAGTGTCGACGTCGGCAGCGGATCGATCAACATGATCTCCGGCTATTTCTGGCATCACACCACGAACTTGGGGCAGGGCATTCCATTCCCGCTGACCGATGCGATTGGCGGGACCAATGGCTATCCCACGCGTCAGGACGAACGTTATCGCCAAGTGAGCCAGGAAATTCGCTATCAGTCTGCCACCGGCGGCACATTGGAATATATGATTGGCGGCTATGCCTCGCATGGTCGGTTGAGCACGCGAACAGTTGTTGGTTTTTCGTTCCAGCCCTTTGGCGCGCGCGACACCACGGGCACTTTCAATGCCTCCACATTATTCGCCGGTAACAATATCATTACGCAAAATGATACGACCTGGTCGGGTTTCGCGTCCGCGACCATCCGTCCGATCGAGCATTTCCGGATCAATCTGGGCGCTCGTTACTCCAGCATCCAGAAGCGTGCCCATCGTACGGCCGCGCCAGGACTGGGCGACAATCTCGCCTCGTTCGAGGGATTTCAGAGCCTTTCCCCCGCCCAGACAGCAATTGTGGCGCGGCTCTTGGCCACCAATACCGCGGACTTTGCGCGCCCGGAGCGGACCGACAATAAATTCATGCCGTCCGCAAGCATTCAATATGATCTGTCGCGCGACGTCATGATATACGCAAGCTATGCCAACGGCTTTAAGGCTGGCGGCTATAGCTTTGGGGCGCAGAACGAGGATTTCGGGCCGGAAACGGTCAACGCCTATGAACTGGGTATAAAGGGCAGCTTCCTTGACCGGCGGCTGAACATGGACCTGACATTCTATCGCAGCGACTATAAGGACCTGCAGGAAACCAGTCTTCAACTTCAGCCCAACGGGACCATCACCTCGCTGGTGCAGAATGTCGGCGCATCGCGCTCGCAAGGTGTCGAGTTCAATGCCAGTCTGCGCACAACCTCCTGGCTCACGCTCAATACCAGTGTTGCCTATCTCGACGCCAAATATACCGATTATCCCAACGGTGCCTGCACTATCCAGGCACTGGCGCAAGTCGGCGGGGGCTGTACTCAGGATCTGTCGGGCAAACGGCGCACCAACGCGCCGGAATGGAGCGGAAATGTCGGCGCACGGGCGTCTATCCCGGTCGGCAATTACAGTCTGACGGTCGATCCCTTGGTCTATTTCACGTCACGCTATTTCATGGCGGCTACCGCCGACCCGCTGCTGGAGCAGCGCGGCTATACCAAGGTCGACCTGCGCATTGGGTTCGGGCCGCAGGATGGTCGTTGGGAAGTGGCGCTGGTCGGCAAGAACCTGACCGACAAGCTGACTACGCAATATAAGCAGTCGATCCCGCTCGCACCCGGCAGCATCAGTGCCCTGGTTGACGCGCCACGAACGGTCGGCGTGCAATTGACGATCCGGTAAGCGCAACGCATCCCGGCTCATACAAGGCCGGCGCGTCCTGGCGTGCCGACACGATATGGGCCGGGAGTCGTGCCGGCCTGAGGGAATTCAAAGAGGCTTTCAGCCCAACGGACTGGCTACCAACCGCCAGTCATTTCGCGATAGGGCAGGCCCTCTTCGTCCGCTGCTCCTATCGTTTCGATCGAAGGCTGATATGTTACTACAGCCCTAAATCGCCAAATGCCGTTCGACCAGGGCGACATGCAGCCGGATACCCAGCCCCAGCACATCATCGTTGAAATCATAATGGGGGTTATGGAGTGGCGCGCCACCCTCAGGCTTTGCCTGACCCAGCCAGATATAGGCACCCTTGCAGGCTTTCAGCATGAAGGCGAAATCCTCCGATGTGAAGGCGGGGTCGGGTGCGAGCTGCGCGACGCCGACGGTCGCTGCCGCGTCGAGCGCTTCCTGCGCCGCCTGCGCATCATTGATCGTCGCGGGATAGTAACGCTGATAATCGACGCTCGCGCTCAATCCGTTGGCCAGTGCCACGCCTGCCGCAATCTCGCGGATAGATGCTTCGATCCTGTCCTGCACTTGCTCATCGAACGTCCGCACAGTGCCGCCGATACGGACTTCGGCGGGGATCACATTATGGGTATGCCCCCCATGGATTTGCGTGATCGACAGCACGGCCGACGCGGTCGGCGCGATCCGGCGCGATATGATCGCGTTCAATTGCGTCACCAGCGTCGCTGCGGCCAATATGGCATCGGGCGTATCCTGCGGGATCGCGGCATGGCCGCCGCGTCCTTCAAGCAGGATTTCGAACTTGTCGGCCGCGCCCATGATCGGGCCCGGCCGGGTCGCGATCGTGCCGGCAGGCAGATCGGGCCAGTTATGCAGACCGAACACGCGCTCGCACGGGAAACGCTCGAACAGTCCCTCCTGCACCATTTCGCGCGCACCGCCTTGTCCTTCTTCGGCTGGCTGGAAGAAGAAATGGACCGTCCCGTCGAAATTGCGGCTGCGCGTCAGCTGCTGGGCCGCGCCCAGTAGCATCGCGACATGCCCGTCATGGCCGCAACCATGGAAGGTTCCAGGCGTCTTGCTGGCCCAGGGCAGGTTGGTCTGCTCCTCGATCGGCAGTGCGTCCATATCCGCCCGCAGCCCGATACTGCGTCCCGACGTGCCGTTGCGCAGCACGCCGACCACGCCCGTACGCCCGATCCCTTCATGCACTTCGAGCCCCAGCGCGCGCAACTGCTCGGCTATCCGTCCCGCCGTGCGATGCTCGCAAAAGCCGAGTTCAGGGTGCGCGTGAATGTCGCGGCGGAACGCAACGAGCGGTTCGATCAGGTCGGTGATGTCATGCATAATCAATCAACAAGCTTCCGCTTCCAATCCTAGCGTTGCTCGCCAAACAGATGCTGGATCGGGTAATGATGTTTGATGAAGGGCGATTTGATCACGACATAGCTGAAATATTTTTCGATGCCATAATCGCTTTCCAGCATACCTTCGATGATCGACTGATAATGGCCGACCCCGCGGGTCACGAATTTCAACAGATAATCATATCCGCCGCTGACCAGATGACATTCGACAATCTCGTCCAGTTTGCGGATGCGGGTTTCAAACCGGGAAAAGTCGCCCGACCGATGTTCGGTTAGCGTCACCTCGGTAAAGACGGTCAGAAATTCGCCCAGCTTGTGCAAATTGATATGTGCGCCATAGCCGGTGATATAGCCCGCTTTCTCCAGTCGCTTGACGCGGGTCAGGCATGGGCTGGGGGACAGGCCGACGGCATCGGCCAGCTCGACATTGGTGATCCGGCCCGACTGCTGTAGCTGCGTCAGGATTTTCAGGTCGATCCTGTCCAGTCTGGGTCCGCCCAACATGTCCTTGTTCCCCCTTATATTTATCCCAGCGTCGCGCGAATATCTGCCTGTTCGAGCAAGCCGTCGAGCGTTTTCCTGATACGCGCGAATATCTCGTCCATCTCGGCATCGGTTGCGCACAGCGCCGGAGCCAGGCCGATGATATTGTCGGCAAAAGCGCGGAAGATGACGCCATTGGCATATCCATCGTTGAACAGGCGGTCGGCGACCTTGAGCGCCGGGTCAAACCGCGCTTTCGTGCCTTTGTCCGCCACCAGCTCGATCGCACCTAGCAGGCCGCGTCCACGCGTATCGCCCACCAGCGGATGGTCAGCCAGCCCGGCCAGCCCGGCATCGAATCGCGCTGCGACCTTCTGGCCGTTCGCCAATATCCCGCCTTCGGTATAAAGCCGCAACACTTCCAGCCCTACCGCCGCGCTCACCGGATGGCCCGAATAGGTCGCGCCATGGCCGATCACGACATCGGCGGCCGCGCCATCGGCAATGCCTTGATAGACTTTGTCGGACATCAGCACCGCGCCCATCGGCACATAGCCGGAGGTCAAACCCTTGGCGACGGTCATAAGGTCTGGCGTCACGCCCTCCGCTTCGCAGGCGAACATTGGCCCGGTGCGGCCAAAGGCGGTGATCACTTCGTCGGCGACCAGCAAAATATCCAGTTCGTCGCACGCCTGACGCATGGCTTTGAGCCAGCCGACTGGCGGCACGATGACGCCGCCAGAGCCCTGTATCGGCTCGCAGAAGAAGGCAGCGACATTGTCCGCGCCCAGTTCTGCGACCCTGTCCTTCAACTGCTGAACCGACCGGGCGATAATCGCTGCATCGTCCCCTTCCAGATCGCTGCGATAGGGGTAGGGCGAGCTGATATGATGCTGCCAGCGCAGCGGCAGATCGAAGTTACGATGGAAGTTGGCGAGCGCCGTCAGGCCCGCGCCGGTGCTGCTAGATCCATGATAGCCCCGCTCCAGCGCGATGCACTGTTTCTTGGCGGGCTTGCCGATGGCATTGTAATAATGGGTGATATAGCGGATCGCCGAGTCCACCGCATCCGACCCGCCCAGCGTAAAATAGACATGCTCCAGCCCCTCCGGCGACAGAGCGACGAGACGCTCGGCCAGCCGCGCGGCAGGCTCGCAACCGAAATGGAAATAGCCGGTCGCGTAGGGCAGGCGTCGCATCTGCTCTGCTGCCGCCTCGACGATGCTGTCCTGGCCATAGCCGACATTGACGCACCACAGCCCGGCAAAGGCATCTAGCACTTCGCGGCCGTCCATATCGGTCAGCCACATGCCCTTGCCGCTTTGCAACATGGTCGCGCCGCGCGCTTCATGGGCGCGGAAGGAAGTGACCGAATGAATCAGATGATCGCGGTCGATGTCCAGCAGGTTACGGTTGGATTGGTGCATCTTGGGGGTGCTCGCCATGGTGGTCATGGGACGCAGCCTATCCTTGTGACGCAGCGGGAAAGTCTCAATCGACCCGTTTACAAGCCTGCCGGGGCCGTATTGGCGAAACGGCGCGGCATATTGTGCCGCGCCGGTCCCGCTCAGGCCAGCGCGTCGGCAATGGCCTTGCCACATTCCTCGGTACTGGCCTTGCCCTTCAGGTCGCCTGTCCGCAGGGCAGGTTCGGCCAATACCGTTTCGACCGCGCGCATGATGGCAGCAGCGGCATCCGCCTCGCCCAGATGCTCCAGCATCATCGCCGCCGACCAGATCTGGCCTACGGGATTGGCAATGCCCTTGCCGGCGATGTCGGGCGCCGAGCCATGGACCGGTTCGAACAGCGACGGGTGGGTGCCATCCGGGTTGATATTGCCCGACGGTGCCACGCCGATCGTTCCGGTGCAGGCCGGGCCAAGGTCCGACAATATGTCGCCAAACAGGTTGGACGCCACCACGACGTCGAAACGATCGGGGTTCAGCACGAATTGCGCCGTCAGAATGTCGATATGATATTTATCATGGGTGACGGTCGGGTAATTTTTGGCCATCTCCTCCACCCGCTCGTCCCACCAGGGCATGGTGATGGCGATGCCGTTCGACTTTGTGGCGGACGTCACATGCTTGCGCTCGCGCGTGGTGGCCAGATCGAAAGCATAGCGCAATACCCGGTCGGTGCCGTGACGGGTCATCACCGTCTCCTGGATCACGATCTCACGATCGGTGCCTGGAAACATCTTGCCGCCGACCGAGCTATATTCGCCCTCGGTATTTTCGCGCACCACCCAGAAATCAATGTCACCCGGCTCGCGGCCGGCCAGCGGACAGGGGACGCCGGGCATCAACCGAACAGGGCGCAGATTGACATATTGATCATATTCCCGCCGGAACTGGAGCAAGGATCCCCACAGCGAAATATGATCTGGCACCGTGTTTGGCCAGCCGACCGCGCCAAAGAAGATCGCGTCAGGCTTGCCGATCTGCTCCTTCCAGTCGTCCGGCATCATCTGGCCATGTTTGGCGTAATAATCGCAGCAGGCGAAATCCTGCCATTTCTGGCCGATCGTGAAGCCATAGAGGCTCGCCGCCCGCTCCAGTACGCGGATGCCTTCGGGCATGACTTCCTTGCCAATGCCGTCGCCGGGGATGACGGAGATGTTATAGTTGCGCATGATGCCTCCTTTACGAGGGACGTGTGCCAGCGACGGCGGGAACTGGGCTAAGCGGGCGGGACGGGTGGCTCTAGATCTTCAGCCCGCCGATATGGAACGCTTTTGTCTCCAGATATTCCTCAATCCCCGCATGGGCCCCCTCTCGGCCCAGACCCGACATCTTGACCCCGCCGAACGGCGCGACTTCCATAGCGATCGAACCGGTATTGAGCGCAACCATGCCCGCCTCCAGCCGCTCGGCAACGCGGAAGGCGCGATGCAGATTTTCGGTATAGAAATAGCTGGCAAGGCCATAGCTGGTGGCGTTGGCCAGTTCGATCCCTTCATCCTCATGGGTGAAGCGGAACAGCGGCGCGACCGGGCCGAACGTCTCTTCTTCCGCCAGCCGCATGTCCCGTGTCGCGCCTGTCAGGACGACGGGGCGGGCAAAGCGCTCACCTGTCGCACCTTCGGGCGCTTGCGCAAACAGGGTCGCGCCGTGCGACAGCGCGTCGTCGACATGCGCCTTCACCTTCTCGGCGGCGGCAGTGTTGATCAGCGGCCCGATGGTGCTACCCTGCATGTCGCCCGGTGCGACCTTCAGCGCCGACACGGCCTTGGCCAGCTTCTCGGCAAACTGGTCATAAACGCCGTCCTGCACCAGAATGCGATTGGCGCAGACGCAGGTCTGGCCGGCATTGCGGAATTTGCTGACCATCGCGCTGGCAACGGCCAGATCGATGTCGGCATCATCGAATATGATCAACGGCGCATTGCCACCCAGTTCGAAGCTGACCCGCTTGATCGTGTCGGCGCACTGCCGCATCAGCAAAGCGCCTACGCGGGTCGATCCGGTGAAGGACAATTTGCGCACTACAGGACTGGCGGTCAGCGCACCGCCGATCGCTGTCGGAAGGCCGGTGACGACGTTGAACACGCCTGCCGGGAAACCTGCTTCTTCCGCCAGCTTTGCCATGGCCAGCGCGCTATAGGGCGTCAGTTCCGACGGCTTGACCACCACCGGGCAACCGGCCGCCAGTGCAGGCGCACATTTGCGCGTGATCATGGCAGAGGGGAAATTCCATGGCGTGATCGCCGCCGATACCCCAACCGGCTCCTTCATCACCAATATGCGGCGATTGGCTTCGGGGGCGGGGATGATGCCGCCGTCAATCCGCCGGGCTTCTTCGGCGAACCATTTGATAAAGCTTGCAGCGTAGCGAATTTCGCCCTCGGCTTCCGCGGTCGGCTTGCCTTGTTCGGCGGTCATGATCCGGCCCAGATCGACCAGATTGTCCATCACCAGCGCATGCCAACGCTCCAGCATCGCCGCGCGATCGCTTGCCGTCCGCGCCTTCCACGCCGGGAAGGCGGCCTCTGCCGCATCTATCGCCGCCTGGGTATCAGCCGCGCTGCAATCGGGCACGGTGCCGATGATCGCGCCGGTCGCGGGATTGTCCACCGGCACGGTCGCACCGGACGCTGTGCCGACCCACGCGCCGCCAATATAGGCGCGTTCGACGAAAAGGGCGGGGTTGGAAAGGGAAAGAGTCATCCGAGCGCCTGTGTCGTGAGAGAGAAGACTTTGATCAAGGGGTCTGTCTGCGGCATCGGCCCGCGCACCATGCGCATCACCCGGCCGACGCAGGGCAGGCCCAATTCATCGAGCCAGTTGCTCAGCGCGCTTTCTTCCGGCACGTCGAGCCGACAGAAAATCCCGCTGTTCGATCCGAGCCAGTGGGAAATCAGCGCCTTTGCGCCGCCAGTGTCCGGGGCCACCGTCGGCCCGACGACATAGCCGCGGCCAAAACGGCGGAACAGGGCAAAGCCCACCGGTTCATTGGCGCGCGTCAGCACCACGCCTTGCGCGCCTGGCACCAGAGCATCCAGCAGCGTGTCCCGGTTCATGCCGCTCGCCTGCCGCGCCAGATCATGGAGCGTCGGCATATCCTTCGCCCCCAATGGCCGCACCCGTTCGTCGGGGATGAGTTCGGCGACCGGCACGGCAAAGGCAGCCCCTTGATGCTGGAACACCGGGCCGACCGGTTCAAAGCCAAGCTTGCGATAGAGCGGCGCGCCCTCATCCGTGGCGTTGAGCAGGATCGTACGGTCGCCAAGATCGGCCATCACCGCCTCCATCAACCGGCGACCAAGCCCCATGCCCTGCGCTGCCGGCGATACGATCACCATCCCCAGCGTCGCCGCGTCGGTCCCGTACAACCACGCCATGGCCGTGCCGATAACCTCTCCGTCACGTTCCGCCACATAACCAAAGCCAAGGCTGAGCAGCATGTCCCAATCCTCGATCCGGTGCGGCCACTTCTGTTCGCTGGAAAGCGCGTGCGCAGCGGGCAGATCGTCCACGGTCATCGCCCGCAGGTCCACCATCGCCTCTATGTCTGTCGCCATGCATCTTGCTCCCCGGCGGAAATGGGTCGTCCGCCTGCCCAGATAAGGAATCACTTGGATCGGTATTAATCGGCGTGTCCAAGCATTGGCTGCTGCCTTCGGCCCGTTTTTGGAAGATTATCGCGCAGATTTTCCCCCGCAACTGCAACACATGCCGCGCGCGATCCATATTCTCTCGTCCAGCCTGCATGAAGGAAAGCTGCGCTGTGGACATTTTCAACCCCGATCTCATCGTCTTGCCGCAGGGCAGCAATTTTATCGGGGGACGGCGTGTTGTCGGGCGCGGACAGGCGATTCCCGTGCGGCGCCCCTCGGACGGGCGGATCTATGCCGATCTCGACAGTGTCGATGATGCGCAGTTGGCGCAGGCGGTCGAGGACGCGCAGCGCGCCTATAAAAGCAGCGGCTGGGCGCAGACTGACCCGCGCGGTCGGATGCGGGTGCTGCGCCGCTGGGCTGACCTTATTGATGGCGACATGGAAACGCTCGCACCGCTGGAGGCGCTTGGCTCCACGCGCATGATGCACGAAATTCGCGCCTGGGACGTGAGCTATACCGCTGAAACCGTCCGCTTCTTTGCCGAATGGGCGGACAAGATTGGCGGCGAAGTCGCATCGACCACACCGGACAAGCTGGGCCTTACCATCCACGAACCCTATGGCGTGGTCGCTGCGATCGCGCCGTGGAACCTGCCGCTGGTCATGGCCGCATGGAAAATCGCGCCCGCCATCGCGGCAGGCAACAGCATCGTGCTGAAGCCGTCGGAAATGACGCCGTTCAGCATCGTGCGGCTGGCGGAACTGGCGATCGAGGCTGGCTTGCCCGCCGGCATTTTCAACATCGTTCAGGGTGACGGACGAAGCGTTGGCGATCCGCTGGTGCGGCGTCCTGAGATCGCCAAGGTCACCTTCACCGGGTCAACCGCGACGGGCGCGGCGATCATGACCGCCTGCGCCCAGACCGGCCCCAAGCCGGTGACGCTGGAACTGGGCGGCAAAAGCCCGCAGATCATCTTCGCCGATGCAGGCTTGGACAAGGCATCCGCCATCGTCGCGCGCGCGATCACGCTCAATGCCGGGCAGGTCTGCGTCGCAGGGTCGCGCCTGCTGGTGCAGGACAAGGTTGCCGATCAGGTCATCGATCGCATCATGGCGGCCTTTGCGGCGCACAAGCCGGGACCAACCTGGGCCAGCTACAGTACGCTTGGCCCGATCATCTCCGATGGCCAGCTCGATCGGATCGACGGTATCGTTCAGCGCGCCGTCACTGATGGCGCACAGGTGCTTGCGGGCGGTACACGCGCCACGGCGCCGCAGGATGGCAGCTATTTCCTGCCCACGTTGCTGCAAAATGCTGCGCAGCATAGTGAGGCGGTGCAGAGTGAGATTTTCGGACCGGTGCTGACCGTCCAGACCTTCGCCGACGAAGGGGAAGCCTATGCGTTGGCCAATGACAGCAATTATGGGCTGGCCGCGGGCGTCCATACCGGCGACCTCAGCCGCGCCCTGCGCGCCACCCGCGCGCTGGAGGCCGGCACTGTCTGGGTCAACCGCTATGGCCGCAGCAACGACTTCATCCTGCCGACGGGCGGCTTCAAGCAATCTGGCATCGGCAAGGATCTGGGCCGCGAAGCCTATGTCGCCAATCTCAAGACCAAGGTGGCGCTCGTCGAATTCTGATCAGCGCGCCGCCATGCGCTGCACAGTGCCGACATCGATGACGCCCAGCCGCGCCATGCTGCGGGCTTGGCCCAGTTCGACGATCTGCTCGACCTGTGGGTGGCGGCCCTGCGCCACCTTCAGCCGATAGCGGCCGTACCGAACCCGCTCGAAACTGAACATGCCGTCAAACTCCGTGCGCGCGCGATAGGCGCTTGTACCATCCATCGTCAGCAACTCGATCGTCTCGCCCGCCAGCGCCCGCCCGTTCATCGCCAGCGTCCCTTCGACCGAGGCTGAAGGCGATACGCCCAGTTCGACCACTTCGTGCAGCCCAGCGCGCGGGGTCACAAGGACGCCCGGATTGCTTGGTATATCGAACGGATCGGACAATGATGCTTCGTCCAGCGCAATCTTGATCGGGGTAGCGGGGCTTAGCCCGTCCAGCTCGATGTCCCGTGCCTCTTCCCCGCGCAACCGGGCGGGTAACGGCAGATCGTTCACCAGTACCCCGACCGGGTCGGCAAAGGGCGGTTCGCCCGCATCGCGCCGTCCATTGCCGTCCAGATCGCGAAAGGCTCGCACCAGCAATCCGCCGCCTCGCGCCTGCGACGCGGAACGTACCCGGCCAAACCGTCCGTTCGCGCCTGGGCCTACGCTGAACGTCAGTCCCAGGCCGATCGCCACCGCCCGGCGGCTGTCGCCCGACAGGTTCAGCGTCAGCGCCGCCGGGCCGAAATCGCGCGCATAGGCCGCATCGATCGCGACCTTTTTCTCGCCCGCCGCATAATTGGCGGAAATCTGCACCATGTCGGTTGCCCCCAGCGCCCGGTTCGCGGTCAGCTGGACCCCCATCAACGTGGGATCGGGCTTCAGTCGCCAATGGACCTCGCCCCGCAACCTCACCTTGCCGGCCCGCCCGCTGACCAGCAGCCCGGCTGTCGCACTCTCGCGGGCCATGCCGTCGCTCGACTGGAACCGGCTCCATCCACCCACCAGACTGGCTGCCACGCTGCGCGTCGCAACCGACAGGCGGCCATTCGCCTCTACCCCCTGTCCGCTCTGCTGCCGGGTCGAGCGCAGGTCGAAATGCAGTGGCAGGATCAGACCGGCTGCATGGACCGGCCGGTCGAGCGCTACCCCGACATAGGACCGCAGTGCAGGGTCCATCCGTTCGGATCGCAACCCGCGATTATGGACAGCCTCTACCGCTATGCTGGTCTTGAACAGATCGCCCACGACAGAAGCGCGCATGGCCGATCCGCCGCCCCTGCGGCCTGCCCAGGACACTTCGCCCAGCATTCCACCCAACCCGCCGCGCAGGTTTAGATGGCCATAATCGGCGCTGCCATCTGATGAGGGCGCACGTACGATCGCGGCGCCGATCGACGTTCCCCGGCCCAGTCCATGGTCGACGGCCATGCTGCCGCGCCATCCCGATGCCGGGGTTTGCCGACTCGTGCCGAAACGCAGCAGATCATGATTGCCCTGCACGATATTGGTGGACCACCAGGTCTCGCCCGGCCCCGGCGATTGCGCCGCGATATTATAGACTCGCCGTTCACGTCTGACCTGCCCTTGCGGGCCATAGCGGACGACTTCCAGCACATTGACGCCATGGCGCAACGCAATATCGCGAAAGGCATAGCGTCCATCCGCATCCGCCGGGACCACGCGGAGCAATTCGCCGTTGCGATAGAGTTCCGCGTCCCACCCCTGCGGTAGCAGGCCAGTCAGCGCCACCTTGTCAAATTCGCCAATGGCATCGAGCGGCCGGTTGGTCAGCGCCACGCCGCGTCCACTGGCTGATCCGGCAACAAGGGGGATGGCAAAACTGTCCACATCCCCGATGGCCGCCTGAGTCGCGGCCAACGGCCCCAGCAATTGCCCGTCGGGATCGGCCCGGTAGAGACGCAGCCGCAAACTGTCCGGCATGGCGTTCGCATCGGACGCCAGCCGCGCTTCGGCAGACGCATAGGCCAGTTCGCCCGACGCCAGCATTTCATATCGTGTCGTTCGCACCTGCGCGCCCTTCGCGTCGCGCTGCCACCCGGCGGCCAATGATGCATCGAGCGCGGGCATGCGCCATAGCCGATAGGGGAAGCGGTGCTTCTCCAGCCCCGCTGTCTGTGGTTGCGTTTTCGTCGCCAGCCGCTCGGCCGCCGCTGTCCGGCGCAACGCGGCTTCGATGGGCAGCGGCGCGGGGGACGTGATGGTCAGGATCGCGTTGGTCGTGTCGGCATCAAATGTAACGCCCAGCCATCGGCCCAGCGCCTGGGTATCAACGCACCATCCCGACCGGCTGTCATGAATGTCATTTGCGCCCAGCCGCATATATTCCGTCCCGAACCGCGCCTCGCCAGTATCGCGGTCGATGGCGATATGCCGCGCCTCGTCAAAAGCCCAACCTTGTGCCCGGCGCTTGTCCTCGCTCGGCACCACGGCAATCTTCAGTGCCTCGATCACATCGCCCATATCCAGGCAGATGGCATCCTCGACCGTGAAGCCGCGAATGCCGTTGCCGACGGACAATGACCCGACCCGCGCATCGAACAACAGCGCGTCGTCGGCGGACAGCAGGGCGGCCGCTGCCATCGCCGGCCCCGCGCGCAACAGCAGCAGGACCAGCAGGCATGACAGCAAAACACGCCACAGCCGGGGCCGCGCGTTCATGGGATATGGACCTGTGGTCTGGTGTCAGGGTCGCGCCACGGCTGTTTCGCTCACTGCGCCGCCCGCCGCGGGGTCCGTCTCGACGAACCGCACCTTGAGCGGCCCGCTCACGCGTGCCAGCGCAGCCCGGTCCACCGGCAGCATGATGTGCCGCTGCGCCACTTCCGGATAGGCGGCGATCCCCTTGATCGTGGCGATCGGCGTTTTACCGTCGGCCTGCATCAATTCCAGCGTCCCATAGACGGATCGTTCGCCCGCACGCATCAGGTCGACGTCCAGTTGCGCCTGTCCCTCCTGTACGCTCAGACGGGCGTTGTTCAGGCTGGCGCTGCCTTTCGGCTCGCCCACGCGCACGATGACGGGAATGGTGACGCCGTAAATTGGCGTCAGGCTAATCGACATACCGTCAGCGGCAGGTTGCGGCGCGGCGGCATCGGCGACGTCAGGCACCGCGCGGAACAGCAGGTGCGCGCGATATTCGCCACCCGGCATGGTCGGCGGCACCCGCACGCCGATCCGAACCGTCTGCGACTGTTGCGGCGCCAGCGTGATTTTGCGCGGTGCATAAGTGATCAGGTCCAGCGCTGCGGCATCGCGCTGCGACGCAGTGGCCTCATCGACCGATTCGATCGTGCCTTGTTCGGTCATCTTCCGCAGCACCAGCGATATGCGATATGTCGTCGCCTTGTCGCCGGTATTGTTGACCACGACCTCGCCGCCGCTATTGGCGCCCATGATCAGGCGGGTCGGCGCGACCAGCAGGTCGCCGGCGGCAGCCTGCGCCATGGTCGGCGCAAGCGCATGGCTGGCGACAATCGCCGCCATCATCATTGTGCATTTCATATCATTACCCCATGTCAGCGGCTTCGTGTCCAGCGGGCCGCAATGGGCAAAGATGACGAAAATAGGTTAGCAACTCGCTAACCATGCGGAGTGGGGTCAGAAATATTCGACCATCACTTCATAACTGCCGGTGTACGCGCCTTCGGGCTGCGCCGCCGACAGGGTCAGCTTGCCGCCGACGCTAAACTTGTTTTTGCGCTTGCCAGGATCCAGCACCATCGTCGATTGCGACGCTTTGGGAAGGGCCGTCATGCTTTCGCCACGGCCGTTGGTCAGTTGCGCAGGGGCCAGCATGATGCCGACCATATAATCTTTGGGACCGGTGACATAGAATAGCCCGGCCCGCTCACCGCCCAGGCATTGCAGCCCTGCTGAGCAGCGCACAGTGCCAGATGGCGTCAGCTCTATCGTGCCGCCGGCAGCGCTGGCGGCGATCGTCCCGAAACTGATGTCTGTGGCCGCCTCGACAATCGGCGCCTGCTTGCGCGTGTCGGCATGGGCCATATGGCCGGGCAGGGGGGACAGGCTCAGGGCAATCGCCGCCATGGCGGATATTGCACGCATTGCCCCGTCCTCCCTTCGGCATCGGCGTGGGTGCGGCGCTTATGCGCCGCCCCCGCCGACCGTGATTTACTGATAGGAAACCGAAACCGCATATTGGCCCGAATAGGTGCCGGCGGCCTGATTGGCGCCGACATTGAGCGTGCCGGCAACCTTGAAGCTGCCATCGCCCGTGCCGGACAGGGTCATTGCCGACGTCGTCGTGGCAAGCAACACCGCCATGCTGTTCGATCCGCCATCGGTCAGCGTGATCGACGGATTGTCGATCGCCACGGTCACGGTCTCATTCGCGGCGCCGACGACGGCAAAGGCGCCCGCGGTGGTGGTGCCGAAGCAGGACAGGCCGCTGCCGCACACGCGGCTATTGTCTTCGGCGATGGCGACGGTCGCAGCAGCGGCCGACGGCACGATCTTGCCAAAGTCCAGGTCCGACGATTTGGTGACGGTGATGGCGCGCAGGATCTTAACCGTCGCATCGCCCGTGGCGGATGCAGCGTGGGCCGGTTCGATCGAGAGCGCAGCGCCCGCAAACAGCATGGCAGTCAGGCCCAGGGCCTGAACGGATTTATTGGTCATGTGATATACCCCTTGGTCAGCGTCGGCATTCCAGCTCCGACAGAGGCATGGATAGGAAATGTCCGTCTATCTAAGGCTAATGGGCATGGTAAAGCCGCCATTAACCATCGAAATGACCAGGGAATATATCCTAAATTACTGATATTCAAAGCTAATATTATATTGCCCGGCATAGCTGCCCGGCGGCGTCCCCGCCGTCACGATCATCTGTCCACCCACCGCATAGGATGCCCCAGCGCGACTCGCCGTCGCCACAGGCCCGGATGGCAACAGGGTCACCATCAGACTCGCGGCATCCGGTCCCATCATCGCGACTGCCGGGTCGATCGATACGAACAATGACGAGTCTGAGCCCGTCAACCGGAACAGGGCAGGCTTCCCTTTGCCCAGGCACAGCATTGCGGCGCTGCAATCGGTCCCGCCATCAGGCCGCACCGTCACGATCCCGTCCTGCGCCGCAGGAAGAATACGCCCGAAATCGAGCGATTCTTCCTGGGTCGCCGATAGCGATCGCAAGATCGTCACCGCCGCGCCGCCGGAGGCGGCATTCGCTGTTTGACCCATGGCAAGGCTGGAACAAGCCATGACTCCGGCGAACAGGATGACCCGCATCAAGGGGTATGAAATGATGCTGCCATCCCGCATTACGCCGTTATGCCCGCGAATTGGTATAAATACGTAAGCACAAATGCTTACCGCAACGTTAAGCCTGTTGTAGCACGGGCGGCGGGCCGTTGTCCGGGCTCAGCGTGGCAAAGCCCGACGCATAGGCCAGCCGCATGACTTCGGTGAAATTGTCCGCGCCCAGCTTCAGCATGATCTTGGCGCGATGGGCTTCCGCCGTCCTCACGCTTATCGCCATCTGCTCGGCAGCATCCTTGTTGGTCATACCGCTGACCAGCAGGCGCAGCAGTTCGCTTTCCCGCTCGGTCAGGCTGGCAATGCGCTGCTGCGCTTCGGTATTGGCGCTTTGGTCATCAAGCACCGTTTTCAATTGGCCCAGGCCAGCCTTGACCGCTGCATAAAGCGTCTGCGGCTGACACGGCTTTTCCAGATAATCGATCGCGCCCATCTTCATCGCCTGCACCGCCTGACGGATTTCGCCCCGGCCCGACATCATGATGGTGGGAAATTGGCTGCGCCTCGCTCCCAGCTTCGCGACTGTCTCAAACCCGTCCAGGCCGGGCATATAGACGTCCATCAGCAAAAGCCCGCCAGCAACCGGCATGGCGTCGAGGAAATCCTGGCCCGACGCAAACATCTCGACATCGACCCCCGGCACGATTTCGAGCAGGTCGCGCAACGCGACGCATGTTAGTTCGTCGTCATCGACGACATAAACCTTATGTATCACGTCGACCCCAGCTTGTTAAACATTTGTTATACATGCGCGCTAACCCAACTATATCCCGCCATCAAGCGCCGTGATGGGTAAATGCGGCGGCAGGTGTTCCGCAGAGGGACTAAATAGCTCTAGCCAGCATTTGTAGCGTTACAAAGCCCTTTCTGGCTGGCCTGTGATCAGCGTGAATCGTTCGGCTGCCCCGCGAATCAGGTCTCGCCATTGCTCGTCGGACCACGCTTCCAGCGCCTCATAAATCTCGCGTAGCGCGCTGCTGGTCGTTGCGCTCTCAAACAGGCCGGCCGTCCCGGCCAACTGGTGCATGGCGTTGCGCAACTGCGCCTTTGTCTCGCTCGTCAGTCCATCGGGCGCGGCGGCATCGGCGAATAGTGCGGCGATATTATCCAGCCGCTGGCGATACATGCGCGCCAGTTCGGGGGACGGCGCCGATCCTGTCAGCATCCGATGGTCGTTTTCCACGCGCAACCACGGCTTCAGTGCCGCCTGCAAATCGCTCATCCTGACCGGCTTGGCCACATGGCCCTGCATGCCCGCATCGAGACAGGCCGTAATATCGTCCGCATAGGCATTCGCGCTGATCGCGATGATCGGCAGCCGGTCTGGACCATAGCCACGCCTGCGCAACGTGCGCGTCGCTGTCATCCCGTCCATGTGCGGCATGCGCAGGTCCATCAACACCAGCGCGTAGGGCAAACCCCGCGCATGGGCGTCATCGACCATGGCGATCGCTTCGGCACCGTTGGAGGCAATGGCGACTTCATGGCCCAGCCGCTCCAGCATCTCCGACACCAGCAACTGATTGATGTCATGGTCCTCGACCAGCAGGATGCGGCGCGCGATGGTGGCCCTGACCGGTGGATCCATCATGGTGGGCGCGGGCGCCATCGCTTCGCCCTCTGCGGCTACCAGCGGTATCTGAAGCGCGACGATCGTGCCCTCGCCCGGATTGCTGCGCAGCACGACCTGTCCGCCCATCAACCGCGCCAGCTTGTCGCAGATCGCCAGGCCAAGGCCCGAACCCCCATGGCGCTGTGCCGCCGCCCCATGCGCCTGGACAAATTCCCGAAATATCGCGGTCTGCCGGTCATGGGCGATGCCGATGCCGGTATCCTCCACCTCTATGCGCAACACGGCATCGGGCAGCCTGATTGCCCGGATGATGATATGCCCTTCATGGGTGAATTTGATCGCGTTGGCCAACAGGTTGACGATGATCTGGCGCAATCGCAACCGGTCGCACAGGATCATCTGCGGCAAGGCCGGGTCGACGATGACGGACACGGGCAGCCCCTTGCGTTCGGCCAGCGCATGGAGTGCGGCAACGCTCGACTGCAACTTCTTCTGAAGGTTCACAGGTTCGGGTTCCAGCACCATCTGTCCCGCCTCGATCCGTGAAAAATCCAATATGTCGTTCAGCAATTCCATCATCGACTGGCTGGATTCCAGGATGAGCTCCAGCTTGGTGCGCTGCGCATGGCGCGGCTCATCATGCAACAGCAATTCGGTAAAGCCGATAACGCCGTTCATCGGCGTGCGGATCTCATGGCTCATATTCGCCAGGAAAACGGCCTTGGCATTGGCCGCCTGTTCAGCGCGCACCAGCGCTGCCTCATTCTCCTGTTCCAGATCCTTGCGCCGCGTGATGTCGGTGCCAACCCCGATCAGGCCGATCAACTGCCCTTGCGTATCGACCTCCGGGCCGCAGATCAGGTCGACCCAGCAAATGCCGCCATCGCTGTGGCAGAAGCGCAATTCCACTCGCCATGTCCGCCCTTGCGACATGGCGGTCCGCCATTGCGCCCGTATCTTCTCACGATCATGGGGGTGGATCGCCGCCATCCAGCCAACGCCCATGACCGCGTCGGGCGACAGGCCAGTGGTTTTCAGCCAGGCGTCATTGGCGAAATTGCAAAAGCCCAGATCATCCGTGCGGAAAATTCCGGCAGGTGACAGGCTGGCCAGCGCGGAAAAATGCCGTTCGCTTTCCTCCAGCGCGCTCACCGCCTGCTGGAGCACCGTTTCGCGCTCCATCAATTCGCTGGTCTTGATCTCCACCTGCTGCAACGCATAGGCTTCGCGCCGGATGTAGGACAGCGTCAATATGCCGAATATCCAGCTGATCGCCAGCCCGCAAAGCAGCACCAGCCAGCCTTCGCTCGTCGATACGCTTTGCTCAAACTGGGGCGTGCTGGTCCAGCGCACCGTCCATCTCTGCTCCATCAGCAACAGCGTGCGGGTTACGCTATATTTGGGTCGATGGTTCCCCTTGGCAGCGCTGGCATAAATAGTGTCATCATCGGCCGTCACAGGACCATCGAAAATATGGATGTCCAGCGACCGTCCCTGACTTTGCGTCAAGCCCTCCATCAGGCGGTTGGCGATGAACGGCGCATAGATCCACGCGACCAGGGCCTTGCGTCGCTCCTCCACGGTCACATGGGGCAGGCCGGGCTGATAGAGAGGCCGCAACAGCAGGAATCCGGGGCGCTTTTGCGCATCCTGCACCAATATGATGCGCCGGGTGATCGTCGCCTTGCCGGTGTCGCGCGCGTGCAGCGCGGCGGATCGCCGCCGGGCTTCGGCCAATATGTCCAGCCCCATGGCGGCGCGGTTGGTGGCTATCGGTTCGATCTGGGCGATCACGCCGCGCAGGGGGGCGTTGCTGTCGGGATGGATGCGATAGCCGGGGAAACGCTGCGTCTGCGCGCGCATAAACGCGGGCAGCGTCGCAGGTGTCACGGGACGGATATAGCCCATGCCGTTCAGACCGGGCAGGAATGTGCCCATGTTCAGCGCCGCGACATAGGCGCGCCAATCGTCCGGGGTTATCTCGTCCGACGCGGCAAATAGCGCCGCGGCGCCGTCCAGGCTGCGGGAATAGGCTTCCAGCCGGTATCGCAATGCCCGCTCATTTTCATGCGCCAGCACGGCAAAGCTTGCCTGGTTGCGGTCATGGACGAATTCGGACGTGACCTTCCATGCGGTCAACGTGCCACCGATCATGACCATCATGACCGCGCTCATCGTCGCGGTATAATGCGCGATCGGCTCGCCGCGCCACAATATGCGCCATCCCTTCCAGGGACCGAGCATGATGACCGGGGTGACGATCAACACCCCCAGCAGATCACATGTCCACCATGTCGCCCAGCTTTCGGCAATGGCGGTCGCAGGGATGGAGTGGTTCAGGTACAAAATGGTGACGCCGATGCTGGGCGCGATGACGCAGGCCAGCGGACAGATCAGCGCCGCCATCAGCGCTACATCCCATGCCGACGTCAACTGGATTGGCCTCCCGAAGCGCTTACGTACGATGCAGGCGGCGACCAATGCCTGCAAGGTCGATCCGATTGCAATACACAGCGCGTTGGACAGGATCAGCGGCAGGCCTGCCGTTTCCAGTCGCATCATGCCGATCGCGACATTGACAAGAAACGCGCCGATCGCAACGCCCGGCCATAGCGTACGTCCGAAAACCAGGATAGCGGACACGGCGATACCCGACGCCGGCCAGATTACTGTCGCATAGCCGGGCGGGATCGCCATTTTCAGGCCCAGCCACCCGACGACGCAATAGGCCAGCGCCAACGCGGCATTCAGCGCCGCGATGCGCTGCGCGAAAAGACCCGCGCGCAAAGTTTCGTCACTACCGGTCGATGCCCGGCTGTCCTGTTGTTCCATCCTGCCCCCGGCGCAGGCAGGGCGGCGCGCTTCTGCCCTGTCTGACATCGCGCTTATAGGGCGTGGCGCGCAATCGGCAATGTCAGCCTGTCTATGTCAGGCCTGGGTAGCGAACCGTTCGACGCGATAGGGTTCGGTCGGGATGTCGGTCGCGCCCTTCGCGATGATCTCCGCCATCGTCTCGCCCACGCCCGGCCCGATCTGGAAACCCGATCCTGAAAAGCCGAACGCATAATATAGCCCGCTGGTTGTCGCGCTCGGTCCCATCACCGGCTGACTGTCGGGCATATAGCCCTCGATCCCGGACCAGACGCGGATGATGTTGAGCCTGCCCAGCGACGGGGCGAGCCGCCTTATATGCTTCAACTGACTCACCGTATTTTGCGGCTCGACATAGGCGCGATACTGGTCGGGGAAGGATGGTCCGCGCGTGCTGCCGCCTAGTACGATATTGCCCCGCGCTACCTGACGGAAATAGACCGTCTCCTGCTCCAACGGGGTCATCACGCCGACCGTCGGCAAAATGGCGTAAGGTACCGGCTCTGTCACGCTCATGGTCGGGCCTTTGGGGACGATCGGCACCGGCTCGCCAAATTGCGATGACAACGCATTGCCCCATGCGCCCGCCGTCACCAGCAATATAGGCGCGCGGAATGTCCGCCCGTCCGCTGCCGTGACGATGAAATCCTCCCCGACCTTCTGCGCATCGACAATCTGGGTATTTTCATGGATCACCGCGCCCAGTCGTGCCGCTGCCCGCGCAAAGGCAGGCGCGGCGAGGCGCGGATTGGCGTGACCATCCGTTGGCGAATAGGAACCGGCCAGCACGTCAGGCCCGAAAAAGGGAAATTTGTCGCGCAGCACATTGCCGCTCACCAATTCCAGATCCAGCCCTTCCATGCGCGCATTTGCCGCATAATCCTCCATCGAACCGACCAGTTCGGGTCGGTCGCGATAACAGACGCGGATATGTCCGGACTGGAGATATTCGACATCGGCTCCCAATAATTCTCGCGATTTCCGCCAGATGGCAATGGCGCGATTGGCCAGCGGCAATTGATGGATGGGGCGCCCCTGTCGCCTCACATTGCCGAAATTGGTGCCGCTTGCCTGCCGACCGATCAGGTCGGTTTCCAGCAAGGTTACTGACAGGCCATGGCCGCGCAGGAAAAGTGCTGCCGATGACCCCATCAGCCCGCCGCCCACGATGATGACATCGCTGGCCCCGCTCATTGATCGTCTCCAATCGCTATGGTCAGCGGCTTGACCGGCGCCTGACCGCGCAATCGGCCGACCTGCTCAATGGGAATGTCCGCTTCCGCCGCGATCAGCTCGGCCGCCGCCAGCCCGCAATAACGGCCCTGGCAACGCCCCATGCCGACCCGGCTGAACGCCTTGGCCCGGTTTGCCTCCTTGGCGCCCGTCTCGCGCATGATGCCGCGCAGGTCGCCAGCGGTCACCCCCTCGCACCGGCACAAGATCGCATCGTCGGGCAATTGCGATGCTTGATGCGAGGGCCATGGAAAAGCCTTCGCCAATCCCCGCGCAAATTTCGCATAGGTGCCGACATCGCCGCGCAGCGACGCCATCTCGCCCTTGTCCACCGGCAGCCCCAGATCGGCCAGTGCCGCCAGCGCCGCCAGCCGCCCACTGGCTTCCGCTGATCGCGCGCCCAATATCTTGGCCCCGTCGCCCGCCAAATAAACGCCCGCCACGCTCGACCGTCCATCGCTGTCCCGCTCCGGCAGCCATTGCCGCGTGCCTGGATCAAATGCGAAGGCGCAGCGCGCCAGATCGGCCAGTTGCGTTTCCGGGCGCAAATGATGCCCCATCGCCACCGCGTCGCAGACAATGTCCTGTTCGGTCCCCGCTCCGGTGCGAAAACGCACGGCGCTCACGCCGCTATCGGCGTTGCCGATGATTTCCAGCGGCGTGATGCCATTATGCACGGCTACGCCCGCGCGCTTCAATTTCATCGTCAGCGTGACGCCGTTCCACAGCACAGACGGCACCGCCAGCAGGTCAGGCAAAGCCTTGATCCGCGCGCTGTAGGGGGCTGTATCGAGCACAGCGACGACATTCGCGCCTGCCTCGACATATTGGCTTGCAACCAGATAGAGCAGCGGCCCCGATCCCATGAACACGACATTGTGCCCGATCGATACCGCCTGGCTCTTGAGCGCCACCTGCGACCCGCCCAGGCTGTAGCTGCCGGCAAACTGCCATCCCTTGACCGGCATCAGCCGATCGGTCGCCCCAGTGCACAGCAATAATGCGTCAAACGGAATTGCGTCCGCATATGTCGCACTCGCTGTCCAGACTTGCCCGCCAGCAATGTTCCACACCAGCGTTTCCGGGCGATAATCGATCGCGCTCTTCAGCCCATCGAATGTTTCATGCAACGCTTGGGCCCGACCGGCCTCGCTGCCGTACAGCTTGGCATAGGGCCGGGTGAAATTATCCGGCTGACGGCGATAGATCTGGCCGCCGTCGCGGCGTCCCTCGTCCAGCAGGATCGGGCGCACGCCTGCCTGCACGCAGGCTTGCGCCGCGCGTGTCCCGGCTGGCCCTGCACCAACGATAATGACCCTTGGGCTCATGCGTTGTTCGGCCATGATGCCTCCGGCTGGCTGGTCAGGATGCGCTGGCCCGATGCGGCCAGGGTCGAACAGGCGCGCAGGCGGTCGCCGCTTTCGGTCCACACCCAGCAATCCTGGCAGGCGCCCATCAGGCAGAAACCGGCCCGTTTCTCCGGCCCGAACTCTGACTGGCGCAGCACGCTGCCCTGGTTCAACAATGCGACCATCAGCGTGTCACCCTCCAGCGCCCCGACGGGGGCGCCATCGACATGCACGGTGATAGCGGGGCGATCGATTTCACCCAGACGAACGAAGCGGCTCATGACGGACGCAAGCTTTCATCTCCAAGATGGCACAATATCTGGCTGCCCTTGCTGAGCGGGCGGCGGGGTGGGGGCGTGGTATTGCAAAGCCCATCCACCCGCGCGGGGCACCGCGGCAGGAAACGGCAAAGGTCAGGATGATCGCCCTGTCCTCCAACCGGCGGCGGCGCGATCCCGGCATGACTCTCCTCCAGCCATCCCGCCCGCATTTCCGGCACCGATCCGATCAGCAGGTCCGTATAGGGATGGAACGGCGCGACGCCGAACGCTTCACGCGGCCCGGTCTCGACCATCGTACCGGCGTAAAGCACCAATATGTCGTCGCAAATCGCCCGGACTGTTGAAATGTCATGGCTGATGAACATGGTCGCAATGCCCAGTTCCCGGCGCAACTCGGCCATTAGCTCCAGTATCGCCGCGCCCACGACAGTATCGAGCGCGGACGTCACCTCGTCGCACAGGATCAGTTGCGGATCGGCCGCCAGCGCCCGTGCCAGGTTGATCCGCTGCTTCTGGCCGCCCGAAAGGCCGCCGATCGGCTGGTCGATCAGCGTGGCGGGCAGGCGGATCAGATCGAGCAACTCCAGCACGCGCATCCGCGCCGCATTGCCCTTGAGCCCATGGTAAAAGGCCAGCGGTCGCGTCAATATCCGGCCGACGCTGTGCGCGGGATTGAGCGCTGTATCGGCATTCTGGAACACCAGTTGCACCCGGCGAAACTGGTCGCGACTACGCCCGTGCAAGCCTGGCGGCAGAGTTTCGCCATCCAGCAGCACCTGCCCGCTGGCGGGTGGCAGCAGCCCGGCGATGACCCGCGCGATAGTGGATTTGCCCGATCCGCTTTCGCCGATCACGCCCAAAGTCGCGCCCCGCTCGATCGTCAGGTTGATGTCGCGCAGTACCGGAATACGCGGACGACCATCCTTGCCGATCTTGCCATAGCCCGCCGTCATGCCGCGTATTTCCAGCAGCGGCGCGGCGGGCAGGGCAATTTTTGGGGGTGCCGGGCGGATAGCGGGCCGGGCGGCGGCCATCAGTGTCCTGGTATAGTCATCCGCGGGGGCGTGGAGGATCTGCGCAGCCGCGCCCGCCTCCCGGATGCGCCCCTGGCTCAGCACGACAATCTGGTCGGCCATCTGTGCGACGACGGCCAGGTCATGCGACACGTAGATGGCGGTTGCGCCCCGTTCCAGCACTACTGTCTTGAACGCGCGGAGCACCTCGATCTGGGTGGTCACGTCCAGCGCAGTCGTCGGTTCGTCCAATATGACCAGTTCCGGATCCGTGATCAGCGCCATCGCGGCCATCAACCGCTGCAACTGTCCGCCCGACAATTGATGCGGATAGCGCGCGCCGATCGTTTCGGGAAAGGGCAGTGCGAGCGCGCGGAACAGGTCGACCGCCTTGGCCTCGGCCTCCGCGCGCGGCATCAGATTGTGGATCAGCGCAGGCTCGACCACCTGATCCATGATGGTGCGCGATGGATTGAAGGCGGATGCCGCGCTTTGTGCGATATAGGCGATGCGATTGCCGCGCAATTGTGCCAGCGCGCCGCGATCGAGCTTGGTAAGGTCGCACTCGCCCACCCGGATAGACCCTTCCGCGATCTTCGCCCCAGGCCTGGCATGGCCCAGCAGCGTCAGCGCGATCGTCGTCTTGCCCGATCCGCTCTCGCCGATCAGCGCCAGCACTTCGCCGCGATTCAGCGCGAAATCAATGTTGCTGACGATCGGGAATATCTCGCCCGCGCCATTGCGCGCGGTAACGGTCAGGCCCTTTACCTCGACATGGGGCGTCGCGCTCATTGGCCTTTGCCCTTGCCTGAAAAGCCGATCGCATCGATCAACAGGTTCACGCCTACCGTCAGCGTCGCAATCGCAACGGCTGGCGCTATGATCGCAAGCGCGCCTTCGCCCAGCCCGGAGATATTCTCGCGCACCAGCGATCCCAGATCAGCGTCGGGGGGCTGCACGCCAAGGCCAAGGAAGGACAGGCCCGACAGCAGCAGCACGATGAACACGAAGCGCAGGCCGAAATCGGCCAGAAGCGGGTGGATCATATTGGGCAATATTTCAGCGATCGCGATGTAGAAGCGCCGTTCGCCGCGCGCCTTCGCCACCTGCACATAATCCATCTGCGCCAGATTGACGGCCAGTGCCCGCGCGATCCGGTAATTGCCGGGGATATAGGTGAAGGCCGCGATCAGCAGCAGCAGCCCCAGCGAGGACCCGAATGCAGCGACCAGCACCAGAGAGAATATCTTGGAGGGGATCGAAATCAGCATATCCATGAAGCGCGAAAGCGGCTCATCGACCTTGGCCCCGCCCACTGCCGCCGTCAGCGCCAGCGCCGTCCCGCTGGTGCTCGCCAGCAGGGCCGCCGCCGCCGCCAGCCCCACCGTATAGCGCGCGCCCGACATCAGCCGGCTCAGCACATCGCGGCCCAGATAGTCGCTGCCCAGCCAATACTTCGCTGATTGGCCGTCAAACACGTCATAGGCGACGAACGCGCCGACCGGATAGGGGGCCAGCATGGGTCCGAACAGCGCGACAGCCAGCCAGAAGATGACCAGGGCCAACCCCAGCTTGCCCGACAGCGGTAGGGCTTTGGCCCGTTGAAAGATATCGCCCATCATTGCGACCGCAGCCTTGGGTTGGCCAGGATCGCGGTAACGTCCGCGATCAGCATCAGGATGAGATAGGCGGCGCAGAATATCATGGCGCACGCCTGCAATAACGGCATGTCGCGACTGGTGACCGCATTGACCATCAGGCTGGCAAGCCCCGGATAGTTGAAGATGGTTTCCACGATCACCGCCCCTCCCAGCAGGTAGGACAGGCTCAATGCCATGGCGTTCACGATCGGCGCGATGGCGTTGGGCATGATGTGCCGCAATATGACACGCACCGGCGCAACGCCCTTCAGCACCGCCATTTCGACATAGGGCCGGTCCATCTGGTCGATCACTGCCGCGCGCGTCATCCGCGCCATCTGCGCGATAACGATCACGCATAATGTCAGGACCGGCATGGCCACACCGCGCAGATATTCGCCCCATCCCATGTCGCTTGAAGCCAACGCGATCGACGGCAGCCAGCGCAGCTTCACCGAAAAGATCAGCACGGCGATGGTCGCGACCAGAAATTCGGGTACCGCCACCATGGCGAGCGTCACGACGTTGAGCGCCCGGTCTATCCGCCCGCCGCGGTTCATGGCGGATCCGATGCCGATGGACAGGGCGACGGGGATTGCGACCATGGCGGCCAGAGCGGCGAGCAGCAGGCTGTTGGGCAAGCGCTCCTCAATGACTTCGCCGACCGGCATGTTCGCGACCATCGATTGACCGGGATCGCCCGTCAGCATGCCGCCAAGCCAGCTCACATAACGTACATGGGCCGGGCGATCGAGGCCCATTTCATGGCGCAATGCCGCGACCTGTTCCGGCGTGGCGCTCTGCCCCAGCGCTTCCTGCGCCGCGTCGCCGGGCAATAATTGGGCGATCACGAAGATGGTCATCTACACCAGCAACAGCGTCAGCAAAGATGATGCGAACCGCTTGCCGATCAATGTCAGCGCGGCGCTCATGCCGCTGCGGGAGGATGCGCCCGCCATCAGCCTTCCCACCAGACATGTTCGGCAAATTGGTAACCCATCATGCCCCCAATGGCGATTGGATACATGCCCTTTAACCGCCGGTCATGGGCATCGATCAGGTTGATGAAAACCGGAATGGAAACCCCGCAATAGTCGCGGACCAGCTCTTGCATCTCGCCATAAAGCTGTTTGCGCTTTGCCTGGTTGGCTTCGCCGCGTGCTTCCACCAGCAGGCGGTCGAAGCGCGGATTTTTCCAGCCGCTCTCATTCCACGCCGCATCCGACTTGTAGAACAGGCTGAACATCAGATCGGCGGTCGGACGCGGGTTGGTGTTGCCAAAGCCCATTGGATGTTTCATCCAGTGGGTCGACCAATAGCCGTCGGCGGGCACGCGATTGACGGCCAGATTTAGGCCGATGCGCGATCCATATTCCTGCAGGACCGATGCCATATCGACCGATCCTTCCGCCGCGGGTGACGCATAGATCGGCAGCCGCGTTCCCTTCAATCCTGCCCGTTGTAGGTGCCAGCGCGCCTTGTCCAGGTCGAGCGCCCGCTGCGGCAGATCGGCGCGATAATAGGGGTGGAAAGGCGGGATCGGGTGATCGTTGGCGATCGTTGCATAGCCGCGGAAAAGCGCTCGTTTTATGAGGGGGCGGTCGAACAGATATTTGATCGCTGCAACGAAATGCGGGTTTCCGGTCGGCAGCCGATCCTGTCGCATGATCAGGTTGGTGTGCAGCCCCGATGGTGTCACCATCAGATTGTGGCGGGGCGAGGCATGGATGCGCTTGCTCGATCGCGGGTTGACCGCCAGGATGATGTGGACGTCGCCCGACAGCAATGCGTTGACCCGACTGGTCTCGTCGGGAATGCTGATGAGCTCGATTTCATCCAGATAGGGTTTGCCCGGCTTCCAGAAATTGGGATTGCGCCGCGCCAGCGTACGGACGCCGGGGCGAAATTGTGCGCACAAAAACGGGCCGGTGCCGTTGGCGGTACGGAAATCGCTCGTCCCTTCGCGCAATATCCCGAAATGCGTTTGTGCAAGAATGGCGGGCAGATCGGCATTGGGGCCGGTCAGGCGAATGAACACATCCTGTTTGCTCGTGGCCCGAATCTGGGCAAACTGCTCGGCAATTTGCGCCATTTTCGATCCGGTCGCCGGATTTTTGTGTCGCATCAGGGTCCAGACGACATCCTGCGCCGTCAGCGTTGCGCCATCATGAAATGTGATGCCCTTGCGCAGCCTGATATGCCAGTTGATCTGGTCGCTGCTCTCGATCCGTTCGGCCAGTTCCAACTGGGGGATCAGGTTGCGGTCCAGCTGGGTCAGCAGGCTGTAGAACATGTAGTGACGGATATAATCGCTTGAATTCGCACCTTTGGCGGGATCAAGCGTATCGGCGGTCGATGCCGTCATCCCGGCGGCGCGGATGCGTCCACCCCGACGGGGGCGGCTGGCGGACATCGCGCTATCGGGCAGCAACAGTCCAGCGCCAACGCCAAGGCCAGCGCCGATCAGGCCGCGGCGGGAATAGGGGGACAAGATATCGGTCAATGGATCACATCCTGCCATTTATACCATAGCCCAACCAGCGGCAGGAACCATGGCTTGCCAAAATGCCCCGGCACGCTCGGCCAGTCCAGTTCGGCCCAAGGGTTGGCGTCGGGCTCGCCGCTCATCACGCGCGCCATCTGCTGCCCCATATGGGTCGCCATCTGCACGCCATGGCCGCTGTAGCCCATCGAATAATAAAGGCCGCCCGTCTCGCCCGCGCGGGGCAGGCGGTCGGCGGTCAGGTCCACCATCCCGCCCCACACATGGTCGACGCCCACGCCCTTGAGCGCTGGGAATATCTGCCCCAGCGTCTCTTCCAGAATACGTCCGCTTTTCAAATCCGATCGGGCATCGCTGATGGCAAAGCGCGCCCGCCCGCCGAAGATCAGGCGATTGTCGGGCGCCAGACGGAAATAATTGCCGATATTCTTGCTGGTCACATAATTGCGGCGTCCTGGCAGCAACGTTTCGATCAGCGCGTCGTCCAGCGGCTCGGTCGCGATTACGAAGCTGCCGACCGACACGATCCGGCGACGGAAGAAGCCGAACGGTGCAGCGGCAGGCGCACCGCCCGTGGCGACCAGCACCTGCTTTGCATCGACGGACCCGCGTGAAGAGACAACCCGCCAACCGGTCTGTGTCCGGTCAAGCCCTGTGACCTCGGCCCCTTCGAAAATATGTGCGCCGGCCCTCGTTGCTGCTTCAGCAAGACCCACCCCGAAACGGGCAGGGTGGATTTGCGCGCTTGTGGTCTGGATCAGCGCACCATGAAAGGCGTCGGACCCAACCTCGTCACCGATCCGCGCCGGGGGCACCAGCCGCACATGCTCATCGACTTCCGCGGCCAGCAGGTCATGCGCCCGCGCCAGCTTGTCATAATGTTTGGGCTTGGCCGCCAGCTTTACCCGGCCGCAGCGGGTAAAATTGCAGGCAATCCCTTCCTCGCGAGCCAGCCGCTCGACCGTATCGACCGCGTCGCAATGCGCCCTGTACCAGGCTTTGGCGACCGGCTTGCCGAACCTTGCCGACAATGCGCCATAGTCATGCGCGGTGCCGTTGTTGCACTGGCCGCCATTGCGCCCGGATGCCTCGCCCACGACCTTCCCCGCCTCCAGCAGAACGATGCTTGCGCCGCGCTTCGCCAGCGCTAGGGCCGCCGACAGGCCGGTGAAGCCACCACCGATGATGGCGATGTCAGCCGACCCTTCGACCCCGCCCTTCGCACCGCCCATGAAGGGCGGCGCGCTGGCAAGCCAGTAGGAGAGGGGGGAGGCGTTCATCGAACGATCAGAGGCCCACAACCGCCGGCAGGCAGCCGATATGGGGAATTTCTACGTCGCGGTAGAAGGGGTTGGACGGCTCATGCCCACGCCCCACGAACACGCGGCAGCCAAAATGCAGGTCGGTCGCCGTATTCTGATCGTAGCGGAAGCTGGATGATACGTGCATCATATCTTCCGGATTTGCGCCCAGCTGGTCGAACATATATTCGAACGCCTGCATCCGCGGCTTGTAGGCCTGCGCCATCTGCGCGGTATAGACCGCATGGAAAGGCGCGCCCAGCATCCCCACATTATGATGGATCTGGTCGTTCATCGCGTTGGAGAGGATGACGAGCGGAATCTTGTCGCCGATCTCGGACAGACCGCCAACGACGTCGTCATGCGGACCCCATGTCGGCACCGTGTTGTACACAGCATCGGCATCAGCCTCATTATAGGCCACGCCCCATTTCTTGCACGTCCGGCGCAACGAGTTGCGGATGACCTCCTGATAGGGCTGCCAATCGCCCATCACCTGATCGAACCGATAGGCGCTCCAGTCCTTGCAAAAGGCGGGCAGCTTTTCCGCATCGATGCGATCGGCCATGAAGGCGGTCGCCATTTCGGTCATGCGAAAACGGGTGAGCGTGCCATAGCAGTCGAAGCTGATATATTTGGGCCGGAAATTGGGCATCGGCTGATCATCCTTTGCAGGTTCTTGAAGCGCGGCCTGGCGGCCATGTGACAGGCACATTACGACATGGGCGCGCCGGAACATGAAGCCCATTTCTAAGGGCGCGAACGCATATATCGGGCTTTTATCGCGGCCCATTCGGCATAGATTGCTGCGCTCTCAATAGCCCTTGTCGCGTGCGACCTCCCCCTCCATGGTCGCCCCCGACACGTGGCGGCGGATATTGGCGATCAACGCGCGCGCAGCGCTGTCCGCCCGCGTCATGCTGGCGACATGGGGGGTCATGATGATGCGGGGATGCGCCCACAATGCATGGCCCTGAGGCAACGGTTCGGGGTCGAATACATCCAGCACCGCCCCTGAAAGATGACCTTCGTCCAGCAGCGACAGCAGATCCTGCTCCACCAGATGCCCACCCCGCCCGACATTGATCAGGCCCGCCCCGCGCGGCAGTTGCGACAGCGTTTCGCGGCACAAAATGCCGCGAGTCTCGGTGGTGAGCGGGAGCAGGCAGATCAATATGTCGCATCCCGAAAGGAAGGCGGGCAACGCCGCCGCGCCGGCAAAGCAATCGACCCCTTCCACGGCATGGGCCGACCGGCTCCACCCTGACAGTGGAAAGCCGAACGGTCGCAACGCGCCAAGCACCGCCTGACCCAGAATGCCAAGGCCCATCACGCCGATCCGTCGCTGGCTGGCGGGCGTCAGTTTGATCGGTGCCCAACGACCCTCGCGCTGGGCGATACCATGGTCGATCAGGTTGCGATGCAGCGCCAGCACCGCCATCGTCGCATATTCGACCATGCCCTGCGCGATGCCCGGCTCGATCATTCGCACGACGCGGACATGGGGCGGCAGGCGACTCATGTCGAACTGGTCGATACCGGCGCCGATGGAAAACAATATCTCCAGTGCGGGCAGTGTGGCGATCAGTTCGACTGACGGGTTCCACGCGGCGAGGTAGCGGATCGTGGCGGGGTCATGCGGGTCGGTCGGATCGACAAAGCCGATATCCGCAGCCTCAGCCGCGAAAACATCGCGCCAGGTGCGGCCGCGTTCAGGATCGGAGGTATAAAGCAGGGTCATCATACAGACTTTCTGGCGGGGGCAGGGCGGCGGGCGCGCCTGGCCTGCCACCACATGACTAATCCGGAAACACACAGCGCAGCCAGCGCCAGTGCGGTGATCAGCAATAGGGGCTGGCCGATCGGACCAAAGGCATCGCCCGCATGCAATGGCAGCACGGTCATCCACGAGGCGGGATTGTTCTGCGCACGCATGGCGCTAACGATGCGGGGCTGCGCCAGCGTTACGATGACCCTGTGGATCGCGCGCGCATTATGTTCAGGGGCATTGAAATTGACGATCAGCCGATCGCCATCGATCCGCAGGTCGCGCAGCGTGGCATCGGGGAAGGCCGATTGCGCCAGCATCAGGCTGCGGTCGATCGTGGCGGCCGATGCGGCGGACGGCGCATTGGCGGCACCCTTGCTCAGCAATTCGGGCACCACCAGCAGCAATCCCGTCGTCGCCATGAACAGCAGAAACGCGCTCAGCAAGACAGCTGCCGTGCGATGACATTGGCGCAGAACCAGCTTGGGCGACAATGTCCAGCGTATCGCCAGCGCCTTGCCCATCTTGCCGCGCTTGGGCCACCAATAGGCCAGCCCGCTCGCGACCATGGCCAAAAGGGCGAGGCCGTTCAGGCCGATGACGGCTATGCCGACCGTGCCGGCCATCAACCGATAATGGATTTGTAACGCCGCTTCGACCGGAAAGGCCAGGACATTGCCCGACCGCAGCACCGCGCCGCCCGCGGGATCGACCGACGCATAGCGCACCGCGCCGTCACGATTGCCCATTTGCGCGAAATAGGTGGCCCCATCGGCATCGGGCGCAAACAGCCGCGTTACCGCATAGCCTGCCGTCGTCCGGTTCGCTGTCATGATCACCTCGCCCACCGAAACTGCAGGTCCGGCTTTTCCGCTGGTCATCGCCACCGGATCGATCAGCCGCGCCAGCGGCCCGCGATAGACCAACATCGCGCCGCTCAACGCCTGCACCAGCAGCAATGCCGCCACGGCCAGGCCGATTGTCCGATGCAGGCGCAACATCAGCGCGCGGTTCATGGGGTAGCCCTCAAAAACGAAAAGGGCCGCCAACGACAGGAGGAGGAGGTGTCGTTGACGGCCCGAAGAGGGAGGCGCGAAAGCCTCCCCGGCACCTGTTCTAGAAGTTGAACGTACCTCGTATCGTAAAGGAACGGGGCATGCCTGGCTGTATCCACAGGGCTGCGTAAGAGCTGGCATAATATTTCTTGTCGAACAGATTATCGACATTGGCCGACAGCTTGAACTGGTCGTTGATCGTGACCGATCCCATCAGCTTGGCGATCGTATAGCTGGGCAGGAAGAAGGTCGTTGCCGTCTCGCCCAGACGCTTGCCGACATGGTTTACGCCACCGCCCAGCATGGCTTGATGATCGCCGATCGAAAAATTCTTGAACAGCAGGATATTGCCCTGATGCTTGGGAATGTTGATCAGCGGATCGCCCTTCAGGATCGGCAGGCCGAAATTGGGGTCGAACACGTTGGTGGCCCAGCCCGCATCGGTATAGGCATAGGTCAGGAATAGTTCAAACCCGGCTGGCAGCTTGGCATTGACGTCAAACTCCACGCCCTTGCTGTCGGCGGAACCGACCGGCTTGGAGAAGCCGGGGTTGGCCGGGTCGGTCGACAGCACATTGCTCTTCTTCATTTTGTAGAGCGAAATCGTGCTGGTCAGGCGACCATCTGGGGTAATGAACTTTGCACCGACTTCATAGGATGTGCTGATTTCAGGCTCAAATGGCTGCCCGTCGAAACCAACGCCGCTGTTGGGACGGAAGCCTTTGCCATAGCTGGCATAGAGCGACACGCTGCTGGTCGGTTCGAACACCAGGCCTGCCATCGGGCTGAACTTGCTGTAGCTTTTCTTGGGGTTGGTATTGTTCAGGCGCAGGTCGATATTCTGGCTGAAATGGTCGTAGCGGCCACCAAAGCGCACCTTGAACTGTTCGGTGATCTCGATCTGGTCCTGCGCATAAACGCCCCAGGCCTTCTGCACTTCGTCGGCGTTCTGGATCACGACGTTGGGAACGGGTGCCGGGATGGCATAATCGGGATTGAAGATGTCGATCGAATAGGACTGGTCCGCCGCCACGGGGCGATATCGGGTCTGGAACGTGTCGATCTCGAACTTGTCCCAGTCCGCCCCGACGCGGATATTGTGAACGATCGATCCGGTCTGCGCCTTGCCGCTGATTTCGCCGCGGAAAACCATATGGGTCGTGCTATAATCGCGGTAGCGACGCTGGCGGGTAAGGGTACGGCCGTCATTGTCGATCCGCTGCCGACCAAGGACCAGTTCAGGATCGCTCGAAAAGCCCTTAAACGACGTGTCCTTGTAACCAGCACCCAGCATGACAACCCAATCGTCGCTCAAGTCATGCTGCAACTGCGCCTGGTGGCCCAGCACTTCGACCTTGGTCGGGCCATCATTTGGGTTACCCAGGAAACGGGTATTGGGAATTGCGCCCAGATCATAGGTGATGCCATTGGCCGTTACGGTCGGGATCGCCACCACGCCACGCTCAAACGGCACTTCCTGGTTCACATATTCCAGTTCGTAGGTGAAGATCGTCTTGTCCGACAGCTTCGCCAGGAAGGACGGGTTCAGCACATATTTGCGCGTTTTCACCGTGTCACGGAAGCTTTCCGCATCTTCCACCGCACCAGTCAGGCGGACCGCGACCATGTCGGTGATGGGCAGGTTATAGTCGCCCTCGACGCGGTAGGTATTCCATTTGCCACCGGCGACGGAAAAGCTGCCGCCCTCCTTGAAGGTCGGCTTTTTGCTGACGATGTTGATCGTGCCGCCCGGCTCACCGCGCCCGAACAGCGCGGAATTGGGGCCTTTGAGCACTTCGATGCGCTCGACATTCGATGCGTCGCGCGGGCCACCATAACCGCGGCCACCATTAAAGCCATTGACCAGAAAGCCACTCGGAAAATTCTCATCCCCCGCAAAGCCGCGGATCGCAAAACTGTCCCACAGACCACCAAAATTATTCTGCTTCGACACACCGCTCGCCAGTTCCAGCGCGGTGTCCAGCCGGGTGATGTTCAAATCATCCAGCAACTCGCCTTCCAGAAATTGAACAGCCTGCGGGATTTCCTTGACCGGCGTGTCACCGAAATATTGGCGCTTCAGACCGGTGACGACGATGTCGCTGGACTCGGCGGCCGGTGCCTGCGCAATCGCGGCAGACGGCAACGCGATAGTGGCGGTGCTGGCGATCAGTGCCAGCCGGAGGGTGGAGAATGGTCGCATGATGAAATCCCCTTTAAAAAATCGCTGTTCTGAACGTCCTGCGAACGGGGCCGACGGGTTTTCATTTCCGACGCGAACTGTTGCTCCTGTCATCGGACGCCGGCCATTGGGTGTTTATTCCACCTCTTCTTGAGTTCGAGGCTAGGATGAGTTCCAGAAATAATCCGTCAAACTTGGCACATCGGACGGCGCAAAATTGTGAATCGGCGGTTGTTACGGCATGAAAATGCTGCGCCCGATCCTTGCAGTAAAGAGGTAAAAATGCCCCGGAAATAGCCGCCTCCAAGGGGGAGGCGACGAGTTGTCGCCTTTACAGATATTTCAGCCACCATATGTCCTTGCGCCGCTGCTTGAGCTGCGCGAACCAGCGGGTGGGAAAGTAAAGCGGCAGGATCAATAGAGCGACCCAAATCCACACCGTGGAAAGATTGTCGACCCCGAACACCGTTCCTTTGGTCGGTCCGTATAGGGCGAGCGCCACATTGTAGATCAGCTTCAGCACATAGAGATGCAGAATATAGAAGAACATCGGCGCCCCGCCCAGCAACGCCAGATGCGGCATGACCGCGCTGTCCTCATATTTCTCGAACAGGGCGAGCAACAGGCAACCGGTGCCCACGGTCGGCATCAGGAACAGTAGGGACGGCGGATATTTGGTCAGTGCCAGGAAACTCATCACCGTACGCAAGGGCGTTTCCCCGACAAACCAGGGCTTGTCGCCGTAAATGTTGAGATAGCGGATCGCAACAAAGCCCAGGATCAGCCCAAGGCCGGTCATCAGCAGGCGGCGCATACGCCGCTGCGGATCGCTGCCCTTGGCAAACCAGGGTCCACAGGCATAGCCCAGCAGGATGACGCCGATCCATGGCAGCACCGGATAGGTGGTCTTGATCGCCGCCCCGCCAAATTCTATGAGCGACCGCTGATGCAAAATCGCCCAGGCGACATAGCCTGGCTGGTCTGCGGTCAGCCGAATGGGATCGAGCAGATTATGCAGTCCCACGATCGCCAGTCCCACCCCAAATTGCGCGGCCCGCGGCAAATGCAGCAGGGCGGCCAGCGCGACCATCGAAATGCCGATCGCCCAGATCACCTGCAACCAGATCGCCGTCGGGGGGAAAGCGGGAGCCTGGGTCGGCCAGGCATAGCCGACCACAGTCACTTCCAGAAAGATCAGGAAAAGCCCCCGCTTGAGCAGAAATTCCGAAACCTGCCCCTTGCTGTGCGACTGGCCATAGAGCCAGGCTGACAGGCCGGTCAGCGCAACGAAGGTCGGCGCGCAGAAGGTGGATAGCAGCCGGGTGAAGAACAGGCCGGGATCGGTCGTGTTGGCATCGACCGGATCGGTCACCTGCATGTAGAGGAAAAAAGTCTCGCGCACATGATCGACCAGCATGAACAGCATGACGAGGCCGCGGAGCGCGTCGATCGCTATCAATCGCGTGCGCGCTTTGGCGGCTGCGACCGGTGGTGGCGCGCTTGTAGTAAATTGGGTGAGGGGCGCGTGGCCTGCAATGCTGCTCATCGTCTGTCCTTCTTTTCCCTGGGTTACTCGCCCTCTGGCGGACGCAGGGTGGAAGCTGTCATGTTGCGATCCGCCGCACGTCTGAGTAGCAAGACTGGCGGCGGATCGCGCTACGCATTTTCCGGCTCCTTACTTCGCCTGGAAGGTGGCGAAAGTCTTGGCGCCGCTTTTGTCGATCAGAGCGACGACAAGCTTCGCGTCTTTGGCGGCTTTGAAGCCCGGTGCGGAGAGTCTGTTGCCACCCGCCGGCGTCAAGACGGCCTCGGTCTTTGCCCCTGCGACAGTTTGGATAAGCTTTGCGGTATAGCCCACTGCTGCCAGCGGTTCATCCTCTTCGCTCAGATAGACGTCCACGCCCTTCGGCCCCGCGACCAGTTCGAACACGGTTTCGCCGGTCATCTGGACCATGCCGCCATGCTGCGGTTTCATGCTGCCATGGGCTTGCAGCATCGCAGGTGCAGCAATCAGGGCGAGTGCGGCGATGCCGCTGCGGATATACTGGATATTCACGGCAAATCTCCGAACAGAATGATGTTATTCCGGCACGTGCGGCAGGACGAAACTCAGCGAAGCGCTATGCTCTATATGGTCCGCCTTCTTGTCATCGGATTTTGCGACATAGATCGCCATCAGCACATTATTGCCCTGGTTGCGGACCTTGATCGTCGCAGTCCCGTCGGCAGCGGTCTTGGCGGGATTAACCTCGTCAGGATCGTTGACATAATCCTGCATTACGGTCGCACCGGCAATCGGCTGGCCCTTATAATAGACCCGCACCTTCATCGGTTCGCCCATCTTCTGCGGAATGGCGGTGCCCACCGGCACGACCTGCAACGTGTGGCCTTCATACAGCGGGATCTGCTTGGTCGGCATCTGCGTCAGATAGACGGCATATTTGAAATTATGTTCGGCCAATGTCGCATTGGGCACTTCGTCGCGGCCCTTATTGTGCCATTCGCCATCCGGCGTCTTGCTCCAATAGCCATAGTCCATAACTGCCGCGACGACGGCGATCGGTTCGTCGCTGTCGACCACCGGAATAGCCCCAGCCGCGCGCAGCGACGTATTGACTGGCGCACCGTCGGAGTCATAGCCGGTCACTGACTTGACCAGCGGCAGGCGCTTGACCATGTCCAGATCGTCTGCGCCAACGCCGTAGATCAACGCGGTCTGCTTGGCGCGCTGCGCGAACCAGATGGCATGCGCGCCAGCGGGTGCCGTGGCGATGATCAGGGTAGATGCCGCAACAGCGGCTGTAACCATATGGGAAAAACGCATCGGGCAGGTTCCTCGACAAAGGGGGCCAATTCCTGGATCGAGGCTATGCTGACGGCACGAACGAAAATTTTGAAAACGTCATTGATGCGACGTAAAAATGTCAAAAAGTTAGGGCCGGAGGAGCGATGTGCTTCTCCGGCCCTTTTTACGACCCGTCGGGATAATGATCAGGCGTCGGCAAATTCCACTGAATTGACGATATGCGCCTGGGTATATTCCAGCAGCCCCGCCTCGCCCAGTTCCGCGCCCAGCCCGGACTGTTTCACGCCCCGGAACGGAATATTGGCATCGATCGCCAGATGCTGGTTCACCCAGACGGTGCCTGTGTCGATCTTCATCGCGACATCCGTGGCGCGGGCCAGATCCTTGCCCCACACCGTGCCGCCCAGCCCATATTCGCTGTCATTGGCGCGGGCGATCACATCCTCAATATCGTCATATTTCAGCACCGGCAGCACCGGACCGAACTGTTCTTCGCGCACCAGGGGCGCATCATCGTCCAGATCGCGAACGATCGTGGGGGGAATGAAATAGCCTGCCCGGTCGAGCGGCGCGCCGCCGGTCATCACCGTGCCACGCGAACGCGCATCCTCGATCAAGGCATTGACCTTGTCGAACTGCATCTTGTTCTGCACCGGACCGATCGTCGTGCCCTGCTTGGCCCCGTCATCGACGATCGCTTCATTGGCAAGCCGGGCCAACTCATCGCAAAATTCGTCATACATCGGGGTGGGGACATAGGCGCGCTTGATGGCGACGCAGATCTGGCCAGCATTGGTCATCGCGCCCTGATAGACTTTCTTCGCCGCCTGCTTGGCGTCGACATCGTCCATCACGATCGCGGCATCATTGCCGCCCAGTTCCAGCGTAACCCGCTTCACCGTGCTGGCCGAGGACGCCATCACCTTCTTGCCGGTCGCGGTCGATCCGGTGAAAGCGACCTTGGCAATGTCGGGATGCCCGGTGATCAGCGCGCCCAGCTCATTCTGGTCGCACACGATGTTGAACACGCCGGGCGGCAGGATGGCCTGCGCCAGTTCGCCGAACAGCAGTGTGGTGAGCGGCGTCGTCGGCGCAGGCTTGGCGATCATCGTGTTGCCGGTCATCAATGCTGGCCCCAGCTTGTTCATCAGCAGAATTACCGGGAAATTCCATGGCGTGATCGACGCAACGACGCCCAGCGGCGTGCGATGTTCGACAACGCGGTTGCCACCTTCGTCCTTCAGCACCTTGGGTTCGATCCGCATCGCGGCAAATCCGCGCAGCGTGAACACGCTGCCCATGATCTCATAGCCAGCCTGATCGAGTGGCTTGCCCTGTTCAGCGGTCAGCAGGCTTGCAAACTCACCGATTCGCGCTTCCAGTGTGTCGGCCAGCTTGTTGACCAGCGCGGCCCGTTCATCGACCGGCAGCGCCGACCATGCAGGCTGGGCGCGTTTCGCGGCGGCGACGGCGCGCTCCAGCATCGCCTCGTCGGCCTTGGGCGCGGAAGCAAAGGCCGCGCCGGTCGCCGGGTTCACCACGTCGAAGGCGCTGACGCCCGGCACAAGTTCACCATCGATCAACAGGCGGTATTCATGATCCATTGTCGCTCTCCTTGAATGCAAGTCCTGATTTCGATCGGCTTTGCCTATCGCTTTGTGCGATGCGAGCCTGTAGCATGTATTTGTGCGCCTGTGATACAATTTTGGCAAGAGGGTAAAGGCAACGATGAAACAGGGGGCGGATCTTCGTGGACTGGTTGGTTATCAGGTCCAGCGTGCGCATCTCTTGATTGATACGGACGCGCGCGCCGCCATGGCGGCGCACGACCTCTCGCCCGCCAAGCTGACGGCGCTCATCCTGATCCGCGACAATCCCGGCTGCGACCAGACTGCCCTGGGTCGGGCACTCAGCATCAACCGGTCGAGCGCGATGAAGCTGGTCAACATATTGGCGGAACGCGGGCTTGTCGAACGGCGGCCGGGTCGCGACTTGCGTACCAACGCGCTGTGGTTGACGGCCGAAGGGGAAGCGAAAGTGCCGGTCATGGTCGATGCGCTGCGCGTATCCGACGCGCGGATGACGGCCCGGCTGAGCGCCGAGGAAGTCCGCACGCTCAGTGCCTTGCTGCGCAAGCTTGGCCCAGTGCCGCGCGCCGCCAGCGCTGACTGACGGCCAAGGTGACGCAAAAGCGGTTGCGTAAATTGTATCACAGGCGCACAATGTTGGCGCGAAACAGCGGTTGATTCGAGCCGCTTCTACTGAAGAATTTCTGGGGAGAGACACGCTTGACCGACATGATCGACCTCGACCGGCCGGCAGTATCCATGGCAGCCCCCTCGCTCGACCGGTTGCTGCGGCCCCGGTCCGTCGCGATCGTGGGTGCGTCGGACAAGCCGGGCGCTCTGGGTGCGTCGGTGCTGGCCAATCTGGTGCGGCAGGGCTTTGCTGGCGACATCCATCTGGTCAATCCCAAGCGTGCGGAAATCGGCGGCCGCCCCTGCGTCGCATCGGTTGATGATCTGCCCGAAGGTGTCGATGCCGCTGTTCTTGCCATCCCGCGCGCGGGCGTGCTCGACACGATGCGCGGCCTTGCCCGTCGCCATGTCGGCGCGGCCGTGATCTTTTCCGCCGGCTTTGCCGAGGATGGCCCGCAAGGTCTCGCCGACCAGCAGGAAATCGCGCGCATCGCCCGCGAAGCCGGTATGGTGGTCGAAGGGCCCAATTGCCTCGGCCTCGTCAACTTCCGCGACAATGTTTCGCTGACCTTCATCGAAATGCCGGAGGCGACGGCCCAGGGTGACCGCCGGGTGGGCATCGTTTCGCAATCGGGCGCCATGGCGGCTGTGCTGGCGACGACGATGATTCATCGCGACGTGCCGCTCAGCTGCTACATCTCCACCGGCAATGAAGCGGCCAGTGGGATCGAGGATTATCTTGCCCATCTGGTAGACGAGCCCGAAACCGCGGTGATCGCGATGATCGCCGAACATGTCCGCGATCCCGCCCGTTTCCTTGCCGCCGCCCGCGCGGCAAGGCTGGCCGGCAAGCAGGTGGTGCTGCTCCACCCAGGCCGCAGCGCGGCGGGCGCGGCCAGCGCTGCCACGCATACGGGCGCGATGGCGGGCGATCATGCCGTCATGGCGGTCCATGTCGAACGGGCGGGCGTCATCCTGGTCGACTCGCTGGAAGAATTGGGTGACGTGGCTGAAATGCTGGCGCGCAACGCGGCAATCGGCGCGGGCGGCACCGGCATCATCGCTGAATCGGGCGCATTCAAGGCGATGATGCTGGACCTCTCCGAAGCGGTCGTGCTTGACCTGCCGACGCTGACCGACGCCGACAGCCCGGCGCTGCGCGCGGCGCTGCCCGATTTCGTTCCCGTCACCAATCCGCTCGATGTCACGGCGCAGGGGCTGGTCGATCCGGGCCTTTACGGTAGCACGCTTGCCGCTCTGGTCGAAGATCAGCGTATCGCCACAATCCTTTTGACCCTGATCCAGACCGACACCGGCACATCCCATGTCAAATTCACCGCCGTGCTGAATGCGCTCGCCACCCTCCGGCCAGACAAGCCCATCATAGTGGGCGGCGTTGATGAAGGCGGCGCAGTGTTTGCGGACGATCTTTCCGCTCTCCGTCAGGCAGGCGTCACCTATCTGCCGACTGCCGAACGCGCCGTGCGCGCGCTCGCCCGGATCAGCGCCGCTGCTGCGCGCGATTTCACGGCGGCCCCGCTGGACGCCGCTCCGGTTGCCGATCTGGCGCAGGTCGGCCATTCTATCCCGGAATATCGATCCAAGGCGATCATGGCGGAACATGGTATCGCCTTCCCTCGCTTCGCCATGGCGCAGAGCGTGGAAGAGGCGATCGCCGCTGCCGAGACGCTGGGCTATCCTGTCGTTCTAAAGGCGCAGTCGCCAGACCTGCCGCACAAGAGCGACGCGGGCGGCGTTATCGTCGACCTTAAAAATCGCGACGAACTGGCCGAAGGCTGGGACAGGCTAGCCGCCAATATCGCAGCGTCCCGCCCCGATCTCGTGCTCGACGGCGTGCTGGTGGAGGGGATGGCCGACAAGGGTGTCGAACTCATTGTCGGTGCGCGGAACGATCCGCACTGGGGCGCGACCGTCCTGGTCGGTTTTGGTGGCGTCGCGGCGGAATTGCTGCATGACGTCTGTCTGCTTCCGCCTGACCTGCCGCGCGACGCCATCATCGCCCGCATCCGCACGCTGCGCATGGCACCCTTGCTCGACGGCTTTCGCGGTGCGCCGGTCATGGACATCGGCGCTGTCGCCGACGTCGTCCAGCGCCTGGGCCGCATGGTCGCCGCAACGCCTGCCATTCGCGAGGTCGATCTCAACCCCGTCATTGTCTATCCCGAAGGACAGGGCGCGTTGGCGCTGGACGCTCTGATCTCGCTCTGATCCTGCCTCTGATCGCTGCGAGTGAAGTCGAAAAACGCCAGGGACTGCCCTGAACGCCTTTCGACTTCGCTCGCAGCGGATGGGTGACGCTGTATTTATGTCAGCGCATAATAGCGCAACACATTGCCATCGGCCCGCCGTTCACCAACGCCTATGAACACATGTTTGGTCAGCCAGTCATGCTTGCCGACAGGACATTCGAAAGTCGGATTGCCGCGCAGATAATAGTCCTGCTGCTCGACAGGTTGCCCTTCGCCAAAGGCCCAGTCCCGCAACTTCGTCATCGTATCGGGCTTGCGCCCCCACAGGAAGCCGCGATTGTTGAGCAGGATCAGCGTGCCGTCCTCCTCCTCCAGCATATAGCGTGCATCGAACACCGCGACATCGTCAGGCCGGAAATAGGCATAATCGCCGCCCGATCCCGGAACGGCCTTGCCCCTGATCCTTGGCCCCTCGAACGTGCCGCCATCGACATAGACGGCGCTGCGATTGCCGCCCATCGGCGTATTCACGATCGTCTGCACCCGCGGAAATTGCAGCCGTACCTCCATCGCAAATTCCAGTCGCGGATTATCCAGCGTCGAAAACATATCCGTCATCCCAATTCTCCATCATCCCAGTTCAAGCGTACCGCCATCGACGAAAAGGTTAGCCGCGGTGATAAAGCTCGCCTCGTCCGACGCCAGGAACAGCACCGCGCGGGCGACTTCCTCCGGTCGGCCCATCCGCTTCATTGGTACGGCATTGATCATCGCCTCGCGCATCGCTGCCACATCGGCCTCGCTCATCCCCGGATTGCGGTGGAGCAGGGGCGTTTCGATGGGACCGGGACTGACCAGATTGACGCGGATACCCTCGCTTACCAACTCGCCGGCAATCACCTTCATCGCTGCATAAAGCCCGCCCTTGGCCGCCGCATAGGCCGTATTGCCCGGTACGAACGCATGGCCCCCGATGGAACCGGTCGCGACGATCGATCCGCCCCGGCGCATCAGTCGCAACGCCTTCTGGATGGCGAACACGCAGCCGCGCAGATTAACGCCATGGACATGATCCCAGTCTGCTGGCGTCATATCGCGCAAGCGGGCAAAGCCGCCGACGCCGGCATTCACGAACAATGTATCGATCCGCCCGTCCTGTGCCGCGATGTCGGCCATCATCGCGTCCATCGCGTCCGGATCGGCAATGTCCGCGCGATAGCCTTTTGCGCCGGGGATGGTTGCCACCGCCGCGTCGATCGTCGCCTGATCGCGTCCGCTTATCCGCACGATCGCGCCCTCGGCGGCAAAGGCCTGGGCGCTTGCCAGACCGATGCCGCTATTGCCGCCGACAACCAGTATGATCTTGTCGCTGAACCGCATCTCGCGCTCCGTCAAAAGGGGGAATTGGGATTGGGGCTGTCGGCCGGTACATCCTGCACCACATCCCAATGCTCGGCGATCAGCCCGTTTTCGACGCGAAAAATGTCGATCACGGCAAAACCAGGATCACCCGGCCGTCGCCGTACATGATAATGGACGATCACATGATCGTCCTCGACAAAGCAGCGCTTGATGTCGTGGACCGCGTCGGGGTTTTCCCCGCGCACCTGCCGCAAAAACGCTTTGAGCGGCTCAGTCCCGGTATCGACCCATTGGTTGTGCTGGATATAATCAGGGGCCAGATAGCGGTCGACCGCGTCGGCATCCATGGGTTTGAGCACATGGTCGAACATCGCCATGACGAGTTTGAGATTGCGCTCTTCCTGCTCTGTGCGGGCCATATCATCCTCATCCCATCTTTTCGCTGGCGTTTGATCGCCCTTTGCCATTACGATAACGATCGTTATTAATATGGCAAGCGGGCAGGCGAAAAATCGCAGTCCCGAAAAGTGGAGAGGCCGATATGAACCGCGCCGATTATGAGCGTTACGCGCACGCCTTCAACCATCGCGATTATGACACGGTGTTCGATTTTTACGCACCCGACGCGAAAATCCAGTTCTTCGGCGTAGACTTGGGCACGCGCGAAGCATTCAAGCGCTTCTACAGTTTCCTCCACGCCCATGTGATCGAAACGCTGACGATCGAACGCTTCGCTGCCAGCGAAAATCTGGTCGCGCTGGAAGGGATCATCCGGGTTGAAGGGATCCGTGACCTGACCGCTGAGGCTTTGCGCGAACAGGGGTTGGATCAATTTGCTCCGATCCGCAAAGGCGAGGTGCAGGAGATGCGCCAATATATCCATTATCATGTCGCCAACGGACACTTCACCAGCGTCGGCTGCGCGATTGTTCCTGCCGCCTGAGCGCGCCTTCTCCCATGCCCGGCTTGACTTGAGGCCCGGCAAATGTCCTATCGGAAAGTCATGTCGAACAGTCCTGCGCCCAAAAGCCCGACCGCATCGCGCAAGTCGCCCCGGTCACGAGCTGACGAAGTCAGCCAATCCGATACGTTGCATCGGATATTGCGGCTGGCCAACAAATTGATGGCGCCCTTCTCCACATATCTGGAGCATCGCTACAAGATCAGCCTCAATGAATTTCGGCTGCTGATGCTGATCGGCCGCTTCCCTGATTCGGCCAGCCATGAACTGGCCGAAATGACCGGGGTGAACCCGATGAGCGTCTCGCGCGCGGTCGCCGCCTTGCAAAAGCATGGCCGTATCACCGTCGAGCGTGACGCCAGCAACAAGCGGCGCAAGACGCTGGTGCTGACAGAAGAAGGCCAGCGCCTCTATGGGCTGATGCGCCCGCAGACCGACAAGGTTGCAGACTATCTGGTGTCCGGCTTGGAAGCGGCGCAGGTCGATACGCTCAACCATTTCCTCGACACGCTGGTTGAAACACTCGAAGCGAAAGACGAGGCTGGCAATAGCCGGTTCCTCGAATCCACCCGCCCGGACGAGGCGGACCTTTAGATTGATCAGGCCCGCGCCTGTCGCGGACCGATCAACCCGGCCGTCACCCACATGATGGCGAAGGCGCCGCCCAGCACACTGACGAGCGGCAATATGGAAAGGGATGGCAGCAGCGACACGATCCCGCTGGCCAGCGCCGTGATCGCCAGTTGCAGCGTGCCTAGCAGGCCTGCCGCCGCGCCCGCGCCACCCGCTGCCGCATCCAGCGCCGAAATCGCAGCTGGCGTAAGGATCAGGCCCGCTATCGCAAATAGCAACATGGAATAGAGCTGGAAAAGCGGCAGCGCGACGGGCTGTTTCATCGCCGCCAGCGCAATCGCAGCGGTGGCGACAAGGGCAATCGTCGCTACGGTCAGCACAAGTCGCCTTGCGCCCAAACGCTTCATCAGGCCCGGCGCGAATTGCGTCGCGATGATCGATGTGCCGGCGTTGAGGGCCAGCAACAGGCTATATTCATGCGCGCTCAGGGCAAAGCCAAGGCTGAATATGAAAGGCGCGGCCGTTACGAAGGCGAAGGGGATGGTCGTCGCTAGCCCGGCGACCAGGGTCCAGCCAATAAAGGCGGGCGTCGCCAGCAAATCCCCATAGGATCGAAGCATCGACTGGCGCGCCTGCCGCCGCTCCGGTGGCAGCGTTTCACGCAGGAACAGCAGCACCGCCAATATGGCAATCAGACCGCCGCCCGCCAGCAGCCCGAACAACCCGCGCCAGCTGGTGAGCTGCAACAAATAGCTCCCCGCAAGCGGAGCCAGTACCGGGGATATGCCAATCACCAGGAATGTGAATGCCATCAACTGCGCAGCGCGATGCCCGCTGTGCCGGTCGCGTATCATGGCCCGCACGCTCGACGTCCCCGCGCACGCGCCCATCCCCTGCAAGAAGCGAAAGACGATCAACTGTTCCAGACTTGTGGCCAGCGCGCAGGCCGTTGACGCGAGGATGAACAATATAAGTCCGCCGATCAGCGGCCATCGTCGTCCGAAACGGTCCCCCAGCGTGCCCAAGGGAATTTGCGCTAGCGCCAGTCCCAGGAAAAAGGCAGACAAGGTCCGCTGCACCGCACCGCTATCCGCCGCCATTTCGCGCGCCATGCCAGGCATGGCGGGCAGATAGAGATCGATCGCTAGGGGGCCAAGCGATGACAAAAGGCCAAAGCCGATCCCCAGCAACAGGCTTGGCTGTGCGCTTTCTCCGGCCATGGTCCGGCTCGCCTCGCCCATAAATATCTGCACCCTCTCCCATTTAATAACGATCGTTACATTCATCATGGGGCTGGTGCAAGCGTGCAGGATCGCCTAATTGTGTCATCAGCATACAAATTCGTCATACGGGCCGCATGGCGCGACAGGAGAGAATGAATATGGCCATCGCCACCCTGCCAGCGGACGATCCGCGCAGCATCATGGCCGACAGCCCGATGCGCCTGCGGCAGATTGTCGCAGTCACTGTCTGCTTTCTCCTGAACGCGCTCGACGGCTTCGATGTGCTGGCCGTTACCTTCGCTGCGCCGGGCATTGCGAAGGACTGGGCGGTCGGGCCGGGGGCGATCGGCATCATCGTGTCGACCGGACTTGTCGGCATGGTCATCGGATCGCTGACGCTGGGCCAACTGGCCGATCGCATCGGTCGCCGCCGCCAGATATTGCTCTGCCTTGGCATCATGACCATCGGCATGTTCGCCTCCGCCTTTGCCATGGGCGTGGTGTCGCTTGGCCTTCTGCGCGTGCTGACCGGCCTGGGGTTGGGCGCGATGCTGGCGGCGATCAACGCCATGTCGGCGGAATTTGCCAATCGCCGCCGCCGCGACCTCGCCGTCAGCATCATGGCGGCAGGCTATCCGGTCGGTGGCATCATCGGCGGCTGGGGTGCGGCGCAATTGTTGCGGACGCACGGATGGGAAGCGATCTTCCTGTTCGGCGGCGTGGCGACGCTGGCCATGGTGCCGCTCGTGCTGGCGTTTCTTCCCGAATCGATCGGCTGGCTGGCGACGCGCGGTGGTCCGAATGCACTGGCGCGGATCAACGCGATCCTGCGACGCCTGGGCCAGCCGCAGGCCGCGCAATTGATCGCGCTTGAGGAACCCAAAGCCTCCATGCGGTCCCTGTTTGCCGATCGCTATCGCGTCGTAACGATCGCTTTGATCGTCATGTATGGCCTGCACATGATGACTTTCTATTATGCGCTTGGCTGGGCGCCCTCGCTGGTGGTGGTGCTGGGTTTCGATCCGTCGCGTGCGACGATCGTGTCGGTATTCATGAATTCGGGCGGCGCGATCGGCGGGCTGGTCCTGGGCCTGCTGTCACCCCGCCTCGGCCTGCGCCCGCTCGTCATCTTTGGTCTTGCGGGCGCAGCGGTGGCGGTCGCCGCCTTCGGCGCCGTGCCACCTGAACTTGTCCTGCTTCAGGGCGCGGCCTTCGTCCTTGGCTTTCTGTCCAACGGGTCGGTGGTTGGCCTCTACGCGCTCATCGCCAATGTCTATCCGACCACCCTGCGCGCGACAGGCACTGGCGCGGTCATAGGCTTCGGGCGCTTTGGCGCTGCCTTTGGCCCCTTCGCAGCGGGTCAGTTGCTCGCGGCCGGGGCAGGGCGGGGGACGACTTCCCTGCTGCTGGCGCTGGGATCGGGCATCGCCGCTTTGGTCCTGCTAGCCTCGCGGATTCGCCCTGCCGACGAAAATTAGGCGCGTTGCACCGTCACCTCGACGCCTGCCAGCCCCCGCGTCAGCGCAAAGGGTTTGTCGACCCTGATCTGCGCCTCGACCACGCAGGCAAACTCCAGGCAGCGCTCGCCCAGCTTCTGCGCGAATGTCTCGATCAGCGGAATGTGGACCAGGGCCAGATCCTCGGCCGCTTGCGCGACCTTGCGATAATCGACCGTGTCGCCGATCCCGTCCACCCGATCGGCAGACAGCAGCAGGTCGACCGAGATTACCAGCGGCTGGCGACGGCCGATCTCGTCAGGGTTGATGCCGATATCGGCCAGCAAGGGCAGGTCGCGCACCTTGACGCGGGTGGTGCAGATTGGCTCAGGCATCTTCGCTCTTTTCGGCTGCCAGCACGGTGTTGCTGAGCAGGCAGGCGATAGTCATGGGTCCGACGCCGCCCGGTACCGGGGTCACGGCCTTGGCATGGTCGAGTTCATGGGTGGCACAATCGCCCACGATTTGCGTGCTGCCGTCATCTCTGGTGATGCGGTTGATCCCCACGTCGATCACGATCGCGCCGGGGCGGACCCAATAGCCGCGCACCAGGTTGGGCGCACCAGCGGCGGCAACGATGATATCGGCCTTGCGTGCAATGTCGGGCAGGTTCAACGTTTCTATATGGGTGACGGTGACTGTCGCCTCCCGTTCCAGCAACAGCATGGCGACAGGCTTGCCGACAATATTGGACTTGCCGATGACCACCGCGTTCAAACCGCGATAATCTTCGATCACGCTGTCGAGCAGCTTCATGATCCCCAGCGGCGTGCAAGGCACCAGCCCCCCGGTCCCGGTGGACAGGCGTCCGACATTGACCGGGTGAAATCCGTCGACATCCTTCGCCGGGTCGATCCGGTCCAGCACCAGCGCCGCATCGATACCGGCTGGCAAGGGCAGCTGTATCAATATGCCATGGACGCCGGCATCTGCGTTCAGCGCGTCGATCAGCGCCAGCAACTCTGTTTGCGGGCAATCGACCGGCAATCGATGTTCGATCGATGTAATGCCCACGCGGCGAGATTCGCTGATCTTGCGGCGCACATAGACATGGCTCGCCGGATCGTCGCCGACCAGCACAACCGCCAGCGCGGGTGGCTGGCCGGTCCGGTCGACCAGCGCCGCCACCCGTGCGGCGGTTTCGTCCGAGAGGGCGCGCGCCATCGCGCGCCCGTCAATGACCTGCGCCATGGTCAGGCCTTGAATACGACGGTGCGGGCGCCGTTCAGGAACACCCGACCTTGCAGATGATGCTGCACTGCGCTTGCCAGCACACGCCGTTCAATGTCGCGGCCCTTGCGCACCAGATCGTCGGGCGTATCGGCATGGCCGATCGCCTCGACATCCTGATGGATGATCGGACCTTCATCCAGGTCCGCGGTCACATAATGCGCCGTTGCACCAATCATCTTGACCCCACGCTCATGCGCCTGATGATAGGGCTTGGCGCCCTTGAAACCGGGCAGGAAGCTGTGATGGATGTTGATGCATCGGCCGGACACGAATCCCGCCAGATCATCGCTCAATATCTGCATGTAGCGTGCCAGCACGATCAGGTCCGCGCCGGTTTCCTCGACGATCGCCTTGATCTGCGCTTCCTGCTCCGCCTTTGTGTCCTTTGTCACCGGCAGATGATGGAACGGGATATTTCCGATCAGCGATATGGTCAGCGCTTCGCGCGGATGGTTGCAGATGATGCCCACGACATCCATGTCCAGTTCGCCAATGCGCCAGCGATACAGAAGATCGCCCAGGCAATGGTCGAACTTGCTGACCAGCAGCAGAACCTTCTGCCGTTCGCTGCGGCGACGCAGGCTCCATTCCATGCCGCGCTTCTGCGCCACATTGGTGAAGGCCGTACGCAACCCGTCCACGCTGTCGTCGGCCGCTTCAAACTCCACCCGCATGAAAAAGCGGTCGGTCAGCTTGTCGTTAAACTGCTGGGCGTCGGTAATATTGCCGCCCTGCTGCGCCAGAAAGCCGGCAACATCGGCCACCAGGCCTGGCCGGTCGTCGCATTGCAGGGTCAGGGTGCAAATCTCGGTCACATCGCTTCTCCGCTCAAGTCTTGCCGCCCTTAGCGGCTTTTTGTGTAATTATTAATCCATTCGACCGTCCGGGCGAGGCCGCCGAACGGATAGAAATGCAGCCGAACCTTGCCATGCTGGCTTCCCAGCCCTTTGCCAAGGGCGTCGACCAGCTTGTCTGGGCCCGCGGTGCCGATCAGCTTGGTGATCGAAATGCCATATTTGGTCAGCACCGAAGCCGAAGCCCCCACGCCGCACCGTGCGGCAAAGCGCATCAACGTCTTGATGCCGGCAGGCCCAGGAATACCTACGCGTACCGGCGCATCTATGCCCCGCCCGCGCAACTCTTCCAGCCAGGACAGCACTGGCGCCGCGTCGAAACTGAACTGGGTGACGATCAGTGGGGCCATGCCGCGCGCTTCGATTTCCGCGCATTTGGCGATCAATATGTCGAAACATTGGTCAGGCGTCATATTGGGATGGCCTTCAGGATGACCCCCGACGCCGATCGCCTTGATCCCGGCGCGCTCGAACGCACCGGTACGGATCAGCGACATGCTGTCTGAATAGGGACCGGCGGCTTCAGGCGGATCGCCAGCGATGATGAAGCAGCGGGTTACGCCTGCTTCGCGCACGACTGCCGCCAGATAGGCCTCGAAATCGTCGCCCGACTCCAGCCTGCGCGCGGAAAAATGTGGCATCGGTTCAAAGCCCAGAGCCCGCACCGTCCGTGCGGCCTCGATTCGCGCCTCCAGCGATTCGCCCGGCAGAAAGGTCACGGCGACTGGGGTTTCAGGGGCCATGGCAGGCGCTGCTTCGCGCAGAGCGTCAATGTCTTTCGCCGTGATTTCCAGCGAATAGCCATCGGTCATGCCCTTTGGCGGCAAATCCCAGTTTGGATGGATCGACGGCAGGCTCATGTCTCTCTCCCGGTAGCGTTCGATCAGGGGCGGCCCGCAAAACGGATGCGGCGTGCCTCTCCCCGGCGCATTTTTCCCCTAGCCTATCCGTAAACATTCGTATAGATGAAAACTTCATGGATACGAAATCATCCTATCGGGGCAGCAAAGCCGCACCGCTCATCATCCTTCCGGGGCTGATGTGCGATTCGCGCATGTTTGCTGAACTGCTGTCGGCTTTCCCCGAAGCCCAGGTGATTGACGGTTTTTATGCCGGCTGCGACCGGATCGAGGCGATGGCAAATTATGTGCTTGCTCGTATGCCAGCGCGCGTCTCGCTACTTGGCCATTCCATGGGCGCGCGCATTGCATTGGAAGTCATGCGCAAGGCGCCTGACCGGGTCGAGCGATTGGCGCTGGTCGATACTGGCGTTCATGGCCCCAAGCCGGGCGAACGCGACGCGCGCTATGCGCTGCGCGATCTTGGCCGCGAACAGGGCATGGCCGCGCTGGTCGCGAACTGGCTGCCGCCGATGATGGGCTTCGCTGGCCTTCGCAACGAACCGCTTATGGACAGTCTCTACGCCATGGCGGTCTCAGCTGGCCTTGCAACGTTCGAGGCGCAGATCGAGGCGTTGCTCAATCGTCCGTCAGTCGATGCGCTGTTGCCGACCATTGCGTGTCCGACTGTCGCCATGGTCGGTCGCCAGGACCAGTGGTCGCCGGTCGTCCAGCATGAAGCGATCGTGGCTGCCATTCCCGGCGCGCAACTGCGCATCGTCGAAGGCGCAGGCCATATGATGCCCGCCGAAGCGCCGCAGGTTTTCAACCAATTGGTCGGGGAATGGCTCGCCATCGCCCCGACCCCATGATTTCCGTCACATTGCACATCATCCCAAAGGAGAGGTTTGAATGACCGACAAGTCCCTGCAACAACTGCTCGACGAAAAGGGCGACATCGTTGAATTCCTGCGTAACCAGCAGGTCGGCCCGAACGCCTATCCGGGCGTTCCGGGCGAATATAGCAACTGGCGCGATGAACAGCGCAGCTGGGCGGAAAGCTCGGTCCTGTTCAACCAGAGCTTCCACATGGTCGACCTGCTCGTCACCGGTCCCGGCGCGTTCGACATGCTGGCCTATCTCGCCCCCAACAGCTTCAAGGGCTTCGTGCCGAACCGCGCCAAGCAGTTCGCTCCAGTCACGCCCGAAGGCTATGTCATCGGCGACGTCATTCTCTTCTATCTCGAAGAAGAAAAGTTCGAGCTGGTCGGCCGCGCTCCCTCGATCGAATGGGTCGAATATTGGGCCTCGACCGGCAAGTGGGACGTAAAGGTCGAACGCGACGAGCGTACTGCGGCCCGCCCGCTCGACCAGCAGGGCTACCGTCGCAACTATCGCTTCCAGCTGCAGGGGCCAAACGCCATGCCCGTCCTGGAAAAGGCGATGGGCCAGACCCCGCCGGATCTCAAATTCTTCCACATGGCGCCGATCATGATCGCGGGCGTCGAAGTGCGCGCGCTGCGCCACGGCATGGCCGGCCAGCCCGGTTACGAGCTGTTTGGTCCCTGGAAGGATTATGACACCGTCCGCAATGCGCTGATCGAAGCAGGCAAGGATTACGGCCTCACCCTTTGCGGCGGCCGCACCTATTCCTCGAACACGCTGGAATCGGGCTGGATCCCGTCTCCGCTGCCCGCCACCTATACCGGTGAAGGCTCCAAGGCGTTCCGCGAATGGCTGCCCGCCAAATCCTATGAAGGCATGTGTTCGCTCGGCGGCAGCTTCGTGTCGGACAATATCGAGGATTATTATCTCAACCCGTGGGAGCTGGGCTATGGCATCATGGTCAAGTTCGACCATGACTTCATCGGCCGCGAAGCGCTGGAAAAGATCAAGGACAAGCCGCATCGCCAGAAGGTGACGCTGGCACTGGACAATGAAGATATTGTCCGCGTCATGAGCTCGATGCTCCAGACCGGCGACAAGGCCAAGTTCCTTGAATTCCCCAGCGCGGTCTACTGCATGCATCCCTATGACGCAGTGCTGAAGGACGGCAAGACCATCGGTCTGTCCACCTGGATCGGTTATACCATCAACGCAGGTCGCTTCCTGGCGCTGGCGATGGTCGATGCCGAGTTCGCCGAACCGGGCACCGGAGTGACCCTGCTTTGGGGCGAACCCAATGGCGGCACCTCCAAGCCGACCGTCGAGCCTCACGTCCAAACCGAAATCAAGGCGATCGTTTCCTCGGTCCCTTATTCGGAAGCTGCCCGTGACAATTATGCCGACGGCTGGCGCACCAAGAAGGCCTGATCACTCCTTGTGAGCGGGAGGAGCGGGATGCCGAAAGGCGTCCCCCGTTTCCATTTGGGGCAGATGTCGGTTGGGCCAGAAGCGTCATTGCCGGTGATTTCCGCCAACTACCACTCGCTCAAAAGGGTGGCGCATCCATCATCTGCGCTATCATTCATCCGTTTCCAGAAGCGAGCGACAGGCATCAGACCCGCTTGATCCCTCCGCCCTTTCCAGCGCGTCAAGCGTTGCGGAGGCCATGGCACGATATGGTGACAGGAGAGGGGGGCAGTCCTGTCGCAAGGCGACCAGATGCCCGCCGATCGTTGCTGCGTCGCCGCGCAGCAGCGGACCCGACAGGCCAGCCATGCCCTTTCCGAGCCCATTCGCCAGCGCGGCGCGGGCAAGCGGCGCCAGCAGCGCTGCGGGATCGTCAACGCCTGCCGCCGCCAAGGCTTCTGTGGCGCCGACAATCAGAGTAACCAGATGGTTGGCGCCATGGCAGAGCGCGGCATGGTAGAGCGGTCGGTGCGCTTCGCTGATCTCGACTGGCACGCCGTCCAGCAGCGCGACTATGGCCCGCGCCTTCGCGACAGACTGCGCCGTGCTGGCCGTCACGGCGAAACGCGCGCCGATCATCTGCTGCGCCTCGGCGATCGGATCGCCAGTGAAGGTCATGGCCGGATGGACAGCCGCAGTACCCCAGCCCTTGGCATCGAGCGGGGCCAGTATCCCTGCGCCACTGCGTCCGCTGACATGGAAGGCAAAGGCCGGCGCCGATCCGGCAACCGCTGCAAGTTGATGGATGCAAGGTTCGAGCGCATCGTCCGAGACAGCCAGAATGATCAGATCGCACCCATCGCCTATATCGGCCAACTGCGTCACGGCACTGGCCCGGCCGATTGATGCGGCAAGAGCGGCCGAATTTGCCGGATTATGGCCCCAGATATGGAGTGGGTCGCCAGACTGGTGGACAAGCGCCAGCCCGATTGCCGCAGCAACCCGGCCAGTGCCTATGATCCCGATCCGTCGATAAGGTGCCCGCGCGGCCATGGCCTAATCGACGGCGCGGCGCATGAGCCTGTCGAGCCGCTCCGCAAACGCCCGGACATCGCTCGGCTGCTCACCATCGGCGATCCGCGCCTGATCCAGCAGTAGATGGGCCAGATCGGCCTTCATCGCATTCGCATCATCAGTCGTCGCGAGCTTCTGGATCAACAGGTGGCCGGGATTGACTTCCAGCACAGGCAGGCTTGCCTGTGGCAGCTGCCCGGCATTGGCGAGCAACTTCTCCAATTGTCGATCCATCCCACTTTCCGACGCGACCAGGCAGACCGCGCTGCTTGTCAGCCGCTCCGACACCCGCACGTCGGATACGGATCCGGCGAGCGCCTCTTTGGCAAAGGCAATGAAGCTATCCAGCGCGCCCGCCTCTGCCTGAGGGGACGATGGGGCACCGTCGCTCAGTGGGATGAGGGTAAGATCGGCACCGCCCTGGGTCACCGACTTGAACGGTTTGCCGTCAAAGTCGACACCAATCGAGGTCCAGAAATTGTCGACCTGATCAGGAAGCAGCAACACCTCTATGCCGCGGGCGCGGAAACCTTCCAACTGCGGGGATGTTGAGAGCCGATCCAGATCGCTGCCGGTGGCATAGTAGATGGCCGTCTGGTTCTCCCGCAGGTCCGCGACATAATCTTTGAGCGAACGCCAGTCATCACCAGACGTCGTGGTCTTGAAGCGGGCGAGACCAAGCAGCGTGTCGCGCCGCTCGAAATCCTCATAAAGGCCCTCCTTGAGAACCGGCCCGAAATTCTCCCATATACGCAGATATGCTTCGCTGTCGCTATCGGCCAGTTTCTGCAGCTCGTTCAACACGCGGCCCGTCACGCCCTTTTGAATGGCTGCCAAGACCGGGCTGTCCTGGATCATCTCGCGCGACATGTTGAGCGGCAGATCGGTTGAATCCACAAGCCCGCGTACGAAGCGAAGGTAGCGGGGCAATACAGGTGCTTCGTCCGTGATGAAGACCCGGCGCACATAGAGCTTGATATGCCCTTTGCGGTCGGGATCGAACAGGTCGAACGGCTTGGTCTGCGGAATGAACGTCAGGACCGAATATTCAAACCGTCCTTCGGCCCTATAGTGAATGGTATGTGCAGGTGAATCATATTGCCCGGCAACGCTGCGGTAGAAGTCGGCATAGTCGGCTTCGCTGATCTCCGAACGGGGCTTCAGCCACAATGCAGCGCCATCGGCGACAAGCGCGCCTTCGCTATCGGCCTTTTCGAACAGGGTGATAGGCACGGGCACATGGCCAGACTGCGCCTTGACGATCCGCTCTACGGTTGATCGCTCCGCATAAGATTTGGCATCATCGAGCAGATGGAGGACGACGCGGGTGCCGCGTTGCGGCGCATCGTCCAGGTCCACGGGGGCGATCGTATAGGTTCCCAGCCCGTCGGAACGCCAGCATGCCGCATCGTCAGCGCCTGCCCGGCGGGAAAAGACCTCCACCTCGCGTGCCACCATGAATGCTGAATAGAAACCAACGCCAAACTGGCCGATCAATTGCGAATCCGCCTTGCCTGCGTCCGCTGCCAGCCTGTCCATGAACGCTTTTGTTCCGGACCGCGCGATCGTCCCCAACGTCTCGCCCATGTCCGCTGCGGTCATGCCGATGCCATTATCCTCGATCGTCAACCGCCCCTGGTCAGCATCCAGCGTCAGGCTGATGCGCGGTTGCGGATCGTCCCCCAGCAGCGAAGGCGTGGCAATGGCTTCATAACGCAGCTTCTCACAGGCGTCGGCTGCGTTTGAAATCAATTCGCGCAAAAAGACGTCGCGGTCGGAATAGACCGAATGCACCATCATGTGCAGCAACTTTGACACGTCCGCCTCAAAGGCGTGGGTCTCAGGCCGCGATGCAGTCTCGGTGGTCACGATGTTACTCCCCTTATGTCACGATGCAGCGGGGAGATGGCGGTGACATGGGATTTTTGCAAGATTGGGGCCATCGCTCCGGTATCGTTGCTGCATTGTCCACGACATGGAAGGCGCGATGTCGCCATTGCAGCAACCGACAAATGGTCTGGAACAACTGGCCTGTCACATACCGGGGAACGCTATCGCGTGGCGATCGTTTTGCTATTTCGACTTCCACGCGGGTCTTTGTAATCGAACCACAACAGGACAATGAGACTCCTCTGTTGCCAACGGCTTTCCTCGCTCGGTCCTTCCTGTTGGCTCAGATATGAATCACGCTTTATCCCCGGCCATTGAAGCTAACAGGAACTCTGCATGTACAATATGGCGCGCAATGCGATCGAAAATGATGAAACGCTGATCGATCTGGTCACCCCTGCGCCCGTCTCTGATACAGCCGAATTTCGACAGGCAGTGGTGGAGGGATTGTCCAGACCGGACCGGGCGATCCCGTGCAGGTTCCTCTATGACGCAGCGGGATCGGCAATTTTCGACCGTATTTGCGAACTGCCGGAATATTATCCGACGCGAACCGAGCGGCGGATATTGGAGACGCATGCAAAGGCGATCGCTGAGACGATCCGCGGTAACATACGCTTTATAGAATTGGGCGCAGGATCGGGCGGCAAGGCCGAAATCCTGCTTGATGCGATGGAGCAGGTGCGCGCCTATATCTGTATCGACATATCGCCTGTCCCGCTTGCGTCGGCGGCTGCCGCCGTGCGGACGCGCTATCCCGCTATCGAAGTCGATTCGGTTTGCGGCAATTATCTTGGAGAGCTTGATCTGCCGACGCGCGGGAATTTGCGCGACGTCTGCTTCTTCCCCGGATCGACCATCGGCAATTTCGACCGGGATGATGCGCGTGCGTTTTTGCGCCGATGGAGCCAGCGCCTGGGCCAGGATGGCCTGATGCTGATTGGCGTCGATCTGAAGAAGGACATCGCCCTGCTGGAGGATGCATATGACGATGCACAAGGAGTAACGGCGCAGTTCAGTCTCAACCTTCTGCATCGCGCCAATCGGGAATTGGCCGCCGATTTCGACACTGGCGCCTTTGCGCATCGCGCTCGTTATGTCAGCCAGCCTGGCCATATCGAAATTTCGCTGGTCAGTCGTCGCGATCAGACGGTCAGGCTTGATGGCCGGTCTTTCGATTTCGCGCGGGACGAGGCGATCCATGTCGAAAATTCGCACAAATATACAATCGGCGAATTTGCCTCTCTTGCCAAAGAAGCCGGGTTCGATAGCGTCGACGTATGGACGGACGAGGACGCCTTGTTCAGCGTTCACCTGCTGCGCGTGGCGGGCTGATGGGCGCTGCGCAGGATCGCTACCATTCTGTCCGCAAACTGACCGGAGACCTGGCAAACCCGCTTTCGGACGCGGATGCGACGATACAATCCATGCCCGATGCGTCGCCGGCCAAATGGCATCTGGCGCACACGACGTGGTTTTTCGAAACCTTCATCCTGCGCGACCATGTACCGGGCTATCGCCATTATCGTGCGGACTGGCCGTTTCTGTTCAACAGCTATTATGAAGCTGAAGGCGCGCGACTGGCGCGCGCGGCGCGTGGCATGTTGTCGCGCCCTTCGCTTGCCGACATTCTTGACTATCGCGCCGCGGTGGATGCGGCGATGGATCGCGCAATCGGGCAACTTTCGCCGCAAGTGCTGGCGCTGGTGGACCTGGGGTGTCAGCATGAACAGCAGCATCAGGAATTGTTGCTGACGGATATTCTTCACGCCTTCTCCCTCAACCCGCTGGAGGATGCGCTCTGGCCGCGCGAAAGTGGCGCGCCTCACGGGCAGCCCGGCCCGCTCAGTTGGTTGGACGGTATAGAGGGGTTGGTCGAAATCGGCGCTGGCACGACCGGGGGCCGGGAATTCGCGTTCGATTGTGAAGGACCGCGCCACACCGCGTTGTTGCATTCGCATCAGATCGCCGATCGACAGGTCACCAACGCGGACTGGCTCGCCTTCATGGCAGACGGGGGATATGATGATCCGCGTCTGTGGCTGTCCGATGGCTGGGCCTGGCGTCAGGCTAACGATATACAGGCCCCTCTTTATTGGGCGGATGGTGAAAATGGCTGGACCAGTTTCGCATTATCGGGCCGCAATCCCGTCGATCCGGCTGCTCCTGTCTGTCATGTCAGCTTTTATGAAGCGGATGCCTTTGCCACCTGGGCTGGAGCGAGGCTGCCGACCGAAGCCGAATGGGAAGCGGCGGCTGCGCAGCATGATCCAGATCGCGGCAATTTGCTGGATAGGGCCGGGGACATCCGCCCGCGTCCGGCGCAAGATGCCCCTTCCTTCTTCGGCGATGTTTGGGAATGGACCGGCAGCGCCTTTCGTCCCTATCCCGGATTTCGCGCTGCCGATGGCGCGATTGGCGAATATAATGGCAAGTTCATGAGCGGACAGTGCGTGTTGCGCGGCGGCAGTTGCGCGACACCCCGCGGCCATATGCGCGCAAGCTATCGCAACTTCTTCTATCCCCATCACCGTTGGCAATTCATGGGACTGCGGCTGGCCAGAGACATGGCGTGACTGCCCCCACCGAACCCATTCCCCGCCGTTCCATGATAGCCGTTGCTCTGTCCACGGTGGTGGAATGGTATGATTTCACACTCTGTCTCTATTTTGCGCCGACCCTGGCGCGAGTGTTTTTCGGGGCTGGTGGCGAAAGTCTGGGCAAAACGCTCGCGGGATTTGCCATCGCTTATCTGATGCGCCCGCTTGGGGCGATCGCCTTCGGTCAGTTCGGTGACAGACGGGGCCGTAAGCCTACCCTGCTCCTATCGATGACGCTGATGACGGTTTCCATGCTGGTATTGGCGCTGCTTCCGACCCACGCCCAGATCGGCGCCAGTGCGGGCTGGTTGCTGATCGTGATGCGCTGCCTCATGGGCTTTAGCGTGGGCGGCGAGTATCCAGCGGTCGTGACCTATTTGTTCGAGACAGCACCCAAACACCGGCGCGGTCTTGTGACGTCCAGCGCGGCAGCCGCGAGCGAAATTGGCGGGCTGCTGGCTGTCGGGCTCTGCGCCTGGCTCACCAACGCGCTGCCGCAGGAAAGCCTTGATAGCTGGGGCTGGCGCATACCGTTCCTTTTTGGTGCCGCCCTGGCTGCCGGGATTTGGCTGGTCCGACAGATGATTCCCGAACCGCCTGCCTTCATATCGGATAGAGGTTTGAATGCCTCAAGCCGTTCGCCGATGGGCGACGCCTTGCTGAACCAGCGCCGGGGCATCGGCATCGGCTTTGCGATATCGGCGATCGGTTCGATTTCCTATTATGTCGGCATTACCTATGTTCCTTCCTTCGTCAGTCTGGTCCAATCGGCGGACGAAGCGGCGGCGCTGGAACTTTCGACCGTTGCGGCGCTCGTTGTCATCCTGGTGACGCCCTGTATCGGATGGTTGTCCGATCGCATTGGCCGCAGGCCGGTTTTACTGGGCTTGTGCGGATTATGCGCCACGCTGTCGGTGCCGATGTTCTCGCTCATTGCCCATGGCGACCGGATGCCCGCCCTGCTCGCCGTCATGTTGCTGGCCGCGCTGGCAGGCGGGGTGAGCGCCGTGGGTGCCGTGGCAACGGCTGAGCAATTTCCCGCGCGCGTCCGCCTCAGCGGCTTGGCGCTGGGTGCAACCACCGCGACGGCTGTGTTCGGCGGTGCCGCCCCCTATGCGGCATATCTGCTTCAGAACTGGTCAAATTCGCCTGCAACACCGGGCGTGATGATTGGCGCGGTCGCTGTCGCGTCCGGTCTGGTACTGGCCAGAACGATGCAGAGCGCGGGAACAACTGCGCCCGCGGCTCGATAGCTGCCGCCCGTCCAGAGTGTCATTCGCAATATGAGGTAAGGATCGGTTCCGTCATCGACTGTCCGACGTCTAGAATTCAGGATGAGGTTCCATGCTCGGCCCGCATTGAGCTGTAACAAGCCGACGGCGGCATTGCACGGCGCGCCTCTGCCGGATGGCCTTTTCTCTCACTATGCTGGCGTCTCCGCCGCGGCGAAAAGACCGACGGTCTGCTCCAGTTTTTGAACCACGCGGGCTTCCAGCTCCGCGGTAAAGCGGGGCAGGGGGATGGCGACAGCAAAGGCGCCGACCGCCATGCCATCGACCAATGCCGCCATACCAAGGCCGCAAATGCCCGGCGTATACTCCTCCCGCGTGCGCCCAACGCCCGTCGTGCGGATCGCTGCCAGTTCCTTTCGCAACGCCTTCTCGTCTGTCACGCTATGGGGCGTGAACGGCTCCAATCGCACTTGTGCGAAATAGGCGTCGATTTCATCGCCGGACAGCGTAGCCAGCAATGCCTTGCCCGCCGCCAGGCTGTGCATGGGAATCCGCGTTCCCACGCTGATCGAATAGCGCAGCGACTGTTCCGCTGTTTCCGTGACAATGGCTTCCAGTTGCCAACCGTCCCGCACAAAGAAAGACGCGGTCTCGTTGGTCTGTGACCGCAAGGATTTGACCAGCGGCCGCACCCTGTCCGCCAGCGACAGGGCCATGCGTGGCGACACGAGCCGGGCCAATGCCGGGCCGGGCAGGTAGCGCCGCCCGACCCGCGCCAGATACTGTCGCTCGACCAGCGTTGCGAGCAGATAGGACAGGCTGCTGACTGGAATGGTAAGGCCCGCCGCAATCTCCTGCGCCACCACGCCTGCCGGCCGCGCGACGACATATTCTATGATGTCGATCGTCCGCATCGCCGATTTGACAGTAGATGGCGTGGTGCCATTCATGGGCAGTTAGCTCCCCTGGAAAGTCAGGCTACCCCGCCGCTCGGCAAAGCGCCATCCCGCCGCGCCCAGGACGAAGCGGTCGTGAAACGATCCGACCTTAGGCGCGCTATCGCCCGTGAACAACAGCATCGCGCTTTCCCCCACCGCCTCGGTCGCGCTCAGCACGTCGATCACGACATTGGAACAAATGTGCCGCGTCACCCGCGCCGGGCGGGCAAGGAACGCTGCCAGGATGGCGTCGCGCCCCTCCACCCAGTCGTCGGGTGCCGTTGGCCGCGCCATCCGTCCGTCCGGCGCGTAGAGGGCCGCCACGCCCTGCCAATCGGCGGCATCGTTCAAATTGGCATAGAGCGCGATCAGCCGCGCGCAATCCGCCTCGATGTCGCGTCGTTCATCCGCCGTCACAGCCGTGCGTCCGCCAGATCCGCGCCCGCGCGCAGCGACCGCAATTTCTTCCACGTCACTGCCGGGTCGATCTTGCCATAGCCAGCAAATGTACCGAACCCGCAATCGGTGCTGCCGATCACCCGATCCTTGCCGACGATCCGCGCAAAGCGCTCGATCCGCTGGGCGATCAGTTCGGGATGCTCGACATAGTTGGAACAGGTGTCGATCAGGCCCGGCGCCAATATCTTGTGATCGGGAATGGTCGCATCGCGCCACACCGTCCATTCATGTTCGTGGCAGGGATTAGCGCCCTCGAACAGGATGGTCGCCGGACGGGCGGCAAGGATGATGTCGATCACCTTCTCCAGCGCAATGTCATGGTCATGCGGGCCTTCATAATTGCCCCAGCAAATATGCATCCGCATCCGTTCCGGCGGAATATTTGCGGTGGCAGCGTTGAGCGCCTCGACATTGGCCGCGGCAATTTTCAGAAATTCTTCTTCACTGGCGTCCTGATAGCCAGTGTGCCGCGACATCGCTAGGTCGGGGCAATCGAGTTGCAGGTCGAAGCCTGCCGCGACGATCGTCTCATATTCCTCCCGCATCGCGTCGGCCAGATCGGCCAGATAGGCTTCGTGGCTTGGATAATGGCGATTGACCTGAAAGGCAGTGATCAGTCCTGGCGAGGCTGCGTTTATGAACGCCCGCACGCCATCCCCATGGGGCGCCAGCGCGGCCTTGAACCGGCGGATATCGTCATGCAGCGGTTCCAGCGTCACCTTGCGCACCGGCCCGATGCAGGACGCGCGGGTAAAATCCTGACTGCCCATGATCGCAGCCAGCTTCTGCCGCAGTTCCGGCAAGGGCGCGAGGTCGGCGGCAGGCCTGCGGTCGGTATGACCGCCAAAACCCGACAATCGCTCGATCATGTAGGTGGAATAGCCAACCTTGCCCAATTCGCCATCGCTCACGATCGATACTCCCGCCTCGATCTGGGCGGTCACGGCTTCGCAAACGGCGGCTTGCACCAATGTGTCGAACGCTGCAGCGTCATAGGGCTCCCCCTTGTCGCGGGCCAGCAGCAGCGGGGTCAGTGCGTCACCACGCGGCAGGCTGCCCACATGGGTGGTGGCAATGGACATAAAGATCCTCCTCCTGTTTGGAGCACCCTGCCACAGTTTCGCGGATATGGATATATCGCGGATATGAAAAAATAGGCGCCGAACATTGTCCGGCGCCCGTCAGGAGGGTTAGGGGAATCAGGCTGCGCTGTCAGCGTTCGCCTTGGCCTTGGACAGGTCATAGGCGCCCAGGCCCGGCTTGTAGCTCTTCTCGTCGATGAACTGGCGGATGCCTTCCTTGCGACCTTCAGTCTTGTCGTGGAAATTGGCTGCTTCCTGCATGCGCACCAGATAATCCTCGGCCTCGTCATAGGTCATGGTGTTGACGCGACGGACTGCATCCTTGGCGAATTTGAGAGCGACCGGATTCTTCGACAGCAGCTTGTCGGCAACCGCGCGGGTGCGGTCTTTGAGCTGGTCGAGCGGCACGCTTTCATTGACCAGTCGCATGGCCGACGCCTGCTTGCCGTCGATCAGGTCGCCGGTCAGCGTCAGCCACATGGCGTCGCGCATCGACAGCAGGTCGACCACCACCTTGGTCACGCCACCGCCGGGCAATATGCCCCAGTTGATTTCGGACAGGCCGAACTGCGCTTCATCCGCGCAGATGGCGAGGTCGCAGGCGAACAGCGGGCCAAAGCCACCGCCAAAGCACCAACCATTGACCATCGCGATGGTCGGCTTCTGGAACCAGCGCAGGCGGCGGAACCAGCCATAGCTTTCGCGCTGCGACTTGCGCACACCGCGCAGGCCATCGGCCTCGGTCTCGCGGAAATATTCCTTCAGGTCCATGCCCGCTGACCAGGCCGTGCCTTCGCCGCTCAACACCAGTACGCCGACATCGTCGCGGAATTCCAGTTCGTCCAGCACTTCCATCATGCGCCGGTTGAGCGTCGGGCTCATCGCGTTGCGCTTGGCGGGGCGGGCGAAATTCACCCAGGCGATCCGGTCCTCAACATGCACCGATACGACGTCTTTTTCGTTTTCCATCATCCTGCTCCCTGGCTGGTCCTGTGAAAGGCGGGCCGGGGGCGGCCTCACCGAATATGTATGCTAGGGATACAATATCGCAGGGAGAATTGGCAAGCGAATTTTATGATCCTGCCTATCGGCCCGCCCGGCGCTGGCTTGACAACGCCGTCGACCCGCTAGATGATAACGATCGTTATTAAATCGTCGACATGAACGGCGGAGCGAGGCGGGATGAACGTGAACGGCAAATTGGCGCTCGTGACCGGGGGCGCATCGGGCCTGGGCGAAGCCTTGGCGCATGCGCTGCGCGACGCAGGAGCGCGGGTCGTCGTGCTCGATCGACATCCGGCTACCCTGACCGGGATCGAATCGATCCCTTGCGACATCACGGACGAAGCGGCGGTAGCGGCTGTCATCTCGGCCATTGTCGATCGCCATGGCCCGATCGCGATATTGGCCAATGTGGCTGGCATCGGCGGCATCGGTTCGATCGCATCGCCCGCTGGTCCGGGGGACATCAGCGCTTTTCGGCGGGTGATCGACGTCAACCTGATCGGCGCGGTTGCCGTCACTGCCCATGTTGCCCATTCCATGATTGCCAATATGCCCGATGGCCCTGATGGCGAACGCGGCATCATCCTCAACGCCTGCTCGATCGCCTCGTTCGAGGGGCAGGAAGGGATGGACGCTTATGGCGCGTCGAAGGCGGCGCTGGCTGCGCTGACGCTGATTTGGGCGCGCGACCTGTCGCGCCATGCGATCCGCTGCGTGGGGATAGCGCCCGGCTTTTTTGCAACGCCGATGACGGCGCCCATGCCCGATGCGCTGGTCGACGAATTGATCGACGGCATGGAATTTCCCCGCCGCGCGGGCACCGCGCAGGAATTTGCCGATGCCGCCATGTTCCTGATCCGCAGTCCGATGATCAACGCTGAAATATTGCGGCTCGACGGTGGTGCGCGCCCGCCGGCCCGCACCCGCTGGACCGCGGCGGCCTGAATTTCTTTCCAGTCACAAGGCACAACAATATGGCCCAACCCCTTTCGCCCTCCGTCATCGCCGCCTTCGCTGCGATCGTTGGCAAGGATAATGTGTTCTTCGATGAAGCGGACCAGCTTGCCTATCAGGACAAGTTCGCCATCGACGATGCCTTGCATCATCCCGCCGGTGCGGTCGCGCCCACCACGGTGGAACAGGTGCAGGCGATTGTCCGCGTCGCGTCGGAACGTGGCCTGTCGCTCTGGCCGATCAGCCGGGGGAAGAATCTGGGCTATGGCGGCTCCGCGCCGCTACTGGCGGGTTCTGTCGTCCTCGACATGAGCCGCATGAAGAAAATCGACTATGACGAGGCGAACGGCACAGTACTGCTGGAACCGGGGGTAGGCTTCTACGATCTTTATGATTTCCTGAAGTCGAGGGGCATGAAACATTGGCTGTCGGTGCCCGGCAACAGCTGGGGATCGGTGGTCGGCAATGCACTTGACCGGGGGGTGGGCTACACGCCCTATGGCGAACATGCCGCGCGCATCTGCGGCATCGAAGCGGTGATGGCCGACGGGCTGGTCGTGCGCACGGGCATGGGCGCACTGGACGGCGCCCCCACTTGGCAACTCTATCGCTTCGGCTTTGGTCCAAGCTGGGATCAGATGTTCGTCCAGTCCAATTTCGGCATCGTGACCAAAATGGGCCTGTGGCTGATGCCTGCGCCGGAATCGCTGATGGGCATGGATCTGGAATTTGACCGGCCAGAGGATTTGGGACCGCTTATCGATGCGATCGCGCCATTGCGACGCGAAGGGCTGTTGCAGCAGTCGCCCACCATCGGCAACTGGCTGCGCGCAGCCGCTGTGTTGACGACGCGCGATCAGTGGACCGACAAGCCCGGCGCTCTGGGCGATGACGTGATTGCCGCTATTCGCAAGAAATTCAATGTCGGCTGGTGGGGCGTGAGCCTGCGCCTTTATGGTCGCGAGTCGGTGAACAAGGCGGCCTATGCCGTGCTGGAACAGGCGATGTCCGCGCTCAAGCCCATGGCGATGCGCCCGACAAGCTGGAAGACGGGCGAGCCGATGGAGGCGAGCGGTTGGACCGGCACGCCGCTGACCATGCCGATGCAAAATGCCAATTGGCATGGCGGACGCGGCGGCCATGTCGGCTTCTCGCCCATCCTGCCGCAATCGGGCGCAGCGGCGATGGCGCAGTTTCAGCGCACCTATGCCCGCTACAAGGAATATGGCATGGATTATCAGGCCAGCTTCGCCTTTGGCGAACGCCATCTCATCAACGTCAATGCTGTGCTGATCAACAAGGATGATCCTGCCTTGATGGGCAGGGTCGATCCCTTCCTCAAACAGTTGATCGCTGACGCCAAGGCGCAGGGCTATGGCGAATATCGCACCCATCTCGACTATATGGATGCGGTCGCTGCCACCTATGATTTCAACAAGGGGTCGCTTTGGCAGATCAACCGCAAGGTCAAGGACGCACTTGATCCCAACGGCGTGATCGCGCCGGGCAAGAGCGGCATCTGGCCCACGCGGAAAGCAGGAGGGCGGGCATGATGCGGCGCGGATGGATGACTTTGGCGGCATCCGCCATGGTGCTGGCCGGGGCGGCGTGCGGCCGCGCGAATGAAAGCGCGGCGCCACCGGCAGAAGCGTCCAAGGGGCCACCACCGCTGCCCGCGCCGGAAACCGTCTCCTCCCGGCCCAAGGCAGGACCGGGCGAGCGGCTCTATCTGGAAAAATGCGCAATGTGTCACGGCCCAGGCGGCATGGGAACAGGCCTGCTTGCCCGCCGGACGGATCAACCACTGCTGGAAAAGCGCACGGACCTGACCGTCGATTATGTCGTGCAGGCGGCGCGCATGGGCATTGGCAACATGCCCGCCATTCCGCGTGGTGAAGTGAGCGACGCCGACATGAACCTGATCGCCAGGCATCTGGCACGCGCCGGGGAGGGGGGACAATGACGATCGTGACAAGACGCGACTTTCTGGCGAGCGCGGCGGTTGCTTCCGCGCTCGCTGGTTCTGGCGGCGCTATGGCTGCGCGAACTGGCGGGCCGCTGCTGCTGCATGATTCCGGCCTTGGCGCAGGACATCGGTTCGCCGTGCGGGCGGCGGCGCTGGGCGGCACATCGCTTGCGCTGGAGGGCGACCGCGTCCGCCAATTGCGCGGCCTGCTGGTCAGCGAGCCGGCATCGATCTTCGGCGTCACCCGGCGTAGCGATGAACTGCTGATCGGCGAAATCGCGGCAGAGGCAGGCTATCGCCGCATCGCGCTGGTCCTGCATCGCCCCGTCGGCGTCATGGTGCCGATCTGCGCGCCCGATGGCGCGACCATCGGCACGCTGGCGCGGCTTGCGGGCGCCCGTTGGCCCGAAGCCTTTGCCGAACTGGCGCTGGGCGGTGTGGAGAAATGCGCCGTCGTCCCGGCTACGGGGATGGCGGAACCGGCGCTCAGCTGGGTGCTGATCCGGTCCCGCTAAATCCTTAGCGCTTGATGATGAGCGAGTCGGGGCGCTTGCGCGGCACCCACTCGCCCCGGCCAGGAAATTTGCTCAGCACCGCGCCGTCCCAAAGGCGCACGGTACGACGATGGAAACGCCACTCGCCATCATCGCCCTTGACCGCATGATCGTCATACCAGCCTGCAAAGCGCAGCAGATAGGGCGGCTCGCCTTCACATTCCGTCACGAAAGCGAAGGACCGCATCATGCAACTGCCATCCGCCTGCGGCATATATTGAATTTGGCTCACATGATGCTGGCGACCGGGGAAGCCTGGCGCATTGCGATAATGTTCGGCAATCCCCCGAATCCCGTCATGCCCTTCCCAGATGTCGGGATCGTCAAACACTTCCTCCACCATCCGCGCATCGGGCGTGAAGCAGGCGACCAGCGCATCGACATCGCCGGTATCCAGCGCCCAGCTATAAGCGGCGATCAAATCCTGCAGGGCGATCCGGTCTTCGATGGGCAGGCTTGGCATGATGGTCACTCTCCTGTTTTCACTCTCTTGACGCAACAATAACATTCGTTACTATCATGCGCAACCGTCGATAAGAAAGACAGATGAGGGGCTGCATGGGAAAGATCATTATTTCAGGGGCTTCCGGCGCATTTGGCCGCGCCGCCGCGGCGCTGTTGCTGGACAAGGTCGCTCCGCAAGACGTCATCCTGCTATCGCGCACTCCTGCTAGGTTAGCCGACTTTGCCGCCAGGGGCGCTGACGTCCGCTTCGCCGATTTCGATGATCCCGCGACCCTTCCCGCCGCCATGGCTGGGGGCGAACGGATGCTTTTGATCAGCACTGCTCGCGTCGGCACGCGGGTCGGCCAGCATCGTAACGCGGTGGAGGCAGCGGTCGCGCAGGGCGTGCGCCATATCGTCTACACCTCGATCATCGCCGCAGACGAACCGGGCAATCCCGCCATCGTCAAATATGATCACCGCGCGACCGAAGAGATTATCGAGGCGTCGGGCGCTGCCTGGACCCATTTGCGCGACAGCCAATATGCCGAGGCGGTTGCCGCGGCGATGGTCATTCCCGCGTTGATGGCCGGGACGAAACCGGACAATTGCGCCGATGGTGCGGTGGCCTTTGTCAGCCGCGACGATTGTGTCGCCACCGCCGTTGGCGTGCTGACTCAGCCGGGCCATGAGAATAAGGCCTACACGCTGACCGGCCCGGATCTCATTACCATTCCGCAGGCCATGGCCATGGCCAGCGACATGGCCGGCAAGCCGATCATCGTCGAACCAGTCGATGACGATGGCATGTTCGCCTATTTCGATTCTCTGGGCATTCCCCGTCACGCGTCGGACATCATGCCTGATGGACCAATCCCCTGGTCGAGCGATGACATGGTCACCTTTGGCCAGTCGATCCGCGAAGGCTATTTTGCCCAGGCGACCGATTGCGTCGAACGGATCACGGGTCGCAAACCCAAATCGCTGCGCGAGGTCATGCTGGCGCACAAGGCAAGCTGGCCGCTGTGAGAGGCGCGCTATTTGCCCTGCTGATGCTGGCGGGATGCGCGAGCGGGGGCAGCAAAGGCGGTGCGGGTGACGACTGGCCCTTTACCGGCGGCGATGTCGGCGGCAGCCATTTTTCCCGCCTGACCGATATCGATGCTAGCAATGTCGCGCGGTTGGGCCTGGCCTGGTCGCATGACCTTGGTACCAACCGGGTGCAGGAAGCCACGCCGGTCGTGGTCGACGGCATCATGTACACCAGCGGCAATCTCGGCCGGGTCTATGCGCTGGATGCTGCAACGGGAGCGTCGCTCTGGACCTTCGAGCCGGAGGTCGACATGCAGGCCAACCGTTCGGCCTGCTGTGATCAGGCCAATCGCGGCGTTGCCGTCGCCGATGGCAAGGTTATGGTCGGCGCGCTCGACGGAAAGCTCTACGCGCTCGATGCCAAGACCGGCGCGATCGTCTGGAAGGTCGATACGATCATAGATCATACGCGCGGCTATACCAGCACAGGCGCGCCAGAGGTTGCGGGCGACCTTCTCATCATTGGCAATGCAGGCGCGGAATATGACACGCGCGGCTATGTTACTGCCTATCGCATCGCTGATGGCAAACAGGCATGGCGCTTCTTCACCGTGCCCCACGATCCCAAAGCCGGTCCGCAGGAAAATCCCGCACTCGATGCCGCGCTCAAGACCTGGGACAAGGACAGCCGTTGGGACATTGGCGGCGGCGGCACTGTATGGGACGCGATCAACTACGACCCCGCCTTCGACACTGTCTATATCGGTGTCGGCAATGGTGGACCCTATTCGATAAAGACCCGCTCGCCCAAGGGTGGAACAAATCTCTACCTCTCGTCCATCGTCGCGCTGGATCGCAAGACGGGGACGGTCAAATGGCATTATCAGGAAACGCCGGGCGACAGCTGGGACTTTACCGCGACCCAGCCGATGGTGCTGGCCGATGTCGAGGTGGACGGAAAGGTCCGCCCCGCCATCCTCCATTCGCCCAAAAATGGCTATCTGTTCGTGATCGATCGGGAAACCGGCAAGCCGCTGCGGATCAATGCTCTGGTACGCGCCAACTGGACCAGGGGCTTCGACAAGGATGGCGTTGCGCAGATGACGCCCGGCAATGTCGACTTTTGGAACGGTCCGCGCATCGTCTATCCAGCCTCGGCTGGCGCGCGCAACTGGTACCCCGCAGCCTATGATCCGACGCGCAAACTCTATTTCGCGCATGTGCTGGACATGGGCAATCTCATGTTCGGGCCGCCACCCGGCACGCCTGAACAGGCCCGCCGCGCGAGGGCGCTCAATGTCCAGACCACGCTGATCTTCACGCCGATGTTGCAACAGGTGCTGCCGACGCTACCGCCGGCGGTTCGCGATCAGGTCGAAAAGCTGCCGGAAATGCAATGGGTCAAGGACAAGCCCTATAGTTCCGAACTGCGCGCCATCGACCCGTTGACCGGCAAGGCAAAATGGACTGTTCCGACCCAGGGGTGGCAGGACCGGATGGGAACGCTCGCCACCGCGTCGGGACTGGTCTTTCACGGGACGATCGGCGGCAAGCTGATGGTCAGGGATGCCGATACTGGCAGGCTGCTCAAGGAAATCGATACCGGCAGTTCGATTATGGCCGCGCCGATGACCTACCGGGTCAAGGGCGTGCAATATGTCGCTGTCGCAACCGGCTTTGGCGGTGGCGGCTGGGGCTATGTGCCCGACTATGCCGCGGCCTATCGCTTTGGCAATGCCAACCGCCTGTTGGTGTTCAAACTGGACGGCGGACCGGTGAAGAAGCCCGATCCGCTGCCGCCGCTGGAGGTCGCAGCTGCGCCCCCGGCGCAGAAGCCCGGCGTTACTGCGGCCATGATCGCGCGGGGGCAGGGCCTCTTCTTCCAGAATTGCGCCATCTGTCACAGCAACCAGTTGCGCTCGACCGCGCCGGACCTGCGCCGGATGCAGCCTGCGACCCATGATGTATTCGGCGCGATCGTGCGCGATGGTCTGTTGCTGCCGGGCGGAATGCCGCGCTGGGACGATATTCTGTCGACGCAGGACGTGGATGCGATCCATGCCTGGCTGATCGCCGAGCAGGGCGCGCTGCGTGACCGGGAAATGAAACTCAAGGCGGCGGGCAAGCCGCTCGATGCACCCAGCATCGCCGTCATGTCCAATTTTTAGGATCATACATGGAACAGAGCGATATCATCGTGGTGGGCGGCGGATCTGCCGGGGCTGCGATGACCGGGCGGCTGGCGGAAGCCGGGCTGGCCGTCACCCTTATAGAAGCGGGCAAGACCGACCGGCATATGCGTTCGCGCGTCCCTGCGCTGACCAGTTCGATCGTCCAGAATCCGGACTATGACTGGTGTTATCAGGTCGAACCGGATCCGTCGCTGGGCGGACGGGCCGACATCTGGCCGGCTGGGAAACTGCTGGGCGGGGGAAGCGCACTCAACGGCATGATGTTCATTCGCGGTCACCGCTGGGATTATGACCGGTGGGCGGCGTTGGGTGCCGATGGCTGGGACTATGCGTCCGTGCTGCCCTATTTTCGGCGGATGGAGGATAATGAACGCGGTGCGGATGCGTGGCGCGGGACCGGCGGACCGATCGCCGTGTCGGAAGGGCGCGCGCGCTATCCGATCACTGACCAGTGGATTGCGGCTGCGCAACAGGCTGGCATCGCCCGCTCGACGGACCTGAACGGCGAAAGCGCCGAGGGGGTCGATTATGTCCAGGTGTCCCAGCGCAACGGCACCCGCTGCTCTTCGGCACGCGGCTATCTGCATGAACGGCGTGGTGGCAAGACGCCGACGATCCTGCTGGAGGCGCAACTGCTTCGGCTGCTGATCGAGGATAATCGCGCGGTCGGCATCGTCTATCGTCAGGATGGCGTCGAAAAGACATTGCGTGCGCGCCATGGCGTCATATTGTCGGCCGGGGCGATGAACACGCCGCGCCTGCTGATGCTGTCGGGCATCGGCCCGGCCGATCATCTGGCGGAGATGGGCATAGACCTGGTGCGCGACCTGCCGGGTGTCGGCCGCAATTTGCAGGATCATGTCGGCACCCATGTCGTCAATGAAGTCGATGGCGCGACGCTGAACAGCGACGCACAGGGGTTGCGCGGCGCGTGGCAGGTGCTGCGCTATGCGCTGGCGAAGCGCGGCGCGCTGACCACGGCGATTGGCCACGCGCAGGCCTTCGTCAAAAGCCGGGCGGATTTGCCTGTGCCCAATCTCCAGATCAGCTTTGCCGCCTTCGCCTTCGATTTTGATGAGCGGGGTCGGTTGATGCTGCGCAAAAATCCTTCCGTCTCGACGCTGGTGGGGCTGATGCGGCCCAGCCATCGCGGGCGGATCACGCTGCGTTCGCCCGATCCGTTGGCGCCCCCCGTCATCGCGCATCGGCAACTCGACAGTGAACTGGACATAGAACAGATCGTCGAAGGCATCGTCATCGCCCGCGATATTTTGCGCCAGTCCGCGATCGCGCCCCATGTGAAAAGCGAACTGCGACCGGGCGCGGCGCTGGCCGGGACGGAGCAACTGCGCGACTATGTCAAGATGGCGTCCATCCCGCTCTATCACCCCGTCGGGACCGCGCGGATCGGTCGTCGGGACGATCCCGCTGCGGTGGTCGATCAGGATTTGCGCGTCATTGGTGTGGAGGGGCTGTGGGTCGCCGATGCTTCGGTGATGCCGTCGCTGCCGGCGGGTAACACCAATGCGACGGCAATCATGATCGGCGACAAGGGGGCCGATCATGTCCTCAAGACGCTACGTCGCAACATGAAGCCACCAGGATGATGGTTGCCCCGGCATACATTCTGCGCTTGCAATAATAGTAACGAATGTTAGTATGTGCGTCAGGAGAGAATAAGGAACCCAGGGCGATGCCAAACTATCCCCAGACCATCCATTTCGTCGGACTGAATACGCCCGTGGGCATCGAATGGTCCGCCCGCAATCTGGACGTCATCGGGACGATCCCCGCGGAAATTGACGGCGCCTTCTTCCGCGCCGTGCCGGACCCTGCCCATCCGCCGATGTTTGACGATGACATCGTGCTGTCGGGCGATGGAATGGTCGCGAAATTCGCGATCCATGATGGCAAGGTCGATTATGCGATCCGCTATGTCGAAACCGAACGATACCGGCTGGAAAAGGATGCGCGGCGCGCCCTGTTCGGCCAGTATCGCAATCCCTTTACCGATGACGCCAGCGTGGCGGGTCGCGATCGCACCGTGGCGAACACCACCCCGGTCTGGCACGGCGGTCGGTTGCTGATGACCAAGGAGGACGGCCTGGGCTATCAGGTCGATCCCGACACGCTGGAGACGCTGGGCCGCTTTGACTATTATGGTGCGCTCAAATCCCAGACCTTCACGGCCCATCCGCGCGTCGACCCGGAAACCGGGGAAATGTTCTTCTTCGGCTATGAAGCCGATGGTCTGTGTTCGACCAAAATTTCCTATGCGATCGCTGATCGCGACGGGAAACTGATCAGTGAACAATGGTTCGATCAGCCCTATTGCTCGACCATCCACGATTTCGCGATCACCGAACATTACGCCATTTTCCCGATCTTCCCCACCACGGCCGATCTCGACCGCTTGAAAGCGGGCGGCGCGCACTGGGCGCACCAGCAGGATCTGGAAAGCTGGGTCGGCATCATGCCGCGTTATGGCAAGGTGGAGGAGATGCGCTGGTTCAAGGGACGCAATGGCGTCTCTGCCTTCCATCTTGTGAACGCCTATGAGGAGGATGGTTTCGTCCATCTCGATCTCTGCCTGTCGGACACCAATGCCTTCGGCTTCATGCGCGAGGCGGGTGGCATCCAGCGCGACCAGCGGGATATACAGGGCGGGTTGACCCGCTGGACCTTCGACCTGTCGAAGGAGGGCGACATGTTCGAGGAGCGTCTGGTTGGTCCGCCCGGCGACATGCCACGGCTGCGCGACGCGGATCAGGGAAGGCCTTATCGGGCGGCCTGGTATCTGTCGATGAACCCGCAAGGCGGGCCACCTTTGCCCGGCGGACCTGTAGGGGTTGCGTTCAACGCGCTGTTGCGGATCGAACCAGGCAATGGTCGTATCGACATGATGGGGCTGGAGCCGGGCATGGCGATCAGCGAACCGGTCCATGTGCCATCGACGCAGGATGAACATGAAGGCTGGCTGTTGATGGTCGTCGACCGGCAGGCGGGCGAGGCGGATTTCAAGTCCGAACTTTGGGTGGTGGAGGCTGGCGCAATTGCGGCCGGGCCGATCGCTCGCGTGCCCATGCCCATGCCGATGCGCGCGCAGGTTCATGGCGCATGGGTATCGGCCCGGCAATTGGCGAATGCGCGCCAGAATGTGGACAGTGAAGCCGCGTGACGGCTTGACAAATCGTAACGATCGTTATTTATTGAAGAGGAGGGGGTGGGCCTTATCCGTCGCCCCCTCCAAAAATACTGTCAGAGCAGAACAGTCGGGCAGGCAGGATCAGAGGACGGCAGGAAGGGCAGACGCATAAGCGTCGCCTGGACCGGCATCGCCTATGGGCGGTCCGGTGATCCTCCCCCTTTGCCTTGCTGACTGACAATAGGGAGGAAAATAATGTCACATATCTGGAAGTCTGCATTTCGCAGCAATGCCGCCTGCATTGCGATGATGGCCGCGATGGCCGCTGGTCCCGCTTTGGCCCAGGACGCATCCGCGCCGGAACAGGCGGCCGATCAGTCGAACCAGTCCGCCGACATCATTGTCACTGCCCAGTTTCGCCAGCAGAATTTGCAGGACACGCCGATCGCGATCACTGCGGTGTCCAGCGAAACCCTTGCCGCGCGCAGCCAGACCAGCGTCACCGACCTTGGCCAGTTCGCCCCCAACGTGGCTCTGGCCCCGGCAACCAGCCTTCAGGGTAATTCGGTCGCGGCCTTCATCCGTGGCGTAGGCCAGCTGGATTCCAGCTTCGCGCTGGAGCCGGGCGTGGGCATCTATATCGACGATATTTATTATGGCACGACCTATGGTGCGGTGATGGACCTGACCGATCTGGAGCGGGTCGAAGTGCTGCGCGGCCCGCAGGGAACGCTGGCTGGCAAGAACAGCGTCGGCGGTGCGGTCAAGCTGTTCAGCAAGAAGCCCGACGCAACAGCGGGCGGCTTCATCGAAGCGACCTATGGCAGCTATGACCGGCTGGAACTGCGCGGCAGCGCCAACATCCCGTTGAGCGATAGCCTGTTCCTGCGCGTGTCGGGCGTGTCGAAAAATGTCGACGGCTATATGAAACTGCTGGACTATGGCTGCGTCAATCCCGCGTCGGGCATCGCGCCCACCGGCACCAATGACAAGGGGTGCCAGGTCGGCACCGAAGGCGGCATCGACGTCATGGCCCTGCGCGCCGCGCTGCGCTTTGCGCCGGTCGGCTCGCCGCTGGAAGTCAACATCGTTGCCGACGTGTCGAAGGATAATAGCGAAGCGGTCGCGACCAAATTGCTCTATGCCAACAACCCGCTGGTGCGCAGCTATGTGCCGGGCAATCCTACGGCCGGCATTCCGTTCGACAGCCGCTTCATCACTGCGTCGAAGAGCTACACCTCCTACGCCAATTATGCGACCGGCGGCAATTACACGACCGTGTTCGGCATCCCGACCCAGGTCGCACCCGGTGGCTTCTCCGCCAGCCCGACCAGTTCGGTCAAAAGCTGGGGCATTGCCGGGACGATCGACTATGATCTGTCCGACATGCTCAAGCTCAAATCGATCACCGGCTATCGCAAGGCGGACGGCACCAGCGCGATCGACGTGGATGGCTCGCCGCTCGCCATATTGCTGCAGCAGTTCAACTACAGCCATGAACAATTCACGCAGGAACTGCGCCTGAGCGCCAATTTCAACGATGCGGTCGACCTGACCGTGGGCGGCTTCTATTACAAGGCGACCGATCTTCTGTCGGGGCGCAGCGCCATCCCGACGCTCCTGTTCGATTTTCTGGTGGATGACGTGGTCAAGAACCGCAGTGCATCGGCCTTTGCCCATGCCGAATTCCATGTCACCGATGCGTTCAACGTGATCGCGGGCCTGCGCTACACTGACGACAAGAAAACCTATAATTATTCGCGCCGGAATATTGACGGCAGTCTGCCCAGCGGCGCCTTCTTCACGCCCAACTTCCTGCTGGCCGGTCTTGACGGACTGTCGGGCACGTTCAAGGGCGATCGCCTCGATTACCGTCTGGGCGTGAATTATCGCTGGAACGACCAGTTGATGACCTATGCGCAGGTGTCGACCGGCTTCAAGGGCGGCGGCATCAACCCGCGTCCTTCAGCCCCCGACCAGGTGCAGACTTTCGGCCCGGAAAAGCTGACGACCTATGAAGCCGGTTTCAAGGCAGACCTGATGGGTCGGATGCTACGGTTGAACGGCGCTGTGTTCCTCAATGATTACAAGGATATGCAGCTGGTCCGCTATCAGTGCCCGGAAAGCGTCGTATTCTCCTGCTCGGTCCCGTCCAACGCGGGCGACGCGCGCGTCCTTGGCTGGGAACTGGAAGCTTCGCTTCGTCCCACTGACGGCCTGTCGATCGATGCGTCCGCGGGTTATCTCGACTTTGACTATAAGAAGATCACCAATCCCGCGACGCTGGTGACGAAGAATATGATCGCGCCGTTCATCAGCAAATGGCAATTGTCGGCGGGCATCCAGTATGAAGCGGATCTGGCCGGATCGGGCACGCTGACACCGCGTATCGACTGGTCCTGGCGCTCCAACTATTTTTACAATGCCATCAACAATGCCTTCAATCAGATCAACCCGCCGCATCTCGTCAATGCGCGCCTGACCTATCAGGGGCCGGACAAGGACTGGTCGCTCAGCCTTGGGGTCACCAATCTGCTCGATAGCTATTATTATGCTGGCAAGGCGGAAAATGTCGGCAGCTTCGGCGTCGTTTCCGGCGTGGTCGGTCGGCCGCGCGAATGGATGATCACCGCGAAAAAGAGCTTCTGACACAGGCATCAAAAATGGCCGGTCGCCGGACAAGGCGACTGGCCATTGCCGTGCATGACAGGCCGATGCCGCGATGGCTTTGGTCGGGCAGGGCGGCAGGATATGCTGCTACCGGCCCCATGAATGCGATTTACGATGGCGCTTTGCGATCGACAGAGACTTGTGCCGCCCTGCTTGGCTGGATAGGCTGACGCCATGCCCGCCTTGCGCTTCTCCCTGCATGCTCGCCTGGTCGCATTGCTGTGCATTGCGCTGCTGGCCCTGTTTGCGGGCATGGGCCTTTCGCGGATGATCGATAAGGTGCAGCATGCGCCCGGCGCGGCCCAGGCCCATGGGCATCTCCTGTTAAGCGCTCTGACTGTGGAAGAGGCGCATGACGCCGACCATGATGTCAATGGCGAACAGGATGAAGGGCAGTCCGATCGCTTGCCCGACAGCCATCACCATCATGGCGATAGCGGGTCCGGTATCATCCTGCTCACGCAGGCAGGACTCGCTGCGCCCTCGTCGCGCTTTGCGCCGCCTGCCATGATGATTGATCAGGTGGAGCCGGACTCCGCCTTTCAGGGGCAAGAGCGCCCACCCAGGCTGTTCGCTTTCCGCGTCTGAGCCTGCGGCCGCCATGCGGCGCGGGTTGATCCACGTCGCATAGCGAAAGCCTGTTTCATGTCTCCATATTTCAGGGCGCGCGCTGTTCCGCGCCTGACCATCATGCTGCTTGCCAGCGCTCTCTTTCCCGCTCCGCCATTGGCAGCGCAGGGGTTGACGCTTGCCGATGCGCTGTCGCGCGTGGCGCAGGCCGATCCCGGCGTTGCCGTGACTGCCGCCCAACATGACGCGGCGAGCGCCGCCATAAAGCAGGCGGAGGTCCGGCCCCAGGATGTCGTCACGGTCGACCTGGAGGATCTGGCCCGCACGGATCCCTACACGCCGATCGCCAGCACCCAGACGACTGCCTGGTATGAGCGGACCTGGGAACGTGGTGGCAAGCGGGAGGCGCGGATCGGCGCGGCGCGGCTGAACCGCGATGTGACCGAGCAACGCGGCCGCCTGCGCCAGCTCGACATATTGGCACAGGCGCAGACCGCCTGGGTGGAGGCGCTGGCGGCGGAAGCCGAAATCCCTGTCGCGCTGGAACGGCTGACGCTCGCCCAACGACTGGAGCGGGAAGTGGCGCGCAGGGTCGCGCGCGCGCTCGATCCCCTGTTCGCGCTGGAACGCGCCCGCACCGCCGTGGCACAGGCCCGCATCGCCCATGAACAGGCGATTGAGGCTGCCCGGATTGCGCGCATGTCGCTGGCCGCATGGTGGGGCGCGCAGGGCGACGTGGAGATCGATAGCAGCAGCTTTTCCCGCCTGGCACCCGATCCGGCCGCCGACGCACAGCCCATAGATGTCGCACTGCTCGATGCAGAGCGTGATGCGGCGGCGGCGCGCGCGCGGCTGGCGGAGGCGAACAGCGCTGCCGATCCGGTCCTGCGCGCGGGGCTGCGCCATTATGGGCAGGGCAATGATGTCAGCATCGTGGTCGGCGGCTCCATCCCGCTTGGCGGTCGGCGCGCCCAGCGCGGCAATGTCGAGCAGGCGCAAGCCGAACGTCGTGTCGCCGAAGCCGAAATTGCGGTGCTGCGGGTGCAGGCGACGCGCGACATAAACCGGCTGCTGGCGCAGCGCGCGACGATCGTGCGCGAAATCAACAAGATCGACAATGTGGTTCTGCCCAGCGCCGAACGCGCGGTCGTGCTGGTGCGCGACGGCTATAATCGCGGCGGCACCGCTTTCACTTTCCTGGAAGTCACGCAGGCACAGGAGGCGATGATCAATGTCTATGATCGCCGCATCGCCCTGCTCAAATCCTACCATCTCGACGGCGCGCGGCTCGATCGGCTGACCGGTCGCCATGCATCCCTTCTTGCCAGCGCGGAGAATCGCTGATGTCCCCCTTGTTGAAATTTGCGGCCCTGCTGCTCGCCCCCACCTGGCTTGCCGGGTGTAGCGAAACCCCGCCCTCGCACGATCATGAAGAGCATGGCGCGGAAGAGGCCGAGGAAGAGCGCGGTCCCCATCGCGGTCGGATGCTGCGCGACGGCAATTTCGCGGTTGAAATCACCATCTTTGAAGATGGCGCCGAACCCGAATTCCATGTCTACGCCTATCGTGACGACAAGCCGGTCAGGCCGCAAGATGTTCAACTGAGTGTCGAACTGACCAGGCTGGGCGGCAAGATCGATCGATTTGCCTTCTCCCCGCAGGATGATTTTCTGCGTGGTCGCGGGGCTGTGAAAGAACCGCATAGTTTCGATGTAAAGGTCATGGCTGCCGAAGCTGGCCGGACGCATAAATGGAGCTATGCGTCCTATGAAGGCCGAACCACCATCGCCGCGGACGCTGCGCGGGCGGGCGGGGTGCGGTCCGAACGGGCAGGGCCAGCCTCGATCGCCGAATTGATCGACTTGTCGGGCCGCATTGAAATCACGCCTGAAGGCAAGGCCGACGTCCGCGCCCGACTGCCTGGGCAGATCATGTCGATGAACGGCGAACTGGGCCAGACTGTGCGGCGGGGCCAGGCACTGCTGCGCGTCGAATCCAGCCATTCGCTCCAGACCTATGCCGTCACTGCGCCGATCAACGGCATCATCGTGGAAAAAAATGCCAATATTGGGGACATGACCGGGGACCGGGCGCTGTTCGTGATTGCCGATCCGGCCAAGCTGCATGCCGAATTTTTCGTCTATCCGCGCGATGCTGAAAGGGTGCGGGTAGGGCAGAAGGTCGCGCTACGCAGTCTGTCGGGTGCGGCCCGGCTGACCGGCGCAGTGGAAGCGATATTGCCGACCGCAGACCTGGCCAGCCAGACCTTGCTCGCCCATGTCCATCTGCCCGAATCCGCAGCCGATCAGTTCCGCCCCGGCATGGGAGTGGAAGGCGCCTTCGCCGTTGCCGAAACGCAGGCGAAGCTGGCGGTGCGGACCAAGGCGATCCAGCGCTTCCGCGATTTTGATGTCGTCTATGCCAAGGTCGGCAACAGCTATGAAGTACGCATGCTCGAACTGGGCCGCAGGACGCCGGAATGGACAGAAGTGCTGGACGGGCTGGAGCCCGGCACCGAATATGTCACTGATGGCGCTTTCCTGATCCGCGCCGACATCGACAAGTCGGGAGCCAGCCATGACCATTGAGGCCATCGCCGCCGGCCAGCCCCCGCTGCTCGAACGTATCGTCACCACCTCCATCCGCTTGCGCTGGGCGGTGTTGGCAGCCGTGCTTGTGCTTTGCGCACTTGGCATATGGAGCTTTCAGCGGCTGCCGATCGACGCGACGCCGGACATCACTAATGTCCAGGTGCAGATCAACAGCGAAGCCGTCGGCTTTTCGCCGCTGGAGGCGGAACAGCGGGTCACCTTTCCGATCGAAACGGCGATCGCGGGCCTGCCGGGGCTGGACTATACACGCTCCATCTCCCGCTACGGCCTGTCGCAGGTCACTGCCGTCTTTGCCGATGGCACCGACATTTATTTCGCGCGCCAGCTGATCAACGAACGGTTGCAGACCGCGCGATCGCAATTGCCGCCCGGCGTCGAACCGGAAATGGGGCCGATCGCGACCGGCCTTGGCGAAATTTTCATGTACACGCTGGAGGCCAGACCGGGCGCGCGCAAGGCGGACGGCACGCCCTATAATGCGGAGGATTTGCGCACCTTGCAGGATTGGGTGATCCGCCCGCAATTGCGCAACACGCCGGGCGTCACTGAAGTCAACAGCATTGGCGGCTATGAACGGCAATATCATGTCACCCCGTTGCCGGACCGGATGGCGGCCTATGGGCTTGCGCTCGATGATGTGGTCGAGGCGCTAGGCCGCAACAATGCCAATGTCGGCGCAGGCTATGTCGAACGCTATGGCGAGCAATATCTGGTCCGGGTGCCGGGGCAGGCGGGGGGCGTTGAAGACCTCAAATCCATCATCGTCACCAATCGCGGCGGCGTGCCGATCCGCATCAATGACGTCGCCGATGTCGGGATGGGTCAGGAATTGCGTACCGGTGCCGCCACAGAAAACGGGCAGGAAGTCGTGCTGGGCACAGTCGTCATGCTGGCGGGCGAGAATAGCCGCGTGGTCGCGCGCGCAGCGGCGGAGCGACTGAAGCAGGCCGCCAAGGCGCTGCCCGCCGGGGTTGAGGCGGTCGCGATCTACGACCGGACCGATCTGGTCGAACGGGCAGTCTGGACGGTCGAGAAAAACCTGCTCGAAGGCGCGTTGCTCGTCATCGTCGTGTTGTTCCTGCTGCTCGGCAATGTCCGCGCCGCTCTCATCACCGCGGCCGTCATTCCCATTGCGATGCTGATGACCATCACGGGCATGGTGCAGGCGGGGGTGTCGGGCAATCTCATGAGCCTTGGCGCGCTCGATTTCGGTTTGATCGTCGATGGTGCGGTGATCATCGTGGAAAATTGCCTGCGCCGCTATGGCGAGGCGCAGCACGGCCTTGGCCGCCTGCTCGACCGCGACGAGCGCTTCGCGCTGGCCGCCTCTGCCACGTCGGAAGTGATCCGCCCATCGCTGTTCGGCGTCCTCATCATCGCATTGGTCTATGTTCCCATTTTCGCGCTTACCGGGGTAGAGGGCAAGATGTTCCATCCCATGGCGATCACCGTCGTCATGGCGTTGACAGCCGCGCTTATCCTCTCGCTCAGCTTTGTGCCCGCTGCCATCGCCCTGTTCGTCACCGGCAAGGTCGAAGAGAAGGAAAGCCGCCTGATGCTCTGGGCGCGTCGCATCTATGAACCCGCGCTGGAACGGGCGTTGCAATTGCGCAAAGCCATTGTCGTACTCGCTGTCGGTCTGGTGCTGCTGGCAGGCTTTGCTGCAAGCCGGATGGGATCGGAATTCGTCCCCAATCTGGATGAGGGCGATATTGCCATGCACGCCCTGCGCATCCCCGGCACCAGTCTGACCCAGGCGATCGGGATGCAGAAAGCGGTTGAATCCCGGCTCAAGCGTTTTCCTGAAGTCGAGCGCGTCGTGGCCAAGATCGGTACGGCGGAGGTCGCGACCGATCCGATGCCGCCATCGGTCGCTGACACGTTCATCATGCTCAAGGACCGCAAGGACTGGCCCGACCCGCGCAAGCCGCGCACTCGGCTGGTCGCTGAAATGCAGGAAGCGGTCGAGCAGATACCGGGCAATAATTATGAATTCACCCAGCCCATCCAGATGCGCTTCAACGAGCTTTTGTCGGGGGTCCGCGCCGATGTCGCGATCAAGATATTTGGCGACGATCTCGACGAATTGCTCCGCATCGGACAATCGGTCGAGGAGGTCGTCAGCCAGATAGACGGCGCGGCGGATGTCGGTGTCGAGCAGGTGACTGGCCTGCCGGTGCTGCAGATCACGCCCGATCGCGCCGCTCTGGCGCGCCTGGGCCTCAATGTTGGTGACGTTCAGAATGTTGTCGCCATTTCCATCGGCGGCAAGGAAGCGGGCGAGATGTTTGAGGGCGACCGCCGCTTTCCGGTGATTGTCCGCTTGCCCGAAGAGATCCG